>NZ_OY726397.1:1363343-2726687 GCF_963378095.1 Mycolicibacterium sp. MU0053
TGGAAGACGCCAAGAAGGATGCGCAGCGGATCACCGAGGAGGCTCGCACCGATTCCGTGCGTATCGCCGAGCAACTCCGTGAGCAAGCGGCACTCGAGGCCGAGCGGGTTCGGAGTCTGGGTGAGCAGCAGGTGCATCTCCTGCAGCAGCAGACCATCCGGGAACTGCGACAGGGCCTCGGCGCGGAATCGGTCGAGAAGGCCAGTGAAATAGTCCGCAACTATGTCGCCGACCCGGAAGCGCAAGCCGCCACGGTCGATCGGTTCCTCGACGAACTCGATGCGATGTCGCCGTCCGCGGCGGCATTCGACGCCGGCGCCTCGCTGAATCTGCGGGCTTCCAGTCGTGAGGCCCTCGCCGAGGTGGCCAAGAAGTTCGAGCAGGTCACCAAGGATCTTGACGCCGGTGCGCTGAGCACACTGGCCGACGAACTGGCCGCGGTGGCCGGGGTTCTGCTCAGTGAATCGGTAGTGCTGAAGCACCTCGCCGATCCGGCCGATGACTCTGAGCCCCGTATTCGGATGGCCAACACGCTGTTCGGTGGAAAGATCGGTGCACCCGCGCTCGAGCTCGTGAGCACCGCGGTGGCCCAGCGTTGGTCGGTCGAAGCAAACCTGATCGATGCCATCGAGCATCTCGCCAGGTTGGCCCTGCTGGTGGGGGCGGACCGCGCCGGCGAGAGCGAGCAGGTCGAAGACCAACTGTTCCGATTCGGCCGGGTGCTCGACGAGCAGCCGCGATTGACGGCGCTGCTGTCTGACGACACCACGCCGGCGGAACGTCGAGTCGGCTTGCTGCACAAGATTCTTGGCGATGCGGTGGGGACGGCGAACCCGACCACTGCTGCATTGCTGAGCCAGACTGTCGAGCTGCTGCGGGGTGCACGCGCCGATCTGGCCGTCGCTGACCTGGCGGAACTCGCGGTCTCTCGGCGGGGCGAGATCGTGGCGCACGTGACGGCCGCGGCCGATCTCCGCGATGCGCAGCGCAACCGTCTCACCGAGATCCTGGGCCGCATCTACAGCCATCCGGTTGCGGTGCAGCTGAGCATCGACCCGGCCCTGCTGGGTGGACTGCAAGTCGCGGTCGGCGACGAGGTCATCGACGGGGCTATTTCATCGCGGTTGGCGGCGGCCCGCGCCGGCCTGCCGGACTGACCAACTAGAACTCGAGCAGTAGACAAACGAAGGCAGGAACGAAAGACCATGGCAGAGTTGACAATCTCCGCTGCTGATATCGAAGGTGCCATCGAGGATTACGTATCCTCGTTTTCCGCCGACACAGGGCGTGAAGAGGTCGGTACCGTCATTGACGCTGGCGACGGTATTGCGCATGTCGAGGGCCTGCCCTCGGTCATGACGCAGGAACTTCTCGAGTTTCCAGGTGGCGTGCTCGGTGTGGCGCTCAACCTCGACGAGCACAGCGTCGGTGTGGTGATCCTGGGCGACTTCGAGAAGATCGAGCAGGGCCAGCAGGTCAAGCGGACCGGCGAGGTGCTTTCGGTGCCCGTCGGTGACGGCTTCCTCGGACGCGTCGTGAACCCGCTCGGTGAGCCCATCGACGGTCAGGGCGACATCAAGGCCGACGCCCGTCGCGCCCTGGAACTGCAGGCGCCCTCGGTGGTGCAGCGGCAGGGAGTGTCCGAGCCGCTGCAGACCGGCATCAAGGCGATCGACTCGCAGACCCCGATCGGTCGCGGTCAGCGTCAGCTCATCATCGGCGACCGCAAGACCGGTAAGACCGCGGTGTGCATCGACACCATCTTGAACCAGCGGGAGAACTGGGAGTCCGGCGATCCCAAGAAGCAGGTCCGCTGCGTGTACGTGGCCATCGGCCAGAAGGGCACCACCATCGCCAGCGTGAAGCGGGCGTTGGAAGAGGGCGGTGCGATGGAGTACACCACCATCGTCGCGGCCCCCGCCTCCGACGCCGCCGGCTTCAAATGGCTTGCGCCCTACACGGGTTCGACCATCGGCCAGCAGTGGATGTACGACGGCAAGCATGTGCTGATCGTGTTCGACGACCTCTCCAAGCAGGCCGACGCCTACCGCGCGATCTCGCTGCTGCTGCGTCGTCCGCCGGGCCGCGAAGCCTTCCCGGGTGACGTCTTCTACCTGCACTCGCGCCTGCTCGAACGTTGCGCCAAGCTCTCCGACGAGCTCGGTGGTGGATCGATGACCGGGCTGCCGATCATCGAGACCAAGGCCAACGACATCTCGGCGTTCATCCCCACCAACGTCATCTCGATCACCGACGGCCAGTGCTTCCTGGAGTCCGACCTGTTCAACCAGGGCGTGCGGCCGGCCATCAACGTCGGTGTCTCGGTGTCTCGCGTCGGTGGCGCGGCCCAGATCAAGGCCATGAAAGAGGTCGCCGGCTCGCTGCGTTTGGATCTGTCGCAGTACCGCGAGCTGGAGGCGTTCGCCGCCTTCGCGTCCGACCTCGACGCCGCGTCGAAGGCGCAGCTGGAGCGCGGTGCCCGTCTGGTCGAGCTGCTCAAGCAGCCGCAGTACTCGCCGATGTCGGTCGAGGACCAGGTGGTCGCGATCTTCCTCGGCACCAAGGGCCATCTGGACTCGGTCCCGGTCGAGGACGTGCAGCGCTTCGAGACCGAGTTGCTCGAGCACGTGAAGGCCAGCCACGACGGGATCCTCACCGAGATCCGGGAGAGCCTGAAGCTCTCGGAGCAGACCGAGGAGAAGCTCGTCGAGGTCATCAACGACTTCAAGAAGGGCTTCCAGGCCACCGACGGCAGCTCGGTAGTCGTCGACGACAAGGTCGAGGCCATGTCGGACGAGGACGTCGAGAAGGAGTCGGTCAAGGTCCGCAAGTCCGCTCCGCCGAAGAAGAAGTAGGGATCCGGATACCAGATGGCAGCCACACTGCGCGAGTTGCGCGGCCGCATCCGTTCCGCGGGGTCGATCAAGAAGATCACCAAGGCCCAGGAACTGATCGCGACGTCGCGGATTGCCAAGGCGCAGGCCAGGGTCGAGGCGGCCCGGCCGTACGCCGAGGAAATCACCACCATGCTGACCGACCTGGCCGGTGCCAGCGCGTTGGATCACCCACTGCTCGTGGAACGCGAGAACCCCCGGCGCGCTGCCGTGCTGGTGGTCTCGTCGGACCGCGGTTTGTGCGGTGGCTACAACGCGAATGTGCTGCGGCAGGCCGAGGAGCTCTTGGCGCTCCTGCGGGACGAGGGTAAAGACGCGGTGCTGTACGTAGTCGGCCGTAAGGCGTTGGGCTACTACAGCTTCCGTAACCGCGAGGTCACTGAATCGTGGACCGGTTTCTCTGAACGGCCCACCTATGAGGACGCCAAGGTGATTGCCGACACCTTGGTCGAGGCGTTCATGTCCGGCCAGGACGACGACGGTGATGATGCCGGCGCCGACGGTGTCCTGGGCGTCGATGAACTGCACATCGTGTTCACCGAGTTCAGGTCGATGCTCTCGCAGGTCGCCGAGGCGCGTCGGATCGCGCCGATGGTGGTCGAGTATGTGGGCGAGGCCGAGGAAGGACCGCACACGCTGTTCTCCTTCGAGCCGGATGCCGAAACGCTCTTCGGCGAGTTGCTCCCGCGTTACGTCGCGACCCGTGTCTACGCGGCGATGCTCGAGGCTGCGGCCTCGGAGTCCGCGGCGCGGCGCCGAGCGATGAAGTCCGCCAGCGACAACGCCGACGACCTCATCAAGGACCTCACGCTGCAAGCCAACCGCGAGCGTCAGGCCCAGATCACCCAGGAAATCAGCGAGATCGTCGGCGGCGCCAATGCGTTGGCCGATGCCAAATAGACCCACACCGTAGGAAAGCGAAGAGATATGACTGCCCCCGCAGAAGCTAAGAAGGACACCACCGGGCGCGTGGTTCGCATTACCGGCCCGGTTGTGGACGTCGAGTTCCCCCGTGGCTCGGTACCGGCGTTGTTCAACGCGCTGAACGCCGAGATCACCTATGAGGAGCTGGCCAAGACGTTGACGCTGGAGGTCGCGCAGCACCTCGGCGACAACCTGGTGCGCGCCATTTCGATGCAGCCCACCGACGGCCTGGTCCGCGGCGTGGAGGTGACCGACACCGGCAAGTCGATCTCGGTCCCCGTCGGCGACGGCGTCAAGGGCCACGTGTTCAACGCGCTGGGCGAGTGCCTCGACGAGCCCGGCTATGGCAAGGACTTCGACCACTGGTCGATCCACCGCAAGCCGCCGGCCTTCTCCGACCTGGAGCCCCGCACCGAGATGCTGGAAACCGGTCTCAAGGTCGTCGACCTGCTGACGCCGTATGTGCGTGGCGGCAAGATCGCGCTGTTCGGCGGTGCCGGCGTGGGCAAGACGGTGCTCATCCAGGAGATGATCAACCGCATCGCCCGCAACTTCGGTGGTACCTCGGTGTTCGCCGGTGTCGGCGAGCGCACCCGTGAGGGCAACGACCTGTGGGTCGAGCTTGCCGATGCCGACGTGCTCAAGGACACCGCGTTGGTGTTCGGTCAGATGGATGAGCCGCCGGGCACCCGTATGCGGGTCGCACTGTCGGCGCTGACCATGGCGGAGTTCTTCCGCGATGAGCAGGGGCAGGACGTGCTGCTGTTCATCGACAACATCTTCCGCTTCACGCAGGCGGGCTCTGAGGTGTCGACGCTGCTCGGCCGGATGCCGTCCGCCGTGGGTTACCAGCCCACGCTGGCCGACGAGATGGGTGAGCTGCAGGAACGCATCACCTCGACTCGTGGCCGGTCGATCACCTCGATGCAGGCCGTGTACGTGCCCGCCGACGACTACACCGACCCGGCGCCGGCGACCACGTTCGCGCACCTCGACGCGACCACCGAGCTTTCTCGTTCGGTGTTCTCGAAGGGCATCTTCCCGGCCGTGGACCCGCTGGCCTCGAGCTCGACCATCCTGGACCCGGCGGTCGTCGGTGACGACCACTACCGCGTCGCTCAGGAAGTCATCCGGATCCTGCAGCGCTACAAGGACCTCCAGGACATCATCGCGATTCTCGGTATCGACGAGCTGTCCGAAGAGGACAAGCAGCTGGTCAACCGGGCCCGCCGGATCGAGCGTTTCCTGAGCCAGAACATGATGGCCGCCGAGCAGTTCACCGGCCAGCCGGGTTCGACGGTGCCGCTCAAGGAGACCATCGAGGCCTTCGACAAGCTGACCCAGGGCGAGTTCGACCATCTGCCGGAGCAGGCGTTCTTCCTGATCGGTGGACTCGACGACCTCGCCAAGAAGGCCGAGAGCCTCGGCGCCAAGCTGTGATGAGCGCTTGCGCGAAGAACCGACAAACACAGTCGGTTTCGATATCTCGGAAGGTGGTGCGTGGTGGCTGAACTGGACGTCGATATTGTCGCCGTCGAGCGCAAGATCTGGTCGGGCAAGGCCACTTTCGTCTTCACCCGGACCACCGCCGGCGAGATCGGCATCTTGCCGCGGCATATCCCGCTGGTGGCCCAACTCGTCGACGACGCGATGGTGCGCGTCGAGCGAGAAGGCGAAGATGACCTGCGCATCGCGGTAGACGGCGGATTCCTGTCGGTGACCGACGAAGGCGTCATCATCCTGGCCGAATCGGCCGAGTTCGAATCCGAGATCGATGTCGATGCGGCCAAGGCCGATTCGGAATCCGAGGATCCGGCGACGGCCGCCAAGGGTCGGGCCAGACTGCGCGCCGTCGGCCAAATCGCCTAGGGACACCTGCCATGAGCACGCCCATGATTGTGATGGCCGTGCTGGTGGCCGTGCTATTGCTGCTGGTCCTCGCCCTGACTTACCGCTTATGGAAGCTGCGTCAGGGCGGGACCGCGGCGATTCTGCGGGACACTCCCGCTGTCGCAGGACACGGCTGGCGCCACGGCGTGATCCGATACCGCGGTGGTGAAGCCGTCTTCTACCGGTTGTCGAGCGCGCGGTGGTGGCCCGATCGCCGGTTGAGTCGACGCGACACCGACATCATTTCCCGGCGGGCGCCGCGCGGCGATGAATTCGACATCATGACCGATCAGATTGTCGTACTCGAATTACGCGATACCGCCGCCGAACGGCCGGAGCGGCGCAACGGATACGAGATCGCGCTGGATCGTGGCGCGTTGACCGCTTTTCTGTCGTGGTTGGAGTCGCGGCCGAATCCCCGCGCCCGCCGACGCAGCACGTGATCGGCTAGTCGTTCGAACTCTCGGCCGCGGGCGCGGATGCCCCGCCGCCGCCCGGCTTCCACAACACGTCCCCGTCGGGATTCGCGACGCGCGACAGGATGAACAGCAAGTCCGACAGCCGATTCAGATACTTGGCGGGCAGCACGCTGACGGAACCCGGATGCGCATCGATTGCACTCCAAGCGGACCGCTCGGCGCGCCTGGCCGCGGTGCGTGCCACATGCAGCAATGCGGACAGCGCAGTTCCCCCCGGCAGTATGAAGGAGTTCAGCGGCTCGAGCGACGCGTTGAACTCGTCGCACCAGGTCTCGAGGCGGTCGATATAGGGCTGCGTGATGCGCAGTGGGGGATGGACGGGGTTGTCCACCACCGGAGTCGACAGGTCCGCGCCCGCATCGAAGAGGTCGTTCTGGATCTGTTGCAGCACCGAGGCCATTTGCTGGTCTGGGTTTCCGAGCGCCAGCGCCGTTCCGATTGCCGCGTTCGTCTCATCGCAGTCGGCGTAGGCGACCAGACGAGCGTCGTTCTTGGACACCCGGGAAAAGTCACTCAGGCCCGTGGTGCCGTCGTCCCCGGTGCGGGTGTAGATGCGGGTCAAATGGACTGCCATAGCCAAACCGTACCCGGGGGGAGTGACCGAGCTGACTGACACCTGCAGGTGTCCTGCTTAGACTGACCGCGTGACTGAGCGATTCGTGGTGACCGGAGGCTGCCGGTTGGCGGGCACGGTTGCTGTCGGCGGAGCAAAGAACAGTGTGCTCAAGCTGATGGCGGCCAGCCTGCTTGCCGAGGGCACCACGACGATCACGAACTGCCCAGACATCCTCGACGTGCCCTTGATGGCGGAGGTGCTGCGCGGATTGGGTGCCACCGTCGAACTCGACGGCGACACCGTCCGAATCACCTCGCCGGATGAACTCAAGTACGAGGCGGACTTCGCCGCCGTGCGGCAGTTCCGCGCCTCGGTGTGTGTGTTGGGTCCGCTGGTCGGACGCTGCAAGCGAGCCCGGGTCGCGCTGCCGGGTGGCGACGCGATCGGGTCGCGGCCGCTCGACATGCATCAAGCGGGGCTGCGCCAACTGGGCGCGAAGTGCAACATCGAACATGGTTGTGTGGTCGCCGAGGCGGAGTCGCTGCACGGCGCCGAGATTCAACTCGAGTTTCCGTCCGTCGGCGCGACCGAGAACATTCTGATGGCCGCGGTGCTGGCCCAGGGCGTCACCACCATTCACAACGCCGCGCGCGAACCGGATGTGGCCGACCTCTGCGACATGCTCAACCAGATGGGTGCCCAGGTTTCGGGGGCCGGCTCGTCCACCTTGACGATCGTCGGGGTGCCGAAGCTGCACCCCACCGAGCACCGGGTGATCGGCGACCGCATTGTCGCGGCCACCTGGGGTATCGCGGCGGCGATGACCCGCGGCGACATCACCGTCACCGGCGTGGACCCCGCGCACCTGCAGTTGGTGCTGCACAAGCTGCACGACGTGGGGGCCACAGTCACCCAGAGTGACGACGGGTTCCGGGTGGTCCAGTACGAGCGACCCAAGGCGGTCAACATCGCCACCCTGCCGTTCCCGGGATTTCCGACCGACCTGCAGCCGATGGCGATCGGACTGGCAGCGATCGCCGATGGAACATCGATGATCACCGAGAACGTCTTCGAAGCGCGCTTCCGGTTTGTCGAGGAGATGATCCGGCTGGGTGCCGATGCCCGCACCGACGGTCATCATGCGGTGGTGCGTGGAATTCCGCAGTTGTCGAGCGCACCGGTGTGGTCCTCGGACATCCGCGCCGGCGCCGGCCTGGTGCTCGCGGGGCTGGTTGCGGACGGAGAGACCGAGGTCCACGACGTTTTTCACATCGATCGGGGCTACCCGTTGTTCGTGGAGAACCTGGCGAGTTTGGGCGCAGAGATTTTCAGGGTAGGGTCTTAGGAGCAAGCACAGCAGTGCGGCGACCATCACAGCGAAGGACGCCACAGAGCAGCTTGACTTCCCAGTCCAGATCGGTCTAAGCTGGCAGGGTTGCCCCAAACCGGGGAAACAAAGAAGCAAGTCTGTTGTTTGAGAACTCAATAGTGTGTTTGGTGGTTTTTGTTTGTTGTTGTTTTTTGCCACATTCTGGGGCTTCCCGTGTTTTGGGGTGTGGTGTTTTTGATGCCAGTTTTTGGTGTCTTTTTGTTAGGTCAGATTTTTCTGATTCGAATTCTGCCTGGCCCTGTGGGGTTGGGGGTTTTTGTTTGGAGAGTTTGATTCTGGCTCAGGACGAACGCTGGCGGCGTGCTTAACACATGCAAGTCGAACGGAAAGGCCCTTCGGGGTACTCGAGTGGCGAACGGGTGAGTAACACGTGGGTGATCTGCCCTGCACTTTGGGATAAGCCTGGGAAACTGGGTCTAATACCGAATACACCTCATTGGTCGCATGGCCTGGTGGGGGAAAGCTTTTGCGGTGTGGGATGGGCCCGCGGCCTATCAGCTTGTTGGTGGGGTGATGGCCTACCAAGGCGACGACGGGTAGCCGGCCTGAGAGGGTGACCGGCCACACTGGGACTGAGATACGGCCCAGACTCCTACGGGAGGCAGCAGTGGGGAATATTGCACAATGGGCGCAAGCCTGATGCAGCGACGCCGCGTGGGGGATGACGGCCTTCGGGTTGTAAACCTCTTTCAGCATCGACGAAGCGCAAGTGACGGTAGATGCAGAAGAAGCACCGGCCAACTACGTGCCAGCAGCCGCGGTAATACGTAGGGTGCGAGCGTTGTCCGGAATTACTGGGCGTAAAGAGCTCGTAGGTGGTTTGTCGCGTTGTCCGTGAAAACTCACAGCTCAACTGTGGGCGTGCGGGCGATACGGGCAGACTAGAGTACTGCAGGGGAGACTGGAATTCCTGGTGTAGCGGTGGAATGCGCAGATATCAGGAGGAACACCGGTGGCGAAGGCGGGTCTCTGGGCAGTAACTGACGCTGAGGAGCGAAAGCGTGGGGAGCGAACAGGATTAGATACCCTGGTAGTCCACGCCGTAAACGGTGGGTACTAGGTGTGGGTTTCCTTCCTTGGGATCCGTGCCGTAGCTAACGCATTAAGTACCCCGCCTGGGGAGTACGGCCGCAAGGCTAAAACTCAAAGAAATTGACGGGGGCCCGCACAAGCGGCGGAGCATGTGGATTAATTCGATGCAACGCGAAGAACCTTACCTGGGTTTGACATGCACAGGACGCCGGCAGAGATGTCGGTTCCCTTGTGGCCTGTGTGCAGGTGGTGCATGGCTGTCGTCAGCTCGTGTCGTGAGATGTTGGGTTAAGTCCCGCAACGAGCGCAACCCTTGTCTCATGTTGCCAGCACGTTATGGTGGGGACTCGTGAGAGACTGCCGGGGTCAACTCGGAGGAAGGTGGGGATGACGTCAAGTCATCATGCCCCTTATGTCCAGGGCTTCACACATGCTACAATGGCCGGTACAAAGGGCTGCGATGCCGTGAGGTGGAGCGAATCCTTTCAAAGCCGGTCTCAGTTCGGATCGGGGTCTGCAACTCGACCCCGTGAAGTCGGAGTCGCTAGTAATCGCAGATCAGCAACGCTGCGGTGAATACGTTCCCGGGCCTTGTACACACCGCCCGTCACGTCATGAAAGTCGGTAACACCCGAAGCCAGTGGCCTAACCCCTTGTGGGAGGGAGCTGTCGAAGGTGGGATCGGCGATTGGGACGAAGTCGTAACAAGGTAGCCGTACCGGAAGGTGCGGCTGGATCACCTCCTTTCTAAGGAGCACCACGAGATCTGAGCCCGCCCACATCGTGTGGGGGTTCGGTGTTTCAGACGATTCGTTGGATGGCCTTCTGCCTGTAGTGGGTGGGGGTCTGGTGCACGACAAGCAAATGTTCTGCGAACGGGAGCATCCCTTTGGGGTGGGTTCGTGGTCTGCCAAACACACTGTTGGGTCCTGAGGCAACAGGCCCGTTTTTCTCTGGCCCCTGTGTGGGGTGGGAGGGTTTGGTGTCGCTCCATCTTGGTGGTGGGGTGTGGTGTTTGATTTGTGGATAGTGGTTGCGAGCATCAGAGCGCATAGTTTCCGGTTGCGGGCCTTTCGGGGTGTTGTGGCCGGGGGTGTGGGTTCTGTTGTGGTGTAATTTCAAATTTATTCTTTGGTTTTTGTGTTTGTAAGTGTTTAAGGGCGCATGGTGGATGCCTTGGCACTGGGAGCCGATGAAGGACGTAGGAGGCTGCGATAAGCCTCGGGGAGCTGCCAACCGAGCGTGGATCCGAGGATGTCCGAATGGGGAAACCCGGCACGAGTGATGTCGTGTCACCCGTCACTGAATACATAGGTGGCGGGGGGGAACGCGGGGAAGTGAAACATCTCAGTACCCGCAGGAAGAGAAAACAAAAGTGATTCCGTGAGTAGTGGCGAGCGAAAGCGGAGGATGGCTAAACCGCGTGCATGTGATACCCGGCGGGGGTTGTGTGTGCGGTGTTGTGGGGCGTTTCTTCTCTCATCCGCCGATGAGGGCAGGAGTCAGAAATTGTTGTGTTAGTCGAAGTGGTCTGGGATGGCCTGCCGTAGAGGGTGAGAGTCCTGTAGGCGAAAACATGACAACTCCTGTGGAATGTTCCCCGAGTAGCAGCGGGCCCGTGAAATCTGCTGTGAATCTGCCGGGACCACCCGGTAAGCCTGAATACTTCCCAGTGACCGATAGCGGATTAGTACCGTGAGGGAATGGTGAAAAGTACCCCGGGAGGGGAGTGAAAGAGTACCTGAAACCGTGCGCTTACAATCCGTCAGAGCCCTCGACTTTGTTGTGGGGTGATGGCGTGCCTTTTGAAGAATGAGCCTGCGAGTCAGGGACATGTCGCGAGGTTAACCCGTGTGGGGTAGCCGAAGCGAAAGCGAGTCTGAATAGGGCGTATCCCCGTCAGGGGTGTAGTGGCGTGTTCTGGACCCGAAGCGGAGTGATCTACCCATGGCCAGGTTGAAGCAGCAGTAAGATGTTGTGGAGGACCGAACCCACTTAGGTTGAAGACTGAGGGGATGAGTTGTGGGTAGGGGTGAAAGGCCAATCAAACTCCGTGATAGCTGGTTCTCCCCGAAATGCATTTAGGTGCAGCGTTGCGTGTTTCACACCGGAGGTAGAGCTACTGGATGGCCGATGGGCCCTACTAGGTTACTGACGTCAGCCAAACTCCGAATGCCGGTGTGGTGAAAGCGTGGCAGTGAGACGGCGGGGGATAAGCTCCGTGCGTCGAGAGGGAAACAGCCCAGATCGCCGGCTAAGGCCCCTAAGCGTGTGCTAAGTGGAAAAGGATGTGCAGTCGCGAAGACAACCAGGAGGTTGGCTTAGAAGCAGCCACCCTTGAAAGAGTGCGTAATAGCTCACTGGTCAAGTGATTGTGCGCCGATAATGTAGCGGGGCTCAAGCACACCGCCGAAGCCGCGGCAACAAACTTTGTTTGTTGGGTAGGGGAGCGTCCTGCATCCAGTGAAGCAGCCGGGTGACCGAGTTGTGGAGGGTGCGGGAGTGAGAATGCAGGCATGAGTAGCGATAAGGCAAGTGAGAACCTTGCCCGCCGAAAGACCAAGGGTTCCTGGGGCAGGCCAGTCCGCCCAGGGTGAGTCGGGACCTAAGGCGAGGCCGACAGGCGTAGTCGATGGACAACGGGTTGATATTCCCGTACCCGTGTATGAGCGTCCCTGATGAATCAGCGGTACTAACCGCCCAAAACTGTGGTCACCGATCCCTTCGGGGTGAGGGTCCATGGGGCTGCGCGGGACCTTCGTTGGTAGTAGTCAAGCGATGGGGTGACGCAGGAAGGTAGCCGTACCAGTCAGTGGTAATACTGGGGCAAACCTGTAGGGAGAAACCTAGGCAAATCCGGGTTTCATTAATCCTGAGAGGTGATGCATAGCCGATTGAGGCGAATTCGGTGATCCTATGCTGTCGAGAAAAGCCTCTAGCGAGTCCGTACACGGCCCGTACCCCAAACCAACACAGGTGGTCAGGTAGAGAATACTAAGGCGTACGAGTGAACTATGGTTAAGGAACTCGGCAAAATACCCCCGTAACTTCGGGAGAAGGGGGACCTCCTACTGTCAAGGCTCTTGCGGCCGGCAGCGGTGGGGGGTGGCACAAACCAGTGAGAAGCGACTGTTTACTAAAAACACAGGTCCGTGCGAAGTCGCAAGACGATGTATACGGACTGACGCCTGCCCGGTGCTGGAAGGTTAAGAGGACCTGTTAACCCTTCGGGGTGAAGCGGAGAATTTAAGCCCCAGTAAACGGCGGTGGTAACTATAACCATCCTAAGGTAGCGAAATTCCTTGTCGGGTAAGTTCCGACCTGCACGAATGGCGTAACGACTTCTCAACTGTCTCAACCATAGACTCGGCGAAATTGCACTACGAGTAAAGATGCTCGTTACGCGCGGCAGGACGAAAAGACCCCGGGACCTTCACTACAACTTGGTATTGATGTTCGATTCGGTTTGTGTAGGATAGGTGGGAGACTGTGAAGCAGTAACGCCAGTTATTGTGGAGTCGTTGTTGAAATACCACTCTGGTCGTATTGAACCTCTAACTTCGAACCGTATATCCGGTTCAGGGACAGTGCCTGGTGGGTAGTTTAACTGGGGCGGTTGCCTCCTAAAATGTAACGGAGGCGCCCAAAGGTTCCCTCAACCTGGATGGCAATCAGGTGTTGAGTGCAAGTGCACAAGGGAGCTTGACTGTGAGACATACATGTCGAGCAGGGACGAAAGTCGGGACTAGTGATCCGGCACCCCCGAGTGGAAGGGGTGTCGCTCAACGGATAAAAGGTACCCCGGGGATAACAGGCTGATCTTCCCCAAGAGTCCATATCGACGGGATGGTTTGGCACCTCGATGTCGGCTCGTCGCATCCTGGGGCTGGAGCAGGTCCCAAGGGTTGGGCTGTTCGCCCATTAAAGCGGCACGCGAGCTGGGTTTAGAACGTCGTGAGACAGTTCGGTCTCTATCCGCCGCGCGCGTCAGAAACTTGAGGAAAACTGTCCCTAGTACGAGAGGACCGGGACGGACGAACCTCTGGTACACCAGTTGTCCCACCAGGGGCACCGCTGGATAGCCACGTTCGGACAGGATAACCGCTGAAAGCATCTAAGCGGGAAACCCCTTCCAAGACCAGGTTTCTCACCCACTAGGTGGGATAAGGCCCCCCGCAGACCACGGGATTGATAGACCAGACCTACAAGCGCAGCAATGCGTGCAGGGAACTGGCACTAACCGGCCGAAAACTTACCAACAACCAACCCCACTATTGTGTGGAACGTTGAAAACCACAGGGTAAGCACCACAACGCGTCTCGCAACCACACTCCACAAATACACAAACATGCACACCCCACCACCAAAAACACCTTTCTTGGTGAACACGGTGCCCCCACCCAGGGACCCCGCCCCCCACCTACGGGGGCGACCCCCACCCGGGCCGGCACCACACAAGAAAATAAAGTTACGGCGGCCATAGCGACAGGGAAACGCCCGGACCCATCCCGAACCCGGAAGCTAAGCCTGTCAGCGCCGATGATACTACCCAACCCGGGTGGAAAAGTAGGACACCGCCGAACACACACATAGAAACACCCCCCACCACAAATGGGGGGTGCTTCTATTTGTGCTGCAAGTACTTTTGCTATTCGAACAGCGTCAGGTTTGCGCTATTCCTTTCCAGGTCCAATAGCGTGGATTTCCGCGCCATTCCGCCGCCGAATCCGGTCAGGCTGCCATTCGCGCCGATTACTCGGTGACACGGCACAATAACCGCGATCGGATTGCGACCATTGGCCAATCCGACGGCGCGAAATGCGGTCGGAGCGCCGATTTGTCGGGCGATTTCGCCATATGAACGCGTGTCGCCATAGGGAATGGTGCGCAGCGCTTCCCACACCCGCCGCTGAAAGTCCGTCCCCGCCAGCTCGAGCCGTAGGTCGAATTCCTTGAGTTCGCCCGCGAAGTACGCGCCCAGCTGCTCCACCGCGTCGGGAAAGGCGCGGTCGTTGAGCTGCCAATCGGCGCGGTCGGGCTCGTAGGTCTGATCGACCATCCGAAGATTGGTCAATACCGGGCCCTTGCCGGCGAGGGTCAGCGGCCCGATCGGACTGTCGATGATGCGGTACTGAGTCATGCTGCTTCCTTTGGTGGCCAGTGATTCACGGAATGTTCGAGGGCGGTCCACAGGTACTGGGTGGCGTAGGAGCGCCAAGGCCGCCATCGGCTGCTGATTTCGGACAACCTACGCGCGTCGTCGGACAGTCCGAGTCTGGCCGCTGCGGTACGCGCTCCGAGATCGGTGGCGGGGAAGGAATCCGGGTCGCCGAGGCCGCGCATCGCGATGATCTCGGCGGTCCAGTGCCCCACCCCCGGCATTGCGAGCAGGTGCGCCCGCGCTGCGTTCCAGTCCACCCCGGCGTCGAGTGCCAGTTCCCCGTCGGCGAGGGCCCGGACGAGTCCGTGCAGGGCACGTTTGCGCGCCGCGGGCATGGCGAGACGTTCGGGGGCGATGTCGACCAGGTCGGCCGTGGTGGGGAAGACACGGGTCAAGCCGCCCGCATGGTCCACCAGGGGCCGGCCGCAGTCCCGGACGAGCCGACCGGCCAGCGTCTGTGCGCGCTTGGTCGAGATCTGCTGACCAAGCACTGCCCGCACCGCCAGTTCGTGTTCATCGACCGTGCGCGGGATGCGTTGCCCCGGGGCCTTGAGCAACAGCGGGCGCAGCACCTCATCCTCGCTGAGCACGGTGTCGACGGCATTGGGATCGGCATCGAGGTCGAGCAGTCGCCGACAGCGGGCGATCGCGACCGGCAGGTCGCGGAAGTCCTCGAGTTGTAGGGTGCAGCGCACGTGGTCGGGCGCCGGCGTCAGATTGACGATGCCGGTTCCCGACGGCAACCGCAGTGAGCGACGGAAGGCACCGTCGCGGACCTCCTCGCAACCTGGTACGGCAGTCGCCGCGAGATGGCCGAACACCCCCTCGTAGGCGAACGGTTGGCGCACGGCAAGCCGAAGCGTCAGTGCGCCGCCAGGGGCGCCTTGGCCCTGGTCGCGGGTCCGCTTCCGACGGCGTAGTTCGCTCGGCGTCACGTCGAAGACGTCCCGCACAGTGTCGTTGAACTGCCGAATGCTGGAAAAGCCCGCCGCAAAAGTGACGTCGCCGAATGGCAGGTCCGTGGTCTCGATCAGGATTCGCGCGGTCTGCGCCCGCTGCGCCCGGGCCAGCGCGAGCGGTCCCGCGCCGACCTCAGCCCGCAGTAGCCGTTCGATCTGTCGGGTGGTGTAGCCCAGGCGATTCGCCAGCCCGGTGACGCCGGTGCGGTCGACGGTGCCGTCGGCGATCAGTCGCATGGCCCTGGCCACCACGTCACCACGGATGTTCCACTCCGGGGATCCCGGGGACGCATCGGGACGGCACCGTTTACAGGACCGGAAGCCGGCCCGCTGCGCCGCGGCCGCAGTCGGATAAAAGCGCACATTGTGCGCGAGCGGGGTGCGGGCCGGGCAACTCGGGCGGCAATAGATGCCGGTCGTGAGCACGGCGATGACGAACCATCCGTCGAACCGCGCGTCCTTGGACTGAACGGCGCGATAGCAGTGGTCGAAGTCGTCGTGCACCCTTCAACGATTACACGCGGGCACCGACATGACTAGCGGGAATGCGACATCGCGGTGAGCGGCCAGGCGGCATGTGCCGCAGCCCGAGAACCGCGCCGATCGTGGGCAGGCCACGGTCACGGCATCGTGTAGCCCCCGCTGACCGAGATCATCTGCCCGGTGACCTGTCTGGCGGCCCGGGCGGAGGAGAACCACAGCACCGCTCGGGCGACGTCCTCGGCGGTGGTGAGCTGACGGGTCGGGGTGTCCTTGACCATGTAGTCGATCTGGTCCTGGTTGAAGACGTTGTCCTGGCCGACCGACCACAGGCTGGCCGCCCCCACCGCGTCGGGGCCGTCGGGGATCACCAGGCCGGGACAGACGATGTTGGACCTGATGCCATGCCGGCCATGTTCCCGCGCGGTGGTCCGGGCCAGCGCCACCATCGCGGCCTTGGAGGCGCCGTATACGCCTTGGCGGATCTGGCCGAACGCGGCGTCGCTCGCGATGAACACGATCGATCCGCCGCCGCCATCCTTCATGGGACCGATTGCGGCCTGCGTGGCGCCGATCGCGGTGAACAGGTTGATCTCGATGGTGCGCTGCCACTTGTCGCGGTCGGTATCGGTGGCGATGAAGCCTGGGACGCTCCAACCGGCGTTGTTGACGAGCACGTCGAGGCCGCCCCAGTGCTCGACCGCCACCGCGATGGTGGCGTCGGCGGCATCCGGTTCGGTCAGATCGGCGATGGCGAGTTCGACTGCGGCAGCGCCCCGGTCCAGGGCTTCGGCGCGCACCTTTTCGGCCTGCGGCCCATCGATGTCGCTGATCACGATTCGTGCGCCCTCGGCAGCGAACTCGTGCACGATGCCGCGACCGATGTTCGATGCGCCGCCGGTGACGACAACCCGGGCGTTGTCCAGTCCCAAATCCACTTTGACCTCCTCGTTGTGGGCCAGCTTGAAGGCGCCCGTTTGCGTGGCTTAACCTAGATTAGAAATTTATGTTAAATTTGTCCACAACGAGCCCAAGGAGTCGCATGTCCAGCCCGCTACTTGCCGGCAAGATCGCGGTGGTGACCGGGGCCGGCCAGGGGATCGGCCGCGAAATCGCCCACGTGCTCGGTGCTCACGGTGCCACCGTAGTGCTGGCGGACCTCGATGCCGACGCCGCTCGAGCGGCCGCCGCTGAACTCGGCGGCACCGGCGTGGGGTGTGACGTCACCGACGAAGGCCAGATGGAGCGACTCGTGGCCGACACCGTTTCGGAGCATGGTCGCCTGGACCTCTTCGTCAACAACGCGGGTATCACCCGCGATGCCTCGCTCAAGAAGATGACCGTGGCGGATTTCGACGCCGTCATCACGGTGCACCTGCGCGGCACCTGGCTCGGGGTCCGGGAAGCCACCGCTGTGATGCGGGAGCAGAAGTCGGGCAGCGTGGTCAACATATCGTCGCTGTCCGGAAAATCCGGTAACCCCGGCCAGACGAACTACAGCGCCGCCAAAGCGGGCATCGTCGGACTCACCAAGGCCGCCGCGAAAGAAGTCGCGCACCACAACGTGCGCGTCAACGCCATTCAGCCGGGATTGATCCGGACACCCATGACTGCCGCGATGCCCCCGGCGGTCTTCGCCGAACGAGAGGCGGCCGTGCCCATGAAGCGCGCGGGCGAACCGGCCGAGGTGGCGGGTGCGGTGGTCTTCCTGGCGTCGGACCTGTCGAGCTACATCACCGGCACGGTGCTCGAAGTCGGTGGCGGGAGGTACATGTGAGCGTGTCATATCAGGCGGACTCCGGGATCGGGCAGATCACCCTGAACCGCCCCGAGCGGATGAACGCCATCAGCATTGAACTCGCGACGGGTCTCGAACGGGCCATCCTCGATCTCGGACGTGACCCGGCGGTCAACGTGATCGTCATCCGCGGTGCGGGCGGAAACTTCAGCGCGGGCGGCGATTTCGGCGAGGTCGAACGTCTCCGCGCCGAGGGGGCCCCAGCATTGAAGGGTTTGTTCAGCGCGTTTCGTGCCGCCTGTGACGCGATCAGCGCAGTGGAGATTCCGGTCGTCGCCGCGGTGCAAGGTGTCGCGGCCGCCGGGGGTTTCGAGTTGATGCAGGCCGCCGACATCGTCTTGGTCAGCGCCGACGCCAAAATTGCCGACAGTCACGTCAAGTTCGCCATGGTGCCGGGCGGCGGCAGCAGTGCCAGACTGCCCCGCCTCGTCGGCCGCCAGCAGGCGTTGGGGTTGCTGCTATCGGGAGATCGGCTCTCCGGGGCCGAAGCGGTCGCACTGGGCCTGGCTTACCGTGCGTATCCGGATCAGGAATTCAATGCTGCGGTAACACTATTCGCGCAGCAGCTGGCGGGACGAAGCCGACAATCCGTCATCACGATCAAACGTCTCGTGCGCAGCGGCCTTGACCAGACACTGCCCGAAGCCCTGGACACTGAGATCGACGCCGTCGTGCAGCACATCCTCGGTGATGCGGGCACCGGCAGCGTCGAACAGTTCGAGAACCGAAACGACCGAAGGACGCGCGCATGACCACATCGATCGATGCTCCAGTGACCCTGCAGACCGACGCCGACGGCATCGCCCGACTGCGACTCAACCGGCCGGGTGCCTCCAACGGCCTCACGGTGGAACTGCTCAAGGCGCTGCACGAGGCGATCCTGGCGTGCCATGCCGATCCCGCAGTGAAGGTTGTCCTGCTGACCGGCGAGGGCCGCAACTTCTGTGCCGGTGGCGACGTCAAGACCTTCGAGTCCAAAGGCGAGGCGCTGCCGGACTACCTGCGGGAGGCCACGGCGTGGCTGCAACTCGCGACGGCCGCCCTGATCCAGCTGAGGGTTCCGGTGATCACCGCGGTGCAGGGATTCGCCGCCGGCGGGGGTGGACTCGGACTCGTATGCGCTTCCGACATCGTGGTCGCGGCCCGCTCGGCGAAGTTCTTCTCCGGGGCGGTGCGGGTCGGCATGGCGCCGGACGGCGGGTCGTCGGTGACGCTGACCCAGCTGGTGGGCCTGCGCCAGGCGCTCCGCATCCTGCTCACCAACCCGACGCTGACCGCGACCGAGGCCGCCGACATCGGTCTGATCACCGAGGTCGTCGAGGATGACGACCTCACCGCCCGCGCCGAGGCGCTGGCCACCGAACTGGTTGCGCTGCCGACGCTGGCGCTGTCGGCGACCAAGCGCCTGGTGTGGAGCGGTGTCGGGCAGTCCGTCGAACAACGACTGGCCGAGGAGGCCCGCACCGTGTCGGAACTGTCCGGCACGGCCGATTCGCTGGAGGGGCTGCGTGCGGTCATCGAGCGTCGAGCACCGAAGTTCGTGGGCCGATGACCACACCCGAGATCTTGATCGACGATGACGCAGCGGTGCGCATCGTCACGCTGAACCGCCCAGAGGTGCGCAACGCCATCGACATGCCGCTGCGGATCGCCCTCGCCGCCGCGCTCGAAGCCGCCGACGCCGATCCGAAGGTGCGCGCCATCGTGCTCACCGGCGCCGGCCGGGCCTTCTGCTCTGGCGGCGACATCGCGACGATGGAACGCACTCCCGAAGCGCAGGCCATGGAACGAGTGCAGCTGGCGCAGCGGGTGATTCGTGCGATCTGGAACACCCCCAAGCCGGTTATCGCGGCAGTGGAGGGGTCCGCATTCGGCGCCGGCGCCGCGTTGGCCGCCGCCTGCGACCGCATCGTCGCCGCCCGCGATGCGCGGTTCGCCACCACGTTCGTCAATGTCGGACTGGCCGGCGACATGGGTGTGTACGCGTCGCTGCCCACCCGGATCGGCGTCGCGCGCACCCGGCAGATGTTGTTGATGGCCCAACCGATTGACGCCGCCACGGCCGCGGAATGGGGCCTGGTGGACGCCCTCGCCGAAGCGGGCGCGGCCCGCGACGCTGCCATCGCCGACGCGCACACCCTGGCCGGTCGGCCCGCCGAGGCGCTGAGGGTGATGAAAGAGATGCTCGCGCGCAGCCCGCAACTTCATCCGCTGGAGATCCTCGACCGTGAGGCGAGCCATCAGGCTCGGCTCTTCGATACCGACGACTTCGCCGAGGGCGTCGCCGCCTTCCGCGAGAAGCGCACCGCCAACTTTGGTCCCAGGCAAGGAGTTCGATCATGACGTCCGCGATCAGCAGCCGCCTCGGCGAACTGATTCAACCCAGCCGGGTGCACGGTTCGCTCTACACCGACCCGGCCCTCTTCGCCGAAGAGTTGCGCAAGATCTGGTACCGCACTTGGGTTTTCGTCGGTCACGAGAGTGAAGTGCCGCAGCCCAACGACTACGTCCGCAAGAAGCTCGGCTTGCAGGACATCATCATGACCCGGGACCGGGACGGAGAAATCCATCTCCTGCTCAACCGGTGCTCCCACCGTGGCAACCAGGTGTGCGACGACGCCAAGGGCAACTCCGGCACCTTCCGCTGCCCGTATCACGGCTGGACCTTCCGCAACACCGGTGAGCTGGTGGGCTTCCCGTTCTTCAAGGGGTACGGCGATCGCAAGCTCGATCTACCGCTGGGTCGGGTGCCTCGGATGGACTCCTACGGCGGGTTCGTCTTCGGCAGCTTCGCCACCGAAGGCCCCAGCCTGCAAGAACATCTCGGCGCCGCCGCGGGCGAGATCGACCGGCTCACTCGGCTGTCGCCGGAGGGCAAGGTCGCGCTGAACGCCGGCTGGCTGCAGCACCGCACCCGGGGCAACTGGAAGTTGCTCGTAGAGAACGAGACCGACGGCTACCACCCGCAATTCGTGCACGGTGCGATCTTCGGCGTGACGGGTAGCACCATCGGCCCGCTCTACAGTGACTCGTCGACCGCGGTGACCCGTGATCTCGGCGGCGGACACAGCGAAAACGATCTGCGCCCGGAGTTCCGCAAATTCGCCGAGCCGATGCGCTGGTTCGGCACCACCGAATCGCGCGTCCCGAACTATGCCGCGGCGATGCGGGCCAAGTATGGAGCGGATGCGGACCAGATCCTCATCGAGGGGGCCCCGCACGTGATGATCTTCCCCAACCTGTTCATCGCCGAGATCCAGGTGTTCAACATTCAGCCCGTCGCGGTGAACGAGTGCGTGCAGTACTCGACCGCAGTGCAGTTGGTCGGTGCCCCGGAGCTCAATCGCCGGATGGTTTCGCAATGCGTGGGCTCGGTGGGGCCCGCGGGCATGCTGCTGGCCGACGACACCGAGATGTACGAACGCAACCAACAGGGCCTCGAGGCGCTGACGCCGGAATGGCTGGACGTTCGGCGGGGACTCAACCGCGAACGAGTGGACGAGCAGGGCTTCACGATCGGCGGCGCGACCGACGAGACCGGTATGCGCGGGTTCTGGTCGCATTACCAGCAGTTGATGGAGGCAGGATGAGTGCCGCAGTGGATTCGGCTGCCGGGCTGAGCCCGATTCCCGACTGGGTCGACCGCTTCGAGGTGGAGCAGTTCCTGTTCCGGGAGGCCCGCTACGCCGACGAAAGCGATTACGACGCCTGGGAAGCGCTGTGGACCGACGACGCTCTGTACTGGGTGCCCGCCAACGGGGCCGACACCGACCCGCGCCGGGAGATGTCGGTGATCTACGACAACCGCAGCCGCATCAGGACCCGTCTCAAACAAACCCGCACCGGGCGCCGGTTCGCGGCCGCTCCCGCCTCCCACCTACGGCGGCTGCTGAGCAACATCGAGTTTCTCGGTGGGCGAACCAACCCGGACGGGGGCCTCGACCTCGAGGTCGCCGCAAACTTCATTGTCTTCGAGGCGCGTGCCCGTGGAAACCACTTGTGGGGCGGGCGAGCCACCTACCGACTTCGGCACGGGGCCGAGGGTCTGCGGCTGGCGTACAAGAAGGTGGTCCTGACCGACAACGACAGGCCGATCCCCACGCTGGGATTCCTGATCTGAGGAGCAAGACGTGGGTATTCAATTCGGTGACCCCGGACCCGTGGCCGTGTCAGGGGTGGGTCCAGTGATCGGCAGTGAATTTGCCGAGGTGTCGGTGACATTCGATACCGAGGGCAACGCCCCCCGGCTGCGGTTGGAGGATTTGCGCACCGGGCGGGTGCGCTTCCTGGACGCGATGGAACTCGAGGCCCTGGTGTGGCTGCCCGAACAGACGATGACCGAACTGCTGGACCCGTCCCGCAACCGCTGGCGGGGCGAAGCATGAGGCGCGCGGCCATCGTGGCGCCCGTGCGGACCGCCGTCGGTACCTTCGGCGGCAGCCTGCGACCGCTGCGCGCCGAGGACCTTGCCGCATCAGTCGTCAAGGCTGTCGTGGCACGCAGCGGGGTCGACCCCGAACTGGTGGAGGACGTGGTGTTCGCCCAGTCCTACGCCAACTCCGAAGCGCCCTGCATCGGCAGGTGGGTCGCGCTGCATGCGGGGTTGCCGATCAGCGTCCCGGGCCTGCAGATCGATCGTCGCTGCGGCGGCGGCCTACAGGCGGTGATCACCGCGGCGATGACCGTGCAGACCGGTGCCGCCGACGTGGTGCTGGCCGGCGGCGTGGAGTCGATGAGCAACATCGAGCACTACACCACCTCGGCGCGGTGGGGATCGCGGTCGGGCAACCAGACGCTGTACGACCGGCTGGACCGCGGGCGCGAAATGTCGCAGCCGGAATGGCGTTTCGGGCGGATCAGCGGAATGATCGAAACCGCGGAGAACCTGGCCGGCGATTACGGGATCAGCCGGGAGGCCGCCGACGAGTTCGCCGTGCGCAGCCACCGACGGGCCGCCGTCGCGCAGGAGGCGGGCGTGTTCGCCGACGAGATCATTCCGATCGAGGTACCCCAGCGGCGCGCAGACCCGCTGAGCTTCGCGCGCGACGAGGGCGTGCGGCCCGACTCCAGCCTCGAGAGCCTGGCCCGGCTGCGCACCGTCACCCCCGGTGGCACGGTCACTGCCGGCAACTCGAGCCAGCAGAACGACGCCGCCGCCGCGTGCCTGGTGGTCGCCGAGGACGCCTTGGACCGATTGGGTCTCGAGCCCGTCGGCTACCTGGAGGGCTGGGCCGCGGTCGGATGCGAACCGGACCGAATGGGCATCGGCCCCGTCGGCGCAGTCGAAAAGCTTTTCAAGCGAACGGGGTTGGGGTTCGACGACCTGGATCTCATCGAGATCAACGAAGCCTTCGCGGTGCAGGTGCTCGCGGTGCTCTCCGGCTGGGGCCTGCAACTCGCCGACGTGGAGGACCGGCTCAATGTCAACGGCTCCGGGATCTCATTGGGGCACCCGATCGGTGCCACCGGCGTGCGGATCCTGACCACCATGCTGCACGAGCTTCGGCGCCGCAAGGGTGCACTGGCGCTGGAGACCATGTGCATCGGCGGCGGTCAGGGAATCGCCGCGGTGTTCCGGGGTGCGGTATGACGGGGTTGCTCGGATATTCGACGTACGTGCCCGCCCACCGGCTGGGCAAGCGGGTGGTCGCCGGCTACGACGAGGACTCCACCACGATGGCCGTGGCCGCCGCCGCGGAGCTGGTGCAGGGTGCCGCCGCACCCGCGGCGCTCTACCTGGCCACCAGCAGCCCGGCCTACGCCGACAAGACCAACGCGAGCGCCGTGCATGCCGCGCTCGGGTTGCCCGCCGAGGCCTTCGCCGCCGACATGTGCGGCACCGGCCGCAGTGCCTTCGCGGCGATCAGGTCGGCGGCGCAAACCGGGGGACTGGTGGTATCCGCCGACGTTCGGGTCGGCCGGCCCGGTTCCGCCGACGAGAAACTGGGTGGCGACGGCGCGGCCGCGCTGCTGTTCGGTGCCGGGGAACCGATCGCCGAGGTGCTGGCCACCGCGTCCCGAACCGAGGAATTTCTGGACCGCTGGCGGGCACCATTGCAGCCGACCGGCCAGCAGTGGGAGGAGCGGTTCGGATTCGAACGGTACGCCCCGCTGATCAGGGCCACGGTTGCCGCGGCGCTCGACGCCGCGGGCCTGTCCGATGTGGACCATGTGGCATTGGCCTGTCCGAACTCCGCGGTCGTCAAGCGCGCCGCGACCTTGGTCAAGGGTCAGAAGTCGGTTGTCACATCGCCGTTGGGGTTCAGCGGGTCCGCCGATGCCACGCTGGCCTTGTGCGCGGTGCTCGACAGGGCCGATCCCGGGGACACCATCGTGATGGTGTCGGCCACCGACGGTTGCGACGCGCTCGTGCTGCGGACCACCGCCGCGCTCGCCGAGCGCCGGCAGCGCCGCCCACTCGTCGAACAACGCAGCGGCGGGCGGCCCGTTCCGCACCTGACGTATCTGTCTTGGCGCGGCCTTGTCGACCTGGAACCGCCGCGGCGTCCGGAACCTGAGCGGGCCGCGGCCCCGCCGGCCGGCCGCGCCGCGGAGTGGAAGTTCGGGTTCACCGGATCCCGCTGCACCGCCTGCGATTTCGTGCACCTGCCGCCGGTTCGGGTGTGCCGGTCCTGCGGAATTCCCGACGATATGGCCCCGGTGCCGGCGGCGGGCTTGAGCGGGGCCGTCGCCACCTACACCGTCGACCACCTGGCGTTCTCGCCCTCCCCGCCGATGGTGCAGGCCGCCGTCAACGTCGACGGCGGCGGACGCTGCACGCTCGAGGTGGCCGACGCGGACCCCGACCAACTGAGCGTGGGCGCGCGGGTCGGCTTCACCTTCCGTCGCTTGTTCACCGCCGGTGACGTGCACGACTACTTCTGGAAAGCGGTGCTCCTCGATGGCCAGTAACGGAATCGCCGGCAAGGTTGCCGTCGTCGGCATGGGCTGCAGCAAGTTCGGCGAACGCTGGGATGCCTCCACCGACGACCTGATCCTGGAAGCCTTCGCCGAATGTCTCGACTCGGCCGGCGTGAGCCGCGACGACGTGGACGCCTATTGGCTGGGGACGCTGAGTTCGGGTCTGGGGGGTCTGACGTTGAGTCGGGCCATCGGCAGCGACGACAAACCCGTCACCCGGGTGGAGAACTTCTGTGCCACCGGTTCGGAGGCGTTCCGCAACGCTTGCTACGCGGTGGCCTCCGGCGCCTACGACATCGCGATGGCCGTGGGCGTCGAAAAGCTCAAGGACTCCGGATATTCCGGGCTGCTGCGCCAAGACCCGCCCGGTGACGGCACCGCGCCCGAGATCTCGATGACCGCCCCGGCGGCGTTCTCCATGCTCGACCCGGCCTACTGCGCGCGCTACGGGGTGCATCCCGACGAGATGCGCGCGGCGATGACGCACGTGGCCTGGAAGAACCACGAGAACGGCGCGCGAAACCCGAAGGCGCAGTTCCGTTCCCCGGTCAAGAAGGACACCATCGACAACGCGGTCAAGGTGGCCGGCCGCCTCGGCGTGTTCGACTGTTCCGGGGTGTCCGACGGGGCGGCGTGCGCGCTGATCGTCCCCGCCGACCGCGCCCACGAGTACACCGACACCCCGATGTACGTCAGCGCGCTGGCGCTGATCGCGGGGTCGGCGCGCGGCGCGGTGGACCCCGCCTACGACTTCACGACGTTCCCCGAAGTCGTCAAGTCCGCCAAGGACGCCTACGCGCAGGCCGGAATCGAGGATCCGGCGACCCAACTGTCGTTCGCGGAAGTGCATGACTGCTTCACCCCCACCGAAATCGTCCTGATGGAAGACCTCGGCTTCACCGAACCCGGGCAGGGCTGGAAGGACGTGCTCGGCGGCGAGTTCGACGCCGACGGTCGACTACCGGTGAACATCGACGGCGGGCTGAAGAGCTTCGGCCACCCGGTCGGGGCCAGCGGGCTGCGGATGCTCTACGAAGCCTGGCTGCAGTTCCGCGGCGAGGCCGGGGAACGCCAGCTGTCCGATCCGCACACCGCATTGACCCACAATCTCGGTGGCCGCCCCGGCGGCTGTGTGTCGTTCGTATCGGTCGTCAGCCGCGACCGCTAACACCCCCGAAATTGCGAAAACCCAACGCTCGAAAGGAACATCAGTGCCTGGAGTAACAGACAAGGTCGTCGTCGTCACCGGAGCCGGCGGCGGCCTGGGCCGCGCCTACGCGCGCTTCCTCGCCGCCAACGGCGCTCTGGTCGTGGTCAACGACCTCGGCGGAGCGCGTGATGGATCCGGCGCGGGAACTTCCATGGCCGACACCGTCGTCGAGGAAATCCGCACGGCCGGGGGCCGCGCCGTCGCCAACTACTCGTCGGTGGCCACCGGCGAAGGTGCCGCCGAGATCATCAAGACCGCCCTCGACGAGTTCGGCGCGGTGCACGGAATCGTCAGCAACGCCGGCATTCTGCGGGACACGGCTTTTCACAAGATGACCGACGAGAACTGGGACGCCGTGCAGCAGGTGCACCTCAACGGCGGCTACCACGTGATCCGGGCGGCGTGGCCGCACTTCCGTGAGCAGAGCTACGGCCGGGTCGTCGTCGCCACCTCGACCAGCGGGCTCTACGGCAACTTCGGTCAGGCCAACTACGGCGCCGCCAAGGCCGGGCTCATCGGGCTGATCAACACCCTGGCCATCGAGGGCGCCAAGTACAACATCACGGCCAACGCGATCGCGCCGCTGGCCGCCACCCGCATGACCGCCGACATCGCGCCGCAGGAACTGCTGGACAAGCTGGACCCCGACCTGGTGGCCCCCGCCGTCGGCTACCTGGTGTCCGAGCAGAACCACGACACCGGTTCGGTGTTCGTCGTGGGCGGCGGCCTGGTCCAACGGGTCGCCCAGTTCCAGAACGACGGGGTCACCTTCGCGGCGCCGCCCACGCTGGATGAGATCTCGGGTCGGTGGGCGGAGATCAGCGATATGGCCAACGCCAAACTGGGCACCAACCCGGTTTGATACCCGGCAATTGAGGCGATGATGCACCTCGAACAGTCCTACTTGCCCGCCAACCGCGGCGCACCACTGGTGGAGACGACTGTCGGTGCGCTGCTGAAGGCGCAGGCGGCCAAGCACGGTCCGCGCCTGGCACTGGTGGGCGTCCGGCACGGGACCGCGGTGACCGAACGCCTCACCTACGCTGAACTGTTCGACGAGGCGAGGCGGGTTGCGGCAGCGTTGTCGCAGCTCGTCCCGCCGGGCAGCTTGGTCGCGCTGTGGGCGCCGAACGTCATCGAATGGCCCATCATCCAGTACGGCGCCGCGCTGGCCGGAATGGTGCTTGTGGCGCTCAATCCGGTTCTGCGCGACGACGAGCTGGAATATGCGCTGTCGCACTCGCGGGCGGTGTTGCTCCTGCATGCCGATGTCAGCCGCGACTACCCGATGGTCGAGGTCGCTGAGCGGGTGTGCGCCGGGCTGCCGCAGGTGCGGCGAATCTCGCTGAGCGAGACCGAAACCTGGCGAGCTTCCGCGCCGGTCGAGGCGGGCCCCGTCCCGGACGACCCCGACGCCGTCGCCATGCTGCAGTACACCTCCGGCACCACCGGAAGGCCCAAAGGTGTTGTCCTCAACCATCGTGCGCTGGTCAACGTCGCTCGCCTGACCATGGACACCCTCCGGGTGCCCGCGGAGGCTGTCGCGTTCAATCCGCTGCCGATGTTTCACACCGCCGGCTGCGTGATTGCGACGCTGGGTCCGTTGTGGGTGGGCGGCACCGTCATCCTGGCCGAGCGGTTCACCCCGCAATCGGCACTGGAGGTCCTGCGCAACGAGGCGGTGGAGGTGCTGTTCTACGTGCCGACCGTCCTGGCCGCCTTACTCGACCAACAGCGCCGCAGTGCCGAGCCCGCCCCGCGCCTCGGCATCGTCATGGGCGGTGCCTCCGAGGTGGCGCCCACCCTGATCGATGGAGTCGCGGAGGTGTTCGGCGCCGAGGTCTACAACCTTTACGGCCAAACCGAACTCTCATCGGTGTTGACCCTCACCCGGCCCGGCGACAGTCGGGACGACCGGCTCAACACCGTTGGCCGTCCGCTTCCGCACGTCGACTGCAAGATCATCGACCCGGACACCGGAGAGGTGCTGCCGGTGGGCGTGGAGGGGGAGATCTGCGCGCGCGGCTACCAGCAGTTCGTGGAGTACCTGCATGATCCGGACGCCACCGCCCGGGCGCTCGACCGGGAGGGATTCGTGCGCACCGGCGATCTGGGCCGGATGGACGAACGCGGCCTCGTGACCGTCACCGGACGGCTCAAGGAGCTGATCATCCGCGGCGGCGAGAACATCGCGCCGGCCGAAGTCGAAGGGCCGCTGAGCCAAGCGGATACGGACGTCGACGTGGTGGTCCTGGGCCTGCCAGACGACCGGTTCGGGGAGATCGTCGCCGCCGTGCTGCATTCCAGTGGCGGTGTCGACGCCGCCGTGAAAGCTCAGTTCATCGAGCATGCGCGTGACCGACTCGCGGCCCACAAGATACCGGCGCGCTGGTTCGTCGCCGACGACTTGCCGGTCACCCCGACCGGCAAAGTCCAACGCTTCGCTCTCCGGGACGCCATCCTGCGAAATGAGATGCCCGAACTATGATCCCCGGCAACGACATCGACGCCCGCCGACACGCGCTCAGCTCACGGCACCCCGTATGGCAGCCTGTCACGCTCGGGGCCTGGCTGGACACCTGCTCCCAACGTCATCCCGAGCGACCGTTCGTGATCACCGATGAGATCACCCTGAGCTACCGGGATGTCGCCGAGGAGTCGCTGCGGCTGGCGGCGGGACTGCACGCACTGGGACTTCGCCCCGGCGATCGTGTCGGGATAGTGATGGGCAACTACCCCGAGTTCGTCACACTCAAGTTCGCGGTGGCACGGCTCGGCGCTATCGCGGTCCCGTTCAACTACCTGTACCGCACCGAAGAACTGCGCTACGTCCTCGCCGACTCCGGATGCCGAGTCCTCATCACGATGACGCGGTTCGGGCAGCAGGATTATCAGGGCATGCTCGATGACATCGTCCCGGGTTGGGACACAACGTCATTCGTCGAGCGGTCCGTGCCCGTGTCCGCGGGACTCTCCGAGTTGCGTCATGTCGTGCTACTTGAGACCGACGGCGAGCCGCCCCGGCCAGGCTCGTTGACCGTCGCCGACCTCGGCGCCCTCGGGGACCCCGCGTCGGTCCCAGCCACGGTCGGTGATATCGATCCGCACGCCGCGGCCGACATGCTCTACACCTCCGGCACCACCGGCTTTCCCAAGGGCGTGGTCACCTCGCACGACGCGGTGCTGCGCACGGCCTACGCGTCGGCGCTGACCCGAGCGTTCGAGGACGGGCGACGGGTGCTGTTCTCGCTGCCCTGCTATCACATGTTCGGCTACATCGAGGGTTTGCTGTCCGTCATGTTCGTTGGGGGCGCGATCGTTCCGCAACCCGCGTTCACCGCCGAGGGTTACTTCGCGGGCATCGCCGCACACCGGGCCACCGACATGTTGTGCGTGCCGACGATGGCGGTCGCGATGGTGGAGAGCCCGCACCGGCGCGACTATGACCTGAGCTCGTTGCGCGCGATCCTGTGCGGCTCGGCACCCGCGCCGGTATGGCTGTGGCGCCAGATCGAGAAGGATTTCGGCGTCAGCGAGATCGTCACCGGCTACGGCATGACCGAATGCGGGGGAGCGATGACACTGACCTTGCCCGAAGACCCCTTGGAGCTGACCTCAGAAACTGTCGGCCGGCCGAAGCTCGCCGGTAGCGCCGGTGTCGCAGAAACCGGGGCGCTCACCGTCTACAGTGCCGTCGACCCCGAGAGCGGACAGGAAGTGGGAGTCGGCACCGAAGGCGAACTGGTATCGCGTGGGCCGACAACGATGCTTGAGTACTGGAACCGGCCGACCGACACCGCCGAGGCGCTGCGAAATGGCTGGCTGCACTCCGGTGACCTGGGGCGTGTCCGTGCCGACGGCTACCTTCAGGTCACCGGCCGCAGCAAGGAGCTCTACAAAAGCGGCGGCGAGTTGGTGATGCCCAAGGAGATCGAGGATCTGCTGGCCGGATTCGACGACATCAGCCAGGTGTTCGCCATCGGCCTGACCGACGAGCGCTGGGGCGAGATCGGCTGTGTAGTGGTGGTTCCGGCGCCGCGCGCGGAGCTCACCGAAGAGTTGGTTCTGTCCCGGTGCCGGGCCAACCTCGCGCGGTTCAAGGTGCCCAAGCGCGTCGAGTTCATCGAGGCCGCCGGCCTGCCCACCACGCCCACCGGAAAGGTGCAGAAGTTCCGGCTGGTCCAGCGCTTCACCGGCGGGAGCTGATGGTCACGCCAGCGTGAACGTCGCGCTGGTTTGGGATTCGTCGACGGCAAGTACGCCCTGATGCACCAACAGATCCAGATGCGCCATCACCTCGAGCACCGCGACCATCCGATGGATCGGATTCAACTCGGCGATCAGCCGCTCATGCCTCGTCCAACGCATCTGGGCGGCAATGTCATAGGCCGTGGCCGACTCGTTCGTCGCCACCAGATCAGCCACCGCCGTAAGGCGTTCGCGGTGATGCTCGATGAGTTCGGCGGCGCGCACGGCAGTGGTGTTGTCGACGCCCCCGTGCGCCGGCAGCATCCGGTGATCGGGAAGATCGACGAACAGCCGGAGCGACGCGAGGAACGACCGCAACGGCAGCCGCTCGGGCGTGCGCTCGAAGGCGATCGACGGCGTGATCCGCGGCAGCAGGTGGTCACCGGTGAAGACCAGGCCGGCGGCCTCGTCCTCGTACACGACGTGCCCCCTGGTGTGGCCCGGTGTCGATCGGGCCACGATCTGCGTCCCGCCGCAGTCGATCCGTTCGCCGCCGTGGAGCCAACGGTCCGGGGGAGCGAAGGGTGCGTTGTGTTCGTAGGGCTCCCACGGCGTCTGTTGGATGACGCGCGAGAGATCGGGGGCGCCGGCCCGGAGCAGCATTTGCCGCTGGACGGGATGGATGCCCTCGGCGGCATCGAAGGCCTCGATCGAGTGCCGTTCACCGGCGCCGAGCATCAACTCGGCGCCCAGCTCATCACGCCATTTCACGGCCAGGGTGTAATGGTCCCAGTGCGCATGAGTGACCAAGATGCGCTCGACGTCGGATCGGCCGTATCCCAGGCTGTGCAACGCCGCGAGCAACTGCGCCTCGGATTCGGCGGTCGACCAGCCGGGATCGACGAGCGTGATGCCGGTGGTGCCTTCCACGATGTAAGCGTTGATGACCTTCAGATCGGGCAGGGGCAGCGGCAGCTGAACCCGGACCACCCGAGGTGCGATTCGCTGCAGATGGTCGCTGTCTGGGGCGTTGGTGGAAGTAGGGGTCACAAGGACCTCCTCCGATGTCGTAGGGGCTGTCGTAAGTTTAACAACCGATAAAAACCTATGTTAGATTGCTTAGGTGCAGCCAGCGTCGCTGTACCAGGTTAGTATTTAATGCAAATTAAACGTAGTAGGGCGAGGGAGCGAGAAGATCAGCGTCATCACCGCCGAAGACGATTTCACTCATCCCGTGGGACCAGAACCCACGTTCAATGAGTCGATGTACTTCCAGTTCAGCGACCCAGCGTCGGGGCTGGCGGGATTTCTACGGCTGGCAAACCGGCCGAACGAGGGGCGCGGAGAACGCACCATCTGCCTGTATCTGCCCGACGGCACCCTGGCCTTCGGGTTCGCCCGGCCCACCGTGACGAGCAACGATCAGATGAACGCCGCCGGCCTGAGTGTCGACCTTGCGGTCCCGATGAAGCAACTGCGGGTGCGCTTCGACGGCCAAGTTTCCCTGCTTGCGGACCCTCGCACCCTCATCGACCCCAAACGTGCCCTGAGCGCCAGTCCCATCGCGGATTGCCGCATCGAACTGCAGTACGCCGCGATCGCACCGCCCTACGCGGGCACCTTCGACGGCGACGGCGAGGGCGCCTCGTTCGCGCCCAACCACTACGAACAACTGGCCGCGGTGACCGGAACTGTGCAGATCGGCGACGCGGAAACCCTCGTCAACGGACATGGGCTGCGTGACCATTCGTGGGGGCCACGCTCCTGGCAGGCGCCGTGGTTCTACCGGTGGGTCCACGGGTCCGCTGCCGACCAGGGCTTCATGGTCGCCTACTTCGGCGAACCCGACGGCACCTCCCGCAGCGGCGGGTTCGTGTGGGACGGTGCGACTTTGCACACCTGCCGCGAGGCCACGGTGAGCACGGTCCGCGACACCGATCACTACCAGCAGACGGTACGTGTCGAGGCCATCGGCGATGAACGGCGCTGGAGTTTCGAGGGGCAAGTGCTGACTTCGGCCCCGCTGCGGAACCGTTCTCGGGACGGCGCCGCCACCACCCGCATCATCGAGTCCACCGTGCGTTGGACCGACGCCGACGGACACGTGCTGCACGGCATGGCCGAATACCTTGATCAGCTCCGCGACGACCTGCCCGTCGGGCTGGACGTCTGAGACGAAAGGAAAAATGCAGTGACACAGGTTTACTCAGGGCTCGACGCCATCGCCGACGCCGCGGGCAGCGAGTTGGGGCCCACCGACTGGCTGACCGTCACCCAGGAGCGCGTCGACCTGTTCGCCGACGCCACCGACGACCATCAATGGATCCATGTCGACCCGGCGCGGGCCGCCGACGGGCCGTTCGGGGCGACCATCGCCCATGGTCTGCTGACGTTGTCGCTGCTGCCGCGGTTCATGCATGAGCTGTACCGCGTCGACGGGGTGAAGATGGCGATCAACTACGGGTTCAACAAGGTCCGGTTCATCTCGCCGGTTCCGGTGGGAGCCAAGGTCCGTGCCCGCGCCCGCATCGAAAAGGCCGAGCGCCTCGACGCCGCGGTGCAGGCCACCATGGTCACCACGGTCGAGATCGAAGGCGTCGACAAGCCCGCCGCCGTCATCGAATCGGTGGTCCGCTATGTCGGCTGAGCGCGCGGTTGAGACTGCCAAGCGTCTGTACGAGGCACTTGCCGGCGGTGACAAGGATGCCTTGGGTGCGTTGTTGCATCCGGACTTCGTCGGGCACGCGGCCGAAGGGCTGCCCCTGCAGATGGGCGGCGAACATGTCGGCGGCGAGGCCATGCGCACCAACCTGTGGTGGCGCATCGGCGAGCACTTCCGGGTCAAGGCGATTGCCGAGGAATTTCAGAGCCTGCCCGACGCGCGACTGATGGTGACCGGCCGCTACCGCGGCACCGCGCGGCGGAGCGGAAACCCGTTGGATGCCGCCTTCGTTCACGTCATCGCCTTCAGCGATGACGGTCGCATCGTGGCATTGCAGCAGCTCACCGACACCGCGGCCTGGCATGCCGCGCTCGACGGCCCATCCGCGCTCGAGACAATCGAGTATCGCGTAGACGACGGTGTCGCCACCGTGTGTCTGAATCGACCTGCCGAGCGCAACGCCATCGACATGCGCGTGGGCCAGGAGACCCTCGAGGTGGCCCGTCGCATCGAGGCCGACCCGACCGTGCGGTGCGTGCTCATCTGCGGCAACGGACCCGCCCTCACCGTGGGCGGCGACATCAAGCACTTCGTCGAAGGCCGCTCGGAGCGGTTCGGTGACTACCTCGCCGAGATGACTGTCCCGTTTCATCGTGCATTCGACATCCTCAGCCGAATCCAGGCGCCGATTGTCACCGCGGCGCATGGCGCTGTCGCCGGCGGCGGTATCGGGTATGTGTACGCCGCCGACATCGTGGTCGCCGCCGAGGGCACCAGGTTCTTGACCGCCTTCGCGGGGCTCGGGGTGTCCGGCGACGGCGGCGGCACCTGGCATCTGCCGCGCTTGATCGGCCCGCGCCGAGCCGCGGAGGCGTATTTGCGCAACAAGCCGATCAGTGCGCAGCAGGCACTGGAGTGGGGAATGATCAACGAGATCGTGCCCGCGGACCGGCTACGCGAACACGCCACAGAGCTGGCTCGGGAACTGGCCACCGGACCGACCCGGGCCTTCGGCGCGATGCGCGAATTGCTGCGCGATTCCTGGCGCAGCGACCTGTCGGGGCATCTGCTCGCTGAAACACGCGCCCTCAAGGCCACTGGCGACACCCAGGATGCTGCGGCCGCGATCAACGCGTTCGCGGCCAAACAACAACCCACTTTCATCGGAAGGTAAGAACATGTCGGGGCTGATGCACGAAAGCGACGATCACCGCGCGATCCGGGAAACGGTCGCCGGAATCGCCCAAAAGTACGGTGCCAGTTATTTTCTCGAGCGCGGTCGTACCGGGGGTGACATCGACGAACTTTGGAAGGACCTCGCGGAGTCCGGCCTGCTCGGCGTCCACCTTCCCGAGGAGTACGGCGGTGGCGGCGGCGGGATGGCAGAGGCCGTCGTGGTCGTCGAAGAGCTTGCCGCCCACGGGATGCCGCTGTTGATCTGGGTCATCTCACCGGCCATCTGTGGAAGTATCCTGGCCCACCACGGCTCGGACGCCATGAAGAAGGAGTGGCTGCCGGCGATTGCCGACGGCACCCGCAAGATGGCCTTCGGACTGACCGAACCCGACGCCGGTTCCAACAGCCACAACGTCAAGACCACGGCGCGGCGCACCGACACCGGTTGGGCGATCTCGGGATCGAAGTACTACATCTCCGCCGTCGACCAGTCCGACTCGATCCTGTTGGTGGCCCGCGACGGCGATCTGTCGACGCCGGAGAAATCCAAGCTGTCGCTGTTCGTCGTGCCCGCCGACGCCCCCGGGCTGAGCTATCAGGAGATCGAGACGTCGATCGTCTCACCTGACAAGCAGTTCACGGTGTTCCTCGACAACGTCGAAGTCGGCGGTGATGCTCTCATCGGGGATGCGGGCAATGGCCTTCGTCAGGTCTTCGACGGGCTGAACCCCGAGCGGATCCTGGTGGGCGCGCTGTCCGGCGGCATCGGACGCTATGCCATCAGCAAGGCCGCCGAATACGCCAACCAGCGGCAGGTGTGGTCGACTCCAATTGGGGCACATCAAGGTATCGCCCACCCGTTGGCCGAGTGTCACATCGCGGTAGAGCTGAGTCGGCTCGCGACCGCGCGCAGCGCGGAACTGTTCGACGCCGGTGAACCCGCCGGCGAGGCCGCCAACATCGCGAAGTTCGCGGCCTCCGAGGCCGCGCTGAAGGCACTCGACCAGTCGATCCAGACCCACGGCGGCAACGGCCTGTCCCACGAGTACGGGTTGTCGGAACTCTGGTTCGTCGCCCGGCTCATGCGCACCGCGCCGGTGAGCCGGGAGATGGTGCTGAACTTCGTCGCGCAGACATCGCTGGGTCTGCCGCGGTCCTACTGAAATCGAGCTGAGGAGACAAGCATGACGACCACCGAGCAGACCTTCGACGCGATCGTGATCGGGGCCGGGGCGGGCGGGTTGTTCACCGCGGCGCGGCTGGCGCACCAGGGTTTTCGCACGCTGGTGATCGAGCAGCTCGACAAGGTCGGCGGACGGGCCTCCACCGATGACATCGACGGCTTCAAGGTGAACAACGGGGCCATTGTCATCGAGGTCGGCGGGATCACCCAGCAGACCTGTGAGGAGGTCGGTGCCCCGTTCGATATCCGCGAGCCCCAGCCGCCGATCCTGTACCGCATCGCGGGCAAGGATGTTGACGTCACCGGCGGCGGGTGGGGGTTCCTGCTGGGCAAACTGACGCGGCAGGGCGCCAAGCTGGTCAAGGGGATCGGCGCGGCACGTAACGACTCCGGCCTGCCCGAGGACGAGCTCTCCACGGCCGAGTGGGTGGCGAAGTACACGAAAAATGAAGGCGTGCACGGGATCTTCCGCAACATGTGCGCCTCGGTCTTCGCTGTCGGCTCTGAAGACCTGCCCGCACGGGTGTTCTTGACCTACTTCACCCGCAAGAGCGCGTTCAAGCGGTTCGGCTTCCACCCCGAGGGCACCATCGGCCTGTGGAAGGGGCTGGCCGGCGCGGTGGAACGCCATGGCGGACAGATCTGGCTGTCGACTCCCGTGACGAAGATTCTCACCGAGGGTGGGACCGCTACCGGCGTAGTGGTCGAGCGCGACGGACAGCAGGTCACACTCACCGCCCCGGTGGTGGTCAGCGATGTCGGCCCGGCCGCCACGGTCGGGCTGCTCGGTGCGGACAACGTGCCGGCGGACTATCGGGAACTGGTTGAGCAGGGGACCCGGCCCACCTCGATGATCTCGGTGAACTTCGCCAGCCGCGAGCGCCTGGTCGAGGTTCCGGGCATGCTGAGTTTCGCCAAATCCCGCCGGCTGGCCTATGTCGCCAACTTCACCGACATCTGCCCGGAGATGGCTCCGCAGGGCTGGAATCTGTATGTCGGTACCGCAGTGCCCAAACCGTCGGTGGGTGATTTCGATGAGGCCGCCGAGACCGAGCTGCTGCTCCAGGATCTCCGTGACAACATCGACGACTTCGATACTCGCGCCCGAGTGCTCAACATCGCGGTCACCCGGGACGGTTGGCCGCCGCAGCGGGCGGTCGCGGGCTTCGACCTGCCGCATGACACCCCGATCACGGGTCTGTGGAACGTCGGGGACGGTGTCAAGGAGTACGCCAACGGCGGCACCACCGCCTGCGCGGAGACCGCCAAGCTGGTCGTCGACAAGATCGTGGCCAGCCATCGGCCCGCCGTGTTGAACTGAGCTGTGTTGTGAAAGCGTGGGGCGGGCCCAGCCGGGCCCGCCCCACGGCTTTACAGTGCCTTGATCGCCGAGTAGCTGTCGTTCGCCCGGATCTGTTCTGCGGCACGGGAAGCCATCGCCGCGAACATCTTGTCGCCGCGATCGGTCGCCTGCACTCCCAGTGACACCGGGATGGTCAGCACCAGCCCGTACAGCGCATGCGCCTGATACTCCAACCAGCACTTATCGGCGCTGTACCCTTCCACGCCGTAGGACAGCAATCGCCGATGGTATTCGGTGACCAGGTCGCGCTCGTGCTCGGCCCGGTCCGCCTCGGTCATGGAGTTACCGATGAAGTACGAGACATCGATTATGCCCGGTGCGGCCGCCACGCTCTGCCAGTCGACGACGGCGATCGGCGTGGCTCCGCCCTGTGCCGCGAACAGCAGGTTGTCCAGTCGGAAGTCGCCGTGCCACAGGCAGCGGTGCTCGCCGAGGGTGGCCAGCCACGCGGGCACATGATCGCCGAGTTGCTGGACTACCGAAACATGCTCCGGGTCAAGATGATTGCCGAATCGCTCCAACCACATCCCGGTGATCTGCGGTATCGACCCGCCGAGTTGAGTCCATGCCTGTTGGCCGGGGAGCCACTCGTGCTCGCGTAGGGCGGGGTGCGCCCAGGAGGATCCGTGCAGAGCCGCAGCCTGGGTCAGGGCTAGGTCCGCCTGGTCCGCCGAGCACCCGGTGATCTGATCGACCATTTCGGCGGGCCCCATATCTTCCAGTAACAGGATGAATCCGCACCGGTCATCCGCGATCTCGGCGAAATAGCTTTCCGGTGCGCGGGCGGCGCAGAGGCCGGACAGGTGCTGGTAGTAGAAGACTTCTCGTTGATAGGCCCCGGTCGCGATGGCCATCTGCCGGCTGGTTTCGTCGGTGCTCGAGATCTTCGCGATCATCGTGGCCGGCGCCACGTCGGTGTCGTCGGCGTAGGTGAGCGTCAGCCGGTAGCTGTTGGCCATCTGCCCGGTTCCCACCGGTGTGGCGTCGACCTCGGTGACCGTGACGGATGCCCAATCGGGCCGACGGCGCAGCGTGGTCGTCAGCGATTCTGGGGTCAGCTCAGCCAGGGTGTAGTCGGTAAACGCCATCAGTTTGCGGCCTTTCGTGATCGGATCGCGCGATATTCGGGAAGGATCGGCTCGAGTTCGGTGGGCGAGGCGCCGTGCAGAATGACTCCGTCGGCCCCGAGGTCCAACTGGTTCTGGACGGTGGCGGCGCACTGCGCCGGGCTTCCGGTGGCCGCAGGGGCCAGCCATTCGTCGGGCAGCAGGGTCGCGATGTGTTCGAGTTGCTCCACCGTGGTGGACGGGCTGTCGATCACTTTGATCGCGCCGCCGGGCGGCTGGAAGCTCTGCACGACCGGGTCTTGGCGGAAGCGTTCGAGAACCGCAGGGTCCCAGTCGTTGGTGCGCACCATCAGGTCGCCATAGCCCTGCAGGTAGGTTGCGAGCCTGCCGACGGTCTTGCGCAGTCGCAGCTCCTCCGGCAGGTGATCGCCGATGGTCGCCAAGCATGACCACACCTCGACCTTCGCCGGGTCGCGGCCCGCCGCCTCGGCGGCGTCCTTGACGGTCTGCACGCACCGTTGCAGTGTCTCGTCGGTGAAGAAGGTGTGCAGGATGACCTTGTCGAAGGCTCTGCCGCCCAACGCCAGTGAGTTGGGCCCGAATGCGACGAGGCCCAGCTTCACGTCCTCGTCGAAGTTGGGATCGAGCCGCAGCGCCGGATAGCTACCCATCGGACCGTCATGACCGACGACGGTTTCGCCGCGGAACAGCCGGCGCATCACGCCCGCGAAGTCCTCCATCTGTGCGGTGGTGATCTCCGGGATGCCGAACGCCCGTTGCAACGGGACTATTCCGCGGCCTAGCCCGAGGGTGAACCGCCCGCCGGTAAGGCGATGCATGGTGGTCGCGTGAGCGGCTGTCACGATCGGGTGGCGGATGTTGTGATTGGTTGCGCCGGTGGTGATCCCGATGGTGTCGCTGATGGCTCCGACAGCTCCGCAGATCGTCGCGGCCTCTTTGGTGGAGAACCGCTCCGAGACGAAGCATTCGCCGATTCCGAGGCGTTCGGCGTCGCGGACTTCGGCGATCAGATCGCGGGGGTGATCCGCCTGGCCGGCCAGCGTGTAGAACCCGATCTCGGGCATCTGCTCGGTCATGACGCCACCTCCACCGGAGTCAGAACGCGCTGCAGGAAGGCGACCTGATGGGCGACCACCCGGTCATGACAGGAGGTGCCCGGATAGACGTCGAAGTGGTCGCATGGGTAGTGATGCACGGTGGCTCGCAGTCGCGTCGCTGTGCGGGTCGCCGCGCCCGGGGGAGCGGTCTGATCGGCATCGGCGATCTGCATCAGGACCGGGCATCGCACCCGGTCGGCGAAGGCCCCGGGTCGGTACAGGCCCATCTGCAGGAACAACCGCGACGCCACCGCATTTTTCCAGGTGGGACCGGCGGTGGCAGCCATGCCGGCCACCGCGCCGGGCGCGGTGAGCGCAGCGAGTTCGCCGGGATGGCCGACGATCGGCGTCAGCACCGGGGGGCGTCGTAGTGCGGTGCCAATCGCATCCGATAGACCGCGGCCCACCAGTTTCGCGAGGTGTGCCGGCCCGTTGGCCTTGGCCATCGCGGCCACCGCGGCCAGACCGTCGACCGCGGGTGTCAGGCTGATCACCGCGGCAACCGAGGGGTCCTCGGCCGCCACCTTGAGCACATGCCCGCCGGACAACGACACGCCCCAGATCGCGACGCGATCGGCGTCGACCTCGGGCAGCGACCGGGCGTAGCGCAGCGCGGCATGGTAGTCGCGGAGCTGGGCCGGCAGCGATACCAGTTGCCTTGGGGTGCCGTCGGATTCGGCGAAGTTGCGATAGTCGAAGGTGACGACGTCGAGGCCCGCAGCAGACAGCGCCGTGGCGAAGCCCGCCAGGCCGCTGTCGCGGGTTGCCCCCAAGCCGTGGGCCATCACGACGGCGGGGCGGCCGTTCCGGCCGCGCAGCGCCTCGGAGGTCGCGGGGAAGTGCGTCGCGGCGAGCCTGGCGCCGCCGTCGGTGGGAATACGTATTGGGTCAGACATGTCAGCTCTCCTTGCCGAGGATGGTTGAAGACCAGATGTCGAGCAGCGTGGCGTGCGCGCGTCGCGCCGCGTCCTGACCGCCGCCGCTGCGCAATAGGCGTTGCAGCACTTGCTCATTCGTGGCGATCAGGGCATGGGCGAGGTCGGCGGGATCGGCGCCACTCACTGTGCGGTTTTCCGAGATGTACTCCGCGACGAAGTCTTCGTAACGTTGCAGCCATGTGGTCCAGATCTGCCGAGTGGCGGCATCGGTATCGCGGGCATCCAGCATCGCCAGGTAGAGGGCCTTCTCGCCGAGCCAGGCGTCGACCACCGATTGCAGCGACCGCGACATGTTGTCGAGCTTGTCTCCTGGTGCGTTGATGATCTCGGTGACCGTCGACACCTGATCGGAGAAGATGTCGGCGAGCAGATGCGTGACCGCCTCGTGCTTACCGCTGAAGTAGTGGTAGAACGCCGAACGACCCAGGCCGGCCTCATCGGTCACATCCGCGATCGACACCTCGGCCAGCGGCTGGCCTTCGAGGCGGGTGGCCAACGCGTTAAGCAGTCGGGTGCGCCGCATCTCGCCTCGGTGCTGCGGTCGGACCGGATTGTGGCGCGGCGCGGCGACGTCGTCAGACCGCATCGGCTGCGGGTTCCGCGACGCGCCCGCTCAGCACCACCGGCCCGTGCTTGGCGACCCGACGACGCCCGGCGGGCAGCTCCCGCCCGCGAATGTCGCGTTCGTAGTCGAAGTAGTCGAGTTGCTGGGTATGGCGGGGCCGGTCGGCGAAATGCCCGATGTACTTGCGTTCGTCGGCGGCGATCACCTTCTCCATCTGCTGCGGATTCGGCGGGCGATACGTCCCGGCCAGATAGGCGGCCGCCAGCCTGGCCTGGCATTCCACGAAGGGAAACAGCGTGGGCAGAGCCTGGGCGAATCCCACGAAGATCAGATCGTCGATGCCGGGCTTGAGCATCCGCTTGAAGAGTGGCAGCCGGTTGTCGGGTGCCGAGAGGAACTCCGGGTCGAAGAACGGGAAGGTGATGTTGTAGCCGGTCGCATAGATGATGACGTCCGCGGCCACCCGGGTGCCGTCGGTGAAGACGACGTGGTCGCCGTCGAGCCGCTCGATGTTGGGTTTGGCCGTTGCGTCGCCGGCACCCAACCGCATCAACAGTTCGGCGGACTGCGTGGGGTGCGCCTCGAGGAAGTGGTGGTTGGGAGTGGGCAGGCCGTAGTGTTCGGGGTGGCCGAACAGCAGCCGCGGCACGGGCCGCATGATGCGGCGTTGCCAGGACAAGGGGATCACTGGGAGCGTGCGGGCGATCTTGTCGGCAGTCATTCCGAAGATGTACTTGGGCACCACCCATGCACCGGAGCGCGTGGACAGGTACACGGTGTTCTGCCAGGACTTTTGCGACAGCTCGGAGACGATATCGGCCGCCGAGTTGCCGATGCCGACCACCACGATGCGCTTACCGCGAAGGTCGAGGGGTTCGGTGGGGTCGATGTAGGCGTGGGAGTGGATGGTCTGGCCGTTGAACTCGCCGGGGAAGTCCGGGAATCGGGGATCCCAGTGATGTCCGTTGGCGACCACCAGTGCGTCGTACTGCCGGCGGCTGCCGTCGCTGATCTGGAGTTCCCAGCCGCCGCCGTCGAGCCGACGCGCATGCTCGACGGCGGTCTGGAACTTGATGCGTTCGCGTAGGCCGAACGCGTCGGCGTAATCGTCGAGATAGTCCTTGATCTCGCTGTGGTGCGGATAGTCCGGAAGGGAACTGTCCATCGGGAAGTCCTTGAAACACAGCAGGTCCCGCGAGGTGTCGATATGTAGTGAGCGGTAGGCGCTGGAATGACCGTTGGGGTTGCGGAATGCCCAGTTCCCGCCGACCCGGTCCGAGGACTCGAAGCAGTCGTAGTCCACACCGGCGTCACCGAGGTTCTTCGCGGTGGTGAGCCCGCTGATGCCGGCTCCGATGATTGCGGTCCGCGGTGTGGTGTGCATTTCGCCTCCGACGAGTTGTGACCTGAGTCGCTTGCCGCCACCGTAGAGCCCAATCCTGACAAGAGTCAACTTTCGGCGATAATTTTCTAGTATTTGTTCAAGAACATCGTGTCGCAGGTCGTTCCCTGCCTGGGTCAGCGGTGCAACTGCAGCGTGCAACGCGCCTGTGTGGCGAGGGCGTCGCAGACCGAGATCATTTCCATCGCGAGTACGTCTTGGAGGGGGTGGTCCGCAGACTGCGTTGATGCCGCCTCGACCGGATCGATCGGCGCTTCGGCGGCAATCGGCACCGTTGCGGTGGTCCGATCCCGACGCACGGGCATTGATCCGCAACGGGCGAGCGCGAACACCGTTGTCTCATGCCCCTCATCGCTGCTACCGGTACTGATCAGGACGTGATCCAGTCGACGACCTCGGTCAACGGGGCGCGGGTGGTCCGGTAAGTGTTTGTCGGGTGGTCGAAATCGGGGTAGCCAAAGGAGATGCCGCACACGATTTGGCGGTCCGGCGTCAGGCCGAGTTCGTCGCGCAGAGTGTTGGGGTACATGGCCAGGGCGGCCTGCGCAATGCTGCCTACGCCGCGAGCGGTTGCCGCGAGCATGAAGTTGCTGACGTAGCCACCGCAATCGACCGCGCCGTACGGGCCAAGTGCCTCGTCGGCGTGGATGATCGCCACGTGCGGGGCGCCGAAGAAGTTGAAGTTCTGCAGCGTTTGCTCCATCTGACGCTGGCGATCGCCGCGTTCGATGTCCAGGGCGTTGTACAGCTGGAATCCGCTCTCGCGTCGGCGGTCACGGTGAACGCCGCGATATTCCCGAGGAAAAGGAATGTCCGGCGTGTCGGTATGACCGCTGGACGCTGCGGTGAACAGCGCTTTGCGGAGCCGATCGGTTCCTGCCCCGCTGGCGACAGCGACCCGCCAGGACTGGCTGTTGCACCACGAAGCCGTCAATTGAGCGGTCTCCAGGATCTCGCGAATCGTCTGTTCCGCAACAGGTTCCGGCCGGTAGGCGCGATAGCTCACTCGTACGGCCAGCAAGTGTTCGAGGATGTCAGCCGCGTTGTCCGGGAGATGATCGGATCGGCGGGACTCGACGACAGATCGGATGTCGGTGGTGGTCAAGAAAGTTGCCCTTTCAGATGCATCGGTTCCCACTCGAGATGGTCGTCACCGATGGGTGAGCCAAAGTGGCCGTAGGAGCGACGGGTGCGCACGCACAGTCTAGATCGCTGCGATTTAAGTTTTGAAGTGAAGGTTGATCGGCTGTGAGAGCACCAGCTACGGCTGCTCCAAGGCTGCGTCACGCAGCAAACCCGAGCCGGCAGCGGTGCTCTCGCACCTACGCAGCCACGTCTACCTGCACGATTGTCGGATGGCTGGTGATCGAACCGTTGGCCAGAGCACGTTGCATGTGACCGTGATCATAGTCCGTGTAAAGTAGCGCGCGCATGCCCCAGTGGCGCAGTGGCCGAGAAATCTAACTCGGATTAACGAAGCGCTCCTGGCGGTGTCGCGCCTGCGAGGAGGTCGTCGGTGTATCGACGCGCTTCTCGAGTGCGCGTAGTACCGAGGCAAGTTGTAGTTGGGCCTGCCTGTGCGTGAACGTACGTCGAATATCAAATAGAAAAATGATTCAATCCACCCCCCGTTCGGGAGGATGGTCATCGGCGACTGAGGAGACGACCCGTGAAGACCAAAGCCGCAGTTCTGACGGAGTTCGGTAAGCCCTGGAGCATCGAGGAGGTCGACGTCGACCCGCCCGCTGCGGGCGAAGTCCTGGTGGCCTGGGAGGCCAGCGGACTGTGCCATTCGGACGAGCACCTGCGCCTCGGAGATTTCGGCGGGCCGGTACCCGAGGTCGCGATGATCGGCGGCCACGAGGGGGCGGGCCGTGTCCTCGAGGTCGGTCCTGGTGTGCGCGAGCTGAAGGAGGGCGACCACGTGGTGGCGTCTTTCCTGCCGGCGTGTGGCCGGTGCCGATTCTGTGCGACCGGACATTCCAACCTGTGCGATCTGGGCGCCTATCTCATGACGGGGACTCAGCCGGACGGTACCTTCCGTCGCCGCTGGAACGGTAAGAACGTCGGGGCCATGGCCTTCGTCGGAAGCTTCTCGCAGTACGGGTCGGTGCCGGAGGCGTCGGTGGTCAAGATCGATGATGACATCCCGCTGTCGAGCGCGTGTCTGCTCGGGTGTGGCATCACCACTGGGTGGGGGTCGGCAGTCAACAGCGCCAAGGTCGGGCCAGGTGACACCGTCGTCGTCCTGGGGTGCGGCGGTATCGGCACCGGGGCAATCCAGGGTGCCCGGCTGGCCGGAGCTGAACACATCGTGGTGGTCGAACCCGTCGAGTCCAAGCGGGACAAGGCCATCGAATTCGGGGCCACGCACTTCGTCACCTCTGCGCCGGAGGCCACCGCCCTGGTCGCCGAACTCACCCGTGGTGTGATGGCGGACTCCGCGATCCTGACGGTGGGCGTGCTCAAGGGGACAATGATCGAAGAGGCGCTCAACATGGTTCGCAAGGGTGGCGCCGTCGTCATGACCGCGATCGCCCCGATAACCGACCAAGCGGTCACCATGTCGATGTGTGTGGCCACGCTGTTTCAGAAGCGCGTGCTCGGCAGCCTCTACGGAGAGGCCAACCCGCGCGCCGACATCCCGCGGCTGCTGCGGCTCTACCGCAGCGGCCAGCTGTTGCTGGATGAGGCGATCACCGCGCGGTACAAGCTCGAGGACGTCACCACCGGCTACGACGACATGCTCGCCGGTCGCAACATCCGTGGCGTGATGATCCACGAGCACTGATCGAAGTTCGCCGCCGCGAGCGCAGACCTTCCGGCATCCGTCCGGTGCTCGGCGGGGATGATTCTATCTTCCGTCTGCATGCAAACGGGCCACCCGGCATTTTGAAACGAAAGTTGGCGGGCTGACCAGTCTCGCCATCCATGTCCTCATGGGCGTCGCCGGAATCCTCGGCCGGAGCCGCTGGCGGACCGATGGCGGGCTGATCAGCGAGGACCAGCTCTTCTGGTTGACCATAAGTGCCGTTATGGCTAGTCTGTGTGACAGCGGTCATAGCTTCGGCTACGATGGCTGTGACCTCAGCGGCACCGGTAGGCACACAGAATTTAATCAACATTAAGGAGTCTGACGGTGGGTATGGGTAGTAGCGACAGCGACGTTCGGATCGCCTGACCGATGTTTCCGGGAACGCATGCAGGATCGGCGCCAGAGCGGCCGGCGGTGATCATGGCGAACTCTGGCCAGGTGTTGACGTACGGACAGCTGGAGGACCACTCGGCACGGTTGGCCGCGGCGCTGCACGCGGCCGGATTGCGCAAAGGCGATGTGATCGCGCTGCTGACCGACAACACCGCGGAGGCCTTTGAAGTCTATTGGGCCGCACTTCGTTCGGGCCTCTACATCACCGCGATCAATTGGCATCTGGCCCCAGAGGAAGCCGCTTACATCGTGTCCGACAGCGGCGCGCGGGCCGTCATCTGCTCGTCCGGAGTGGGAGACCTGGCCGAACAGGTCGCCAAACTCGTCACCGGAGTCCAGCATTGGTACGCCTTTGGTGGTGTGGTCGATGGTTACGGCGACTACGCCGAGCTATTGCAGTCAGTGGGTGAGACCCGCCTTTCCGATCGGCCCCGCGGTTCGGAGATGCTCTACTCGTCGGGCACCACTGGCCGTCCCAAAGGGATTAAGCCGCATCTGATTCCGGGCCAGATCGACGAGGACGGTGACCCGCTCGTCGGACTGCTGCAGCACGCCTTCGGATTGACCGACAACGATGTGTACCTCTCACCGGCGCCGATCTACCACACCGCGCCCCTGAAGTGGTGTGGTGCTGTGCAGGCGTTGGGCGGCACGGTCGTGCTGATGGAACGGTTCGATGCCGAGCAGACGCTGGCCGCCATCGCAAAGTACCGGGTCACCGCGACGCAGATGGTGCCCACCATGTTCGTCCGGATGTTGCAGCTGCCCGCGGAGGTTCGTGAGCGCTACGACGTGTCGTCGCTGCGCCTAGCAGTACATGCCGCAGCGCCGTGCCCGCCCGAAGTCAAGGACGTGATGATCGACTGGTGGGGGCCGGTCCTCGTCGAGTACTACGGCGCCACCGAGCAACACGGTACGACGATCATCACCACCGACGAATGGCGGACCAAGCGCGGCTCGGTGGGCAAGGCCGCGATGGGGACACTGCACATTTGCGACGACGATGGAGTCGAGCTTCCGCCGGGGCAGGTCGGCACCATCTATTTCGAGCGTGAGGTCGCGCCGTTCGTCTACCACAACGATTCGGAGAAGACCGCCCAGTCACGCCACCATGAGCACGACAACTGGTGCACCGTAGGCGATCTCGGCTACGTAGATCAGGACGGCTACCTATTCCTCACCGACCGCAAGGCCTTCATGATCATCTCCGGCGGGGTGAACATCTACCCCCAGGAGATCGAGAATGTGCTGACCTTGCACCCCAAGGTGTTCGACGTTGCGGTCATCGGCATCCCGGACGCCGAGATGGGGGAGCAGGTCAAGGCCGTGGTGCAACTACGTGATGGAGAGCGGCCCTCGGAGGATCTCGCCGCCGAGATCATCGCCTACGTGCGTGAGCGCATCGCGCACTACAAGGCGCCCCGGTCCGTCGATTTCGTCGAAGAACTTCCCCGGCTGGCCACCGGAAAACTGGCCAAACGAGTTCTCATCAACCAGTACGTGGAGGCACAGCCATGACCACCGACACCACCCAGAATCGTGTCGATCGTCCGGAGTTCGACCCCATCAGCGTTTCGACCCTGGAGTTCTGGGCGCAGACCGCCGAGGAGCGGGAACCAAGCTTCAAGATCTTGCGTGACGAGCGCCCCATCAGCTGGCACCCCCCGATCGAGGGCGCTTTGATGCCGCCCCCCATCGACGGGGTGTGGGCCGTCACCCGCCATGAAGACATCGAATACGTGAGCAAACACCCGGAGCTGTTCTGTTCCGGGCAGGGCACCCAGATCGAGGCCGTCCCACCAGAGTTGCTCGAGCAAGCCGAGTCGTTCCTGGCGATGGATGGTGAGAAGCACTCCAGCCTGCGGCGGCTGATCAGTTCGGTGTTCACCCCACGACGGCTCGGCGTGATCCGCGATCAGGTGAACGCCCAGGCGGTGCAGATCGTCGACGATCTCGTGAAGACGAAGGAGGGCGACTTCGTCGAGCAGGTGTCCAAGCGGCTGCCCATGTGGTCGATTTACGAGATGATGGGATTGGACCCGGAACTGCGGGAAGAGGTGACCCGCCACGCGGACGGGATGGTGTCGTGGGCCGATCCGGATGTGGCAGCGGGTCGCGAACCTATGCAGGTGCTCATCGATTCGTTGTTTGGCCTGCGCACAGCAGCATTCGACTTGGCCGAGCAGCGTCGCGCGAAGCCCACCGACGACCTGATGTCGCAATTGGTCCAGGCAGAGGTGGACGGCCGTCGTCTGACCAATGACGAACTCGGGGCGTTCTTCGTGCTGCTGTCGGTTGCGGGCAACGACACCACCCGCAACACCACCAGCCTCACCACGATGGCGCTGCAGCAGTTCCCCGACCAGAAGGACCTGCTGATCAACGACTTCGACGAGCACATCCACGTCGCAATCGAGGAGTTCGTGCGCTGGAGCACCCCGGTGATGACGTTCCGCCGCACAGCGACCCGAGATACGGTGCTGCGCGATCAGGAGATCAAGGAAGGCGATTGGCTCCTGATGATGTACTCGTCGGGTAACCGGGACGAGCGCGTCTTCACCGATCCACACAAGTTCGACATCGGTCGTAAACCGAACCCGCACGTGTCTTTTGGCGGTGGCGGACCGCACTACTGCATGGGTGCCTTCCTGGCCAAGATGCAACTCGAGTCGATCTTCCGGGAGTTGATCTTCCGTGCACCGACCCTGCGTGTCGGGGAGCCGGAGTATCTGCGAAGCAACTTCATGCACGCGGTCAAGTCACTGCCCTACACCCTGGATTAGGAGTCCTCCGATGTCTGAGTTCAGCAACAAGCGCTATGTCGTCACCGGAGCGGCCTCCGGGATCGGTGACGCCACGGCCCGCAAACTGCTCGACGTGGGAGCCGAGGTGGTCTCCCTGGACCGGAACACGCCTGCCGCACGGGTTTCCAAGCACATCGAGGTCGATCTGTCGAACCCGCGTGCGATCGATGCGGCCGTCGAACAACTCGACGGGACCTACGACGGGCTGATGAACATCGCCGGCATTCCGGGCACCGCTCCGGGTGATCTGGTCTTGGCGGTCAACAGCCTCGCAGTCCGGCACCTCACAGACGCGTTCCTCGGGCGGCTCACACCCGGCGGCACCGTCACCATCGTGTCCTCGACGGCCGGATTCGGCTGGCCCGAACGCCTCGATGCCATTCGTGACCTCCTTGCCACCAAGACTTTCGAAGAGGGCGCGGCGTGGTTCAAGGAACACCCACAGCAGGGCAACGCCTACAACTTCTCCAAGGAGGTCACCACCGTCTACGCCATGTCGATGGGCTTGGTTGCGGCGCAAAAGGGACTACGCGTCAACGCGGTGCTGCCGGGCCCGGTCGAAACGCCCATCCTCGTCGACTTCGAGGAAACCATGGGTAAAGACACCCTTGACGGGGTCAAGGGGCTGCTGGGCCGGCACGCGACCGCTGACGACATCGCAGACGTGGTCGTGTTCCTGGCTTCCGACGCCGCCCGGTGGATCAACGGCCAGGCCCTCGCCGTGGACGGCGGTCTTACTGGCGCCGTCGCCGCAGGTGTCATTCCCAAACCCGAAATCTGAGAGTAATCATGACAATTCAGACCGACCAGCCCACGCTTGCTGGAGTGCGGGACGATCTCCAGCAGGTATTCGCCTCGGGCCGGACCAAGCCGCTTCAGTGGCGGCTGGCTCAGCTTGCCGGTATCGAGCGCCTGTGTCAGGAACAGGAATCGGCCATCGCCGAGGCGCTCGCCGCAGACCTCGGCCGGTCGCCCGTGGAGGCGTGGCTCGGTGACATTGCCTCCACCGTCGCCGAGGCCACGTACGCGCGCAAGCACCTCAAGAAGTGGATGCGCCGCAAGCGGGTCGGTCTGCCCCTGGCCCAAAAGCCGGGCCGCGGCTGGGTGCAGTACGACCCGCTCGGTGTCGTTCTGATCATCGGGCCCTGGAACTACCCGCTCTACCTGAGCTTGGGGCCTTTGGTGGCGGCCGTGGCCGCGGGCAACTGTGCCGTGGTCAAGCCGTCCGAACTGGCACCGGCCACCTCTGCGCTTTTGGCGCGGCTGATTCCGCGGTATCTCGACGGCGACGCCGTCAAGGTGGTCGAGGGCGATGCGCAAACCACCCAGTCGCTGTTGGCTCAGGGGTTCGATCACGCGTTGTTCACCGGTGGCACCGAGGTCGGGCGCAAGATCATGGCCGCCGCAGCCCCCACGCTGACGCCGGTCACCCTGGAACTCGGCGGCAAGAGCCCGGTCATCGTGGCTGCCGACGCCGACCTGGACGTCACCGCCCGGCGGATCGCGTGGGTGAAACTGCTCAACTCGGGTCAGACCTGCATCGCTCCCGATTACGTTCTCGTCGAGCGTTCGGTTCGTGACGCCCTGGTCGCCAAGATCGTGGACACACTACGAGCGTTCCGCGCCGGCGATACTCCGTCGCTGCGGATCGTCAACGAGCGTCAGTTCGACCGGCTCGCCTCCCTGATCGCCACGACGACCGGCGAGATCGCCGCCGGCGGCGGCACGGACCGGGCGGCGCTACGTATCGAGCCCACGGTGATCGTCGATCCGGCACCCACCGATCCCGTCATGAGCGAGGAGATCTTCGGTCCGATACTGCCGATTCTCACCGTCGAATCGGCGGAAGCCGCGGTGAAGTTTGTCAACGCACGGCCAAAGCCGTTGGCGCTGTATGTATTCACCAAGTCCGGGCAGGGCGCTCGCCGGCTGATCGACGCGATCCCGTCGGGCGGTGCGGTCATCAACCAGATCGCGATGCACTGCTTGGTTCCCCAGCTGCCGTTCGGTGGGGTTGGGGCCAGCGGCATGGGGGCGTATCACGGTCGGTGGGGATTCGAGGCACTCAGTCACCGGCGTGCGGTGCTCGCCAAGCCCAGTAAGCCCGACCCGTCGCTGGTCTACCCGCCCTACACCGACCGCGCGCTGAAGATCATGAGGAGGTTGTTCTGATGACTGTTCGAGTCGACAAGACCAAGTGTTCGGGCATCGGGATGTGCGAAGTCACCGCGCCCACGGTGTTCGAAGTCGGCGACGACGGGCAATCGCATGTGATCGACGAAAACCCGCCCGCCTCCGAGAGGGCTGCCGTCGAGGAGGCGATTTCAAACTGCCCGACCGGCGCTCTGTCGATGGATTGAACGACGCTCGAGATCCCACTGCCCCCAATAGCTCATCCAGCCCAAGCGAGTATCAGTGACCTTCGTTATCACGCAAAACTGCTGCAACGACGCCAGTTGTGTCCCGGTCTGCCCGGTCGACTGCATCCGGCCGGTGCCGTCAACCGACGGTACTGGTTCGACCATGCTCTACATCGATCCGGCATCGTGCGTCGACTGCGGTGCGTGCGAGGCCGAATGTCCGGTTGGGGCAATCTATTTCGAGGACGATGTGCCGGTCTCTCAGACGGACTTCCTCGACATCAACGCCGACTACTTCACCCGGAACCCGTTGGCGGTGCGTGCGGTCGCGCCGGAGGTCGGCCATCGAGCCGTCGAACCCGGCGCGTTGCGGGTGGCCATCGTGGGAACCGGCCCCGCGGCCTGCTACGCGGCCGCCGAGCTGATGCGCACCGACGGCGTCGAGGTCAACATGTTCGAGCGGCTGCCGACGCCGTTCGGCCTCATCCGCTCCGGTGTGGCACCCGATCACCAGCGCACCAAGGGTGTCGTCTCGATCTTCGAACCGGCACTGGCGCACCCGAATCTGCGGTGCTACTTCAATGTCACGGTAGGTGACGATATTTCGCACCAGGAGCTGCTCGAGCATCATCATGCGGTGATCTACGGTGTCGGCGCCTCCTCGAGCAGGAAGCTGGGCATCGGCGGTGAGGAGCTGCCCGGAAACCACGCCGCCGCTGAGGTCGTCGGCTGGTACAACGGTCACCCCGACCACGCCGACGATGTGATCGACATGTCCGCTCGCCGAGCGGTCATCATCGGCAACGGCAACGTCGCCCTCGATGTCGCCAGGGTTCTGCTCAGCGCGACCGAGCAACTCGCTGCCACCGACATCGCTGAGCATGCACTACGGCACCTCGCGGAGAGCGAGATCGAAGAGGTGGTGATCGTGGGACGCCGTGGCGTCGCCGACGCGGCCTTTTCTGTCGGTGAGTTCCTCGCACTGGGCGAGCTGTCCGGCGTGGATATCGTCATGACCGGAGAAACGGGCGATCGACCCGACTCGGACTTCGACGGGGCGCTGAAATTCGACACCGCCGAACGTTATGCCCGCCGGACCCCGACAGGCGGCAACAAGCGGTTGGTGTTCCGGTTCGGAACCACACCCGTGGAGGTGGTGGGAGCGGACCGGGTCGAAGGACTGCGGGTCACCGCGACCCACGGGGGCGCCGCTGCCGACGATGAGGTCATCGAGACTGGGCTGGTTCTCCGGTCGGTGGGTTACCGCGGAACGGCGCTGCCTGGTGTGCCTTTCGACACCGAACGCGGTGTGGTGCCCAACGAACGTGGTCGGGTCACCGAGGGCGGGGACATCGTGCCCGGCGTCTACGTCACTGGCTGGATCAAACGGGGTCCGCGGGGCTTCATCGGAACCAATCGAACGTGCGCCCAGGAGACCGTCGCAGCGCTGATCGACGACTTCCGCGGTGGGCGACTTCCCGAGGTCGCCGCTCCCGACGCCGGTATTGACGCCGTGTTGGAAGCAAGCGGTGTCGCACCCATCGATTGGGCCGGCTGGCAGCGCATCGACGAGGAAGAGCGACGCCGGGGTGGCGAGACCTCGAAGCCTCGCGTCAAGCTGGTCGCCGTGCCCGACTTGGTGACGGCGGCACGGGAGTAGCGCTACGGCGCAATCCCAAGCTCGGCCTCGACGGTGACAACAGCACGTCAGTGGGGGCGCGCGATCGGTGATCGGTGACGATCGGGCTACCTCAAGCCGCCGCCGTGGGGGCCTGGGCTCGGCCGGGACGGCGGGTAGGCCGAGACGACCATCATCTACGCGGACGACCTCATCGAGGTTCCCGATGAGGTCTCCATGGTGCAGGCGGCCGTGGCATCTGACTCGTCTACGACCGCATTTCACGCGGTGCGCACGGTGGGTGCGGTGTCAGAGGGTTCCGCGGTCGGGATCATCGGGCTGGGCGGACTCGGCGGCCTCAGCGGTGCGCGCTTCGCAGCCCTCGCGGGAGCGAAAGTCTACGGTGTCGACGTCGATCCGAACTACCTTCGCCGCTGCGCATGGCGATTCTGGGGCCCGCCGGCGGCGGGCCCCACGGCGGCGTTAGCCGATCGGCACCCCGGCCTGGTCCAGGACAGTGGCCAGGTCCCAGTAATCGTCGTGTGAGGTTAGCTTGCCGTTCGCGTCATAGGTACACACAGCCACACCCGGCACGCTGAATTGGGTGCCCATGGCATCGATCAGCTTCCCCGACCGGAGGCGCAGCGGGCCGTCGAAGCTTCCGCTCCACACCCACTTTGCATACAGCCGGCCATCGGAAGCGTGGGTGTCACCGAATTCGATCACCGTATCGGACGTGAACTTGAGCATGAACCGATGAAAGCGTGCGATCTCTTCGTGGCCCTGGTACCGCCCGTCCAGCGCGACATCGGTGTAGACCCCGTCGGCGGCAAAGTACCCCACCATCGCATCGGGATCGGAGGTCCAGGCGGCCGAGTACGCCTTGGCGAAGTTCGGGTCGGTCGGGTGAGCTGTTGTCATCACAATTCCTTGCGTAGTCGAGTGCCCTCGTTCGAATCTAGTGAAAAATAGAAATGCTACGCAAGGAACCGCGCCCTCTGCTTGAACTTTGCATAGCAATAGACCAACGGTGATACGTTAAGACTAATTTAGTGTGCATTAGATAACGAGGATTGGGAAGCCTGTTGGTCAACTACTCGAGTGCGCCCGCCCCCACGACGGCCGCGGACGTCACCACGGGGTGGCTGACAAGGTGTTTGCAGCAGGCCGGCCATGATGTCGAAGTCACTGACTTCCGAGCACAGCCGATCGGCAACGGCATGATGGCCGCGGCCCAGCGCTTCACGATGACGTTCACCGGCGAAGCGAAGACCGCCCCGAAAACCCTTGTGCTCAAGTACGCCCCGGACGGCGAGGCAAGCCGGCGCACCGGCCGCCTGGGGTTTGGCTTCGCGGGCCGCCCGGGCTTCTACGAGCAGGAAGTACGGTTCTACCGCGATCTCGCACCGAAGCTCGAGGTCCGGGTGCCGCGAAGCTACGCGCAGTGGATTGCGCCCGAGTGCGACCAGTTTGTCCTGCTGCTCGAGGATATTGCGCCCGCAAGTCCCGGCGACGAGTTCGCCGCACTCCAGCCGGCCGAGTTGCACGGAGCGATGGTCAATCTCGCCGGCCTGCACGCCCCGCTCTGGAACGGACCCTTCCCAGAAGGGGACAACCTGCTCAAACCACCGACGGCGGAAGAGGGCCTGCGTTACCAGCGGATAGTGGCGCGCAATATCGAGCACTTTCGCAGCGCGCTCGGGATCGAGCCGAGAAGCGCGACCGACCGGGTCCTCGGCCGCTTTGTCGAGCGCGCCGATCGTTGGTGGGTGTCGGCGGGGCGCCCGAAGAGTTTGGTGCACGGCGACTACCGGCCGGACAACATGTTGCTTCCGACGTGCGGCGCAAGCCGGCCGGTCGTGGTGGACTGGCAAACAGTGTCGGTCGCCCATTCGGGCCGGGACCTCGGCGGCTTTCTCGGTGCATCGACCCCCACTGATGTGCGCCGGGAGCACCAACACGATCTGCTGCGTACCTACCAGGCTCGCCTGGCCGAGCTTGGCGTGACCGGTTATTCGGCGGAGGATTGCCTGCTGGACCTCCGGCTGGGCGCCTTCCACGGATTGCAGAACAACGTGTCGATAGCGCGGGCGGTGGATATGAACGAACGTGGCTGGCGGCTGGTCACGACGTGGCTCGACCGGTTGCTTGCGACCTTCGATGATCTCGACTCGCTCGACGCCCTCGACGATTTGGAGGCACTGTCATGACCCCGCGGGCACCGCAACTCACCGACGCCGACGAACTCCTCGTCCATCAACACGTCGGCACCTTCGCCGAGGCAGCAACAACCGATCCGGCCTGGACCGAACGGGTTTGGGCCGGCGCGGGCGACACGGACGGCCACGTGCATGTGGCCTTCGGGATGGGCCGATACCTGAACCGCAACGTCTTCGACGGGTTCGGGATGGTCACCGTCGGGAAGATCCAGTACACCGTGCGGGGTAGCCGGCGCCTTTATCCGGAGCCCACTGCAACGACGGTGGGGCCGTTGCGGTACGAGGTGGTCGAGCCGCTGGCGGCGGTGCGCTGCATTCTCGAGCCGAACGATGTGCAGCCGATCGCGTTCGACCTGACGCTGCACGGGCACACCCGGCCGTGGACCGAACGCAACACCGTCGTGCGCGGCTACCGCACCACCGACGACGTCACGCGCTACATCCAGACCGGCTCCGCCGAGGGCCGGATCGAGGTGGCCGGAAAGGTCTACGAGCTGACCCAATCGAACTCGTTCCAACTGCGGGACCATTCGTGGGGTATTCGACCGCACATCGGTCCGCCAGCCGCGGATGCGCGAGCGGATGAGATCGGTGCGGACACGAACTTTCGGATGGCGTGGGCCCCCGGGTTGATTCGCGGACAAGACGGCGAGTACGCGATCCACCTGTCCCACTGGATCAGCGAAGGACCCCGCGGCACCGTCGCCGAGGACAACACTCGTCTCGTTCGACCGGATGGCACCCAGCTGGCGGCGGTTACCACCACCATGCAACACCGATTCGACCCCTCGACCGGCCAGCTCCTCGAGCTGAAATTCGACTGCGAGATGGCGGACGGGACGAAACGTCGCTTTGTCGTCGAACCGCTCGGCGGAGCCGCCTCGTGCCTGGGGCCCGGCCTCTACTACGGGTGGAACGGGCATTATCACGGTGAAGACCGCGGCCGGTTGGCCGTCGATGGTGAGCGAATCGACGACATCGAGAAACCCGAACTGCAGCCGCGGCTGCATCAGCTGCGCCAGTCCGTCGCGCGGATCACCGACGAGGCAACCGGCGAAAGCGGTTGGTGCGGGTTTCAATCGGAGGCCGTGGGCCGGTTCCCGGAGCTGGGACTTCCCAGCCGCGACTATCGCTGAACCCCGCGTGAGCCCTGTCCCCACCGGCGGGTCCCGGCGATGGGTATGATTTAACCAAGAATCAAAAAACTCGCGATGCCGGCGGCCACGATCAAACAGGAGTGCTGATGACCGAGCCCAACGCGCCGACCATCGAGGCGGCGCCATCGATGTGCGACCAGCCCGCCACGGTGGCGGATTGGCTTGAACGCAACGGCCAACAGGTGCACGGTCCGGTAACGATCGCACGGGTGGGTTTCGGGCAATCGAACATCACGTCGTGCGTGACCGATCAGTCTGGGCGGGAGTGGATCCTGCGCGAGCCGCCGCCGGGCAAGGCGATGAGCACCGCCCATGACGTCCATCGTGAAGCCCGCATCATTTCGTCGCTGGCTGCCAGCGGAATTCCGGTACCGCGTGTCGTCGGGACCGGACAGTCGCCCAGTGGCACCTCGTTTTTCGTGATGGATCGGGTCAGCGGTCGTGCCTTGGAGACCGAGCAGGACGCCGAGGAACTGACGCTCGAGCAGCGTCAAGACGTCGGACACCAGGTTGCATCCATCCTGGGGCGTCTGCACACCCTCGACACCGATGTGCTGGGCCTTCCCGAGTCTCGCACGCCGTACCTCGAACGACAGATTCGGCGCGTCACGCAGGCCTGGGACGCCAACGGGCGTGAGAGCCGCCACGATGCTGGATGGCAAACGCTACGCGACAATTTGGTTCGATCCGCCCCGCCGCAGGGTCGCTCGGTGGTGATGCACGGCGACTTCCGCCTGTCGAACACCCTGATCGACGACGGCACGGTCACCGCGGTACTTGATTGGGAGTTGACCGCCATCGGTGACCCGCTCGCCGATCTCGCCTGGCTGCTCGACGACTGGCGCGCACCGGAAGACCCGGCCATCGTGATGCCGAGTCCCACGCGCGCTGGGGGATTCCCCGACCGCGAGGAGATGGTCCGCATCTACAGCGAGGTCTCCGGTGTGCCGATCGACCGCATCGACTACTACCGTGCGTTCTCCCAATGGCGGGCCGCCAGCCTGCTGCAGGGAGTGCTGATTCGACGCCGCAAGGGCATGATGGGCGACCACGGAGCCGTCGACCTCGGTGACCTCGACACCTCGATTGCGACGCTCCTGACGTCCGCTGCCGCACACCTCCGGCAGGTGTGATCCGATGACCCCCAGCCGCATCGCTGCGCTGCGCGCTGAACGTGCCTTGCTCCTAGAGATGTGCCGCGGGCTCACCGACGGACAATGGGCGACCCCCAGCCGTGCCGAGGGCTGGAGCGTTCAAGACGTGGTGGCACATATGGGGGCCGGTTGCCGCGCAATCTTCACCGTGGGCGCGCTGGAAATACTGCGCAGCAACGATATTGAGAAGTTGAATGACGTGTTGGTCGAGCAGCGTCGGCAGTTCGCCCCAGCACAGGTCTTGGCGGAGTATGAACGGTGGAGCCTGCGCCTCATTCGGTTGGCCCGGATCGTCGATGCCAGCCCGCTGTCGCGTATCCGAGTGCCGCTTGCCGAACTGGGACGCTTCCCGGCGAATCTGCTGGTGGGTAGCGCCATGGTTTTCGATCACTACACGCATCTGCGGCACGACCTCGCCCCCGCACTGGGGCTGGCTCCGCCGCCCTCGGATGCGAATGCCGTGGCGGTGGTTCTCGAATGGATGCTCGCGGTGCTCGGCAACCAACTTCGGGTCGCGCGGCACTCCTGGCTGACCGCTCCGATACGGGTCAACCTGGCCGGCGCCGGCGGCGGAAGCTGGACCGTGCTTCCAGACGCAACCATCACCGCCCAGTCCGTGGCGTCGGCCGCCGAAATCACGGCTTCTGCAGCGGAGTTCCCGGAATGGGCGACGCGACGGGTCGAGTGGCGGAAACGGGACGTGACTGTCAGCGGAGACACCGAGTACGCGGCGACGTTCCTGGATGCAGTAAACGTTGTATGAGCATCGCGATGTCCGCGGGCGAGCCGGGATCGGCCGGATCCCAGGCAGACCCGCATCACAGTGAGGAAGCATGATGGCGTTGAAGACGAAGTTCACCGAGGTATTCGGGGTGGAGCATCCCATCGCTCAGGGCGGTATGCAGTGGGTGGGTCGCGCGGAGTTGGTGGCGGCGGTGGCGAATGCGGGGGCGTTGGGGTTCTTGACCGCGTTGACGCAGCCGACGCCGGCGGATCTGGCCAATGAGATCGCCAAGACGCGGGATCTGACGGATAAGCCGTTCGGGGTGAACCTGACCATCCTGCCGTCGATCAACCCGCCGCCGTATGACGAGTACCGGCAGGTGATCGTGGATGCCGGGATCAAGATCGTGGAGACCGCGGGCTCGAACCCGGCGCCGCATCTGCCGATGTTCCATGACAACGGGATCAAGGTGTTGCACAAGTGCACTTCGGTGCGGCATGCGGTCAAGGCGCAGAGCCTGGGTGTGGATGGCATCAGCATTGATGGTTTCGAGTGCGCGGGGCATCCGGGTGAGGACGACATTCCGGGCCTGGTGCTGATCCCGGCGGCCGCGGACCAGATCGAGATCCCGATGGTCGCCTCCGGTGGGTTCGCCGATGCCCGTGGCCTGGTGGCCGCGCTGGCGTTGGGTGCCGACGGGATCAACATGGGGTCGCGTTTCATGTGCACGGCCGAGTCGCCGATTCATCAGAACGTCAAGGAAGCCATCGTCGCCGGAACCGAACTCGACACCGAACTGATCTTCCGCCCACTGCGCAACACGGGCCGCGTGGCCAGCAATGCGGTGTCCCGTGAGGTTGTGCAGATCCTCAACGACGGCGGTCAGTTCGAGGACGTCAAGGATCTGGTGGCCGGCGTGCGCGGCAACAAGGTGTACGAAACCGGTGACCTGGACGCGGGGATCTGGTGGGTCGGTACCTCGATGGGTCTAATCAACGACATCCCGACCTGTGGCGAGTTGGTGTCCCGCATGGTGACCGAGGCCGAGGAACTGATCACGGAACGACTTGGCGGCGCTGTGGTCGAGACGGTGTCGGCGAGCCGATGACGGCGTCCCCAGTGAGTGAATCTCGGGTTGCCGCAACACCAAACGGCAGGGAGTCGGCCTGCCTGGTCAGCAAGCCGACGTCGGTCGAGGCGCGATTCGGGCTGCACTCCTGCAACCCTCGCGACGGGGACAGCCACACCGACATCCAGCTAGACACCTGGGCGCTCGACGACCGAGGCCAGGTTCAGGCGGGCGTGTTGGCGTTGCTGGCCGATCACACACTCGGGGAGGTGCCGTATCTGCTCCGTCCGCCCGCCACGTGGTCAGTCACGACCGAACTGACCCTCGATTTCGTCCGGCCCGTCGAACCTGGGGAGGCCCTGCACGCCTGGGCGACCCCGACGCGGATGGAGCAGGGCGGCGGACTCGTTCATGGGGTTGTCACCGATACAGACGAGTCGGCAGTGGCGCTGGCAACCACACGGTGCGTATTTGTCCCTGCGAAAAGTGAGGTGCCGCTCGCTCCGGTGGCAGGCGTCAACACGCGAAAGTCTGCGACGTCCATCACCGAACATCTGGGCCTCACCCGAAGCCACACCGACGACGGCGCCGGCGTTCATTTGGACGACGTCTCCGGTTGGGTCAACGATTTCGGGATCCTGCACGGCGGCATCTGGGCCTGCATGGCGGAGATTGCCGGGTCAGAAGCGATTGCCGCGCAGAACCCGGCATTGAGCACCGCACAGATTCACACGTTGTACTTCCGGTCGGGCTTGCCAGGCGCCTCGGTGAGTCTGGAAGCGAGCGTAGTTCATATGGGCAGGCGTTTTGCCGTGGCGCAGGTATCGGGCCGCACTGCCGACGGGACGTTGTGCACGTTGTCGACAGTGACTGCCCGGTTCGTCGAGGACTTCGCGCCGACGACCAACGCCTGAGCCGGCGGCTAGCCGCCGGCGGCGAGGTCGCGGCCGATGATCTCTTTCATGATCTCGGTGGTACCGCCGTAGATGGTCTGGACCCGAGTGTCGACATAGGCACGCGCAACCGGGTATTCGGTCATGTAGCCGTATCCGCCGTGTAGCTGCAGACAACGGTCGATGACGCGTTTCTGCAGCTCGCTGACAAACCATTTGCCCTTGGCCGCGTCGACCGGGGTGAGTTCGCCGGCGTTGTAGGCGAGCACCGATTGATCGGTGTAGGACTGGGCGACATCGATCTCGGTGGCCATCTCGGCTAGCTCGAACCGCACGTGCTGCTTGTCGATCAGTGGGGCACCGAAAGCCTGGCGCTGCCGGCAGTATTCGGTCGTTATCTCAAAGATCGCTCGGGTTGTCGCCATCGCCTTGGCGGTCACTCCAAGTCGCTCCCGGGGCAGGTGACTCATCAAGTGGCCGAGCCCGCGGCCCTCCTCTCCGAGGAGGTTCGCGGCGGGGACTACCGCGTCGCGGAAGAACAGTTCGGCGGTGTCCTGCGCCGGCAAGCCGATCTTGTCGAGTTTGCGCCCGCGCTCGAAGCCGGGGGAGTCACCTTCTACTACGAAGAGGCTCAGCTTCTCTCCGGTGCGGGCGGCAACGATGACCAAGTCGGCCATGATGCCGCTGGAGATAAACGTCTTCTGGCCGTTCAAGATCCAGTTGTCACCGTCGCGCCGGGCCGTGGTGCGGATGCCACGCAGATCGCTACCGGCGCCGGGTTCGGTCATGGCCAAGGCGCCGATCAACTCACCTGCGGCGAACCCGGGCAACCAGCGCTGCTTCTGTTCCTCGTTGGTCAGGTCCAACAAGTAGTGCAGCACCAGGTCGTCCTGGAGGCTGACCGTGAGACCGAATGACAGTGCGTTGATGCGAGCAATTTCCTCGCATACCACCATGCGGTAGCGGTAGTCGGGCTCACCGGCCCCGCCGTATTGCTCTCCGATCTGCAGTGCATAGATACCGGCCTTGGCGGCACGACCGAATACGTCCCGGTCAATCCAGCGCTCCCGGTCCCACTCGTCTTGGCGGGGAACGACTTCGCGGGCCAGGAACTCCCTTACTGTTTCCCGGTAGGCCTCGTGGTCGGCCTCGTAGAGTGACCGGCGCACGTCAGAGCCGTTCGATGATGGTGACGTTGGCCTGGCCGCCGCCCTCGCACATGGTCTGCAGGCCGTAGCGACCGCCGGTGCGCTCGAGGTGGTGCAGCAGCGAGGTCATCAGTCGGGCACCGGTGCATCCGATCGGATGCCCCAGCGCGATCGCGCCGCCGTTGGGGTTGACCCGCGCCGGGTCTGCTTCCAGCTCGGCCAGCCAGGACAGGACGACGGGAGCGAATGCTTCGTTGATCTCGACGGCATCGATGTCCCCGATTGACATTCCGGCGCGCTTGAGGGCGTGCTGGGTAGCCGGAATCGGCGCCGTCAGCATCATCACCGGATCGGCGCCGCGCACCGAGATGTGATGAATGCGGGCCCGCGGTGTGAGGTTGAATCGGTCGACGGCGGCCTGCGAGGCCACCAGCAGCGCCGCGGCGCCGTCGGAGATCTGGCTGGCCACTGCCGCCGTAAGCACACCACCTTCTACCAAGGTCTTCAGACCCGCCATCTTCTCCAGCGAGGTGTCCGCGCGAGGTCCTTCGTCGACTGTCGCATTCGCGAACGGGGTGATCTCCTTGTCGAAGTAGCCGGCCTCGATCGCCGCCAAGGCGCGTCGGTGGCTTTCCAGCGCAAACTTCTCGTTGTCCTCGCGGGTCAGGTTCCACTGCTGGGCAATGAGTTCAGCGCCGCGGAACTGGGAGATCTCCTGATCGCCGTAGCGGTCCGACCAACCCTGGCAGTCGGTCCAGGGATCGGTGGATCCGAACGGTTCTCCAGCGGAGAACGCACTAAGAATCGGGAACTGGCTCATCTTCTGCACACCGCCGGCCACAATCAGGTCGGCCGTTCCGCTCATCACGCCCTGCGCGGCGAAATGGACGGCCTGCTGGGCCGATCCGCACTGCCGATCGATGGTCACCCCAGGCACAGATTCGGGCAAACCCGCTGCCAGAGCGGCGGTCCGCGCAATGTCGCCGGCCTGAGCGCCGATGTTGTCCAGGCAACCCAGGATCACGTCGTCGATCGCGGCCGGGTCGATGTCGTGGCGGCCGACCAAGGTCTTGATCACGTGGGCGGCCATATCGGCCGGATGCGCGCCGGACAGGCCGCCGTTACGCCTTCCGACGGGAGTACGGACGGCATCGACAATAAAGGCTTCAGTCATGCCAGTTAATTTAACATAAAATCAAAAGCTCGCGCCACCTCGGTGCGATGCGAGGCGTGCGCTCAACGCTTTGCGGCCCGCGCCTTGCCCTTGCTCGTCCCAGCGGCATTGTTGGCCCGCGCCGGGTGGGGAGCCAGACTGTGGCGGACGAACACCTGCGCGTTGGCCACGATGGTGTCCAGCGATCCACGGCGTGGATCCCACCACTCGGCAGTCCAATTCAGCGCGCCGAGAACGAGCGCTTGGGCGAGTTGCTCGTCGAGGTCCTCGCGCAGCTGGCCCTCGGCGCGAGCGGCACTGAATAGCTTGCGCCAAATCCGGTTGTAAGCGGCCGCCTCCTTCTTCTGGCGGCTGCGCAGATGTTCCGGGATTTGCCCGGAGTTCCGAATGGACGCGGTGGTGTAGTCGGACAACTCGAGTTCGTGCCGCAGGTGGGTTTCGACGGCGAACACGATGCGGTCCATGGGAGACACGCCGTCCGGCAGGCGGTCGAGTTCGGCCTGCAGATGCCGCCGCATGTCACTGATGCCGGCGAACATCACTTCTTCGATGAGGTCGTCGCGGGAGGAGAAGTAGTAGTAGATCGCCGGAGCCTGCAGTTCCGCATACGCGGCCACGTCGGTCAATCGCGTTCCGGCGTAGCCCTTCTCGCTGAGGACTCGGGCCGTGGCGTCCAAGATCCTGATGCGGGTGAGCTCGGACTTCTTGGCGTCCGCGGTGTCGGATGCTACGGCTGGCTTTGCCGGTCTTCGGGCCATCGTTCGATTCTAGGGGTAACGATCTGCCTGATGGAGATGTGCAACGGTGCCGGTGTCACGGTCTATAGCCCTCCGCGTGCGACCAACTGTGCGGCGATGACGTTGCGTTGGATTTCGTTGGTGCCTTCGCCGACGATCATCAGGGGGGCGTCGCGTAGGTAGCGTTCGACGTCGTATTCGGTGGAGTAGCCGTAGCCGCCGTGGATGCGTACGGCGTTCAGGGCGATGTCCATGGCGGTTTCGGAGGCGAAGAGTTTGGCCATGCCGGCTTCCATGTCGCAGCGGGCGCCGCTGTCGTAGCGGGTGGCGGCGTGGTGGGTGAGTTGGCGGGCGGCGGTGAGTTTGGTGGCCATGTCGGCGAGGTAGTTGCCGACCGATTGGTGTTTCCAGATGGGTTGGCCGAAGCTTTCGCGGTGTTGGGCATACGCCAGGGCGTCCTCGAGGGCGGCGGTGGCCACCCCGAGGGCGCGGGCGGCGACCTGGATGCGCCCGGTTTCCAGGCCCTTCATCATTTGGGCGAAGCCGTGGCCGGGGGTGGTGCCGAGGATCGCGGTGGCCGGGATGCGGTAGTTGTCGAAGGCCAGCTCGCAGGACTCGACGCCTTTGTAGCCGAGTTTGGGTAGATCGCGGGAGACGGTGAGGCCGTCGCCGTGTTCGGCCAGCACGATCGAGATGCCGGTGTGTTTCGGGACCGCGGTGGGGTCGGTTTTGCACAGCAGGGCGATCAGCCCGGAGCGGCGGGCGTTGGAGATCCAGGTTTTGGCGCCGGTGATCACCAGGTCGTCGCCGTCGGTGCGGGCGGTGGTGGTCATGGCTTGTAGGTCGGAGCCGCCGCCGGGTTCGGTCAGGGCCATGGTGGCGCGTAGTTCGCCGGTGGCCATCGCGGGCAGGTAGCGCTGTTTTTGCTCGTCGGTGCCGAACAGGGTCAGCAGTTTGGCGACCACGGTGTGCCCACCCATGGCCCCGGCCAGGCTCATCCAGCCGCGCGCGAGTTCCTGGGTGACCTCGACGTAGCAGGGCATCGAGACCGGGGTGCCGCCGTATTGCTCGGGTATGGCCAGGCCGTAGATGCCGAGGTGTTTCATCTGCTCGATCCACGCCTCGGGATATTGATTGGCGTGCTCGACCTCGCGCACGGTGGGCTTGACCTCACGGTCGATGAACGCCCGCACCGTCTGCACCAGCAACTGTTCTTCGTCGTTCAGCTCGGCCGTCACGCCACGAGGGTAACGTATTTATAGTTTAGATTAAAATAGTTGAGCGTCGCCACCCACCTGACCGCGTATGCGGCGTGGATTGCCGCGAAACGGGGGCCGGGATTAGGTCTCGAGCAGCATGGCCCGTGCGACCGCGTTCCAGTCCCGGACGTGCGGGTCCTTCGCCGGATCACGGGTTTCGATGGCGTAGGTCAGTGCCACGCCGCGCATGCTCGTGACGAGCATTTCCCGTACCGCCGGGTAGGCCGGATGGCTGGATAGGGCGGGCCCGAAGAGCACATCGGTAGACGCGCGGATGACGGAGCCCGTGATGTGTTCCTCGGGAAGCAGCGCAAGTCGAAGATCCTCGTGTGACCGTGCGGCGACCCACAACTCGACCGATGCCCAGAAGTACGGCTGAGAATAGGTGGCCCACATCGTGTCGATTGCTTCGGCAATCCGCTCGGCGGGATCATCGGCCCATTGTGTGCGCGTTCCGAGGCCGCGGATCCACTCGATGGCGAGATGGTGCACGGCGGCGACGAGCAGCTGATCGCGCGACGGGAAGTGGTTGAGCAGTCCGCCTCGGGAAACGCCGGCTTCTTCCTGGATGCGAAGCGTCGAGGTCTTCGCATATCCGTGCTGGTGCAGCACGCGCACCGCGGCATCGAGAATCCGCTGTTTGGCGATCCGGCTGCGTTCCTGCAGCGCGCGCTTGGGGCGCGCGGTGGGGGTATTCCCCGCTGCTTCGGACGGGACAGTCATTGCGACCTCGCTTGTACTCCCTGTTGGGTGAAGTGTAGTCAGCCAGGGCCCAATGGCCGGTGGCTTGGTCCCGTGCGCGCTCCCCGCGGGCGGTTGGCATGCGTGAGGGATTGAGTCAATAAAGTCATCATCGACTAATTAACGTCGCCGTCGACAGTAATGTTCGGCGCCAGGATATCCACGAAAACCCACTTTCTGAGCAGCATTGGCCGATAGTCTGCGGGATCGCTTGCCCTCAAGGAGATGTGAAGTGGCTTGAGTGGCGATCGCTAGACAGTCAGGTGTGACTGTATTAGATTGCTCGGGGTAATGGGAGCTGTCCCGCCGAGAAGCGAAATGTGCGAGTCGTTGCGAACCAGGATGGAGCGGCTTCATGAAGCAGCAGGAAATGCGATTCGATGACGATCTGGATCGTCACATGCGTGATCCCGCATCGCTGAACGGCGGCGGGTCGGTGATCGCCGCCCTGTTCGCCGGGGCGCTCGGAGAGGGCTGAGCGCCGAAAGGTCGCGGGCAACATCCTCGTTCGAGAGTTGGACAATGTCCGCAGCAGCGCAGCGTTTTATCGTAAATTAAGGAGCCGTCATGGGGTGGCTATCGCCGATATCCGGGATTGGCGGTTTTTTGGCGATCGGGCCTCAGCCGCCGTTGCTCCGGCCCGCTATCGGTACCGAACCGGGAATTTCCGCACCCCGCGATGGCAGGAATGTGGAGGGTTCGGAGGTGAGCTTTACGGGTGCCGCACTCGCTCTGAAACACAAGGACAGCAACGGTATATGCGCCTCACCGGGCTCGATGTCACCTATCCTGGCCGTGCCAATGGAGGCGTTGTTCCCGCCCGAGGGTTGCTGGTCCCAATGGCGAGACCGTCGGGTTGCGTACCAACGGATCTCCGCGACCGTGCCGGATCTGCGCTTCCGGCCGGGACGCGCGCGCCGCGGCACTCAATTTCCGACAAACGCCACCCGCGCTTGCCACTAGCTTTTTTTTAGTCTAGTTTCGACGCGATCACAGAGCGGGCACCGGGGTGGCCTACGCCACACCGGAACGTTCGGTCAGACGAAGGGATCAGAGCGTGACATTGCGCAGCACAGTCGCCAAGCCGCTGGGCTCCGTCGGTGATTTCGTTGCCTTCGCGGTGGACACGATGGTCGCGATACCGAGGCGCCCCTTCGCCTGGCGTGAGTTGATCCAGCAATGCTGGTTTTTGGCGCGAGTGTCGATCGTGCCCACCTTGATGTTGTCGATTCCGTTCACCGTGCTGTTGGTGTTCACGTTCAACATCCTGTTGGTCGAGTTCGGCGCGGCAGACTTCTCCGGTACGGGTGCCGCATTCGGCACTGTGACCCAGATTGGGCCCGTCGTAACGGTTCTCGTCGTTGCCGGCGCCGGGGCCACTGCGATGTGCGCGGACCTCGGGGCCCGGACGATCCGCGATGAACTCGATGCGCTCAAGGTGATGGGGATCGACCCCATCCAGGCGCTGGTGGTGCCTCGGGTGCTGGGGGCGACGATTGTTGCCACCGCCTTGTCGTCCCTGGTCGTATTGGTGGGATTGACTGGCGGATTCGCCTTTTCAGTCTTCGTTCAGGACGTCACGCCGGGAGCCTTCGTGGCGGGACTGACCTTGATTACCGGTTTTGCCGACGTGATGATCTGTCTCGTCAAGGCGGCGATCTTCGGATTCGCCGCCGGTCTCATCGCCTGCTTCAAGGGGACGACCGCCGCCGGCGGCCCCGCGGGGGTGGGAAACGCCGTGAACGAGACGGTCGTCTACTCATTCCTTGCCTTGTTCCTCATCAATATTTTGGCGACTGCGGTCGGTGTGAAGGTGACGATATGACCACGGGTGTTTCGCGCGGAACCATGCCGCGACTGCGGCGTCTCGCCGACGGATTTCTGGATGGTCTGGCCAGGCTGGGGGATCAGGCGCAGTTCTACGGACGGACGTTCCGTTCAGTGGGTGATGCGGTCATCCACTACAAGGGCGAGGTGGTTCGTCTGATCGCCCAGATGAGTTTGGGCGTGGGCGCTCTCGCGGTAGTCGGCGGCACCATCGTGATCGTCGCTTTCCTCACCCTGTCCACCGGTGCTCTCATCGCGGTGCAGGGTTACAACCAGTTCGCGGACATCGGTGTGGAAGCCCTCACCGGATTTGCCTCCGCCTATCTCAACGTTCGGCTCATCGCACCCCTGACGGCGGGTGTGGCGCTGGCCGCGACCATCGGCGCCGGCGCCACCGCGCAGCTCGGTGCCATGCGCATCAACGAGGAAATCGACGCCCTGGAAGTGATGGGCATCAGATCGTTGACGTATCTGGCATCGACTCGACTACTCGCCGGAGTGGTGGTGGTCATACCGCTGTACTGCGTGGCAATGCTGATGTCGTTCCTGGCGGCACGGTTCGGGACAACCTTCATCTACGGGCAGTCCACGGGTGTTTACGACCACTACTTCAACACCTTCCTGCAGCCCACCGACGTCATCTGGTCGTTCTTCCAGGCCGTCGTCATGGCGATCGTGATCATGATCGTGCACACCTACTACGGCTACACCGCAGCCGGCGGACCCGCGGGCGTCGGTGAGGCAGTGGGTCGGGCCGTGCGGACGTCGTTGATCAGCGCGGTGTTCGTCACCGTGTTCGTGTCCTTGGCCATCTACGGCCAGTCCGGCAACTTCAACCTCTCCGGGTAGGCGCGATGAATTCAGTAGCCGGAACCAGCCGGTCCCGATCGATCGGGTATGCCCTGGGCCTGATCGCCGCGGTCGTGGTTCTCGTGGTGGTGTGTTCCATGCTCTTCGTCGGGGCCCACCACACCTATACGGCGGTCACCCTGACCGCTGAGCGCTCCGGTCTGGTGATGGAACGGGGTGCCAAGGTGAAGCTGCGCGGGGTGGAAGTCGGCCAGGTCGGCCAGATCGTCGGCGGCAAGGAGCCGGTCAACCTCCAGCTCGAGATCAAGCCCGATCAACTTCGATACATCCCTGCCAACGTCGAGGCCGAGATCAAGGCCACCACCGCGTTCGGCGCCAAGTACGTCAACCTGATCATTCCCAACGATCCGGCGGCGCAGAAGCTCACCGGAGGCGCAGTCCTCAAGTCACGCAACGTGAGCACCGAGGTCAACACCGTCTTCCAAAACCTGGTCGGCGTGTTGGACCAGGTCGATGTGTCCAAGCTCAACGCCACCCTGTCGGCTTTGGCCGATGGCCTTCGTGGCCAGGGCCAGCGCATCGGGGAGGCCACCACAAGTGCCACCCAGGTGCTGCAGGCGGTGAACCCTCGGATGGACACCGTGCGGGAGAACTTCAGGTCACTGCGGGGCTTCAGTGACGCATATAGCGTTGCCGCAGAGGATATTCTGCGTGTCCTGGATTCGGCCGCGACCACCAGCACCACCATCACCGAGCAGTCGCAGGCGCTCCAGGGAGTGCTGCTCAGCGCGATCGGCTTCGGCTCCTCCGGCGTCGACCTCCTGGCGCCGAACTCCGAAAACCTGGTGCGCGCAGTCAAGGCGCTCGAGCCAACCACCGATGTCTTGGAAAAATACAGCCCGACCTACACCTGCCTCATGCAAGGTTCGGTCATTGTCCTCAACAAGCTGGCCTACGACGCGATGGGTGGCTCGAACGGCAAGTCGCTGGTGGTGGACGCAGGGCTGCTGCTCGGCGATGACACCTACCGGTATCCGCAGAACCTTCCGCTGATCGCCGCCAAGGGGGGACCCGGCGGAAAACCCAGCTGCGGTTCGCTTCCCGATGCCGCGAAGATGTTCCCGGTCCGTCAGGTCGTGACTAACACCGGGTTCGGAACCGGCCTGGACATCCGTCCCAACCCCGGCATCGGATTCCCGGGCATCGCCAACTACTTCCCCGTCACCAAGGGGGTGCCGGAACCGGCCAAGATCCGCCATCCCGGGGGGCCGGCACCGGGCCCGGCGCCGGCGTACCCCGGCGGACCTCCCTACGGCGCAGCGCAATACGGCCCGGACGGAGCACCGCTGTACCCGCCGCCCCCGGGCGCGTCGGTTGAGCCCGCGCACGGCACGTCCGCACCCTAGATCCCACTTCGACCCGCAAAGGAATCTCGTTGAAAGACAACCTACGAGGTGCCACCTGGCGACTGGCCGCATTCCTCGTGGTGTGTGCCATGGGGACCTTCGCTCTCCTGATGATTTTCGCTGAGCTGCGGTTCTACAGCGAGAACGTGTACCGGGCCGATTTTGCCGATGTCAGTGGCCTGGAGTCCGGCCAGTTCGTGCGGATCGCCGGGGTCGAGGTGGGCAAGGTCAAGTCGATTGAAGTCGGTGCGAAGGGCACGGTCCACGTCGAGTTCTCCACCGCGGATTCGGTCATCCTCACCGAGGGCACGCGTGCGGCCATTCGGTGGGCTGACATGATCGGCGGCCGTTATCTCAGCTTGGAGCCCGCCGCCGGAAGTGTCCGGCCGTTGGAGCCCGGCGCGACGATCCCACTGGCTCGGACCGCGCCAGCACTCGACCTCGATGCGCTCATCGGCGGATTCCGGCCGTTGTTCCGGGCGCTGGACCCCGATCAGGTGAATGCGTTGTCAGGCCAGCTTATTCATGCCTTCCAAGGGCAGGGCGCCACCATCGGCTCGCTTCTTCAGCAGACCGCGGACGTGACGAGAACGCTTGCCGACCGTGATCAACTCATCGGAGACGTCATCACCAACCTGAACACCGTGCTGGGCGCGTTCGCCAGCGAGAGCGACAAGTTCGGCGAGTCCGTCGACTCACTGTCGCAACTGATCGACGGGCTCAACAGCCGCAAGGTCGACATCAGCAATGCGGTCGCGCATATCGACAGTGCGGCCGGCACCCTCGCGGACCTTCTGGTGCAGGCGCGGCCGCCCCTGCAGCGGGTGGTGGAACAGACCGACCGCACGGCGGGCATCGTGGTGGCCGATCACGACTACTTCGACGACCTGCTCAACACGCTGCCGGACACCTACCAAATCATTGCGCGCCAGGGTATTTACGGAGACTTCTTCACTTTCTACCTGTGCGATGCGGTCCTGAAACTGAACGGAAAGGGCGGACAACCGGTGTATGTGAAGGTTGCCGGCCAGGACACCGGGCGGTGTACCCCCAAATGAAACCCTTCGCTGAACGCAACCGCGTGACCGTCGGAGCCGTCGGTGTACTGATGGCAGCCGGATTGGTGGTCGGTGCACTGCAATACGACAAGCTCACCTTCTGGTCGGATAAGGAGTACACGGCCTACTTCACCCAGATCGGTGGACTCCGCACCGGGGCCACTGTCCAGGTGTCGGGGTTTCGGTCGGGCCGGGTATCCAGCATCGAGCTGGAAGGTACCCAGGTGCGGGTCACCTTCGATGTCAATCGGGGCATCCAGCTGGGCGATCGTAGTGAGGCGGCCATCAAGACCAAGAGCCTGCTCGGGTCCAAGTATGTGGAGGTCACCACGCGCGGTGACGGCGAGTTGGACGGTGCCATCCCGGCTGAGCGCACCACCGCCCCATACGAACTGCCCGATGCGCTCGGGGACCTGGCCACGACCATCAGTGGGTTGAACACAACCCAGGTGTCGGATTCGCTGGCGACCCTGGCGGAGACATTTCAGAGCACCCCACCCGATGTACAGCAGGCCGTGCAGGGACTTTCGGCATTCTCCGAGACCATCGATCGACGTAACCAGGAACTGCGGGAACTGCTGGCCAGCGCGAACAAGGTCACCGGTGTGCTCGGCGAGCGCAGCGAGGAGATTGCCGCGCTGATCCGAAACACCAACTCGCTGCTGGTTGCGTTGCAGCAACAAAGCGTCGCCCTCGATCAGATCTCCGGAGACATCTCAGCTTTCGCCCGGCAGGTCTCGGGCTTGGTCGCCGAGAATCGCACGCAGCTTCGGCCGGCGCTCGACAAGTTGAACGGCGTCCTCACGATCGTCGACAATCGTCGCGAACGAATTCAGCAGACCATGAAACTGTTCAACCAGTACGCGATGCATCTCGGTGAATCCGTGGCGTCCGGGCCATTTTTCAAGGCCTACATTGTGAACCTGCTGCCGGGTCAGTTCGTGCAGCCGTTCATCGACGCCGCGTTCTCCGACCTCGGGCTCGACCCGAATGTGCTCGCGCCCACCGAGCGCCCAGATCCCCAGCTCGGGCAACCCGGCACGCCTGCGCTTCCCGTTCCTTACCCGCGCACGGGTCAGGGCGGCGAGCCGCGTATGACACTGCCCGACGCCATCACCGGCAAACCCGGTGACCCGCGCTACCCCTATCGTGAACCGCTGCCCGCGCCGGCGCCCGGCGGGCCGGCTCCCGGACCGCCGGCCACCGCGCCGCCCAATATGGCCAGCCAGTACGAGCCAAGACAACCGACTGTCATGTTGGCGCCGGGTGAACCGGGCGCACCTGGACCGTCGGTGCCACCACCACCACCGGAGGCTGCACCGTGACGCGAACGTACCGCCGCCGAAGCACCGCTCTGGCAGCGGTTTTGGTAGCAATTCTGGTAGCCGGAATGTTCGTCGTCGTTCGCGCGTACGGAACGAGCGATCGCATCCACTTCACCGCCTACTTCGAGAGCAGCAACGGCGTCTATCCCGGGGACGAAGTGCGCATCCTCGGGGTCGCGGTGGGCGCGATCGACCGCATTGAGCCAGAGGCCGAGCGCGCCAAGATCGTCTTCTGGGTCAGCGACAAGTATCAGGTTCCGGCCGACGCCCGTGCCGTGATCTTGTCTCCCCAGTTGGTGACCGCCCGCTCACTCGAACTCACGCCCGTCTACACCGGCGGACCCGTTCTGCAAGCCGACGCCGTGATACCACTGGAGCGCACGGCGGTGCCGGTGGAATGGGACGACCTGCGTGATCAACTGGAGAAGCTCACCGACGCATTGCAGCCGACAGAACCGGGGGGCGTCAGTACCCTCGGTGCCTTCGTCAACACGACCGCGGACAACCTGCGCGGCCAAGGCGTCGACATTCGCCAGACCGTCATCAAGCTGGGCGCGGCGATGTCGATTCTGGGGGACCACAGCGACGACCTGTTCACCTCCGTCAAGAACGTGTCACTGCTGGTGTCCGCCCTGCACGACAGCACCGATCTGATGCGGCACCTGAACGGGAATCTGGCGTCCGCCACCGGGCTGTTGGCCAACGATCCCAACGAGGTGGGCCAGGCACTGGAGGACCTCAACGTGGCCGTCGGTGAGGTCGGAAGCTTCGTCGCCGAGAACCGCGAGGCGATCGGCACCGGGACCGACAAGCTGGCATCGGTCACGACCGCTCTGAACGACAGCCTCGAAGACTTCAAGCAAGCGCTGCACATCGCCCCGAACACGCTGCAAAACTTCTACAACATCTACCAGCCTGCGCAGGCCTCGCTGACGGGTGCGTTGGCGGTCAACAACTTCGCCGACCCGATCTCGTTCCTGTGCGGCGCCATCCAGGCGGCCTCGAGGCTAGGTGCCGAAGAGTCGGCGAAACTGTGTGTGCAGTACCTGGCACCGATCATCAAGAACCGCCAGTACAACTTCCCGCCGATCGGTCTGAACCCCTTCGTGGGGGCGGCGGCGCGTCCGAACGAGATCACCTACAGCGAGGATTGGATGCGCCCGGATCACCGACCGACTCCGCCGCCGGCGATCGACCGGGCCGGCGCCGACCCGCTTGCTGCCGAAGTGTCGTCGACCGACCCGACTCAGGGTCTCACCGGAATGATGGTTCCCTCGGGAGGCGGATCATGATTGGCGCGAACCTCCGGCACCGGGCCACCGTCCTGGTGGGAGCCGTGACGGTACTCAGTCTGGTCACCGGATGCGGTTCGTGGCGCGGGCTGAACTCGGTTCCGATGCCGGGCACGGCGGGCGACGGGGCGGGCTCCTACACCATCCAGGCGCAGTTGCCCGATGTCTCGACGGTGCAGGAGAACTCACGCGTGCGGGTAGGCGACGTGAACGTGGGAACCGTGACCAAGATCGAACTGCAGAACGTGCACGCCCTGCTCACGATGCGACTCGACGGCGATGTCGACCTGCCCGCGAACACCACGGTGAAGGTCGGTCAGACGAGCCTCCTCGGGTCCACTCATATCGAACTGGCGGCACCGGCCGACGCACAGGGACGCTTGCGCGACGGGGACCTGCTTCCGTTGGCCTCCGGTGGCGCCTATCCCAACACCGAGCAAACGCTGTCGGCGCTGTCGCTGCTGCTCAACGGTGGTGGTGTCGGAAAGCTCCAGGACATCACTACCGCGCTCAGCACCGCATTCACCGGGCGAGAAAACGACCTGCGCGACCTCATCACCGAGATCGATACGTTCATGGCGCGCATCAACTCCCAGACCGACGACATCATCGCCGCGACGGAGAGTTTGAACGGCCTGGCCGCGCAGGTGGCCGCCCAGAAGCCGGTGGTGGACCGGGCCTTGGCAACGGTTCCCGATGCCCTGACGGTCCTGAGCGGCCAGCGCGACAATTTGGCCGAAGCGGCCGACAAGTTGGGCCAGTTCAGCGCGGTCGCCAACCAGGCCGTGAGCCAGAGCAAAGAAGCGCTTGTCGCAGAACTCGAAGACCTCGGGCCGGCGTTGGAGGCCTTGGCGAATGCCGGACCGGACCTGACCCGTGGGCTGAGCCTGCTGACCACGTTCCCCTGGGCAAAGGAAACGGTGGACAAGTGGTTCCGTGGCGACTACGCGAACCTCACGGCGGTCATCGACCTGACCCTGAGCCGTATCGATACGGGCTTCTTCACCGGGACACGATTCGAGGGCGATCTCACCAAACTCGAACTCCAGTGGGGCCGGACCATTGGCCAGACGCCGAGCCCGTACACCGCCGGCAACCCGCTCGTCGTTCCCTACCAGGCCAATCAAGGACCGTAAGCGATGCACCTCACTCGTCGAATTTGGATGCAACTGGCGATCTTTGTTGCCGTCTCCCTGGTGGCGGGAACAGTGATGATCTTCGGAGTCATCAAAGTGCCCGCGCTCTTCGGCGTCGGCCGTTATACCGTCACGCTCGAATTGCCGGAAGCAGCCGGACTTTACAAGGGCGGCAACGTCACCTACCGCGGAACGACGGTGGGCGGCGTTGACGGTGTCCGGTTGACCGACACCGGGGTAGAGGCGGTGCTTTCGCTGAAGTCGGGCACCGACATCCCGTCGACTCTGCGGGCCGAGGTACACAGCCAGTCTGCGGTCGGCGAGCAGTTCGTTGCGCTGCTGCCGCGCGACGGCGGGTCGGCACCGCTGAAGAATGATGACGTCATCACCCGGGACAACGTCACGGTGCCGCCCGACATCAACGCGCTTGTTGATGCGACAAACCGAGGACTGCAATCGATTCCACGCGACAACCTGAAGACGGCGGTCGATGAGGGTTACCTGGCCTTCGGTGGGCTCGGACCCGACTTGGCACGGCTGGTCCAGGGCAGCGCCTCGCTCGCGATCGACGCCCGCAAGAACCTCGACTCGGTGACCTCGCTCATCGATCAGTCCGGACCGGTGCTCGATTCCCAAGTTGATTCCTCGGATTCGATCGCCGCATGGGCGCGCAATGTGGCCACCCTGGCCGACCAGGTGAAGACCCACGATGCCGACTTGAGGGGATTGCTCGACCGCGGCGCGGACTCCGCCGATCAAGGCCGCGAGTTATTCGACCGGTTGAGGCCCACGCTTCCGGTGCTGCTCGCGAATCTGGTCAGCGTCGGCGAGGTGGCTGTCACCTACAACGCCGCCATCGAGCAACTGCTCGTCGTGCTGCCGCCCAGCGTTGCCGCGCTGCAGGCGGCGGGGATGGCGAATCTCAACACCAAGCAGGACTACAAGGGTGCCTACCTGGACTTCAACCTGAACTTGAATCTGCCGCCGCCGTGCAACACCGGCTATCTGCCCGTGCAACAACGCCGGCCGGCGGCCAACACCGACTCGCCGGATCTGCCCGCGGGCGACCTCTACTGTCGGGTGCCGCAGGACTCCACCGTCTTGGCGGTGCGCGGTGCACGAAACATCCCGTGCCTCAACGCTCCCGGAAAGCGTGCTCCCACAGCACAACTGTGCCAGAGCAATGAGGAGTATGTGCCGCTGAATGACGGGATGAACTGGAAGGGCGACCCGAACGCCACGCTGTCCGGCCAGGCTGTTCCGCATATTCCACCCGGTCCGGACCCGGCAGCGACCATCCCGGCCACCCAGTACGACCCGGCCACGGGAACCTACGTCGGTCCCGACGGGCAGCTCTACACGCAGTCGAACCTGGCTCGGCCCGTGACCGGGGAGCAGACGTGGGAATCGATGCTGGTGCCGCCGAGCCGATAGTGTGTCGGCGGCACCGACCTCTATTCGATGGTCGTGATACCATGCTCGATCACTGATTGGGCGTTGGCGACGACGGCTTCCAACGACCCGCGGCGCGGATCCCACCATTCGACCGCCCAGTTCAAGGCACCCAGTACCAGCATCTGCGCGATGTATAGGTCTAGCTCGGGCCGCAACGAGCCCTCTCGAGCCAGCGCGTTGATAATGTTCCGCCAGACTTCGCCGTAGCGTTCCTCCTCGCGGATCTGGCGTTTGCGGATAGCCAGCGGAACCTGTCCGGCGTTGCGGATCGACGCGGTGGTGTAGTGCGAGATCTCCAATGCATGCCGTAGATGGGTCGCTACCGCCGTTCGCAGCCGCTCCAGCGGCGGCGTGCCGTCCGGCAGGTCGGCGAGGGCGGCCGAGAGGTGTTCGCGCATATCGGCAATGCCGGCCCACATCACCTCCTCGATGAGCGCATCGCGCGAGGGGTAGTAGTAGTAGATCGCTGGCGCCTGGATCTCGGCTTCGGCGGCGACGTCGGTGAGACGTAGCCCCGCATAGCCGCGCACACTGAGCACGTGGGCGGCCGCGTCGAGAATTCTGGCCCGAGTGAGTGCAGACTTCGACTCCGCGACGTGGTCGTCGCCCTCTGCGAGAGCCGGTGTCGATGCGCCGTTGCTAGTCCGTCGAGCCATTTTTCTATCTTACGTTGCAGGGCGTCGCGCATAACGACATCTCCAGCGTCAACGTGTCCCAACCAACTGCGGGGATGCCGATCCCCTTCGCCGTATCTTTGGTGGTACTGCGATTTAAACGAAATTCGATTAACGCCTGTCAGCGTGTGAACGCTGGGCTACGGTGGGGCCGAACGCGGGCGAAAAGTACGGCGAGAGAGGGACATCCAAAGTGACCGAGCTGACGATTCTTGCGCAAGAGTTGCGATTCCCGGAAGACCGGTTGCGCTGAGCGATGGCAGCGTGGTGGTCGCCGAGGTGGCCGCGGGCCGCATCTCCCGGGTTGCGCCGGACAGCGCCACGTCCGTCGTGGCGAAGCCCGGCGGCGGCCCGAATGGCTTGGCGCTGGGCCCCGACGGCAAGCTGTACGTCTGCAACAATGGTGGCTGCTTCACCTGGATCGACCATGGGGCTGGGCTGATCCCCGGTCCGCACGATTCGAAGGGTTACACCGGTGGCCGCATCGAACGGGTCGATCTGGACACCGGCGCCACCGAAGTGCTCTACACGGAGTGCGGTGGCCGCCCATTGCGGGCACCCAACGACCTCGTATTCGACGCCGACGGCGGGATGTGGTTCACCGACTTCGGGATCGGAACCGAACGTCAGCACGATCGGGGGGCGATCTACTACGCCACCGCAGACGGGTCGGATATCCGGGAGGTGATCTTCCCGCTCGATTCTCCCAACGGGATATCGCTGTCCCCGGACGGCAAGCGCCTCTACACGGCGGAAACGTATACCGGGCGCGTCTTCTGGTGGGATGTGACTGATTCTGGCGCCGTCGCACTGGTGCCGGGGCTGCTGCCCCACGGGGGGACACTGTTGCGGGGGCTGGGCGGGGAGCGGACAGTGACGGCCCTGGACTCGATGGCGGTCGACGGGGAGGGCTGGGTCTGTGTCGCCACATTGCTGGCCGGTGGAATCACTGCCGTCAGTCCGGACGGCGAAGAGACCGAGTTTCACCACACCGGGGACCTGATGACCACCAACATCTGCTTCGGGGGCGAGGGCCTCACCACCGCCTACGTCAGCCTGTCGAGCAGCGGTCAGCTTGCGGCTATGCCCTGGCCGCGGCCGGGTCTCAAGCTGGCTTTCGGACGTTAGGCAACTCATGACCTTGACGATGTCGTGCATTCTGGTTCCGGACAGCCGCAGCGCCGAGCACGCTCGCCACGCCAAGGAACTCGGTTACGCGTGGGCGTGGTTCTACGATTCACCCGCCCTTTACACCGATGTGTGGATGCGGCTGTGCCAGGCCGCCGAACGCACGAGCCGGATCGGCCTGGGCACCAGCGTGATCGTGCCCAGCAACCGCCATCCGATGACGACGGCCTCGGCCATCGCGACCCTGGTGGATGTCGCGGGGGACCGGGTGTGTGTCGGGGTCGGTACCGGCTTCACGGCCCGCGTGGCAATGGGCCAACCGCCGCTGCCTTGGGCCGACGTCGAGGAGTACGTCGCCACGGTGCAGGCGCTGCTGCGCGGTGAGGTTGTGGACTGGGAAGGCGCGGCGGTGCAGATGCTGCACTCCCCGGGGTTGGCGCCACCGCTGCCGATCGAGGTGCCGATCGTGTTCGCCGCCGACGGACCGAAGGGGCAGGCTGTCGCGCGCCGGCTGGGCGACGGTGTCTTCGCCACCCGCACACCGGTGCCCGGGTTCGACTGGAGCACCGTTCTTACGGTGGGCACCGTCCTCGGCGACGGTGAAAGCCCGGACAGCGAACGCGTTTTGGCCGCGGCGGGCCATGCCGGTGGGGTGCTGTTGCACTTTCTGCACACCACCGGCCAACTTCCGCCCGAGGACGAGAAGATCTGGCTGAAAGGCTACGAAGCCGTACCGGCAGACCGCAGGCATCTGGCGATGCACTACGGCCACCTGGTGCACCTCAACGAGCAGGACAAGCCGTATGTCACGGGCGCGCGCCTGGCCGAGTGGGGGTTGGCGATGTCGCCGGAGGGGTGGGCGAACCACTTCGAGCAGGTCGAAAAGGCCGGTGGCACCGAAGTCGCCTACCAGCCGGCGGGGCCGGACATCAGGCGCGAACTCGAGGCGTTCTCGGAAGCCTTCCACCGTTACAGCGGCAGCTGAGAAAGCAGGAACAATGGGCACGATCAGCAACGGTGACCGCAGGCTGTCCACGGATGAGATCGCACGGCGAATCGCCCAGGCGGCAGCCGGGCTGCACGATCTCGGACTTCGGGCCGGCGACGGGGTGGCAATCTGTTTGCGCAATGACATCGCAGTCTTTGAGGCGACGATGGCCGCCGGCGCCATCGGTTGCTTCCCCGTACAGATCAACTGGCACTACACCGCAGACGAAGTCCGCTACATTCTGGAGGATTCAGGCGCCAAGGCACTTGTCATCCACGCGGACCTCTTGCACAACCTGCGGGATGCGATACCGCCGCACGTCCGTGTCCTGTCGGTGGCGACACCACCGGTGATCCAAACCGCGTACCGCGTGACCGACGACGCGGCCGCGGTGGCACCCGGCGATACGGACTGGGATCGCTGGCTCGAAGGATTCTCCGCGCCGCCCGGATCGCTAGGGACCCTGCCGCCCACGATCGTCTACACCTCAGGGACGACGGGCAAACCCAAAGGCGTGAAGCGGCAGCCGTTCACACCCGAGCAGCTCACTGCCGTCAGCGCCATGCTCGGCCATAGCTACGGGTTTCATCTGGTCAGCGATCCGACCCAGGTGGTGAGCGCGACCATCGGGCCGATGTACCACTCGGCGCCCAACAACCACGGCATGTTCTGTTTCCGTGCGGGTGCGAGCGTCGTCGTCCTGCCGCGGTTCGATGCCGAGGAACTGCTGAAGACAATTGAGCGGGAACGGATCACGCATCTGAACATGGTGCCGATCATGTTCAGTCGGCTGCTCAAGCTGCCCGCCGAGGTCCGCGACCGCTACGACCTGTCGTCGCTACGCTTCGTGGCGCATGCCGCCGCGCCGTGTCCGGCCGAGCTCAAGCGCGCCATGATCGCCTGGTGGGGCCCGGTCATCTATGAATATTACGGCTCCACCGAGATGGGCAACGTCACGTTCTGCTCGTCCGAAGAGTGGCTGGCGCATCCCGGCACGGTGGGTAGGGCGATGCCCGGCGCGGAAGTGCAGATCCTCGATGACGACGGCAGCCCGCTGCCAGCCGGCCGCGTCGGCGAGATTGCCGGTCGGTACAACGGCATCGGTGAGTTCACCTACAACAACGACGATGAGAAACGCCGTGGCATCGACCGCGGCGGACTGATCGCGCCGGGAGACATCGGCTATCTCGACGAGGACGGCTTCCTGTTCATCTGCGACCGCAAGGTGGACATGGTGATCTCCGGTGGGGTGAACATCTATCCCGCCGAAATCGAAGCAGTGTTGCACGAGATGCCGGCCGTCGCCGACTGCGCGGTGTTCGGCATTCCCGACGACGAATACGGTGAATCGTTATGTGCCGCAGTGCAGGCCAGGCCCGGCCACGAGGGTCTTACCGCCGAGAGCGTGCAAGAATTCCTCCGGACGCGGGTTGCCGGGTACAAGGTACCCAAGCTGGTGACGTTCTCGACCAGCCTCCCGCGCGAGGATTCCGGCAAGATCTTCAAACGCAAACTACGAGAGGAATACTGGGCCGCGGCCGGACGAGCGATTTAGGATCCGCGACCGGATCGCACCCGGTCCAGACGCGCTTTGACGCCCGCTGCGAACTCGGGATCGTCCAGTAACCCCGCCACGGATACCTGTTCGGCGTCCAACCCCACCACAAGCTCGACCCGACCGGCCATGTCCAATAGTTTCTTCGCCTCGCGCAACGCATTGCGATCATGTTGGGCGATCTCGCGTGCCAGCTCGGTCGCTGCCGCAATCGGGTCCGTGGATGCGCGAGTCGCCAACCCCAGTCGCACGGCGTCCTCCCCGCTCACCTTGCGACCCGTGAAGGTCAGCTCCTTGGCGACGTCTCGGCCGACCAGCTCGGGAAGCAGCTGGGTGCCGGCCATGTCCGGGATCAGGCCCCAGCTGATCTCCATCACCGACAGCTCGGCGGTCGGCGCGACGATGCGGATATCTGCACCCAGCGCGATTTGCAGGCCGCCCCCGAAGGCCACGCCGTGAATCGCGGCGATCACCGGTACCTGCAGCTCGGACCAGACCCGAACCGCCTGCTGACCCAGCGCGCGCGCCCCGCCGAGGCGGGTGTCGCCGACGACGATCACCTCGGCCCCGGCGCCGGGGCTTTGAGACATCTGCGCGAACTGGGTGAAATCGAGTCCCGCACAGAAGGCGCGCCCCGCCCCGGCCAGCACCACGGCGCGGACCGACTCATCGGCGATGAGGGTACGTCCGGCCTCGACCAACCCGCGAAACATCTTGTGGTCCAACGCATTGAGTTTCTGGGGCTTGTTGAGCCGGACGTGGGCGACGGCACCGTCGACGTCGACGCTGACGGGGTTCGTATTCACGAGGGTCAACTCCCTTGTCTGGCCTAGCTGTTGGTTTGTGCGGATACTCCGTGGCGGGCCAGCACATCCGCGAACTTGGCTTCGGCCTGCTCGCGCCGCCGGATGAGATGGTAATCGGGGAACACATCCGTGTCAGCGGTGTACCCGCGCAGTATCGCCTTGGCGAGGTTGACCTGGTGTACTTCGGTGGGCCCGTCGGCCAGCGCCATCACATACGAGTCGCGCACCGCGGTCATAAACGGCATCTCCTCGCTGACGCCGATCGAGCCATGGATTTGCAGGGCGCGGGAGGCAACATTGTTCAAGACCCGCGGCATCAGGGTCTTCACTGCCGAGATATCACCGCGGACACGCTTATAGTCCTGATACTTGTCGATCTTCCAGGCGGTCTGCAGCACCAGCAGACGGAAACTCTCGATCTCGCACCAGGAGTCGGCGATCGCCGCTTGCACGAGTTGTTTGCGTGCGAGCTGTTCGCCGCCGGTGGTCCGGGAGAGCGCGCGCCGGCACATCAGGTCGAAGTTGTGTCGGACCAGCCCCACGGTGCGCATCGCGTGATGGATCCGGCCCCCGCCAAGCCGGGTCTGAGCCACGACAAACGCTTCGCCGCGCCCGCCGAGAACGTGGTCGGCCGGAACCCTCACATCGTGGAACCGCAGGTAGCCATGGTGGCCGTCGACGTTGCGCACATGTTCGATTCCAGGTGTTTCCGCAGGCACCACGAACATTGAATGTCGCTTGTAGGCTGGCCCGTCGGGGTCGGTCAGTGCCATGACGATGAAGAATGAAGCGGCGTGGGCGCTGGAGGCGAACCACTTCTCACCGTTGATCACCCACGAGTCCCCGTCGAGCGCGGCGCTGGTGGTCAGAACCTCGGGGTCTGAACCGCCCTGCGGTTCGGTCATCGCAAAGCACGACACGATACGACCGGCCAAGAGCGGCTCCAGGTAGCGCTCCTTCTGCTCGTCCGTACCGAAGTGGGCCAGAATCTCTGAGTTACCCGAATCCGGGGCCTGACAGCCGAACACGATCGGGGCCGCCAAGGAGCGGCCCAGCCGTTCGTTCATCAGCCCCAACTTCACTTGGCCGAATCCAGGTCCACCCAACTCGGGACCGAGGTGGCATGCCCACAATTTGCGTTCCTTGACCTGCTCTTGCAGCGGCACGATCAGGGCGTTGCGCAGCTCATCGTGCACGTTCCATGGATCGGCAACGAACAGATCGATCGGCTCCACCTCTTCGCGAACGAACTCGTCGATCCACTCGAGTTCGTTGGCAAATTCCGGATCGGGTTCGAAACTGAACGTCATGTGTTTCCTCACTATCGATTGGGGATCAGATGATGCCGCCGACGACACCGCCGTCGACGCGTAGCAGTGCGCCGGTCGTGAACGCGCTGGCATCGGAGGCGAAATACATGGCAGCGCCGATGATCTCGTCGGGGAGTCCGCCGCGACGCAGCGCGATGCTACGTTCGGCCATGGTCTGAAACGCTGCCATGTCCCATGCTTCGGCGATATCGGTCAGGAACGGTCCGGCGAGAATCGCGTTCACCCGGACGCTTGGCCCCAGTGCCGGAGCGAGGCCCTGGGTGATGGTGTTGAGTGCAGCTTTGGCCGCCGCATAGGGCAGTGCGTGTGTGGTCGGAAATACGCTCTCGATAGACGACACGTTGATGATCGAACCCCGTCCGCGGGCAACCATCTTCTCACCCAACAGCGTGCTGAGTCGGAATGGGCCCTTGGTGTTGACCCCGAAAACCTTGTCGTACAACGCTTCACTGATCTCGGTGAGGCTGGGGTAGAGCGGGGAGAGGCCGGCGTTGTTCACCAAGATGTCCACCCCGCCCGTGGCCTCATCGGCGGCTTCGGCAAGCTCGGTGCATTGATCCCAGGAGCTGACGTTGCAGCCGAATGCCCACGTTTTGACACCGCTGTGAGCGGCGATCGACTCGGCCACCTCGACGCAGGCCTCGCGCTTGCGACTGGCGATGGCAACGTTGGCGCCGGCAGCCGCGAAGGCCCGCGCCATCGCCAGGCCGAGGCCGCGCGACCCGCCGGTGATCAGGGCGGTTCTGCCGCTGAGGTCGAAGAGGTTGGTCATCGGACTCCTGATAGTCGGCCGGCGCGCTCGAACAGGAGCACCGCGGCGTTGTGTAGGGCGGATCCAATCGCGCTGGGCGCCAGCCCGGCGCAAGATCGTGCATATGTGCCTTCGAGGATGATGCCTAGCTTGAAACACCCCATGACGACATACCAGCGCAGATCGGTGTCGGGTCGGCCCGATCGCGCGCAGTAGCGGGCGGCGACCTCCTCCGGGGACGGCAGTTCGCCGGCGCTCCAAATTCCGCCCGCGTCCATGATCACCTCGTGTTGGTCCGGCCACGTGGCCAGATAACGGCCGAGGTCGAGCAAGGGATCCCCGATGGTGCTCATTTCCCAGTCGAGCACCGCAGCCAACGTGCCGAAGCGATGCTCGAAAATGAGGTTCCCCAGGTGATAATCGCCGTGCATGAGGCCGAGGCGGAATGCGGCCGGCACGGTGGCCGCAAGGTAATCACGGATGTCTTCGAAGTGAGGCAGGGAGGTTCCGTCGTAGCCGTCCATACCCAGGTACTTGTCACGTTCCGCCACCCACCGCGGCACCTGACGTTCCAGAAAGTCCTGCGGCTTACCGAAATTCGCCAACCCAATAATTTCGTGATCTAGTGAGCCGATCTCGGCAAGGGCATCGGTGGCCTGGTACACCAGATGCTCTCGTCCGTGCTGCGAACGGAAGGCTTCGGGTACCTCCTCGGCGGGATTGAACCCGTCCACGGCCTCCATCAGGTAGAAGACTGCAGAGCCCAACACACTGGGGTCATCACACACGGCGACCAAACGTGCGTGCGGGACGCTAGTAGCAGCCAACGCCTTCAATACTGTTGCCTCGCGGAGGATCAGCTCGTTATTCCGGGGCCGCGGCCGCAGCGGTGGCCGTCGAAATACCAGGCTGCGCCCGTCAATCTGCAGCCGAAGCAGAATATTCTGGGTTCCGCCCGCGAGCAGTTGCGGGTCCTCGATCGATCCTTCGCCAAGGCCTTCAGTTCGCAGCCACGCCGACACCGCGGCCAAGTCAACCGCGTCGTCAATTGCCAGTTTGAGGCCCGTCATGCGTTCTCTCGCAGTATGTTTCGGCGTACCTTACCAACCTCGGTACGGGGCAGCACGTCAACGAAGTCGATGATCTTCGGATACGCGTGGCGTCCGAGCCGCTCTTTCGCCGCATCTTGTATTGCTCCGGTTAGTACAGTTCTGGGCACACTGCCGTCATCGACAACCACCGCCCGCACCACTGATCCGCGTGCCTCATCAGGTGCTGCCACGACGGCGACCTCGCATACTCCCGGAACTGCCGCGATCACATTCTCGACCTCAGCGGGTCCTACGTTGTAGCCAGCGGTGACGATCACGTCATCGTGGCGGCCGGCGAACCAGTAATAGCCATCCTCGTCACGCCGCGCCATGTCGCCGGACAGGAAGACGTCGTTCACGGTTCTGCTGCGCCACAGCTCGTCGAGCCCCTGGTAGCCGAGGATCGGCCATCGGGCGTTGCGGACGCCGATGATCCCTTCGGTCTCCTGTTGCTGACCGTGTTCGTCGACCAGTACGACATCGAATCCGGGCACTGCCGATGTCAGTGCTCCAGCTGGTGCGGGGCATACGTCATCGGCCAGATTGGCGAGCACCATTCCCATTTCGCTGGAGCCATAGCCGTCCTGAAGTGGACCTCCGCCGAGGTCGCCCCATGCCTTGACCAGTGAGGCGGTAAGTGGTTCACCCGCGGAAAGTCCTCCTCGAACTGTCTCCGGCAGGCTAGTTCGGGCGGCGGCGAGCAACGAACGGTAGGCACTGGGCGCGGAGGCGATGTAGGTGACGCGCTCCTTATTCATGACCTTAAGCCAGGCGACCGGGTCGAAGGCGCCGGTATAGATGACCCGTCCTATCCCAAGGGATTGCACGCCGAGACCCGCGGCGTACAGGCCAAAGGACCAACCCGGGTTGGCGCCGGCGAAGACGAAGTCGTCTTGACCCGGGGCCATCACGTGTCGTAGGAAGCTTTGCAGCGGCAGAATGAGCGAATGCGGGTGCAGACAGCCCTTCGGGTTCCCGGTAGTGCCGCTGGTGTAAATCAAGGTGGCGCAATCAGTGGGTTCAGTTCGTACCGTTTCGAAAGCGGCTGTATGAGTATCGATCTCTTGCCAGAAGCTTCGGTCTCCAACCATGATGCCGAGTCCACGGTTGCCTGCAACCGTCCACACCGATGGGCCGGCCGTCAGACCGGCGTGGACCTTGGCGTAGGGCGCGCGGTACCGGTGATCGACAACGACAGCGGTCGCTTCGGCGCCATCGATCCGCTGCGCGAGGGCATCGACCCCGAAGCCCACGAACAGCGGAACGTAGACCAACCCTGCCCGCCATGCAGCCAGCGCACAGATGTAGGCCTCTACCTGTTGGTCAAGGACCGCTGCCACCCGGTCACCGCGGCGAAATCCCGCGCTGATGAAGGCGTTCGCGAGCGCGCGTGAAGCTTCCATCAACTCGAAATAGGTCCACCGCGTCACGCTTCCATCCGGTTCGTGAACGCTCAGCGCTATGCGTGACCGATCCGTGGCCCACCGGTCACAGCACTCGTGTGCCAAGTTCAAGCCGTCGGACAGGGGCCAGTCGAGACGCTTTTCGGCGACCGCCCAGTAGTCGTCGATACTGAGTTTGCGCTCTGCGAGCAGTTCGTGGCGAAGCTGGGAATGCGTGCCGATCAAGGTGCGCCCGCCGGGCTGATGTCGATGCCGGCAGCTTGCATCTGAATGACCGCATGCGCCGCGTCGACGTACTCCCACACCTTGGAGATCTCATCGCCCCGCGTTTCGATGCACACGCAGTACTCGTTGGAGTACTTGCCCCCGTTCGGGAATTCCCCGCTCAGGGTGAAGCGCACGGTGCCGAGGTTGCCTTCGCCGAAGGCGCTATGAACCACGGTCCGCATCGTTTCGCCGTCGTACAGAACTGAGAAGACCCGCTGCATGTTGCCGCGGATGACGTCTCTGCCGGTGCTGAGGCTCTGCATGATTTCCGGCGGAACGGTGGGGGATATCCACCATGTCGCGTCGTCGGCGAGCACTGCGGCGATGTCGTCGGGCCTTCCGAAGGCTTCGACAAGTTGGGTGGCCAATTGTGCGGGGGTGCGGCTCATGTCAGTCCTTACTGGCGGTGGGGGTGAAGGTGCAGGGCATCCGCTTCACCGCGCGGATGATGGTGTTCAGTTCGTATTCGGGTTCGCCGACCTCGAGGTCGGGCACCCGGGTCAGCAATTCGGTGATCATCGATCTCAGCTGTGTCCGGGCCAGTTGGGCACCGAGACAGAAGTGCGGTCCGCCGCCGCCGAAGGCGAAGTGGTGGTTGGGCCGACGCTGGATGTCAAAGGTTCGTGGGTTGGGGAAGACTCTCTCGTCGAAGTTCGCCGAGGGGTAGAAGAGGACCACTTTGTCCCCCTCCAGGATTTGCATCCCGGCAAGTTCGACGTCGCGGGTCGCGGTGCGGCGCATGGTCATCACCGGGCTTGCCCAGCGCAGGAACTCCTCGATCGCGGTGGGCAGCAGCCCATCGAGGTCGTCCTGCAGTCGCGCCCGCTGATCAGGGTGGTTTGTCAGCGCATGCATGGCCACGCTGATTGTGTTGCGGGTGGTGTCGCTTCCGGCGACGCATAGCAGCAAGAAGAACGACGAGATCTCCATCTGGGTGAGCTTCTCGCCATCGACCTCGGCGTTGACCAAGTTGGTCATCAGGTCGTCCTCGGGATGAGCCCGGCGCTGTTCAGCGATGTTCTGGGCCAGGCCGTGCAGGTACATCGCCGCCTCGGCCTGGACCTCGGCGGGGTCGCGGCCCTGGTTGATCTCCGGGTCCTGGAAGCCGTTGATCTTGATTGCGGCGTCGATCATCTCGTCCCGGTGTTCGGCGGGGATGCCGACCATCTCGCTGATGGTCCACAGCGGGAGTCTCGAGGACACGTGCTGGACGAAGTCGCATTCTCCCGATTCGATCTTGGCCAGATCCGAGACGATCGATGCCGCCTGGGCCGCGATTTGGTCGCCGATCGTGCGCAGGCGTTTCGGGGTGAACGCGGACGAGACCAGCGTGCGAATCTTCACGTGTCGGGGTGCGTCCAGCGCAAGGATCGAGGCCATCGCCTCGTACGCCTCGGGCGGGAAGTCCTCGTACATCATGCCCTTGCCGCTGCAGAACGTCGCCGGATCCTTGGACACCGCCGCGAGTTCGCGGTGCCCGGTCACGGCCCAGAAACCGTCCTCGTCGGGGTTGATGACGGGCATGGTGCCTTCGGCAGGAGGCTGCCAGGAGACGGGCAGGGTGGCCCGCAGGGGCGCAAAGATGTTTTCTTCGCGGTCTTCGGGACTGGCCAGCCAGAACGGAAGATCTCCCACTCGCTCGTTGGCAAAGGGCGGACGAATACGCGTCGTCGTCACAGGGTTTCTCCTCGGGTAATTCGGTTGGACTGCACCGTCGACCAGCCTCGAGCGTGCCGCGCCAGTAGCCGCTTTGCCCATGTCTGTGAGTGTCACGAACAGTCCTCTGCGTGACACACACCACTGAGACTAGTAAAGTTTAATTTATAGTAAATTCCGAGCTTAGGGATGGAAATGACCTCCGCGATCTCCTGGTCGGCCCAACCGGGCCGCCTCAATGCGCAGCATCTGGCTGAGGTGCTGGGGCGCTACGTTCCTTTTTCGGTGCCGGACGACCGTCGGGGCGGAGTCGTCGGCGAGTTCACCAGCATCGTGCCGCTCGAGGACATCGTCTATACCGACGTGTCCTGGAGTGACCGAGAGCTGAACCGGCGCGCCCGCAGCGAGGTGCCCTCGAACGGCGAGTACTTCGCACTGGCCGCGATTCGCTCCGGAAGCGAGTTGGTTGGGATCGCCGGTGACACCCATCGGCTGACCGCCGGCGATGTCGTCCTGTGGGATTGTCAGGCGCCAACGCTCGTCAGCGTGCCCTCGACACTGCGCAAAAGTTCGTTGCTGATTCCCAGCCAGCTGTTGCAGCACATGTCGCTCACCCCACGTCACCGTGCGGGATTGACCTATTTGACCGACGCGCCGACCGCGCCCATGCTCCGTCAATTGCTCACCTATCTCAGCGACCACCCACAGCCGCAGTCGTCGGTGTATCGACGCACCCGCAACGCGCTACTCGAGTTGGCGCTGGGGACCATCGAGTCCGCCCGCGACACCGAATCCACCTCGTTGCTGCCGACGTTGCGTGCGGCGGTCTGCCGTTGGGTCGATGACCACCTCCATGAGCCGGATCTGCGTCCGGACACCATCGCCGCGGCCCACGCGGTCTCGGTGCGAACGCTGCACCGAGCGTTTCAGTCCGAGCCACAGTCGCTGGGGGAGCTGATTGCGATCCGCAAGCTCGAACGAGCCCGCGACCTGCTGTCCGATGGCCGCACGGTCGCGGTGGTCTCGGCCATGCTCAACTTCGCCAGCCCGAGCCACTTTTCGCGAGTGTTCACCCGGCGGTACCAGGTGACTCCGAGCGAATACAAGCGAAGCTGTCGCAATGACGGAGCCGGTGACCTGGCCGAATCCGTGGTCTGAGACAACTTAGGCACACCGTCCGCCCACCCTCCGACCGGTACACTCGCCGGGTGACGGTGTTGGTGCAGCGGTATTTGGACGAGATCCTCGCCGAGCATGCCGACAACGCCGAGGGCGTGGTCGCCGACTACATTCCCGAACTCGCCACCGTGGATCCCTCGTCGTTCGGATTATCACTCGAGATGACCGACGGGTACGTCTACGAGTCCGGCGACAGCGCAGTGGAATTCAGCATCCAGTCCATCTCCAAGCCGTTCACGTATGCACTTGCCCTCGACGAGGTCGGCCAGGACGCGGTGGACGCCAAGATCGGCGTCGAACCTTCGGGGGAGCCGTTCAACGAGATCAGCGTCGATGATCAAACCAAGAAGCCGAAGAACGCGATGATCAACGCCGGCGCCATCGCCGCAGTCTCGCTGGTGCCGGGTGCGAATCCGCATGAGCGGTTTTCTCGGTTACTGGACTTCTATTCGGTGTGCGCCGGGCGGGCCCTCGACGTCGACGAAGACATCTACCAATCGGAGAAGTCCGCCGGTAGCCGGAACCGGGCGATCGCCTACATGCTGCAGAGTTTCGGGGTGCTCGATGACGACCCCGACGAGGTGCTCGACGTCTACTTCCGGCAATGCGCGATCAAGGTCACCAGTACCGACCTGGCCTGTATGGCCTCGACGCTGGCCGGCGGGGGAGTGAACCCCCGCACCGGCGTCCGGGTGGCTTCCCCCGCGGTGGTGCAGCGAACGCTCAGCGTGATGATGACCTGCGGGATGTACGACGCCACCGGTGTCTGGGTCACGACCGTGGGCATGCCGGCCAAAAGTGGTGTCGGCGGCGGCATCATCGCGGTGCTCCCGAGCCAGCTCGGGATCGGCGTGTACTCGCCACCGCTCGGTGCAAACGGCAACAGTATCCGGGGAGTCCTTGCCTGCCAAAGCCTCTCGGCGCAGTTGGGGTTGCACTTCCTTTCCGTCACCCGCGAATCGCGCGCGACCATCCGGGCCACCCACGACGTCGCCGACGGCGTCCGGATCTACGAACTGCACGGTGACTTGCTGTTCGCCGGTGCCGAGCAGGCGCTGCGCATCGTCGAGCAGGACGGCGACGGGGTCGATGTCGCGATCCTGGACCTGTCGCGCGTCGACGACATCAATGACGTCGCCCGTCGCATGCTCATCGGGATGCGCGAGGCGCTGAACAAGGTCGGCAAGGAGGGCTTTCTCGTCGACCCCGACCGCAGAGTCATCCCTGCCGACCGTGCGAACGCGGCCGTGTATCCCACGGTCGAGGAGGCGGTGGCGGCCGCCCGTCGCCCCTAGCGCGGAAATGCCAGCTGGGTCGGTATCTCGTAACCGCGCAGCGTGACGGTGTCGCCGAAAGTCCATAGTGCCCGTTCGGTTTCGGTCGCGCCGCGGATGGTGTCCGAGGAGGCCAGCAGGTGGCCGGGGGTCGTTTTCGCCAGCTCGCACAGGCGGGCGGCCTCATTGACCGGGGCGCCGATGACGGTGTATTCGAAGCGGTCGTGGGCCCCCACATTTCCCGCGACGACCGTACCCGCCGCGACGCCGATGCCCGCCTGGATCTCGGGGACCTCCACGCGCAACCGGGCCGCGATGCCGCGCGCGGTGGCCAGCGCGGCGTCCTCGGGACTCTCGAGGTCATTCGGGGCGCCGAAGACCGCGAGGCACCCGTCGCCCTCGAACTTGTTGAGTAACCCGTCGTGCTCGTTCACCTCTTCGACGACCACGGTGAAGAACCGGTTCAGCAGGGTCACCACGTCCGCGGCGGCTCGCGTCGTGACCAGCGTGGTGGAGCCGGTGATGTCGACGAAAAGCACGGCGGCATGGCGCTCTTCGCCGCTGGGGTTGATTCCCCTGGATTCGGCGGCGCGCGCGACCGCGTGCCCCACATGCCGGCCGAACAGATCGCGTACGCGTTCCCGCTCCCGCAGGCCCGTGACCATCGAGTTGAAGCCGCGTTGCAACTGACCGAGCTCGGTGCCGTCGAACACCACGAGGTTGGTGTCCAGGTTGCCCTCTTCCACCCGTCGGAGCGCGGCCCGGACCACCCGGATCGGCGTGGCGGTGATCCAGGCTGCCACCCACATCAGGCTGAATCCGAAGACCAGGGTCGCCGCCGAGGAAATGAGCACCGCGACTGCGAACTGGGTCTGGGTGAGATTGCGCAACAGCAGGACGAACAACGCGATGAGTCCGATGCCGACCACCGGAACCCCGGCGCCGACCATCCACACCGTCATGATGCGGCCCATGATTCCGGGCGCCAGCCGCCGGGGTGGGTCACCGGCCTCGAGAGCCTGCGCCGCCACCGGTCGCAGCGCGAACTCGGTGAACAGGTAGGCAAACGTCGCGACCATGACACCGCAGATTCCGACCGCGATGAGGAACCTCGGGATAAACAGGGGGTCGTAGATCCCGTAGAGCACGGCCAGGATGACGGTGCCCAGTCCCCACAGGATGAGATGGGCGATCGCCACCCGCCACGGCGCCACGAACGTCTGGCGCAGGTTGTCCTTGGTGGGGGCGTCGTCCTCGATGGCCCAGCGCAGGGCGTTGACCGTGCTGTGGGTGATCCACACCGTGCCGATGCCCAACGCCACTGTGAGATAGGCGGGCGCCACCCCGTAGGTCAGCCAGCCCGGGGCGTCGTCGAACACGCTGGGATCCGGAAAGGCCACGGTGACCAGCACGATCGAGACGATCATGCCGACCAGATTGGTGACCAGAATGAACACCGTGAGGATCAGCTGGATCCGGATACGCCGCCGCTTCGGACCCTCGGCCACGTCGCCGAGCAGCCAGGACCCGTAGGAGGACGTCTCCGGCAGTCGGCCACTGGTTTGCGTCAGGCGCTCCAGGAAGCGGCCCAGTCGCTGCGCCAGCGTCGCGTTGGCTTTCATCGGTCTCAGAGCGTAGTCGGTGGAGGCCGCTTCGCCGGCGATGTAGTCGGTTCGGGTTGTGGCGATGCGGCGACGGCCGCGGCTACCCCTAAGGTTGACCGGGTGCGTCTCGTGATCGCCCAGTGCACGGTCGACTATGTCGGCCGACTCACCGCCCATCTGCCCTCGGCGCGTCGGCTGCTGTTGATCAAGGCCGACGGTTCGGTCAGCGTGCACGCCGACGATCGCGCCTACAAGCCGCTGAACTGGATGTCTCCGCCCTGTTGGATCACCGAGAACACCGACGGCCCGCTGCCGTTGTGGGTGGTGGAGAACAAGGCCGGTGAACAGCTGCGCATCACGATCGAGGAGATCGACCACGACACCGAGCACGAACTCGGCATCGACCCGGGTCTGGTCAAGGACGGCGTCGAGGCGCATCTGCAGGCCCTGCTGGCCGAACACGTCGAGTTGCTCGGAGTGGGTTACTCGCTGGTGCGCCGCGAGTACATGACCGCGATCGGCCCGGTGGATCTGCTCTGCCGCGACGAGCAGGGCAAAACGGTGGCGGTCGAAATCAAGCGGCGCGGGGAGATCGACGGCGTCGAGCAGCTGACGCGATATCTGGACCTGCTCAACCGGGACAGTTTGATTGCCCCCGTCAGTGGCGTCTTCGCGGCCCAGCAGATCAAACCGCAGGCCCGAACCTTGGCCATGGATCGCGGAATCCGATGCGTGACACTGGATTACGACAAGATGCGGGGTCTCGACAGCGACGAGTTCCGGCTGTTCTGATGGCCAGGAACCGGCGCTCCGGTAAGCGGCAGGGGCCGCCTCGGCCGCTGGGGATGTCGTTGTCTCAGCAACGAGTCGAGCAGGGCGCCGACGGCTACGACTATCTGGTCCGTCATGTGGTGGCCGCCCGGGCCACCAAGACCTACCGCTGTCCGGGATGCGACCAGGAAGTTCGTCCCGGCGTCGCGCACGTCGTGGTGTGGCCCGCGGACCTGGGCGAGACCGCCGTCGAGGACCGACGGCACTGGCACACGCCGTGCTGGACGCACCGCGCCAATCGAGGGCCGACTAGAAAGTGGAGCTGAACCGTCCGGTGATCCGTCCGGTTCGACGAGCGGTGTAGTTCCGCGAGGGAGAGGCCGGACGGCAACTGATCCGTCCGGTTCGACGAGCGGTGTAGTTCCGCGAGGGAGAGGCCGGGCGGCAACTGATCCGTCAGTGCGCGTTGGCGGCCGGCTCGACCAGTTCGATCAGCACGCCGCCGCCATCCTTGGGGTGGATGAAGTTGATCCGGGAATCCGAGGTGCCGCGCTTGGGCGCGTCGTAGAGCAGTCGCACGCCCTGGTCCCGCAGGCGCTCCGACAAGGCGTCGATGTCGCTGGTCCGGTAGGCCAACTGCTGCAGGCCGGGGCCGCGCTTGTCCAGGAACTTCGCAATGGTCGAGGTCTCGTCGATCGGGGCCATCAGCTGGAGCTGGGCGCTGCCGACCGGGGCACCGCGCACGCTCAGCATGGCCTCGACGATGCCCTGCTCCTCGTTGACCTCTTCGTGCAGCACGATCATGCCGAGGTGGTCGTGATACCACTTCTTGGCGACCTCGAGATCCGGCACGGCGATACCGACATGATCAACTCCCGTCACCAGCGCGCTGGCGAGGACGGGACGGGTATCAGCCTGGTCGGTCGTCATAACGTAACGGTAACCTAGTGACGACAATTGCGCCTATGCGCCAGGTCACAGCGACCTGGGCGCACCCCTTGCCTTGGAGGTAGTCATGACGACGTCTGTAATCGTTGCCGGAGCCCGCACGCCGATCGGCAAGCTCTCCGGAGCGCTGAAGGACTTCTCGGGCTCCGACCTCGGCGCCATCGCGATCAAGGGTGCGCTGGAGAAGGCCGGCGTCGAGCCCTCGGCCGTGCAGTACGTGATCATGGGTCAGGTGCTCACCGCGGGTGCCGGCCAGATGCCCGCGCGCCAGTCCGCCGTCGGCGCGGGCATCCCGTGGGATGTGCCGGCGCTCTCGATCAACAAGATGTGTCTGTCCGGCATCAACGCCATCGCCATGGCCGACCAGCTGATCCGCGCCGGCGAGTTCGACGTGGTGGTCGCGGGCGGCCAGGAGTCCATGACCCAGGCGCCGCACCTGCTGCTCGACTCGCGCGCCGGCTACAAGTACGGCGACGTCGTGGTCAAGGACCACCTGGCCTACGACGGACTGCACGATGTGTTCACCGATCAGCCGATGGGGGCACTGACCGAGCAACGCAACGACGCCGACCAGTTCACCCGCGCTGAGCAGGACGAATACGCGGCCCAGAGCCACCAGAAGGCGGCCGCTGCGTGGAAGGACGGGGTGTTTGCCGACGAGGTGGTGTCGGTGCAGATTCCGCAGCGCAAGGGCGATCCGATCGAGTTCAGCGAGGATGAGGGCATCCGCGGCAACACCACCGCGGAGTCGCTCAGCGGCCTGCGGCCAGCCTTCCGCAAGGACGGCACCATCACCGCGGGCTCGGCGTCGCAGATCTCCGACGGTGCCTGTGCGGTGGTCGTGATGAGCAAGGCCAAGGCGACCGAGCTGGGCCTGGACTGGCTGTGCGAGATCGGTGCCCACGGCGTCGTCGCCGGCCCGGACTCCACCCTGCAGTCGCAGCCGGCCAATGCCATCAAGAAGGCCATCGCCCGCGAGGGGATCGGCGTCGACCAGCTGGACGTGATCGAGATCAACGAGGCGTTCTCGGCGGTCTCGCTGGCCTCGACCAAGGAACTCGGCGTCGACCCGGAGAAGGTGAACGTCAACGGCGGTGCGATCGCCGTCGGGCACCCGATTGGGATGTCCGGCGCTCGGATCGCGCTGCACGTCGCACTCGAGCTCAAGCGGCGCGGCGCCGGGTACGGCGTTGCCGCGCTGTGCGGTGCCGGCGGCCAGGGTGACGCGTTGGTGCTGCGGGCCGGCTGACAACTACACGCAGTAGTAGCTGGGCTCCGCATTGGGCACAATGTCTGGTGTGAACTCTGCGACGACTGGCAATTTTGATCTCCGGACGACGGCCGGACGGTTTCGGTTGGTGGCGCTGGCCGAGGCCGTCAGCTGGGTAGGGCTGCTGCTCGGGATGTACTTCAAGTACCTGGGTACGCCTCGTACCGAACTCGGGGTCAAGATCTTCGGACCCGCGCACGGGGCGGTCTTCGTCGCGTTCCTGGCCGCGGCGGTGCTGGCCGGTTTCGCCTTCAAGTGGTCGCCGGTGACCTGGTTGCTGGCGTTGCTGGCGAGCATCCTGCCGCTGGCCACTGTGATTTTTGTCATATGGGCCGATCGCACGGGAAAGCTGGGGGAGGTCCAGCACGCGCCGGGGGGTTCCACATTCGGGACGGCGACAGCCCGACCGGCATCCGAGACGGCGTGACAGACTTGTCGGCGTGACACGCCCAGATCCCTCCCGACTTGCGGCGGCGGCCTCTATGGCCGGTGCCGTCGACCTCTCCGCTCTGAAGCGCCCGGCAGGTCCGGCAGCCGCGGCTGGTGCCGCGGAGCTGAACATCCCGGGCGCCGTCGAAATCACCGAAGCCAACTTCGAGGCCGAGGCGCTGATCCGCTCGGGCGAGGTGCCCGTGGTGGTGGTCCTCTGGACGCCTCGCAGCGAGGCTTCGGTGCAACTCGCCGAGACCCTCGGGGCGTTGGCCGACCAGGACAACGGCAAGTGGGTCGTGGCGACGGTCAATGTCGACACCACGCCCCGGGTGGCGCAGGCCTTCGGCGTGCAGAAGATCCCGACTGTCGTCGCGCTGGCCGCGGGTCAGCCGTTGTCGAACTTCGAGGGCATGCAGCCGCCCGAGCAGTTGCGCCTGTGGGTCGACTCGTTGCTCGACGCCACCGCGGGCAAGTTGTCCGGCGGCGCCGGAGCCGAGGAGGCCGAACAGGTCGATCCCGCGGTGGCAGCCGCGCGCGAACATCTCGACGCGGGGAACCTCGAGGAGGCCAAGGCCGCCTACGAAGCGATCCTCGCCAACGAGCCCGGTAACACCGAAGCGGCCGGCGCCGTGCGGCAGGTCGGCTTCCTGATCCGCGCCAGCGGCCAGCAGCCCGACGCGATCGCGGTGGCCGACGCTGACCCGTCCAACATCGAGGCCGCCTTCGCGGCCGCCGATGTCCAGGTACTCAATCAGGACGTCAGCGGGGCGTTCGACCGCCTGATCGCGTTGGTCAAGCGCACCGCCGGCGACGAACGCGGCACCGTCCGCGCACGGCTGGTGGAGCTCTTCGAGTTGTTCGACCCCGCGGACCCCGAGGTGATCGCCGGCCGGCGCAACCTGGCCAACGCGCTGTTCTGAGCCAACCCGCAACCCGCCGAGATCGACGGTTTGCCGGAAAGTACTCGCACAAACCGGCCCAGTGGTGAGTTTGGGCGTTACGGGGCGGCGGGGGCGAACCAGAGGGCGGAGTTGGCGGGCAGGACCAGGACCGCCGAGGCGGGGCGGCCGTGCCAGGGCTCGGCGGTGGCGTCCACACCGCCGAGGTTGCCCGCACCCGCCCCGTGATAGCTGGTGGCGTCGGTGTTGAGCACCTCGCGCCACCGCCCGGCGTGCGGCAGTCCCAGGCGGTAGCTGCCGTGCTCGGTGCCCGAGAAGTTGAACACGCAGGCCAACACGGATCCGTCGGCGCCGAACCGCAGGAAGCTCAGCACGTTGTTGCCCGAGTCGTTGGCATCGATCCACGAGTAACCCTCGGGCTTGGTGTCCTGGCTCCACAACGACGGCGTGGCCTGGTAGATGCCGTTCATGTCGCGCACCAGCTGCTGGATACCGGTTGAGAAACTGTTCTCGTCGAGCTGGAACCAGTCCACGCCGCGTTCCTCGGACCACTCCGCGCGCTGGCCGAACTCCTGGCCCATGAACAGCAACTGCTTGCCCGGGTGCGCCCACTGGTAGGCCAGCAGACTGCGCAGCCCGGCCGCCTTGGCATGATCGTCGCCCGGCATCCTGGTCCACAGCGTGCCCTTGCCGTGCACCACTTCGTCGTGGCTGATCGGCAGCACGTAGTTCTCGCTGAACGCGTAGAGCATCGAGAACGTCATCTCGTGATGGTGGTAGCTGCGATAAATCGGATCACGACTGATGTAGTCCAGCGTGTCGTTCATCCAACCCATATTCCACTTCATCGAAAACCCAAGGCCGCCAAGGCTGGTCGGACGGGTGACACCGGGCCAGGACGTGGACTCCTCGGCAATGGTGACGATCCCGGGGGCGGTCTTGTGCACCGTGGCGTTCATCTCCTGCAGGAACTGCACCGCCTCCAGGTTCTCCCGGCCGCCGTAGATGTTGGGCGTCCAGTCGCCATCCGGTCGCGAATAATCGAGGTACAGCATCGAGGCCACGGCGTCGACCCGCAGGCCGTCGATGTGGAACTCCTGCAGCCAGAACAACGCATTGGCCACCAGGAAGTTGCGCACCTCGGGACGTCCGAAGTCGAAAACGTAGGTGCCCCAGTCGAGTTGCTCGCCGCGGCGCGGGTCGGCGTGCTCATACAGCGGGGTGCCGTCAAAACGGCCGAGTGCCCAGGCGTCCTTGGGGAAGTGGGCCGGCACCCAGTCGACGAGGACGCCGATGCCGGCCTGGTGCAGCCGATCCACGAGATAGCGGAACTCGTCGGGCGAGCCGAACCGCGAGGTCGGCGCGTAGTACGAGGTGACCTGATACCCCCATGACCCGCCGAACGGGTGCTCGGCGACCGGCAACAGCTCGACATGGGTGAACCCCTGGTCCACCACGTATTCGGTGAGCTGATCCGCGAGCTCGCGATACGGCAGCCCCGGCCGCCAGGACCCGAGGTGTACCTCGATGGTGCTCATGGGCTCGAACACCGGATTGGTCGCCGCGCGCTTCGTGCACCAAGCATCGTCGGCCCAGCGGTAGTCGCTGACGAACACCCGCGAGGCGGTCTGCGGGGGGATCTCGGTGGCGAACGCCATGGGATCGGCGCGGTCAGACACGCTGCCGTCGGCCCCGTGAATGCGGAATTTGTACAGCCCGTCGGCGGGAAAGCCGGGCCAGAACAGTTCCCAGACCCCCGTCGAACCGAGCACCCGCATGGGCGCCTCGGTGCCGTCCCAATGATTGAAGTCACCGATGAGGCTCACGCCCTTGGCATTCGGCGCCCACACCGCAAACGACACGCCCGCGACGGTGCCGTCGGGGGTCTCGAACGAGCGCGGATGCGCGCCGAGGACTTCCCACAGCCGCTCGTGACGGCCCTCGGCGAACAGATGCAGATCGACCTCGCCGAGGGTGGGCAGGAACCGGTAGCCGTCGGCCACCGTCAGATCGATGACGCCGCCGTCGTGGGTCGGGTAGCCGATCTCCAACCGGTAGTCCATCAGGTCGACGAACGGCAGCGCGACGGCGAACAGGCCCGAGTCGATGGGCTGCAACGGGTACTGCCGACCACCGATGAGCGCGCTCACCCGGGTGGCGTGCGGCCGGTAGGCCCGGATGACGGTGTGATCGCCGAACTCGTGGGCGCCGAGGACCGAATGGGGGTCGTGGTGGGTCCCGTCGACCAGGCGATGCAGATCCGCGGGGTCCGGCGCCAGGTGCTTGCTCGCCACGTTGGTACCGGTCATCGGCCCTGTCCTCTCCGTGTCGTCGCCGGCGGTGGCTCCCGGCGCGACGCCTCCCGCGGCGCCCGTCACTCGCGACGCAGCAGCGTCCTGCGGGCTTCCGGGGAGAGCAGCGGCATGTTCACGACGTGCGCGACCGCCTTTGCCGGGTCGAGTCGAACGTAATTCGCCTGACCCCACTGATACTCCTCTCCGCTGATCTCATCGCGTACCCAGAACCGGTCGTAGGCCTGCATACCCAGCGCGCCCATGTCCAACCACAGCGTGCCGTCCTCGGGCCCGAACGGGTTGAGGGTCACCACCACGAGCACGCAGTCGCCGCTGATCGGGTCGAACTTGCTGTAGGCCAGCAGGGCGTCGTTCTCGATGTGATGGAACGTGATGTTGCGCACCTCCCGCAGCGCGGGATGCAATCGCCGGATCTCGTTCAGTTGGGTGATGAACGGCTCGAGCGAACGACCCTCGGCCAGCGCGCGCTCGAAATCGCGGGGGCGCAGTTCGTACTTCTCGGAGTCCAGGTACTCCTCGCTGCCCTCGCGCACGGGCTGGTTCTCGAAGAGTTCGAAACCGGAGTAGACACCCCACAGCGGACTCAGCGTCGAGGCCAGCACCGCCCGGATGGCGAACATCCCCGGGCCGCCGTGCTGCAGGCTCGCGTGCAGGATGTCCGGGGTGTTGACGAACAGGTTGGGGCGCGCCACGTCGGCAAACTGCGCGATCTCGTTGCCGAACTCGGTGAGCTCCCACTTCGCGGTCCGCCAGGTGAAATAGCTGTAGGACTGGGTGAACCCCAGCTTGGCCAGCCCGTAGAGCCGGGCCGGGCGGGTGAACGCCTCCGACAGGAACAGCACATCGGGATCGATCCGCTTGGCCTCGGCGATCAGCCAGGCCCAGAAGTTCGGCGGCTTGGTGTGCGGATTGTCGACCCGGAAGATCTTGACCCCGTGGGCAATCCAATGGGCCACCACGCGCAGCACTTCGGCGTAGAGCCCGGCCGGGTCGTTGTCGAAGTTCAGCGGGTAGATGTCCTGGTACTTCTTCGGCGGGTTCTCCGCGTACGCGATGGTGCCGTCGGGCAACTCGGTGAACCACTGTCGGTGCTCGACGGCCCACGGATGATCCGGTGCGCACTGCAGCGCCAGGTCCAGGGCCACCTCCAGGCCGAGATCCCCGGCCGCGGAGACGAACTCGTCGAAGTCGTCGATGGTGCCGAGATCGGGGTGCACGGCATCGTGTCCACCCTCGTGGCTGCCGATCGCCCATGGCGAGCCGACATCACCGGGTGCTGCGGTCACGGTGTTGTTGCGGCCCTTACGATGCACCTTGCCGATCGGATGGATGGGCGGCAGGTACACCACATCGAAGCCCATCCGGGCGATCCGGCCCAGCGCCTTGGTGGCGGTGGTGAACGTGCCGTGCACGGGCCGTCCGTCGGCGTCCCAGCCGCCCGTCGACCGGGGAAACATTTCGTACCAGGCCGCGAAGCGCGCGCCGGGTCGGTCCACCCACACGCCGAATTGTGCACCGCGGGTGACCAATTCGCGCAGCGGGTATTGCGCGAGCAACGCACTGACCTCGTCGGAAAGTGCGCGTGCGGCGCGCTCGGTGGGGTCGCCGGGCTCGCGCAGGGCGGCGGCGGCCTCGGCCAGCGGGGCGCGCAGCTGACGCGGCACGCCGGTTGCGGCGCGGTCCAGCAGTTGGGCGCCCACGAGCAGATCATTGGACAGCTCGGCCTCACCCTGCCCGGCTTCGAGCTTGGCGACCACGGCGTGGCGCCAGGTGGTCGTCGGATCGCCCCACCCGTCGACCCGGAACGTCCACAGGCCGACCTCGTCGGGGACGAACTGGCCGTGCACCACGTCGGGGTTGGGCCCGGCCGCCATCGGCAGCGCCTGTGGTTTGCGCCGGGGCCCGGCGGCGGTGGGACCCGTCCCGGCGCCCACGGCCGGGACCGGACCGGTCACCAGGGCCGGGTAGTTGGCCCCGTGGTAGCGGACCACCAGCGTTGCCGCGACCGCGTCGTGGCCTTCCCGCCACACCGTCGCGCTGACCGGGACCACCTCGCCGACCACCGCCTTGGCCGGGAATCTGCCACCGGATACTGCGGGCGCGACATCGTCGATCTCGATGCGACCGGACACTCAAGCGCTCCTCAATGTGTAGGCGGCGACCGTCGGTTCTGCACTGTGCCTGTTGGTCTTGGTTTTAACCACTTCGCGCGTACTTCACACCGTAGTGGTCGCCGGGGGCGGTGGGGAGCTAAGCGCTCGCCGACGAAAGTGCAGGTCCCCGAAATGTCAGTAAGGTATCGATGCGTGAAAGCTCTCCGCCGGTTTACCGTCCGCGTGCACCTGCCGCAGCGGTTGGCTGCCCTCGCCCAGCTGTCGACCAACCTGCGCTGGTCGTGGGACAAACCCACTCAAGACCTGTTCGCCACCATCGATCCCGGTCTGTGGGGCGAGTCCGGCGGCGACCCGGTGGCACTGCTGGGCGCGGTGCGCCCCCAGCGCCTCGACGAACTCGCCCGCGACGACGAATTCGTCGCTCGGCTGGACGCCTTGGCCGGTGATCTCGAGCACTATCTGACCCGGCCGCTGTGGTACCAGCAGCAGCCGGCCGAGACCGTGCCGACCGGCATCGCCTATTTCTCGATGGAGTTCGGGGTCGCCACCGTGCTGCCGAACTACTCCGGCGGGCTCGGCATCCTGGCCGGGGACCACCTCAAATCGGCGTCCGATCTGGGTTTGCCGCTGATCGCCGTCGGCCTGCTGTACCGGTCGGGCTACTTCCGGCAGTCGCTGACCGCCGAGGGCTGGCAGCACGAGACCTACCCGTCACTGGATCCGCACGGGCTGCCGTTGCGGCTGCTCACCGACGCCGCGGGCAGTCCCGCGCTCGTCGACCTGACGATGCCGGCCGGCGCCCAGCTGCGGGCCCGGATCTGGGTGGCGCAGATCGGACGCGTGCCGCTGCTGCTGCTCGACTCCGACATCCCAGAGAACGAGCACGACATGCGCGGGGTGACCGACCGGCTCTACGGCGGTGACCAGGAGCACCGGATCAAGCAGGAGATCCTCGCCGGCATCGGCGGCATCCGGGCCGTCCGCGCGTACACCGAGATCGAGGGTTTGCCGGCCCCCGAGGTCTTCCACATGAACGAGGGCCACGCCGGTTTCCTCGGGGTCGAGCGGATCCGCGAGTACATCGCGTCCTCGGGACTGGATTTCGACACCGCGCTGACGGTGGTCCGGGCGAGCACGGTGTTCACCACGCATACCCCGGTGCCCGCCGGCATCGATCGCTTCCCGACCGAGATGGTGCGGCGGTATTTCGCCGACGACCGACCGAACCCGCTGCTGCCGGGGGTTCCGCTGGATCGGGTCATCGAGTTCGGCAACGAGGACGATCCGGCCGTGTTCAACATGGCTCACATGGGGCTGCGACTGGCGCAACGCGCCAACGGCGTCTCGCTGCTGCACGGCGAGGTCAGCCGGTCGATGTTCAGTGCATTGTGGCCGGGCTTCGACCGCGGCGAGGTTCCCATCGGCTCGGTGACCAACGGCGTGCACGCCCCCACCTGGGCCGCCCCGCAGTGGATCGACCTCGCGCGCGAGTTGGCCGGCGACGACTCGATGACCGACCCCAACACCTGGTTGCGCGTCCAGCAGGTCGATGCGAGCCGGCTGTGGCAGATCCGTTCGGAGTTGCGCGCGCTGCTCGTCGAGGACGTCCGGGCGCGGCTGCGCAGCTCGTGCCTGGAACGCGGTGCGACCGACGCCGAACTCGGCTGGATCGCGACGGCCTTCGACAAGGACGTGTTGACCATCGGGTTCGCGCGGCGGGTGCCCACCTACAAGCGGTTGACGTTGATGTTGCGCGACCCCGAGCGGCTGGAGGCGTTGCTGCTCGATGAGAGCAGGCCCGTGCAGCTGATCGTCGCGGGGAAATCACACCCCGCCGACGACGGCGGCAAGGCATTGATCCAGCAGATCGTGCGCTTCGCCGATCGGCCCGAGGTGCGGCACCGCATCGCGTTCCTGCCCGACTACGACATGTCGATGGCGCGGTTGCTCTACTGGGGCTGCGATGTGTGGTTGAACAACCCGCTGCGGCCGCTGGAGGCATGCGGGACCTCGGGGATGAAGAGCGCGCTCAACGGCGGCTTGAACCTGTCGATCCGCGACGGCTGGTGGGACGAGTGGTACGACGGCCAGAACGGCTGGGAGATCCCGACCGCCGCCGGCGTGACCGACGAGGCCCGTCGCGACGATCTAGAGGCCGCCGCGCTCTATGACCTGCTGAGCACCTCGGTCACGACGAACTTCTACGACCGCGACGACGCCGGGGTACCGACGCGTTGGATCGAGATGGTCCGGCACACGCTGCAGATCCTCGGCCCCAAGGTGCTGGCGTCGCGAATGGTGCGCGATTACACCGAGCAGTACTACACGCCGGCGGCGCAATCGTTCCGGCGCACCGTCGGCACGTCATACGAGCCGGCCAGGGAGCTGACCGCCTACCGGGCGCGGGTCGAGGCGGCGTGGCCACAGATCGCCATCACCGATGTCGACGCCACCGGGTTGCCCGACACCCCTGTGCTGGGATCGGAGTTGACCCTGACCGCGACCGTGCACCTGGCGGGGCTGCGCCCCGACGAGGTCGACGTCCAGGCCGTGCTGGGCCGGGTCGACGGCACCGACGCGTTGCTGGACCCGGTCACCGTGCCGATGACCCACACCGGCCCCGGCGAGGGTGGCGAGGTGTTCACCACCACCGCCGCGCTGCCGGTCGCAGGCTCGGTCGGCTACACCGTCCGGGTGATGCCGTGCCACGAACTGCTGTCCGGCGACAACGAACTCGGCCTGGTCACGCTGGCGTGAGCACCGGGACGAGAAGCGAGGACCATCAGCGACGAGGAGTCCAGACATCAGCGATGCACTGACGGTGGCACTGCCGGGCGGGCCGTATGCGTTGGCCGCGGGGCCCGACGACCGGATGTGGGTGACGCTGCCCCACAGCGGGGAGATCGCCCGGATCGGCCAGGACGGCGCCGTCGACGTGTTCCCGGTGGCCCCGGAGGCCAAGCCGTCCATAATCACCGCGGGCTCCGACGGCGCGCTGTGGTTCACCCGCGCCGGGGACGGGCGCATCGGCCGGATCACCGTCGACGGCCAGTGCAGCGAATATGTGCTGGGCGAAGGCAGTGCCCCGTACGGGATCACCAATGGTCCCGACGGCTGCCTCTGGTTCACCGACATGGCCGCGGGGACCGTCGGTCGCATCACGGTCGACGGTGAACTCTCCATCGAGCAGGCCACCGGCGGGATGCCGTCGATGATCGTCAGCGGGCCGGACAATGCCGTGTGGTTCACCCTCAACCAGGGCAACGCGATCGGACGGCTCGACCTCAGCGGTGAGCTCACGGTGCGCAGGTTGCCCACCCCCAACGCGGGCCCGGTCGGGATTGCCACCACGCACGACGACTCCGTGTGGTTCACCCAGATCGTCGCCGAGAAGCTCGGGCGCATCCCCCTGGACGAGGCCATCCAGGAACTCGACATGCCCGGCAAGCCGCACGCGGTGGTGGCCGATCCGGCCGGCGGCGTGTGGGTCAGCCTGTGGGGCAGCGATCAGCTGGCCCGGGTCAGCGCCGACGGCGAGGTGATGACCTTCGACCTGCCGGCGGGCAGCGAACCGCACGGGATGGCGATCGGCTCCGAAGGTGCGCTGTGGGTGGCGCTCGAAAGTGGCTTTGTCTCGCGCCTGCCCAGTTGAACTCCGATGTGCTTGCCGGGACGCATCGCGCGGGGAGGTAAGTTCCCGAAAGGGGCTTCACTTGTCGTCGCATCGGGGCGACGGAGCACGCTGGGGCCCCAGGAGAGGCTGCATCGTGATCGTTGGTCGTCGCTTCGCCGCCGTGGCGGCGGGTCTGCTGTTGGTCTGGACCGCCCCGGTGGCGGGTGCGGATCCGGAGCCGGCGCCCGAGCCCGTCGACGCCGTGGCCGCGGCCGCCCCGGCCGATCCCGGAGCGGATCCGGCTGCGGTACCGGTGGATCCGGGCGCACCGCCGCCTGTCGACGAGGCCGTGATCGAGTCCGCGCCGCCCGCCACTTCGGAGTCGCCCGACGGCTGGACCCTCACCGTCGGTGCCAAGGACGAGACCCTGCGTGCGGTGCCCCCGTTGACCACCGCGCTGTCCTCGCGGAGCTACGAGGTCGCCGGGGTCTTCAACGGTTCGGCAACCGGACCTGGGGGCGAGGGGGAGCCCCCCGAAGGCGTGCTCGAGGTCGGCTACCACATCGGGTGCGGAATCGACATGAGCACGTCCAACGGCGTCACGCTGACCGGCAGCGTGGGCATCACGCCCTCGATCGGTCTGCTGGGCATCGACGCCGCGGGACTCGGGGTCGACGGGATCGCGCCGGTGCTGTCCACCCCGGTCAGCGGCGGCATTGCGGTCGGTCTCAAACCGGGGATCATCCACATCATTCCGGTGAACAAAAAGGAGTACAAAGGCGCCGACCCCTGGGTCTCCATCAACGGCTTCCAGGTCAAGATCGACGGCTGCCTCGGCGAATCGTTCATCCGCTCGTATGCGGTGCTGACCCGGTCGACGGATGTCTCCGACGCCATCCAGGCCTACTACGGCACGGTGAAAAAGGTCTGACAACGCGCTCCCTCGAGATTGCAGGCTGGGCGCCGACATTGCGGCTGCGGCGAGAATGTGGCGGGACTATCGCCGTCACTACAACCCCGGCGCCATCAGCGCAATCTCGATGTGGACCGGGCAGTCTCAGGGGAAGCGCTTGAGGCAGCGGTCCTGATCGCCGAGCACACCGGTGCGGAAGGCGTCGATCCGGGAGAACCCGGAGGGCACCGATTCGCCGTTGACATCGCTGGCGGCCAGGCCGTTGCTGAGCAGGCCGGCCACCGCCTCGTCGAGATCGCCGGCGGTCAGCGCGATCGTGTCGCCGTCGGGGGTGCGGACCCGCTGCGTCAGGATCGTGGTGGCCACCCCGGTGAGGCAGGCGGTGCGCAGCGCGGCTTCAGCGGTGTCGAGCGCCAATCCGCCGTGCGCCTGCTGCAGGGCCAGCATGTAGCGCGAGACCAGCACCGAGTACGCCGAGTTGTCGCCCGACAACGGCGCCGCTGGGCCGAATTCCTCAGCACCGGAGCCCATCTCGGCGAGACCGTCCAGGTCGACGGTGATGGTGTTGGTGCCCGGGCAATACGACGCCGGCGGGCTGGGCCGGGCGTCCGGGCACGCGGGCGCTTCGGCGCCGAAGCGCAGCTGCGGTGGCGGAGTCGGGTCGAACTTCATGTTCAACGCGTCGATGAACGAGCGCACCGACTCCTCGGACACGGCCCACTCGCCGGTCTCACCCTGCTGCAACGCCACCGGTAGATCCCCACGGCGCTGCGCGATCTCCTTGGCATCGATGGACCGACACGCCGCGACCCCGTCGGTGAAACCGAACTGGAACGCCGAAATTCGTTCGAACGCCGAGCCGTGTTCGTCGATGCCGTCGGGGTCGACGAAGTCGTCCGCGGACAGCAGCGGATCGCGAAACGTGATCATCCCGGCGAGCAGAGTGTTCAGCCCGTCACCCGTGCTCAGCGTGAAGCGATCGGAATGGTCTTCGGCGACCCAGCGCATGTAGGCCCCGGCGTAACAGTCCGCCTGCTGCTCGGCCACCAACGTCGAGGTGCCGCGCTTGGTGATCCGGGCCTGCTTTTGGATCGAGTGCCCGTATTCGTGTGTGAGCACCATGGTGATCGCCATATCGCCGTGGGCCTGCTGCAGCGCGGGTAGCAACACCCCGCGGTCCCAGCCGATGGTGTTGTCGATCGGGCAGAAGGCCGCGTTGACGAAGCCGTAGGTGTCGCCGCCACAGAAGTCGCCCGCGTAGTCCGCCGCGTCCCATGACAGCAACGCGTCGACGGGACGAAAAGTACGCCCCGGGAACGCGGTTCCGTAGGCGTCCGCCCAGAACTCCTCGATGTCGGCGATGGCCTGGCCGCCGATCGCGTCGATGGCGCCGCCGTCGGATTGCTGCACCTTGCGGCCATTGCGCTCGATGCCCTCACGCAGACCCGTGGGCCCGTCTACGGCCTGCATGCCGGCGACCTTGAACGGATCGGCGAACACCGACACCGGTGCGCCCTGAACGGTCGTCGAGCACGCCGCGAGCAGCAGCGTTGCGCCCATGACCGCACCCACCAGGCCCAGCCTCGGCATACTGGCGCTACCTCCGACCCCCTAGGAGCAGGCGCCCCCGTGGGATCAGGATAAGGGTCCGGGCCGGTTCTGACGGCTCACTTGCCGTCCAGCGTCGTCCGCAGTCGCGTCAGCGCCTGCCGCACCGCGGCGGGGTCGGTGGTCGACCAGAACGGTGGCAACGACGCCCGCAGATATCCGGCGTAGCGGGCCGTGGCCATCCTCGAGTCCAGCACCGCGATCACTCCGCGGTCATCGGCCCGGCGCAGCAATCGCCCCGTGCCCTGTGCCAGCAGCAGCGCCGCGTGGGAGGCCGAGACCGCCATGAAGCCGTTGCCGCCCCGCGCCGCGATCGAGCGTTGACGTGCCGTCAACAGCGGGTCGTCCGGCCGCGGAAACGGGATCCGGTCGATGAGTACCAGCGACAGTGACGGGCCCGGCACGTCCACGCCCTGCCACAGCGACAGCGTGCCGAACAGCGAGGTGGCCTCATCGGCGGCGAACTGTTCGATCAGTGTCGAGGTCGACTCCTCGCCCTGACACAGCACGGGGGTGCTCAACCGCTCGCGCATGGCCTCGGCCGCCGCGCGGGCCGCGCGCATCGAGGAGAACAGGCCCAGAGTGCGACCGCCGATGGCGGTGATCAGGTCTTCGATCTCGGTGAGCTGTTCTGCGGTGCCGGTGCCGTCGCGCCCCGGTGGTGGCAGCTTCTTCGCGACGTAAAGGATGCCGGCCTTGTGGTGCTCGAACGGGGACCCGACGTCGATCCCGCGCCATTGGGGCACGGTGGGCGCCGGGGTGTTGTCGGGATCCTGGCTCGGCGCCCGGGTCAGGCCCCAGGCGGCGGCCATCGAATCGAAGGTGCCGCCGACGGTCAGCGTTGCCGAGGTCAATACCGTTGTGGTGGTGGCGAATAGCCGGGCTCGCAGCAGGCCGGCCACCGACAGCGGCGCGACCCGCAGCACCGGTCGGACCGACCCGCGGTTGTCCTCGTGATCGAGCCACACCACATCGATCCGGTCGGTCAGCGGCGGACCGAACGAATCGATGATCCGGGTGGCGGTGTCGGCGACATCGCTCAACGAGGTGACGGCCTCGGCCCGGGCCGCGGCGGCTTGAGGATCTCCCGGGGTCGGGTTGATGGCCGCGCGTGCGGCGTGTGCAGCATCGCGCAGCGCCGTCAGATAGGTCGCCAGTTCGTCGTCGAGGTGGTCGATGCGGCCGGGCTCGGCGTCGTGGATCGCGGCGGTGAAGGTCGCGGTGGCGGCCTCGAGTCGGGTCGACAGCTCCGGCCCGATCAGCTTGGTGCTGCGGCGGTGCGCGACCCCGAGGGTCGCGGCGGTCAGTTCGCCGGTGGCCACCGCGGTGACCCGGTCCACCAACTCGTGGGCCTCGTCGATGATCAGCAGGTCGTGCTCGGGCAGCACGGCGGCATCGCCGATGGCATCGATGGACAGTAAAGCGTGGTTGGTGACCACGACATCGGCCAAACCGGCGGTGCCGCGGGCCTTCTCGGAGAAACAGTCGGTGCCGTACGGACAGCGTGCCACGCCGATGCATTCGCGGGCCGACACGCTGACCTGGGACCAGGCGCGCTCGCTGACACCGGGCTTGAGCTCGTCGCGGTCACCGGTGTCGGTTTCGGACGACCACGCCGTGAGCCGTTGCACCTCGCGCCCGAGCGCGGAGGCCGCGAACGGTTCGAACAGCTCGTCCTGTGCGGCGTCGGCCTCCGACTCGGTGCCGCCACCGTGGATCTTGTTCAGGCACAGGTAGTTTCCCCGCCCCTTGAGCAGCGCGAAGCGAGGTTTGCGAGGCAGCTTGGCGGTCAACGCCTCGGCCAGCCGGGGCAGGTCGCGGTCCACGAGTTGACGTTGTAGGGCGATGGTGGCGGTGGAGACGATCACGGTGCCCTGGGACTCGTGGCGGTCGGCCGAGACCGCCGCGGCCAGCGCGGGGACCAGGTAGGCCAGCGACTTCCCGGTTCCGGTGCCGGCCTGCACCGCCAGATGCTCGCCGGTGGCGAAGGCGCGCGCCACCGCCTGGGCCATTTCGATCTGACCGGTGCGTTCGCTTCCGCCGAGCGCGGCGACGGCCTCGGCGAGCAGTTCCACCGTGCCGGCCTGTTCGGGTTCACCCACGGTCATCGGCGTGGACTCATGGCGCGACGACGCGGGTGGGAATCGCCGGGTCGCCATCGGAGAGCTTCAGGCCCTCCCAGGGCAGGCTGGTGAGGCCGGCGGTCACCAGCTTGCGCGCGGCGGCCAGATCGCTCGCATGGACCGTCGAGCCCGCGCGCACCAGGGGGATGGTCAGCGGTCGCGCGTCGACCGCGTCCTGGGGTGGCCGACCCGCCGGGAACACCACCTCTTCGGTGATGGTGCCCGACGGTTTGGCCAGCCGAGCGGCTTGTTTGGCCCCGCCGGCGGAGGCCTTGTTGCTGCTGCGCTTGGTCACCGGGCGCCCGTCGACCTCGACAAGTTTGTAGACCATGTTGGCCGTGGGCGCTCCGGAACCGGTGACCAGCGACGTGCCCACGCCGTAGCTATCGACGGGTTCGGCACGCAGTGCGGCGATCGCGAACTCGTCGAGGTCGCCGGACACCACGATGCGGGTGTCGGTCGCGCCCAGGTCGTCGAGTTGCCGACGGGCCTGGCGGGCCAGCACGCCGAGGTCGCCCGAGTCGATACGCACCGCACCGAGACCCGGGCCCGCCGCGGTGATCGCATTGGCGATACCGGCGGTGACGTCGTAGGTGTCCACCAGCAGCGTGGTGCCGACGCCCAGCGCGGCGACCTGCGCGCGGAAGGCCGCAAGTTCGTCCGGGCCCTCGGCGCCGGTGTAGAGCATCGTGAACGCGTGCGCGCTGGTACCCAGGGCGGGCACGCCGTAGCTGCGGCCGGCCTCGAGGTTGGAGGTGCCGGCGAACCCGGCAAGGTAGGCCGCGCGGGCCGCGGCCACCGCCGCGCGCTCATGGGTGCGCCGCGAGCCCATCTCGATCAGCCCGCGACCGGCCGCCGCGCTCACCATGCGGGCGGCGGCCGAGGCGATCGCGGTGTCGTGGTTGAAGATCGACAGCGAAAGCGTCTCCAGCAGGACACATTCGGCGAAGGTTCCGTGCACCGTCAGCACGGGGGAGTTGGGGAAGTACAGCTCGCCTTCGGCGTATCCGTCGACATCGCCGGTGAAGGTGAAGTCCTGCAGGAAATCCAGCGTCGTCGGATCGCAGAACTTCGATACCGTCGCCAGCGCCGCATCGTCAAACCTGAATTGTTGCAGCGCTTCCAGGAAGCGGCCGGTGCCCGCGACAATGCCGTAGCGCCGACCGTGCGGCAGTCGGCGCGCGAACAACTCGAAGCTGGTGCGCCGCGTTGCGGTGCCGTCGCGCAGTGCGGCGGACAGCATCGTCAGTTCATATTTGTCGGTCAGCATCGCCACCGTCACAGGGGTAGAGGCTAGCCGAGACGACGACGGGCTGGTGTGCAGCGCAGTGCCGAGCCGCCAGTACGAGTGATTCGAAAATCGCCGGGCGGTATCCTGGGGCGCATGGCTGCGTCAGCACCGACTAAGCCGGGGTCGGTAGGTCAACGGCAGGACGACACCGTCGAATCGACCCAGCGGCCCTGGGTGACGATCGTGTGGGACGACCCGGTGAACTTGATGAACTACGTCACCTACATCCTGCAGAAGCTGTTCGGCTACTCCGAACCCCACGCCACGAAGCTCATGCTGCAGGTCCACAACGAGGGTAAGGCGGTGGTCTCGTCGGGCACCCGGGAGTCCATGGAAGTCGACGTCACGAAGCTGCATGCGGCAGGCCTGTGGGCCACCATGCAGCAGGACCGCTGACGGCACTGCGAGAGGCGACGGGGATAGCGCGTGCGTAAGTGGAAGCGGATCGACACCCCCGCGGGTCCGCGGTTCCGCTCCGCTCTGGCCGCGCATGAGGCGGCGCTGCTGCGGAATTTGGTGGCCTCGATCGTCGGCATGCTCGATGAGCGGGAGTCCGCGGCGCCCACCGATGAACTCGAGCAGATCACCGGGATGCGCACCGGCAACGCCGCGCCCCCGGAGGACGCCACCATGAACCGGTTGCTGCCGAACTTCTTCCGTCCGCACAACGACCATCCGGCGGGGTCGGCGGCCGCCGAGAGCCTCAACGGGGCGCTGCGCAGCCTGCACGAACCGGAAATCATCAACGCCAAACGTGAAGCGGCGCAATGTATTTTGTCAACGTGTCCCACTGACGGCAGCCGTTTCGAGCTGACCGAGGACGAGGCGAACGCCTGGATCGCCGCGGTCAACGACGTTCGTCTTGCCCTGGGCACCATGTTGGAGATCGGTGCCGACGGCCCCGATCGGCTGCCCGACGACCATCCGCTGTCCGGCCATCTCGACGTGTATCAGTGGCTCACCGTCTTGCAGGAGTATCTGGTGTTGGCACTGATGGGACAAAGTTGATGGCGGCCGGATCGATCACCGACGTCGCGGGCATTCTGGTCGGACACCACCAGCGGATCGATCCGGACGCGACGCTCGGATCGGGATGGGCCTGCGGGAGCACCGTGGTCCTCACCCCGCCGGGCACCGTCGGGGCGGTGGACGTGCGCGGTGGCGCCCCGGGGTCGCGCGAGACCGATCTGCTGGACCCGGCGAACAGCATTCGCTACGTCGATGCCGTGGTCCTCACCGGCGGCAGCGCTTACGGTCTGGCCGCCGCCGACGGCGTGATGACCTGGCTCGAGCAGAACGATCGCGGCGTGGCGATGGACGGCGGCCTGGTGCCCATCGTGCCCGCCGCGGTGATCTTCGATCTGCCGGTCGGCGGCTGGGATTGCCGACCGAACGCCGACTTCGGCTACCGGGCGGTCGCCGCCGCAACCACCGACCGCACCATGGGCAACGTCGGAGCGGGCGTGGGCGCGCGCGCCGGCGTGCTCAAGGGCGGGCTGGGCAGCGCGTCGGTGACGCTGGACAACGGTGTCACCGTGGGCGCGATCGTCGTGGTGAACTGCGCCGGAAACATCCTCGATCCCCGCACCGGGTTGCCGTGGATGGCACACCTGATCGAGGAGTTCGGGCTGCATCCGCCGGCGGCGGCCGAAATCGCGGCGTTCGCGGCACTGGACCGCGAGAGCAGTCCGCTGAACACCACGATCGCCGTCGTGGCCACCGACGCTGTGCTGAGTCCGGCGGCCTGCCAACGGTTGGCCATCGCAGCCCACGACGGGCTGGCGCACACGATCAAACCGGCGCACACCCCGATCGACGGCGACACCGTCTTTGCGCTGGCGACCGGGGCGGTGGAAGTGCCGCCGGAGGCGGACATCCCCGCGTCGATGTCGCCGGAGACCAAACTGGTGGCGGCCCTCGGCGCCGCGGCAGCCGACGTGCTGGGGCAGGCCGTGCTGGCCGGGGTGTTGGCCGCGGAATCGCTGGCCGGCATCCCGACCTACCGGGACCTGCTGCCCACCGCCTTCGGACGCGGCGATAGTGGGTAGCCTGGATGACGCCGCAGACGCGCTAGAAGGGCAGCTATGGGCATGACCGCACAGCCGGGCGCCGCACCGCGCAAGCAACCGGCCTGGAAAGTCGGCGGCGCCACCATCCTCACCTTCGTGGCGTTGCTGTATGTGATCGAGCTGCTCGACCAGCTGTTCGGGCATCGTCTCGATCGGAACGGCATTCGGCCGCTGGAAACCGACGGGCTGTGGGGCATCGTCTTCGCGCCGCTGCTGCACGCCAACTGGGGGCACCTGCTCGCCAACACCGTGCCCGCGCTGGTGCTCGGCTTCCTGATGACGCTCGCGGGCCTGAGCCGCTTCATCTGGGCCACCGCGATCATCTGGGTACTCGGCGGATTCGGCACCTGGTTGATCGGCAACATGGGCGGTTGTGCGGGACTGCCCACGGTCCACATCGGTGCGTCCGGGCTGATCTTCGGCTGGCTGGCGTTCCTGTTGATCTTCGGCTGGTTCACCCGCAACGGCTGGGAGATCGGGATCGGCATCGCGGTACTGATCTTCTACGGCGGCCTGCTGTGGGGTGCGGTGCCGGTGCTGGATCGCTGCGGCGGAGTGTCCTGGCAGGGCCATCTGTGCGGTGCGATCGCCGGCGTGGTCGCGGCGTATCTGCTGTCGGGCCCGGAGCGCAACGCGCGCCAACAGCGCAAACTGAACAAGACCCGGCCGCCGTACCTGACGTCATGAGCGGGGCCGTCGTGAATCCGTTGGCGCCGGTCGGGGTCTTCGACTCCGGCGTGGGCGGGCTGACGGTCGCGCGAGCAATCATCGACCAGTTGCCTGACGAGGACATGATCTACGTCGGCGACACCGGCAACGGGCCCTATGGTCCGCTGCCGCTGGCGCAGGTCCGCTCGCATGCGCTGGCCGTGATGGACGACCTGGTGGACCGCGGCGTGAAGGCCTTGGTGATTGCCTGCAACACGGCGTCCTCGGCCTGTCTGCGCGATGCCCGGGAACGCTACGACGTGCCCGTCGTCGAGGTCATCCTGCCGGCGGTGCGGCGGGCGGTCGCCACGACCCGCAACGGCCGCATCGGGGTGATCGGGACGCAGGCGACCGTCACCTCCCGGGCCTACCAGGACGCGTTCGCCGCGGCCCGGGACACCGAGATCACCGCGGTGGCCTGCCCGCGGTTCGTCGACTTCGTGGAGCGCGGCGTGACCAGCGGCCGTCAGGTGCTCGGGCTGGCCGAGGGCTATCTGGAACCGCTGCAACGCGCCGGCGTGGACACCTTGGTGTTGGGCTGCACGCATTACCCGCTGCTGTCGGGGCTGATACAGCTGGCGATGGGGGACAACGTGACGTTGGTGTCCAGTGCCGAGGAGACCGCGAAGGACCTGCTGCGGGTGCTCACCGAGAAGGACCTGCTGCATCCGCACTCGGAGACGGGGTCCACGGTCACGAGGGTGTTCGAGGCGACCGGCGATCCCGAGGCGTTCACCGCGCTCGCGGCCCGGTTCCTGGGTCCCGTCATCACGGGTGTCGCGCCGGTTCGCCGGCACGTCGGCAGCCCGCCGTGAAGCCGGCCGCGCAAACTCGCGATGTTTTCGCTTTCGCTATGGCGGGCATGGCAAGCTAATGGCTGTGCGCATCACCGTCCTGGGCTGCTCTGGCAGTGTCAGCGGTCCGGATTCGCCCGCCTCGGGTTACCTGCTGACCGCGCCGGACACGCCGCCGCTGGTCATCGACTTCGGCGGCGGGGTGTTGGGTGCGCTGCAGCGGTACGCCGACCCCGGCGACGTGACCGTGTTGCTCAGCCATCTGCACGCCGACCACTGCCTCGATTTGCCGGGGCTGTTCGTATGGCGGCGGTATCACCCCAACCCGCCGCCGGGTAAGGGGGAGTTGTACGGCCCCGGCGACACGTGGTCACGGTTGGCCGCCGCGAGTTCCCCCGAGGGTGGCGAACTCGATGACTTCACCGACATCTTCGACATCCGGCACTGGGCCGACGGGCAATCGGTTCGGCTCGGCAGCCTCAATGTCGTGCCGCGGCTGGTGTCGCACCCCACCGAGTCCTACGGCATGCGCTTCACCGACCCCTCCGGAGCGGTGCTGGTCTACAGCGGCGACACCGGGATCTGCGACTCCGTGGTCGAGTTGGCCCGCGACGCCGATGTGTTCCTCTGCGAGGCCTCGTGGACCCACGCACCCGACAACCGGCCCCCGCACGTTCATCTGTCCGGCACCGAGGCGGGGCAGATCGCGGCCAAGGCCAACGTCTCGGAGTTGCTGCTGACGCACATCCCGCCATGGACATCGCGGGAGGACGTGATCAGTGAGGCCAAGGCCGAGTTCGACGGCCCGGTTCGCGCCGTGGCGCCCGGCGAGACGTTCGACGTCCGCCGCACGCGGTGACGGCGCACGGCGGGCAACCGTTAGGGTTGCCTGGTGTCTCCTCGTGAAGACGGTCGCTCCGATGACGAGCTGCGACCGGTAACTATCACCCGCGGCTTCACCTCCCATCCGGCCGGTTCGGTGCTGGTCGAATTCGGCCAGACCCGGGTCATGTGCACGGCCTCGGTCACCGAGGGCGTGCCGCGCTGGCGGAAGGGTTCCGGATTGGGCTGGCTGACCGCCGAATACGCGATGCTTCCCGCGGCCACCCACAGCCGCTCGGACCGTGAGTCGGTCAAGGGCCGGCTCGGCGGCCGCACGCAGGAGATCAGCCGTCTGGTGGGGCGCTCGCTGCGGGCCTGCATCGATCTGCGGGCGCTGGGGGAGAACACCATCGCCCTCGACTGCGATGTGCTGCAGGCCGACGGTGGCACCCGCACCGCCGCCATCACCGGCGCCTACGTCGCCCTGGCCGATGCCGTCACCTATCTGGGGGCGGCCGGGAAGCTGTCGGATCCGCGACCGCTGTCGTGTGCGATCGCCGCGGTCAGCGTCGGCGTCGTCGACGGCCGGGTGCGCGTCGACCTGCCCTACGAGGAGGACGCGCGCGCCGAGGTGGACATGAACGTCGTGGCCACCGACACCGGCACCTTGGTCGAAATCCAGGGCACCGGGGAGGGCGCGACGTTCCCACGGTCCACGCTGGACAAGATGCTCGACCTCGCGATGGCCTCCTGCGAGAAGCTGTTCGCGGTCCAGGCGACGGCCCTGGCGGCGCCGTATCCGGGCGAGCTGCCCGAGGGCCCGGCGCCGAAGAAGGCGTTCGGAAGCTAGCCCCGCGATGACCCGCCTCTTGGTCGCCAGCCGCAACGCGAAGAAGTTGGCCGAGTTGCGGCGCGTGCTGGACGGCGCCGGGGTGTCCGGTCTGCAGTTGCTTTCCCTGGCCGACGTACCGCCATACGACGAGGCGCCCGAAACCGGCGCGACGTTCGAGGAGAACGCGTTGGCCAAGGCCCGGGATGGCTTTGCCGCTACCGGGATCGCCTGTGTCGCAGATGATTCCGGCCTGACCGTCGATGCTCTCAATGGGATGCCGGGGGTGCTTTCGGCGCGCTGGGCGGGCACGCACGGCGACGACGGGGCGAACAACCGCCTGTTGCTGGCGCAGCTCGCCGATGTGCCCGCAGCGCGCCGGGGAGCGGCCTTCGTCTCGGCGTGCGCTCTGGTCGACGGAGCCGACGAGACCGTCGTGCGGGGTGTGTGGGCGGGCGCGATCGCTCGGGTTCCGAGCGGGGTCGGCGGGTTCGGTTACGACCCGATCTTCATCCCCGAAGGATCCTCGCGCTCGGCAGCGGAACTGAGCCCGGCGGAAAAGGACGCGGCCTCCCACCGCGGCCGCGCGCTGGCGTTGTTGGTGCCGGCGTTGCGCGCCCTGCTCTGAGTCAGCCGGCGTAGCAGCCACGCCAACGGCACGGTGATGGCCAGGGTGGTCACAATCAGCCCCGCCGTCGAACCGGTGAACAGCGGCCACTGCAGCACCAGTTTCATGACCAGCGCCATGACGACGACGTGCAGCAGGAACACCTCGTAGGAGATCTCGCCGAACCACACCATGGGTCGACTGCTCAGCGCGCGGGCCAGCGGGCCCCGGTCGCCGAGTGTCAGTGGGGCCAGCAGCAGCATGGCGATGGCGGCATACAGCACCGCCTGCACCAACGGCTGGCTGAGGTGGGGTTCGGTGAAGGTGTTGCGGCCGGCCAGCGGGGTGGACACGAGCGCGAATGCCAACAGCGCCAAGGGAACTGTCGCCGCGGCGCGCACCCGGACGCCCATCGTCGCCAGGACGGCCAGCGCCATCCCGGCGGTAAACGGCGCCAGATGCGCCGGTAGCCACATGCCGGCGGAATTCGGCAGCCAGTCGGTGCTGTGGTGTACCAGCAGCCATCCGAAGCCCGTCGCGGTCAGGGCGGCCAAGCCGAGCAGCACCCGACCCGGTTGCCACCGGCCCGCGCGCCCCGCCCGCAGCAGCAGCTGGGCCAGCAGCGGCAACACCGCGTAGAACGAGACCTCGACGGCCAGGCTCCACATCTGCGACAGGCCCGGATGGAGCAACGTGATGAGGTAGTTGTCGATGTAGATGTGGGTCAGGGTGAGATAGCGCAGTAGCCCGGAGAAGCTTTGGCCCGGATTGGGGCCGGCCGAGAAGACCGTGTAGATGGCGAATGTCAGCAGCACCGTGACGACGTAGGCGGGCATGATCCGCCGGACCCGGCGCCGGCCGTAGCGGCTCGTCGACGGCGGGTCGGCGGCCTCGGCCGCGGCCCGCACCCAGGGCCGGAACAACAGGAAGCCGGAGAGCGCGAAGAAGATCGGCACGCCGATTTCCAGCCGTGCATACATGGTCCCGACGAAATCGTCGGTCAGCTTTCCGGTCGCAAAGGCCGCGTGGGTGCAGACCACGAGCAGCGCGGCCACGGCGCGCAGGCCCGTCAGCGAATCGAGGTGATTCAGGGGCGACGCCGGTGGGGGTGCCTGCGACGGGCTGCTGGCACGCGGCGACCCGGTCAACATTGCATCGAGTGTAACTAAGTATTTGAATAGCTGAACTAAGTGTGTGTACGCTGGCGCCTCATGGATCGGTGGCGCAGCGTCTCTGGAAGTGCGGCCCGCACCGAGCATCCCGGCCTGCTGATCTTCGTGCTGTGCCTGGCCGGAACCAGCGTCTCGCTCATGCAAACCCTGATCATCCCGATCATTCCGGAACTGCCGACCCTGCTCGACACCAGCGCCGCCAACGCCTCGTGGGCGATCACCGCGACCCTGGTGACCGGTGCCGTCGCCACTCCGGTGTTCGGTCGCCTCGGCGACATGCACGGGCCGAAGCCGATCCTGATGGTGTGTGCCGTCTGCCTGACGGTCGGCTCGCTGGTCGCGGCCGCCACCACCTCGCTGCTACCGCTGATCATCGGGCGCGGGTTGCAGGGCTTCGGCATGCCGATCATCCCGCTGGGCATCAGCGTGCTGCGGTCCTGCGTTCCGCCCGAACGGGTCGGGGCCGCCATGGGCATGATGAGTGCCTCGCTGGGGGTCGGCGGCGCCCTGGGTCTGCCGCTGGCCGCGGTGATCGCCCAAACCTGGGAATGGCATGCGCTGTTCTGGTTCGCCACCGGCCTCGGGGTCGCCTCGCTGCTGCTGTTCACGTTCATGGTGCCCGCACTGCCGGCGCGCTCGGCCGACCGCTTCGACCCGGTGGGAACGGTACTACTGGCCGTGGGCCTGGTGACGTTGCTGCTGCCGATCTCCAAGGGCGGCACTTGGGGCTGGACGTCGGCGCTGACGCTGGGCTTGTTCGGCTGTGCGGCCGTCACTTTCGCGGTGTTCACCATGTGCCAGCTACGGATCTCCTCGCCCATCGTCGACCTGCGCACCACCGCGCGGTGGCCCGTGCTCAGCACGAATCTGGCCTCGATCGGCGTCGGCACGGCCCTGTTCGCGTTGTCGCTGATCTCCCCGCAACTGCTGGAGTTGCCGACCGGGACTGGGCACGGTCACGGCCAGTCGCTGCTGCAGACCGGGCTGTGGCTGGCACCGGGTGGGGTGGCGATGATGATCACCGCGCCGATCGCGGCCCGGGTGTCGGCGCGCCACGGCCCCAAGTTCACCCTGGTGGTCGGCTGCGTGATCATTGCGGCCGGTTACCTCGCCGGGTTGCGGCTCCTCGGCAGCGCGCCGGGGGTGATGACGCTCAACATCCTGATCAGCATCGGCGTGGGCTTCGCCTTCGCATCGATGCCGGCACTGATCAACGCGGCCGTGCCGATGTCGGAGACCGCGGCCGCCAACGGCATCAACTCGTTGGCGCGCGCGCTGGGCACCTCGATCTCCAGCGCCGTGATCGGTGCGGTGCTCGCGGGGATGACGATGTCCTACGCCGGGCACGAGGTCCCCAGCCTTGCCGGTATCCGCACCGCCCTGATCATCGCGGCCGGTGCCGCCGGCGTCGCGGCCCTGCTTGCGCTGCTGATTCCACGGCCGGTCCCGGCGCCGTCCGACCGGGCCGAGGAGCCCGCCCCGGAACTGCCCGTGGTGGCGGTCAGAGGCCGAACTGCGCCTTGAGCTTCTTGGTCTGGAAGTGCTCGACGATGATGCCGACCAGCGGCACGGTCCCGGCCAGCAAAACTCCGATGGTCTTGCCGATGGGCCAGCGCACCTTGACCGCCAGATTGGCTGTGAACAGCAGGTAGACGAAGTACACCCAGCCGTGGATGGGAGCGATGAGATCCATCCAGCCGGGCATGTCCTCAACCTGGATGACGTACTTCACGATCATCTCGTAGGTCAGCGCGATCAGCCAGATGCCCGTCGCCCACGCCATGATGCGGTAGCCCTTCAGGGCCTTCGCGATCGCGTCGATCGGCGCGGCGCCGGCGGGGATCGATGGCGTTTCGGAGGCGGTCATGCGTTGGTCCTGTCCTGTCGGTCGTGGTCGGGTACCGGGACGTCCGGGTGGCCGTCCCGGTTGGCCAGTTCGGCAAGGTAAGCGTTGTATTCACGCAGCGCGGGGTCATCGCCGTCGCGGGGATCGGCCTTGGGACGCTCGGGAAGCAGATCCGCGGGGATCTCGGTCGGCGCGTCGCTGTCGTCCCATTGCGGCGGTGCCTCTTCGAGGCGGACGAACTTGCGGTAGGCGAAGATGCAGAACCCGGCGAAGAACGGCCACTGGAAGGCGTAGCCGAGGTTCTGGAAGGTGCCCGAATTCGATTCGTAGCGGGTCCACTGCCACCAGCCCAGCGCCAGGCAACCACCGGCGGCGAGGATCACCAGCGCGATCAACGCCCATCTCCGACGGCGTGTAGTGGACATACCTCGAAGGTACCGCCCAGCAGGGCGGCAGCAAGAATCGAGGGGGCACGCCGCGCGCAGTTGGCCTGGTCCCAACGGTACGATCGGCGCATCACGCGGGCGTGATGAAATTGGCAAACATGCCGGCTTTAGGTGCCGGTGCTCGAAAGAGTTTGTGGGTTCGAGTCCCACCGCCCGCACTCCGGTGGCCTAGATCATCTCCTTCTTCGTCAGCCACCGCATGATCGGCCACCCCGCGAACACCGGCAGCCAGCACGTCAGAATGCGGTAGAGCAGCACCGACGGGATCGCCACGGCTGCGGGCACCCCGAAAGCCGCCAGACCGCCGATCAACGCCGCCTCGACCGCGCCGACGCCGCCGGGGGTCGGCGCCGCGGACGCCAAGGTCCCGCCGATCATCGTCACCACCGTGATGGTCACGAACGACACGTCGCCGCCGAACGCCGCGACACTTGCCCACAACGCCAGCGCCGAACCGAGGGTGGTGCCGGCACAGCCGAGGACGATCAGCCCGAAGCGCTTGGGTTCCTTGGCGAGTTCGATGAGGTCGTTGCCGGTTTCCTTGAGCCGGGGCCGCACCTCGGTGCCCAGCCACCGGCGCAGCTTCGGGACCACCAGGAACGCGCCTACCAGACCCAGGGCCAGGCCGGCGATCAGGTACAACACCGGTGCCGAGGGCACGAAGTGCGACAGGTCCGCGGTGGCGCCGGCCACCGCGGAGAAGAAGATCAGCAGGGACACGTGCACGATGACCTGCACCGACTGCTGCAGCGCGACGGCGGTGGTGGCCCGCACCACCCCGAGCCCGCCCTTCTGCAGGAACCGGGTCGACAAGGCCAGGCCCCCGACGCCCGCCGGGGTGGTGGTGGCGGCAAAGGTGTTGGCCACCTGCATGATCGTCAGGTTTCGGTAGCTGACCGCGCCGTCGGCGCAGGCCCACAGCGCCGCCGCGGCCCCCAGATACCGCAGGGCCGAGACGGCCAGCCCCAGCAGGGCCCAGGACCAGTCCGCCGACCGGAGTTCAGAGAAGAACGTCGGAACCGTGCTGATGAAGGGATAGGCGACGTAGACCAACGCAACCAGCAGCACCAGCTGGATCGCCTGGCTGCGGGTGAACCGGGTGATGGTCTCGGCCTGAATCTGGTCGGCGCCGGTCTGTCTCTTGACCTCGTCGCGGGCCGAGGACAGCACCATGCCGGGGTCCGACAGCGATTCCCGGAGCCGCGCGGGCATGGCGCCCTTGGTCAGCCGCCGCGACGCCGTCAACACCGCGTCTTTGCCGAAGACGTCGATCGCGGCGCTGACCGCGGCCTCGGCGCCGTAGAGGTCGGTGGTGGTGGTCAGCAGTTGGGCGATATCGGCCTGCAACTGGACGTCGGTGGCGCCGTACTCGGAATGACCGAACCCGCCGAAGAGCACCGCACCGTCGTCGACGGTGATTTCCTTGCTGCGCAGATCTCCGTGGGCGATCTGATTGCGGTGCAGCACCGCCAGTGCCTCCCACGCCTGCTCGACGGGTGTCTCGTCGGCGACGTCGTGCAGCGCCGATCCGCGCGCCGGGGTCCGGGCGAACATCGTCCAGCCGCGGTCCAGGGGCGCCACCGACATCTCGGTGGTGTTGGCGACGCCGAGGTCACCAATCGCAATCGTCATCAGACCGCGGTGTTCGACCGCTCGCCGCATCGAGGGTTGCAGCGGCGCGGTCTCGCTGGTGCGTAGCCGCACCTTGCGCCAGAACTGACGCAGTGCGCCGCCGCTGCGTTGGTTGGGCCCGTACAACTCGACGAGCACCGTGGAGGCGGGTTCCACCGACAGGGCCGAGAGCACCAGTGGCCCGGGTCCGGCGGGCCGCACGACCGTCAGCGCCGAAGTGGTGAACCCGCGACGTGCGAGCGCCCGCACCGCGCCGTCCAGCGGCACCTCGAGCGCGGGGGTGCCGACCACCAGCACCACCAACGCTCCGACGAACCAGCCGACCGCGAGCCCGAGCAACGAGCGGGCCGGCAGCACCGCGCTGACCACGAGATGGATGGGCACGAACGCGAGGAGAAGTGTCCACCACCAGCGCCGCCAGCGCGCCGGCAGGCCGGGGCCGGACACCGTCAGCATCGCCGCCAACATGGCGATCCAGCGCGGGTCGTCGAGGAACTGCGACAGGACCGTGTCGAGCCGATCGCTGAGATCGAAGTGCCAGGTCGGTCGGGCGATGCCGTTGCCGCTGATCGACAGCGCCAGCCCGGCGATCAGGCCGGCGGCCACGTAGGCCCCGAGCAGCTTCCACTGCCGCGCCGCGATCAAACCGATCAGGATCACGAACGGCAGCGCGAGGATCGCGATGCCGTAGGCCAGGTAGACCAGGTTGGACTGGGTGGGGGTCAGGACGCCGACGATCTCGGAGATCGACGTCTCCAGCGACTCCCATTCGTAGCGGGTGATCAGCGAACTGGTGATGACGATCGCGAGGAACCCGGTGGCCAGGATCAGCCGAATGATGTCGTTGGTGCGCCTGCCGAGCGGTTGCAGCAGGCGGCCAGAAACGGTGATCTCGCGCCCGTCAACCCGCATGTCTGCGAGATCCTACGGTGCCGTAGCCCACCTACCGCGTAAGCGGGTTTGAGTCGCGCCCCCGGTGGGAATCATGCTCGGGCCAGACTTGCCTCGGGAACGGCCCGGTCCCTGCACAAGGGACCGGGTCGTTCGATGTTCGGGGGCTCCCCGACCCCGGGATGGGTGCCTCTCAGGGAACGCCCTCGTCGAACACGGACGCGGCGATGACGCGGTCGATCCCCGTCTGGGTGGGGACCGGCGCTCGGTCGGTGACCGCAGCGCCGACCAAGGCGTGCAGCAAGCCGTCCGCCAGCTCGAGAACCCCGTCGACGGCAGCTGGTGCGGCGCCCGGGGCCGCCATCGTGAGTTGAATCGACACCAGGCCATGCACGCTGGTCCACAGCGTGTGGGCGCACTGGTGCAGCGGCAGCGCCAGCGGGTGACCGGCGTCGGCGCACTCGCGCAGCCCCCGGCGCAGCGGGCCGGAGACCTGCCGCGCGGGATGGTGGCCGAGTTGTTCGGGGTCCCCGACCGGCTGTCGCACTTGGTACATCAACCGGTAGCGGCCGGGGTTCGCCAGTGCGAACCGGCAGTAGGCGTGTAGCTGTGCGCGCAGCCGATCCCGGGGGCCGGCGTCGGTCCCGACGGCCTGTTCGGCGGTCTGCATCGCCGCGGCCAGCTGCGTGTACTTGTCGGCCAGGGCGGCCCACACCAGTTCGGCCTTGTCGGTGAAATGCAGATAGATGCTGGGTGCGGCGACGCCGACTTCCTGAGCGACCGCGCGCATGGTCAGCTTCTCGTCGCTGCCCCATTCGTCCAGCAGCCGGTTCACCGCGGCCAGGATCTCCTCGCGGAGCTGGTCGCCGTGACCGCGTCGGCTGCGGGGCCGCGGGCCCTTTGCTGCGGTGTGTTGCACAGTTCACCTCCGGATGTGCCAGGAATCACCAGGCCAGCGGCCTGTTCTGGGTCTATAGCCGAGCTAAGCTTCAAGATAACTGAACATTGTTAGTTTATGTGATGGAGGTCGCAATGACTGCACAACCCGAAGAATTGGTGTCGCCATTCGTCGACACTGATTCGCCGGCCCGCGAGGTCGAGGCCCCGGCCGCGGCCGGCGGGATCGCGCCCCGCGCCGGTGTGATCGGCCTCGGCATGATCGGCGGCGGGGTGGCGGTGAGCCTGGAGGCGCGCGGCCGGATCCCGGTCGTCCACGACGTCCGCGGCGAGGCGGCCGCGGACCTGGGCTTGGCGCTGGCGGCGCCGACCCCCGCCGAGGTGGCCGCCGTCAGTGACGTGGTGCTGATCGCGGTGGTGGACGCCGCCCAGGTCCGCGAGGTGCTGCGCGGCGGGGACGGGGTGCTCGCCGGGGCCCGGCCCGGCCTGATCGTGGCGTTGCTGTCAACGCTGGCGGTGCCCGAGGTACTCGACGTGGCCGAGGAGTGTCGCCCCTACGGAGTGGCGGTGCTCGACTGCGGTGTGACACCGGGCGATCAGGCCGCCAGTAACGGCATGGTGGCCATGGTCGGCGGGGACGACGACACCGTGCGCCGAGCGATGCCGGTGCTGTCCGACTTCGCGAAGAAGGTAGTGCACTGCGGTCCGCTGGGCGCCGGCATGGCCACCAAGATCGCCCGCAACGTCTTGACCTATGGCACCTGGCGCGCCGCCCATGAGGCCGCCGAACTGGCGCGCGCCGCAGGGGTGGATCCGCGGACCCTCATCGAGGTGGTCGAGGACGCCGACCCCACCGGTTCGACGATGTTCACCTGGCTGCGCACCAGCATCGACGCCCCCGAACTCGCCACCGAGGCGGGCCCGCAGGTGCTGCACCTGATGGACAAGGATCTGGCGGCGGCACAAGACCTGGCAGCCAAGAGCGGTGTCGAGGTGCCGCTGATCGACGCCGCACGCGACCACGCCGCCGACACGTTGGGGATCGTGGTGGACCGGCCCGCGGCCGACCGCACCGAACGGGGCCTGCAGACCATGGACAAGGTCTACGGCACCGGGTTGGCCGCGCACATGCCCGAGGAGCGCACGCCGGCCACGGCCATGACCATCGATCACCTATTCGGCGAAATCTGGTCGCGGCCGGGACTTTCACTGCGTGATCGCCGCCTGGTGGTCCTCGGAGCCACCGCGATGCTGGGGCGCGCGGACCTGATCGAGGTGCAGGTACGTGGCGCGCTGATCAATGGTGAACTCACCGAGGACGAGCTGGAAGAGATTGTCCTGCAGCTGCACTACTACGCGGGGTGGGGCAACGGCACCGCGGTGCAGGCCGGGGTGAACGCGGCGCTTCAGAGCTGGCAGGGCGGCTACGTCGCGCCCGGTGAGAGTTCGTAGTCGCCGGCTGCAACCAACGGTTGGTGGAGTTGCGTCGGGGTGCTGCGGCCACGCAGTACCTCGGCGCCGACATGCGCCCACCGGCGCCGTTCGGACTCGTCGCAGGATTGCAGTACAGCGCCCGAGCACAGCACGCGCGCCGGACTGGCCTTGGCCCGATCGGCCAGGCGCGCCGCCTCGTTCACCGGATCGCCGATCACCGTGTACTCGAAGCGGTTCTCCGCACCCACGAACCCGGCGAACACCTGTCCGGCCGTGACGCCGATACCGAAGTCGAGTTGGGGCTGCTCGGCCAATCGGCTGCTCAGATCCCGGGCGGTCGCCGCCGCATCACCGGCGGCGTCCTCGGTCGGTACGGGCGCGCCGAATACCACCAGCGCGGCGTCCCCCTGAAACTTGTTGATGAATCCGCCGCGTTGCTCAACGACAGCGACCACCGTCCCGTAGAAGTCATTGATCACATCGGCGACTTCCTGCGGTGGCCTGTCGGCGGCGAACTGCGTGAATCCGGAGAGATCGACGAAGAGCACCGACACTTCGCAGACATCGCGGTAGAGTGACTCGTTGCGTTCGACCAACAGGCGGACCACGTCATCGCCGACGTGGCGGCCGAACAGGTCGCGCAGCCGGTCGCGCTCGCGCAATCCGGCCACCATCCGGTTGAATCCGCTTTGCAGCAGCCCGATTTCGGAGCGTTCGTAGACGTCGACGCGTCGCCGGATATCGCCGCGCTCGACATCGGCCATGGCCTCGACCACCTCGCGCACCGGATCGGAGATCGAGCGCGAGACGAGCACCATGCCGCGCAGGCCCCACAACACCGCGACGGCGCACAGCACCAGCACCGGTATCTCGACCGAGGACGCCTGATCGATGATCCAGCCGTGCGAGCGGATCAGGATCAGCAGCGCCACCCCCACGCTGGGCAGGGCGCAGCACAGCACCCACATCATCAGCAGGCGAGCGATGACCCCCGGCGCGTTATCCGCGGAGTCACGGTGCACCCCATACGGATCCGCGGCGGCGCTGAGCGGATGTAAAGGGCGCATGGTCAGTAACAACGCCGTGCACACGGCGGCGGTGGCGCCGAAGAACACCGCCGGTCCTACCAGGACCGTCACGCTGAGTGCGTCGCCGAGGTTCGTCAGCACCACCACGGCGCCGCTGCCGGCCCAGGTCGCGACCAACAGAATGGTGGTGCGGCGCACCACCCGCAGCGCCGAACGGCGTTGCCGCGGTGTGGGTGTGGCCTCGTCGACGTACCAGCGCAAACTGGGCAGCACATTCGCCAGGCTGCCCACCGCCACCACGATCACCGCCACCACCGCCAACGCGATGATCAGACCGGTGCTCGCATCGGTGAACGGGGGTTGGTTCTCGTTGAGTGTTTCGCGGCGCAGCGCGGTCATCACCAGCACGACCTCGGTGACCGCGAGCAGGTGAGCGATGGTGACGCCGGCGGTGTAGCGCAACGCGAGCTCGGTTGCGCTGGCCCGCCCCTCAGCCGTCGTCGCCACGCGCTCCAACTCCGATACCGCCGAGACAGAACCCCATCAGGTGCTCCACGTCGGCGCGCGGCGGCCGGTGACCGGAACCGAGGTAGCGCCGCAGAGTGCCCATCGTGCAATGGAATACCGCATCGCCGTCCCGGTCGGGGTCGCTACGGCCCATCGCCGCGATAGGGGCGGTCAGCAGTTCCCGCAGCGGCGCCATGATTTCGTCGTCGGGGGTTCGGCGTTGCGCGATCGCCGACATCTGCACGATGGTGGCGCGACACATCCGGAACCGATGCGGGTCGGTCAGCTGCGCAAGCAGGCCCTCGACCCAGCAGGTGACCTGATCGACGGGGTCGGGCCGGGCGGCCATGTCGGTGGCGATCGCTGCGGTGACGATCCCGATCCCGCGCTCCATCACCGCCATCACCAGGTCGTCCTTACCGCGAAAGTGGCGGTAGAAGGTCTTGTTGCACGTCCCCGCCGCGGCGATGATGTCGCTGACCCGAGGCGGCTCGGGAGCCGACGAGGACATCACTCGCAGGGCCGCACCGAGGATGACCGCGACCTCGGGGTCGGTGGAATCGACGGCACCACCGCGACCACCGGCGGCCTGGCTCGTCGTCAAAGCGTCCACTCGCTCATTCGTGCTGAGAATAGTCTTCTCCCCAGCTGCGCTGGGGATTTCCCCGTAACTGCCATTAGGCGGTGTTCGGCGTGGGCCGCGCGGCCACGGTGACCCCGGCCGCCCGCTCGATGGGCTTGACCACCGACGTGAAATCGGATTCGGCGCCCTCCTCGGCCACCGTGGTTTCCCAGCATCGAGCGATCCCGTCGACGATCTCGGTGGGCACCCCGAGGATGTGCGCCTCCTCGAGATATAGCCGGATGTCCTTGACCATCAGGCCCGTTGCGAACCCATAGTCGAAGGTGCGGGGCAGCACCGCCCGCGGGAACTTGTCCCGGCTCGCGTGGGTGCCCCCGGAACTCGCGTTCAGGACGTCGATCATCACCGCCGGATCGAGTCCGGCCCGGACTCCCATCACCATGGCCTCGGCGGTGGCGGCCAGCGCCGTCGCCGCCAGCATGTTGTTCACCAGCTTCATCGTCTGCGCCGCCCCGGGCGACTCACCGACGAACACCGTCCGGCCCAGGATCTGCAGAACCGGGTCCACGATGTCGAACTCGGTGCGCGACCCCGAGACCATCAGTGCCAGCGTGCCCTGCTCGGCGCCGTGCACCCCGCCGCTGACCGGACAGTCCAGCGCGGCGATACCACGCGCGGCCAGTTGCCCGTGGATGCGCCGGGCGGCGGGGCTGCCCACCGTGGACAAATCGACGAACCGCGCGATGCGGCCACCCGTGGACGCCGCCTCAGCCACCGCCTCGGCCACCTGCACGGAGATGGCCGGGCCCGGCAGGCTGGCCAGCACGGTCGGCGCGCGGTCGGCGACGCCGGTGGGATCTGAGGCACGGTGCGCGCCCAGGCCGACCGCTGCCTCGACGACCTCGCGGCGGGTGTCGAAGACCGTCACCGAGTGACCGGCGGCCAGCAGGCGGCGCAGCATCGGCATGCCCATGTGGCCCAGGCCGATGAACCCGAGGTCGGCGGTCACCGGGCGTCGGTCTCGGCGAACACCTCGCGCGCGATGCGGAAGCTGTCGACGGCCGCGGGCACCCCGGCGTAGACCGCGACCTGCAGGAAGACCTCGCGGATCTCGTCGCGGCTGACGCCGTTGTTCAGGGCCCCGCGTAGATGGGTGCGCAGTTCGGCCGGCCGGTTCAGGATCGCGATCATCGCGAGGTTCAGCATGCTTCGAGTCGACAGCGGCAGGCCGTCGCGACCCCACACCGCACCCCAGCAGTACTCGGTGACGAGGTCCTGCAGGGGGCCGGAGAACTCATCGGCCTCCGCAGTCGCCTTCTCGACGTAGTCGTGGCCCAGCACCGCGCGGCGGATTCGCTCACCACGGGCATAGTTGTCGTCGTCCATCGCCGGCTATCTCCGCACTGCCGATGCGTTCTCCAAATCGGAGAGTGTGATTTTCACCGCTGTGGTTCGGCGGCGTCGAGGAACAGGTCCGGGATCGGATTGTCGCCGCCGCCGTAGCGGGAGAGGTCGTCGACGCCGGCCTCGGTGAGCACGTCGGCGTCGATGAAGCATCCCGCGGTCACCTCGGCGGCCGGCCGGCGCAGGATCGCGACTGCGGCGTCGCCCATGATCTCCGGGCTGCGGGACGAGGCCGCGAGTTCGGTGCCGGCGGCCAGCGAGGTGACCGCCGCGGTGGCGATGTAGGTCTCCGGCCACAGGCAGCTGAACCCGATCGGGGATCCGGCGGCTGTGCCCTGCCGGAACTCCTCGGCCCAGCCCAACGACAGCAGCGTCATGCCGTACTTGGACAACGTGTAGGAGGGGTGCACGCCCAGCCAGTACGGGCTCATGTTCAGTGGCGGCGCGATGGTCAGCACGTGCGGGTTGGCCGATTCGCGCAGGTGCGGCACACAGGCCTTGGTCAGCAGGAATGTTCCCCGGACGTTGATGTCCATCATCAAGTCGAACTTCTTGGCGGAAAGTTCGTGGGTGGGGTCGGTGGCGATGGCGCTGGCATTGTTCACGCAGATGTCGATGCCGCCGAAGTTCTCCACGGCGGTATCCACCAACCGCTGCACATCCTCTTCCTTGCGCACGTCGCCGATGACCGGGACGGCCTTGCCGCCGGCCGCCTCGATTTCGGCCGCGGCGGTGTAGATGGTTCCGGCCAGCTTGGGGTGCGGTTCGGCGGTCTTGGCCAGCAGGACGATGTTGGCGCCTTGGCGGGCCGCGGCCACGGCGATGGCCAGCCCGATGCCGCGGCTGGCGCCGGAGACGACGAGGGTGCGGTCGCGCAGGGCGGGGGCATCGGAACGGTCGGTCATGTGTCTCCCTTGGTCGTTTTCACCGTACGATATTGGCATTCTCTTTTTTTGGAAGTACGTTATCGAGACATTGTCCACGACTGGAGTGCGATGGATTACACAGCTGCGACCTCATCCGGGATCCCCGTGGACCCGGTCTACGGTCCGACCGACCCGCCCGCGGATGCACCGGCCCCCGGCGAGTACCCGTTCACGCGGGGCAACTTCTCGTCCGGCTACCGCGGGCGGCTATGGACGTTCCGCCAGTATTCGGGCTTCGGAACCGCCGAGGAGTCCAACCGGCGTTACCGTTACCTGCTCGAGCAGGGTGGTACCGGGTTGTCGGTGGCCTCGGATCTGCCCACCCAGTGCGGCTATGACTCCGACGACGCCGAATACGGCGAGGAGGTCGGCCGCGTCGGCGTGGCCGTGGACACCCTGGCCGACGCGGAGATCCTGTTCGACGGCATCCCGCTGGACAAGATCAGCACCAGCTTCACCATCAACGGCACCGCCGCGATCATGCTGGCGCTCTACGTCGCCGCCGCGGAGAAGTCCGGGGTACCGCGGGAGAAGCTGACCGGCACCATCCAGAACGACATCCTCAAGGAATACGCCTCGCGCGGCACCTGGATCTGGCCGCCGGAGCCGTCGCTGCGGCTGATCGCCGACACCATCGAGTTCTGTGCCGCCGAGGTGCCGCGGTTCAATGCGATCTCGGTGGCCGGCGCGCACTTCCGAGACGCCGGCGCCAACGCCGTGCAGGAGATGGCGTTCACGCTGGCCGACGGTGTCACCTACTGCGACACCGTCGTCGAGCGCGGCCGGATGACCATCGACAAGTTCGCCCCGCAGATCTCGTTCTTCTTCTACACCCACGGAGACTTCTTCGAGGAGATCGCGAAGTACCGTGCCGGGCGTCGTCGCTGGGCCACCATCGTCCGTGAGCGCTACGGCGCGACCACAGACAAGGCGTCGATGTTCCGCTTCGGTTGCGTCGCCGGCGGTGCATCGCTGTACGCGCCGCAGGCGCAGAACAACCTCGTTCGCGTCGCCTACGAAGCGATGGCCGCGGTGCTGGGCGGTGTGCAGTCGATGTTCACCGCCGCCTGGGACGAGCCGTTCGCGCTGCCCAGCGAGGAGTCGGCCACCCTCGCCCTGCGCACCCAGCAGATCCTGGCGTATGAAACCGGGGTCACTCGGGTCGCCGATCCGCTCGGCGGGTCGTACTACGTCGAGGCCCTCACCGATGCCACCGAGGAAAAGATCATCGAGATCATGGCCGACCTCGAGAACCACGGCGGGATGGTCCGTGCGATCGAGGACGGCTACCTGCAGGGCCTGATCGCCGACGAGGCGTTCAAGATCCACAACGAGGTCGAGTCGGGGGTCCGTCCGGTGGTCGGGGTCAACAAGTTCGTCTCCGACGAGCCGGCGCCGGACATCTCCACCTACGAACTCGACGCCGAAGGCCGTGAGCTGCAACTCAAGCGGCTGGCCCGGGTCAAGGCCGAACGGAACTCGACCGATGTCGCGGCCCGGCTCGCGGCGCTGTCGCGTGCCGCCGAGGGCGACGACAACCTGATGCATGCCCTGATCGATTGCGCCAACGCCTACTGCACCGTCGGAGAGATGGTGTCCACGCTCAAGGCGGTCTGGGGCGAATTCCAACAACCGGTGGTGTTCTAGATGACTGATGTTTCTGCCAGCCCGGCCCGTATCTTGGTCGCCAAACCCGGCCTCGACGGCCATGACCGGGGCGCCAAGATCGTCGCGCGCACGCTGCGCGACGCCGGATTCGAGGTGATCTACACCGGAATCCGGCAGCGCATCGAAGACATCGTCTCCATCGCCATCCAGGAAGATGTTGCGGTAGTGGGTCTTTCGATTCTCTCGGGTGCGCATCTGGCGCTGACCGCACGCGTCGTCGACGCCCTGCGGGCGGCCGACGCGGGCGACATCGCCGTCGTTGTCGGCGGCACCATTCCGCAAGGTGACGTGCAGAAGGTGCTCGACGCCGGGGCCGCGGCGGTGTTCCCGACCGGGACCGCGTTGGATGTGCTCGTCCGTGACGTTCGTGCGCTGACCGGGACCCCCGTCGCGACAGAGGGGAGTGCCGGCTGATGCGTCTTGGTGTGATGATCGGTGCCGAGCGGGGCGACATGGATCGCAAGGTCAAGAAGTTGATCGCCGACATCGAGTGGGCCGACTCGGCGGGCCTGGCCACCGCGTGGATGCCGCAGGTACCCGACGACTTCGATCTGTTGAGCATGGTCGCGCTGATGGCCTCGCACAGCACCCGGATCGAACTCGGGACCGCGGTGGTGCCCCTGCAGGCTCAGCATCCGATTGCGCTGGCCCGTCAGGCGCTTTCGGTGCACGCGATCTCAGGTGGGCGACTCGCCCTGGGCGTGGGGCCGTCGCACCACTGGATCATCCGCGACATGCTGGGTCTGCCCTACGACAAGCCGGCCGCCTACACCCGGGACTACCTGCAGGTGCTCAATGCCGCGCTCGCCGGTCCCGGTCCGGTGGACGTCGAGAACGATCACTTCACGGTGCACAACCCGACCGCGCTGGGCGCCCAGACGCCGATGCCCGTGCTGGTGGCCGCCCTGGGTCCGGTGATGCTCCAGATCGCCGGCGAACATGCCGACGGCACCTCGCTGTGGATGGCCGACGAGAAGGCCATCGGGGAGCACATCGCCCCGAAGATCAACAAGGCCGCCGCCGACGCCGGGAAGCCCGCCCCGCGGATCGTGGCCGGCATCCCGGTCACGTTGTGTGCCAACTCCGAGATCGAGGAGGCCAAGGACCGCGCCAACCGGATCCTGGCCGAGGCCGAGACGTCGCCGAACTATCAGCGCCTGCTCGACCGCGGTGAGGCGCGCACCGTGGGCGACCTCTGCGCGGCCGGTGACGAGGAATCGATCCTCAAGCGGTTCAAGGCATTCGCCGATGCCGGGGTGACCGATCTGTCCGTACGGTTGCTGCCGATCGGGGACAACCGCGATGAGCTGATCGCCTCGAAGTACCGGACCCGCGAAGTGATCGCCGAGCTCGCCAAGCAGGTGTCGTGAGTCCCGGCCCGCTGGCCGGTGTCCGGGTCCTGGAGGTCGGCACCATGCTGGCCGGGCCGTACGCGACGATGATGCTCGCGGACCTCGGCGCCGAGGTGATCAAGATCGAGCCGCCTACCGGCGACATCTCCCGTCAGGTCAGCGACAGCTACTTCGCAAGCCTCAACCGCGGCAAGCGCAGTGTGTGTCTGGAACTGGGCACCGAACAGGGGCAGCATCGGCTGGCCGAACTCGTGGCCGATTCCCATGCGCTGCTGGTGAACCTGAAGCCCTCGGCGATCCTCGAGCTGGGCCTCACCTATGAAGCCCTGCGGCGGTCCAACGACAAGATCGTCTGCGTCGCGCTGACGGGCTTCGGGTTGTACGGCGGCGACGATCCGGCGTTCGACTACGTCGTGCAGGCCGCCACCGGAATCGCCGCGCTGACCGGCGATCCCGACGGCCCACCGACGCTGCCGGGGTACTCCTCGGCCGACAACTCGACCGGCCTGACCGCGGCGCTGGGTCTGTTGGCGCAGATCGTCTCCGGCCGCGGCGGTCAGATCGACGTGTCGCTGCGCGATGTGATGCTCTCCCAGCTCAACTACCACGCGTCGGCCTACCTCAACAACGGTGTGCACCCGCAACGGCGCGCAGGTGGCGCGCACTCGTTCTACGTTCCGGCGCAACTGTTTCCGACGGCCGAGGGTTATCTCGCGCTGTTCGTCACCCACGACGGGTTCTGGCGATCGTTCGCCACCGAGGCGGGTCTGACGGCCGGGACCCAGGTGCCGTTCGCGACGATGGCCGAGCGCGCGGAGCGCCGCGAGGAGGTGTTGGCCGTGGTGTCCGAGGTACTACTCGGTGATACCGCCGCGGGGTGGGAGGCCAGACTCAAGCCGCTGGGCATCCCGGCCGCCGCGGTGCGAACGTTGCCCGAGGCGCTCGACGGGTTACCGGAAGTGGTCGTCGACGCGGGGCCGTACCGCCTGGTGGGCAGTTCGATCCGGATCGATGGTTACCAGCCCGACTACCGCCCCCCGCCTGCCCTCGACGAGTACGCCCAAACTCACCTTCGGGCCACAAAGCCCGAGTGAGATCCGGCGAACCGTCGATCTCGGCGCGGGTCGGTCAGCAGTCGTAGTCGACGACGACGGGACCGTCGGGGACGCCCTGGCAGGTCAGCACGTACCCCTCCTCGACCTCGTCGTCGTCGAGCGCGTCGTTGACACTCATGGTGGCGGTCCCGCTGCTCAGCTTGGCCATGCAGGTACCGCAGTTGCCCGCCTCGCAGGAGAACGGCGGCGTCATGCCGGCTCGTCGGGCGCTCTCCAGGATGGTCTCGCCGTCCCGGAGCGGCACGGTCACGGTCTTGCCGTCGAGTTGGATCGTCACGCCGCCCTGATCGTCGGCAGCCGACGAAGGAGCGGTCTCGGTGTCACTGGACATCTGAACTGTCATCACCCCATCCTCGGGCCTGAAAACTTACGGAACGGTATGTGTATTCTACCTCAATGAGAATAGTATTCTCATACCGCGATAGCATCTTCTCGAACTGCCAGGTCAGCCGTCCGCATCGGCTCGACCAGCGGTCGGAAACGCGGCGCTGACACTTCGATCTCACGAGGAGGACCGATGCCCGATCCGGTCGTTCTCGCCTTCGAGGAGCGTACCTACCGGCGCTCGGAACTCGACGCCCTGATCAACGGCCTGGCCGCCACGCTCGCCGAGCGCGGCGTGCGGGCCGACCACCGGGTCGCGTTGATGTCGTCGAACCGTCCCGAGTTCGTCGTCGCGCTGTATGCGGTGTGGCAACTGGGTGCCTCCGTCGTCCTGATCAGTCCGGCGTGGAAACGGGCCGAGGTCGCCGCGGCGCTCGCGCTCACCGAACCCCAGCACGGCGTCGGCGATCAACCCGTGTTGGCCGAACTGATGCCGATGTGGCACCTCGACACACCCATCACCGCCGTCGCGGCCGCCGCCGCGGATTCCGCGCCCGCAGCGGAATCGGAGGCGGTGCTGGTGTTCAGCTCCGGCACCACCGGACTGCCCAAGGCGGTACGGCACACCCACGGCTCATTTCGGGCCGCGGTGCGGCACTGGGGCGCGGTGTTGGCGCTCGGCCCCGAGGACCGGCTGCAGATCGTCACCCCGCCGTCGCACATCCTGGGCCTGCTGAACATCGTCACGGTGCTCGAGACCGGGGGATGGTTGCGGCTGCATCGCCGGTTCGACATCGACGCGATGCTGCGCCACATCGAATCGGATCGCATCACGGTCGAGATGGCAGTGGCGCCAATAGCATTGGCGATCGCCTCGCATCCCGACCTGGAATCGTTCGACCTGTCGACGCTGCGCTATCTCATGTGGTGCGCCACCCCGGTGACCGTGAGCGTGGCCGAGACGGTGACGCGCCGCACCGGTGCCGGTTGGACTACCGCCTACGGCGCCAGCGAGCTGCCGGTGTTGAGCTGCAACGACCTGCGCGACGGGCCATTGGACACCGTCGGGCGCGCCGCGCCCGGGGTGCGGCTGCAGGTGGTGTCGCTGGAAACCGGCGAGCCGGTGCCCACCGGTGAGCCGGGCGAGATTCAGGCCCGGTCGGATTCGCTGATGGCCGGCTATCTGCCCGCCGAAGCCACCCAGGCCGCCCTGCACGACGGCTGGTATCGCACCGGCGACGTCGGCTATCTCGACGAGCTGGGCTACCTGCGGATCACCGACCGCGCCAAGGAGATGATCAAGGTCCGGGGCTTTCAGGTAGCCCCGGCCGAGGTCGAGGCGGTGCTGCACGGACATCCGGCGGTCAGTGACTGCGCCGTGTTCGGCGTACCGCATGCCACCGATGGGGAAGCCGTGGTGGCCGCCGTCGCCGCCGACGCGGGGGTGGACCCCGCCGAGCTGATCGCCCTGGTGGCCGACACCTTGGCGTCCTACAAACGTCCCACCGAAATCGTTTTCGTGCCGGAGATTCCGCGCCTCCCGTCGGGCAAGGTGCTGCGTCGCGTGCTGAAGGAGCGCCATGGATGTACGACTGACCACTGAACAACAACAACTGCGCGATGCCGCAGCGAAGCTGGCCGACGACCTCGGTCCCGGATCGGTCGCCGATCTCGAGGACAGCGGGCGAATCGCCCGCCTCGACAAGCAGATCGGCATCACCGGCTGGCGATCGCTGCGCTCCGACGAAGCCTCCGGGGTCGAGGTCGCGATCATCGCCGAGGAGTTCGGCCGCGGATTGGTGGATGCACCGTTTCTGGGACCGGTGCTCGCCGACGATCTGGCCCGGCACCTCGACGGGGTGGACGCCGACGGGACGACGGTGGCGTTCGCCGGGCTGGCCGTGGATGCCCGGGGCAGCGCGCGCGCCCTGTCGCTCGACGGCACGGCCGTGCTCGCGGCCGACCTCGCCGGGGACGCGGAGACCGCGGACCTGACCCGCACCCGCGCCACCCTCGGCACCGCCGCGACCGTCGGCTCGGTGTCGGCTGAGGCCGCCCAGCGCTGGGCGGCGCTGGCACTGGTCGGGACCGCCGCCGATCTGGTGGGGGTGTCCCGCGGTGCGCTGAACCTCGCCGTCGAGTACGCGAAAATCCGTGAGCAGTATGGGAATACGATCGGCTCGTACCAGGCGGTGGCGCATCTGCTGGCGGAGAGCCTGACCCTGACCGAGGGGTCGGTGTCCATCCTGCGGCATGCCGCGTGGGCGGTGGACGAACTTCCGGCAGCGGAAGCCATCCGAGCCGCCAGGGTGGCCAAGCTGTATTGCGCGCGCACCGCCCGCACGGTCTGTGAGACCTCGATCCAGGTGCACGGCGGCATCGGCAACACCTGGGAGTGCCTGGCGCACGTGTACCTGCGCCGCGCCCTCACCTCAACCGAACTGTGGCCCGTCAAGTGGGAGGACATCGATCTTGGACTTTCGTGATTCCGCCGAAGAAGCCGCATTCCGGCAGCGGCTGCGCGACTGGTTGGCCGTGCACGCCAAGGAATTTCCGACGTCGGGCGACGAGTACTGGGCCAAGGCCGGCGAGTGGCACCGCGCGCTGTACGAGGGCGGGTTCTTCGGGCTGTCCTGGCCGAAGGAGTACGGCGGACAGGAACTGCCACCGGTCTACGACGTCATCCTGGACGAGGAACTCGCGCGCGCCGGCGCCCCGGCCCGGCCCAGTCTCGGGTACCTGGTCGTGGGCTTGGGACACCACGGCAGCAAGGAGATCCAACAGCGGTTCCTGCCGGGCATGATCAACGGCACCGAACGCTGGTGCCAGGGATTTTCCGAACCCGGCGCCGGATCCGATCTGGCCTCGTTGACCACCACCGCTGAGCTTGACGGCGACGGCAAGCACTACGTCATCAACGGCCACAAGATCTGGACCAGCTACTCCGATGTCGCCGACTGGTGCCTGGTGCTGGCCCGGACCGATCCGGAAGCCAAACGCCACCGCGGCATCTCGGCGTTCATCTGCTCCATGCATGAACCGGGAATCGAGCAGCGACCCCTGAAGATGATCAGCGGCGTGACCAAGGAATTCGGCCAGGTCAGCTTCGACAACGTGAAGGTGCCGGTGGAGAACATGGTCGGCGCACCGGGCGAGGGGTGGCCGTTGGCGATGACCGTCGTCGGTCACGAGCGCGAGCCCTCGACCCTGGGTTTCGCGGCCCGCTACGACAAGCTGGTCCGATCGCTGGCGGCCCGCACCGAAGCACCGTCGCAGGATCTCGTCTGGGCCGCCGTGGAGGTGGAGATGCTCACCCACCACGTGCGCCGCAGGCTCTCGGAGCAACTCGACGGTCTCTCGCACGGCCCCAACGGGTCTATCGACAAGCTGCTGATGACCTGGGTCGAGCAGGCCGTCGGGCATGCGGCCCTCGAGGTCGCCGGCACCGGGGACGAGGAGATGCTGGGCGCCTACCTGTACAGCCGCGCCCAGAGCGTCATGGGCGGTACCTCGCAGATCCAGAAGAACATCGTTGCCGCACGCATCCTGGGATTGGGAGTCTGAAATGTATGGAATGCCAGACGAAATCGACGTCAAGGCCGATGGCGCGCTGCGCATCATCACGCTGAACCGGCCCGATGCGCTCAACGCCGTCAACGACGCGTTGCACGTGGGGTTGGCCGGCTTGTGGGAGGCGCTCAACGAGGACGCCGGGGCGCGGGCAGCGGTGCTGACCGGGGCCGGCCGGGCGTTCTCGGCCGGCGGCGACTTCAACTATCTTGACGAGTTGCGCCGCGATGAAGCGTTGCGCATCAAGACCATCAAGCACGGTCGTGACCTCGTCATCGGCATGGTGCGTTGCCGCATCCCGGTGATCGCGGCGGTCAACGGTCCGGCCGTGGGACTGGGGTGCAGCCTCGCCGCCCTGTCCGACATCGTCTACATGGCCGAGACCGCGCACTTCGCCGATCCGCACGTGCAGATCGGGCTGGTGGCCGCCGACGGCGGTCCGCTGGTGTGGCCCAGCCAGATCAGCTTCCTGCAGGCCAAGGAGTTCGCGCTGACCGCAACGAAGATCTCCGCGCAGCGGGCGCTGGAGTTGGGGATGGCCAACCATGTGGTGGCCGACCCGGTGGCGGAGGCGATCGCCTGCGCCAAGAAGATCCTGGAACTGCCGCAGCAAGCGGTCGAGGCCACGAAGCGGCTGATGAACATCCAGCTCGAACGCTCGGTGATGGCCTCGCTGGACTACGCGAACCTGTCCGAGTACGTCTCGTTCGGCACCGCGGACTTCAACAGCATCGTCGACGGCCTGATCGCCAAGGCCAAGAGGTGATTTCGGTGCGCTGGGAGGCGCTCAGCGCCTCCCAGCGCACCGAAATCACTAGGGATCGCGACGAAGCCTCTCGTGTCAAGAGAATACGATTCTCCTAAGGTGAGGGTGGACCCGCCAGCGCAAGGACAGATAATCGATGGTTGTGACCCGTGAGCTCCCCGATGCCGCCGAGTTGATGACGGCCGCCCGAGCAGGATCGATCCGGGCGGCGGGGCGGTTGCTCAGCCTGGTCGAGGGACCGCGCCGGGCCGAGGCGCTCGCGGTGGTCGAGCAGTACGAACCCGCGACGGTGCGTGTCGTCGGTGTCACCGGACCGCCCGGCGCCGGGAAGTCGACCACGGTCGGAGCGCTGGTAGGTGCGTATCGCGAGCGCGGTCTGCGGGTTGCGGTGCTCGCGGTCGACCCCTCCTCGCCGTATAGCGGCGGGGCGTTGTTGGGAGACCGCATCCGGATGGTTGCCCACATCAACGATCCCCAGGTATTGATCCGTTCGGTGGCCAGCCGTGGGCATCTGGGCGGGTTGGCCGCCGTGGTTCCGGCAGCGATCCGGTTGCTTGCGGCCCTCGATTACGACGTGGTGTTCCTGGAGTCGGTGGGGGTGGGCCAGTCCGAGGTGGAGATCTCCGCGGTGGCCGATCCGACGGTCGTGATCCTCAACCCCGGCGCCGGCGACGCGATCCAGGCCGCCAAGGCGGGCCTGCTGGAGGTGGCCGACCTGGTGGTGGTCAACAAGGCCGATCGCGACGGCGCGGACCAGACGGTCCGGGATCTTCATGCCGAGACCGCTGCACCGATCCTGAAACTTGTTGCCGCACAGGGTGAAGGGCTGCCCGAGTTGGTGGAGGCCATCGAAGCTCATCATCGCGCCGACACCCCAGAACGTCGCGCTGCCCGGGCCCGCGCGCAGATACTGTCGCTCGCCCAGACCCGGCTGCAGCGCCACCCCGCGTTGGCGCGGTTGGCCGCCGAGGTCGCCGCCGGGACCACCGATGCGTACTCCGCAGCCGACGCGCTCGCCGGACTCGGCCCCGAGCGCTGAGGCGCGAAGCGGGGCCCGGCCGCGGGCGGCGATGGGCGCCGCAAAATGAGCTTATGGAGACCTTGGCCACACCTGGCGCAAGTCCTGTTCTAGGCCACCGAGAACGTGGTTCTGCTGCTAGCTGACGGTCGCAAAACCGTGCGCGCAGAACTCCCAGACTTCTTCTGCGGTGATCGGCTGGACCGAGTCGTCATCGGCCGGCGCGCTCGACTGCGCGGTGAACATCACGGTCTGCATGGTCATCGCCGCCATCCGCCGCGAGTTGAGGCCCGGGCGCAGCTTGCCCGCCGCCTCGGCGTCGTCCATCAGCTCTTTGAACAACGTGATCAGCGGCGCGTGGGCGACGCGAACCTCGTTGGGGTGGGAGATGAGCAGCTGCGGGGCGAAGTCCGTGAACAGTGGTCGCTTGGCGCTCGGATCGGGTCGAGATAGCTCGAACAGCAACTCGATTGCCACCCTGAGCTGGTCCAACGGGTCGGCTTGGCCGGAGGTCGCCGCGCGAATCTGATCGGCCGCACGGCTCAGGGCGTCCTCGAAAAGGGCGAGCAGCAGTTCATGCTTGCCGTCGAATTGAAGGTAGAAGCTGCGCAGCGATTGCCGGGAGCGGTCGACGACCTCCTGCACGGTGAAGTCGGTGCTGCCCTTCTCGGTGATGATCGCCTGGGCCGCATCGAGGAACCGTTGCACCCGCTGAGCGGCGCGCAACTTGGCGGTCTTGATCGACCTTTCGACCGCACGTTGCTTCCACGCGGGCTCTTCGCTGGGACTGCTCATCGGGCTGCCCACCCGCGGCCCTGTGGAAAGTACATGGACAAACTGTACCGGAGAAACTATCCGCAACGCGTCGTCACACCCATGGTTTAAGAGATTCTTACTGGCAGATGTGGAGAATGCTATTCTCCCACTGCGCGAAAGTAATCGCGTCAAGCATTCGTCATGAGGAGGCGCGCCCATGCTGCTGGAGTTGAATTCCGATCAGCGGTTATGGCGCGACACCGTGCGCGACGCGCTGGCCAAGGAGTGCCCCGCGTCCCTGGTGCGCGCCATCGCCGAGGGGCAGGAGCAGGGCACCTCGGCGCCGCTGTGGAAGTCGTACGTCGACAACGGCTGGACTGAACTGACCGAGGCCGAGGAGACCGTCGAACTCGGCCTGCTCGTCGAGGAATTGGGGCGTGCCACCGACCCGACGCCCTACCTCGCCACGCTGACCCAGTTCACTCCGTTGGCGCCGGGGGCCGCCGATCCCAAGCTGGCCGGCGCGGCGGTGTATGACGGCGTCATCGCGGCGCGGGTCGCCGACGGTTGGGAGTTGGACGGCACCGCACGGCACGTGCTCGACGGTGACCGCGCGGACCGGATCGCGGTGGCCACCCCGGCCGGCGTGTTTGTCGTTGGCTCCGAACAGTTCTCGGCCCGTCCCGTTCCGGTGTTCGATCCGGTGCTGCACGTTGCCGAGGTGACCTTCGACCGGGTCCGGGTGGCCACCGGTGACCGCGTCATCGCCGCCCATCCCGACCACGTGGCGCGCGCCAAGGATGTGGCGCTGACCGGCCTCGCGCTCACGATGGTGGGCGCCTGCCAGCGGGTGTTGGACATGGTCCTCGAACACGTGGGCTCGCGCCAGCAGTTCGGCGTGCTCATCGGGTCCTTCCAGGCGGTGCAACACAAGGCCGCTGACATGCACGTCGCGATCGAACGCGCCCGCGCGCTGTCCTACTTCGCGGCGTTGACCATCGCCGCCGACGATCCGCGCCGGCGCCTGGCCGCGCATATGGCCAAGGCCGCGGCGGGGGAGTGCCAGTCGTTGGTGTTCAAGCACGGCATTCAGCTGTTCGGCGCGATGGGCTTCACCTGGGAGAACGACGTCCAGTTCGCGCTCAAGCGGGCCAAGGCCTTCGAGTTGCTGCTCGGCGGTGCCGCCGAGCACCGGGCCGTGGTCGCCGACATGGCACTCGCGGAGGTCTGAGCCGTGCAATTGACGTTTGATGACGACGTCGAGACGTTCCGGTCCGAGTTCATCGCCTTTCTCGATGAGCATCTGCCGGACCCGGCGACCACCGACGAGCGCTCCGGGTCGACGGCGGACATTCCCGCGTGGGCCCGGCAGTGGCAGCGGGTGATGTTCGACCACGGCTGGCTGCTGCCCGGGAATCCGCCGGAGTTCGGCGGCCGCAATGCGAGCATCCTGCAGCAGTATGTGCACCGCGACGAGTTGTCCCGGCGCCGCATCTACCAGAGCTACAACCCGCAGGGCCTGGGCATCATCGCCGCATCGCTGCTGTCGTTCGGCACCGACGAGCAGAAGCAGAAGTGGGCGGTGCCCATTCTGCGTGCCGAGATCACCGCGGCGCTCGGCATGAGCGAGCCCAATGCGGGTTCTGATCTGGCCTCGCTGCGCACCGCCGCGGTGCGTGACGGTGAGCACTTCGTGGTCAACGGCCAGAAGGTGTGGACCTCCGGTGCGCACGACGCCGACGTGATTTTGACTTTCGTGCGTACCGATCCCGATGCGCCCAAGCACAAGGGCATCAGCGTCCTGCTGGTTCCCACCGACACCCCGGGCGTGACGTGTCGGCCGTTCGCATCCATTTGCGGCCGTGACGATCTGGACTTCAACGAGGTGTTCTTCACCGATGCCCGGGTGCCGGCGGAGAATCTGATCGGGCCGCTCAACGAGGGTTGGAAGGTGGCCAACGGCTCTCTTGGGCACGAGCGCACGCTGCTGTGGCTCAGCTACGCCGATTGGCTCGACCAACTGATCACCGACGTTCGCCCCCGAACCGTGCTCGACCGCGATCACTACGCGACGCTCTACATGGACGCCCAGGCGCTGCGGCTGCTCGGCTCGGTGGCGCTGGCCCGCGAGGCTCGCGGCGACCAGGACGTTGCGGCGTTGTCGGTGCTCAAGTTGTTCGGCTCCGAGGCGTTCCAGCAGGCCGGACTGAATGCGTTGGAGTCAGCGGGTTCTGATGGTCTGAGCCACCCCATGTTGACCGCGCCGTTCGCGCCGTTCGGCGAGGATGCGCCGACCTCGAGTTGGTTCGAGCGCTACGTCCGCAGCTTCGGCGGCACGATCGCCGGCGGCACCTCGGAGATCCAGCGCAGCATCATTGCCCAACGGGTGCTGGGACTGCCCCGCGCGTAGTTCCACCCGTTCTGCCGTACATTCGTACGGCGACAGCGTCGAGGGCTAGGAGAGTCCGGGTATGACGAGCTTCGACTACATCATCGCTGGGGCGGGATCGGCGGGCTGCGTGCTGGCCAACCGACTCTCCGCGGATCCGTCGGTGACGGTCCTGTTGGTTGAGGCCGGTGGCAGCGATCGCCATCCCCTGTTCAGCATCCCCAAGGGCTCGGGCATGCTCTTCGAGAACCCGAAATACATGTGGCACTACTCGACTACGCCGTTCGGCCCCACGCCGCATGTGGAGAACTGGATGCGGGGCAAGGTCCTCGGCGGGTCGAGTTCGATCAACGGCATGGTCTACAACCGCGGCAACCGGGACGACTACGACCAGCTGGAACAGCTCGGCAACAAGGGCTGGGGCTGGGACGAGATCCTGCCGATCTACCGTGCGTTCGAGGACAACGAGTTCGGCCCCTCACCCACCCGCGGTGTCGGCGGCCCACTGCACATCTCCGTTCCACGCAATCCTGATGAGCTCTGCGAGGAGATGATGGCGGCGGGCACGGCGGCAGGCCTGGAACGCGTCGAGGACATCAACGAAACCGACGCCCCGCGAATCGGTTACGCGGCCTCCACCATCAAGGATGGGCGCCGGGTCAGCGCGGCGCGCGCCTTTCTGAAGCCGGCCCTCCACCGTCCCAACCTGACCGTGCGCACCGGAACAACCGTGCAGCGCCTCCTTCTCGAGGCCGGGCGCGCGGTGGGGCTACAGGTCGCCGACGGCAGCGGTGTCGGCGAGGTGCGGGCGACGCGCGAGGTGATCGTGTCGTTGGGGAGCTTGCAGAGCCCGAAACTGCTGCAACAGTCGGGGATCGGCCCCCGCGAGGTGTTGGCCGACGCTGGTGTGTCCGTGTATCTGGAGCGCGACAACGTCGGTCGAGGGCTGCGCGAACATCGCTGTGTGGCACTGCGGGCCGACCTCAAGGAAGACCTCGGTTACAACCGCAAGCTCTCGAGTAGCGTTGCCCAGGCTCTCACGGGTGTGCAGTACCTGGCCACCCGGAAGGGGCCGCTGGCGACGCCGTCCTTCGACATCCTCGCGTTCGTGAAGTCCCGCCCGGACGCCCAACGCGTCGACGGCCAGCTGCTGCTGGGGCCCTGGACCATCCCGCCCTACAACACCGGTGGACCTGTCGCGGTTCAGCGTCAGGCCGGCATCTCCGGCCTGGGCATGGTGCTGCGGCCCACCTCGACCGGGCGCTGTGAGATCACCGGCAGTGATCCCGACGCGCCGTTGCGCATCGATCCGAACTACCTGAGCACCGACCACGACCGAGAAACCGCCGCCAACATCTACCGCAAGATGCGCGACATCTTCGACCAGTCGCCGCTGGCCGACCGCATCAGCCAGGAAACCTATCCCGGACCTCAGCGCCAGAGCGACGAGGAACTCGTCGAGGCTGCACTCGAGGGCGGCTACTGCGGGTACCACGCCGTGGGCAGCTGTGCGATGGGGCCCGACGACGACGCCGTCGTCGACTCTCGGCTGCGGGTGCGCGGAATCGACGGCCTGCGGGTGGTGGACTGCTCGGTGATGCCGACCATGGTGGCCGGAAACCTGAACGGGCCGATCATGGCGATGGCCTGGCGTGCCGCGGATTTCATCGTGGCCGACCGCTGACCGGCGCGGGCACGCCGCCGCGCCGATCCGCTCGGCGGGGCTCACCCGATGATGGCGGGCATGGTGTCCCACCCGCGCACCGTGGACGTCCGTGAGCGGCGGGCGCGGCTCAGGTCGACCTCCCACTTCGGGAACCGCTTGAGCACCTCCTCGAGTGCAATGCGGCCCTCCAGGCGGGCCAGTGGCGCACCGAGGCAGAAGTGCGCGCCGCGGCCGAAAGTCAGGTGCCCGCCCGGCTTGCGGTGGATGTCGAAGGCGTCGGGGTGCTCGAAATGGCGTTCATCGCGGTTGGCCGACGCGAGCATCATCAGCAGGGCGCTCCCGGCGGGCACCGTCTGCCCCTGGAAGCTCACGTCGTCGGTCGCCACGAACCGGGCGACGTGCGGGCCGGGCGGCTCAAAGCGCAGCAGTTCCTCGATGGCGACCGGGATGCGGGAGGGGTCCTCGACCAACTCCCGGCGTTGGTCGGGGTGCTCGGCGAGCACCTTGCCCATCCAGCCGAACAGCCGGCCGGTGGTTTCGACTCCGGCACCGGCGATGACGGCCAGGAAGATCAGCAACTCGTCGGTGCGGAGCCGGCGCGTGGTGCCGGTCTGGTCTTCGAATTCCACGTTGAGCAGCTCGGTGATCAGGTCGTCGGAGGGGTTCTTCTTGCGCCACGCGACGTAGTCGGTGAACATGTCGCCGTCGAAGTAGTGGTCCTTCTTGACCGGAAGCGGCTCACCCGGCTTGTTCCGCAACACCGCATGCGCCTGGGCGCGGACGGACGGCTGGTCAACATCGGGGATGCCGACCAGCATTCCGATGGTGCGCATCGGAAGCTCGGCGCCCAAGTCCTGGACGAAGTCGAACTCCTCGGCGCCGACCAGGGGATCCAGGCACGCGACACAGAAGGCGCGCACCTTGTCTTCGATCGCGCGGATCTGTTTCGGCATGAACATCCGTCCCACCAGCGTGCGGTGGATGGTGTGCAGCGGCGGATCCTCGTTGATGAAGACGCCGGGAGGCATCACCGGGTCGGCTTTGACGACCTCCAGAATGTCGCCCTTGGCGGAACTCAATCGATGCGGATCCCGCAGTGCCGCATCGACATCGGCATAACGACTGATGCCCCAGAAGTCGTGCCGTTCATTGTAGTAGAGCGGCTGCTCGTCGCGGAGCCGGCGATAGGTCGGGTAGGGATCGAGGTCGATCTCGACATCCCAGGGGTCGTAGTAGAGGTCCACGTCCGCTCCTTGGCTGAAAAGTCATGCGAATGTACAACAGCACCGCTGTACAAGCGTATAGCAGGGCGCGCTCAGCCGGTGCGGCGGCCGCGCCTTGTATCTACCTTTCCACTTCGCTATACATATGTACAGCGGTTGGGGCGCCGGCGATGAAGGAGCAGCCAAGTGAGTCGAGTAGCGGTAGTGACCGGCGGCGGGTCCGGGGTGGGACGATCCATCGCGGTCCGGCTGGCCGCCGACGGTCACCGCGTCGCGATAATGGACATCAACGCCGACGCGGCGGCGGAGGCGGCCGCCGAAGCGCAGGCTCAGGGCGACCAGGCGATCGGCCTGCGCGTCGATGTCGCCGACGAGGATTCGGTGACCGCGGCCTTCGCCGAGGTCCGCCAGGGACTCGGGCCGGTCGACATCCTGGTGACGAGTGCGGCGATCTCGGGCTTCACCCGGCTGGACAAGATCACCCTCGAGGAGTGGAACCGTTATCTGGCGGTCAACTTGACGGGGACCTTCCTGAGCGTGCGGGCGGCCCTGTCGGACATGGTGGCAGCGCACTGGGGCCGAATCGTGACGATCTCCTCGGCGGCCGGCCAGCGCGGCGCCGGGCGCCAGGCGCACTACTCGGCAACCAAGGGCGGCGTCATCGCGATGACAAAGTCCATCGCGATCGACTACGCGAGCAAGGGCATCACCGCAAACACCGTGCCACCCTTCGTCATCGACACGCCAATGCTGCGGGAACAACAAGAGGCCGGCAAGCTGCCGCCGGCGGAGTATCTGTTGCAGGCCATCCCGGCCGGACGCCTCGGCTCCGGCGACGACGTGGCCGAACTGTGTTCCTATCTGTGCTCCGACGGGGCAGGCTATGTGACGGGACAGGTCATCGGTGTCAACGGCGGGGCGGTGCTGTGAAAATGCCGAATACCCCGCTCGTCGCGGTCGTCACCGGAGCCAGCCGCGGCGCCGGCGCTGGCATCGCACACGCCCTCGGCAGCCACGGCGCCACCGTCTACGTCACCGGTCGCAGCCAATCTCCCGCCGACGCCCCGACTCCGGGGACGATCCAGGAGACAGCCGCCAAGGTCACGGCGGCCGGCGGGCAGGGCATTGCGGTGCGCGTCGATCACGGCGACGACGATCAGGTGCGGGCGTTGTTCGCGCGGATCGAACACGAGCAGGGGCGCGTCGACATCCTGGTCAACAACGCCGCGATCATCCGTGACGAGATGATGGCCCGCACCAAGTTCTGGGACGAGCCCATCAATGTCATCGACACCCTCGACGTGGGATTGCGCAGCAGCTACGTCGCCACGGTGTACGCCGCCCCGTTGATGCTGCCGCACCGGCATGGTCTGGTGGTGTTCACGTCGTCCTCGGGCTCGGTGCATTACGCCTTCGGCCCCGCCTACGGGGTGCCCAAGGCCGGCGTGGACAAGATGGCCGCGGATATGGCGTTCGACTTCAAGGAATTCGGCATCGCGGCGGTGTCGATCTGGATGGGGTCACTGCTCACCGACCGAGTGCGCAAGATCGTTGCCGCCAACCCCGACAAGCTCGGGCACATCCTGGATACCGCCGAGACTCCCGAGCTGACCGGACATGTGATCGCCGCGCTCTACAATGACCCCGACCTCATGGCGGTCACCGGTCAGACGCTGATCGGCGCGGAGTTGGCGGTCGAATACGGCATCAAGGACGAAGACGGCCGGCAACCGCCCTCGTACCGGGACCTGTTCGACGTGCATCCGCCCCAACAGCAGGCCCATGTCATGCGGTGACGAAACCGAAGGAGTGGCGCCGTGCGCATCGGACTGACAGGCGGCGGGTCTTCCGTCGATTCGATTGTGCGCCAAGCCCAACAGGCCGAAGCCGACGGGTTCTCCTCGCTGTGGTACGCCAGTGCGGTCGCCGGCGATCCGTTGGTGGCCATGGCGTTGGCCGGGGGCGCCACCGCCTCGATCGAGTTGGGGACGGCGGTCCTGCAGACCTACCCGTGTCACCCGCTGTTGCAGGCCAACCGCGTGGTGGCCGCCGCCAACGCGATGGGCCGACCCGGTCTCACGCTGGGCCTGGGGCCGTCGCACCGGCCGATCGTCGAAGACGTCCTGGGGCAGTCGTATGCGCGGCCGGCCCGCAACACCGAGGAGTATCTGCGGATCGTCGGCGCGCTGTTGCGCGACGGCGACGCCGACTTCGACGGCCAGGAGTGGAGCACGCACAGCAACGGCCGGATGGCCAAGTCCGACCATCCGATTCCCGTTCTGCTGGCGGCGCTTTCACCGCGGATGCTGACCATCGCCGGCCGGTATGCCGACGGTGTTGTGCTGTGGATGGCCGCGGCGCCGGCGATCGAGGAATCGATTGTCCCGGTGCTGCGGGCGGCGGCAATCGCGGCCGGTCGGCCGGCGCCGCGGGTGGTGGCCGGGCTACCGGTTGCGGTACACGACGACCTGGCGGCGGCTCGAGAAGCCGTGGCCGCGACCGCCACCGGATACGGTGCGGCGACCAACTTCGCGCGGATCATCGCATCCGGCGGCGGCGCATCGGCGGCCGATGTGGCGATAGTCGGCGACGAGGCCGCAGTGCAGGGCCAACTCGAGCGCCTGATCGAGGCGGGTGCCACCGACGTGTGGGCGCAACCCGTTGCGGTGGGTCAGGACCGGGAGCAACGGCGAGCCTCGTTGCAGCGCACCCGGACGCTGTTGAGCGCGCTGGCCCGCGCCACGGATCAGTCGGCCGGGTGAACCGAGTTATCCGGTGGTCACTTCTCGGTAGGCCGGGCGCCTGCGCCGTAGATGATGTCGGCCCGCGAGTTGTCCCAGCGGTTGCGAAACACCACATCGCCGACGGGGCGGCGCCGTACCGGGCCGTGCCGACCGCGCGGCCAGCCGACCACAACGTGCCCGGCCAGAATCCACTCCTCGGGCACGCCGGTGGCGGCGCGCAGGGTCTGTTCGCCCTCGTAGGCAGCCCAACTCGTGAAGCAGGCGCCCAGGCCCTGGGCGCGCGCGGCCAGATAAAAGTTCTGCATCGCCGGATAGATGGACCCGGCCTGCAGATGCTCGGAGGCGAAGTCATTCTTGAACGCTGCGAACAGGACCGAGGTCACTTCACCGGCGCGGTCGTGTAATTCGTAGGTGGCGCGGTTGTTTCGCGCCGCCCGGCTGTGGTCGTCGGCGGCGGGCCGGCTCATCCCATAGATGGACTCGATGGTTCGCAGCGCGGCCTGGGCGGCTTCGGCGACGGCGGCCCGCTGCTGCGGTGCGTCGAGCACGATGAATCGCCACAACTGTGCATTCGCGCCATTGGGGGCCCAGGTGGCGGCCTCGAGGCAGCGGTTGAGGGTCTCGTCGTCGACCGGCCGTTCGCTGAACCGGCGAATCGAGCGCGCGGTGGACAGCACTTCCCAGACGTCATTGGTCGGTTGGGGCATCTCATGGGTGTACTCCACGCGAGCTCAGATGTCGAGCATCTGCGCGGTTTGTCGCACGAACTCGTCAGACCGGGGTTGTGACCGGCCGCGCGTGCTGTACATTCGTATTGCATTCGGGGTGCGGTGTTCAATCGAGAGGAAAGTGTTGTGGTGAACGACAGGTTCGCAATGGACGGCAAGGTCGCCGTGATCACCGGCGGCGGAACGGGTATCGGCCGGGCATCGGCGCTGGTGCTGGCCGAACGCGGTGCCGATATCGTGTTGGCCGGCCGTCGCGAGGAACCGCTGAAGGCCACCGCACGCGAGATCGAAGCCTTGGGGCGGCGCGCGCTGACCGTCCCCACGGATGTCACCTCGGCAGAAGAGTGCCGGGCGTTGGTGGACGCCACGGTGGCGGAATTCGGCCGACTCGATGTGTTGCTCAACAACGCCGGCGGCGGCGAGACCAAATCGCTGATGAAGTGGACCGATGAGGAATGGCATCAGGTCCTGGACCTGAACCTCTCCAGCGCGTGGTACCTGTCGCGGGCGGCCGCCAAGCCGATGATCGAGCAGGGCAAGGGTTCGATCATCAACATCTCCTCGGGTGCCAGTCTGCTGGCGATGCCGCAGGCCGCGATCTACGGCGCGGCCAAGGCCGGCCTGAACAACCTGACCGGATCGATGGCCGCGGCCTGGACCCGAAAAGGTGTCCGAGTCAACTGCATCGCGTGCGGGGCGATCCGGACCCCGGGCTTGGAGGCCGACGCGGCGCGCCAGGGCTTCGACATCGACATGATCGGCAAGACCAACGCATCGGGCCGGATCGCCGATCCTGACGAGATTGGCTACGGCGTACTGTTTTTCGCCTCGGACGCCTCGAGTTACTGCTCCGGGCAGACCCTCTACATGCACGGCGGACCCGGCCCGGCCGGCGTCTGACGGCCCGTCACCACCTAGCACGGAGGTAGTTCAGATGAGTGTCAGCCACGTCGGACTTCGAGTGCGTGACCTCGAAAAGTCCACACAATTCTATGAAGCCCTCGGATTCACCGAAGCCAAGCGGCTGACCGTGCCCGACAATATCGCGGCCGGCCTGCTGGCGCTGGAACCCCCGATCGGGTTCGAGGCGGTCTATCTGCAGAAGGACGCGTTCGTCCTGCAGTTGTTGACCTTCGCTGACTACGCCGCCCCGGCCCAGCCCGAACGAACGATGGTCAACGCCGGCCTGACCCATCTGTCCATCGTCGTCGACGACATGGCACAGGCCCAGGATGCGGTGCGATCCGCGGGCGGCGCGATTATCGCGGAACCGCCCGGGGGATACGTCTGCATCGCCCGTGATCCGGAAGGGCAATTGATCGAGTTGATGCACGCCAGCGTGCGCCCGGTGCCGGCCGGCTGATCCGCACGGCCCGACCATTTTTACCGAACAGTTATCTCTGCGAAAGGACGCTTCATGTCGAACGATGATGAGCTCAAGCAACTGCGCGAGCGGCTGCAGTACCTCGAGGACCGCACCGCGATCTTGGATTGCGTGATGAAGCAGGCTCGCGGCCACGACCGACACGATGCGGAACTGATGGGCAGCGTGTACTTCGAGGACGGTATCGACGAGCACGGCCCCACCGTCAAGACCGGGCCGGAATACGGCGCCTGGGCCAACGGCGTGCACGAAATGGTGTTCGAGGATCACCTGCACAACGTCACCACCCACACCTGCGAGATCAACGGCGACGAGGCGCATGCCGAGAGCTACGTCATGGGCGCCATGCGAGCCAAGGGCGGCAAGATCGTCTCGCTGATGGGTGGGCGGTACCTCGACCGCCTGGAGCGTCGCGACGGCGAGTGGAAGATCGCACTGCGCCGGTGCACCATCGAGTGGATGATGAACGGCGACTCCTCGGTGCTGGCGTCGGGAGCGGTGAAGGGCTTCATCAAGGGCACCTGGGACCGGACCGACCCGTCTTACACGCGTCCGCTGCAGTTGGACAGCGAACCCGTCAGCCGCTGGTAGCCACGACACACTGAAGCATCCAGGTTGGTCCGGTACCCAGGTCGGTGCCGGACCGACTTGTTTCTCCGATAGGAGCCGCAATGGAACTCAACGATCGAGTCGCGCTGATCACCGGCGGTGGCTCCGGCATCGGCCGCGCGACGGCGCAGCGCCTGGCATCCGAAGGGATGCGGATCTGCGTGCTGGACATCGACAAGGACACCGCCTTGGGCGTCGCCGAATCGTTGGGCGGGCTCGGCCTGCAGTGCGATGTCTCCGATCCGGGACAGGTGGATCTGGCATTCGCCACGTGTACCGCCGAACTCGGCAGCGTGGATCTCGCGTTCCTCAACGCGGGCATCACCATTGATTGGTCCGGGGACATCGGCACGCTCGACCTGGCGGCCTATCACCGGTCCGTCGGGGTCAACGTCCACGGCGTGGTCTTCGGTGCGGCGGCGGCCGTGCGCGCGATGCGGGCCCGCAGCACCGGAGGCGCCGGCGTCGTATTGGCGACCGCCTCCCTGGCCGGCATCCTGCCCTGGCATCCCGATCCGGTCTACTCGCTCGGGAAACACGCCGTGGTCGGGTTCATGCGCTCGATCGCGCCCAATCTGGCCGCCGAAGGCATCGCCGTGCACACGATTTGCCCGGGCATCACCGAAACCGGGGTGCTCGGTGATCGGCGCCAACTCGTCGAGCGCATCGGCGTCCCGGTGATGGAGCCGGAGCAGGTGGCCGATGCGGTGCTGACCGCCATCGCCGCGCCCACCGAGGCCACCGGTTCGTGCTGGGTGGTCCAGCACGGAAAGCCGTCCTGGGCAATGGAATTCGCCGACTTCGAGTGCCGGGACGTGCGGCTGAACGTGCCCGTTGCGCGGGCCGGGCGCGACTGATCCTCAGCCCACGATGGTGGGCATGCTGTCCCAGCCCCGCACCGTCGCAGTCGGCGCCCGCACCGCGTTGTCCAGGTCCACGGACCAGTCTGGCCACCGCTTCAGGATCTCCTCCAACGCGACGCGGCCCTCGAGTCGAGCCAACGAGGCGCCGAGGCAGAAGTGCGTGCCGCGGCCGAAGGACAGATGGTTGGCGTTGCGGTGGATGTCGAACCGGTCGGGGTCGTCGAACTTGCGGTCATCGCGGTTGGCCGCACCGGACATCAGGAGCAGCGCGCTGCCGGTGGGGATGGTCTGGCCGTGGTATTCGACGTCCTTGGCCACGTAGCGGGCGATATGGTGCACCGGCGGTTCGAAGCGCAGCACTTCCTCGACCGCGCCGGCGATCAAGGACGGGTCGGCGACCAACTCGCGGCGCTGGTCGGGGTGCTCGCCCAGCAGCTTGCCCAGCCAGCCGAACAGGCGGCCGACCGTTTCGGTGCCGGCGTTGGCGATGACGCCCAAGAACACCAGCAACTCCTCGGTGCGCAACCGGCGTCGGGTGCCCGTGACGTCATCGAACTCGACATTGAGCAACTCGGTGACGAGATCATCGGAGGGATTCTGGGACCGCCACTGCACGTAGTCGGCGAACATGTTGCCGTTGAAGTAGTTGGTCTTGCTGACCTTCAGCGGCTGCCCCGGGGTGTTGCGCAACCTGCGGCCGGCAATCGAGCGGACATCGCGTTGCAGCGAATCGGGCATCCCGACCAGCATGCCGATCACCCGCATGGGCATCTCGGCGCCCAAGTCCAGGGTGAAGTCGAAGCGGTCTCCGTCGGTCAGCGGATCCAGGCATGCCGCGCAGAACGCGCGGACCTGCTCCTCGATGGCCCGCATCTTCTTCGGCGTGAAGGCGCGCGACACCAGCAGCCGGTGCACGGTATGCAGTGGGGGATCTTCGTTGATGAAAACACCCAACGGCATCACCGGTTCGGCTTTGACGACTTCGAGAATGTCGCCCTTGGCCGAACTGAGATTCTCCACATCGCGCAGGCCGGTCTCGACATCGGCGAACCGGCTCAGGCCCCAGAAGTCGAGCTTGTCGTTGTAGTACACCGGCGCCTCGTCCCTGAGACGTCGGTAGGTGGGGTACGGATCCGTGTCGAGGGCGACGTCGTAGGGATCGTAGTAGAGCTGACCGTCGTCACTTGGTCCCATGCTGCTCCTAAGTCTTTGCGCCGCCGGATGACCGGCGCGTGCAGTACGATCGTACAGCACACGCCCGACCCGGAGGAGCGGCAATGGACCTCGGCTTCATCTCACTGAACACGCCACGAGACCTGACCCCCAATGTGCTGGGCGCCGAATTGGAATCGCGGGGCTTCGAATCATTCTGGGTTGGCGAACATCCGCAGATTCCGGTGGCGGCGGCCGATCAGTTCTATCCGGGTCTGCTGTCGGCGCAGAAGCGCATGTGGGACCCGCTGCTGTCGCTGATGATGGCCGCGCAGGCGACCAGCACGCTGCGCGTCGGCACCGCGGTGGCGCTGCCGCTGGAGCGCGAGATATTCACCCTGGCAAAGCAAGTCGCGACCCTGGACCAGATGAGCGGCGGTCGGCTGCTGTTCGGGGTGGGGGTGGGAATGCGGGCGGAGTTCGAGGTGTCGCAATCCATCGCCTGGCCTGATCGCTATCGAGCACTCGGCGACATGGTCGGGGCGCTCACCGCGCTGTGGACCGAGGACGAGGCCGAACATCAGGGCGAGTTCTACGATTTCGAGCCGGTCTGGTCCTATCCCAAGCCGCAGCAGCAACCGCGGCCGCCCGTGCTGACCTCGGCGACCGGCCCCAAGGCGCTGCGCGCCAGCCTGGCGTGGGCCGATGGTTGGCTACCCGGGGACGCGGCCCTCGGCGACGTCGCCGCCGCGGTCGAGCAGTTCCGTCGGCTGGCGCAAGAGGCGGATCGCGATCCGGCGACCATGGATATGACGATCATGGCCTGGGGCGATCCGGCGCCGGAGGTGCTGGCCCGCTACCGCGAGCTGGGTTTCAACCGGGTGGTGCTGGGCGGCGGGCGTCGTGGCGGTGGCGACCCGGCGTCGACGTTGGAGTTCCTCGATCGATACGCGGTGCTGGCCGAGCAGCTGAGCTGAGTCGCCGCGGGACTTCAGCGGCGCCGCGCACCGCCGCGAGTCGGCGGCGTGGCCGGCTCCGCGTCCAATGACTCCAGAAACTTCTCGAACGCCGCCGTCACCTCTTTGTGCGCCGTCTTCACCCCGACGCCCTCCTCGAGGCTCAAGAACTTGGGGATGCCCGACATCAGCAGCTGCAGCGCCGACAGCGAGAGGTCACCACCCAGGCGGGCGTCCTTGCCGTACTTGGCGGCCAAGGCGTCGACCTGGACCTTGCGCATCCGCTTGGTGACTTTCGCGATCTCGGCCTGAATCGATTTGCGGTGGTTGCCCAGGGCCATGAACTCGGTCATCATGGCGCCGGTGGCCTCGCGCTGGTTGTAGTTCCACAACGTTTTCAGCGGGTCGTCGGGGTTCTCCCGCAAGGTCTTGGTCAAGTACTCGAGGTTGCGTTCGGAATAGCGCCGGATCGCGGACAGGAAGATGTCGTCGAGGGTGGGGAAGTAGTACTGCACCAGGCTGGGTGTGACGCCGGCCTCGGAGGCCAGCGCGCGATAGCTGATGCTGGCGTACCCCGTGTCGAGCAACAACTGTTCGACGCAATCGAGCAGGGCGTCGCGCGTCTTGGACGTCTCGGCGCCGACGCGCCGCGGTGCTGCTGCCATGGTCTCCTCGCTCATCTCGAACGCCTACATCTTGACACGCGATGTCCGTACTTCCGACGTATGACGGCTCCGGGCGCCCTTGACGGGACATCGACCGCTGCTATACATATGTATAGCAGCGGGGCCGCGCCGATGCGGACCTGCATGCGCGCTGCGGAGGAGTCCGATGTCCAAACGAATGATCTTCACCCTGCTGGTGATGAACTCCATCGGCCACAACTTCCACGGCGGCTGGCGGCACCCCGACGCCCGTAACCGGGAGTTCAAGAGCTTTGACATGTGGGTCGAACTGGCGAAGAAGGCCGAGCGGGCCCGTTTCGACGCGTTCTTCTTCACGGATCTGCTTGGCGTACAGGGTGAGTACAACGGATCCCGCGACGTCGTCTTCGAGCAGGCGATGAACGTGCCGATCGGCGATTGCACCATGCTGCTGCCGGTGCTCGCCAGGGAGACCACCGATATCGGCCTGATGTACACCAGTTCGGTGATCCAACAGCACCCGTTCGCCTTCGCCCGTCAGGTCTCGACGCTCGATCACCTCAGCAACGGACGCGTCGGGTGGAACATCGTGACCTCGGCCAATGAGCGTGCGTTCGCCAACTTCGGTGTGCCGGGCGGGCTGTCGCACGACCAGCGCTACGAATGGGCCGAAGAGTACGTGGACGTCGCGTACAAGCTGTGGGAAGCGTCGTGGGACATCGGTGCCGTCGTCGACGATCCCGAGCGGGGCGTCTACACCGACCCCGCGAAAGTGCACGACATCAACCATGTCGGTCAGCGTTACCGCGTCGAGGGGTACAACCTGATGGAGCCCTCGCCGCAGCGCACTCCGCTGTTGGCGCAGGCCGGCGGGTCCCCGGTCGGCCTCGACTTCGCGAGTCGGCACGCCGAGGTGATGTTCCTGTCGGCCTTCACCCCGGAAGCCATTGCCCAGCAGGTGAGTACGGTGCGCGGACTGGCTCGCTCACACGGTCGCCGTGACGAGGACATCGTGTTCCTGCAGGGCTTGATGTTTGTCGTCGGCTCCACCGATGAAGAGGCCAACCGGAAGTGGATGGAACTGGAGCAGTGGCGTTCCCAGGAGGCCCAGGCCGCCTACTTCGCGAGCCTCAGCGGCATGGATCTCGGCCAATATGACCCCGATACACCGCTGGCGGACATCGTCGACACGATGCCCGGCATCCGCGGGGCGTTCCTGTCGCTGATCAATGCATGGCCCACCGGCAGCCAACCGACGATCAAGGACTTCCTCACCACGATGTCGCTGCCGCAGATGGTGGTCGGGTCGCCGGAGACCATCGCGACCCGGCTGCTGGAGTTCCAGGCGGCCGGCTCCGACGGCGTGCAGGTGATGAACATGCTGCTGCCGCAGAGCTACGACGACTTCTTCGAGCACGTGGTCCCGGTGCTGCAGGACAAGGGGATCATGCAGACGGAGTACCGGCCGGGAACGTTGCGGCAGAAGATCTTCGACACCGACCGTCCGCACATCTCGGAACGGCACCCGGCGCACGGCTACCGCGGAATGTGCTGCTGACACGGCTGGCCACTGGGGTACCGAAATTCAGTGGAAAATCTGTACGCCGGTGGCAACTCGGGCCGGGAAAACTAAAGCTGGGCCAGCCGTGGCACCGAACCGCGGGCCCGCAGGCCGGCTCCGGCCCTACGGGTGAGTTCCCTTGAGCTGCCCAATAGTCCGTCGAGCACCAGGGCGCGCTTCACGTGCACGTGCAGATCGTGTTCCGCGGTGAACCCGATGCCGCCCAGCACCTGCTGGCAATGCTTGGCCGCGGTCAGGGCGGCCTTCCCGGCGGCAGCCTTGGCCAGCAGGGCGGTCAGGTCGGGGTTGTCGGTCCCGGGCAGCGTCAGCGTTGCCTCGGCGCCCTCGATGGCCACCAGTGTTTCGGCGAGCCGGTGCCGGACCGCCTGGAACGACGCGATCGGCTTGCCGAACTGCACCCGGTCCAGCGCGTGTTGGCGGGCCAGGCCCAGCATCGCCCGGGCCGCTCCGACCAGCCACCAGCCCACCGCCAGGCGCGCCTCGGCGACCCGGATCGGGTAACCCTCGTCTTCGCGACGCAACGGCAGCCCGCCCAGCGTCGGATTGGCGGCGTCGCTGGGGCCGCGGTCCCATACCACCCAGGTGTTGCCGGCATAGGGCAGCGGGAGTTCCACGTCCGCACCGATCTCGTTGCCGGTCGCGTGTAGCACAACGTCGACGAGAATCGAAGCATGCGAGCCGGTTTCGCCCAGCAGGCGGAACACCAGTGGCACCGCCGTATCGGAGGCCTCCGCCAGCATCTCGGCCCAGCCCATCTCGGTCAGTGCGGCATCGAGGTCCGGGCCGGCGGTGGAGAGCATGGTCTTACGTAGCGACACCTCGAGCATGTCGAGCGACTCTTGGTCCACGATCACTCCTTCCCGAGATCCAGCAGCCGGCGGGCGATGATGTTGCGCTGTACCTCGCCGGTGCCGCCGTAAATGGTGGCCGCCCGCGAGTACAGATACTCGGTCCGCCATTCGGAGTCGTCGAGCTCGATGACTCCGGGCAACAGATTGCGGGCGGTGTCGTAGAGCTGTTGTTCCGCGCCGGCCAGTAGCACCTTGTCGATCGAGGTGTCCGGACCCAGCTTCTGGCCCGCGGCGAGCCGATGCTGGGTGGCGCGCGATCGGCAGCGCAGCGTGTGCAACGCCAGGTACGCGTCGCCCATCTCCGAATCGATGGCCTGGCCCTGCCTTTTCACGTCGTCGACCAAGGCATCGAAGCGCGAGTACAGGTAGGCGATGCGCTGCCAGAAACAGGTCGAGCGTTCGTACGGCAGCAGATCCATCGCCAGCTGCCAGCCGTCGCCGGGCTTGCCCAGCATCCGGCTTTCGTCGACCACCACGTCGTCGAAGTACACCTCGCAGAACTCGTCGACGTCGTGCATGGTCCGCAGCGGCCGCACCGTGACACCCGGGGTGTCGAGGTCGACGAAGAATGCGGTGATGGCCTGGTGGCTCGGGGTGTCCGGCCCGCCGGTCCGGGTGAGCAACACACACCGGGTGGCGTACTGCGCGAAGCTGGTCCACACCTTCTGGCCGTTGATCACCCAGCTGTCGCCGCGCTGCTCGGCCCGGGTCGACAGCGACGCCAGATCGCTTCCCGCGCCCGGTTCCGAGAACCCTTGGCACCAGGATTCCTCGCCCGACAACAGCCTCGGCACCATCTCGGCGGCCAGTTCGGGCCGCGCATAGTCGATCATCGTCGGAGTCAGCACCTCGAGCATCGAGTACGGCCCCGGGTGGTCCAGCCGACGACCGACGATCTCCTCGCCGACGATCGCCCGAAGGATGCCCGGGCCGCCGAGACCCCCGGCGGATTCCGGCCAGCCGTAACGCATCCAGCCCGCGTCGTACAGGGCCTTCAACACCCGCAGGTGCTGCGCCTGATGCGCGTCCAGGCTGTCCGCACCGGGCGGCGCGCTCAGGTCGTTCTCGTCCAGCCAGGCGCGCAGCGCGGTCCGGAATGCCGCGGGGTCGTGAAGCTCGGTCATCCGGCCTCGGGCCTGCCGATCGCGTGGGGACGCCCGTGGTCGTGGTCGCCGTTGCGTCGGATGAAGGTCATGGCGCGCGTCTGCAGTCGCCACCCCTCGGCGGTGCGGACATACGTGTCGCGGTAGTAGCCGATCCGCATGTCGTGTTTGGAGTGCTCGATGAAGCACAGCGGCTGGGTGCCCGACGCGGTGTCGGCGCCTTCAACCAGGTCGACGAGTGCGGTGCCCGTCATGAACAGGCCCTTGGGGGCGGCGTCGACGAGAACCGGGAACCGGCTCAGCGTGTAGGTCTCCCCGAACGCGCTGTAGGTGCCGTCCGGCGTGAAAACGCTGATCAGGCCCTCGATGTCGCCCTGGGTGATGGTGACCGCGTATTTGGCGAGCACCTGCTGGATCTCGATCAGGTCCTCGGTGCGGGTCGGCTTGTCAGTTGGCGGAGTCATTGCGGAAGACCTTACCTCCCTTCATTACAAAGTTCACATTTCGTGTAACGCCGATATCGGCCAGCGGATCGCCGGGCACGGCGATGATGTCGGCCAGCAGACCCGCGGCCAGGCGGCCGCGATCGGTGACGTTGATCAGGTCCGCGGCCACCACCGTGGCGGCGCGCAGCACCGCGGCCGGCGGCAGGCCCCATTCCACCAGCGTGACCAGTTCGTCGGCGTTCTTGCCGTGCGGGATCGCCGGGGCATCGGTGCCGACGGCGATCTTGGCTCCGGCCTCGTAGGCCGCCTTGATGGAGGTGCGTGCCATGGGGAACATCTCGGCGGCCTTGTCCTGCAGGGCCTTTGGTGCCTTGGATACGTCCATGGCCTCGGCGAGACGACGGGTGCTGACCAGGAAGCGGTCATTGTCGACCAGCATCTGGATGGCCTCGTCGTCCATCAGGAAACCGTGTTCGATGCAGTCGATCCCGCACGCGATCGCGTGTTTGACGGCCTCGGCACCGTGGGTGTGCGCGGCCACCCGCAATCCGCGCCGGTGTGCCTCGTCGACGATCACGCGCAACTCTTCGTCCGAATAGTGCTGGGCGCCGGCCTCGCCGGTCAGCGACATGACCCCGCCCGAGCAGCACACCTTGATCAGCTGTGCGCCGTGCTTGATCTGGTAGCGCACGGCCTTGCGGATCTCGTCGACCCCGTTGGCGATGCCCTCCTCGATGGTCAGTTCGAGGACGCCGGGCATGAACCCCGCGAACATGGTGGGGTCCAGATGCCCGCCGGTGGGCGTGATGGCGTGGCCGGCCGGGATGATTCGCGGTCCCTCGATCAGGCCGTTGTCGATCGCCTTGCCCAGCGCGACGTCCAGCAGATACCCGCCGGTCTTGACGAACAGGCCGAGGTTGCGCACCGTGGTGAAGCCGGCGCGCAGCGTGCGGCGGGCGTTGCCCACCGCGCGCAGCACCCGTGTCGGTGGATCGTCCTGCACCTGGGACAGGCCCGGGTTCTCGCCCCGGCCGCCCATCAGCAGGTTGACCTCCATGTCCATCAGGCCGGGCAACAGGATCGAATCGCCGAGATCGATGACGTCCCCTTCGGGGGCCCCGCCGATCCCGACGATCCGGTCGCCGTCGACGTGGACGAGGCCGGGGCGAATGATCTCCCCGGCCTCGACGTCGAGCAGGCCGGCCGCTTTGAGGGAGATCACCCCTAGACCACCGGCTCCCGGATGATCTCGACCCATGCCGCGCCACTGTCGAGCACGCGCGGCTGCTTCCAGACCTCGACCGGGAAGCTGACCATGACCACCGACTGCATCAGATGCATCAGCCGCTTGGCCTGCTCGGGCATGTCGTGCAGCGGGAAGCGGGCGTCGAGGTACACCATGACCTCCTCGAGCCGCGCCATGCCGGCGTCGTAGAGCTCCTGCATCTCGTCCATCGAGGAGGCCAGCCGCTTGGCGTAGCGCTCCGGCTCGGTGGCCAGGATCCAGTCGCTGAACCGCTCCAGGTCGGCGAATTCGGCGGGCAGCAAGGCCTCTTTGGTGTCAGACATGTGCGGCTCCCTTCAGGTTCCCGTTGTTTTTGGTGGCCTCGGCGGCGGCCTGTTCCAACTTGTACTTGTCGACATACTTGTGTGCGGTGTGGTGCAGGTGCCGCAGCAGGATCTCCTGATCGCACAGCGGGAACTCGGTGACGGCCCGGGTGCCGATCTGAGTCTGCGTGGCCTCCAAGGTATTCGCATCCTGCAGCGCGTACTCCTTGAATGTCACCGCGGCCAGCTCCTGGCTCAACCGCTGACGGGTGTTCTTCGGCGGCACGAAGTAGAGGTTCGCCTCGAAGATGTGGGTGTCCACGCCCGTCGGCCAGTAGTTGTAGGTCAGGTACCAGCCCGGAACCCACAGCAGCAGCGTGAAGTTGGGGAAGAACTCGAACGAGTCCTGACCCCAGGTGGGCTGGCGGGCCGGGTTGACCGCCGGTGGCAGCTCATCCGGCAGGATGCCCTTGATGTCGGGCCGGTCCCACGGGCCGAACAGACCGCTGTGCAGGATCCGCTCGATGGGCTTGACCATGTTGAGGTCCTTCGGCGGTGACATGCCGCCCCAGGACGAGATCATCGAGTGCTGGTCCTTGATGTCGTAATGCAGCGCCTCGAAGCCGATCTTGGCCAGCTTCTCGGCCTCTTCCTTGGTTGCCTGCTTCATGTGCAGGATCGGCGCGTGGTAGAACTCGACGAATGCGTCGATGAACAGCTTCCAGTTCGCCTTGATCTCGGAGCGGTAGCTGTAGACCTCGGTCATCTCGTGGAAGGGGTAACCCTCCAGGCCCTTGCCGAAGTCGCCGAGGTAGTCGACCAAAGGTTCGGCATCATCGTCGAAGTTGACGAAGATGAAGCCCTCCCAGATCTCGCAGCGCACGGGCCGCAGGCCATAGTCGGCCTTGTCCACGTCGAAGAACTCGTCTTCCTGCTGGATGAAGGTCAGGTCGCCCTTGGTGCTGTACCGCCACGCGTGGTACTTGCAGGTGAACTGTCGGCAGCTGCCAGAGACCTCCTCATTGGGGTAGTCGTTCCAGACCAGCTTGTTGCCGCGGTGCCGGCACATGTTGTAGAACGCCCGAACCTCGCCGTCCTTGTCCTTGACGAGGATGATCGAGGTGCCGGCGCCCACTGACGGCATTTCGCGGGTGAAGTAGCTTCCGGTCTTGGGGAGCCGCTCGACGCGGCCGACCTGTAGCCACAGCTTGCGGAAGATCGCCTGCTGTTCCAGCTTCCAGTGCTCGGGGTCAATGGAGTCGGTGTAGTCGACCGGCGCGGTGCCGAGCTCGGGCCAGTTCTCGGTCCAGCTGCCGACGGCCGGTTTCGGAAAGTAAGCCATTGGTATCTCCTGTTCTTTACGACGCGCGGTGCCGTGCCGACGCGGGGCGGCGAAGCCTCGGGGGCTGAGGCCGGAGGCGAGCGGAGCCGGCTGGGGGCGCCCCGATGTCGCATATGCGCGACGTCGATGATGTCATCAGACCGGTCTCCTCTCGCTCACGAGAATCATATTCTCATATCCGGATAACAGATTTCCACTAACTTGCCGTTTGGTCAACGTCGGGTTCTGGGCGCGTCACCGGTCCGAATCCCGGACCGTGCCGCCGACCAGCGGATTCGCCCGGAAGGCGATTGTGCGGGAGGGTGGCGGATATTGATTCTCGGCAAGCGAGAAGCTAGTTTCCTACTTGAGAGAACGCGGGAAGTTTCGCGCGTTGCCGTCGGTGTGGCCGCCCGGAGATCCGAACAGCCAGGGCCCGGGTGCCCTACATGGAAGGAAGTGCCATGCACAAAGACGACATGATTTTGATTTCGGTGGACGATCACATCATCGAACCGCCGGACATGTTCAAGAACCACCTGCCGGCCAAGTACGCCGACGAGGCGCCGCGGCTGGTGCACAACGCCGACGGGTCCGATACCTGGCAGTTCCGCGATGTGGTGATCCCGAACGTGGCACTCAACGCGGTGGCCGGTCGACCCAAGGAGGAATACGGGCTGGAACCCCAGGGCCTCGATGAGATCCGCAAGGGCTGCTACGACCCCGCGGAGCGGGTCAAGGACATGAGCGCCGGCGGGGTGTTGGCCACCATGAACTTCCCGTCGTTCCCCGGATTCGCGGCGCGGCTGTTCGCCACCGACGACGACGACTTCTCGATGGCCCTGGTACAGGCCTACAACGACTGGCATATCGACGAGTGGTGCGGCAGCCACCCGGGACGCTTCATCCCGATGGCGATTCCGGCGATCTGGAACCCGAACCTGTGCGCCCAGGAGATTCGTCGTGTTGCCGAGAAGGGGGTGCACTCGCTGACTTTCACCGAAAACCCCTCCACGCTGGGCTACCCGTCCTTCCATGACCTGGAGTACTGGCGTCCGATGTGGGAAGCGCTGGTCGATACCGAGACGATCATGAACGTGCACATCGGATCCTCGGGCAAGCTGGCGATCACCGCCCCGGATGCGCCGATGGACGTGATGATCACGCTGCAGCCCATGAACATCGTGCAGGCCGCCGCGGATCTGTTGTGGTCGGCGCCGATCAAGGAGTTCCCGACGCTGAAGATCGCGTTGAGTGAGGGCGGCACGGGTTGGATTCCGTACTTCCTGGACCGGGTGGATCGCACCTACGAGATGCATTCGACCTGGACCAAACAGGACTTCGGCGGCAAGCTGCCCTCGGAGGTGTTCCGGGAGCACTTCATGACGTGCTTCATCTCCGATCCGGTGGGCGTGAAGAACCGGCACCTGATCGGGGTCGACAACATCTGCTGGGAAATGGACTACCCCCACAGCGACTCGATGTGGCCCGGGGCCCCGGAGGAACTCTCCGCGGTCTTCGACACCTATGAGGTCTCCGACGACGAGATCAACAAGATGACCCACGAGAACGCCATGCGCCTCTACCAGTTCGAACCGTTTGCACACATCCCCAAGGACCAGGCCACCGTCGGGGCGCTGCGCAAATCCGTCGAAGGGCACGATGTTTCGATTCAGGCCCTGTCGCACGACCGCGATCCCCATGCGGCCGTGGGCATGGACGCGCTGACCGCGGCCGCCGAGGCGAACTCCTCAGCCCGGTAATTGCCGGATTCGAGAACAGCGGGTGGGCCGCCACCGGTAGCCGGTGGCGGCCGCTCGGTTGCCGTCCACGTGCGGCGGCAACGAATATTGCATCAGTGAGAACGTGAGGGACACAACATGTCTGGCGGAATGAGTTTCGACCTGACCGAGGATCAGCAGCTGATCCGGAAATCGGTGGCCGAGTTGGCGTCGAAGTTCGACGACCACTACTGGATGACCAAGGACCAGGAGCACGAGTTCCCCCAGGAGTTCTACGACGCCATCGCCAAGGGCGGCTGGCTCGGCATGACCATTCCCGAGCAGTACGGCGGACACGGATTGGGCATCACCGAGGCCACCATCCTGGCCGAGGAGGTCGCGCGCTCCGGTGGTGCGATGAACGCCGCGAGCGCCATCCACCTGTCGATCTTCGGGATGCAACCGGTGGTGGTGTTCGGCTCGGACGAGATGAAGGCCGCCACGCTGCCCCGCATCGTCACGGGCGACCTGCACGTCTGCTTCGGGGTCACCGAACCCGGCGCGGGTCTGGACACCTCGCGCATCACGACCTTTGCCAAGCGGGACGGCGATCATTACGTGGTCAACGGACGCAAGGTGTGGATCTCCAAGGCGTTGGAGTCGGAGAAGATCCTGCTTTTGGCCCGGACCACCCCCTATGACGACGTCACCAAGAAGACCGACGGGATGTCACTGTTCCTCACGGATCTGGACCGCGCCCGGGTCGACATCCGGCCGATCCGCAAGATGGGCCGCAACGCAGTCTCGTCCAACGAGCTGTTCATCGACGACCTGCGGGTGCCCGTCGAGGATCGAATCGGCGAGGAGGGCAAGGGATTCCAGTACATCCTGCACGGGCTGAACCCGGAGCGGATGCTGATCGCGGCCGAGGCGCTCGGCATCGGTCGGGTGGCGCTGGACCGGGCGGTCAAGTACGCCAACGAGCGGCACGTCTTCGATCGGCCGATCGGCATGAATCAGGGCATCCAGTTCCCGTTGGCGGACTCGTTGGCCCGCCTCGACGCAGCGGAGCTGATCCTGCGCAAGGCGACCTGGCTCTATGACAACGGGAAACCGTGTGGGCGCGAGGCCAACATGGCCAAATACCTCTGCGCCGACGCCGGCTTCGGGGCCGCCGATCGTGCCCTACAGACCCACGGCGGCATGGGTTACTCCGAGGAGTACAACATCTCGCGCTTCTTCCGGGAGTCGCGCCTGATGAAGATCGCCCCGGTCAGCCAGGAGATGATCCTGAACTACCTGGGGTCCCACGTCCTGGGCCTACCGCGCAGCTACTGAGGATTACGTCATGACCACCGACACCGCGGCGCGAATCAACGGGCAGATGCTGCCGGTTGTCGGCGGCGTGGTTATGTGAACCGTATGCAGAACACCGCCCCGTTGGCCGGGATCACCGTAGTGGCGATGGAACAGGCCATCTCGGCACCGATGTGCACCCGGGTGCTCTCCGACTTCGGCGCCCGCGTCATCAAGGTGGAGAACCCCAAGGGCGGGGACTTCGCCCGGGACTACGACGACGTGGTGAACGGACCGAACGGCCTTGCGGCCCACTTTGTCTGGGCCAACCGCGGCAAGGAGTCCATCACCTTGGACCTGAAGTCGCCCGCCGGCATCGACATCCTGCACCGACTGCTGGACCGCGCCGACGCGCTGGTGTCCAACCTCGCTCCCGGGGCACTGGCACGGATGCAGCTGGCGGCCTCCGACCTGCGTGCGCGGCACCCGAACGTGATCCCGGTGGAGATCGACGGTTACGGGCCCGGTGGCCCGATCTCCCACAAGCGGGCCTACGACCTGCTGGTGCAGGCGGAGTCGGGCACCTGCGCGGCGACGGGGTATCCGGGCATGCCGGCCAAGCCGGGCCCGCCGGTGGCCGACGTCTCCACCGGGTTGTATGCGGCGCTGTCGATCATGGCGCTGCTCATCGCGCGCGAGCGCCACGGTGCCGGAACCGCCCCCGGGGTGGCCGTCAGCCTGTTCGACACCATGACCGACATCATGGGCTATCAACTGACCTACACCCAGCACTCCGGGATCGATCAGGAGCCGCTCGGCATGAGTTCGCCGGCGGTGGCTCCGTACGGATCGTTCCCCACCCGCGATGGCCAGACCGTGGTGTTGGGAACCACCAACGACCGCGAGTGGCAACGGCTGGCGCGCGAGATCATCGATCGCCCCGACCTGGCCGACGATCCTCGCTACCGATCCAACTCCCAGCGCTGCGCCCACCGCGATACACTCAACGCGGCCATCGAATCCTGGTGCGCCCAACACGATCTGGACTTCATCCAACACAAGGCCGACGAGGCGGGGATCGGTAACTCCCGGTACAACCGGCCCAGCGAGGTCATCGCGCATCCACAGCTGCAGGCCCGCGATCGCTGGCGGCAGGTCGACACCCCGAAGGGGCCGATCTCGGCCTTGCTGCCGCCGCCGGTGATCGAGGGCTTCGAACAGCCCATGGGCGCGGTCCCGGGACTCGGCGAACACACCGACGCGCTGCTGACCGAACTGGGCTTCGACGCGGCGGGCATCGCGCAACTACGTGAGCAGGGCGCGATCGGGCCGTCCTATTCGGCTATGACGCACTGAGATTCAAGGCGGAGGAACAATGCGAGAAACAGTCATCGTCGGGGCGGTACGCACGCCGGTCGGCAAGCGCAACGGCGGGCTCGCCCAAACGCATGCCGCCGACCTGTCGGCACTGGTGCTGACCGAACTGGCGGCGCGCACCGGACTCGACGTCGAGACCGTCGACGACGTCATCTGGGGCTGCGTGTCCCAGGTGGGCGATCAGTCCAGCAACATCGGGCGCTACGCGGTGCTGGCAGCCGGTTGGCCCGAACACATCCCGGGGACCACGGTGAACCGGGCCTGCGGATCCAGCCAGCAGGCGCTAGATTTCGCGGTGCAAGCGGTGATGTCCGGTCAGCAGGATGTCGTGGTCGCCGGCGGCGTGGAGGTCATGAGCCGGGTCCCGTTGGGCGCCGCGCGCGCAACCGGGATGCCCTACGGCCCGAAAGCCCTTGCCCGCTATGGCGGTTTCGAGTTCAACCAGGGCACCGGCGCCGAAATGATCTGTGCGAAATGGGGCTTCGACCGGACCGCGGTCGACGAGTACGCCGTCCGCTCGCATGAACTGGCTGCCGCGGCGCAGGACGCCGGCGCGTTCGCCGATCAGATCGTGCCGGTGTCCACCGAGGCCGGCGTGGTCGACGCCGACGAGGGCATCCGGCGCGGCACCACGGTGGAGAAACTCGCCGGGCTCAAGCCGGCATTCAAAGACGACGGCATGATCCACGCCGGGAACTCCTCGCAGATCTCCGACGGTGCCGCCGCGCTGCTGGTGATGACCGCCGAGCGTGCGCGCGACCTCGGGATGACCCCGCTGGCGCGCTACGTCGCCGGCGCGGTCACCGGCGCCGATCCGGTGCTGATGCTGACCGGTCCGATCCCGGCCACCGAGAAGGTGCTGCGCAAGGCCGGTTTGGGCATTGGCGACATCGGCGTGTTCGAGGTCAACGAGGCGTTTGCGCCGGTGCCGATGGCTTGGCTGGCCGACACCAGGGCCGACGTGGACCGGCTCAACCCGCTCGGCGGGGCCATCGCACTGGGTCACCCGCTGGGTGCCTCCGGGGCGGTACTGATGACCCGGATGATTCATCACATGCGCGACAACGGCATTCGCTACGGGTTGCAGACCATGTGCGAGGGCGGCGGCACGGCCAACGCCACCGTGGTCGAGCTCGTCTAGCACCAACGAGGAGAAGACTGTGCGTCGCACGCTGTTCACCGACGATGCCGAGGCATTCGACGGCTTTCGGGACCTGGCTCGCTCCTTCATCGAGAAGGAGGTCGTGCCGGCGTACCCGCATTGGGAGAAGGCCGGCCGGATGCCACGCGAGGCGTTCGCCAAGCTCGGCGCCACCGGGATGATGGGCATGGCCATCCCCGAGGAGTACGGCGGTGGCGGGCAACCGGACTACCGCTACAACGTGGTGTTGCAGGAGGAGGCGGCCCGCGCCCTCGTCACGCTCTCGACGGTGCGCACGCAACTCGAGGTGATCCTGCCGTACTTCCTGCACTACGCCAACGAGGAACAACGCCAGCGGTGGTTCCCGGGGCTGGCGGCGGGCACACTGCTGACGGCGGTCGCGATGACCGAGCCCGGTACCGGGTCCGATCTGGCCGGGGTACGGACCACCGCGCGACTCGACGGCGACCATTACGTGCTCAACGGCGCGAAGACCTTCATCACCGGCGGGATGCAGGCCGACCTGGTGATCGTCGTCGCCCGCACGTCGACCGACCCCGAGAACCGGCGGCGCGGCCTCACCCTGCTCGTCGTCGAGGACGGCATGCCGGGGTTCGAACGCGGCCGCGAGCTGGAGAAGATGGGCTGCAAGGTCCAGGACACCGCCGAACTGTCGTTCACCGATGTCCGGGTGCCGATCACCAACCGGCTGGGGGAGGAGGGGGAGGCCTTCTCCTATCTGGGGCACAACCTGGCCCAGGAACGCCTCACCGTCGCGGTCGGCTCCGTCGCGCAGGCGCGTTCGGCGATCGTCGCGGCCATCGACTACACCAAGACCCGCAAGGCCTTCGGCACACCCGTGGCGTCGTTCCAAAACACCAAATTCGAACTGGCGTCCTGCTCCGCGGAGGTCGAGGCCGCGCAGGCGATGCTCGATCAGGCGGTGGCCGAGCACGTCGAGGGCGAGCTGTCCGGTGCCGACGCGGCCCGAGTCAAACTGTTCTGCACCGAGATGCAGGCCCGGGTCGTGGACCGCTGCCTACAGCTTTTCGGCGGCTACGGCTACATGATGGAGTATCCGATCGCGCGGTTGTACACCGACGCTCGGGTGGCCCGCATCTATGCGGGTACCAGCGAGGTCATGAAGGTGATCATCGCCAAATCGCTCGGTCTCTGACCGCCGGCGCGGCCGGGCCGCGGGGGTGACGCCGTCGAGATGGACGTGGCGGCGCCGAGTGCGAGGCTGCCCCCCTGGCCGAAATTGCAGTGACGGCGTCGGGATGGAAGCTGTGGCGAAAACAGCGCCCAATTTCCGCCCTGCGCGCAACCTCGACGCCGTCACCGCAATCTCGGGTGATGCGATCTCACGCCCGGGGCATCCGGGCTATCGTCGGGCCACCACTGTGGCAGGTGTGACGAGTAACGAAACAAACCCGAAGAGACACTTGTCACACCGGCAAATCCAACCTACTGTATGTTCATTAAGTAGGTTTGACCCGACCGGAAAGCCCCCCCGCCGTGACATCTGCCAGGCCTTATGCGACGTTGCTCGCCAAAGGTGAGGACCGCAAGCTCCGGATTCTCGCCGCCGCGCAGCGGTTGCTCACCCAGAGCGGCTGGCGGCACACCTCGCTCGCGCAGATTGCCAGGGAGGCCGGCGTCAGCGCCGCGGGCCTCCTGCATCACTTCGAGTCCAAAGAACAGCTGCTGCATGCGGTGGTGGATGCTCGCGACGCCGATGACGACTCGCACGCCGATCGGTCCGGAGACCTCCTCGAGCAGATTGCCCGCGCGGGAGATCGGGTCGACCGCGCCCCCGAACTCGTCGGTACGTACTCGGTACTACTGGTGGAAAACCTGATGCCGGATGCCCCGCTGCATGACCGTCTGTTGGCCAGACAGCAGGCCGCAGTGGAGATCGTGGCCGGCCTCATCCGTCGGGGCCAGGCATCGGGGAAGTACCGCAGTGACATCGACCCAGCGCTCAAGGCCGTGCAAATCGTGTCCCTCGTCAACGGATTGGAAATCTCATGGTTGCTGGATCCATCAATACCGCTGCAGGAAGCGTTGCGCGAGTACGCAAAGTCGCTGGGGGAGGAATTCGCCCCGAAAGGCACATCGTGAGGTACCGCCTGGACGTGGTGGCGCCCAGCGTGGTCGAGGCGGTGCGGGCCGCCGGCGGCTGGATGTTCGACCGCGTGATGGCGGGCTGGGACGTCCGGGTGCTCGTCGACCCCGCGCGTTTGGACGCCGCCGACGATCGCGCGCTGCAGATCCTCGGCGCCGACACGGGCGATCTCGAGTCGGCCTTGCTGACCGGTCCGCGTGGCACGCATCCGCATGCGCTGGCGGTGGCGGCGGACCTGTACGGGCAGGACGCCCGGATCCGTGCCGGCGTGCAACAGGCGCTCGACAGCGGACACACCGAAGTCACGCTGTGGGGTGAGAGCTGGCCGGCCGAACTCGACAGCAACAGTGTCGGTTCGGTGCAGCACCGACTCAGCGTGGCCGCCCGCGCCTTCAAGGCTCAGGCGCTAGCCGCACTGGACTGTCCGGATGTGCATCTAGGGCGCACCGAGCTGTTCCGCAGCGGCACGCCCGAAAGCTGCCCGGTGGCCGCGGACCTGGTGCCCGCGAGCTAGACGGGCACCACCAAAAGCGCGAGCGTCCACTCCGGTACGGAAATCTTCACGATCCCGTACCAACGTGGACGCTCGCGGTGCTCTTGGAGGAGTTACTCCCGGATCGTGATCGCCTGCCGCGGGCACTGCCGCACGGCCTCGCGGATCTGCTCCTCGTTCTCGGGCGTCACCTCGTCGGTGAGGACGTGCAGATAATCATCGTCGTCGAGTTCGAATACCTCCGGGATGATGCCCATGCACACCCCGTTGGCCTCACAGAGTTCGAAGTCGACCTCTACCTTCTTCACCATCAGCGCAAGACCTTCACTGGGACGCGGTTGTAGCCACCGACATTCTGCATCTTCACCTTCGTCAGACCCTCCCATTTCACCTCGTAACGGGGCATGAAGTCGAGCAGTCGTTCCATGGCGATCGTTGTTTCCAGGCGGGCCAGCGCCGCCCCGAGGCAGCTGTGGATGCCGTACCCGAGGCCGAGGTTCTGCGCCTCGCTACGGTCGCGGTCAATGTCGAAGACATGCGCGTCGGTGAACGCCCGCGGGTCCCGGTTGGCCGCGGCATACATCAGGAACACCGGTTTGCCTGCCGGAATGGTGACGCCGTGCAGTTGTGTTTCCTTGAGGGTGAAGCGCACGTTGTAGTGCACCGGACCGTCGAAGCGCAACATCTCTTCCACCGCGGCCGGCACCTTGCTGCGGTCGTCGAGCAACTTCTGCCACTGGTCCGGGTTCTTGGCGAAGGTCACCATCGCGTTGCCGAGGAGTTTGGTGACGGTTTCGGCGCCGGCGCCACCGAGCAGTGAGGCGAATCCGGCGATCTCGACGTCGTCGAGCTTGCGCAGCTGACCGTCCTCGGCGAGGATCTCCGCGGCAATCAGCCGACTCAGCATGTCGTCCTGCGGGTTGGCGCGCCGCTCCTGCGCCAGCTTGTAGTAATACATGCCCGATTCGATGGCGGCCGCCATGCCGGCCTCGGTGTAGCCGATGTTGCCCGGTTCCCGGGTCAGCGAGGTGTCGATCCAGTGCCGCACCTGCTGCCCATACTCCTCGGGCACCCCGGCCATCCGGGTGATCACCTCGACCGGGAACGGGCCGGAGAAATCTTGGACCACGTCGAAGTTGTCGGGGTCGGCCTGGCTCAGATAGTGGTCGATCAAATGCTCGACCGTCTCGCGCTGCGACTGGATCGCCCGCGGGGTGAACGCCTTGTTCACCAGGCTCCGCATCACCCGGTGGTCCGGCGGATCCATGAACATGACCAGCTTCTGTGGTCCCTCTTCGGAGGTCACCATCGCCAGGTCGCAGCCGCGGGCCGAGGAGTAGGTCTCGTGGTCCTTCAGCGCCGCCGCGACATCGGCGTGCCGGGTCAGCGCGAAGAAGTCCAATTCCTCGCTGTAGTAGACCGGAGCCTCGTCCTGCATCCGCAGATAGATGTCGTAGGGATCGTCGAAGTATTCGTCTGAAAACGGGTCGAAGATGACCTGGGGCTTGGTCATGTGCGGCCTCCGGGGCTACGAGGTGCGAATGTTACGGATGACGGTTTAACTGTAACGTTAACAGTAGCGTGGTCCCGCCGGGCCGAAAAGGGCGGATTCACCTGCCGAGTCCGGCGTCGACGAGGGCTTCGAGCCGACCCAGGTCCGTGCCGAGTTCCGCTGCGGTGCGCCGAACTACGGTCACGTCCTTGTCGAGGAACTCGCCGACGGCGGTGACGAACCCCGCGGTCGATCCGGCGCGGGCAATGTTGCCCATCGCCCGGCTGGCGCCGCTGCCGTGTGGCAGTGCCGCGAGCATCGCGGATTCCTCGATTCCGAGGTGTTCGGCGAGCTTCGCCGCCTCGGCGACCAGCCCGATCTGGGCGGCGAACACGGTGTTGTTGATCAGCTTCATCTTCTGACCGCAGCCCAGCGGCCCGACGTGGACGACGGGTTCCCCGTAGGCCGCCAGCGCCGGCCGGGCTGTTGCCACCGCAGCATCGCTGCCCCCGAGGTACAGCGTGATCGCTCCGGCCGCGATGTCGTGTGGGCCGCCGCTGACCGGCGCGTCGATCACGCCGATCCCCCGCGCGGCGGCGACCTCGGCCACTGCGCCGGCCGTAGCGGGGCTGCCCGTGGTGTGCAGCACCAGCACCGAACCCGGCTGCATCGCTGCAAGTAATCCGTTCCCGGCGGGCGCGTCGAGGCAGAGTTCGCGCACCTGGTCATCGGTGAACACGCACACCACGACCACCTCGGCGCCGACGGCGACCGCGGTTACCTCGGCGACCGCGGTGGCGCCGAGATCGCGGAGGGCCGTGCGTTTCTCGTCGGATCGGCCCAGCGCGACGACGTCGTGGCCGGCACCGAGCAACCGTTCGATCATGGGCGTGCCCATCCGGCCCGCCCCGACGAAGCCCACCTTCATCGCGGGTGGTCCATGTGACCCAGCGCGGTGTCGGCCGCGGTGAACACCGTGCCCTCCGGGGCGTCGGCGCGCGCGGCCAGGTCGGCGGCCAGTCGGACATCCTTCTGCAGCAGCCCACCGGCGATCGGCGCCAGATGCTCGAGGGTGCCCCCGAACATCGCGATGCTGTTCAGCGCCTTGCTGGTGCCGGAGCCACGGCTGAGCACCTCGCACATCTTGGTGCGGTCCACCCCCAGTTCCTCGCCGAGTTCCAGCAGGCTCATGGTGGTGCCCAGGTTCGCGCTGAACAGCAGGTTGTTCAGGATCTTGCTGACCTGTCCGGCGCCGAGCGGACCAAGGTGCACAATTGGGTCGGCGTAGGTTTCGAACACCGGGCGGCACTTCTCGAGGTCGGCCTCCGTGCCGCCGACCATCACCAGCAGTTGTTTGGCCTCGACGGCGGGGCCGCCGCCGCTGACCGGTGCATCCAGTACCGAGACCTGCTTGGCGGCAGCCTTTTCCGCCAACTCGCGGCACGTGTTCGGGTGCACGGTGCTGTGGATAACGATGACGCCACCGGGCTTCATGGCGGCCAGCAGGCCGCCCTCGCCCTCGCACAGTTCGCGCACATCGTCGTCGCCGACCACACACAGGCAGACGATGTCGCAGTCGGCGGCCAATTCTGCCGGCGTGCCCGCAACCTTCGCGGCGGTGTCGGCGTAGGGTTCCAGCGATGCCGCGCGGCGCGCCCACAGCGTCGTCGGTACGCCGGCCTCGACGATGGCACGTGCCATCGGACCGCCCTGGCTTCCCAGTCCAATGAATCCGACTCGCATTATGTGCCCTCCATCGAGAAATCGGTTGTGGCTCGGGCTCGCAACGTGCTGCGGACCCGGCACTCTTCGGCAAATGACAACGCACTCAAGTGATATGCGGCCGCGGTGTGGCCCAAACTCAGGTTGTGCCCGCCGTGGATCTTCGTCGCGGTCCGCACCTGCGGCGCCGCGGCGAACAGACCCACCACGGTCTGGACCGCCGCGTCATCAACCGACCACACCCGTTCGAACTCCGCCAGTGCGTAGCGCACCGGGACCCGCACGCGCGCAGCCAGTTCGGTGATCACCGAGGCCCAGCTCGACACCAGGCCGGCCTCGTAGCCCGGTGAGATGGGGCCGGCTTTGACCCGCACGGCACCCGCGATGCCGTCGGGATACATCTGCGCGGGCTCCCACAGCAGTTCGCGCAGACCGGTTGGCACGTTGGTGATCGACGCCGTCGAGAGCACCGCGGCCGCGGCCTCCTGCTGGCGCAGTCCGGTGCCGGAGATCTCGATTCCCAGCAGGTCATCGGCGCGGTTCGGATCAGCGGCCAGCCGCAGCGCCAATTCGGTGCCGTTGGAATGGGCCAGGACGAACAATCCGGCACCGCGGTCGCGGTCGCCGAGGATGGCATCGATGGCCGCGTAGGCCATTTCGGTGCGGCGGGCCGGGTCGGTGAACTCCTCGGCGTACAGCGCGGAGCTGCCGAAGCCGGGCCGATCCAGGGCGATCACGGTGAATCCGAGCCGGGCGCCGAGGCGCAGCAGCGAAAGATGCGGGTGGCCCGGACAGTCGAAGTAGGCGCCCGTGGTGGCGCCCCCGTGGATGGCGACGACCACCGCGAGCGGGGCGACGCCGGCCGCCGGCACCGCCAGCAGGCCGGACATCGGCACCCCGTCGACCAGGACGACCCGCGGTGTCGGCGTACCGTTTTCGCTCACGCGTGGTTCCATTGCGTGACTCCTCCGCCGCTTCGTCCCTCAGCGGCTGCGTCGCTCACGCGTCGGCCCGGAGCAGCATCACTCCGCTCGGGGTCAGGCCGCCGCTGCTGACCACCGCTACCCGTGCGTCGGCGACCTGCCGGTCGCCGCCCTCGCCGCGCAGCTGCGTGACCGCCTCGTGGAGCAGGCCCATGCCGTGCGTGCGGCCGTGCGAGAGCTGCCCGCCGTGCGTGTTCAGCGGGATCACGCCGTCGCGGGCAATGTTCGCTCCGCCGTCGAGGAAGTCCTTGGCCTCGCCGATACCGCAGAAGCCCAGCGCCTCCAGCCACGACAGGCAGTTGAAGCTGAAACCGTCGTACAGCTCGGCGACATCGACATCGTCGGGCCGCAGCGACGTGCGCGTCCACAGGTGCGCCGACTGACCCAGCACCTGCGGTTCGTGGGTCAGGGTGGTCTGGTCCCAGTCGGTGCGCTCGATGATCTGGGTGCCGACCGCTTCGAAGTACACCGGCGGTTTGGCCAGATCCGCGGCCGTGTCGACCGCCGAGACGATCACCGCCACCGCACCGTCGCACGGGACATCGCAGTCATACAGGCCGAACGGCGTCGTGATCAGCCGCGCCGACAGGTAGTCCGCCATCGTCATCGGGTCGCGGTAGATCGCGGTGGGGTTCAGTGCGGCGTTGGCGCGCTGATTCAGCGCGATCCAGCCCAGGGTTTCCCGGGTGGTGCCGTAACGGTGGAAGTGCCGCTGCGCGTTGAGCGCGAGCGTATGCGCGGCCGACGTGGCGCCGAACGGCGCCTGCCAGTTGGTGGTCCGCATGCCGCCCGGCGGAGCAGCCTTGCCCTCCTTGAGGAGTTGGCTGAACGTCGCCTCCCACAGCGTGCGGAAACACAACACGTGCCGCGCCATCCCGGTGGCGACGGCCATCACCGCGGCGATCACCGAGCCGCCCGGGCCGAAGGTGTCCATGCCGCCGTTGATCCATGTCGGCTGAATGCCGAGGGCACCCTCGAGTGCGCTGACCCCGCCTTCGCCCATTCCGGCCACGTCCAGGCCCGGATAGGTGGACAACCCGTCGATGTCGGCCATTGTCAGCCCGGCGTCGGCGATCGCCGCCTCGCAGGCCTCGATCGTCAGCGACAGCGGCGGGACCATCAGCCGGCGGCCCATGCGGGAGGCCCCGATCCCGGTGATCGCGGCCTTGTCCTCGAACTTCTCCTGCCGCGCCATCGGTCGGACGTGCTTGGAAAAGTCTTCCGGGGCAATCTCATCCGTCGGCAGCGCGCCGGTCTCCTTGGGAGTGACGGGGCGGAACAGCGGCAGGTAGACGTCGTCGGCCTTCTCGAATTCCACCTGGACGATCTGACCCAGTTCCAGGTCCACCACTCCGCTGCCGTCGCCACCGTCGAGATCGATGTCGACCAGGATGTTGGTGGTGAGCCGGACCCGCGGGTCCTCCTCGAGCGCGACCTGCGCCACCACGTACGGGGCGGGCAGGCCCGGCAGGCTGAAGCGGTGGTTGACGGTGAAGCCGGCCAGTACCGCGCGCCCGGACACCTCCCGCACACCCATGTTGTGGCTGCGGCAGTAGCGGCACACCGGCTGCGGCGGGTGGATCAGCGCGTTGCAGTCGCCGCATTCACAGATGCGCAGCACTCCGTCGGCGCCTGCGGTCCAGAAGAATTCGTTGTCCAGCGTGAGCTGGGGGAGCGGCAGCCGGGTGGGCGCGTCGGATGAACTCATCGGGTGAATCCCCATTCTGCTTCGTTGTCGTCGACGTTGAGGCGCGCGGCCGGATCTTCGTCGGTGGGTGGTGGCGGCGGCGGCGGTTCGGGGCGGCGCTCGCTGATCTCCATGATCGCGTGCACCGGGCAGTCCAGCAGCGCCCGCATGACCGCATCGCGGTCTTGTTCGGGCACATTCCCGTCGCCCACGAGCACGGCGTAACCCCAGTCGTCGAGCGAGAAGTATTCCGGCGCATGCTTGGCGCAGATTCCGAATCCGTCGCACATCGTGCGGTCCAGTTTGATCCGCATGTTCTCGATCGTCCTCTTGTCGGTCACTGCGGCGCCTCCGCTACCTCTACCTGATAGGGCCGCTGCGCGGTGAAAACACCTGCGTCACAGACGGTACAGCCATCGCCGAGGTGCTGTTCGACGGTATCGGGGAACTGCTCGAGCAGGCTGGCCGCGATGTTGGTGGCCGCGTCCAGCGTGCCGCACGCACCGCGCCCGCGCAGCACCACCGACCACCGGCGCAGCCGGGCGACGTCGTCCTCGGTCGCCACGCCATCGCGCAGGGCGCCCGCCGCCGCCGCCATGGCCGCGGTCCCGTTGAAGCAGGAACCGCACTGCCCGGCGTTCTCGCGATCGAAGTACGCCAGCACCGCGGCCGCGACCGCGACCGGGCACTCGTCGGTGAGGATCGAGACCGCGCCGCAGCCGAGGCCGCTGCCCAACCCGCGCAGCGTCTCGTGGTCCAGGTTCGCGTCGACGACGTCGGCCCCCAACAGGCCGGCGAAGTAGCCGCCCATCAGGGCGCCGCGGACGGATTCGGGCGCAATCCCGTGCAGGACAAGGACTTCGGAAAGCCGCACACCATGCGGGAGTTCGTAGAGGCCGGCGGGACGGCCGCCGCCGGTGATGGTCGCCAGGAAGGTGCCCGGGGAAGCCTCGGTGCCGGCCTCACGGTAGCTACCCGCGCCGTGCCGCTGCACAAATGGCAGATTGGCCAGTGTTTCGACGTTGCTGACGATCGTGGGCAGTCCGCCGACACCCGCTTCGAAGGGGCGCGGCGGCTTGTCGGTGGGCTTGGCCGGACCGCCGTTGATCGCATGCACGGCGGCGGTTTCCTCGCCGGCGACATAGCCCGGCGCCACCACCCGAAGGCTGACGGTGAGCCCGCCCAGCGGATGGTCGGCAGCGTCCTGCACCTCGCGCAGTGCGGTGTCGATCGCCTGGGCCGCCGCCGGATCGGAGACGTAGACGTGGGCGTGCTTGGCGCCGACCACAAGGGCGGCCAGCCGGGCACCGTCGAGCACCAGATGCGGCCGGTGGCGCAGCAGCCAGCGGTCCTTGACCGAGGCCGGCTCGCCCTCCTCGCCGTTGGCGACCAGCACGGTGTCGCGCCCCGCGACCGCGGCCGCGCGTACGGTCCGCAGCTTCACCGCGAGCGGGAAGGCGGCACCGCCTCGGCCCCGAATGCCGGCCGCCCGAACCTCGTCGAGCAGGGCCGCGGCATCGTCGAGCGCCGCATAGCCGCCGCCGGCGCGGTACTGCGCGTAATCCTCGACTCCGGTGCGGGGGGTGAGCAGTCGCGGGGCGGTGCCGGGCCAGACGCCGACGGTGAAACCGGCGGACACTGCGTCGGTCGTGTTCATGGTTGACTCCTGCGGACCGGGGGGTGAGCTGACGGCGGTCGAAGCTGGCTAGTCTCGGGGGCATGCGAACCGCTGTGGTGCGAGTGCGGGTCGACCCCGATGGGGCATTGACCGCGGCACAATTGGATGCCGGAATGGTGGCGTTGGCGGAGCTTGCGGTACGGGCCGGCGCCGAGTTGATCGAGAACAACCTCGGGGCGTTGCCACCCAGCCGCCGGGAAGTCGAGTTGCTGATGACCGGAGCGGATCCGGCGCAGCTGCAGGATGCGGCCATCGCGTTGTGCACCAAGACGTTCGGTGAGCTCGGCGCCCATCCGGTGCCCGGCGTGCTGACGTATGTCAGCCACGGCACGGACGCGGATGCCCGGGGTGTGCTCGCCGGGTTCGGACTGACCGGGGAGATCGAACGCACTCCGAGCGGCGACGGCTGGGACATCGTGGAGGTGACCCTGCGCAAGACCGATCTGGAGCGGGTGCCGGAGAGCAGGATTCACACCGCACTGGAGGCGTCGCTGAACTGCGACGTACGCATCCGCACGGTTTGACGGCACCGCGGCGCTCATGCCTGTTCCAGGAAATCCAGGATCGCCGGTGCCGCCTGTACCCAGGTGTCGAACAGGCAGAAGTCCTTGCCGCCGCTCCGGGCCATCTGCTCCCCGGCGCGTTCCCAGGCGTCCTCGGGCCACGGCGGGTCGATCAGTTGGGAACCCTTGATCAGGCAGTGGACTTCCATTGCCGTGCGCTTCGGATGGTCCCAATCGTTCTCCCCGCCCCGGATGATCAGCGTCGGCACGGTGATGTTGTCGAACATGTCGTCGGTCACGCCCGGGATGGTCTGGCCCGGCTTGGGAACATAGGCATTGAGCCAGCGCAGCATCACTTTGAGGAACGCGTCGGGATCCAGCGCCCGCAACCGCTGTTCGTTGGCGGGGTTCTGCGCGATGCGCTCGCGCCATTCCGGCACCTTCAGCAGGCCCTCGATGCCCAGACCGCGCACCGCCAGGATGCTCGGGACAACGTAGTGACCGCCGAGCACGAATGAGCCGTACACCCCGCCGACGATGTTCCACACCACGAGCTTTCGGACCAACTCGGGGTAGAGCATGGTGGTCAGCATCGAATCCCGGGCCCCGCCGGACCCGCCGGCGATGATGCACGGACCGATGTCGAGCTTGGTGATCAACTGCGCCAACGTGTCGGCGCGCATGTGGGATTCGCTCTGTCCGTAGAATTGCACCTCGGACTTGCCGCAGTTGGGCCGGTCCCACAGCAGAACCCGGTAACCACCCTCGACCAGTGCCTCGGCCAGCGGTCGGAGCCCGGGGATGTCCTTGCTGAACCGCCCGCCGGGGGTCATGGCGATGAAATCGCCTTCGTTGCCCAGGATCTCGTATACGACGGCGCCGCCGTTGACCTCGATGACGTCTTCGTCCGCGTTGAGCACAGTGCTGGTAGACATGAGTGTTCTCAGGTGTCCTTAGGCTTGTACGAGCACGTCGTTGCCGACGACTCGGACGGGATAGGTGCGGATGCTCCACTCCGGTTTGACCGCGGTGGTGCCGGTGGCGAGTTCGAAACCCCATTGGTGCCAAGGGCAATAGATGAACTCCAAGTCGCGGACCATCACCGAGTCACCGGGGGCGTTCTCATCGACGATGTTGCGGCCGCGCGCGCGGCCCGAGCACAGCGGTCCGCCCTCGTGGGGGCAGTAGTTGGCGATCGCGTAGAACGTTCCGTTGACGTTGTACACCCCGACGCCGTGCCGCCCGATGGGAACGAGCTTGTGCGTGCCGGAAGGGATTTCGTCGACCGTCGCGACGACATGCTCGCGTCCCTGGGCGAGTCGCGGGGTCTTGGGATCCAGTTTCGCCTGGGGTTTGGCTTCTGGTGCGCTTTCGGCCATGGCGTCAGAACACTCGAGTCTGGCCCTCGAGGGCCGGGACGGTGTCGGGGAGCTTGTAGGTTTCGATGCCGTTGCGGAACATGATGGCGTCGCGGGCGTGTTCGGGGAGGTGTTTGACCAGCCAGCGGGGGTCATCGAAGGTCCAGTGCGGGTAGTCACTGGAGTACAGCAGGATCTTTTCGCATTCCATCCACTCGAACGCGCGGGTCAGCTCGGTCTTGTCTTCCGGGTAGTCCAGCGGTTGGGTGGTGAATTTGATGTGGTCCTTGACGTATTCGCTGGGTTTGCGCTTGATGTCCAGCCACTGTTTGCGGGCCTCATAGATGGCGTCCATGCGCCACATCAGCGGCAGGATCCAGGTGAAGGCGTGTTCGACGAACACGATCCGCAGGGTCGGGAAGCGGTCGAAGACGCCGTCGAAGATCAGGCTCATCACCTGATTGGCCGCCAGCAGCGAGTAGCTGACCATGAAGTCGTGGTTGTAGCTCGGAAAACCGACCGGCGGGATCGGCAGCGTCTCGAACTGACCGCGGGACAGGTGGCACGACACGGTGATGTCGTGTTTGGTGGCTGCGGCCCACACCGGGTCGTACATCGGGTCACCCCACGAAGGGCGCGGTTCCGCCTTGATCAACACCTGAACCATGTAGGGGTGCTCGGCCCACTTCTCGATCTCGGCGACCGCACCCTTCGGGTCCTCGATGGCCACGCAGATCGATCCGCGCCAGCGTTCGTGCCAGTTGTTGTGGGGGTCGAGCCAGTGGTTGGCCAGCCACAGGTTGGTGGCGGTGCAGAACGCCGAGGTGGCCTCCGGCAGCCGCATCTCGCCGTGCGTCGGCTCCAGAATCGCGATGTCGGAGCCGGCATCGAGGATCAGCTGTTTGAGGGCCAGATCCGGATCGCTGCACGCGAATTCGCCGTCGGGCGGGAAGGCGTCCACGCGCATGGCATAGGAGTGCGCGTAGTCGGGCGCGTCGTAGAAGATGGACTCGCCGACCCGGTGGCTCTTGAAGTACTTGCTGCGCCACGGTTCGGGGATGTAGTCGATCATCTCGCCGCGGCGGGGCATCGGATGCACGTCGGAGTCCACGCAGCGCACCGGCACACGCTCGACCGGGGTGGTCCGTTCGGTGGCGCGGGTGGCCGCGATGTCTGGTCCCGTGATTGTCATGAGATGTCTCTTTCCTTACTGGGCGATCAGGCCGGCCGGGACGGCTGGGACGTTGATGCCGTAGAGCTCAGCGGCATTGCGCCAGCAGAAGTTGTCCCGTTGCTCGGCGCTGAACGCGCTGGGCACCTTGAGTTCGGCGAGGTTCCAGTGCGGGTAGCTGGAGCCGAACATCGTCATGTTCTGCTTGCCGGTGAAGCCGAACCATTCGCCGGCGAACTCCACATCGCCGGGTCCGTCGAAGGCGCCCTGGACGAAGTAGACGTGCCCGGGCAGGTAGTCGCTGGGCATCTTCGGTGCCCACGGCGTCTGCTCCAGATGCGGCCGGCCGAAACAGTCCATCCGCCACATGAACGGCGTCAGCATGTCGCCGGCGCCGTCGGCCCAGACGAACTTGAGGCCGTCGAACTTTTCGAACACGCCCTCGGCGATCATGTTCAGCAGGTGATAGATGTAGTTCAGCGACATGAACGACAGGTACTGCTCGTAGGTGCGGGCCTTGCCCGAAGGCGTTGGCGGGAAGGCGATTCCGGCGCCGACCTCGATGTGCGCGGCGACCGGCAGGCCCGCGCTGACCGCGGCCTCCCACAGCGGCCAGAACTGCGGCTTGCCGTAGAGTTCGCGCGACTGCAGCGGGATGCCGATCTGGACCACCCGCGGATGGTCCTTGTACTTGTCGATCTCGCGCAACGCGCCGCTGATGTCGTCGGGGTCGACCCGGATCGTGCCGCGGAAGCGCTCACCGAACTCGTCGTGTTCGAGCCAGCGCGACACCATCATGTCGTTGTGCGCCGAGGCGATCGCGGTGCCCAGATGGCGGTCGGGCATGATGCCGCGCGTCATCGGGTGCAGCACGGCGATGTCCACCCCGCGGTCGGTGAACAGGTGCTTGGCGACCACGTCGACATCGGATCCGGGGTATTGCCCGTCGGGGCCCTTGGTGCCCTTGGCGTACTCCCCGCCGGGGGCGCCGTACCAGTCCATCTCGTAGTCGGGGAAGCCGCGGCTGCGGAACGGCTCGTGCATGAAGTTCTGCCGCAGGTCCTTGTTCGACTCGACGAAGATGTGCACGCTCGCGTCGATGACCGGCGTCTGCACTGTCTCGTCGCCGCTTTTGATTTCGATCATGACATCCGTCCACGGTCGGCCATGTGACTCATAGTACAACCCCGTTCTTCGAGAGCAAGAATGGAATTCTCACAGGCTGACCTCGCGTTCGGCGGTGCCGGGCTGGGCGCCGCCGGAGGCTGTGAGACTTCGATTCCAGGATACTAGAATGCTATTCTCCAATGAAACCACGACTTGGTCGCCTATATCTAGCGCAGAAGGCAGAGGAGAACTGTGCAACTCGAATTTGATGCCGACGTCGAGCGGTTCCGGGCTGAGTTCGTCGCGTTTCTCGACGAGCATCTGCCGCCGGAGAGCGAGACCGCCGAACGGTCGCAGACGTGTTCGCACATTCCGGAGTGGGCCCGCCGGTGGCAGCGGTTGCAGTTCGAGCACGGCTGGCTGCTGCCCGGAAATCCCCCCGAGTTCGGCGGCCGCAACGCCAGCGTCGTGCAGCAGTACGCGCATCGCGAAGAGTTGTCGAAGCGCCGGATCTACCACAGCTTCAACCCGCAGGGCGTCGGCATCGTCGCGGCCTCCATCCTCACGTTCGGTACCGAGGAGCAGAAGCAGAAGTGGGCGGTGCCGATCCTGCGCGCCGAGATGACGGCGTCGGTGGGGATGAGCGAACCCGGTGCGGGGTCGGACCTGGCATCGCTGCGCACCAAGGCCGTGCGCGACGGCGACTCGTTCGTGGTCAACGGGCAGAAGGTGTGGACGTCGGGAGCGCACGACGCCGACGTGCTGCTGACGTTCGTGCGCACCGATCCCGACGTGCCCAAGCACAAGGGCCTGTCGGTACTGATGATCCCCACCGACAGTCCCGGCTTGGTACGCCGGCCGTTCCCGACGGTGTGCCATCACGACGACCTCGACTTCAACGAGGTGTTCTTCACCGACGTGCGGGTGCCGAGCGAGAACCTGATCGGTCCGCTCAACGGCGGCTGGCGGGTCGCCAACGGAGCGCTGGGCCACGAACGCACGATGATGTGGATGCAGTACGCGGATCGGTTGCACAACCTCGTCGAGGACTTCCGGCCCACCGATGTGCTGGGCCGGGACCGCTACGCCACGCTGCTGATGGACTACACCGCGCTGCGGCTGCTGGGGTCGGCGGCGATCGCCAGGGCGTCCCGCGGTGACGAGGACATGACCACCATCTCGGTGCTCAAGGTGCTTGGGTCCGAGGCGGAACGCGATGCCACCGAACATGCGTTGTCGGCGGCCGGGGTGGACGGACTGCGCCACCCCGCCAGCACATCGGCGTATCAACCCTATGACCTCGACTACCTCTCGGCCGGCTGGATCGAGCGCTACTTCCGCAGCTTCGCCGGGACCATCGCCGGCGGCACCTCCGAGATCCAGCGCAACATCATCGCGCGCGGCCTCGGCCTCTAGCGATTTCGGCGCGGTTTCCCGGTGCTGACCCAGGGAAACCGCGCCCAAATCGCCTCAGGGCCAGTCGATGACCGCGGCTTCCTTGCGCTCGGTGATCGGCCGGGCCAGCTCCTGCTCGTTGCAGATGCGCTGCAGATTCTCCAGGGTCTCGTCCAGACCCGGACCCAGCGGCTTGCTGGGGGTGAACGTGGCAGGCAGGTTCCGCATGCCCTGGATGACGCCGATGGTTTCGTAGTGCACCGCGCCCTCGGGGTCGCAGACGTAGTCCGGCATCCGGTCCAGCACCGCGGTGAGCATCGACTTGAACACGGTGCGGGCCACGTTGGACCCCACACAGCGGTGCACGCCGATGCCGAAGCTGAAGTGGCGGTTGCCCTTCCGGTCCATGATCAGCTCGTTGGGCTTTTCGAACACCGCGGGGTCGCGGTTGGCCATCGCCCAGGACAGCCACAGTCGCTCGTACTGTTTGAACTGCTGACCCAGCACCTCGACATCATCGGAGAAGGTGCGTCCATCGCCGGGGGCCGGGGTGAAGAACCGCAGGAACTCCTCGGTCGCCGGGTTCAGCAGCGTGGCGCGTTCCGCGCTGAGCCGGGTGCGTTCCGCGGGGTTCTCGCCGAGCCACTCCAAGGCGTGGGCGGTCAGCGCGGTCGTGGTGTCGAAGCCGCCGCCGATGACCAGGCCCAGATTGCCCAGGATCTCCATGTCGGGTGCGGGCTCGCCGTCAATGCGTAACTGCAGCAAGGCATTGACCAGCCCGGGGCGGGGGTTCTCCCGGATCTCCATCATGTTGTTGATGATGTCGATGCCCATTTCGCGATGCTGTTCGTTGATCTTCTCGCGTTCGGGCGCGTGCTCGGGGGTGTACACCGAGGCGTGGGTGGGCTCGCTGTAGACGTTCCACTTCTTCAGCTCGATGCCCATCATCGCCAACGTCAACACCGCGGGCACCACGTTGGCCAGGTGCTCGACGAAGTCGATCTGCCCCGATTCGATGTGCTCGTCGAGCGCCGCACGGGTGATCTCGTCGACGAACGGTTCCCAGCGCTTGATGGCGGCCGGCGACAGATAGGGGTTCAGTGCCCCCCGGTACTGGCTGTGCTCGGGCTCGTCCATCTCCAGGATGCCGCCGCGAACCACGGTGGCACGACTGGCCTTGGGGATGGTGATGCCCTGAAACGGGGTCTCCCCGGTGATGTCGTGGTGATTGGACACCACGGGGCAGCGGGCGAGTTCGAACACGTGCTCGCTGTCCGCGGCCACCCAATGCCCGCCGTGGGTGTCGGTCCACGCCATCGGACACTTGGCCTGCATCTCCTCGGTGATCTCTTGGAATTGCAGCCGATACTCGGGGGTGTGCCGGTCGAAGTGGTACCTGTTCTTCTTGCGGTCGTCGGTCGTGACATCGTCGATACTCACGGCGTTGTCTCCTTGATGTTCAGGCCGATCGGATGGTTCCACGGTGCGATCGGGCTCATTCGATGACGATGGCTTGTTCCGGACAGGATTGGGCGGCCTCGCGGACGGCGTCCTGCTGGTCTTCCGGGACTATCTCGTTCACGGCCGATGAATGGCCGTCGACGTCGTCGAGTTCGAACGAGTCGGGCGCGATCATCGCGCACAGGGTGTGCCCCTGGCACTTGTCGCGGTCTACCCAAACCTTCATCGTGCATTCCTTTCGCGCCCAATCATGCTGTGCTGCAACCTGATCAAATCAAACGTGGTAGTCGTACCATTTCAGGTAGCCGCCCGCGTCGACGCGCAGTTGCATGCCGGTGACGTAGCGGGATTCATCCGACGCCAACCACAGCACCGCATTGCTGATGTCCTCGGGCTCGATGTAGTTGACCTTCATCGCCTGCTGGACGCCGAAGACCGGCTCGGCATCGGCGCGGGTCGGGTTCTCCAGGTCGGGCCGGAAGGACCGGTACATGGGCTCGCTCTGCAGCATGTCGGTGTTGCAGTTGGTCGGATGGATCACGTTGGCGCGCATCCCGCGCACCGCGATCTCGGTGGCGAGGTAGTGCACGTACTCGGAGATCATGCGCTTGGACACCATGTAGCCCATGCCGCCGGGGTCGTTGCCGGGGTTGGGCTTACTGTGCGCGTCCATCAGTGCCGCGGCCGAGGCGGTCGCAATGATCGAGGCGCCTTCGGTGAGGTGGGGCAGCGCCACCTGGATGGCGTTGATGGTGCCGATCAGGTTGGTGTTGATGCCGTCGGTCCAGGCCTGCATCGGCGGCTGGCCCTTCATGCCCGCGACGCCGGCCTGCGCCACCACGACGTCGAGCTTGCCGAACTCGGACAGACCAGCTTCCAACGCGGTGCGCAGTTGGGCGGCCTCGCGCACGTCGGCCTTGGCGGTGACGATCCGCTGACCGGTCTTCTCGACGAGGTTCTTGGTCTCCTCGAGGTCTTCCGGGGTCGCCATCGGGTAACCGATGGTCTCAAGGTCTTCGCAGAGGTCCACGGCGATGATGTCGGCGCCCTCTTCGGCCAACCGCACCGCGTGGGCGCGGCCCTGACCGCGCGCTGCTCCGGTGATGAATGCGACCTTGCCTGCAACGCGTCCCACGGGATTCCTTTCGTACTGCTGTCAGCCAGTTGGTGGTCGATGGTCATCCGGGGGATTACAAGACGCGGCCACCCCGTTTGCCTGCGTGATGCAGGGGCCTGGGGTGGCGGTCGTAAAGAATCTCCCTTTCGATTGTGAGAACGCTACTCTCCGGCCCGCTCGTCCCGCAAGGTTACTGCACTAATGGTCTCAAAACTCGGCACGTCGGGGGCGGTTTCGGCGTTGCCTTGACAGCGGGTCGACGATCCTGGTTAGTTGCTTGAGTTCTCCCGTGGCGGATGTAAGATTCGCCGAAGATGAGAATCCAGTTATCAACGAGCAGGAAGGCCGCTTGATGGCATCCCCCGCGACGGCGACCTCAGACCAAGCCAATGGGCAGGCTGGAGCGACACCCGTCGATCGCCGCCTACTGATCGACGGGCAACTCGTCGAGTCCGCGAAGGCCGCCGGAAAAAATTACGCGAGCCTGAACCCGGCGACCGGCGAGATCCTGGGTTACGCGCCGGATGCGGGCGTCGAGGACGCCAAGGCCGCCGTCGCGGCCGCGCGCGCCGCCTTCGACAACACCGACTGGTCCACCAACGTCGAGTTCCGGATCCACTGCCTCGAGCAACTACACCGCGCGCTGATCGAGCATCGCGCCGAGCTGGGTCAGCTGACCACCGACGAGGTCGGCGCCACCCCGGCCCTGCTGGCCGGCGCGCAGTACGACGGCCCCGTCGACATCGTGCGCTACTACGCCGAGCTGTTGAAGAACACCGAGCTGACCGAGGATCTGGGCAACGTCGAAAGCCGCGGCGCGCTGCACCATCGTTGGGTCGAGAAGGAAGCCGCCGGCGTCGTCGCGGCGATCATCGCCTACAACTACCCGAACCAGTTGGCGCTGGCCAAGCTCGCACCCGCGCTGGCCGCCGGCTGCACCGTGGTCCTCAAGGCAGCCCCCGACACGCCGCTGATCACCCTCGCCCTGGGGGAACTGATCGCCGCGCACACCGACATCCCGGCGGGCGTCGTCAACGTCATCTCGGCGACCGATCCCGAGGTCGGGGCGGTCCTCACGACCAGCCCGGACGTCGACCTGGTCACCTTCACCGGCTCGACCCAGACGGGCCGGGCGATCATGGCCGCCGCCAGCGGCACCCTCAAGCGGGTGTTCCTGGAACTCGGCGGCAAATCCGCCGCGATCGTCCTCGACGACGCCGACGTGAACAGCGCGGTGGTCTTCGCCGCCTTCTCGATGGTCACGCACGCCGGGCAGGGCTGTGCGCTGACGTCGCGACTGTTGGTGCCGCGCAAGCAACATGACGAGATTGTGGAGTTGGTCAAGGCCAACTTCGGCTACGTCCGCTACGGCGATCCCAATGACCCCAAGACCTACATGGGCCCGCTGATCAGCGAGAAGCAGCGGGACAAGGTCGACGGCATGGTCAAGCGTGCGGTCGAGGCCGGCGCGACGCTCGTGACCGGTGGTGAGAAGAAGGGGCCCGGGTACTTCTACACGCCGACCCTGCTGGCCAATGTCGATCCCGACAGCGAGATCGCGCAAGAGGAGGTGTTCGGTCCGGTGCTCGCGGTCATCGCCTACGACGACGACGATGATGCGGTGCGCATCGCCAACAACTCCATCTACGGGTTGTCCGGGGCCATCTTCGGCGGCCAGGATCGCGCCGTGGCGATGGCGCGCAGGATCCGCACCGGCACCTTCTCGATCAACGGGGGCAACTACTTTCACCCGGACGCGCCGTTCGGTGGCTACAAGCAGTCCGGCATCGGACGCGAGATGGGCGCCGCCGGACTCGCGGAGTTCCAGGAAACCAAGACCTTCGCCACACCGGTCGCCGCCGAGCAAGGGGCCCAGGCTTGAGCGCGCCGCTGGAGGGCATCCGCGTGCTCGAGGTCGCGATGTACGGATTCGTGCCGTCGGCCGGGGCCGTGCTCCGGGAGTGGGGTGCGGAGGTCATCAAGGTCGAGCACGCCGTCACCGGCGACCCGCAACGCGGGTTGCGTCAAACCGGTCTGCTGCGGGTCGAGGGCGACCCGAATCCCAACATCGAGCACGCCAACCGCGGTAAGCGCAGCATCGGCCTGGACATGTCGGTACCGGAGGGCAAAGAGGTCCTGCTGGAACTGGCCAAGCGCGCCGACGTGTTCCTCACCAGCTTCCTGCCCGGGCACCGGCAAAAGTTCGGCATCGACGTCGACGACATCCGCGCGGTCAATCCGAAGATCATCTACGCGCGCGGCAGCGCGCTGGGACCGCGCGGCAAGGAAGCCGTCAAGGGCGGCTACGACATGACCGCCTTCTGGTGCCGGGCCGGCACCGCGCGCACCATCACGCCGCCGGACATGCCCGGCATGATCGGCCCGCCCGGACCGGCCTACGGCGACACCATCTCCGGCACCAACCTCGCCGGCGGCATCGCCGCGGCACTGGTGAAACGCGAGCGCACCGGCGAACCGTCGGTCGTGGACGTTTCGCTGCTGGGCAGTGGACTGTGGTCGATGGGGCATACGGTCGCACTGACCAACCACCTCGGCGAACGCATGGAGGCCTTTCCGCCCGGCGTCCACGGCTCGCCGATCAACCCCCTGGTCGGGCTCTACCCCACGGCCGACGATCGCTACATCTCGTTCGTGATGATGCAGCCCACCAAGTTCTGGGCCGACGTCTGCCGGCACATGGAACTCGACGACCTGGTCGACGATCCGCGCTTCGCGACAGTGGAGTCGATCGCCGAGCACACCGAGGCGGCCACCGCGATCCTCACCGAGGCGATGGCCAAGCGGACGCTGACCGAGTGGAGCGAACGCTTCGCCACGCTCGCCGGGCCATGGGCTCCCGTGCAGGACACCCTGCAGGCGGCGCAGGACGCCCAGGTCCGAGCCAACGAGTATCTCGTGCAGGCAGGGGAACTCGAGCTGGTGGCCAACCCGGTGCAGTTCGACGTCAGCGCACCGAGCACCAGCCCGGCGCCGGGCTTCGCCGAACAGACCGACGACATCCTCCAGGAATTGGGTCTGGACTGGGACCGCATCATCGAGCTCAAAACGGCCGGCGCCGTCACCTAACCGAAAGCCACCAATGTCACTCCGCACCGCTGTAGGTACGCACCTGCCCCGTTGGGGCTGTGACGTGCGTCTCTACGCCGCCCGCAGTGCGGGCTTCGTCACGGCAGCGGTCCACGGCAGGCGGACCGTTACACTGAGCCGCCGTTCTGTTGCGGAAGTTCTCGATTCCAACACGGCGGTGACGCAGATCAGCTATGAAGATCTGGGCTTGGCGAATCCCCTCGACACGGACAAGACGGTGGAGGCCGAAGTGACCACGGCGGGGGAGTTGGTACCGGATAATCCGAGCGGCGGCCGGCAGACCGCCGGGTGTGCACCCGGCTTCAGCGGGACGGCCCAAGAAGTGGAACTGTTCGGTCGACTACGGGGGGAAGCCATCAACCAATTCGGCGGCGTTCGGATCGGGCTGACGCACATCCTCGAAAGATCGGGAGCACCGCGCCATGGCAAATAAAGAGGTGGTCAAGGGGCCGGAACGCTGGACGGTAGGCATCCCGAAGTTGCGGAACGCCTCCGGAGCCTTCCAGGCCATCGGCGGGTTGTTCGCCATGTCGGCCGATGCGGTGCGCTTCATTTTTGTCCGGCCGTTTCAGTGGCGCGAGTTCATCGAGCAGTGCTGGTTTGTGGCGCGGGTGTCGTTGGCGCCGACGTTGTTGGTGGCGATTCCGTTCACGGTTCTGGTGTCGTTCACGTTGAACATTTTGTTGCGGGAGTTGGGGGCGGCGGATCTCTCGGGTGCGGGGGCGGCGTTCGGTGCGGTGACGCAGTTGGGTCCGATGGTGACGGTGTTGATCGTGGCCGGTGCGGGTGCGACGGCGATGTGCGCGGATCTGGGGTCGCGGACCATCCGTGAGGAGATCGACGCGATGGAGGTGCTGGGCATCAATCCGGTGCAGCGTCTGGTGACGCCGCGGATGTTGGCGGCGGGTCTGGTGGCGCTGTTGTTGAACAGCTTGGTGGTGATCATCGGGATCCTGGGCGGTTATGTGTTTTCGGTGTTCATTCAGGATGTGAATCCGGGTGCGTTCGCGGCTGGGATCACGCTGTTGACCGGGGTTCCGGAGGTGATCATCTCGTGTGTCAAGGCGGCGTTGTTCGGTCTGATCGCGGGGTTGGTGGCCTGTTATCGGGGGTTGACGATCACTGGCGGTGGGGCCAAGGCGGTCGGTAATGCGGTCAACGAGACGGTGGTGTACGCGTTCATGGCGTTGTTCGTGATCAACGTGATTGTCACGGCCATCGGCATTCAGATGACGAACGGGTAGGGCGGGCGCCATGGGTACTTCAACGCTGTTGCGGCAACGCTTTCCGCGGCTGGTCGGCCAGGCGGGCCGGCCGGTGGACTTCTTTTCCGGGATCGGCGATCACATCTTGTTCTATGGTCGTGCCCTGGCTGGGGTGCCGCCGGCGATGGTGCGGTTCCGCAAGGAGATCATCCGGTTGATCGCCGAGATTTCGATGGGTGCGGGCACGCTGGCGATGATCGGCGGCACCGTGGTGATCGTCGGGTTCTTGACGTTGGCCACCGGTGGGGTGTTGGCGATCCAGGGTTATTCGTCGTTGGGCAATATCGGTATCGAGGCGTTGACGGGGTTCTTGTCGGCGTTCATCAACGTGCGTATCGCGGCGCCGATCGTGGCCGGTATCGGGTTGGCCGCCACGTTCGGGGCGGGGGTGACGGCGCAGTTGGGGGCGATGCGGATCAACGAGGAGATCGACGCGCTGGAGTCGATGGGGATTCCGCCGGTGGAGTATCTGGTCTCGACGCGGATCATCGCGGGGATGACGGCGATCACGCCGCTGTATGCGATCGCGGTGATCATGTCGTTTGTGGCCGCGCAGTTCACCACGGTGGTGTTGTTGGGGCAGTCCGGTGGCCTCTACGACCACTACTTCTATACGTTTTTGAATCCGATCGACCTGTTGTGGTCGTTTTTGCAGGCGATCCTGATGGCGATCACGATCCTGTTGATCCACACCTATTTTGGCTATTTCGCCGCCGGCGGGCCGGCCGGGGTCGGGGCCGCGGTCGGTAACGCGGTACGCACCTCACTGGTCGCCGTCGTCTCGGTGACCCTGCTGGTCTCCCTGTCCATCTACGGCTCCAACGGCAACTTCAACCTCAGCGGATAGCGGACAGCAGAATGCGGGAAGAAGAACAGTGACAGACAATCTCCGACGCGGTCGCGCCTGGCGCCGGCCCGTAGCGGGTGCGGTGGCGGTAGCCGCGATCCTGGGCGTCGTCGCCCTCGCGGTAGGCCTGTTCCAGGGTAGCTTCACCAAAACCGTTCCGGTGACCCTGATTTCGGATCGCGCCGGACTGGTGATGAACCCGGACGCCAAGGTGAAGATGAACGGCGTCCAGGTCGGCACGGTGGCGTCGATCGAATCCGGCGCAGACGGGATGGCGACCCTGCACCTGGCGATGGATCCGGGCCAATTGCGACTGATCCCGTCCAACGTCACCGCCGACATCGAGTCCACCACGGTGTTCGGGGCCAAGTTCGTCAACCTGGTGCCGCCGAAAGACCCGGCGGCGGAAAAGATGTACGCCGGACAGGTACTCAAGGGTGATCACGTCACCGTGGAGATCAACACGGTCTTCCAACAGCTGACGCGGGTGCTGGACCAGATCGATCCGGTCAAGCTGAACGAGACCCTGGGCGCCATGTCGGCCGCATTCGGCGGTCGCGGCGAGAAGATGGGCCGGACCCTCAGCGATTTCGAGGCCCTGTTGGAGAAACTGGAACCGAGCCTGCCGAGCCTGGCCCGGGACACCGAAGCCACCGCCGCGGTGGCCGACGCCTACGCCGACGCGGCACCGGATCTGATGCGCACCGTGGAGAACACGATCCGGATCAGCGACAGCATCGTCGACGAGCAGGACAATCTGGACGCCTTCCTGGTCGGCATGACGGGATTGGCCGACGTCGGAAACGATGTCATCGGTAGCAACCGCGCCGCGCTGAGCGAGACCCTGCGACTGCTGGTCCCGACCACCGATCTGCTCAACGAGTACGCGCCCGGACTCAATTGCGCGCTGTCCGGCATGGCGGTTCTTGCCAAGCAGCCGCCGGCACAGGACCCGGGTATCGCGGTCAACGTGGCGTTCACTCTGCACATCGAGCGCTACCGCTACCCGTCGAGCCTGCCCAAGGTCGCGGCCAAGGGCGGCCCACAGTGCATGGGCCTGCCGGACATCGGCTTTGGCAACAAGGCCAAGTACTTGGTCACCGACACCAACTCCAACCCGTGGCAGTACGGCAATCAGGGCATCCTGCTCAACTCCGACGGTCTCAAGCAGTTGCTGTTCGGACCGTTGGAGGGGCCGCCCCGCAATACCGCACAGATCGGACAGCCGGGATGACGCGTACCACAAGCACACTCGTCAAGTTCGGGATCTTCGCCACCATCATGGTGCTGCTCACCGGATTCCTGTTCATGGCGTTCGGTGAGTATCGGGGCGGTTCCACCTCGAAGTACTCGGCGGTGTTCAGCGATGCCTCCCGGTTGGAGGGTGGGGACTCGGTGCGGGTCGCAGGGGTTCGGATCGGAACGGTCGATTCGGTGTCGCTGCAGCCGGACCGCACGGTGCTGGTGAAGTTCAGTGCGGAGCACGGCATCAAACTGACCACCGGAACCAAGGCCGCCGTGCGCTACCTGAACCTGGTCGGCGACCGGTACATGGAACTCCTGGACAGCCCGGGCTCCACCAAGATCCTGCCCGCGGGATCGCAGATTCCGGAGGAGCGGACGCAGTCCGCCCTCGACCTGGACCTGCTGCTCGGCGGCCTGCGGCCCGTCATCCAGGGGCTCAATCCCCAGGATGTCAATGCGCTGACGTCCTCGCTGGTACAGGTCCTGCAAGGCCAGGGCGGAACGTTGGAATCGCTGCTGAGCAAGACCTCGTCGTTCTCGACGACGTTGGCGGACAACAACCACGTGGTCGAGCAGCTGATCGAAAACCTCGACACTTTGGTCAACACGTTGGCCAAGGACGGGGACAAGTTCTCCGGCAGCATCGATCGGCTCGAGCAGCTGATAAGCGGCCTGTCGGAGGATCGCGACCCGATCGGCGAGGCCATCACGGCGCTGGACAACGGCACGGCGTCGATTGCGAGCCTGCTGGCCGAGGCCCGGCCCCCGTTGGCCGGCACGGTAGATCAGCTCAACACCCTCGCGCCGCTGCTGGTCGAAGGTGCGCCCAATCTGGATGCGGCACTGCAGAAGATGCCGGAGAACTACAAGAAGCTGCGTCGGCTCGGGGCCTACGGCAGCTGGATCATGTATTACATCTGCGGACTGTCCTGGCGTGTCACCGACCTCCAGGGGCGGACCGCGGTCTTCCCGATGATGAAACAACTAAGCGGGAGGTGCGCAGAGCCCTGATGCTCAAATACCGTGAATCAAACCTGATCCGAGCGGGCTTCATCGGCGCCGCGCTGATCGTTCTCGTGATCGCCGTCGGACTCCAGCCCGAGCGCATCATGCAGTGGGCCACCTCGGTGCGCCACCAGGCGTTGTTCGCCGAGGCCGGCGGCATCATCGTCGGCAACGACGTGACGATGTCCGGCATCAAGGTCGGCTCGGTCTCCAGCGTCGAACTGGATAACGGCGATGCGCTGGTGACGTTCACCGTGGCCGGTAAGCACCCGCTGGGCTCGCAGACCACGGCACACATCCGTACCGGCTCGCTGCTCGGCGAACGGGTGCTGACGCTGGAGTCCGAGGGCAGCGGAAAGCTGCGTGCGGGTGACGTCATCCCGGTGACCCGGACCTCGTCGCCCTATTCGTTGACCGATGCGGTCGGCGAGCTGGCGACGAACACCAAGGGCACCGACACCGAGTCGCTGAACCAGTCACTGGACACCCTCTCGGCGACCATCGACCAGCTCGCGCCGCAGATCGGACCCACCTTCGACGGGTTGTCTCGGCTATCTCGATCGATCAACAGCCGCAACGAGAATTTGGCCGATCTGCTCAAGGGCGCCAGTGAGGTCACCACCGTGCTGGGGGAACGGAGCCAGCAGTTGAACATGTTGATCCTCAACGCCAATGACCTGCTGGGCGTGTTGAACGATCGGCGAGAGGCGATCGTGGACCTGCTGGCCAACACCTCGGCGGTGTCCCAGCAGCTGACCGGCCTGGTGGCCGACAACGAGGCGGAACTGGCGCCCACCCTGGAGCGGTTGAACACCGTGACCGCAATGCTGGAGAAGAACGCCGACAACATCGGCAAGGCATTGCCGGGTATCGCGAAATTCCAGGTGACACAGGGTGAAACCCTGGCCAACGGCCCGTACTACAACGCCTATGTGCCGAACCTGCAACCGGCGCAGTTGTTGCAGCCCTTCATCGACTACGCATTCGGCTTCCGCCGTGGTGTCAACGCCGGTCAGCCGGCGGACGCCGCCGGTCCGCGTGCCGAGTTGCCACTGCCGTACAACGGGATCCCTGGAGGTTCGCGCTGATGAACCGCAAGCGTTGGGTCAGCGGCCTGGCGGTCGCACTGGCCGCGGTCCTGGTGGTCGGTGCGGGATATCTGGTGCGCCAGCAGTTCTTCGGCGCCAAGACCATCGAGGCGCTCTTCGCTTCGGCGACCGGCATCTACCCCGGCGACGAGGTGCGGGTGTCGGGCGTCGCGGTCGGGACGATCAAGGAGATCAAGCCCGAGGGCACCCAGGTCCGAGTGGTGCTCGACGTCGATCGCGGCGTGCCCATTCCCGCGGACGCCAAAGCCGTGATCGTGGCGCAGAACCTGGTGGCCGCGCGTTATGTGCAGTTGGCCCCGGCGTATCGCGACAGCGGTCCGACGATGCCGGACAACACCGTGATCCCGGTGGAGAACACCGCGGTGCCGGTGGAGTGGGACGAGGTCAAGACTCAGCTGATGCGGCTGTCCACCGAACTGGGCCCGCAGAGCGGTGTCGACGGCACCTCGGTGTCCCGCTTCATCGAAAGCGCCGCGAACGCCATGGATGGCAACGGTGCGAAGCTGCGGGAGACCATCACTCAGCTTTCCGGGGTGTCCCGGATCCTCGCCGAGGGCAGCGGCGACATTGTGGACATCATCAGCAATCTGCAGACCTTCATGACGGCTCTGAAGAACAGCAACCAGCAGGTGGTGGCGTTCCAGAACCGGTTGGCGACTCTCACCAGCGTGGTCGACGGCAGCCGCTCGGACTTGGATGCGGCGTTGACCAACTTGTCGGTCGCCGTGGTGGAGGTGCAGCGGTTCGTCGCGGGAAGCCGCGATCAGACCTCCGAGCAGGTCGAGCGGTTGTCGAACGTCACGCAGAATCTGGTCGACCACAAGACCGATCTGGAGAACATCCTGCACGTGGCGCCCAACGCGTTCGCCAACGGCTACAACATCTACAACCCGGATGCCGGGACCGCGGTCGGACAGTTCGTGCTGAACAACTTCTCCAACCCGGTCGAGTTCATCTGCGGTGCCATCGGCGCGATCGAGAACACCACCGCACCGGAGACCGCCAAACTGTGTTCGCAGTACTTCGGACCGGCGCTGCGACTGATCAACTTCAACTATCTGCCGTTCCCGATTGCGCCGTATCTGATGCCGTCGGCGGATCCGAAGAACATCGTGTACTCCGAGCCGAGTCTTATGCCCGGTGGCTCCGGAGGGTCCCCGGAGGCCCCCGCGACGCCCCCGGCTGTCTCGGCCTACCCGCAAGACGTGCCGCCCGGGCCGGCGCCCTTCACCGGGCGCGCCCCTGGAGTTCCGCCACCGGGTGCCCAGCAGATGCTGCCGGGTGCGCCGCCGGTGGTGCCGCCCAACATGTTGTCCCGGGCGGACGACATGCTCAACCCGGCCGGAGCTCCGCCCGGGCCGGCACCCGGCCCGCCGATGGCGGCCGAGGCGCCTGCCGGTCCGTTACCCGCAGAAGGGATGCCGCCATCATGATGGGCAAGAGGTCGGTGCGCTTGGCGATGGCGAGCGCCTGCTGCGTCGCGCTGATCACCAGTGGCTGCGCTTTCCAGGGCGTCAACTCGCTGCCGCTGCCCGGCGCGGTGGGGCGCGGCTCGGAGGCGAAGGTCTACCACGTCGAGATTGCGAATGTGGCAACCCTGGAACCGAATTCGCCCGTGATGATCAACGATGTCGTCGTCGGCAGCGTGCGCAAGATGACCGTGAAGGATTGGCACGCCGACGTCGAGTTCTCGGTCGAACCGGGCATCGAGGTGCCCTCCAACGCGGTCGCCACCATCGGGCAGACCAGTCTGCTGGGTTCCATGCATCTGGCGCTCAATCCGCCGGTCGGGGAGTCGGCCGCTGCTGCGTTACCCGAGGGTGCGACCATCCCGGTGAACAACGCATCGACCTACCCGTCCACCGAACAGACGCTGTCCTCGTTGGCCGCGGTCGTCAACGGGGGCGGGCTGGGCCAGATCGGCGAGGTGATCCACAACTTCGGTGCGGCGCTCAACGGTCGCGAAACCGACGTGCGCGATCTGCTGATCCGGTTGGACACCTTCGTCGGCACGCTCGACAACCAGCGCGACAACATCGTCGCGTCGGTCGAATCGCTGAATCGACTTTCGTCCACGTTCGCCAACCAGCGTGACACCATTTCGCAAGCGCTGGAGCGCATTCCACCCGCACTCGATGTCCTGATCAAGGAACGGCCACGGCTGACCACCGCGTTGCAGCGGCTCGGCACATTCAGCGAGACCACAAACCAGTTGGTCAACGATTCCCAGGCCGATCTCGTCCAGAACCTGAAGAACCTGGAGCCAACCATCAAGGCGCTCGCCGATATCGGCCCCGACCTCGGTGAGGTGCTGGGCTACGCCCCGACCTTCCCCTATACCCAGAGTTTCATGGACCGCGGTATCCGCGGCGACTACTACAACCTGTTCGCGACCGTGGACATCACCATCCCGCGGCTGAAGCGCACCCTGATGCTCGGGACCCGGTGGGAAGACACCGATGCGCAGTTGGTACCGGCGCCGGGCGATCCCTACTACATGAACTACACCTACGATCCGCTCAAGACCGGGGTGAACCCGCCGCCGCCGGATGCGTTCCCGCCGGCCCCCGCCGGTGAGTTCGCCCCGCAGGGTCCGCCGCCGCCGGCGTTCGCCGAGGTCGGTCCGATCCTGCCGGTCACACCGCCGCGGCCATTGGAGGTGCCCGGTGCTCCGGTGTACCTCACCGCGCCGCCGACGGCACCGGATTCCCAGGCGCCGATCTTCGCCGGACCGTATGGGACCGAACCTGGTTCGCCCGCACCGACTAACGGGGGTGGCTGATGCTCACGCGTCTTGTCCGGACTCAGTTGATCCTCTTCACGATCGCCTCGATCGTGGGTGTGGCGATCATGCTGTTCGCGTACATGCAGTTGCCCACGCTGCTGGGGGTGGGCCGGCTTACGGTCAAGATGGATCTGCCGGCCACCGGCGGGCTCTACCAGTTCAGCAACGTGACCTACCGCGGCTCGCAAATCGGCAAGGTCACCGCGGTGGAGCTGACCGAAAACGGGGCCCGGGCCACGATGTCGCTGGACCGGTCGCCGAAGATCCCGGCGGACCTCCAGGCCAAGGTCCTGAGCATGTCGGCGGTCGGTGAGCAGTATGTGGACCTCCAACCCCGCACCGACTCGCCGCCGTACCTCGAGGACGGTGCCGTCATCGCGATGGCCGACACCACGATTCCGCAGCAGGTCGGCCCGATGCTCGATCAGGTCAGCGCCCTGATGGACACCATCCCGTCGGAGAAACTGAGCCAGTTGCTCGACGAGACCTTCGACGCATTCAACGGCACCGGTTACGATTTCGGCTCGCTGCTCGACTCCGCGTCGACGATCACCCGCGACGCGAATGCCATTTCCGACCGAACCCGTGCGTTGATCGACGACGCCACCCCGTTCCTGGAGGCCCAGGAACAAACCACGGATTCGACCCGCACCTGGGCGGGCAGCCTCGCGGGCATCACCGGACAGTTGTCGGACAACGACGCTGAAGTCCGATCGGTGCTGGCCAATGGCCCGGGGTTCGCCGCGGAGACCTCCCGCCTGCTCGAGCAGCTGAAGCCCACGCTGCCGATCCTGCTGGCGAACATGACCACGATCGGACAGATCGGGGTGACGTACAACCCGTCGATCGAGCAACTGTTGGTGCTGTTGCCCCCGTATGTGGCCCAGATCCAGACCTATGCGCCGATCAACAACCCGGCCGGCATGCCCGGCGGCGACTTCTCGCTGGGGCTCGGCGATCCGCCGGCTTGCACGGTGGGATTCCTGCCGCCCACGGCGTGGCGGTCGCCGTCGGACACCGAGGTCATCGATACGCCCGACGACATCTACTGCAAGCTGCCGCAGGATTCGCCGATCGCGGTGCGCGGTGCGCGTAACTACCCCTGTATGGCACATCCCGGGAAGCGGGCGCCCACAGTCGAATTGTGCAACGACCCAGAGGGATTCAAGCCGCTCGCCACCCGTCAGCACGCGCTCGGTCCCTATCCGTTGGACCCCAACCTCATCGCTCAGGGCATCCCGCCGGACTTTCGGGTGCTGCCCGACGAGGGGATCTTCGGGCCGGTGGAGGGCACCCCATTGCCGCCGGGGGTGAACGCACCGCCGCCGCGCTCGGCGCCGCTGGTCGCGCCGCCGCCGAACTTCGCCGGCACCGGACCGGGCCCGCTGTTGCCCGGGCAACCGACCTACCTCGAGCCGCCGGTAACCCCGCCGGGCCCGCCGCAGCTGTATGACCCCGCCACGACACCGCATGGCCCGGCCGGGACGAGTCAGGCGACCCAGGTGCCGCTGCCACCGGGCATCGCGCCGGGTGAGGTGCCGTTACCGCCGGGCCTCGAGGAGGTCCCGACGCCGGGTGCGCCGGCGGCACCCGCCGCCGCCCCAAGTGCGTTCGGCAGCAACGCATCCGGTGAGCCCTCGGTGGCGGTCGCCAAGTACAATCCGCGCACCGGGGAGTACATGGGCTCTGACGGCACGCTGTACCGGCAGGCCGACCTCGCCGCCACCCCGAAATCGTGGACGGATATGATGCCGACCTGATCGGACGCTCGAACGCGAACCGGCCACGGGAAATCCCGTGGCCGGTTTGCTTTCGCGGGGCGAGGCCCGAAACTGCCTTGAGGCAACGACATTGCATCGGCGGCGGGTAGTTGCCCGAAACACCGCCGTCACGATGATCTGGACGCCGGCATCGCAATCTCGATGCCGGCGCAGCGAAACCTCGAGGGTCAGATCTTCTTCATGTAGAACGGCATCCGGATGTGCGGCCATTGGTTGCGGCCACAGGACCCGCTCGGCCCCGTCGTGACGTCCTCGCCGGTGTATTCGTTGGACTTGGCGTCGACACGGCCGTCAGGGCCGACGGGGTAGATCAGGTACGACTGCAGACCTTCGATGGGTGCACCGTCCGCGCACCACCGCCATTCCGGCACCGCCCGCTTGACGTACCAGACGCCGCTCTTGGTGTAGATGGGGGCGCTCCAGCCGTGGTCACTTTGCACGGTGCCGACGCAATCCACCGGCGTGGTGCAGGTGGTGCTGATCGTCCAGGTGCTCCGGGTCACGGGTTGTTTCTCGTAGCGATCGTTGACCTTGGCCCATTCGCCGTTGGATGAGGTGGCGAACGTGCCGTTGATGCCCCATTCCGCGGCGCCGGACACTGCCGGGTTGGCGAGTCCGCCGACCACCAATGCCGCTGCGGCCGTTGCGGTCACAGCCGCCTTCGTCGCCGAGATCAATGTGCGCTCCTGCCTGCAGCGATAGCCTGGTTCTCAAACGAGGAGAATATCACTACCGGCCTGGCGTCGATACGGGCTTCAGACAAACTCGACGTCGGCGATCTTGAGTTCGCCGCCCTCCCGCCCCAGGGTGACGGCGATCCGGAAGCGCTGTGGATCCTTACGGGCATCCTCGGCGTTGGTGGCCTGCGACTGGGCCGCGACCAGCACCACCGGCGCATCGCTCTCGGTGTTCTCCACCGCCACCGAATCGACGGTGACCTCGGTGATGACCTTGGCGTCTTCGAGCGATGTGATCAGGCCGTCGGCCTGCGCCTCGAATTCCTCTTTGAAGCTGCCGGTGGCGCTGTCGATGACGCGTTGCACGTTCTCCTGGGCATCGGTGAAATCCAGCGACATCAGGTTCACCACGCCTTGCCGGGCCACCGCCGCGTATTCGGCCAACCGGGCCCGCTCCTGATTGGCGCCGTGATGCTGCCACGCCATGGCGCCGCTGAGCCCCAGCAGTCCACAGACGGCCAGGAGCGCCGCCCCCAGGGCGAAAGGACGCCACGGCGGGGTGTTGGCCCCACCCGGAGCGGGCGGGGGCTGCAATGCCGGGCCGGACGGACCGGCGGCGTCGACCGCGGGGGCGATGCCGGCCTCGGCTTGGCGGCGCAACAGGGCCGCCCGCGCGCGTGCGGCCTCGGCGCGCGCGGCGGCCAACGCGGCCTGGGCTTCGGCCTCGTCGACACTGGCCTGTTTCAGCGCGTCGAGTGGCTCGGCGGGTGCAGTGTCACCGGTGCCGGGCGGGTCGTCTGCCATGGCGGGTCTGCTCCGTCTGTCGGGTGGTGGCGCTGCGCTAGCAGCGTCTCTTGGATGCAGCGTAGCGTTCGCCGGTTGCCGTGCCGGTCGGGATGTCGAGTATCTTCTCCGAAATGAAGAGTTTCGTTTCCGGCTGTGCGAAGGTAGACGCGTGCGCGTAATGGTGATGGCCGCTGCCGCGGCGACGGTGTCCGCGATGCTCAGCGCTCCGGCCGGAATGCTCACTGCGCCCGAAGCGCAGGCGGGCCCGCAGACTTGCAACGACGCCTTCTGTGTCCCCGGGATCACGCCGAATGTGGTCCAGGGGTCCTACTGCGAGAACACCACCTATTACGTCTTCGGGACCGCGGTCGCAGGTCCGTCGACCAAGCCCGGCCGCCTGGTGTTCTGCGGAACCCCGCGCCGGTACGAGCCGAGATGGTTCCGGTCGCCCCCGATCGCGGGAATCCGCGACGAGAACAGCTCGTGCACCGGCAGCCTGCACATGGTTGCCCAGGCGCCCGATGGATTGTTCCTCACATGCGTGTCGATGAACGGTGAATCGTTGTGGCGGCGCGGCGACACGATGCCCGTCGTCCAGTAAGGGGTCGGGTTCGAGTCGGCGGGCCGCTGGAGCAGCGGCCTGGTCCGAATGCCGCTCTACCAGTTACGGATTGAGCACAGCGCGCCCTTGGGGCCGCTGTCGGTCTTGACCACCACACCGTCGACCGCGAGCTCACAGCGGAATTCCGGCGTCGGAAACTCCAACGATTCACCGCTCTGTACGGTCACCATCGCCCACATGCCCGGGTCGGCCAACATCGCGTCGAGCACCCAGGGCTTGTCGGGCGCGATATCGACGTCCGCGCGCGGGCTGAACATGTACGGGTTGTGGCTGTAGTCGGAGAACACCGCGGGCTCGGCGTCGCGGTAATAGATGTGCGCCCAGATGGGGCCGGCGGCACTGACGGTGTACCGGACATGGTGCAGCACCGGCTCATTGGCCATCGCGGGCGTGGCCGCACCGATCGAGCCGCCGAGTATCGCAAGGGCTGCCGCAGTGGTTGCTAGTGCGCGCATGGTCACATCCTGGTCAAAGAGATCGGGTAGGTGAAGCTTCCGCCGGGCGCACCATCGCACCCGGTCGCGAACGAGGACACCATCTCGCCGGCCAGCGTGTCGCGGTGCCAGCGGTAGACGTCGTGGGTGGGAATCGTCGGCCCGTAATAGATGTCGCCGCACCGCAGGCCGAAGGGGTCGTCGATGGTCATGGTGTAGAAGCCGTCGTCGCCCAGGACGGCGTCGGCTTGGATGTACTTCGCCTTGGCGACCGGCTGCGGAATCGTCTGGATACGGATGCAGGTGGCGCCCTCGGCGGACACGCCCTTGCACGGGGTCAGCGCCGAGAAAATATAGGTGTGGAAGTCGCGCCGGTCCGGGATGTGCAGGTTGTAATTGCCGAAGTACATCGCGGCCGCGGGGGGAGCGGATACCAGCGCTGCGGACATTAAAACGACGCTGGCCATCGCGCTCAGCACGGACCGGATGGACTTCACGGATTCCTCCACGGTTCTTCGAGTGTCCGGCTGACTATAAAGCGGGACTGGAGGTCATCGGGCCGAAACCGGAATCCCGCCTTCGCCGCACCGGAGATTGGCATTCTCGCAATCGGAGAATAGCATCATCGACGACGGTGAGGAGTGCACATCCCGATGCGAACAATCCCCGATGAACTCGTTCGGCGGTACCTGGAAAACGGGTGGTGGACGCCCGACACCCTGGGCGATCTGCTGGCCCGGGAACTGCCGGCGGGAGCCGACCTGGAATTCCGCGTGCATTCGAAGGTCCGCCCCTACCGAGGGACCATCGCCGAGGTGGAGTCGACCGCTCGGCGGCTCGCCGCGGGGCTGTACCGGCGGGGCGTGCGCGCCGGCGACGTGGTGGCGATGCAGCTGCCCAACTGGGTGGAGGCCGCCGCGACGTTCTGGGCCTCGGCCTTCCTCGGTGCGGTGGTGGTGCCGATCGTGCACTTCTACGGTCGCAAGGAGCTGACCCACATCCTCGGCGATGCCCAGCCCAAGGTGTTCATCACCGCGGAATCGTTCGGGCGCATGAAGTTCGAGCCGGACCTTGCCGCCGACATCGAGATCGTGGGCGTGGTGGGCGGCGACCAGCCGACCTTCGACGACCTGCTCGACGACGTGGCCTTCGAGGGTGTGCTGCCCACGGATCCCGCCGCCCCGACGTTGTATGCCTACACCTCCGGAACCACCAGCGCCCCCAAGGGGGTCATCCACAGCCACCACAGCCTGGTGCACGAAACCCATCAGCTGGTCGGCCAGAACATGACGGACACCGGCAAGCAGCTGATCGCGACGCCGGTCGGGCACTTCATCGGGATGGTCGGGGCCTTGCTGATGCCGGTGCTGTCCCGGCAGCCGATCCACCTCACCGACGTCTGGGATCCCGGCGTCGCACTGGCATTGATGATCAGCGAGGGTCTGGCGATCGGCGGTGGTCCGCCGTACTTCGTCACGAGCCTGTTGGACCATCCCGACTTCACCACCGAGCACCTCGCCGGTGTCCGCACCGTCGGTCTCGGCGGGTCGACGGTACCGATCGCGGTCACCAAGCGGCTCACCGATCTCGGCATCAACACGTACCGCTCGTACGGCAGCACCGAGCACCCCTCGATCACCGGCTCCCGCTGGGACGCGGCGCAGGACAAGCGGCTCTACACCGACGGCTGCCCGCTCTCCGGGGTCGAGGTCAAGCTCGCCGAGGACGGCGAGATCCTGTCCCGCGGCCCGGACCTGTGTCTGGGCTACACCGATGATGCGCTGACCGCCAAGGCATTCGACGCCGACGGCTGGTATCACACCGGTGACATCGGCGTCCTCGACGACGATGGCTATCTGACGATCACCGACCGCAAATCCGACATCATCATCCGCGGCGGGGAGAACATCAGCGCGGTCGAGGTCGAGGAGGCGCTGCTGGCGATCCCGGGTGTGGCCGAGGCCGTCGTGGTGGCCTCGCCCGACTCACGCTACGGCGAGCACGCCACCGCGGTGCTGCGCATGCACCCCGGCCACGACCTGCCCCGACTCGACGAGGTGCGGGCGCACTTCCAGGCCTGCGGCATGGCGCGCCAGAAGTGGCCCGAGGAGTTGCAGAAGGTCGACGATTTCCCGCGCACCGCGAGCGGCAAGGTGCAGAAGTACAAGGTGCGACAAGGAGTCGGTTGTGACCGGTAAGAAGCTCGTCATCGGAGCCAGCGGATTTCTGGGTTCGCATGTTACCCGCCAACTCGTCGAGGCCGGCGAAGACGTCCGGGTGATGCTGCGAAAGACCAGTTCCACCAAGGCGATCGACGATCTCGACGTGGAGCGCCGCTACGGCGACCTGTTCGACGACAACGCGATGCGCGCAGCCATGTCCGGCTGCGATGTCATCTACTACTGCGTGGTGGACGCCCGGATGTGGCTGCGCGATCCGGCCCCGCTGTTCCGGACCAACGTCGACGGGTTGCGCGCAGTGCTCGATGTCGCCACCGAACCCGAGATCGCCGCCGGACTACGCAAATTCGTGTTCACCAGCACCATCGGCACGCTGGCGATCAGCACCACCCGGCTGGTGACCGAGGACGACCCACGCAACTGGGATCAGGGCGGCGCCTACGTCGAAGCCCGGGTGGCCGCCGAGGAACTGCTCTTCGACTACGCCCGGAACAAGGGCTTACCCGCCGTGGCGCTGTGCGTCTCGACCACGTACGGCCCCGGCGACTGGGCGCCGACGCCGCACGGTTCCCAGGTCGCGATGGTGGCCGCGGGCAAGGTCCCGTTCTACCCGGACTTCGGCCTGGAGGTGGTGGGCATCGAGGATGCCGCGCGCGCCATGCTGTTGGCCGCCGAGAAGGGCCGCAACGGCGAGCGGTACATCATCTCCGATCGCTTCATGACCATGCGCGAGATCCAGAACGTCGTCGCCGACGCCGCCGGGGTGCGCCGGTCCCGGATCAAGGTGCCGCTGAGCATGTTACGAGTGGCCGCCCGACTCAACGATGTCGCCGCGCGGCTGCTGCGCCGGGACCTGATGTTCGCCTCGGCCGGTCAACGGATGGCCGAGTTGATGTCGCCGCTGGACCACAGCAAGGCCGAGCGCGAACTGGGCTGGAAGCCCGAACCCGTGGAGGAGTCGCTGGCCCGCGCCGTCGCCTTCTTCCGCGCCCAATCTTCTCGCCCAAACTCACCTTTGGGCCGATAAGTTCGAGGAGTGACTTCCGGCATTTCGTCGATCTCGGCGCGGGGCCGTCAGCTCGCGGACTGACCGGTCGCGGCGTGGTGACCGGCGCGGAAGCCGAACACCATGGCCGGGCCGATGGTGCCGCCCGCCCCACCGTAGGCGCGGCCGGTGACCCCGGCCATCGCGTTGCCGGCGGCGTACAGCCCCGGAATCACCGAGCCGGACACGTGCAGCACCCGGCCGTCGCGGTCGGTGCGCGGGCCGCCCTTGGTGCCCATCGCTCCGAGTGCGACTGGGACCGCGTAGTACGGCGCGGTGTCCAGCGGGCCGAGGGTGCGTCCGGCGTCGGTCGACGCGCTGGGATCACCCCAGTACCCGTCGTAAGCGCTGCTGCCGCGGCCGAACTCGGGATCGCGCGGATCCTCGCGGTCGACGGTGCGGTTCCACGCGGCCAACGTCTGTGCCAGCCCGTCGGCGTCGATGCCGGTCTTGTCGGCGAGTTCGTTGAGGTCCTTGGACCCGCAGAACCAGGCCGGGGCCGCCTCGCCGGGTTCCACGCCCAGGAAGCCGTAGCGCTTCAGGTGCTGATCGTCGAAGACGATCCAGGCCGGGTCGTTGACGTAACCGTCGCGCGGGTGCAGGTACTGGAAGGCGCCGGCCATCGAGTTGTAGTCGCAGGCCTCGTTGATGAACCGCCGGCCGGCTCGGTTGACGATGATGCTGCGCGGGCGGGTCCGCTCCAGGCGCACGCTGCGGCTGCGCTGGTGGCCGTCGATGGTGTCGTCGGGGATCTGCACGATCGGCACCCACCAGGCTTCACCCATGTTGGCCAGATCGGCGCCGTGGGCCATCGCCATCCGCAGCGCATCGCCGGTGTTGGTGGGCGGCGACACCGGACCGTGCATGGGCCCGCGCAGGAATGCCTCGACCAGCGCGGTGTCCCACTCGAATCCGCCGTTGGCCAGGATGACCCCGCGGTGGGCTCGCACGTTGATGGTGTTGTCGCCGGCGCTGATTCGCACCCCCGCGATGACGCCGTCCTGCGCGAGCAGTTCGGTCGCCCGGGTTCCGGTGAACGGGGTGATCCCGGCATCGAGCACGCCCTTGAGCAGTCCGGCGATCAACGCGGTGCCGGCGACGACGATGTCTCCCGAGGTGTCGTCGATGTCGGCGTGCAGCCGCGCTCGGGTTTCGGCGTCGATACCGACGTTGCTGAAGTCGGGCGGAAACGACGTGATCCGGTCGCGCCAGAGCGGGATCCGGTTCAGGTCATAGGGGATCGGCCCCAGCGAGCGCCCGCCGCCGGGTCGACCGCCGGGCAGTTCGGGCTTGTAGTCCGGGAATCCGGTGGCGATCTCGAACCGCATGTCGCTGTGCGCCTCGACGAAGTCGATCATCGCGGGACCGGTGCGCACGAAGGTCTCCACCAACGCTTCGTCCATCGCGCCGAAGGACTGGGCGCGCAGGTAGGCCATGGCGTCCTCGACGGTGAGGTCGGCATCGGGGGCCCGATGGTGCGCGGGGATCCAGGCGATCCCGCCGGACACCGCGGTGGTGCCACCGACGGTCTCGGCCTTCTCGTAGACGTCCACTCGGACGTTGCCTTGGCCGGCCACGGCCGCCGCCAACGCGGCGGTCAGCCCGGCGCCACCGGTGCCGAGTACCACCACGTCGGTTTCCCGGTCCCAGTTGGTTGCGTCCTGTTCCCTGATGGTCACGGCGCCAAGTCCTTTCGATATACGACGGTCAAGGGTCAGCTCAGAATCACCGACAACTCTTCGGCTGCCCGGATCACCGCGTCGCGGCCGTGTTCGACGACGTCCTCGCGATGGGAGATGAGGTTGAGGCAGGTGGCCGGTGACGGCGGCAGTCGGTGCACCGGGACGGCCAGGCCGTAGGTGTTGGGTTCGATTTCGCCGTGGGTGATCACCCACCCCTGTTCCCGGGTCAGGGTCACCAGATCCCGTTCTCCGGGTCGGGGCGGCATGCTGGCCAGCAGTGCGATGCCGGCCGCACCGCGGTCCAGCGGGTACCGGCTGCCCTCATGGAAGGACAGTTGGTAGGAGACCTGGGTGGGCACGATGACGGCGATGGCGACCTGCTGGTCGCCCTCGGCCACCAGCATCGAGACGGTGGTGGACAGCTCGTCGGCCAGCGACCGTAGCCGCGGCAGGCACACCTGACGCAGGTTGTTGTCGAACGACGCCCCGAGCGCCACCAAACCGGCGGCCGAGCGGTATCGGCCGTCCTCGGCCTTGGCCACCATCCGGAACTGCGCCAGCGTGCTCAGCAGGCGGTAGGCGATCGTCCGGTGCACGCCGATGCGCTCGGCGACCTGTTGCGCGGTCAAGCCGCCCGGGGTCGACGCCACCACCTGAAGCGCGATCAGTCCCCGGGCCAGCGTCTGCGAGCCCGGTGCGCCCGTGGCGACAACGGTTATCGGCTGCTCGGTCGCGGCAGATCCTCTCTTGACAGACATCACTGCGAGAGTGATGCTCTATACATAGTGCACATCGATGTACGATATTAGCACACATCGATCTCACCAAAAGAGAATGACGTAATCGCTGGCAGAAAGGCATTTTGTGGCTGAGTTCGAGAGCGTATGGAGCGATCTTCAGGGCGTTCCGTTCTCGCAGGGGTACCTGGATGCCGGGGGTGTGCGCACCCGATACCTGCACGCCGGGGATCGGGAAAAGCCGACTTTGGTGCTGCTGCACGGCTCCGGCGGGCACGCCGAGGCCTATGTGCGTAACCTCGCGGCGCACGCCGAGCACTTCTCCACCTGGTCGATCGACATGCTCGGGCACGGCTACACCGACAAGCCGGGCCACCCGCTCGAGGTCCAGCACTACGTCGAGCACCTGTTGGCGTTCTTCGATGCCATCGGCGCCGACCAGGTCTACCTGTCCGGGGAGTCCCTGGGCGGCTGGGTGGCGTCGCGGGCGGCCGCGGAGCACCCCGACCGGATCATCCGGTTGGTGCTCAACACGGCCGGCGGTTCCCAGGCCGATCCCGAGGTGATGAAGCGCATCATCACGCTATCGATGGCCGCGGTCGAGGATCCGACCTGGGAAACCGTCCAGGCCCGGATCAAGTGGTTGATGGCCGACAAGTCCAAGGATTACGACGACATCGTCGCCAGTCGGCAACGCATCTACCGGTTGCCGGGCTTCGTCGCCGCGATGCGCGACATCATGGCACTGCAGGACCCGGAGATCCGGGCCCGGAACCTGATGGGCCCCAAGGACTACGGCGCCATCACCGCACCCACGCTGGTGCTGTGGACCAGCGACGACCCCACTGCTGATGTCAGCGAGGGCAGTCGGATCGCCTCGATGATCCCCGGCGCCCGCTTCGAGGTGATGGCCGGCTGCGGGCATTGGCCGCAGTACGAGGACCCTGACACCTTCAACCGCCTGCATGTCGACTTCCTGCTGGGGAGGGCGTAAGTGGCGGCCAGCAGTCCGGACAACCCCGCGGTGGTGATCGTGGGTGCCGGCCCGGTCGGCCTCACCCTGGCCAACATCCTTGGCCTGCAGGGTGTTCGGACGCTCATCGTGGAAGAGCGCGAGACCCTGATCGACTACCCGCGCGGGGTCGGCCTGGATGACGAATCGTTGCGCACCTTCCAGTCGATCGGACTGGTCGACGCGGTGCTGCCGCACACCGTGCCCAATCAGATCCTGCGGTTCTTCGACGCGAACCGGCGGTTGCTGGTCGAGATGGCCCCACCCGATGCCCGGTTCGGCTGGCCCAAGCGCAACGGCTTCGTCCAGCCGCTCGTCGATGCCGAATTGCTGGTCGGCATCGACCGATTCGAGCATGTCGAGGTGCGGTGGGACACCCAGATGACGACGGTCGCCGAGACCGCCGACGGCGTCACCCTCGGCCTGACCGCCGGGGACGGCACGACCTCGCAGGTGCACGCGCGCTATGTGGTCGGTTGCGACGGTGGCCGCAGCGCCACCCGACACCTGATGGGAGTGTCCTTCGACGGCACCACCTCGCCGACGCGGTGGGTGGTGATCGATCTGGCCAACGACCCGCTGGGCCATCCCAACAGCGAGGTCGGCGCCGACCCGGACCGGCCCTACGCCTCGATCTCGATCGCGCACGGAATTCGCCGCTTCGAGTTCATGATTCACGACCACGAATCCGACGAGTTGGCGTCCGAGCCCGCGTTCGTCAGCAAGCTGCTGGCCACCTTCGTCCCGCATCCCGATCGGGTGGACATCATCCGGCACCGCGTCTACACGCACCATTCCCGCATTGCGGGGGCCTTCCGCAAGGGTCGGCTGATGCTGGCCGGCGACGCCGCGCACCTCATGCCGGTGTGGCAGGGGCAGGGCTACAACAGCGGCATCCGGGACGCCGCGAACCTGGGCTGGAAGCTCGCTGCCGTGGTCAACGGGCACGCCGACGACGGCCTGCTCGACAGCTACGACACCGAGCGGCGCAAGCATGCGCGCGCCATGATCGACCTGTCCACCATGGTCGGCCGGGTGATCTCCCCGACCAATCGACGCATCGCGGGGGTGCGCGACAGGCTGATCCGGACCGCTTCGATAGTCCCGTCGCTGAAGCGCTACGTGTTGGAGATGCGGTTCAAGCCGATGCCGCGTTACGAGCAGGGCGCGGTGGTGCACGGCAGTACACCGCCGGCGCCGAGTTCGTCGGCCGGCACGCTGTTCATCCAACCGCGCGTCGACACCCGCACCGAGCAGAACGTGCTGCTCGACGACGTCATCGGCCCCGGCTTCGCGGTGCTGTGCTGGAACAACGATCCGCGCCGGCTGCTCGGCACCGAAACGTTGGAGCGCTGGAAGGCGTTGGGCACCACATTCATTGCGGCCCGCCCGATCACACAGTTGCACTGGCGGCCGGACGACGAGCACACCGACGACCCCGACGTGACCGTGGTCGGCGACCGCACGGGCGCGCTGAAGGGGTTTTTCGACGGCCACACCGACTCGGTGTTGTTCCTGCGGCCCGACCGCTGCATCGCCGCGGCCTGTGTGGCGCAGCGCGCCGCCGAGATCAGCGACGAACTGTTCGCCGTCCTGCACGTCGGCGACTCGAGGGCCTCGGAAGGCGGTGAGAACCATGGCGCCAATCGCACTGTGCTGCATGTCGCACAGCCCGCTGCTGAATCTTCCGGGACCGCCGGCTGAGCTGCTCGAGGACATCAGCGGCGCGCTGGCCGCGGCCCGCGAGTTCGTCGCCGAGTTCGACCCGGAACTGGTGGTGATCTTCGCCCCCGACCACTACAACGGCTTCTTCTACAAGCTGATGCCGCCGTTCTGCATCGGGACCGCCGCGGTCGGCGTGGGGGACTACGGCACCCAGTCGGGTCCGCTCGATGTTGCCGAGGACATCGCGACCGCCTGTGCCACTGCGGTTCTCGACGCCGGGGTGGACGTGGCGATCTCGGCCGGCATGGAGGTCGACCACGGCACGGTCCAGCCGCTGCAGACGCTGTTCGGCGACGCCACGGCCGTGCCCGTCATCCCGGTCTTCCTCAACTCGGTGGCGACCCCACTGGGACCGATGCGCCGCACTCGCGCACTGGGCACCGCGATCGGTGAGTTCCTGGCGACGCTGGACAAGCGGGTGTTGCTGCTGGGATCCGGTGGACTGTCCCATGATCCGCCGGTACCGACGTTGGCCACCGCGCCGCCGGCCGCGCTGGACCGCATTGTCCGCGGCGTCGCGATGAGCCCCGAGCAGCGGGCGGCCCGGCAGGACGCGGTGATCGCGGCCGCGAACTCCTTTGCCCACGGCGACTCCCCGCTGCAGCCCCTGAATCCCGACTGGGACCGGTCCTTCCTGGACCTGCTCGACGGCAACCGGCTCGACGAGGTCGACGCCTGGACCAACGCCTGGATCGCCGCCGAAGCCGGCAACTCCGCGCACGAGGTCCGTACCTGGGTGGCGGCGTTTGCGGCCCTGGCCGCCCGGGGACCCTATGCGACCGCCACCCACTATTACCGCCCGGCGCCAGAACTCATCGCCGGGTTTGCGATCCGAACGGCGGTGCCCCGATGACGGCGACGAACTCCGGCAGTGAACCCAGCGGCGGCTTCGACCACGAGGTCGACGTGTTGGTCGTCGGCAGTGGCGGCGGTGGCATGACCGCCGCGTTGACCGCCCAAGCCGCGGGCCTCGACGGGCTCGTGATCGAAAAGTCCGCGCACTACGGCGGTTCCACCGCGCTGTCCGGCGGTGGAATCTGGGTGCCGGGTGCGCCCTCGCAACGCCGGGAGGGTTATACGCCCGATCCGGAGGAGGTCTTCGGCTACCTCAAGCAGATCACCGGTGGCTTGGTCAGCGACGCCCGGCTGCGCCAGTACGTCGACGCGGCCCCGAAGATGATGCAGTTCCTGGAGGACCGCAGTCGCTGGTTCGAGTTCGTGTGGAAGCCGGGCTACGCCGACTACTACCCGGAGTTGCCGGGTGGCTCGGAGCTGGGCAGCACCATCAACGTGCCGGCCATGGACCTGCGCAAGCTCGGTGCCGAAGAAGAGCACCTGTTGCAGCCGCTGGCCCTGGCGCCCAAGGGCATCTGGTTTGCCCCCAAGGATCTGCGGCTGTTCTATCAGGTGCGGCAGAACTGGCGCGGCAAGGCCGTGCTGGTGAAGCTGATCTGGCGGATGTTCCGGGCCAGGGTGTTCGGTGATCGGATGGCGGCCATCGGCCAGTCGTTGGCGGCGCGGATGCGGTTGGCGCTCAAGGAGCACGACATCCCGCTGTGGCTCGAGAGCCCGATGACCGAACTCATCACCGACGGCGACGGTCCGTCGGCGCGCGTGATCGGCGCGATCGTCGAGCGGGACGGTCGCAGTCAGCGGATCGGGGCGCGGGCCGGGGTCATCATCGCCTCGGGCGGCTTCGACCACGACATGGACTGGCGGCGCGAGTACTTACCGGAGGTCGAAAAGGATTGGAGCTTCGGCAATCCCGCCGCCACCGGTGACGGCATCCGGGCCGGCCAGAAGGTGGGCGCCGCCACCGAACTGATGGACGAGGCGTGGTGGTTCCCGGCCATGTGCTGGCCCGACGGCCGCCTGCAGTTCATGCTCAACGAACGCATGATGCCGGCGCAGTTCGTGGTCAACGGGGCGGGTAAGCGCTTCATCAACGAGGCCGCGCCGTACATGGACTTCGCGCACGCGATGATCGAGGGGCAGCGCTCCGGGGTCACCCACATCCCGGTGTGGCTGATCACCGACAAGCGGTCGTTTCACCGCTACGTGGTCGGCGGCCACCTACCGATCCCGAAGATCCCGTTCGCTCCGGTGCCGACGGGCTGGAAGATCCCGAAAGCCTGGCTGGAGTCCGGCATCGTCAAGGAGGGGCACAGCTGGGAGGACCTGGCCGCCAAGATCGACGTGCCCACCGCCGCATTGCGCGAAACCGCCGAGCGCTTCAACGAACTCGCGCGCCAGGGTCACGACGACGACTTCCAGCGCGGAGACAGCGCCTACGACAACTACTACGGCGACCCGACGTTGCCCAATCCGAATCTCTACCCATTGTCCAAGCCGCCGTATTACGCATTCCAGATCATCCTCGGCGATCTGGGCACCTCCGGCGGACTGCGCACCGACGAATTCGCTCGCGTGCTCGATACCGAGGAGCGGCCGATCGCGGGCCTGTACGCGGTCGGCAACGCCGCCGCTGCGGTCATGGGCCGCAGCTACGCCGGTGCCGGTGCCACCATCGGCCCCGCGATGGCGTTCGGCTATGTCGCCGCCCGCCACATCGCCGAAGACCGCCTACCCGACCGACTCCAACGACCCCACGACAACGTCCGCAACGCCTGAGGAGGCACTCCATGAAGATCTCGCTGTTCTACGAATTCCCGTTGCCTCGGCCGTGGTCGGAAGACGACGAACACCAGTTGTTCCAGCACGGTCTGGACGAAGTCGAGGCCGCCGACAAGGCCGGCTTCTCGACGGTGTGGCTGACCGAGCACCACTTCCTCGAGGAGTACTGCCACTCGACGGCACCGGAAATGTTCCTCGCGGCAGCGAGCCAGCGCACCAAGGACATTCGGCTGGGCTTCGGGGTCATGCACCTGCCCCCGCCGATCAACCACCCGGCCCGGATCGCCGAGCGGGTCGCCACCCTCGATCACCTGTCGGGCGGTCGCGTGGAGTTCGGTACCGGTGAGGGCTCCTCGGTTGCCGAGCTCGGCGGGTTCAACATCGACCCGGCCGACAAGCGCGCCCAATGGGAAGAGGCGCTCGAGGTCGCGATCCGCTGCATGGTCGAAGAGCCCTTCACCGGCTTCAAGGGTGAGCACGTTGAAATGCCCGCGCGCAACGTCATTCCCAAGCCGCTGCAGAAGCCGCACCCGCCGGTCTGGGTGGCGTGCACCCGCCCGTCGTCGGTGCAGATGGCCGCGCAGAAGGCCATCGGCGCGCTGAGCTTCGCCTACACCGGTCCGGAGGCCCTCAAGGAGCGCGTCGACGGTTACTACCAGGAGTTCGAGGAAAAGGGTGTGCCTGTCACCCCGGCGATCAACCCGAATCTGCTGGCCATCGGCGGCGACCTGTCGATGATGGTCGCCAAGAACGACGACGAGGCGCTCAAGCGTCTCGGCATCGGTGGCGGCTTCTTCTCGTTCGGGATCATGCACTACTACCTCACCGGCATGCACACCCCGGGCCGCACCAAGGTGTGGGAGCGGTACGAGGAGGCCGTCAAGGAGGATCCGACCCTGGCCTACGGTCCGGGCCGCGGCGCCATCGGCGGACCGGACACCGTGCGCGAGTTCCTGCGCAGCTACGAGGCCAGCGGCGTCGACGAGATCATCCTGCTGCTGAATCCGCGCAGCCATGAGGGCACCATGGAATCCATCGAGATCATGGGCAAGGAGATCCTGCCGGAGTTCATCGAGCGTGATCAGAAGGCCGTGGCCGCCAAGGCCAAGCGCCTGGCGCCGGTCATCGAGAAGGTCGAGGCGCGCCGGCAGCCCTCCGATGCACCGCTTTTCGACGAGACGTACGCCTTCGGCGGGCTGCCCACCGGACGCGGTGGCAAGTTCACCGCCGGCGAGATCCCCGAGGCGATGGCCGAGATCAACGAGGGTCGGGTGAAGGCCGCGCAACTGGAGAAGGATCAGAAGGCCCAGCGCGAATCGGCGAGCTGAATGTGACCGCCCTCGATGAGCTGGTGCGCTACGACGGTAAACACGTCGTGGTCACCGGCTGCGCGTCGGGGATCGGCTCGCAGGCGGCGCTGCAATTGCGGCGGCTGGGCGCGCGCGTGACGGGGCTGGACCTCAGGGTGCCGCAGCACGAGGTCGACGACTTCATCGCGGTGGACCTGTCCGATCCGGAGTCGGTGGATGCCGCCGGCGGCGCGGTCGACGGCGGCGTCGACGCGCTGTTCAACGTCGCCGGGGTGTCCTCCGGCATCGGTGACCCGATGCTGGTGGTGCGGATCAACTTCCTGGGCATGCGGGCTTTCACCGAGACGATGATGCAACGGATCCCCGCCGGGGGTTCGATCACCTCGGTGTCCTCGTTGGCCGCGTCGGCCTATCGCGAGAATGCCTCCGTGACAGCCGGTCTGGTCGCCACCGGATCCCCAGCTGAGGGGGTGCGGTGGTGCACCGAGCATCCCGACGCGCTCGCTGACGGCGGCGGGTATCGGCTGTCCAAGGAGGCGACGATCCTCTACACCATGGGCAAGGTGAGCGAACTCGGAGCGCGCGGTATCCGGATCAACTGCACCGCCCCCGGAGTGACCGAGACGCCGATCCTCGACCAGTTGCGGTCGGCCTACGGCGAGCAGTACCTCGACTCGTTCACCACGCCGTTGGGCCGCGCCTCCACCGCCGAGGAGCAGGCCGCCGTGCTGGTGTTCCTCGGCAGTCCGGCGGCCAGTTACATCACCGGTCAGGTGATTTGGGCCGACGGGGGCATCCTGGCCCAGCGGTTCAGTTCTTCGTACGGTTCCCTCGACAAGATCTCCGGAAGGTAGCGATGGCCGGCACCATGCACGATTTCCGCAAGATGGCCGACGAGGTGCGCAACTGGGGTCGCTGGGGCGCCGCCGACGAGGTGGGCACGCTGAACTTCATCACCCCGGAGAAGGTCGTCGAGGCCGCCGGCTTGGCCAGGCAGGGCAAGGTGTTTCCGCTCGGGGTGGACTTCGGCTCCAACGGTCCGCAGGGCGCGTTCAAGTTCCGTAACAACCCCGTCCACGTGATGACCGTCGACGGGGGCGACGCCGACACGCTGGTGCGCTACGGGCCCGAGTGGCTACGCAACGCGGTGGCGCACGACGTCAGCGCGTTCTTCGCCGACAACCCGTTCCGGTTCAACGATGACATGGTCGTGATGAACTTGCAGGCCGCCTCGCAGTGGGATGCGCTCAGCCACGTGTACTACGAGGACAAGCTGTACAACGGATTTCCCGCCGATTCGGTGACCAGCTTCGGGGCTTACCACTGCGGCATCGACAAGGTCGACGGCAAGGGCATCACATCGCGGGGGGTGCTGCTCGACGTGGTGCGCTTCCGTGGGGCGGAGGTGTTCCTGGAACCGGGCAGCCCGGTCACGCCGGACGAACTCGATGCGGTGGCCCGGAGTCAGGGCGTGCAGGTGCGCAGCGGTGACGTGGTGCTGGTCCACACCGGCTGGTGGACCCGCTTCAGCGCCACCGGCGACGGCGCCGAGGCCGGGTCCGGGCTGGACTGGCGTTGTGCGGCCTGGCTGCACGCCAACGAGGTCGCCGCGGTCGCGGCCGACAACCTGATGGTCGAGGATCCCGATCCGAGCGCCGGCGTCGAGGGCACCTTCCTGCCCATGCACATGCTGTGCCTGCGTGACATGGGCCTGATGCTCGGGGAATACTGGGACCTGGGCGCGTTGTCCGCCGACTGCGCCGCCGACGGCATCTACGAGTTCCAATTGATCGCACCCCCGCTCAGTGTCGTTGGGGCGGTGGGCTCCCCGGTGAATCCGATCGCGATCAAATAGTCCCGTCTGTCGAAGAACAACACCTAGGAAGAAGCTGTGGCTGCCACTACTGAGCACACGACCACCGATGGCCCGCTGATTGTCGGGCTCGGGGGAACCCTGCGGGCCAACTCCTCGACGGAGCGGGCCCTGCGCTACTGCCTGGCCGAGGTGGAGCGACAAGGCGGCCGGAGCCGGCTGTACGCCGGACCGGACCTCGACCTGCCGATGTATGCGCCGCATGAGTTGGAGCGCACCCCGAAGGCCGCCGAACTCGTCGACGCCCTGCGGGGTGCCGACGCGGTGGTGGTGGCCTCGCCCGGCTACCACGGCGCGGTATCGGGCCTCGTGAAGAACGCGCTCGACTACATCGAGGACCTGCGCGAGGATCCGCGGGTCTACCTCGATGACACCCCGTGGGGCTGCATCACCTGCGCCTACGGCTGGCAGGCGGCGGTGGGCACGCTGGGTCAGCTGCGGGTCATCGGGCACGCGCTGCGGGCCTGGCCGACGCCGCTGGGGGTGGCGATCAACTCCGCGGACCCGGTGTGGAATTCCCATGGCGAGTTGGTCGACGAGTCCGTGCAGAACCAGTTGCGGATGTTGGCCTCGCAGTTGTTGACCTTCGCACGCACCAGCGGCGCCCGGCGGTGAGAGTGTGAGTAAGGGCTTTGAGCGCCGGACCACCACGGTCGACGGGTTGGTCACCAGCTATCTGGCGGCCGGGCCGGCCGACGCCGCCGAGACCGTGGTGCTGCTGCACGGCGGTGAATTCGGTGCCGGCGCCGAACTCGGCTGGGAGCACACGATTCCCGCGCTGGCGCAACGGTTCCGGGTGCTGGCGCCCGACATGCTCGGCTACGGCGGGTCGGCCAAGGTGCTCGATTTCGTCGACGGTCGGGGGATGCGAATCCGGCATATCGCGGCGTTCTGTGCGCACCTCGGCGTCGACTCCGCGCACTTCGTCGGGAACTCGATGGGGGCCATCAACCTGCTGGTCGACGCCACCGCCACGGAACCGCTGCTGCCGATGCGCAGCCTGGTGGCGATCTGCGGCGGCGGTGAGATCCAGAACAACGAACACATGCGGGCGCTGTATGACTACGACGCCACCCCGGAGGCAATGAAACGCATTGTGGCCGCGCTGTTCTCCGCGCCGTCCTATCCGGAAGACGAGGCCTATGTGGCGCGGCGCCAGGAATCGGCGACCCTGCCGGGAGCCTGGGAAGCCATTGCCGCGGCCCGGTTCCGGCGGCCGGGTTCGGAACCGCCGGCGGCGGCGTCGAGTCGACGGGCATATGAACGGATCACCGCTGCGGCGCTGATCGTCGAGGGCGGTGCCGACAAGCTGCTGCCGCCGGGCTGGGCCGCCGAGATCGCCGGGCAGATCTCGGGCGCACGGTCCGCGGTCATCGACGCTGCCGGGCACTGCCCGCAGATCGAACAACCCGGGGCGGTCAACGAACTGCTGCTGTCGTTTCTGACCGAACAGCGCGACACCGATCGAGCAGACCCCAAGAGCGGAGCACACGCGTCATGACCAACGAGCAGTCCGGCGAACTGGCAGGCAAAGTCGCGGTGATCACCGGGGGAGCGGCGGGTCTCGGGCGCGGGATCGCCGAGCGCTTCCTCGCCGAGGGGGCCAAGGTGGTGGTCGGGGACCTGGCCGAGGAGGCGCCGCTGGATGGGGACTACCGCTTCGTGGCGACCGACGTCGCCGACCTCGATCAGGTCGCGCGGTTGGTGTCGAGCGCGGTGGACACCTTCGGGGGACTGGACATCATGGTGAACAACGCGGGAGTTTCGGGCACCATGCACCGGCGTTTTCTCGACGATGATCTGACCGACTTCCACAGCGTGATGTCGGTGAACCTGCTCGGGGTGATGGCCGGTACCCGCGACGCCGCCCGGTACATGGCCGAGCACGGTGGCGGTTCGATCCTGAACCTGACCTCGATCGGCGGGATCCAGGCCGGCGGCGGCGTGCAGACCTATCGGGCGTCCAAGGCCGCGGTCATCCAGTTCACCAAGTCGGTGGCGATCGAGTTGGCGCACTACGAGATTCGGGTCAACGCCATCGCCCCGGGCAACATCCGCACGGCCATCGTCAAGAAATCGGCCGCCGGTGCGGATCTCGAGGAACTCGAGCAGTTCGAGGAGCGGATCCGGGCCCAGATGCGTGCCGACCGGCCGTTGAAGCGGGAGGGCACTGTCGATGACGTCGCCGAGGCCGCGCTGTACTTCGCCGGTGATCGATCGCCCTACGTCACGGGCACGGTGCTGCCCATCGACGGTGGCACCGTGGCGGGCAAGGTGATTGCGCGCAAGCCGAAGCCCCAGACCACCTAGTCGGTCAATACGCCAGGTCCGCGCGGTCGGCATGGTCGCGGACCAGAAGTGGGTACCGCTCCCGGTCGGGTCGAAAGATGTCGTGCGGGGAGTCGTCGAACTCGACCAGCTCGGCGCTCGGGAACAACGTCCGGTAGCGGGCCCAGGCGTCGTCATCGATGAGGCCCTCGACGCCGCTGCGTACCGCCAGCAGCGGAATCTGTAACCGGGACAGCGGTTCCCAGAACGGCCTGGCCTGTGCCGAGTCGAAGGTGCTGCGCATGGCGTGTTCATCGACACGCTCACGCACCGGCGTCCCGCGCCACCGACCGTCCAACAGGTACTGAGCCTGATCGGGGCCCAGGGCGATTTCCTCGGGCACGTAATCGCCGATGGACAGTGACCGGACCCGGGCGGGGTACTGCAGTGTCCACCAGGTGGCGGCCGCCGTCCCGCGCGAGAACGTCACCAGGTGTACGGGGCCCGAGGTCAGCGCGTCGATCACCGCCCCGACATCGCCGCTCAGCGTTTCCAGGTCGTAGCCGCCCGCCGGCGCGTCGCTGCGGCCGTGCCCCCGCACCTCCACCACCGCGGTGCGGCGGCCGAACGCCGGCAGCACCGCGCGGTAGTCCTCGGCCACATCGGTCATGCCGGGCACGAACACGATGGGGGCGCCGCGGTCGTCGCCGCCGGAGTCGAGGTAGTGAATGCGGACCTCGCCGTTGCGGGTGAACGCGGATATCATCCGTCATGGATACCAGCTGGCCACTGCGGGACCACATGCATTCCAGTCCGTACAACTTTTCCGTACACTGGACGTACGATGTTCTGGTACATGAAGGAGTAGTCCCATGACGATCAGTGCCAGCGAAGCGCGGCAACGTCTCTTTCCCTTGCTCGAACAAGTCAACACCGACCACGAACCTGTGCGCATCAGCTCCAAAGCCGGAGATGCGGTGCTGATGTCGGCGGATGACTACGACGCGTGGCAGGAGACGGTCTATCTCCTTCGCTCGCCCGAGAACGCGCGCCGCCTGATGGAGGCTGTGGCCCGCGACAAGTCTGGATCCGGCACTCCGGCGCGCGCGGCGTCGATCGGCGAACTGGAGGCATTGGCCGGCGGCCAGGAATGAGAAGTATCCACTTCGATCCCGACGCGTGGGAGGACTTCCAGTTTTGGTTGGCCGCTGATCGCAAAACCGCGCGGCGGATCACAAGGCTCATCGCAGGGATCCAACGAGACCCGTTCTCCGGCATCGGGAAACCGGAGCCCCTCAAGGGGGAACTCTCCGGCTACTGGTCTCGGCGCATCACAGACGAACACCGACTCGTCTACCGGGCTGATGAGAACGAGGTCAAGATCCTCAAAGCTCGGTACCACTACTGACGCGGTCGCGGCCTTTAAATCAATCACTTGACTTAACAGCCCTTCGCGCGGTTGACTGATCTGCGTGACCGCCACCAAGCCGCTGCGCTCGGATCGGGCGCATGACACCCGCGCGGCGATTCTGTCCGCGGCGGAGCGGCTCTTCGCCGAACACGGCGTGTTCGCGGTGTCCAACCGCCAGGTCAGCGACCAGGCCGGGCAGGGCAACAACGCCGCCGTCGGCTACCACTTCGGCACCAAGGCCGATTTGATTCGCGCGATCGTCCGCAAGCACAACGAGCAGGTGGAGCGGTTGTGCGAGCACATGGTCGATGACGTGGAGCGCGCGGCGCAGGCCGGCCGACCCGCCGAGTTGCGCGACTGGGTGCAGTGCCTGGTGCGGCCGTTGGCCGCGCATCTGACCGCACTCACCGCGGCGGCCGGCACGTCCACCTACGCCCGATTCTCGGCGCAGCTGATGCCGGACCCGACGCACCGCGACATCGTCTCGCAGGAGTCGCTGTCCTCGCCGTCGGTGCTGAAGATCATCCAGGGCCTCAACCGATGCCTGCCGGACATGCCCACCGAGGTGCGCATCGAGCGCAACGCGATGGCCCGGCACCTGATTCTGCACATGTTCGCCGAGCAGGAGCGCGCACTGGCCGAGGGTGACGCGACGGTCCGACCCGGCTGGGACGCCACCGCCGACGGATTGGTCGACGCCATCACTGGTCTGCTGCTGGCACCGGTAACGCAACGTCACACCCAGGGAGAGCGACCGTGAAAGTGACTGTGGATCAACTCAAGTGCGTATCCGCGGGCAACTGCGTCGCCAACGCGCCCGAGGTGTTCGACCAGGACGAGGACGACGGCACCGTCATCCTGCTCGACGAGAACCCGCCCGCAACCCTGGCCGGCGCGGTCCGCGACGCCGTCGCGGCCTGCCCGGCGAGCGTGATCAGCGTAGACGACTGACGACGTCGAAACCGCCCAGCCCCACCAGCCCGAAACAGAGGATGCCCCCGTGACCGAAACCCTGTCCGACACTGTGACCGACGTGCCCGAGTACCCGATGGAGCGCGCCGCCACGTGTCCCTTCGCGCCGCCGCCCGGGGTGATGGAACTCGCGGCCCAGGCGCCGCTGTCCCGGGTAAGAATCTGGAACGGCACCACGCCGTGGTTGGTCACCGGTTACGAGGTCGCCCGCGCGCTGTTCGCCGACTCCCGGGTCAGCGTCGACGACCGCAACACCGGCTTCCCGCACTGGAACGAGCACATGCTCTCCACCGTGTACAAGCGACCGCGTTCGGTGTTCACCTCCGACGCCGAGGAGCACACCCGGTTCCGTCGGATGCTGTCGCGGCCCTTCACGTTCAAGCGGGTCGAGGGTCTGCGGCCCTACATCCAGCGGGTGACCGACGAGTGCATCGACGCGATGCTGGCCGGACCCCAGACCGCCGATGTGGTGTCGCAGCTGGCACTTCCGGTGCCCACGCAGGTCATCAGCGAAATGCTCGGCGTCCCGTACGAGGACCACGAGTTCTTCCAGCACCACGCCAATGTCGGGTTGGCGCGCAACGCCAGCGCGGAGGACGGCCAAAAGGGTGCGATGAGCCTGCACGGCTATTTGATCGATCTGGTCAAGAAGAAGATGGAGAATCCGGCCGAGGACGCCATCTCCGACCTGGCCGAGCGGGTCACCGCGGGTGAGATCAGCGTCAAGGAGGCCGCCCAGCTGGGCACCGGGCTGTTGATCGCGGGGCATGAGACCACCGCCAACATGATCGGGATCGGTGTGCTGGCGCTGCTGGAAAACCCGGAACAGGCCGCCGTGCTGCGGGATACCGATGACCCGAAGGTGATCGCCAATGCCGCCGAGGAGCTGATGCGCTACCTGAGCATCATTCAGAACGGGCAGCGCCGGGTTGCGCTGGAAGACATCGAGATCGCGGGTGTCACCATCAAGGCCAACGACGGCATCATCCTCGACCTGGCACCGGCCAACTGGGACGCCGCCGCGTTCGCCGATCCCGACAAGCTCAACCTGACCCGGGACAACGCCCGCGAAGAACTGGGCTTCGGCTACGGGCGTCATCAGTGCGTCGGCATGCAGCTGGCGCGCGCGGAACTGCAGATCGTGTTCCACACGCTGCTGCGCCGCATCCCGACCATGCGGCTGGCGATCCCGTTCGACGAGGTGCCGTTCAAGCACGACCGGCTGGCGTACGGCGTCTACAGCCTGCCCATCACCTGGTAGTCACCCGCACGAAACCGCGAGCGGCCACCCTTGTACAGAAAGCTGCGCGAGAACGTACGAGGATGAGCGCTCGCGTCGGGTGGCGGGCGCTCACGCCACGTCGATGATGACCTTGCCGATCGCCTTGCGGTCGGCGACGAGGCGCAGTGCCTCGGCGGCCCGCTCCAGCGGGAAGCGCGCGCCGAGGTACGGCCGCACCGCGCCCGCGGCGAACATCGCATCCAGTTCGGCGTCGGCGGGGCCGATCGCGTCGGGGTAGTCGCGGGCGAAGGTGCGGATCTCCATGCCGCGCACCGTGATTCCCTTCAGCAGCACCAGGTTCAGCGGGATCTTCGGGATGGTGCCGGCGGCGTAGCCCAGCGTGACGAAGGTGCCGCCGCGCCCGAGTGCCCGCAGCGCCGGTTCGGCGTAGTCGCCGCCGACCGGGTCGAGGACCACGGCCGCCCCCGCCCCCTCGGTGATCTCGCGGATGCGTTCGCGCAGGTTCTCCCGGTCGTAGTCGACGGTGGCGTGGGCACCGCGCCGCCGGCAGAGGTCCAGCTTCTCCGGTCCGGAGGCGGCGGCGATCACCCGGGCGCCCATCGCGGTGGCCAGATCGACCGCGGCCAACCCGACCCCGCCGGCCGCGCCGAGCACCACCACCGGGTCGCCGGGTTGCACGGGCGCCACCGTGCGCAACGTGTAGTACGCCGTGCGGTAGGTGACACCGAAGGCCGCGGCGTCAGCGAACTCGACGCCGACGGGCATCCTGGTCAGCGAACTGGCCGGGGCGACAACCTGTTCGGCGAACGAGCCGACCATCACCGATCCCGATACCCGTTCGCCGGGCTGCCACCCGGAATCGGCCCCGGCGGCGAGCACCTCACCGGCGAATTCGCTGCCCGGGGAGAACGGCGGCGGAACCTTGACCTGGTAGCTGCCGGACATGAACAACACGTCGGGGAAGTTCACCGCGGCCGCACGCACCCGGACCACCACCTCGTCGGGACCCGGTGTCGGATCGGGGACCTCGGCGAGCACCAGGCTTTCGGGCGGTCCGTACTCGCGGCACAGCATGGCCTTCATCTCTGATCCTCTCGGTGGGAGTCGATTCCGCGCATGCAGAACCGAACCAGATGTGCCACATCCGCGGGTTCGGGTTGTGCGCCCGAGCCGACGTAGCGGCGCATGGTCGCGATGGTCAGGTGGAAAATCGCGTCCGCGTCCCGGCCGGGATCCTCGCTGCCGAGCGCCGCGATGGGAGCGATCAGCAGATCCCGCATCGGTGCCATGATCGCGTCGACGGGTTCGGTGCGCGCCAACTGCTCGGCGACGGCGCGGCTCATGCTGATCAGGTGCGGGTCCGAGACCTGCGCCAGGGCGCCGGTGATCCAGCGGGCGACCCGGTCGCCGGGGTCGTCGGCCTTGTCCATCTGATGGCCCAGATAGGAGACCACCAGCCCGATGCCCCGCTCCATCACCGCCAACAGCAGGTCGTCCTTGCCCGCGAAGTAGCGGTAGAACGCCTTCTTCGACGAACCGGCAGCCTCGACGATGTCGCTGACCCGCGGCGGCTCCGGCGCCACCCGTTGCATCACGGCGACGGCCGCGGCCAGAATGCGTTCGACCTCGCCGGTGGCCTCCCGGTGGCGGTTGTCCAGGGCGCGCTCGACGGCCTGGGCGGCCCGGGTGCTCATGGAGTCGGTGCGGGCGGCACCAGCGGGATCCGCTCGATGCGGTCGCCGTATTTGGTCTGCGCGGCGGCGATCCGCACGTCCAGGAACTCGCTGGGCCACTCGGGGTCTTCGGGCTCGTAGTCCTTGAGCAGCATGCGGGCCAGGTTCACCTTGTGCGCCTCGGTCGGTCCGTCGGCCAAGCCGAGGGCGATGCCGCCGAGCAGCACATTGGTGAGCGGCAACTGCTGGGTCAGACCCATCGCGCCGTGCACCTGGATGGCGCGCAGCCCGATCGATTTGAGGACTTGCGAGGCCAGAATCTTGCACACCCCGATCTCGGCGCGGGCGGCGTGCTCGCCAGCGGTGTCGATCAGCCAGGCGGTGTGCAGGACGGTCAGCCGGAACTGCAGCAGCTCGGCGTAGGAGTCGGCGATCATCGCCTGGACCAATTGCTTGTCGGCCAGCGAACTGCCCTGGGTGAAGCGGCTTTTCGCACGGTGCGCCATCATGTCCAGCGCGCGCTGGGCCACCCCGATGGACCGCATGGCGTGGTGGATCCGACCGCCGGCCAGCCGTGCCTGCAGGATCTGGAAGCCGTGTCCCGGTTCGCCCAGCATCGCCGAGGCGGGCAGCCGCACGTTGTCGTAGTGGATCAGCGAGTGTCCGGCCTCGTGCGGCAGGGATCCCACCAGGTGGTGGGTGGCCTCGATGTTGACCCCGTCGGTGCCGGCCGGAATCAGGAAGGTCGAGGCGCCCCGGTGCACCGGCACGTCCGGGTCGGTGACCGCGACGACGATGAAGAACGACGCCACCGACGCGTTCGACGAGAAGTACTTGCGGCCGTTGAGCACCCAGTGCTCACCGTCTCGGACCGCGCGGGTGGTGAACACCCGCGGATCCGAGCCGCCCTGGGGTTCGGTCATCGAGAAGCAGGAGAAGATCTCGCCGGACAGCAACCCGGCCAAGTAGCGGTCCTTCTGTTCGGCCGTACCGAACCGGGCCAGGATCTCGGCGTTGCCGGTGTCGGGGGCCTGGGTGCCGAACACGATGGGCCCCCAACTGCTGCGCCCCAGGATCTCGTTGATCAGCGTGAGCCTGACCGCGCCGAAGCCCTGTCCGCCGAGTTCGGGGCCCAGATGCGGGGCCCACAGCCCGCGATCGCGGACCTGCTGTTTGAGCGGGTCGACGATCTTGCGGCGATCGTCGTCCAGCGGTAGGAACTCGCAGCCCGGAAAGAGCACCTCCAGTGGTTCGACCTCCGCGCGCACGAAGTCGCGGATCCAGGCCAGCTTTTCCTCGAACTCGGGCTCGGTGGAGAAATCCCACGCCATGTGCTGCTCCTATCTGTTGGCGAGCAGACACAAACTTGCACGTTTCGCCTCGATTCAGGGCGACTTTGTGTCTGCTCGGCAAGGTTTTGTCAGGGAATCCCGCCGTCGGCCCGCAGGATTGAACCGGTGGTGAAACTCGAGGCGTCCGACATCAGAAACAGGGCGGCGCCGATGATCTCGTCCGGATTGCCGGCCCGCTGCAGGGCCGCGGCACCGAACGGGTTCTGGGTGCCCTCGAAGTTCCAGGCCTTGCTGATATCGGTCAGGAACGGACCCGGCATCAGGGTGTTCACCCGCACCGTCGGTCCGAACGCCTGCGCGAGGCCCTCGGTCATCGCGTTGAGTCCGGCCTTGGAGGCCGCGTACGGAATGAAGCTGGGGTGCGGACGCAGCGAACCGTGGGTGCTGACGTTGATGATCACCCCGCCGCCGGCGGCCACCATCTGCTCGCCGATCAGCGCCGAAAGCCGAAACGGCCCTTTGAGGTTGAGGTTCACCACGGCGTCGAACAGCTTCTCGGTGACGTCGGTCTGCTTCTCGTAGACCGGAGACATGCCGGCATTGTTCACCAGGACGTCGACCTTGCCGAACCGCTGGTAGGCGGCGTCGACCAAGCCGTCGAGTTCGTCCCAGCGTCCGACGTGGACCGCGTAGGGCAGTGCGGCGCGGCCGGTCTCGGCCTCGATCTCGGCGGCGGTGGCCTGGCAGGCGTCGATCTTGCGACTGGCGATCACCACATCGGCACCGCAGCGTGCCGCGGCAAACGCCATCTCGCGACCCAATCCGCGGCTGCCGCCGGTGATCAACACCACCCGGTCGGTCAAGTCGAAAAGCTGTTCCGCGTAGCCCATTTCAGGAACCTCCGCCCGCGCGGGCCAGCTCGGCCGCGGTGGTCATCAACTGCGGGACCATCGTTCCCATCGCGGCGGCGACCGCGGGGTCGACGCGGCTGTTGGGGGCCAGCGATGCCGCATACGTCTTCTCGAGCATGATCCCCAGCTTCCAGTTGGCCAGCACCAGGTAGTACTGGATTTCGTCGGTGCTGCGGCCGCTGATCAACTCGTAATGCTCCAGCAGGGCGCTGCGGGTCGGCATTCCGGACATGTCCAGGTAAAAGCCGTCGCTGCTGGGATTCTCGCCGTCGTAGCCGAGCAGCGCCCAACCCAGGTCCAGCAGGGGGTCACCGATGGTGGTCATCTCCCAGTCGACGATCGCGGCGAGGCGCGCGGGTGCGCCGTGGGCGTACATCACGTTGGCGAACTGATAGTCGCCGTGCATGATGCCCGGCGTGTAGTGCGCCGGCCGGTTGCGCCGGAGCCAGTCCGCGGCGACGTCCAGGCCGGGCAGTTCGCGGACCTGGTATGCGGACAGGAAATTCAGCCAGCGGTCGACCTGACGTTCGTGGAACCCGTCGGGCCGACCGAACCCCTCGAGGCCCTGTGCTCGCCAATCGACGGCGGCGAGCCTGGCCGCGCCCTCGACGAGTTGGAACGCCAGTCCGGCGCGGGCGCCGAGATCGGTGTCGAACGGCGGTTGCCAGCCTCCGCTCATCGGACTCCAGCCGTCGATCTCGGCCATCACGTAGAACGGCTTGCCCACCACGGCGCCGGTGTCGTCGGCGGCGATGAGCCGTGCGTGGGGGACGTCGGTGCCCGACAGCGCGCGAACTAGCCGGATCTCGCGGAGCAACCCGTCCCGGCGGGCTGCGTCGGCGCGCGCGCCTGGCATCCGCAACACCATGCGCTCGTCGCCGCGGCGGACCCGGTACAGCAGGTTCTGGGAGCCGCCGGTCAACACTTCGAGCACCGGACGCTCGCCGTGGCCGGGCGCGTTCTGCTCGTCGAGCCAATGCCCCAGGACGTCGGAGTCGATGTCGGTGGTGTGTGCCATGGAACCCCTCACTCTCGATTGGGAGACTAGCATTCTCCATCCCGGAAACCGAGAGTCTCGCCATGGGCGCGATGGCGGGTGTGTGCGAATATCGAACGGGAGTCATGCGCGCGCAGGTGGGGCGACCCGAAGAATGCGTTCTCGAAAAAAGAGAACCTTATTTCCCCTCTAAAATGGCCTAACCATGCTGGTGAAGCCGCCAATTGCTGTTGTTTCGGCAGGCCCGCTGGTAATGTCATTACCCATGATCGAGTACGGCACTTGCACGCCGCGGCCGGCGCGGTCCTCGTGCTGAAGTTCTTGGAGAAAACCCTGGTTCGCGCGGCAGTCCCGCAGCGGATGCTGAAGCCCGGAACGTAACGGAAGGTCCATGATGTCCAGTCAGTCCACCGCAGCCACGCTCTACCCGACTGCCGGTTTCGGAGCCCCCAAAGATCGCCGCGGCCACGCGTCCGGCGATCTCGGCCTGCCCGCGGGCACCGTGGTGTTCTCCGCCGACAACCACATCTCGGTGGCCGAGGACATCTTCTACGACCGCTTCCCCGAGGAACTCAAGGGCGCCGCGCCGCGCATCTGGTACGAGGACGGCGCCTACATGGTGGGGATGAAGGGCAAGGCCTGGACCGGCGGCGATTTCGGCCGCGTGCTGATGCAGTACGACGACCTGGCCGGTGCCGCGACCAACAACATCGAAGCGCGTATCCGGGAGCTCAAAGAGGACGGCATCGACAAGGAACTGGCCTTCCCGAACGCGGTGCTGGCCCTGTTCCACTACCCGGACAAGGCGTTGCGCGAACGGGTCTTTCGCATCTACAACGAGCACATCGCCGATCTGCAGGAGCGCTCGAACGGCCGCTTCTACGGTGTCGGGCTGATCAACTGGTGGGATCCGAAAGGCACCCGCAGCACGCTCGAAGAGCTGAAGGCGTTGGGACTCAAGACCTTTTTGCTGCCGTTGAACCCCGGTAAGGACGACGACGGCAACATCTACGATTACGGCAGCCTGGCGATGGACGCGGTCTGGGACGAGATCGAGGCCGCCGGTCTGCCGGTCAGTCACCACATCGGCGAAACGCCGCCGAAGACTCCGTGCGAACACAACAGCGTCGTGGTCGGCATGATGATCAACGTCGACTCGTTCCGCGAGCAGTTCGCCAAGTATCTGTTCTCCGGAATCCTGGACCGGCACCCGCAGCTGAAGGTCGGCTGGTTCGAGGGCGGTATCGCCTGGGTGCCGACGGCGCTGCAGGATGCCGAACACATGCTCGCGTCCTACCGGCACATGTTCAATCACGAACTCCAGCACGATATCCGGTACTACTGGAACAACCACATGAGCGCGTCGTTCATGGTCGATCCGCTCGGCCTGCGGCTGATCGACGACATCGGGGTGGACAACGTGATGTGGTCCAGCGACTACCCACACAACGAGAGCACGTTCGGCTACTCGGAGAAATCGCTGGCGACGGTGGTCGAGGCGGTCGGCCCCGACAATGCCGTAAAGATCGTCAGCACCAACGTCCAGAAGTTCCTGGGCCTGCAATGACCACGTCGACGCACTCGGGCGTGACCTCGATCATCCGGAACGGATTGAGTCACTTCGAAATTCCCGATGTGCCCGACCTGACCCGGATGCGCCGCGAGATCAGCGCCCGGCTGCGCGCCGCGATGGGCGAGCACGGCGTCGACGCGCTGATCCTGCTGGGCAACGGCAACGTCGTGTACGCGACCGGCGCCAGCTGGCCGCTGCTCGATGCCGGGCTGTCCCATGTCGAGCGGCCGGTGGCCGTCGTGCTCGTCGACGACGAGTATCCGCACCTGTTCATGCCGGTGCGCGAGGGTGCGCCGTTGGAGACCGATCTGCCCGAGGACCATCTGCACCCGGCGGTCTACCTCGAGTTCGAAGAGGGAGTAGCGCATTTCGGCCGGTCGCTGACCGAGCTTATCAGGCTCGGCGCCACGGTCGCCGTCGACGAGTTGACCGGCGCCATGCGCCGCGCCGGGGCCGCGCTGTTCCCGGGTGGCCCGCCCGTGGATGCCGCGCCGGTGGTCGGTACCGCCAAGTTGGTGAAGACGCCCGACCAGATCGCGTGCGTGCGGCGCGCCTGCCGGATCACCGAAGATGCGATGATCGACGTGCAGAGGTCGCTGGTGCCGGGGGTGCGCCAGATCGACCTGTCCGCGCAGTTCGTGCGCCGCGCCTTCGAACTGGGCGCCACCGCCAACATGCTCGAGGCCATCTGGCAGGTCATGCCCACCAGCAAGGCGGCCGGCACCTGGACCACCCACGGTGATCTGGCGCTGCCGCTGCTGACCACCGAACGCGAACTGGACCGGGGCGACGTGCTGTGGACCGACGTGTCGATCACCTACAACGGCTACTGCTCGGACTGGGGTCGCACCTGGGTGGTGGGGCAGGACCCCACCGCACGCCAGCACGCCCAGTTCCACCAGTGGCGGGATCTTCTCGAGGCCGTGCTGTCGGTGACCAAGGCCGGCGCCACCGCCGGTGACCTGGCGCGCGCGGCAATCGCCGCCAACGGCGGCCAGAAGCCATGGCTACCGCACTTCTACCTGGGACACGGCATCGGGTCGAATGCGGCCGAAATGCCGATGATCGGAACCGATCTGGGCGCTGAGTTCGACGACAACTTCGTTTTCCCGGCCGGCATGCTGCTGGTGCTGGAACCGGTGGTGTGGGAAGACGGCACGGGCGGCTATCGAAGCGAGGAGATCGTGGTCATCACCGAGGACGGTTGGATGCCGTTGACCGACTACCCGTACGACCCCTACCGGTGAGCCGAACCATGAGCACCGAAGGCGGCGACGAGTGAGGAACGAGCGAGGCCCGGAGCGAGGCCCGGAGCGAGGCCCGGAGCGAGGAGGAGCCGAGCCATGAGCACCGAGGCGAACTCCCGAGCCCGTACCGAGATCGAAGCCGACGACCCCGCCCTGCGCCACGCCCGGCGCAAGCGTGCGCTGGCCCAGATGACCGCCCACGATCTCGACATCCTGGTGTTGGGCCGGCAAGCCAATGTGCGGTATGTGACGGGGGCGCCGCAACTGTGGGTCGCGGGCACCCGCCCGTTCGGCCCGATCTGCAGCCTGGTCCGCGCCAGCGGCGACATTCATCTCAACAGCACCTGGGACGAGGGTATCCCCGAGGAGATCCCGCACGAGAATCTCTACGGTTTGGCCTGGAACCCCATGACACTGATCGAGGTGTTGCAGGCCATCAGGGGTGCCGAGAGCTTCCGGCGGGTCGGGACCGATGCTCTGACACCGACGTTCGCCAAGCTGCTGCCGATGGCGTTTCCCAACGCCGACCTCGTCGACGGCGAGTACGCGATGCGCGAGGCGCGCCGGATCAAGACGCCGGAGGAGGTCGACGCCTTGCGCGCCGCGCTGCGGGTGGCGGAGCACGGTCTGGCGGCGGCGGTCGCCCAAGTGCGCCCGGGGACCACCGAGCGGGCCTTGGCCGGAGCGCTGATGGAGGCCGAGGCCGCCGGCGGGGTCAGCACGCCGGCGACCCAGGATTCGGCCTGGATCACCGCCAAGGACACCGCCTGGCGACGGGCGGCCGGGGACGGTCGGTTGCGCGACGGCGACCTGGTCGCGGTGTCCGCCGGGGTGCTCGCCGGCGGCTATGTGGCCGAGGTGGCCCGCACCTGGCCGGTCGGCGAGGTCACCGACCCGGCGGCCGTCGAGGCGCTGTATTCCCGCCGGAATCGGCTGTGGGACTTGCTCGTCGAGGCCTGTCGGGCCGGCAATCCGGCCAGCGCACTACTGACCGCCCATGCCACAGCCGGTGAGCCGGTGCCGCCGACTCCGGTGGCCCACGGACTCGGACTCGGCTTCGACACCCCGGTGGTCACCCCACAACTGTCGGCCACCGCCGATGCCGAGGTCCTCGAGGAGGGCATGGTGCTGGCGGTGACCGCGCATGTGTGGGAGCCGGGTATCGGCGCGGTGTTCACGCGCGACGCGGTGTTGATCACCGCCGGCGACGCCGAGGTACTGTCCGATAGTCCATCCTGGTCGCACCCCACCAACTGATCACTGAATCGACCCCGGCACAAAGGAGTTCACGCAATGGCGCCGTCTCAGCAGAGACCTGAGCCCGAGGAGATCATCCTCTACGAGAAGGACCCGAAGACCAAGATCGCGACCATCACCTTCAACCGACCGGAGTTCCTGAACGCACCGACATCGTTGGCCCGGTTGCGCTATGCCGACGTGCTGCGCGCCGCCAACGCGGACAACGACGTCAAGGTGGTGATCATCCGCGGTGTGGGGGACAACCTGGGCAGCGGCGCCGATCTGCCGGAATTCATGGAGGGCAACGACAATCCGGCGGTCCGGCTCGCCGAGTTGCGGCTGGAGGACCCGGACATCGCAGGCGAGGGCGGCGTGAGCTATCCGCCGAAGGGCACGTTCCGTAACGGCGCCACCATCTCGTCCTGGTACGCCAACTCGCAGGCCGGCAACCGCGCCTTGCAGGACTTCAAGAAGATCAGCATCGTCGAGGCGAAGGGGTACTGCTACGGCTGGCACTTCTACCAGTGCGCCGACGCCGACCTGGTGATCTCCAGCGACGACGCGCTCTTCGGGCATCCGTCCTTCCGCTACCACGGCTGGGGCCCGCGAATGTGGACCTGGGTGCAGATGATGGGGCTGCGCAAGTTCCAGGAGATGGTGTTCACCGGTCGGCCGTTCACCGCCGCCGAGATGTACGACTGCAACTTCCTGAACAAGGTGGTCCCCCGGGATGAGCTCGAGGCCGAGGTCACCAAGTACGCGATGGCCTGCACCCGGAACCGCCCGGTGGACACCGTCTTTCAGCAGAAGATGTTCTTCGAGATCTTCAAACAGCAGCAGGGCGAGTACATGGGCAGCCTGCTGTCCGCGTTCTTCGAGTCCATGGGCAACGGCGTGGCCAACGACAGCGACGACGATCTGGACATGTTCGAGTCGATCGACAGCGGCTTGTCGGCCGCGGTGAACGACAACGACAGCAAGTTCCCGCCCGAATTCCGGCTCAGCAAGAAGAACCGCAGCAAGAAGGACTAGAACCGGTGCAGTCACCACTTCACGGCTACACCGTCGTCGACCTGTCGTCCGGGATCGCCGGCGGCTACTGCACCAAACTGCTGGCCGACGGCGGCGCCCGGATCATCAAAGTCGAGCCGCCCGAGGGTGATCCGCTGCGCAGGTGGTCGGCCTCGGGTGCGCAGGTCGACGCCGTGGCCGGGGGACCGCTGTTCAGCTTCCTGGCCGGCGGCAAGCACAGCGTCGTCGCCGACCCCGCGGTGGACGCGGATCTTGCGGTCGTCGAAGGGCTGCTGGCGAACGCCGATGCGGTGGTGACCTCGGACGGTTCGCGGCTGGCCGGCGTCGAGGCGTTGTCGGCGCCGGCGATACTGGCCCGCCACCCGCACCTCGTGGTCACCTCGATCACGCCGTTCGGCCTGGACGGTCCGTGGAGCGGCCGGCCGGCAACGGAGTTCACGTTGCAGGCGTGGTCCGGCGGAGCCCTCGGGATCGGCCGGGGTGAGCAGCACCGCGCGCCCGCACACGTGGGCGGACAGGTGGGGGACTGGCTCGCCGGTGCCTACGCCTCTGCGTTGACCCTGGCCGCGCGCGTGGGCGGGGGTGCCCAGCTGGTCGACGTGTCGATGCTGGAGGCCCAGATCGTGGGGCTGACCTACTATCCCGTCACCTATTTCGAGATGTTGGGCCGGCCGTGGCGCACCGAACGCAGGCCGACGGTGCCCGGCGTGGCGCAGGCCGCCGACGGGCTGGTGGCCCTCGGGTGCGGCACCGCCCAGCAGTGGTGGGACCTGTGCTCGATGTCCGGGCACCAGGAATGGATCGACGAGGAATCCACGCTGACCATCACCGAACAGGCCAACCTGCACGCCGAGGAACTGTTCGAATGGCTGCGGCACGAACAGGTCGACGACATCCGCGATCTCGCCTCGGCCTTCCGCATTCCGAACGCGCCGGTCGGCAACGGCGAAAACGTCACGAAGATGGATCATTTCGTCGAGCGGGGCAGCTTCACCCGCAACCCGCGGGACGGCTTCGTGCAGCCCACCCACCCCTACCGCCTGCACGGTGTGGCGCTGCGGGAACCGGAGGCGGCGCCGCGGTTGGGGCAACACACCGCCGACTATCGGGCCGCCGCGGGGTCGACGACCGCACCGTCGCCGGCGGAACCGAATCCGTTGCCGTTCGCCGGCATGCGGGTGTTGGACATGACCACGTTCTGGGCCGGTCCGTCGTGCACCCACATCCTGGCCATGCTGGGCGCGGACGTGATCCATCTGGAATCGACGCCGCGTCCCGACGGCACCCGGCTGATCGCCGGGATCCCGGCCACCGAACCGCAATGGTGGGAGCAGTCGCCGATCTTCTCCGGCCTGAACACCAACAAGAAGAGCGTGACCCTGGATTTCCAGACCGAACAGGGTCGCAACCTGCTGCGTCGGCTGATCGCGACGTGCGACGTCGTGGTCGAGAACTTTACGCCGCGGGTCATCGACCAGATCGGCCTGAACTTCGAACAGATCCGGGAGTTGCGCCCAGACGTCGTCATGGTGCGGATGCCGGGCTTCGGACTCGACGGCCCCTGGCGCGACAACCCGGCGTTCGCCTACATCATCGAGGACGCCTCGGGCCTGAGCTGGCTCACCGGGTATCCAGATCGCACCCCGTACGAACCGTATTCGGTCGGTGACCCCAACGCCGGCATCCACGCGCTCAACGCGCTGCTGCTGGCGTTGGAGCATCGGCGGCGCACCGGCGAAGGCGTGCTGGTGGAGGCGGCCATGGTCGATGCCGCGCTCAACATCGCCGCCGAGCAGGTGATCGAGTACAGCGCGCACGGCGTGCTGTTGCAGCGTGCCGGCAACCGTGGACCGGCGGCCGCGCCGCAGAACATCTACCAGGCCGACGGCATCGACGAGTTCGGCCGCGACGACACCTGGGTCGCCATCGCGGTGGCCACCGACGCGCAGTGGGCCGCACTGCGCGCTGCCCTCGGATCCCCGGAGTGGGCGTTGGATCCGCAGCTGTCGAGCGCGGCGGGACGGCACGCGCAGCACGACGCCATCGACGAACACTTGTCGGACTGGTGTCGCACCCGCAGTGCCGACCAGATCGTCGAAACACTCTGGCCCGCCGGTGTTCCCGTGGCCAAGGTGTTGCAGCCGCACCGGCAGACCGAGATTCCGCAACTGGCGCACCGCGGCTTCTTCGAGGCGGTGGACCACCCGGTCAACGCCACCGCGCCGCACAGCACGATGCCGGCCCGATTCTCCCGGCAGCCGCTGCACCGCGCGTCGGCCCCGCTGCTCGGCGAGCACAACGCCGAGGTGCTGGGTCAGCTCGGCCTCACCGCAGACGAGATCGCCGGCCTCGAGGCCGACGGCGTGATCGGCACCGAACCGGCGATGGGCGGCCGCAAGAAGGCGTCCACTTAGCGCTCCGCCGACCTAGATCCGCCGAGCAGCGAACCTCCGGCCGAGCGTGCGTGTCCCCGGCCGACACACCGCGCAAATCACCGGGGATGCGCCCGCTCGCGGTGGAACTCGCTCAGTGTTCCCAGCCGGTCGCGGCCTGCGCGTCGAAGGTGGCGTCGATGCGGTCGAACCGACGCCGGATCGAGGTGCGGGCCTCCTGATGCGGCAGCACGTACAACCGGTCGGCGAGCACGGCCTCGGCCGTCAGGCGCGCGACGTCGGCGACGTCGAGCACCCCCTCGCCGGTCATCGAGAGGTCCGCCACCTCGTCGCTGTCGCGGTCCAGCGCACGCGCCGAGGTGGCGAACAGATTGGTGGCCACCATCATCGGGCACAGCACCGAGACGCCGATGCCGTCGTCCTTGACCTCGCGCGAGAGCACCTCGGCCAGCGCGACGACGCCGTACTTGGCCACGCAATACGGCCCGAGACCGACATTGGGCACCAAGCCCGCGAACGACGCGGTGAACAGCACGTGCCCGCCCTGGCCCTGTTCGATCAGCCGCGGCAGGAACACCTCGACGCCGTGGATCGGACCCCACAGGTCGATGTCGATCATCGTCCGCCAATCCTGGTGCGACATCGCCGAAATCGGCCCGCCGAGGGCGATGCCGGCGTTGTTGAACACCACTTGGACGGCGCCGAGCAGCCGGAAGGATTCGTCGGCGAGGTGGGTCACTTGATCGCGTTGGCTGACATCGCACTGCACGCCATGAGCGTCGAACCCGTCGGCGCGCAGCGACTCGACCGCGAGATTCAGGCTCGGCGGGTCGATGTCGGCGAGCACCACACTGGCGCCCCGGGATGCGAATTCGCGGGCGGTGGCCAAGCCGATGCCGCTGGCGCCGCCGGTCACCACCGCGCCGCGGCCGTCAAAGGTGTCCATCCCGCAGATGCTAGTGACGCTCAGCGGTGGATCTCGGCGAAATCGCGACTCTGCCAGAGGTGCAGGAAGTTGGTCAGCATCAGCAGTTGGCTGCGGGCGGCCTCGTTGTCGGCGATCCGGGGGTCATCACGGTCGGCGACGACCGCCAACTCGGGTACCAGCGTGCGGAGGTAGGCCGGCGCGTCCAGCAGCCAGGTCACCCCCATCACCAGGGCGTAGGCGGTCAACTGGCGCCGGATCTCGGCGGGGTCCAGCCGGGGTCCGCCCGCCGCCTCGAATTCGGTCGCGAAGTGCGCCAACAGGTGCTCGAGGTGAGCTTCCCACATCGAGGTCTCCGCGCTGCACAGCGCGCCCCACAACGCCATCGCGACGTTCATCTGGCTGACGCACCCCCAGTCCAGCAGGCCGCAGTGCAGCCGGCCGGCCGTGCGCCAGAACCAGGCGTTGTCGACGTTGGCGTTCCAATGGCACAGGGCCACATAGTCCTTCGTCGAGTTCAAGTCTTTTTGCACCGCGTCCGCGGCGGCCGCGATCCCGGTGACCTCGCGCTGCATGCGGTCGACGAATGCCGTCGAGCGCAGGCGCGCGGGGAGCAGGGCCGGGTGTGCGGCGGCGAACGCGCCGTAGTTCGCGACCCGATCCCGTAGTTGATCGGGGGAGTACACCGGTGGCTTCCCCACGGTGACCAGATCGGGATCGAATTCGAACCCGGCGGCGAAGCCCGGCGCCAGTCGGCCGGCCCGCTGCGCCCCGGCCAGTCGCGCGACAGTGGACAGCAGTGCCTCGTAGTGGGCCAACGGGTCGGGCAATCGGTAGTCCAGGCACTTGTCGTAGTGCGGTTCCACCGGTGCGATGCCGTACGGAATGCGTTCGGTGATCAGCACTCCGGTGCCGGAGGCCTCGTGATAGTCGGCGAAGGCCGCGGTGGGGACCGGGATCGGGAAGTCGCCGCGGGTGAGGACGGCGAAGCGCACCTCGCGCGCCATCTGGGTGCGGCCGCGGTCGCGCCGGGGGTCGTCGAAGTCCCGGGAGAACTTGACGAACAGGTCCTCCGGTAGCTGCGCCTCGGGCCGCGCATAGCGCAGCGACAGCAGCAGCTTGCGGCCGGTGCTGCCGCCGGGACATTCCTCGAACTGCGTGATCGCGGTGACGTGATTGTCTGGACTCAGCGCACCGAATCGGTGAAAGGCGCTGTCCAAGAGGGCAACACCAGCGGACTTCAACGCCCCGGCGTCGGCGGGGATCGCCAGCCCGAAGGCGTCTCCGGGCACCCAGCGCTGCTTGTCCACCGCGCGGTCCTTTCCAGCGCTGCGGACAGCCGAGGCGGGAGTACCTCCCGTACCCCCGGCTCGCTGTCGTGATGGCGTTACTTCAGGCAGCTGCCGCCGTCGACCGGCAGCGTGACGCCGGTGATGAAGCGGGCCTCGTCGGAGGCCAGGAACAGCACCGCGTTGGCGATGTCCTCGGGCTCGACCCAGCCGATCGGCAGCGTGTGCATGAGCTGGCCAACGACCTTCATGTCGTCGGGGCCCGGGTTCTCCAGGTCCGGACGGAACAGCCGCATGGTGGGCTCGTTCATGAACAGCGGGGTGTTCACATTCGTCGGGTGCACCGAGTTGACCCGGACGTTCTGGGCCCCCAGTTCGACGGCGAAGGTGCGCATCAGGCCGACGACGCCGTGCTTGGCGGCGACGTAATGGCCGGTGTGCGGGTAGGCCTTGAGGCCACCGACCGAGCTGGTCAGGATGATCGAGCCGCCGCGACCGCCTTCGAGAATGTGCGGCACACCGGCTTTCACGGTCTTCCACACGCCACCGAGGTTGATGTCGATCATCGCCGTCCAGTCGGTCTCGCTGGTCTTGTCCAGCGTCTGACCGCCGTTGCCGATGCCGGCGTTGGCGACGATGATGTCGAGCCGGCCCAACTGCTCGACGCCGCTGTCGACGGCGGACTTGAGCGCCTCGTAGTCGCGCACGTCGACCTCTGCGGTGACGATGCGTCGGCCGAGATTCTTGACCAGGTCGGCGGTCTCGGCGAGGTCCTCCGGGGTGGATTCCGCGATCATGTCGACGGTGTCGATCTTCTTGCAGATGTCGACGGCGATGATGTCGGCGCCCTCTTCGGCCAACCGCACCGCATGTGCGCGGCCCTGACCGCGGGCCGCACCGGTGATGAATGCGACCTTGTCTGCTACGCGTCCTGCCATGGTTCTCCTTGGTTATGTGGTTTGGGTACGGGTGGGTGATCAGGCGATGGTGGTGGGCATGCTGGCCCAGCCGCGCACCGCCGTGGTGGGCGACATTGTGGCGCCGGCGTAGTCGACCTCCCATTCGGGGAAGCGCTTGAGGATTTCCTCGAGCGCGATTTTGCCCTCCAACCGGGCCAGCGCATTACCCATGCAGAAGTGGGTGCCGGCGCCAAAGGTGAGGTGCTGCTTGGTTTCTCGGTGGATGTCGAAGCTGTCGCCGTTGGGCCACCGGTTGTGATCCCGGTTGGCCGCCGCCAACAGGAACATCATCACATTGCCTTCCGGAACCACCTGGCCGTAGTACTCGACATCGCGGGTGACGTAGCGGGCCACCTGCAGTGCCGGCGGCTCCATCCGGAGGATCTCCTCGACCGCCCCCGGGATCAGGGTCGGGTCGGCGGCCAGCTCGGCGCGCTGATCCGGGTGCTCGGCGAGCAGCTTGCCCGCCCAACCGATCAACCGGGTCGTGGTTTCGGCACCCGCGGTGGCGATCACCGTCAGGTAGAGCAGCAGCTCCTCGCGACCGAGCTTGCGCAACGTGCCGGTCTCGTCCTCGAACTCCGCGTTGAGCAGTTCGGTCATGATGTCGTCGGACGGGTTCTTCAGCCGGTAGTCGATGAATTCCGCGAACACCTCTCCGGTGGCCAGCGCGTCGACCTTCTCCTTCTGCAGAGTGGCCTCGCCGTGATCGGTGATGTGGCGCTGGTGCTCCTCGGGAATGCCGAGCAGCATGCCGATCACCCGCATCGGCATCTGCTCGCCGAGGTCCTCGACGAAGTCGAAGCGTCCGGTGCCCAGCACCGGATCCAGGCAGCGTGCGGTGAACTCGCGGATCCGGGGTTCCAGGGCGAGTACCTTGCGCGGGGTGAACATTCGCGACAGCAGGTTGCGGTGGATGTTGTGAATCGGCGGGTCCTCGAAGATCAGTGTGCCGGAAGGAATTTCCATTCCGGACTTGATGATCTCCATGATCGCCCCGCGCGCCGAGCTGAACGTCTCCCAGTCGATCAGACCGCGGTTGACGTCGTCATACCGGCTCAATGCGTAGAAGTCGTGGGTGGCGTTGTAGTAGAGCGGCGCCTCGTCCCGGATCCGCGCGAACATCGGGTACGGATCCTTGTTCAGCTCCAGGTCGTAGGGGTCGTAGTAGACCTCTGCCGTTTCGGCCGTGGTGGTGGTCACGAAGTGTCTCTCTGCTGGGGGTGGAAGCTAGGCGGATGCGGGCGGCCGACTGGGCGTGAACTCGATGTTGATCTCGGTCAGCCCGCGCAGGATGAACGTGGGCTCGTAGTTGAACCGCCGATCGCCTTCGGGGCCGTGCTTGTCCTCATCGAGGCGCAGATCGGCCATCCGGTCCAGCAGGCGTTCGATCGACACCCGCCCCTCGACGCGCGCCAGCGGCCCGCCCGGGCAGGAGTGGGCGCCGCGGCCGAACGCCAGGTGCTCACGCACATTCGGACGGTCGAAGTTGAACTCGTGCGGGTCGTCGAACCGGCGCGGGTCGCGGTTGATGGCGCCCGGGTTGACCATCACCACGGTGCCGGCGGACAGTTCCACATCGCCGAGCGTGGTGTCCTTCTTGACCAGACGGAAGGCCGACTTGACCGGGCTTTCCATCCGCAGCATCTCCTCGACGAAGTTCGGGATTCGGCTGCGGTCCTTACGCAGGCGCTCGACGATGTCGGGCCGCTCCGTCATCAACCGCATAGCGGCGCTGAGCAGCTTGGTGGTGGTCTCCTGACCGGCGGCGAACAGGAACGTCGCGCTCTTGACCACGTCGATGATCTCCGGGGTGTCACCCTCGGGGTACTTCGCGGTGGCCAACCCGGTGAGAATGTCGTCCTGCGGTGCGGCGCGACGCTCCTCGAGGTAAGCGCAGAACTTGTCCTCGAGCCACTGCAGCGGGTTGTGGTCGAGCACCTCGCCTTCCAGGGAGCCGACGTTGGCGCCGGGCCGCGGTGCACCCAGCATCTCGCGGAACTCGTCGTGGTCCTCCTCGGGCACCCCGAGCAGGTCGGCGATGACCAACAGCGAGAACGGCTTGGCGTACTCGGCGAGGAACTCGCACTTCACCGTCCCGGTCTGGTCACCGATGATCTCGTCGAGTTGCTGGTCGGCGAGCCGCCACATGAACTCCTCGTTCTCCTTGAGCCGCTTGGGCGTCAGGAGGCGGTTGAGCAGGGAACGCGCCCGCGAGTGCTGCGGGGGATCCATGGTGACCATGTGGTCGCTCATCGGCAACTCGGCGCGATGCGCCTCGATCTGCTCGCTGATGTCGCTGCCCTCGGGCGTGAAGGGCAACGGCGGGAACGGGCCGCCCACGGCGATGCAGGACGAGTACAGCTCGGCGTCCTTGTAGACGACCGAGGCTTCCTCGTGACCGGTCACCGCGACCACGCCGTAGTTCGACGTCGGCAGCACGGGGCACTTCGACCGCTGATGGTCGTAGTAGGGGTACGGATCAGGGACCAGGGAGGGGTCCGTGAAGTAGTCGAGATTGTCGAAATCTGCCGCGGTACCGGACTGGGACAACACGAACCTCCTGCAAGGGGCTGACAGATGCTGAGCACTTGCTTAGCATGTGGCCTGGCACACGGTCAAGAAAACGTCCCGGCACTACCATGGCCGACGTGCGGAAAAGCACACCCGAACGATGGGAACAGGAAGGACACCGCCGATGGCATCGCCCGCCGGTACGTCGCGCCGATTGGGTGCACCCGATGCAAAGAATCGGGTCGTGCTCCTCGACGCGGCCGAGGAGTTGATGCGTGACGAGGGCTATGCGGCGGTGACCTCTCGGCGGGTGGCGGACAAGGCGGGCCTGAAGCCACAGCTGGTGCACTACTACTTCCGGACCATGGACGAGCTGTTCCTCGCGTTGTTCGGCCGCCGTGCCGCGCAGATGCAGCACTTCCACCAGCTGGCGCTGAACTCCCCGCAACCGTTGTGGGCGCTGTGGGAGCTGAACACCGACCCGGCCGGCACCGGCATGACGATGGAGTTCATCGCGCTGGCCAACCACCGCAAGGCGCTGCGCACCGAGATCGCGCGCTTCGCGGAGATGTTCCGGCGCGAACAGATCAGGACGTTCACGGCCGCGATGGCGCGCTACGACGTGCCGTTCGAGGAATTCAGTCCCACCGTGCTGATGGTGTTGATGACGGGTGCGACGCAGGTGCTGGTGCAGGAGGAGCTCCTGGGTATGACCGTCGGGCACGAGGAGACCCAGAGTTTCGCCGAGCGCTGGCTGACCTTCCTCGAGGGGGAGCGCATGCTCGACGACAACTGGCGGCGCCCGCTCGACGACCCGGACGCGGCGACAGACCCAAAAACCTAGGGGCTCTTGCTCATCACCCGGTCAGCGGCCGCCCAGTGTTCGTCGGCCACCCATAGCCGCGCAAAGGCCGCGATGGCCTCCTCAGGTGGGACGCCGCCGAGGACCCGCTTGATCTCGCCCGCCGGACGGTTCGTCAGCGATTTGGCCACCGCGCGCCAGCCCTCGTCGAAGCTCGCTCGCGGGAGCACCCGTTCGATTAACCCGACGCGCTGCGCCTCGGCGGCGGCCAGCACGGTTCCGCTGCCGGCCAGCAGCAGCGCCTGGCTGCGGCCCACCAGGGCCGCCAGTCGCTCGGCACCGCCCCAGGCGGGCATGATCGCCAACGAAACCTGATTGAAGCCGATCCGGATGTCGTCAGCGGCAATCCGGATGTCGGCGGCCACGGCCACCTCGGCGCCGCCACCGAGCGCGTGCCCGTTGAGCGCGGCGATCACCGGGGCGGGGAATGCCGCGATGCGGTCGCAGACCCCACGCATCCGGCGCGCCATCGAGGCGGCCTGCTCCTCGGTGCGCAGCTTGGCCAACTCTTTGAGGTCACCGCCGGAGACGAACGCGCGGTCGCCGGCGCCGCGGATCACCAGCGTCAGCGCGCCGGCGGCCGCATCGAGCGCGCTGTCGAGTTGGTCCATGGTCTCGGGCGCAATCGCGTTACGGGCCTGCGGGCGATCGATGGTGATCACTGCCAGGCCGTCGTCCAGTTCAAGGTCGACCATCAGCGCGTTCTCCCATTCTGATATTGGCATTCTCCAAAATTGAGAATAGCATCGGGGCAATCGCCGGATCGCCAGGTCGGCGGTCCGTTGGGGCGCGGGCGGTCAGCCCGTGTCATTGCACGCACGGAGTTGTGAGAATATGATTCTCAGCAACTGCAAAGGAGGATTCCATGGGACAACTTTCGCATAGGGTCGAGATTCCGTTTCCGCTGTTCGACGCGGACAACCACCTCTATGAGCCGCCCGAGGCGCTGACCAAGTACCTGCCCAAGGAGTACAAGGACATCGTCCAGTACGTCGAGGTCAACGGGCGCACCAAGATCGCGATCCGCGGTCAGATCAGCAACTACATCCCCAACCCCACATTCTCGGTGGTCGCCAAGCCGGGCGCCTGGGAGGAATACTTCAAGTTCGGTAACCCCGACGGCAAGAGCAAGCGCGAACTGTTCGGCGAGCCGATGAAGGCCATCCCGGCGTTCTTCGAGCCCGAGCCCCGCCTGAAGGTCATGGACGAGCTGGGCATCGACCGTTCGCTGATGTTCCCGACGCTGGCCAGCCTGATCGAGGAGCGGTTGTCCGACGATCCGGTCGCGATCCACGTCCTCATCCACTCGCTGAACCAGTGGCTCGACGAGGTGTGGGGCTTCAACTACAAGAACCGCATCTTCACCACGCCGGTCATCACCCTGCCGATCGTCGAGAAGGCGATCGAGGAGCTGGAATGGGCGGTCAAGCGCGGCGCCCGCGCCATCCTGATCCGGCCCGCTCCGGTGCCCGGTTTCCGCGGCCCGCGTTCGTTCGCGCTGCCGGAGTTCGACCCGTTCTGGGAGCGTTGCGTCGAGTACGACGTGTTCGTCGGCATGCACTCCTCGGACAGCGGCTACTCCCGCTACACCTCCGAGTGGGACGGCGGCGCGCAGGAGATGCTGCCGTTCCAGACCAACGCGATGTCGATCCTCAACGAGTGGCGCCCCATCCAGGACGCGGTGGCGTCCTGGGTCATCCACGGCGCGCTGTTCCGCCACCCGAAGCTGAAGGTCGGCATCGTCGAGGCGGGCTCCAAGTGGATGTTCCCGCTGCTGGACTCCATGGCCGAGGTGTACAAGAAGGCGCCGGAAGCGTTCTTGGGCAATCCGATCGAGGAGATCAAGAACCGCATCTACGTCAGCCCGTTCTACGAGGAGGGCATCGACGACCTGATCAACCTGATCGGCGTGGACCAGGTCCTCTACGGATCCGACTGGCCGCACCCGGAAGGCCTGGCTGAGCCGACGCACTATGTGACCGCGCTCGAGCACCTCTCGGTCGAGGATCAGGCCAAGATCATGGGCGGCAACCTCGGACGCCTCGTCACGGTGTGACGTACCGAGACTCTGACTGTGCGGGGTCATCCGCGGCGCCGGTGCGGCACGGATGAACCCGCACAGTCGTCCCCGTGCCGACCTGCCCTGGCAGACCATCCCCGAGATGGTTCTCAGCGCCGGCGAGCGCTTCGGCGATGCCGAGGCGCTCGTCGACGGCGCATTGCGGTTGACGTTCAGCGACGTGGTCGATCGGGTGCGTCGGGCCGCCGGCGCCTTCCACGCGCTGGGCATCGCCAAGGGTGACCGGGTCGCCATCTGGGCGCCGAATTCGGCCGAGTGGATGATCGCGGCGTTCGGGCTGCTGACCGCCGGCGGGGTGCTGGTCCCGGTCAACACGCGTTTCAAGGCCGACGAGGCCGCCGACGTGATCACCCGCAGCGGTGCCAAGGCCGTCCTGATCCAGCCGGGCTTCCTGGGCATGGATTTCGCCGCTCCCGCCGGAGTGCGGGTCATCGACCTCAAATCGGACTTCCTGAGCAGTGCCGCACCTTTCGAGGCGCCCGGCCCCGATTGGATCTCCGGCGACGACACCGCCGATGTCATCTACACCTCGGGCACCACCGGGCGCCCGAAGGGCGTGATGATGAATCACCGGCAGACGCTGCGGCTCTACGCCGAGTGGTGCGATCTGGCCGATCTGCGTCCGGGTGACCGCTACCTGATCGTGAACCCGTTCTTCCACACGTTCGGCTACAAGGCCGGCGCGATCGCCGCGATGATCCGGGGCGCGGCCGCGTTCCCGGTGCCCGTGTTCGACGTTGACGACGTGGTGAGTCTGGTTCAGCGCGAACGCATCACGATGCTGCCCGGACCGCCGACGCTGTACCACTCGCTGTTGGCGGTCCAGGACAAGACCAAGCTGGCGACGCTGCGCGCCGGGGTGACCGGGTCGGCCGACATTCCCGTCGAGTTGATCCGGCGGGTGCACGAGGAGTTGCCGTTCGAGACGGTGGCCACCGGCTATGGCCTGACCGAATGCGGCACGGCCACGTTGTCGCGGCCCGGCGACTCCTTCGAAGACATTGCCACCACTGTCGGCGTGCCGTGCGACGGAATCGAGGTGCGCATCGCCGAAGATGGGGAGGTGTTGGTCCGCGGCTACAGCGTGATGCAGGGCTACCTCGACGATCCCGAGGCCACCGCCGAGGCGATCGACGCCGACGGTTGGCTGCACACCGGCGACCTCGGCGAATTCACCGCGGGTGGCCGGCTGCGGATCATCGGCCGCAAGAAGGACATGTTCATCGTCGGCGGGTTCAACGCCTATCCGGCCGAGATCGAGGACTTTCTGCTCGAGCATCCCGGTGTTGCGCAGGCGGCCGTGATCGGCGTCCCCGATGAGCGGATGGGGCAGGTCGGCAAGGCGTTCGTCGTCCGCAAGGGCGCGGGGTCCGCGTTGTCGGAGGCCGATCTGATTTCTTGGAGCAAGCAGCGGATGGCCGGTTACAAGGTGCCGAGGGCGGTGGCGTTCGTCGACGCCCTGCCGCTGAACGCCAGCGGCAAAGTGATGAAGGACCAACTGCGGTGAATCTCGCCGAGGTGTATCGGCATTCGATGGTGATCGCCTCGGACTACCGGATCCCCGACCCCTCGCAAGTGGCCGGCCTGCTGGAGCGGCGTCGGGACGCCCTGGCGCAGATGGGTGCTCACCACGTCCTGGTGTATCGGTCGCTGCGGGAGCCCGGCCGGGTGCTGGTGATGATCGGGGTGCGCAGCCGCGAACCGGTGGTCGACCTGTTGCGCTCGCGGGTGTTCTTCGACTGGTTCGACGCGGTCGGGGTCGACGACATCCCGGCCGTGTTCGCCGGGGAGATCATCGACCGCTACGAACTCACCGAGGCCACCCTGGACGACCCGCCCGGCGTGCTGGTGTCCGCCATCGTCGCGGTCGACGACGCCGCCTGGCTGGTCAGCGAATTACACTCGGCCAAGCCGACTTTCAAGGCCGCCGGGGTCCGCAAGGTGTGGGTGTTCCAGGCGTTCGACGACTCCCGCGAGGTGATGGTGCTGCAGGAGATCGACACCGAGGTCAACGCCCGACGCTGGATTCGCCGACACGACGCGTCGGCCGACTGGATGTCAGACACCGGAACCGGCGTGTACCCGCCGTTGTTCATCGGCGAGTTTCTCCGCATGATCCGCATCGACGAGCCCAGCTGATGGGTCTCGGAACCTCATGTATGTCTGCCTGTGCCTTGGCATAACCAGTAGCACCGTCGCCGAGGTGGTCGCGGCCGGAGCGCGCACCGCCAATGCGGTGGCCGAGGCCTGCGGCGCCGGTTCGGAATGCGCGCGCTGCCGGCGCTCGGTCCGCGCGGTCATCGACGCGGCGGCCGAACCGGCGGAGTAGCCGGCGTCAGACCGGATCGAAGGCCGAGATCAGCCAGTCGCCGTCGACCTTGGTCATGGTCACCAGCACACTGCTGGCGGCCATCGACGGATCCGGCCGGTCGGCGCTGACCGTGGTCTGATTGACGAACAGCAGAACCTTGGCGCTGTCCGGGTTCATCTCCGAGACCGCGGCGCGCACCACCTCGGCGTTGGTCGTGACCTTCTTCTCCTCGACCGCCTTACGCACCACATCGTCGGTGAAGGTCGTGTAGTACGACAGGAAGTCGCCGGTCATGTGCGACTTCGCGGTGGCCAGGTCCCCGTCGAGGTCGTCCGGCGAGTACGTCAGCGCGGCCAGGGTGCCGGTCTTGGCGGCCTCGAGCACCTCGGCCTGGGCCGTGGCTCCGGTGAGCTGATCGGGCCGGTACTGGGTGAAGTACAGCCACGCGGTGGCCGCCGCCGATGCCACCAGCAGGACCGCCAGCGTCGCGACGATCAGCACCGTTGCGTTGCGCCGCGGCGAGGTGGCCGATGGTTCCGCCGGGGTGGCGTCCTCGGTGGCCTCGGTGTCCCCGGCATCCTCGGTGACCGCGGCGTCCTCGCCGGTAGGTGCCGGGGTGGTGCCGTCCGCGGTCTCCGACTGCTCCACCCTGTCGCCCTCGGCACCCTCGGCGACCTCGGTGTCTTCGGTGTGCTCGGTGGTCGGCGATTTCTCGTCAGCGCTCACGGTACGAACTCAACTTTCGACATCTTGACCTGGCCGTTGTCGCGTTCGACATCGATACTGAGTCGCCAGGCGCGTGGTTGCTGTTGTGCTCCAGCGGAATTGGTGACCTGCGAGGTTGCGGCCACCAATACCGTGGCGGAGTCGTCGGACTTCTTCTCGACCGCGGTGGCCCGCACGTCGGCCGCGGTGACGACCTGCGATTCGTTCATCACCGTGATGAAGTCGTCCTTGCTGGCCTCGAAGTCGGCGCGGAACTCGCCGGTGGTGCTGTCGATCAACCGCTGCAGGTCGGCCTCGCCCTGGTTGAAGTCGAGCGACATCAGGTTGATCACGCCCTGTCGCGCGGCGGCCGCGTACTCGGCGTCGGCCGAACGCTGCGCGGTCTCGTGTTGGCTCGACCACAGCATGTAACCGCAGGTCGACAGCAGTCCGACGATCGCGACAATGGCGGCGGCGACGGCCAAGACGGGCCAGGCCGGAATCCAGCTCCCACGCTTGCCCGCGGGGGCGGTTTCGGCGGCGTCGAAGTCCTCGGCCGTCTCGGTGTCGGTTCCGTCGGTCTCGGGTACCGGCTCGGGCTCGGCGGTGCGGTCAGCGCGCAACTCGGCGGCCCGGGCGCGCGCGGTGGCGGCTTCAGCCTCCGCGGCTTCGGCTTCGGCCTCGGCCTGCTCGGCGAGCGACAGCGCCGCTTCCCGATCGTCGTTGGTCGAACTGGATGCCATCACTCTCCTGATATCGACGACGGCCACGCCTGGCTCTGCGGTGTCTTCCCGCGCCGCCCAAGTTGAGAATGACGTTACTCCGCAAATCTGAGACCCCAGCCTATCGCACCCACGATGAGGCTTGAAAAGCGCGGGTAGCTGCGGAAACGGCATTTCCATTTTTGGATAGCGCCGCGGGTGCCTCCGGGTGGATGCCGGTGACGCTCCGGTGCGGAGACCGGCCCATGAGCAGGCAACGCACGATGACGATGACGGCCCTCGACGCAAAAGTCAAGGTGTGTGGCGGCCGTCGTCGCCGGCCACGCTCTGGGAGAACAAGCCGATCAGCCCGAGCGGCAGCGAGGTGTCCTCCGGCGCGCGTCCCGCCGCGTTGGGCAGCGCGCCGTCGCGGGCGAGCACCACCAGGCCGTGCGCCAACGCCCAGCTGAGCAGCGCCAGATCGGGGGTCCCGGACGGTTCCAGTTCGCTGGGTGCCAGTTCGGTGACCGCGGCGCTGAGCACGCTAAGGGAGCGTTGCCGGGACCGGGTCAGGGTGGGATCGTCGGGGTGTAGCTCGGCGGGCCGGAACATCAGGTCGAACAGTGCGGGGTGCCGCAGGCCGAACTGCACGTAGGCACGGCCCAGGGCGGCCAACCGCACGGCCGCCGGCGCGGCGTCGTCGTCCAGGTCGCCCAGCGCCGCGGTGAGTGCGGCGGTCAGCGCGTCGAAGCCCTCGGCGGCGACTGCGGTCAGCAGTCCGCCACGGTCGCCGAAGTGGTGCTTCGGTGCCGCATGCGAGACCCCGGCCCGGCGCGCCACCGCCCGCAGGCTGATGCCGGCGTGGCCGTGTTCGGTGAGTTCGTCGCGTGCGGCGGCCAGCAGCGCCTCCCGGACCGGCGGTGACGATGTCATGGGCAGAATTGTCGACCGACTTCCTTGACAGTGTCAACCCCGGGTGGGACGCTGGGATTATCGGATTGACAGTGTCAAGATCGGAGGAGTCATGACCTACCCCGCCCTCGATCGCCGCGTCCGCGTGGGTGATCGCGAACGCGAACGCAGCATCGAACACCTGGGTCTGGCGATGTCGCAGGGCTACCTGACGCTGCTCGAATACGACCAGCGGGTGGCCCGGGCCGTCGCCGCGGAGACCGCCGACGAACTACACGAATTGGTGGCCGATCTGCCGGTCGGCCGGATAGCCCGCGCCGACCCGCGGACCCGCGACCGTCGCCGCGCCGCCGCCCGACGGGGCGTGAGCTGGCATCTCGCGGCCTATGCGGCGATGCTGACCATCTGCCTGACCGTCTGGCTCGCGGTCGGGTTGACCGCCGGGGCGTGGTACTTCTGGCCCGTCTGGCCGATGCTCGGCGGCGCCATCGGCGTGGTCTCGCACGCCCTGCCGGTCCGGCTGTGCGTGCGCTGACCTACGTGGTGTAGCCGTCGGCGACGGTCAGGGCGGCGTCGAGGATGCGTAGCCCCTCGGCGACCTCGTCGTCGCTGACGTTGCACGGCGGCACGGCGTGGATGCGGTTGTAGTTCGAGAACGGCAACAGTCCGCCGGATTTGCAGGCCGCCAGCGTGGCCGCCATTGCCGGGCTGGACCCGCCGTACGGAGCCAGCGGCTCCCGGGTCTGCTGGTTGGTCACCAGTTCGATGGCCCAGAACACCCCGAGGCCGCGCACGTCACCGACCGCGGGGTGCTTGGCCGCCAGCTCACGCAGGCCGGGCCCGAGCACCTGCTCGCCGATGCGGGCGGCGTTGGCCACCATGCCCTCATCGGTCATCGCGTTGATGGTGGCCACAGCCGAGGCGCAGGCCAGGGGGTGGCCGGAGTAGGTCAGGCCGCCCGGGTAGACGCGCTCGGCGAAGGTGGCCGCGATGGTGTCGTTGATCGCCACGCCGCCCAGCGGCACGTATCCGGAGTTCACGCCCTTGGCGAAGGTCAAGAGGTCGGGCACCACCTCGAAGTTGTCGATCGCGAACCACTTACCGGTGCGGCCGAATCCGGCCATCACCTCGTCGGCGATGAACACGATGCCGTAGCGGTCACAGATCTCGCGCACCCCGGCCAGATAGCCCGGCGGGGGCACCATGATGCCGGCGGTGCCGGGCACCGATTCGAGGATGATCGCGGCGAAGGTGTCGGGGCCCTCCATTCCGATGAGCCGCTCGAGGTACTCCAGCGCCCGCTGAGATTCCTGCTCCTCGGTTTCGGCGTGGAACGACGAGCGGTACAGGAACGGTCCGTTGAAGTGCACGACGCCGCTGTTGCCGTAGTCGTTGGGCCAGCGCCGGGTGTCGCCGGTGAGGTTGACCGCGGTGTCGGTCCCGCCGTGATAGGAGCGGTACCGGGCCAGCACCTTGTAGCGGCCGGTGTGCAACCGCGCCATCCGCACCGCGTGTTCGACGGCGTCGGCGCCGGCGTTGGTGAAGAACACCTTGTTGAGGTCGCCGGGGGTGCGTTCGGCGATCAACCGGGCGGCCTCCGAGCGGGCGGCGTTGACGTGCGAGGGCGCCACCGTGCACAGCTTGGCTGCCTGCTCGGCGATGGCGGCGATGACCTTGGGGTGCTGATGGCCGATGTTGGTGTTGACCATCTGCGAGCTGAAGTCCAGCAGCTTGTTGCCCTCGCCGTCCCAGACGTAGGACCCTTGAGCGGCCAGCACCGTCATCGGCGCCAACTTGGCCTGGGCCGACCACGAGTGGAATACGTGGTGGCGGTCCAACTCGTAGGCCCGCTTGCCCTCGGCGATCGCCGATTCCAGGTCCTGGCCGGACGGCAGCACCTGGGGAGTGGTCGTGGTCATGAGTACTCCTAGTAACGAGGGATCACCGAGACTGTAGTTGTCGAGCGCGCCGCGCGCGATCGTGCCTGACCGCGACAACCTCGGCGCGGATCAATTGTTCTGCGGGAAGCCGAGATTGATTCCGCCGTGGGAGGGATCCAGCCAGCGGGTGGTGACCACCTTGCCGCGGGTGAAGAAGTGCACGCCCTCGGTGCCGTGCGCGTGCGTGTCACCGAACAGCGAGCTTCGCCAGCCGCCGAAGCTGTAGTAGGCCATCGGGACCGGGACCGGGACGTTGATGCCGACCATGCCGACCTCGACCTCGTTCTGGAACCGCCGCGCGGCGCCACCGTCGTTGGTGAAGATGGCCGTGCCGTTGCCGTACGGGTTGGCGTTGATGAGCGCCAAGGCCTCGTCGTAGGTCTGCACCCGCACCACCGAGAGCACCGGCCCGAAGATCTCGTCGGTGTAGACGCTCATCTCCGGAGTGACATGGTCGAGCAGTGTCGGCCCGAGCCAGAACCCCCCGTCCGCACCGTCGGCAGTGACGTTGCGGCCGTCGACGACGACCTTGGCCCCGTCGGTCTCCCCGGCATCGATGTACGACGCGACCCGGTCCCGGTGCGCCTTGGTCACCAGTGGTCCCATGTCCGCATCGCGGGTGCCGTCGCCGGTCTTGAGCGTGCGCGCCCGGTCGCTGATCTTGGCCACCAACTCGTTGGCGATCGGCCCGACGGCCACGCATGCCGAGATCGCCATGCAACGTTCACCGGCCGAGCCGAATCCGGCGTTGACCATCGCGTCGGCGGCCAGATCCAGGTCCGCATCCGGCAGGATCACGGCGTGGTTCTTGGCGCCGCCGAGGGCCTGCACCCGCTTGCCGTGCGCGGTTCCGGTGGCGTAGACGTACTGCGCAATCGGTGTTGACCCGACGAAGGACACGGCCTTGACGGTCGGGTTGGTCAGCAGCTCATCGACGGCCACCTTGTCGCCCTGCAGGACGTTGAACACCCCGGCAGGCAGGCCGGCCTCGGCCCACAGCCGTGCCATCCACAGCGCGGCCGACGGATCCTTCTCCGAGGGCTTGAACACCACGGTATTGCCGGCCGCGATCGCGATCGGGAAGAACCACATGGGCACCATGGCCGGGAAGTTGAACGGTCCGATGATGCCGACCACGCCCAACGGCTGACGGATCGAGGCCACGTCGACGTTGGTGGAGGCGTTCTCCGACATGCTGCCCTTGAGCAGATGCGGGATGCCGCAAGCGAATTCGACGACCTCCTGGCCGCGGCTCACCTCTCCGAGCGCGTCGGAGAGCACCTTGCCGTGCTCGGCGGTGATGATCGTGGCGAGTTCGTCCTTGCGGGCGTTGAGCAGTTCACGGAAGTTGAACAGGATCGCGGTCCGCTTGGCCAGCGAGGTGTCCCGCCAGGACGGAAACGCCGTCGCCGCCGAGGCGATGACCGTGCGGGCGTCCTCGGCGGTGGCCAGCGCGACCTGGCCGCTGACCGCGCCGGTGGCGGGATTGGTGACCGGGGCGGTGCGGTCGCTGCCGCCTGCGAAATCGGTGCCGTCGGCCCAGTGTCCGATGGTGCGTGTGCTCGTCATGGGCTCGAGTCTGGGTGTGCAACGCTGCCGCAAGGCCCGACGTGTCGTAACGAATCTGCCATCATGGCTTACGGTATGTAAATGCTGCCGACGGTGGGTGAGGTGCTCGCACTGCCGGTTCTGCAGGCCGGTCGGCCCGAGATCGTCAGCGAGGGACCGCTGGACCGCGCGGTGCGCTGGGTCCATGTCAGCGAGCTGGCCGACCTGTCCAATCTGCTCGAGGGCGGCGAGTTGGTGCTCACCACCGGGCTCGCGTTGACCGACGTAGAGCGCCGCGACGACTATCTGCCCGGGCTCGCTGCCGCCGGCGCGGTCGGAGTGGTGCTCGAACTGGGCGTCCATGTCGGCGCGGTGCCGGACTCGGTGCTGAGCTCAGCGGTCGGACTCGGGCTGCCGGTGGTGGTACTGCACCGCGGGGTTCGATTCGTCGAGATCACCGAGCAGGTGCACCGGCGCATCGTCACCGAGCAGTACGCCGAGGTCGACCACGCCCGTCGCGTCCATCAGACGTTCACCGACCTGAGCATGCATCGACCCGCTCTCGAGGAGATCGTCGCGGTGACCGCCGATCTGCTGCAGGCCCCCGTCGTGCTCGAAGATCTCACCCGCCAGGTGATCGCGTTCGCCGGCGACGTTCCGGCGGCCACGCTGCTGGCGGACTGGGAGCGCCGCTCACGATTGGCCGGCCGCTCTGCGCGGGGTTGGCTGCATCGGCCGGTGGGGCCATACCGCCAGGAGTGGGGCCGGCTCATCGCGCCGACGAGCGAGGCCACCAGCGGTGCGGTGATGATTCTCGAACGCGCCGCACAGGCATTGGCCCTGCGGCGGATGATCGAGCGGGACCGGGTGTCGCTGGAACTGCGGGCCCACAGCGGCCTGGTGGACGAGTTGCGGCGCGGCCGGATCCGCGACGAGGCCGAGGCCACCTCCCGCGCCCATGCGCTGGGCTTGCGACCGGCGCTGACCTACCTCCCGATGACAGTCCGGCTGGCCGAGACCGGGGCGCCGGATCAGGTGGTGGTGCAGCAGCGCCGGGCCCGCGCCGTCGACGCCGTGGTGCATGCGGTGCGCGCCGGCGGTCATTCCGTGCTGGCTGCCGGGCGCGACGACGGGCAGCTCGATCTGCTGCTCGCAGTGCGCCGCGGCGCGGCCGACGATGCGGTCGAGGAGTTGTGCGCGCAGATGCGCCGCGCCGTCCTGCGTCTCGACGGTGTCACCGGGTGCAGCATCGGGGTCGGTCCGGAGTCCGGTCGTCTGGTGGAGGCCGCCGGGGGACTCGCCGAGGCGGCGCATGTCGCCGAGGTCGCCGCGGCCATGCCGAACTCCACGCGGTCGTTTCATCGCGCCGCGGATGTCCGGCTGCGCGGGCTGGTCGCGTTGATTCGATCCGACCCCCGCGTGCAGGCCTTCGCCGAAACCGAGTTGCGCGCCGTGCTGAGCGACCGCGCCGAACACGGCTCCGCGATGTTCGATCTGCTGCGCGCATTCGTCGAGGTCGGCGGCAACAAGACCGAACTGGCCCGGCGGCTACACCTGTCCAGGCCCACGCTGTACGCGCGGTTGGCGACGCTGCAGAGCCTGCTCGGTGTCGATCTGGACGACGTGGAATCGCGGACCTCGCTGCACGTCGCAATGCTTGTCATGCTCAGCGGCGACACCATGATGAGATAGCGGCGTGAGCGAACCTTCACCAGAGCCGCCCGAACTGGCCGTCCACGCAAGCGGTCTCAGGATGCGTGGCCCCTGGGGCCCGGTCTACGGGCCCATCGACCTCGACATCGAGGCCGGCGGCGTGACCGTGCTGGTCTGCCCCGCCGGGTCGGGCCGTACCGCGTTGTTGATGACGTTGGCCGGCCGAATGGCCCCGGACAGTGGTGATCTCACAGTGTTCGACCGCCGGCGCGCCAAGGACATCTTCGACGTGGCGGCGCTGGCGGGTATCGACGAACTCGACACCGTGGCCGAGTCGGTCACCGTGCGCGACCTGATCACCGAGAAACTGCGCTGGGACGCCCCGTGGTACCGGCTGGTCCGGCGCGCCGACGAACGCGATCTGCATGCGGTGTGCGCGCCGGTGTTCGGCGACCTGCCGCTGCCCCCGCTCACCGAGTATGTCGAGGAACTCACCGAACTCGATCGGTTGCTGTTGCGGATCGCGTTGGCCAACACCGCACGTCCACCGCTGCTCGTGGTGGGCAACCTCGACTACGTGACCAGCGACCGCAACCGGGACAGCTTGATCGAGCGCCTGATCGCCCTGGGTTCCCGGCAGACCGTCATCACCGCCACCGTCAACGGTGTCACCGGCCACGACGTGCGCGCTCAACTGCCGGTCGCCAACACCACCCGGGCCGAACTGGCCAGCCACCAGAAAGGTGACCAGTAACCATGCTTGCCGGAATGTCGCTCGGTACCGATCTCAAGCGGTACTCCCGCGGAGCGCTGCCCCGGATCGCCCTGATCACGGTGATCGTGATGCCGCTGTTGTACGGCGCGATGTATCTGTGGGCGTACTGGAACCCGTTCGGCGAGGTGGACAAGGTGCCCGTCGCCCTGGTCAACGAGGACACCGGGGCGGTGGCCGACGGCCGGCCGCTGCGCGCCGGCGATGAGGTGGCACAGGCCCTGATCGATTCCAAACAGCTTGATCTGCATCCGGTTTCGGCCGACGACGCCGCGGCCGGGGTGGCCTCGGGCCGGTATTACTTCTCGGTGACCCTGCCCCAGGATTTCAGCACTGCGATCGCCTCCCCGTCCGGGGGTGATCCCGAGCAGGCCAAGATCCGGTTCACCTTCAACGACGCCAACAACTACCTGGGTTCGATCATCGGCCAGAACGCGGCCCGCGAGGTGATCAACCAGGTCAACGCCAGCATCGGTGAGCGCACGGTGGGTACCGTGCTGACCGGCCTCACCGACGCCGGCGCCGGTCTGCGGCAGGCTGCCGACGGCGCCGAGCAGCTCAGCGCCGGGATGAGCGCCGCCGACGACGGCGCGCAGCAATTGGCTTCCGGCTCGGCCACACTGGCCGGTGGGCTGGTGACGGCGAAGGACGGATCCGCCCAGCTGGCCGCCGGCACCCGCCAGCTCTCGACAGCCGTGGACACCGCCATCGATCCGTTGATCGACGTGCTGGACCAGGTCGGCGGCCTCGGCCTCGATCCCGACGAGGTGGGCCGGGCCGCGCAGCACCTCAGCGGCGCGGTGCGCTCCACCACCGACCGCATCGCCGCGCTGCACCTCGACACCGCACACGCGGCCTCGATCGTCGACCAGGCCGTCGGCGTGCTGCGGGCCAGCCCCGACCCGGCGATCCGGGACCTCGGCGGCTTCCTGGCCGGCGCGCAGCGGCTGTTGGACGCGCGGGGGATCGACCCGACCACCGACGAGGGGCTGATCCGGCTGCGCGACAGCGCCACTCAGCTGGAAAACGACCTCGGCGACCCGAACAGTAAGCTTCGGACCTTCCTGACCAAAGCCCTCACCGGCGGCTTGCGCGCCGACGTCGTCAAGCTGCGCGACGGGGTCGATCAGCTCGACGACGGCGCGCAGCGACTCGCGGCCGGGCTGGTGCAACTGAGCGACGGCGGCAGCCGGCTGGCCACCGGTGCCGCCGAACTGGCTGCCGGGACCGAGCGGCTGGCCGACGGCAGCCAGGAGCTGGCCGGCAAGCTGCGGGAGGGCTCAACCCAGGTGCCGTCGTGGACCCCGCAGCAGCGTGACGAGGTGGCCCGCACGCTGGCCGCACCCGTCGGGCTGGATCTGGTGACCAAGAATCAGGCCGCCACCTTCGGCACCGGCTTCGCGCCGTTCTTCCTGCCGCTGGCGCTGTTCATCGGCGCGCTGATCATCTGGATGTTGTTGACGCCGTTGCAGTCCCGGCCGATCATCAACGGTCTGGGGGCGCTGCGGGTGGTGCTGGCCTCGTACTGGCCGGCCATCCTGATCGCGATCTGCCAGGTGCTGGTCATGTACGTGGTGGTGCACTTCGGGGTGGGACTCAAGGCCATGTACCCGCTGGCGACCGTGGCGTTCCTGATCCTGGTGGCCGCGGCGTTCCTGGCGCTGATCCAGGCCTTCAACGCGCTGTTCGGCGTGGCCGTCGGCCGGGTGGTGACGCTGGCGTTCCTGATGTTCCAGCTGGTGTCGGCCGGCGGCATCTATCCCGTCGAGACCACCGCCAGACCGTTCCAGATCATCCACCCGTTCGACCCGATGACATACGCGGTCAACGGATTACGACAGCTGATCGTCGGCGGTGTCGATTCCCGGCTATGGGTCGCCATCGCGGTGCTGTCCGGGGTGCTGGCGGTGTCGCTGGCGGCCAGTGCGTGGGCGGCCAAACGCAACCGGCAGTACACGATGGAGCGCTTACACCCGCCCATCGAGGTGTGATTTCGGTGCGCGCAGGCGCGCTCAGCGCGCCTGCGCGCACCCAAATCACTGGCTGATCAGGCTGAGCGCCTCGTTCTGCCGGTGCCGGGCGGCGTTCTTGGCCTTCCTTCCGCCGCTGCGGCGTGCCTGCCGACGGAACCGTCGCCGGTTGCGCCAACTGCCCAGCGAGTCCAGCACCTCGCCGTCGACACCGCGCAGCGGTTCGGTGTGGCGGCCCTCGGCGATCCGTCGGCGGACCCGATCTCGCTCGTCGCGGATCAGCAGCAGCGCCGCGGTGAAGAAGATGGCCAGGTTGATCGCGAACTTGGTCAGGACACTGTCGGGTTCGGGGGCGTTCCAGATGAAATGCATGAACACCGCGCCGAACATCAACGCGGTCGCCACGGCCAGCCGGCGGCCGCGGGTCCAACGGTCGCGCCCGGCGAACGACGGCAGGAGCAGCAACACGCCGACGGTGAACAGTCCGGTGTAGGCCCAGTGCGCCGGAATCGCGGTGAGGATCCGGGCCACGAGATTCTCGCCGGCGCCGGCGAGATCGGAGTCCAGGCTGCTGATCGCGGAGCTGGTGGCGTAGGCCAGATCCTCGCTGATGTCGAAGCCGAATCCGACGAACATTCCCACCATCAGGGCGTGCGCGATCCGGTTGTAGACCGCGGCGCACAGCACCAGGATGACGGTCGCGCACAGCCCCTTTGCGCACTCCTCGATGATCGGCGCGGTCAGTGCCGGGGCCCGCGCCGCGAGGGTGTCCGGGTCGAGCACCCGCGACCACAGCTCCGCCATGGCGTCGTTGCCGTACATGGCCAGCACCATCGCCGTGGTGGCACCCAGGGCCGCCCCCGCGACCAAGCCCTGCGGATAGCGGCGCACGCTGCGGTACGGGTCGAATTTCAATATCAGCCACAGCAGAAAAGCGATGAACCCGAGCCAAACCGGTGCCAACGCGAGCTGGGTGTTGAGGGTGTCGCTGATGGCCGGGCCGAAATCCCCCAGCAGCCCGAGGATTCCGACCACCAGGGCCGCGACGAAGAGCCAGAATACCGCGGAGTCCGGCCGATATAGCACGGGCCGGGGTGCGGCCGGGGTCGTCTCGTCGGCGAGTGTCGCGATCACCGTGGGCTCCTCGTCATCGGGCCGACGACGTCGGCGATCGGCGGAGCGGTCAAGCCCAGCGAGACCACGGACACGATCATGTCGTCGTCGGCCAGGAAGGCGCAGCTGCCGGCGACGGCATCGGTGACCGCCAGACAGGTGCTGCCGGCCAGCACCCCATCGGCGGACTCGACCCGACCGCCGTCGAGCGCCGAGCTGATGCCCTGCACCCGGTTGAGCCGGATCAGCCGTCGGGCAACCGCTTCGGGATCGCGGCCCTCGAGGTCGAAGGCGTGGATCAGCACCACGGCGTCCTCGGTGCGCAGCACCGCGCTGTCGCCGAGGTCTTGGGCCAGCCAGCCATCGGGTGCCACGATCGTCATGCTGTGGCCGTCGGGAGTGGAGATGTCGATCTCGCTGATGTCCTCGGCTGCGCGCCAATCCTGTTCCGGCAACGCAGCGTTGGCCAGCATCGGGACGCCGGGAACGGCCAGCAGGCCCACGGTCAAGGCGATTGCGGCCCGCCGCTGAGAAAGCCTGCGGCGCCGCACGGTTGGTTCGGTGACGGTCACGGGAGGAGCATATGGGCGAAAGTGCCCGGCCCGGTGCGATTTCGGTGCGTTCGGTGGCGCTGAGCGCACCCGCGCGCACCGAAGTCACCTGCGATCGTCGAAGAACTCCAGCAGGTATTTGCTCTCGTCGATGTCGCCGATGGTGCGGCGAGCCTTGCGGCGGGTGATCAGGATGGCGGTCGCCGCGACGATCCAGACCACGTACTGCACCGCCCAGGCGTAGCGGAAGGCGTCGAACGAGAAGCCGCCGGCGGCGTCGATGATCATGCCCATCACCTGGATGACGAGCAGCGAGGCGAGGAAGCCGCCCATGTTGACGATCCCGGTGGCGGTTCCCAGCGTGCGACTGGGATTGAAGGTGCGGGCGAAGTCGAAGCCGACCATCGATCCCGGACCGCCCACCGAGATCACCACAATGAGCACCACCAGCAGCCACAGCGGGGCGGGGTCGTCGAGGGCGAGCACCACCGTCCAGATCGCGGCGTTGCTGGCGACGATGCCCAACACGAGGCGGGAGCGCCGGTGTGGATTGCGCGCCGTGACGACGCCGATCAGGACGCCCGAGGCGATGGCGGCGGCCACCGACACGGTGAGCAGGGCGCCGGCGGTGCCGCGGGACAGCCCCTGGGCCTCGGTCAGATACGGAACGCCCCACATGAGCGCGAACGCGGTGACCGAGAACTGCGTGCCCATGTGGGTGAAGAAGCCCAGCCGGGTGCCCGGTCGCAGCCAGACGGTTTTCAGGCTCGTGAACACTTCGGCCAGGTCCGCGGAGCGCACCACTTGGGCGCGCCCGCGCGGGGTGTCACGGACCACCAGGATCGTCAGGATCACACTCAGGACGCCGATGCCGGCCACCGACAGATAGGCGGTGCTCCAACCGGCCCACCCGAGCAGCGTGAGGAAGGGCAGTGCGGACAGCACCTGACCCAGCTGACCGCAGATCCCGGTCAGTTGCGTGACCATCGGGATCTGGCGTTCGGAGAACCAGTAGGGGACCAGTCGCAGTACGGAGATGAACGTGAAGGCGTCACCGAGGCCGAGGACGGCGCGGGCGCCGATGGCGGTGGGCAGCGATTCGCTGAACGCGAGCGTGAACTGGCCGCCGGCCATCAGCAGGCCGCCGGCGACGATCATCGTCCGCGAACCGAAGCGGTCCAGCAGCAATCCGGCCGGCACCTGCGCGGCGGCGTAGACGATGATCTGCAGCACCACGAAGGTGGACAGGATCGCCGGGCTGGCGTTGAACCGGGCTGCCGCGTCGAGTCCGGACACCCCCAGCGTGGTGCGGTCGAGCACCGCGACGATGTAGGCCAGAAGCCCCACGGACCACACGATCCAGCGCCGCACTGTCTGCTCTGCCTCTCCTGGCTCTAGACCCGCCGCATCCGCGATCGGCCTCGTCCGATCATGCCAGCCAGGCGGGTACCCGGCGACGCGGTTTTCACGCCGGGGCGGGTGACCGAGGGCGGCGAGACGACCGTGAGGACGGTCTCGGCGGCGTCGGCGTCGAAAACGTCGCCAGGGGGCACCGGCGACATCGGATCCATTCGCTACGTCTCGGACCGGCGCCGGGCGGACAGTGAATGTTGGGCACGCGATGCAGCTGGTCGACGCCCGCGACTTCGATCAGCCCGGGTTGAAAATCGTCTCGAACTACCAGTACGGAAAGGCCGACACCGCCGACTGGCTCGGTGGTCCCGCCGCGGGTCTCCGGCCCGCCAACCGCGGCTGGGAACTCCACTTCGCCGCGGGGGCTCCTACGGTGCCGCGATCTACGCCTCGATCGACGACGACCCCACCTGTGAGCAGGAGAAACAGCTGGTCGCCCCATACATCCGGGGGTGGGAGTCGGTGCTGGGGCGCCACCGCGTCGGCCGGTACGCCAACTCGAAGGCCATCGAGTCGGCGCTGCAGGACGGTCTGGGGTCGTGGTTCTGGCAGCACAACTGGGGTCCGCCGGGTCGGGTCGCGCACCCGGCCGCGCACCGGCACCAGGTCGAGGTCGACCCGCGCCAGGTGGCCGGGGTGGGGTCGACATCAATCACATCCACACGCCCCGTTTCGGGCGGTGGGACTGCCGAACATTACCGACCAGTAAGATTTGCCAGCAAACTTCCCGTCGCGGCCGCCGCGGCGGGTTGCGTCGGCCCGGCCCGCGCCGGCCCTCGCGTGGACGCGCCGAGATGTCGCTGACGAGTCCAAATTCACAGATAACGATTAGATAACAATCGTGCCGTGATCTGCGAACTTGGAGCTACTCAACCGTAACCACCCGTCAGCAGGACGTTTGTCCTCCATGCTGACATCGCTGGTTCAACGCCACGTTACGGAACCGCGGGTTACTGGTCCGTAGAACTCGTCAGTAACCGATTTGGGCCGAAAAACCGCCCCTGGCCTTATGACACTCTTAGTACAGCCGGTGCAACGCGAACGGCAGTGATCCAATGCCGATCGGCGGCACCAGGCCGGTCCAAAGTCGGACCGGCGCCGGTTCAGCGGGCGCGCTCACCGAGGAGTCGCCGACCACCTCCGCTGGAACCGCGCGGACCACCAGACCCAAGAACACATGCGATGAGCAGTACAGACGATGTAGTACAGACAGGGAGATACAAAACGTGACGATCTTCGAGCACGACAGGGTTTCCAGCGACCAGAATGGCAGCCCTGCCGGGCCGGCAGCGTCCACTCACGCCCTCGTCGACCGGCTGTCCGCCGGCGAGCCCTACGCCGTCGCGTTCGGCGGGCAGGGCAGCGCATGGCTGGAGACCCTCGAAGAGCTGGTGTCCTCGGCGGGCATCGAGGCCGACCTCGCGACGCTCGCCGGCGAGGCCGACCTGTTGCTCGAACCGGTGGCCCGCGAACTCGTCGTGGTGCGTCCCATCGGCTTCGAGCCGCTGCGTTGGGTGCGCGCGCTGGCCGCCGAAGAGCCCGTTCCGACCGGCAAGCAGCTGACGTCGGCGGCCGTCTCGGTGCCCGGCGTCCTGCTCACGCAGATCGCCGCTGTGCGCGCGCTGGCGCGCCAGGGCCTGGATCTGGGCGCCGTTCCGCCGGTGGCCGTGGCCGGGCACTCCCAGGGCGTGCTGGCCGTCGAGGCCCTCAAGGCCGGCGGCACCAAGGACGTCCACCTGCTCGCGCTGGCGCAACTGATCGGCGCGGCCGGCACGCTGGTGGCCCGCCGCCGCGGCATCATGGTGCTCGGGGACCGCCCGCCGATGGTGTCGGTGACCAATGCCGACCCCGAGCGCATCTACGAACTGCTCGAGGAATTCAGCCAGGACGTGCGCACCGTGCTGCCCCCGGTGATGTCGATCCGCAACGGCCGCCGCTCGGTGACCATCACCGGCACGCCCGAACAGCTGTCCCGCTTCGAGCTGTACTGCCAGCAGATCGCGGAGAAGGAAGAAGCCGAACGCAAGAGCAAGGTCCGCGGCGGCGCCGTGTTCGCGCCGGTGTTCGACCCGGTGCAGGTCGAGGTCGGCTTCCACACCCCGCGGCTGTCCGACGGCGTCGAGATCGTCGGGGCGTGGGCCGAGGCCATCGGCATCGATGTGGAGCTGGCCAAGGCGATGACCAAGGCCATCCTGATCGATCAGGTCGACTGGGTCGACGAGATCACCGCCCTCAACGACGCCGGCGCCCGCTGGATTCTGGATCTGGGCCCCGGAGACATCCTCACCCGCCTGACCGCGCCGGTGATCCGCGGTCTGGGCATCGGGATTGTCCCGGCGGCCACCCGCGGCGGACAACGCAACCTGTTCACCATCGGTGCGGTTCCCGAGGTGGCCAAGCCGTGGTCGAGCTATGCGCCGCGCGTGGTGCAGCTGCCCGACGGCTCGGTCAAGCTGTCCACCAAGTTCACCCGGCTCACCGGGCGCTCGCCGATCCTGCTGGCCGGGATGACCCCGACCACCGTCGACGCCAAGATCGTGGCCGCCGCGGCGAACGCCGGGCACTGGGCCGAGCTGGCCGGTGGCGGTCAGGTCACCGAGCCGATCTTCGCCGACCGCATCGAGGAGCTCACCGAGCTGCTCGAGCCGGGTCGCGCCGTCCAGTTCAACTCGTTGTTCCTCGACCCCTACCTGTGGAAGTTGCAGGTGGGCGGGAAGCGGTTGGTGCAGAAGGCGCGTCAGTCCGGAGCACCGATCGACGGGCTCATTGTCACCGCGGGCATCCCGGAACTCGAAGAAGCCGTCGAGCTGATCGGCGAACTCAACGATCTGGGCATCAGCCATGTGGCGTTTAAGCCGGGCACCGTCGAGCAGATCCGTGCGGTCATCCGGATTGCCGCCGAGGTCCCGACCAAGCCCGTCATCGCCCACGTCGAGGGCGGCCGCGCCGGTGGCCACCATTCCTGGGAGGACCTCGACGATCTGCTGCTGGCCACCTACTCGGAGCTGCGTGGCCGCTCCAACATCACCATCTGTGTCGGCGGCGGCATCGGCACCCCCGAGCGCGCGGCCGAATACCTGTCCGGCCGATGGTCGGAGGCCTATGGCTTCCCGTTGATGCCGATCGACGGCATCCTGGTCGGGACCGCGGCGATGGCCACGCTGGAGGCCACCACCAGTCCGCAGGTCAAGCAGATGCTGGTCGACACCAATGGCACCGAGCACTGGGTTGGCGCCGGAAAAGCCCAGGGCGGCATGGCATCCGGGCGCAGTCAGCTCGGCGCCGACATCCACGAGATCGACAACACCGCATCGCGCTGCGGCCGCCTGCTCGACGAGGTGGCCGGTGACGCGGATGCGGTCGCCGAGCGCCGCGACGAGATCATCGCCGCGATGGCCAACACCGCCAAGCCGTACTTCGGTGACGTGGCCGAGATGACCTACGAGCAGTGGCTGCGCCGCTACGTGGAGTTGGCCATCGGTGACGGGAACTCCACCGCCGACTCGCGACGGGCCGATTCGCCGTGGCTGGACATCACCTGGCGCGACCGCTTCCAGGAGATGCTGCAGCGCGCCGAGGCCCGTCTCAACGACGCCGATTACGGCCCCATCGAAACCCTTTACGGCGCAACCGAAGCCGGGGAGGCGCTGCTGGAGAACCCCGAGCACGCCATCGCCGCGCTGCTGAGCACCTACCCGGATGCCGCGACCGTGCAACTGCACCCGGCCGATGTGCCGTTCTTCGTACAGCTGTGCAAGACGCTGGGCAAGCCCGTCAACTTCGTTCCGGTCATCGACAAGGATGTCCGGCGTTGGTGGCGCAGTGACTCGCTGTGGCAGGCCCACGACGCGCGTTACCCGGCCGATCAGGTGTGCATCATTCCCGGCACCGCCGCGGTGGCCGGCATCACCCGCGTCGACGAGCCGATCGGCGAACTGCTGGACCGCTTCGAGCGGGCCGCCGTCGACGATGTGCTGGCCTCCGGCGCCGAGCCGACCCGAGTGATCGCACGGCTGGCCGACGTCACCGGTCTGCTGGCGCTGGTGCTCGACGCCCCGGACGTGCTGTGGGCCGGTCGCATCGCGACCAACCCGGTGCACCGGATCGCCCCGCCCGCGCAGTGGCAGGTGCACGAAAAGGGCACCGCCACCAACCATGCCACCGGGGCCCGCCTTGAAGTCGTGGGCGGCGAGACGGTGGTCCTGAGCCTGCCGCTGTCGGGCACCTGGATCGAGATCAGGTTCAGCCTGCCGGCCACCACGGCCGACGGTGGCGCGCCGGTGGTGTCGGTTGAGGACGCCTCGGCCGCAATGCGTTCCGTGCTGGCCATCGCCGCCGGCGTGGACAGCCCCGCGGACCTGCCCGCGGTTCGCGTTGCCGACGGGCGGGCGACCACGACGGTCACCGTCGACTGGGATCCCGAGCGCGTGGCCGACCACACCGGCGTCACCGCGACCTTCGGCGCGCCGCTGGCACCCACGCTCACCGTGGTGCCCGATGCCCTGGTGGGCCGCTGCTGGCCGGCGGTGTTCGCCGCGATCGGTTCGGCGCTCACCGAGTCCGGCTTCCCCGTGGTCGAAGGCCTGCTGAGCCTGGTCCACCTCGATCACGCCGCACAACTGGTGCGCGCGCTGCCGGAGGACCGCACCGAACTGACCGTGACCGCGACGGCCGCGGTCGCCTATGACACCGAGGTCGGTCGCGTCGTCCCGGTGACCGTCAACGTCTCCGACGCCTCCGGGGCGGTGCTGGCCGCGCTCGAGGAGCGCTTCGCGATCCGCGGTCGCACCGGTGCCGCCGAACTGACCGACCCGGTCCGCGCCGGGGGAGCGGTGTCGGCCAACGCCACCGACACCCCGCGCCGCCGTCGCCGCGACATCACCATCACCGCTCCGGTCGACATGCGGCCGTTCGCGGTGGTCTCCGGTGACCACAACCCGATCCACACCGATCAGGCCGCGGCGCTGCTGGCCGGCCTGGAATCGCCGATCGTGCACGGCATGTGGCTGTCGGCCGCCGCGCAGCACGTGGTCACCGCGACCGACGGCAAGCCGGTCCCGCCGGCCAAACTGCTCGGCTGGACCGCACGGTTCCTGGGCATGGTGCTGCCGGGCGACGAGGTCGAGTTCCGCGTCGATCGCGTGGGCGTCGACCTGGGCGCCGAGGTGCTGGAGATCTCCGCGCGGGTGGGTTCGGATCTCAAGATGTCGGCCACCGCGCGACTGGTCGCCCCCAAGACCGTCTACGCCTTCCCCGGCCAGGGCATCCAGTCCAAGGGCATGGGCATGGAGGTGCGCGCCCGCTCCAAGGCCGCCCGCAAGGTCTGGGACAACGCCGACAAGTTCACCCGCGAAACACTGGGCTTCTCGGTGCTGCACGTGGTGCGCGACAACCCGACCAGCCTGATCGCCTCGGGTGTGCACTATGAGCATCCCGAAGGCGTGCTCTACCTGACGCAGTTCACCCAGGTCGCGATGGCCACGGTGGCCGCGGCGCAGGTCGCCGAGATGCGCGAGCAGGGTGCGTTCGTGGAGGGTGCCATCGCCTGCGGTCACTCCGTGGGTGAATACACCGCGCTGGCTTGTGTTTCCGGCGTCTACCCGTTGGAGGCGCTGCTGGAGGTGGTGTTCCACCGCGGCAGCAAGATGCACGACATCGTGCCGCGCGACGAGCGCGGCCGGTCCAACTACCGGCTGGCCGCCATCCGGCCTTCGCAGATCGACCTCGACGACGACGACGTGACGGCGTTCGTGGCCGAAATCGCCGAGCGCACCGGCGAATTCCTGCAGATCGTGAACTTCAACCTGCGCGGCGCGCAGTACGCGATCGCGGGCACCGTCCGCGGGCTGGAGGCGCTCGAGGAAGAGGTCGAGCGGCGCCGCGAGATCAGCGGCGGCAAGCGGTCGTTCATCCTGGTGCCCGGCATCGACGTGCCGTTCCACTCGAGCGTGTTGCGGGTGGGGGTGGAGGACTTCCGGCGCAGCCTGGAGCGGGTCATGCCACGCGACGCCGATCCGGCACTGCTGATCGGCAAGTACATCCCGAACCTGGTGCCGCGACCGTTCACCCTGGATCGCGACTTCATCGAAGAGATCCGGGAGCTGGTGCCCGCCGAGCCCCTCGACGAGGTGCTCGCCGACTACGACACCTGGCGCAACGAGAAGCCGATGGAGCTGTGCCGCAAGGTCGTCATCGAGTTGCTGGCCTGGCAGTTCGCCAGCCCGGTGCGTTGGATCGAGACCCAGGACCTGCTGTTCATCGAGGAAGCCGCCGGCGGCCTCGGCGTGGAGCGCTTCGTCGAGATCGGCGTCAAGAACGCGCCGACGGTCGCGGGCCTGGCCACCAACACGCTCAAGCTGCCCGAGTACGCCCACAGCACGGTGGAGGTGCTCAACGCCGAGCGTGACGCGGCGGTGTTGTTCGCCAGCGATGAGGATCCGGCCACCGATTCTGATCTCGACGACTTCGGCGACGCGCCCGGTGCCGTCGCGGACGCCCCGGCACCCGCCGCCGAGGCGGCGCCGGCACCGGTGGCCGCCCCCGCGGCGCCGTCCGGTGGCCCGCGGCCCGACGACATCGGGTTCGACGCCTCGGACGCGACGGTGGCGCTGATCGCGCTGTCGGCCAAGATGCGGCTGGACCAGATCGAGGCCCTGGACTCCATCGAATCGATCACCGACGGTGCCTCCTCGCGGCGTAATCAGCTGCTGGTGGACCTCGGTTCCGAGCTCAACCTCGGCGCGATCGACGGTGCCGCCGAGGCCGACCTGGCTGCGCTCAAGGGCCAGGTCACCAAGTTGGCCCGGACCTACAAGCCGTTCGGTCCGGTGCTCTCCGATGCGATCAACGACCAGTTGCGCACAGTGCTGGGGCCCTCCGGCAAGCGGCCGGCCTACATCGCCGAGCGGGTCAGCAAGGTCTGGGAACTCGGACCCGGCTGGACCAAGCACGCCACGGTCGAACTCGCGCTCGGAACCCGGGAGGGCTCCAGTGTTCGCGGCGGCGCCCTCGGGGGCCTGCACGACGGCGCGCTCGCGGATGTCGGTGCGGTCGACAAGGCCGTCGATGCCGCGGTGGCAGCCGTCGGTGCCCGCAAGGGCATCGCGGTCTCGCTGCCCTCGGCCGGCGGAGCCGCCGGTGGGGTCGTCGACTCCGCGGCACTCGGTGAATTCGCCGAGCAGGTAACCGGCCCGGACGGGGTGCTGGCCAGCGCCGCCCGCCAGGTGCTCAACCAGTTGGGTCTGGACAGCCCGGTCACCGCGCCCGAGCAGGCCACCGACGCCGAGCTGATCGACCTGGTGTCCAGCGAACTCGGTTCGGACTGGCCGCGTCTGGTGGCCCCGGCGTTCGACGGCAAGAAGGCCGTCGTGCTCGACGACCGGTGGGCCAGTGCCCGGGAAGACCTGGTCAAGCTGTGGCTGACCGACGAGGGCGATATCGACGCCGACTGGCCGCGCCTGTCGGAACGCTTCGAGGGTGCGGGCCATGTCGTTGCCACCCAGGCCAATTGGTGGCAGGGCCGGGCCCTGGCTGCGGGTCGTAACGTGCATGCCTCGCTGTTCGGCCGGATCGCCGCGGGTGCGGAGAACCCGGGCCGGGGCCGCTACAGCGACGAGGTCGCCGTGGTCACCGGCGCGTCGAAGGGATCGATCGCCTCGGCGGTGGTCGGTCAGTTGCTCGAGGGCGGTGCGACGGTCATCGCCACCACGTCGCGACTCGACGACGATCGGTTGGCGTTCTACAAGGACCTCTACCGCAGCAACGCGCGGTTCGATGCGACGCTGTGGGTGGTGCCCGCGAACATGGCCTCCTACGCCGACATCGACGCCCTGGTCGAATGGGTGGGTGCCGAGCAGAGCGAAAACCTTGGGCCGCAAGCGATTCACATCAAGGACGCGCAGACTCCGACGCTGCTGTTCCCGTTCGCCGCGCCGCGCGTGGGCGGGGATCTCTCCGAGGTGGGCTCCCGCGCGGAGATGGAGATGAAGGTGCTGCTGTGGGCCGTGCAGCGGCTCATCGCGGGCCTGTCCACGATCGGCGCCGATCGCGACATCGCGTCCCGCCTGCACGTGGTGCTGCCCGGGTCGCCCAACCGCGGCACCTTCGGCGGCGACGGGGCCTACGGCGAAGCCAAGTCCGCGCTCGACGCGTTGGTCAACCGCTGGAGTGCCGAGTCGTCGTGGTCCGAGCGAGTCACGTTGGCGCATGCGCTGATCGGCTGGACCAAGGGCACCGGCCTGATGGGGCACAACGACGTGATCGTCGACGCGGTCGAAGAGGCCGGCGTGACCACCTACACCAGCACCGAGATGGCAGCGATGCTGCTCGAACTGTGCACCCCGGAGTCCAAGGTGACCGCGGCCGCCAAGCCGATCCAGGCCGACCTGACCGGCGGTCTCGCCGAGGTCGAACTCGACATGGGTGCGCTGGCCGCCAAGGCCCGTGAGGAAATGTCCAGTGGTGCGGTCGATCCCGACGCCGACGAGGACGACGGCAGCATTTCCGCGCTGCCGTCACCACCGCGCGGCTACACCCCGGCACCCCCGCCGGTGTGGGACGACCTCGATGTCGACCCGGCCGATCTGGTGGTCATCGTCGGCGGCGCGGAACTCGGGCCGTACGGCTCGTCGCGCACGCGCTTCGAGATGGAGGTCGACAACGAACTGTCGGCCGCCGGCGTGCTCGAGTTGGCCTGGACCACCGGGCTGGTCAAGTGGGAGGACGATCCGACGCCGGGTTGGTACGACGCCGACTCCGGTGACCTGGTGCCCGAGGCCGAGTTGGTCGAGCGCTACCACGACGCGGTGGTCGAACGGTGCGGCATCCGCGAATTCGTCGACGACGGCGCGATCGATCCGGATCACGCCTCCCCGTTGTTGGTCAGCGTCTTCCTGGACAAGGACTTCTCGTTCGTGGTGTCCGGGGAGGCCGAGGCCCGGGCGTTCGTCGAGTACGACCCCGAGCACACGGTGACCCGCCCGGTGCCGAACTCCTCGGACTGGGAAGTGATCCGCAAGGCCGGCACCGAGATTCGGGTGCCGCGCAAGACCAAGCTGTCGCGCACGGTCGGCGCCCAGATCCCGACGGGTTGGGATCCGACGGTGTGGGGCATCAGCCAGGACATGGCCAACTCGATCGACCGGGTGGCGCTGTGGAACATCGTCGCCACCGTCGACGCGTTCCTGTCCTCGGGCTTCACCCCGACCGAGCTGATGCGCTGGGTGCACCCGAGCCTGGTGGCCTCCACCCAGGGCACCGGCATGGGCGGCATGACCTCGATGCAGACCATGTACCACGGCAACCTGCTGGGCCGGGCCAAGCCGAACGACATCCTGCAGGAGGTGCTGCCGAATGTTGTTGCGGCCCACGTCATGCAGTCCTACGTCGGCGGTTACGGCGCGATGGTGCACCCGGTCGCGGCGTGCGCGACGGTGGCGGTGTCGGTCGAGGAGGGTGTCGACAAGATCCGGCTCGGCAAGGCCGAACTCGTGGTGGCCGGCGGCTTCGACGATCTGACGCTGGAGGCGATCATCGGCTTCGGTGACATGGCGGCCACCGCCGACACCGAGGCGATGCGCGCCAAGGGCATCAGCGATTCCAAGTTCTCCCGCGCCAACGACCGGCGCCGGCTCGGCTTCGTCGAAGCCCAGGGCGGCGGCACGATCCTGCTGGCCCGGGGCGACCTGGCGGTCAAGATGGGTCTGCCGGTGCTCGGCGTGGTGGCCTACGCGCACAGCTTCGCCGACGGTGTGCACACCTCGATCCCGGCTCCCGGGCTCGGTGGCCTCGGTGCCGGTCGCGGCGGCAAGGATTCGGAACTGGCGCGCTCGCTGGCCAAGCTGGGGGTCGGCGCCGACGACATCGCGATCGTGTCCAAGCACGACACGTCGACGTTGGCCAACGACCCCAACGAGACCGAACTGCACGAGCGGCTGGCCGATTCGATGGGCCGGTCACCGGGCAACCCGCTGTTCGTGGTGAGCCAGAAGTCCCTCACCGGGCACAGCAAGGGCGGTGCGGCGGCGTTCCAGCTGATGGGGCTGTGCCAGATGTTGCGGGACGGCGTCGTTCCGCCCAACCGCAGCCTGGACTGCGTCGACGACGAGTTGGCTCATGCGGGTCACTTCGTGTGGGTGCGCGACACGCTGCGGCTGGGCGAGAAGTTCCCGATGAAGGCCGGTCTGGTGACCAGCCTGGGCTTCGGGCACGTCTCGGGCCTGGTGGCGCTGGTGCATCCGGAGGCCTTCCTGGCCACGCTGGACCCGGCGCAACGGGACGATTACGTCGCTCGCGCCCAGCAGCGGGTGCTGGCCGGGCAGCGGCGGCTGGCTTCGGCGATCGCCGGCGGCCGGCCGATGTACGAGCGGCCCGCCGACCGTCGCTTCAGCAACGACGGTCCGGAGAAGAAGCAGGAAGCGGCCATGCTGCTGAATGCGGCGTCGCGCCTTGGCGACAACGACGTCTACATCCGGTGATGACCCGATGACCGCAGTCCGCGCGATTCGGTTACTGTTCACGCCGTGGCGATAGTCGGAGTGGGGATCGACCTGGTGTCCATCCCGGAGTTTGCCGAGCAGGTCGACCAGCCTGGAACGGTGTTCGCGGAGACCTTCACGCCGGGGGAGCGCCGCGACGCCGCCGACAAGAGTTCGGTGGCGGCGCGGCATCTGGCGGCGCGGTGGGCGGCCAAGGAAGCGGTCATCAAGGCGTGGTCGGGATCTCGGTTCGCGCAGCGACCGGTGCTGCCGGAGGCCATTCACCGCGACATCGAGGTGGTCACCGACATGTGGGGCCGGCCCAAGGTCCGCCTCACCGGCGAGATCGCCACGCATCTGGCCGAGGTCACCATTCATGTGTCGTTGACCCACGAGGGCGACACCGCGGCCGCGGTCGCGATCCTGGAGAGCTAAACAACCCGCGCCGCCGCCCCCCGCCCCCCCACACACACATTGCGCGAGCGGGCGGGTCCCCGGCCGACACGCCGGGCTTTTCACCGGTTCTTCGCACGCTCACACGGGCAACCGGGGCGGCGTTAACCTGGCGGCATGAACGATCTGGAAAACCGTGTCCGCGAGGTGCTCCCGTCGGTGCGTGCCGATCTCGAGGATCTGGTCCGCATCCAGTCGGTATGGGCCGACCCGGGCCGCCGCGACGAAGTACACCGCAGCGCCCGTGCCGTCGCGGACCTGTTCACCGGGGTCGGGTTCGACGACGTCCAGATCGTCAGCGAGGGCGGTGCTCCGGCGGTCATCGCGCGCCGGCCCGGCCCGCCCGGGACGCCCACGGTGCTTCTCTATGCCCATCACGATGTGCAGCCCGAAGGTGATCCGGCACAGTGGATCTCACCGCCGTTCGAACCGACCGAACGCGACGGCCGGCTTTATGGCCGCGGCAGCGCCGACGACAAGGCCGGGATCGCGGTCCATCTGGCGGCGCTGCGGGCGTTCGACGGGCAACCGCCGGTAGGGGTCACGGTGTTCGTCGAGGGTGAGGAGGAGTCCGGCTCGCCGTCGCTGGGGCGGCTGCTGGCCGCGCACCGCGACGCGCTGGCTGCCGATGTCATCGTGATCGCCGACTCCGACAACTGGAGCACCGAGATCCCGGCGCTGACGGTGTCGTTGCGCGGGCTCGCCGACTGCGTCGTGGAGGTCTCGACGCTGGAGCATGGGTTGCACTCGGGGCTGTGGGGCGGGGTGGTTCCGGATGCGATCAGCGCGCTGGTGCGGCTGCTCGCGACCCTGCACGACGACGACGGCAACGTGGCCGTCGCGGGTTTGCACGAGGGCACCGCCGCCGACGTCGACCGCGGACCGGATTGGGTGCGCGCCGAGTCCGGCCTGCTGCCGCAGGTTTCCGAGATCGGCTCCGGCTCTGTGGTGCAACGACTTTGGGCAAAGCCCGCCATCACGGTGATCGGGATCGATACGACGCCGATTGCGAAATCGTCGAACACCTTGGTGCCGAGCGCCCGGGCCAAGATCTCGCTGCGGGTCGCCCCCGGCGGGGACGCGGCGGCGCACCTGGACGCGCTGCGGCGCCATCTGGAAACTCATGTGCCGTGGGGCGCGAAGGTCACTGTGACGCCCGGGGACGTGGGCCAGCCCTATGCGATCGACGCCAGCGGGCCGGTCTACGACGCCGCGCGCGGTGCCTTCGCTCAGGCGTGGGGCAGCGCACCGGTGGATATGGGCATGGGCGGATCCATTCCGTTCATCGCCGAATTTGCCGCGGCGTACCCGGCGGCGACGATTCTGGTGACCGGCGTGGAGGATCCCGGCACCCAGGCGCACAGCATCAACGAAAGTCTGGACCTGTCGGTGTTGGAGAAGGCCGCGATCGCCGAGACGCTGTTCTTGGCCGCCCTGGGCGCTGACTAGACCGAGATGTCGCGTCGCAGCTTGGCGACGTGCCCGGTGGCCTTGACGTTGTACTGCGCCACCTCGATGTTGCCCTGCTCGTCGACGACGAACGTCGAGCGGATCACGCCCTGGACGGTCTTGCCGTACATCTTCTTCTCGCCGAACGCGCCCCACGCGCTCAGCACTTCCTTGTCGGGGTCGGACAACAACGGAAATGTCAGCCCCTCGGCGTCCCGGAACTTCACGAGCTTCTGGGGCTTGTCCGGTGAGATGCCGATGACATCGAGTCCGGCCTCGTTGAGTTCGGCCAGGCTGTCACGAAAGTCACAGGCTTGTTTGGTGCAACCCGGGGTGGAGGCCGCCGGATAGAAGTACACGATCACCTTGCGGCCGCGGTAGTCGGAGAGCTTCACCGTCTTGCCGTCGGCGTCGGGCAGTGCGAACTCCGGTGCTTTGTCACCTGCGGTGAGGCGTGCTGTAGCGGTCAACTTTGTTCCTTCCAGTCCACCGGTGGTGGAAATCGGTCCCGGCTGCTCTAGGGTAATTCGGCAGGTACTGCAGCAGTCAGACTGCCTGGACATGGAGGACAGCGTGGCGGATCGGGATCCGGAAGAGATCATGAAGGAGATCGATCGGGCTCGCGATCAGTTGGCGGCGACGGTCGACTCGCTGGCTGAGCGTGCGAACCCGCAGCGGATCGCCGACGACGCCAAGGCGCGCGCGCTGGCGTTTGTGCAGAAGCCGGCGGTGACGATCTCGCTGGCCGGCATCGGTGTGCTCACCGTGGTGCTGGTGATTCGCAAACTCCGCAACCGGTAGGCCGCGCCGCTCAGCGGCGGAAAAGCCAACCAAACCCGCGGGGCGCCGCCGGGGGGTTTGCCCCCATGCCGAGGCGGCTGCAGTTCAGTACCCGCGTGGGCGCCGTTGCTGTGAGGCGGGCAGGGATCCCGGCGGCGACGTCAGCAACAGGTAGTTCGGGTCGAAACGACAGTTCAACCTTATCCATAGCTAATGCCCTTACCTGCGATATTCCGTCTGTCCGTTAACCCTGCAGCGGCGAAGGTTGCCACAACTGTAGCAGGAAAGTCACCGATTACTGCAGTAAGAACGGCATATTGTGCGCGGAATCCGCGCAAGAACCGGTACCCGAGGGTTCCATTTGGCAAATATGCACAACCGAAAATATCGCTGTGGTCAGCAATCTGGGTGCACCGCGGGAGCTGCAGACTGCGCCCGCGCCCCGAGCGGCACACGAGACCAGTCGGGCATTGCTGCCAGGGATCCGCACCGTCGTCGTGGGGGCGTGGTTTCGCGTGTTGGTCTCCCTACCCGCGCCCTGATTCGCTAACGTCCACAGGGCAACCAACGAATGTGCTCGAGCTCAGGCAACGAGAGGCAACGTGAAGTCGCAAGGTACGCGCAGCGGTCGCGTGGTGTTCAGATCGGTTCTCGTCGGGACGGCGATCGCGTTGGCGGCGACCGGTTGCACCTTCACCGAACCGGGCACGGGCAAGTCCCTCGGCGGCACCAACACGTTGGAGCGCGTCAAGGACGAGCGCAGCATCAACGTCGGTTTCGCCAACGAACGGCCCTACGCCTACCGTGACCGCGGTGACCTGGTCGGTCAGTCTCCGGCGGTGCAGGGTTACATCTTCGAGCAGATCGGCGGAATCGCCCTCAACCCCACGATGTTCGAGTTCGGCTCGCTGATCCAGGCGCTCAACTCCGAGCGGGTCGACGTGGTGACCGCCGGCATGTTCATCACTCCGGACCGGTGCAAGCAGGCCGCCTTCAGCAACCCGGTGTACGTGGCCACCACGTCGCTGTTGGTGCCCGCCGGCAACCCCAAGGGTCTGATCGACTATCGCTCGGTGATCGACACCGGCGCCCGCCTCGCGGTGATGAACGGCGCCGCCGAGGTGGGCCAGGCGACCGGATCGGGTGTGCCGGACGGCCAATTGCAGCTCGTCGCCGATCAGCAGGCCGGTCTGGACGCGGTGAAGTCCGGGCGCGCCGACGCGTTTGCGTTGACCAGCATCTCGTTGCGGGCATTGGCGGCTGGGGACAGCGGGCTCGAAGTGGGCGAGGCCTTTGTCCCTGTCATCGACGGCAAGGAACAAGTCAACGCCGGGGCGGCGGTGTTCCGTCAGCGCGACGTGGCCCTGCGCGAGGCATTCAATGCTCAACTCGCCGAACTGATCAGGAGCGACAAGTGGCTCGAACTCGTGGAACCCTACGGTTTCACCGAGGCCGAACGGCCGGACCCGGGAATCACCGCCGAACAGCTCTGCCGAGGTTGACGCCGTGACCGAACAGTTCGTCGAGACGGCGCCCTTCTTTCTGACGGGTATCGGCGTCACGTTGCTGTACACGGTGCTGGGTGCTATTGCCGCGCTGGTAGTCTCGTTTGTCCTCGGGTTGATGTCGCTGTCGCGAGCTGTCGCCGTGCGCGGGTTCTCCCGGCTGGTGGTGGAGTTTTTCCGCGGTACGTCGCTGGTGATCCAACTGCTGTGGATATTCTTCGTGCTGCCCCAGCTTGGTATCCGCTTCGAGCCAATTGCCGCGGCTACCATCGCATTCGGGTTGAACTTCGGGGCCTATGGGGCCGAGATAGTCCGGGGTGCGGTGATGTCGGTACCCAAGGCCCAGTGGGAGGCGACGGTCGCGCTCGGTATCGGCCGGGTCCGGCGGATGCGTCGCATCATCTTGCCCCAGGCGCTGCCGGAGATGATTCCGCCCTTCGGAAACCTGTGGATTCAGATCCTCAAGAGCTCCTCGTTGCTCTACCTGATCGGGATCACCGAACTGACCTACGAGGTCAAACAACTCCAGTTCGACATCGGCAGCCTGCCCGCGTTCAGTATCGCGCTGGTGGTCTACTTCCTGATCGCCCAGCTGCTCGTCGTGGTGATCCGCGGGGTTGAGAGTCGGGCCGCGGCGCGGGTGGGCCGAGGGCCCAGGGCCGTTGTCATCGAAGGGTCGCAGGCGGTGGGGGCGCCATGAACGGCGATGAGCGGCAGCTGTGGGATTGGGATTACACCTGGGAGGTGCTGCCCGATCTGGTCTCGGCCTTCTTGAAGCTGACGTTGGGCATCACCGCGGCGGCAGCGGTGGTCGCGATCATCCTCGGCCTGATCTTTGCGCTCGGTCGGCGGGCAGAACCACCGTGGGTGTCCTGGCCGACGTACTGGGTGGTCGAGTTCATTCGCAGCACACCGATCCCGATCCAGTTGTTCTTCGTCTACTTCGGGCTGCCCGTGGTCGGGATTCAGCTCAGCGCGATGGTGACCGGCATCGCAGTGCTCGGTGTGCACTACGCCGCCTACATGTCCGAGGTGTACCGCGCCGGCATCGAGGCGATCCCGAGGGGGCAGTGGGAAGCGTGCACGGCGCTCTCGTTGTCGCCGCGTCGAACCTGGATCGGCGTGATTCTTCCGCAGGTGGTTCGGCGCATCCTGCCCTCGACCGGGAACCAGATCATCGCCCTGTTCAAGGAGACTCCGTTCCTCATCGTCATCGGGGTCGCCGAGATGGTCACCGTCGCCAACCAATTCGGCGGACAGAACTACCGCTATATCGAACCGATAACAATTGCCGGCTTGATTTTCCTGCTGGCGAGTTACCCCACGTCGGTCCTCATGAGAAGACTGGAGACCCGCCTTGTCCGCTGACAAATCCTCCGCCGTTGAGCCGATGATCCGGTTCGAGGACGTGGTCAAGCGCTTCGGCGACAAGACCGTCCTGGATGGCATGAATTTCTCCGTCGCGCAGGGAGAGCGGGTGACGCTGATCGGGCCATCCGGTTCGGGAAAGACCACCATCCTGCGCCTGCTGATGACCTTGGAACGGGTCAGCGGCGGTGTCATCTGGGTCGACGGCCGACCGCTGACCCACGAGCGCAAGGGCGATCGGTTGGAGCCCGCGTCGGAAAAGTATCTACGCACGGCGCGTCAACGCATCGGGATGGTCTTTCAGCAGTTCAACCTCTTTCCCAATATGACGGTAATCGAGAACTTGATGGAGGCGCCGGTGTCGGTGCTGGGTCTGAGCAAGGACGAGGCCCGCGCCCGCAGCACCGAGCTGCTGGACAAGGTCGGCATGCTCGACTTCGTCGACGCACACCCGACCAAACTGTCCGGCGGACAGCAGCAACGCGTCGCGATCGCCCGCGCGCTCGCGATGGAGCCCGACATTCTGCTGCTCGACGAGGTGACCTCGGCGCTGGATCCCGAACTCGTCGTCGACGTGCTAGGTGTACTGCGCGAGATCGCCGAGACCACCGATATCACCATGCTGATCGTGACCCACGAAATGCATTTCGCCCGGGACGTTTCGCATCGGGTGATGATGTTCGACCAGGGCGTGATCATCGAGGACGGACCGCCATCGAAGATCTTCAACGATCCGGACAACGATCGAACCCGGACGTTTCTCAAGGCGGTACTGGACGAGCGCTGACGCGCGGACTGCACGGGCCGGGGATAACGGCTTGGGCCATATACATATATGTGCTATGCATATTTGAAGCGGTGACCAACCGGCGTCGAGGCGCGGTCACCGCCGTCGTCGCGGAGCGGCCGAGCACCAGAACGACACCCTGGTCGGGCCGCTCGGCCGACTCGCCAGCGACTCCGAGCGAGGGGGTGGAATCCGTTTGAGCGCCTCCACCGCAGCCGCGACGCGGCCCCGGGGCGCGCTCGGCCTGATGTTCGACCGGGTGTTCGGGACGCTGTTCTGGGGCAAGGTCCTCTCCGTTGTCGGAGTCTGGACGCACGGCATCGTCGCCGCGATCGTGATGTACGACGCCACGGGTTCGGCGCTGATGGTCGGTCTGGTCGGCGTGGTGCAGTTCGCCCCGCAGCTGATCCTGAGCCCCATCACCGGAAAGTGGGCCGACCTGGGCAATCCGGGCCGGCAGATCCTGCTCGGCCGGGTGTTCTGCGTGGCAGGTTCGGCCTCGATCGCGGTGTGGTTCGCGATCACTCCGGACTTGGAGAGCGGCCGTGCCGCGGCCGCGATCCTGCTCGGGACGCTGCTGGTGGGCATCGGCTTCGTGATCGGCGGCCCGGCCATGCAGTCGATTGTGCCCAGCCTGATCCGCCCGGGTGAGCTGTCCACCGCGATGGCGCTCAACAGCATCCCGATGACCGTCGGCCGGGTGGCCGGGCCCGCGGTCGGAGCGTACTTCGCGGCGCACCTGGGGGCCTCGGCGGCGTTCGCGTTCAGCGCCAGCCTGCACTTGATCTTCGCGATTTTTCTTGTCCTGATTCGCTTTCCGGCCCCGCCCGTGCGGCGCCCGAACACCGATTACCGGGTGCGCGCGGCGCTGCGCTACGTCTGGCGCGACCGGCCACTGCTGCTGGCACTGCTGGCGGTGGCCACGGTCGGATTCGCCGCGGACCCGTCGATCACCCTGACCCCGGTGATGGCCGATGCGCTCGGCGGCGGGGCCCAGCTGGTCGGCACCCTGTCGGCGGCCTTCGGCATCGGCGCGGCCGTCAGCATGGTCGTGTTGGCGGTCCTGCGCGGCCGGGTGGTTTCGGCGTGGGTGTCCTCGATCGGGCTGGGCCTGCTCGGGGCGGGATCGGCGCTGCTGGCCGTCGGCAGCGGCACCACCGCGGCGGTGGCCGGGTTCGCGGTGGCCGGTCTGGGCTTCGGGTGGGCGATGACGGGATTGAGCACCGTCGTGCAGGAGCGCGCGCCCGATGAGTTGCGCGGCCGGATCATGGCGTTGTGGCTGGTGGGCTTCCTGGGCTCCCGACCGTTTGCGGCGGCGATCCTGGGCGGCGCCGCGGACTGGCTCAGTGTGCAGGTCGCGTTCGTCATCGCCGCTGCTGCCGTGGGAGCCGTGGCGGTGTTGGCCCGGCCCAGCACGCTGGCGGGCCCGATGCCGGCCCGAAACGACGAAACTCGGCCGGTTCGACGAGCGGTGTAGTTCCGCGAGGAGGAGGCCGGGCGACGACGAGATCGGCCGGTTCGACGAGCGGTGTAGTTCCGCGAGGAAGAGGCCGGGCAAAGAAGAAATCGGGCCGCATGCGACCCGATCTCGGTGAACTGTGCGCCGTCAGGGTTTCGAACCCCGGACCCGCTGATTAAGAGTCAGCTGCTCTACCAACTGAGCTAACGGCGCGTTTGGTGCGTGAGCGACAATAACAGGCGAAACCGCGCGACACGAAATCACCACCCCCGGTCGGTATGCTCGGGGAAGCGACGGCGTGGTCGCGAGGGGCCTCAGTTGCCCTTAGACTATTGCCAAGATTTCGTGTGATCCCCGGTTGTGAGGTGTGCGTAAGTATGTGGCAGGTCCGTTCTGTGGCCCGTCCGCGTGGTTTTCGGTCCTGGTTGGCGGTCCTGCTGCTGATCCCGGCCGTCATCCTGGGAGTCAGCGCGTGTGGTGCCACCACCGATTCCGCGTCCGAACAGCGCATCGCCGACAAGGGCACCCCGTTCGGCGACCTGTTGGTGCCGCGGGTAACCGCCTCGTTCAGCGACGGGGCGGTCGGCGTCCCGGTCGACAAGCCCGTGACCATCACCGCCTCGGCCGGTGTGCTCGACTCCGTGGTGATGACCAACGAGAGCGGCACCGTGGTGGCCGGTAAGTTGAGCTCCGACGGTTTGACCTGGGAGACCGCCGAGCCGCTCGGCTTCAACAAGACCTACACCGTCAACGCGCGCTCGCTGGGACTCGGTGGTGTGACCACCCGTCAGCTCAGCTTCGAGACGCACTCGCCCGAGAACCAGACGATGCCCTACCTGATGCCCAACGACGGGCAGACCGTGGGCGTGGGACAGCCGATCGCAATCCGGTTCGACGAGAACATCCCGAACCGGGTGGCCGCCGAGCGGGCCATCAAGGTCACCACGAAGCCGGCCGTCGACGGCGCCTTCTATTGGCTCAACAACCGTGAAGTCCGTTGGCGCCCAGCCCAATACTGGAAGCCCGGCACCACCGTGGAGGTGGCGGTCAACACCTACGGCGTCGACCTCGGTGACGGTCTGTTCGGCCAGGGCAACGCCAACTCGACGTTCACGATCGGCGACGAGGTCATTTCCACCGTCGACGACAACACCAAGACGTTGACCGTCCGGGTCAACGGCGAGGTGGTCAAGACCATGCCCATCTCGATGGGAAAGAACTCGACCCCGACACCCAACGGGGTGTACATCATCGGTGACCGCTACGAGGAGTTGGTGATGGATTCCTCGACGTACGGGGTCCCGGTCAACTCGCCGAATGGCTATCGCACCGAGGTCGACTTCGCGACCCAGATGTCCTACAGCGGCATCTACGTCCACGGGGCACCGTGGTCGGTGGGCAGCCAGGGCTACGACAACGTCAGCCACGGCTGCATCAACGTGACCACCAGCAACGCGCAGTGGTTCTACAACAACAGCAAGCGCGGCGACATCGTCGAGGTGGTCAACAGCGTTGGCTCCACGCTGCCCGGCACGGACGGACTGGGCGACTGGAACATCCCGTGGAAGCAGTGGCAGGCGGGTAACTCCAGCGCGTGATCGGGACGCTCAACACCCGCGGTTGACCCGCCGCGACACCAACCCACGCCACCGGGCGCGCGGGTTACCGGTACTTCGACGCGCGCTCGTGGCGTGTTGCATCAGCCGGGGCAAGCTACGCTGACCCCGGAATCAACGGCAAGGAAAAGTGCATATGGTCAGGAAATTGTCCGATTTGGCGATACTCGCCGAGCTGGAGCCGATTGCGGAGAGCAATCTCAACCGGCATCTGTCGGTGACCACGGACTGGAATCCACACGACTATGTGCCATGGGATCGTGGCCGCGGCTACGCGGGCGCAGGCGGCAAGGCGTGGTCCGAGGAGGAGTCGCAACTCAGTGCGGTCGCCCAGGCCGCGATGATCACCAACCTCCTCACCGAGGACAACCTGCCGTCCTACCACCGTCAGGCCGGCGCGTACTTCTCGCTGGATGACGCCTGGGGTACCTGGGTGGGTCGGTGGACCGCCGAGGAGAACCGGCACGGCATCGTGCTGCGGGACTACCTGCTGGTGGCCCGCGGTGTCGACCCGGTAGCGCTGGAGCGGGCCCGCATGGAGCACGTCACGAACGGCTTCGGGCCCACCGCCGAGGAGGAGGAGCGCCACAAGACGGACTTCCTGCTGTCCATCGCCTACGTGACGTTCCAGGAGCTCGCCACCCGCGTCAGTCACCGCAACACGGGCAGGGTGTGCAACGACCCGGTCGCCGATCGGCTGCTGCAGCGGGTCGCGGCCGACGAAAACCTCCACATGATTTTCTATCGGAACATGTGCGCCGCGGCCATCGACCTGGTCCCCGATCAGGCCCTGGAGGCCGTTGCGAGCGTCGTGGAGAACTTCCGGATGCCCGGCCAGGGCATGCCGAACTTCCGCCGCAACGGCGTGATGATGGCCAAGCACGGCATCTACGACCCGCGCCAGCATCTCGACGACGTGGTCAAGCCCGTGCTGCGGCAGTGGCGGATCTTCGAACGCACAGACTTCTCGGCCGAGGGTGAACAACGCCGGGAGCAGCTCGCGGCCCACCTCGAAGACCTGCAGCGGCAGGTGTTCAAGTTCGAGGAACAGCGCGACCGGTTGCTCGCCCGTGAGGCGCGGAAGCTGGAAGCCCAAGCCGTCTAACGGTTTCGCGGCATCGGCGTATATCGGCCGCCGAGAGCCGCATGTCATACTTCTCCAGATAGGCGATGACGATGTAGGAAGCCGGTGCGAATCCGGCGCGGTCCCGCCACTGTCATCGGGGAGCGACCCTCAACCGCCACGGCTGCGAGCCGGAAGGCGAGGCGAGCTGTGATCCGAGAGCCAGGACACTCGCGTCGTCGCATCCTGCTACCCGGGGCGGTGCACCCCGAGAAAGCCGATGAGCGCCAGTGTCATCCGATACCTGGTGCGGTCGATGACCGCGCCCATCTACATGTCCTCGCCGCCCGAAGTCTGGTCGGCGCTGTTGTCCGCGGGGCCGGGGCCGGGTCCATTGCTGGCCGCCGGCGGCGCGTGGAGCGCCTTGAGCGCCGAATACGCCGAGGCCGCAACTGAGCTGACAACGGTGCTGTCCGACGCCCATGCCGGCGCGTGGGAAGGGCCGAGCGCCACCGCGTACGTCGGTGCGCATGCCCCGTTTGTGACGTGGCTGCTGCAGCAGAATGCCGAGAGCGCGCTACGCGCGACGCAGCACGAAACTGCCGCCGCGGCGTACAGCACCGCGCTGGCCGTGATGCCGACGCTGGGGGAGTTGGCCGCCAACCATGCCACCCGCGCGGCTTTGGTGAGCACCAACTTCTTCGGCATCAACACCATCGCGATAGCCCTGAACGAGGCCGACTACGTGCGGATGTGGGTGCAGGCCGCCACGGCGATGGCCACCTACGACGGCGTCGCGACGTCGGCACTGGCGGCCTCACCGGAAAGCGTTGCGGCACCGCAGATTCTGCGATCTATCCCGGTGACATCCGCGCGTTCATCGGCGCTGGCCGCTTCCGAACCGCCGCCCGACAAGCAGAACGAATATCTGGATTGGTTCGATCAGATCGGGTATTCCGACTTTTACAACGAGGTTCTGGATCCGCTGATCCAAGGGCTGTACAACGATCCGTTCTTCGCCGACTTGTTTGCCGGCATCGATCCGTACCTGCCTTGGACCGGTAATCCGCTGAGCTTCTTCAGCCCCTACAACCTCGCCTTCGCGCTCGGCTATCCGATGGACATCTCGCAATACGCGCTCTACCTGTCCCAAACCGCCAGCTTCGTCGCGGCGGACATCGGCCTGGCCTTCGCCTCGGGCAATCCGACGGCCATCGCCTACACGCTGCTCTTCGGTGCCGGGGCCATGTTCGTCGCGATCACCACCGATACCATCGCGCTGCTCAAGACGACGCTGCCGCAGGTGCTGCTCGCGGTCCTGCCGGCGCTGCTGCCGATCGTGGCCGCGGCAATGGCCACCGCACCGTTTGCCGCCGGCGGCCTGCTGGGCGCGGCCGCCCTTTCGGGGCTGGAGAACGCCGTACCTGCGGTACCCGCCTCTCCTCCCGTACCCCCGCCCACCGCCCTGGTGCCGACTTCCAGCCCAGCCTCTACGCCGGCGTCGTCACCCACCTCGACCCCGGCTCCGTCGGCTCCGGCACCCGCGCCTACCACCGCCACCGGGGCCCCGCCGCCCACAGCCTCACCGCCGACGCTGGGGAACATGGCCGCCTTCGGTTACCTCGTCGGCGGTGTGGCCGCCGACGCCCGAAACAAGACCAGCACCAGGGCTCGTCGGAAGACCGCCGAACCCGGGGACGACGAACTCCCGGACGAAGCGGCGGCGGCCGACGAAGACCAGCAGCGTCGGGCCCACACCCACCAGCTCGGCCGGGGCTACGAGTACCTCGACCCCGAATCCGGAGCGACGCCGTCGGAACGCGGCGCCGGTCCGATGGGATTGGGCGGTACCACGCCGCGCAAGACCGGCGCCCAGCCCGCCGGGTTGACGGCGCTGGCCGCCGACTCGTTCGGCACCACCGCGATGACGCCCCTGCTGCCGAGCACCTGGGGCGACCAACGCGGCTGACGCGGCACGCCGGTAGCTGAAAGAACACTGCCCCGCCTGCGGCTTGCAGGCGGGGCAGTGCTCATCTCGGGGTGGCTGACGGGGCTCGAACCCGCGACTTCCAGGATCACAACCTGGTGCTCTACCAGCTGAACTACAGCCACCATTGCGGCCCGGTCGGGACGAACCCGGTCAGGCAGCGTGGTCGATCTTAGCCGGTCGGATCCGCTGTCGCCGAATCGGTTTCCCTTGGCGGCCCCAGTTCGGCCGCAATTGCCGCGATATCGCTGGTAGACGGACCGGGCTGGGGCACGAACGCGGTGCTGCGGTAGTACTTCAGCTCCCGAATCGACTCGTGGATGTCGGCCAGCGCGCGGTGCGCCAGACCCTTCTCCGGCTGGCCGAAGTAGATCCGCGGGTACCAGCGTCGGCACAGTTCCTTGATGGAGCTGACGTCGATCATCCGGTAGTGCAGGTAGTCGTCGAGGGCGGGCATGTCCCGGGCGATGAAGCCGCGGTCGGTGGCAATCGAGTTGCCGCACAGCGGAGCCGTCTTGGCCTGCTTCACATGCTGTTTGATGTAGTCGAGGACCATCTTCTCGGCGGTGGCCAGATCGACGGTGGAGGCCCTGACCTCGTCGATCAGTCCGGACCTGGTGTGCATCTGGGTGACGATGTCGATCATCCCGGTCAGCGCATCCTCATCGGTGTGGATCACCACATCGAGGCCGTCGCCGAGCACGTTGAGCTCGGCGTCGGTGATCAGCACGGCAATCTCGATGAGCCGATCCGACTGCAGATTCAGCCCCGTCATCTCGCAATCGATCCACACCAATTCGTCACGCACAGCGAACAACGATAGGCCCACAGCGCCGCGCGGCTGCGACGTGGACCCCTGACAGGCCGTCCGGGGCCGTGGTTCGCCAAGTAGTGTCGTGGGTTGCTGGGCCCGGATAAGTGGCGAGAGGATTTCGGCTGTGAGCACCCCACCGACCGGTTCGACGAGCGGCGTAGTTCCGCGAGGAAGTGCGATGACCCCCGCGCAACACATTGCCGGGGGCTATGCCGTCGACGGCGCGGCTCTCGAACTGGGCTCGGTGATCGTCGACGGCACCGTCGACCCGAAGGCGCGGGTCCGGATCCCGCTGGCGACGCTGAACCGGCACGGCCTGGTCGCCGGCGCCACCGGCACCGGCAAGACCAAATCGCTGCAGGTGATGGCCGAGCAGCTGTCGGCCGCCGGGGTGCCGGTGCTGATGGCCGACGTCAAGGGCGACCTGTCCGGGCTGTCCCGGCCGGGTGCGACGGGGGAGAAGGTGACCCAGCGCGCCGCCGACACGGGCGACGACTGGACACCGACGCAGTTCCCGGTGGAGTTTCTGTCGCTGGGCACCTCCGGCATCGGGGTGCCCATCCGTGCCACCATCACCAGCTTCGGTCCCATCTTGTTGTCAAAGGTGTTGGGCCTGAACCAAACCCAGGAATCGACGCTGGGCTTGATCTTTCACTGGGCCGACCAGAAGGGTTTGCCGCTGCTGGACCTCAAGGATCTGCGTGCGGTCATCCAGTACCTGACCGGCGACGAGGGCAAGGCCGAGCGCAAGGCGCTGGGTGCGGTGTCGACCACCACCGCCGGGGTGATTTTGCGCGCCCTGGTCAACCTCGAGGCCGAGGGCGCCGACACGTTCTTCGGTGAGCCGGAGCTCGATCCCGCGGACCTGATGCGGCTGGACGCGCAGGGCCGCGGCATCGTCACGCTGCTGGAGTTGGGGAACCAGGCCACCCGCCCGGTGATGTTCTCCACCTTCCTGATGTGGGTGCTCGCCGACCTGTTCACCTTCCTGCCCGAGGTCGGCGACATCGACAAACCCAAGCTGGTGTTCGTCTTCGACGAGGCGCACCTGCTGTTCAACGACGCCTCCAAGGCGTTCCTCGAGCAGGTCGAACAGACCGTCAAGCTGATCCGTTCCAAGGGCGTCGGCGTCTTCTTCTGCACCCAGTTGCCCACCGACATCCCCAACGCCGTGCTGTCACAGCTCGGGGCCCGGGTCCAGCACGCGTTGCGCGCGTTCACCCCCGATGACCAAAAGGCGCTGTCGAAGACCGTGCGCACCTATCCCAAGACCGAGGTGTACGACCTCGAGGAGGCGCTGAAGTCGTTGGGAATCGGAGAGGCGATCGTCACGGTGCTCTCGGAGAAGGGCGCGCCGACGCCGGTGGCCTGGACCATGATGCGGGCACCGCGCTCGCTGATGGACACCATCGGCACCGACGCCATTGCCGCGGCCGCCAAGGCCAGCCCGCTGCAGGCCGAGTACGGCCAGACGGTGGACCGGGACTCGGCCTATGAACGGTTGATGGCGACCATCGCCCCGCCGGCCGCCGCGGATGAGCTGCCCGTGCCGACCGGAATCGAGATCCCGCCGATGCCCGCCCCGACCGCGCCGCCGGAGCCCGGTTTCATGGAGAAGATGATGGACAGCCCGGCTTTCAAGAGCGCGATGCGCTCCGCGGGCACCGTGATCGGCCGCGAGATCACCCGCAGCATCTTCGGCACCGGGCGCCGCCGCCGGCGCTAGCCGGCGCTACTCGCCGCCCAACTTCTTGTACACCGCACCGACAATCGGTGCGACGATGCCGCGCGGGGCGTACCCGGCGGCCACCGACATCGCCTTCGAGGTCAGGCCCGGCACGACCCGCATCCGGTTGCGCTCCAGCGCGTCGAGCGACACCTTCGCGGTGTATTCGGTGTTGATCCACAGGAAGTCGGGGATCACCTTCTCGACCAGCGAGCGTTCCGAGGGGTCGGGCAGGTCGGTGCGTACCGGCCCCGGTGCCAGCACGGTCACGTGCACACCGGCCGTCTTCAATTCGCCGCGTAGCGATTCGCTGAACGTGTTGGCGAACGCCTTGCTGGCGGCATAGGTGGCGTTGTTCGGAATCGGCGAGTTGCCCGCGGCCGACCCCGAGGTGAGGATCCCGCCGCCGCCGCGCTCGATCATCCCGGGGAGCACGGCAAGGGTGAGGTCATGCACCGCAATCACATTGAGCTGCACCTGGGCCTGTTCGTCGGCGGGGTCCAGGTCGGCGACCGGCCCGAACGTGGCGGTGCCGGCGTTGTTGCACAGAATCGAGATGTTGCGGCTGCGCAGCTCGTCGGCCAAGGTGGCGCGATCCTCGGCATCGGTGAGGTCCACCGCACGCACCTCGACCACCACCCCGTGGCGCTCGGTGAGGCGGGCGGCCAGGTCGGCGAGCACCTCTTCGCGCCGGGCCGTGATGATCAGGCTGTGTCCGCGGGCGGCAAGTTCGGCGGCCAGGGCCTCGCCGATGCCCTGTGAGGCACCGGTGACGACAGCGCGGGCATCCGGACTGGGAGAGGGTACGGGCATGCGGTCATGGTACGAGGGGCGGGACCGGTCCGCGGACGCGGCCGGGAGCCGTAGAGTGCCGGACATGACCCAGGCGCCGGCCTTGACGAAATCGCGGGTTGCGGCCTGGGCGCTGTGGGATTGCGGCTTCGTCGGCCTGAATGCGATCGTCGTGACCTTTGTGTTCTCGGTGTACCTGACCGAGTCGGTGGGCGAGGGGATGCCCGGCGGTGCGTCGCCGGCGAGCTGGCTCGGGCGCGCGCTGACCATCGCCGGCCTGACCGTCGCCGTGCTGGCGCCGGTGACCGGGGTGTGGGTGCAGGCCCCGCATATGCGACGCCGCGCACTGACGGTGCTCACCGGTCTGGCGGTGCTGTTGACCGCGTCGATGAGCATGATCCGCGACGACTCGTCCTATCTGTTCGCGGGCCTGGCGCTGTTGGCCGCGACCGCGGCGTGCGGCGACCTCGCCGGCGTGCCGTACAACGCGATGCTGCGACAGCTCTCGACGCCGGCCACCTCCGGGCGGATATCCGGATTCGGTTCGGGCGCCGGGTATCTGGGCAGCGTGCTGCTGTTGATCATCGTGTACGTCGGATTCATCATGGGCGACGGACCCACCCGCGGACTGCTGGGGCTGTCGGTCGACGACGGGTTCAACGTGCGCATGGTGATGCTGGTCGCCGCGGCCTGGTTCGCGCTGTTCGCGCTGCCGTTGCTGCTGACCGCGCAGCACATCACGCCCGCCATCGTGGCACCGCATGAGCCCGTCAGCATGCTCGGCGCGTACCGCCGGGTGTGGGCCGATCTGAAGCTGGAGTGGCAGCGCGACCGCAACCTGGTCTACTACCTGCTGGCCAGCGCCGTCTTCCGCGACGGACTCGTCGGTGTCTTCACCTTCGGCGCGGTGCTCGGCGTCAAGGTGTACGGCATCTCACCCGCCGACGTGCTGCTCTTCGGGATGGCCGCGCTGGTGATCGCGGCCTCCGGCGCGGTGCTGGGCGGGCACGTGGATGACCGGGTGGGTTCCAAACCCGTCATCGTGGGATCGCTGTCCGTCATGGTCGTCGTGGGCCTGGTGATGCTCATACTGTCGGGGCCGACGGTCTTCTGGGTCTGCGGGCTGATGCTATGCCTGTTCCTCGGACCGACCCAGGCCGCGGCGCGCAACCTGCTGCTGCGGATGTCCGCGGACGGGCGCGAGGGCGTGGCCTTCGGTCTCTACACGATGACGGGCCGCGCCGTGTCATTCCTCGCGCCGTGGCTGTTCTTCCTGTTCGTGGACGCCTTCGGCACCGACCGCGCCGGACTCGGCGGCATTCTGGTGGTGCTGACGGCCGGTCTCGCCGCGATGCTGTTCGTGCGCACCCCCGGCCGCTACCGGACCGACGCACCCGAGGCCAAGCCTGCCGCACTCGAGGGTTAGCTACCGCACGCCCGCGCACATCGTGATGCCCGAACCGGTGCGCTGCTGCACCCGTTCGCCGTCGACGCTCACCGAACATGTCACGTCCCGGCCCACGTTGAACACCGTCACGCTGGCGGTGCTCGATGCCGGCGAGGACAGCGTGACCTGCTTGCTCCACGGCAACGCCACGTTGAACTCCATCTGCATCATGGCGCCGGAATCGACGTAGGTGATGCTGATGGCCCGGCCTTCGCCGGTGACGCTGTAGGTCACGGTCTCGGTGGCGCCCGACGGCGGCGCGGACGGCGTCGTGGTGGGCGATTCCGAGGGTGTGCTCGGGGGGAACAGCGGTCGGGTGGTGGTGCTCGGCGCCCGCGTCGTCGTCGGCGGGGCGATCCCCGTGGGCTCCGGCATCGGCGGCAGCGGTGCCACCGCGGTTTCGCGCTCGGAGGAACCACCGGCGATCACCATCGCGACCACCAGGCCGATCACCAGCAGGACGGCGGCGCCGGCGAGAAACCACAGCCAGCGCGGTGAGCGCGGCGGTTCCGGCGGCGGTGCGGGGGGCGGGGGTCCGCCCGGGGTCTCATACTGCGTCTGCGTCCAGTACGGGGGCAGCTCGCGGGTGGCGTCCGTCGGCGGGTTGTAACTGGGGTAACTGAACTGACCCGCGTACGCGGGATCGGTGTACGGGGGGTTCCGGTCACCCAGCGGCTCGGTCGGGGGTGACCAGCCGGCTTGGTTCGGGTCGGACCCATAGGGTCGACGGGGATCGCTCATGCCCACCTCATGATTGCAGGTTACCTGCGGAGCCGAAGTTGCCGGGCGCCATGTCGGATCTGAGCGGCGTCCACTGTTTTGCGGAGCCGGTACGCGGGTAGCGTGCGGGACGGGTGGGGCGGCAGGCGGAGGTAGAAGGGATGGCGGTGCGGGCGCAGGTGCGCGCGATCTACGGCGCGTCGCTGTCCCCGGATGCGACGGCGTTCGCCCACATCGTCGACGACGGCGGCTACCCCCGTGCGGTGCAGCGGTTCCTGCGCGGCTGGCGGGCCAGCTCCTCGCGCGATGTCGAACTGCCCGTCGACGGTCCCGTCACCCGCGTGCTGCATTCCGCCGACGGACATTGGCTGGCCTGCGAGGTGGCGCCCGACGGCCGGGAGCGGACCCAGATCTGGGTGGTGACCACCGATCCCGACGACCGCGACGCGCGTCGCATCGACGCCTGGAGCACCCAGACCGACGACAGCCGAGGCGGCACCGCGGAGCTGGTCGGATGGGACGGCACCCGGGTGGCCGCCATTCTGACCGGCGAAGACGGCGTCGGACAGTCGTGTCTGATCGACCCCGCCACCGGGGCGCGGGTGGTCCTGGACCGCCGCTCGGCGGGCCGGCTGGTGGACTCCTGGGCCAACGCCGCGCTGATCCGAGTCGGCCCCCGCGGCTACCGAGAACTGCTGATGTTGCGCGGCGGCACCGAAATCGCGCTGCTGCCCTACGATCCCGGCTCCGTCACCGATGCGGGTGTCATCCTCGACGATCATGCGCCGCGGCGGTTGCGGCATGGTTCCGACAGCGAAGCCACCAAGCTGTACTACCCGGCCAAGCAGTACGGGCCCGACAGCACAGCCGGTTTCGTGCGGGCGTTGATCCGCAGCGACAACGGCACCGGCCATGCGCGCCTGCTCGAAGTCACGGTGACCGCCGACGGCGTCTCCTATCAGGTGATCGCCGAGCGGCCCGGATTCGAACTCGACGAGTTCGTCATCAGCGATGATCTGTCGACCGTGGCGCTGCTGTGGAATCTCTACGGCTGCAGCGAACTTCAGATCATGCGCTACACCGACCGGGTGCTCGGCGACCCGATCCCGCTGCCCGGCCTGGTCGCCAGCCAGTTGTCCATCAGTGCCGGCGGCGCGATGGTGGCGATGACGGTGGAAAGTCCGTCCCAGCCCCGCACCGTGGAACTGGTGGACACCCACACGTTGGAGTGGGAGCCGGTGGATCGGGTGCCGATGTCGGGCCCCGTCGGCACCACGCCGACGTTGGAAACGCTGACCGCCCGGGACGGGCTGACGCTGACCGGCTGGCGCTATGCGCCCCCGCCGGGCGTGCACGACGCCGGGGCGCTGATCTATCTGCACGGCGGGCCGGAGGGGCAGTCCCGGCCCGATTACAGCGAGGTCTTTCCGCCGCTGCTGGACGCCGGCATCACGGTGTTCGCTCCCAATGTGCGGGGGTCCGGGGGCCTGGGCCGGGAATTCATGCACGCCGACGATCGCGAGAAGCGGTTCGCCGCGATTGACGACGTCGCCGACTGCGTGAAATACCTGATCTCGTGCGGGTACGCCGATCCGTCCCGGATTGCCTGCGGCGGCTGGTCCTACGGCGGCTACCTGACCTTGGCCGCGCTGACCTTTCACCCCGAACTGTTCGCCGCGGGCGTGAGTATTTGCGGGATGAGCGATCTGAACAGTTTCTACCGCAATACTGAGGCCTGGATTGCGGCCGCAGCTTATCCGAAGTACGGCCATCCCGTCAGTGATTACGAATTGCTGGAGAGTCTTTCTCCGCTGTCCCGGGTCGATGCGCTGACCGCGCCACTGCTGCTGGTGCACGGCGGGAATGACACCAATGTTCCGGTCATCGAGTCCGAACAGATGTATGAGGCGCTGCGCGAGCGCGGCCGTCCCGTGCGCTATCTGCTCTTCGAGGATGACGGCCATGAGATCGCCAAGCGGGAGAACCGCGCGCGGATGGCCGAGGCTGTGCGGAACTGGTTGGGGGCGGCGTTCTCGCGGCCTCCCGGTGCCTAGTACAGCGGCTATGACGAAATTGTGATGTTTGAGGATTTGTCGGTCGGGTAAACCTGTGTCCGCCAGTTAGTGCGGGATCGGACGGAGGGATCACATGCGATTGCTCACCGTTGTAGCAGTGGTTTGGATGTTGATCGGAGCATTCGCGACCTTCCAGCGCGGGTATTTCGAAAGCAGCGACACCAATTGCGCGACTGCGGGAACTATTGCGTTGACGGTTATCGCTGGGCCATTGAACTATGCCGGCGTCAACCCGAAAGTAGAGGATTGCAGATTGCCGCAACCCAGCCAGTAATCGGTTACATTAAACAACACACCTATCGAATGGAGTTGCCATGATTGTCCTCGGCATTATTTTGCTCATCCTCGGATACGTCTTACATATCAGCATTCTGACCACCATCGGGATCATCCTGCTGGTGATCGGCGCCGTGCTGTGGATCCTGGGTGCGGTCGGTCGCCCGGTGGGTGGTCGAAAGTATTGGTATTAAGTCCCGCGTAGCGCAGCGAGCGTCATAGCCCGCAGCACTGCTCTGGAGCGCAAGCCGGCCGGTTTCCCACCGGCCGGCTTTGTGCTGTACGGAGTCGAGTTCATCAGCCCGAACGCCGCGTGGGCCATCAGCCGGGCATCGGCCTCGTCGAGCGCCGGGTCCAGCTCACGCAGCACTCGAACCCAGATCTCGACGTATTGCCGTTGGCTGCGGCGCACCTGCCGGGTGGCGGCGGCCGGCAGATGAATCAGGTCGCGGTCCTGGATCCGGATCAAATCGGGTTCGCCGAAGGTGAAGTCCAGGTGGAAGTCGATGAGCCCGTCGAGCGCCGCCACGGGATCGCAGGCCGCGGCGACCACCGCCCGTCCGCCGGCCAACAGGCGGGTGCTGATCTCCACCAGCAGTTCCACCAGCAGCGCTTCTTTGTTGGGGAAGTGACGGTAGATGGCCGGTCCGCTGACGTCGGCGGCCGCGCCGATGTCCTCGAGACGCACGGCCAGGAATCCACGTTCGGCGAACTGGCGCTCCGCGGCCGCCAGCAGCTGGGATCGCCGGTCGGACTTCAACCGGGAGCGGTGGCTGGTGGCCGCAGGCTCCTGCTCCTGTGCTGGGGGCACCGGCATCGCAGCCTCCTGGAGCGCGTCTAGACGTTTGAGTTAATCACGACTAACATACCATCAGTTAGTCGTCATTAACTCAATTGATGGGATGCCCCATGACATCCGCGACGTCACACCGCGACGAGCACCTTGCATTGGTGGCACAGCTGCGTTCCAAGCTGGCCGCCGTCGCACTGGGTGGTTCCCAGCGCACCCGAGACCGTCATGTCGAGCGCGGCAAACTGCTGCCACGCGACCGCGTCGACGGCCTGCTGGACCCCGGCAGCCCGCTGCTGGAGATCGCGCCGCTGGCCGCCGACGGCATGTACGACGACGAATCGCCGGGCGCCGGGATGATCGCCGGGATCGGCCGGGTCTCGGGCCGGGACTGCATGATCGTGGCCAACGACGCCACGGTCAAGGGCGGCACGTACTACCCGATCACGGTCAAGAAGCACCTGCGGGCCCAAGAGATCGCGTTGGAGAACCGGCTGCCCTGCCTCTATCTCGTCGACTCCGGCGGCGCGTTCCTGCCGCGTCAGGATGAAGTGTTCCCCGACCGGGACCACTTCGGCCGCATCTTCTACAACCAGGCGACCATGAGTGCGGCCGGCATCGCCCAGATCGCCGCGGTGCTCGGCTCGTGCACCGCCGGCGGCGCCTACGTCCCGGCCATGAGCGACGAGGCCGTGATCGTCCGCAACCAGGGCACCATCTTCCTCGGCGGCCCGCCGCTGGTGAAGGCCGCGACCGGTGAGGTGGTGACTGCCGAGGACCTCGGCGGCGGCGACCTGCACTCGAAGGTTTCCGGGGTCACCGACCACCTCGCCCACGACGACCGCGACGCGCTGCGCATCGTGCGCCGAATCGTCTCGACGCTGGGACCGGTGTCGGCGCCACCCTGGGAGGTGCGGCCCACGGTGGCGCCGATCGCCGACCAGACCGAGCTGTACGACGTGGTGCCCACCGACTCCCGCGTGCCGTATGACGTGCGCGAGGTCATCACGCGGATTGTCGACGGCGGACAGTTCAGCGAGTTCAAGGCCGAATACGGCACCACGCTGGTCACCGGCTTCGCCCACATCCATGGCCATCCGGTCGGGATCGTCGCCAACAACGGCGTGCTGTTCGGCGAATCAGCGCTCAAGGGAGCACATTTCATCGAACTGTGCGACAAGCGCCTGGTACCGCTGATATTCCTGCAGAACATCTCCGGCTTCATGGTGGGCCGGGATTACGAAGCCGGCGGCATTGCCAAACACGGCGCCAAGATGGTGACCGCGGTGGCGTGCGCCCGGGTGCCCAAGCTCACCATGGTCATCGGGGGCTCCTACGGGGCCGGCAACTACTCGATGTGCGGCCGGGCCTATTCGCCGCGCTTCCTGTGGATGTGGCCCAACGCCCGGATCTCGGTGATGGGTGGGGAACAGGCCGCCTCGGTGCTGGCCACGGTAAGCGGCGACATGACCCCGGATGAGGAGGAGGCGTTCAAGGCGCCCATCACCGAGCAGTACGAGCATCAGGGCAATCCCTACTATTCGACCGCCCGACTCTGGGACGACGGGGTCATCGACCCCGCCGACACCAGAACCGTTCTAGGCTTGGCCCTTTCAGCCGTCGGTAACGCACCGGTCCAGCCGGTGTCCTACGGCGTATTCCGGATGTGAGACGCGATATGTCCTTTGACACCGTTCTGATTGCCAACCGCGGCGAGATCGCCGTGCGCGTCATCCGCACCCTAAAGCGGATGGGTATCCGCACCGTCGCGGTCTTCAGCGAGGCCGACGCCGGCGCGCGGCACGTCGCCGAAGCCGACACCGCGGTGCTGATCGGTCCGGCCCCGGCCCGCCAGAGCTACCTCGACATCGAGGCCGTCATCGCAGCCGCGGTACGCACCGGAGCCCAGGCCGTCCACCCCGGTTACGGATTCCTGTCCGAGAACTCCGAATTCGCAGCCGCGCTCGACCGGGCCGGCCTGGTGTTCATCGGCCCGCCCGCCGCAGCGATCTCCACCATGGGCGACAAGATCACCGCCAAGGCAACCGTGTCACGGTTCGACGTGCCGGTGGTCCCCGGCATCGCCCGCCCGGGCCTGGCCGACGCCGACCTGATCGGCGCCGCCGAGGACATCGGCTACCCCGTCCTGGTCAAGCCGTCGGCCGGCGGCGGTGGCAAGGGCATGCGGCTGGTACACGCACCCGCCGAACTGCCCGAGGCGCTGGTGAGCGCGCGCCGCGAATCCGCGGCCGCCTTCGGCGATGACACCCTGTTCCTGGAGCGGTTCGTGCTGCGCCCCAGGCATATCGAGGTTCAGGTGCTCGCCGACGCCCACGGCAACGTGCTGCACCTCGGCGAGCGCGAATGCAGCCTGCAGCGCCGGCACCAGAAGGTGATCGAGGAGGCGCCGTCACCGCTGCTCGACGCCAAGACCCGGGCCCGCATCGGCGCCGCGGCGTGCGACACCGCCCGCAGCGTCGATTACCGGGGTGCGGGTACCGTCGAGTTCATCGTTTCGGCGGACAAACCCGACGAGTTCTTCTTCATGGAAATGAACACCCGACTGCAGGTGGAACATCCGGTGACCGAAATGGTCACCGGCTGGGACCTGGTGGAATGGCAGGTCCGCATCGCCGCGGGGGAACCGCTGCCGGCAGCCCAGGACGACATCCAGCTGCACGGGCATGCGATCGAGGCGCGGATCTACGCCGAGGATGCCGCCCGCGGCTTCCTGCCGACCGGCGGTCCGGTGCTGGGCCTGTCCGAGCCGGTGTCCGAGGGCGTGCGGGTGGACTCCGGTCTGCGGGTGGGCACCGTGGTCGGCAGTGACTACGACCCGATGCTGGCGAAGGTGATCGCGCACGGCCCCGACCGGGCGGCGGCCCTGGCCGGTCTGGATCGGGCACTGACCGCCACGGCGGTGCTCGGGGTCGTCACCAACATCGACTTCCTGCGCTTCCTGTTGGCCGATCCCGAGGTCCAGGCCGGCACGCTCGACACCGGCCTGCTGGATCGCCGCGTCGGTGACTACCACGCCCCGGCCCCCGACGATCAGACACTCATCGCCGCCGGCGCCTACCGCTGGCTGCAGCGCTGGGCCGCCGCCGACGACGACCTGTGGAGCGTGCCCTCGGGCTGGCGGATGGGGGGCCCGGCGCCCACTGTGTTGCGGCTGCAATCCGGGGAGCGCACCGACCACGTCGCGATCACCGGCACCCCCGCGGCCGCCACGGCCACCGTGGAGCACGGCGAAAGGCATTCCCTGACGGCCACCCTCGACGGGGACCAGCTGATCCTGGTGATCGATGGGCTGCGCACCACGTACCGGATCGCCGAAACCGATCATCAGATCTGGCTGGCCGGCGGCGGCGGCGTGACGGTGGTCCAGGAGGTCCGGGAGGCTCCCGTACGTCCCGATGACGAGCACAGCGGCGACGCGGAGCTGATCAGCCCGATGCCCGGTGCGGTCGTCGCGGTCAACGCCGCCAGCGGCGACACCGTCACCGCCGGCACCGTGGTGGTCGCGGTCGAGGCCATGAAGATGGAGCACTCGTTGACCGCGCCGGTCGACGGTGTCGTGGAAGTACTTGTTGCCGTAGGCGATCAGGTCAAGGTGGGTCAGCCCCTGGCCCGAATCTCCGCTACCGAGAAAGAAGCAACCGATGACTGACTATCTGTCCACCGGAAACCTGCCCGGCGACTACGCCGACCTGGCCAAGACGGTGCGCGACTTCGCGCAGAACGTTGTCGCACCGGTGTCGGCCAAACACGATGAGGAGCACAGCTTCCCGTACGAGGTGGTGGCCGGCATGGCCGAGATGGGCCTGTTCGGCCTGCCGTTTCCGGAGGAGTACGGCGGCATGGGCGGCGACTACTTCGCGCTGTGTCTGGCGCTGGAGGAACTCGGCAAGGTCGACCAGAGCGTGGCCATCACGCTGGAGGCCGGGGTGTCCCTCGGCGCGATGCCGGTGTACCGGTTCGGCAACGAAGAGCAGAAGCAGGCCTGGCTGCCGAAGCTGACCAGCGGCAAGGCGCTGGGCGCGTTCGGGCTGACCGAGGCCGGCGGCGGCAGCGACGCCGGGGCCACCAAGACCACCGCGAAGTTGGACGACGGCCACTGGGTGATCAACGGCTCCAAGCAGTTCATCACCAACTCCGGCACCGACATCACCGAGCTGGTCACCGTCACCGCGGTCACCGGCGGAACGCCGGACAAGCCCGAGATCAGCTCGATCCTGGTGCCGGTGCCCACCGCCGGCTTCACCGCCGAACCGGCCTACAACAAGGTCGGCTGGAATGCCTCCGACACCCACCCGTTGAGCTTCGACGACGTCCGGGTTCCGCAGGAGAATCTGCTCGGTGAGCGGGGCCGCGGCTACGCCAACTTCCTGCGCATCCTCGACGAGGGCCGGATCGCGATCGCGGCGCTGTCGGTCGGGGCTGCGCAAGGGTGTGTGGACGAGAGTGTGAAGTACGCCAAGGAGCGGTCGGCCTTCGGTCAGCCGATCAGCAAATATCAGGCCATCGAATTCAAGCTGGCCCGGATGGAAGCGCGCGCCCACGCGGCCCGCACCGCCTACTACGACGCGGCGGCGTTGCTGCTCGCCGGTAAGCCGTTCAAGAAGGAGGCCGCGGTGGCCAAGATGGTGGCCAGCGAGGCGGCGATGGACAACGCCCGCGACGCCACGCAGATTCACGGCGGCTACGGTTTCATGAACGAGTACTCGGTCGCGCGTCACTATCGCGACAGCAAGATCCTGGAAATCGGCGAGGGGACAACGGAAGTGCAGCTGATGGTCATCGCTCGACAGATGGGGATCTGAGATGTCGGAGGAGACCTCGGAGAAGGTCGTCCACCAGCGTGGCCTGTGGTTCGAGGAGTTCGAGATCGGTGTGCGCTACGTGCACGCACCGGGCCGGACCATCACCGAGGCCGACAACGTGCTGTTCACCACGCTGACGATGAACACCCAGGCGCTGCATCTGGACGCGGCGTTCTCCGATGCGCTGCCGCCGTTCAACCAGCGCCTGGTGAATTCGATGTTCACGCTGTCCACGCTGGTGGGCCTGTCGGTCACCCAGTTGACGCAGGGCACCATCGTCGGCAACCTCGGATTCTCCGACATCGCCTTCCCCAAACCGCTGTTCCACGGCGACACCCTGTATGCCGAGACCGTCGTCACCGACAAACGCGAGTCCAAGAGCCGCCCCGGTGAGGGCATCGTGACCTTCGCGCACACCGCGCGCAACCAGCATGGCGACATCGTGGCCACCGCATCGCGGAAAACGATGGTGCGCATGAAGCCACAGGAGGATTAGTGTCACTCGACAACGCCGGACCGGCCTGGTTGTTCTGCCCGGCGGACCGGCCCGAGCGGTTTGAAAAGGCCGCCGCCGCAGCCGATATCGTCATCCTCGACCTCGAGGACGGCGCCGGCGACAAGGCGGCGGCGCGGGACGCGTTGCTCAGCACGCCGCTGGATCCCAGCCGAACCGTGATCCGGATCAACGCCGGTGATTCGCCCGAGCAGAAACTCGATCTCGAGGCGCTGGCCCGCACCGAGTACACCTGCGTCATGTTGCCGAAATGCGAGTCCGCGCAGCAGGTCAGCGCGTTGGCGCCGCTGGAGGTGGTGCTGATCGTGGAGACCCCGCTCGGTGCGCTGAAGGTCGACGAGACGGCCGCTGTCGCCAACACCGTCGGGGTGATGTGGGGCGCCGAGGATCTGTTCGGCTTCCTGGGCGGAACGGCGAACCGGTTCCCCGACGATTCCTACCGCGATGTCGCCGAGTACGTGCGGTCGCGGTCGCTGCTGGCCGCCAAGGCGTACGGGAAGCTGGCGCTGGACTCGGTGTACATCGATATCAAGAACCTCGACGGCCTCCGGGTCGAGGTCGAGGACTCCGTTGCGGTGGGCTTCGACATCAAGGTTGCCATCCATCCCAGCCAGATTGCGGTCATCCGGGAGGGTTACGCGCCGTCCGCCGAACAGGTCGAATGGGCGCGACACGTTCTGGCCGCCGCCGAAGAACAGCGCGGTGCTTTCGCTTTCGAGGGCATAATGGTGGATGCGCCAGTGCTAAGGCGAGCCGAGCGAATCGTGCAGCTCGCGCCCTGACACTCGGACGCTGGCTGGGCAGCCGCCACAAGCGGACTGCTCGACTGGCCCCCGCGCTGGAGCTGACCTAAGGGTCTGACGGCCAAACATGCCGTCGGCGACCTAAAGGAGGCGCTATGGCTGGGTCTGCTCACGCACCGGTGCCGCCCGGCACCGTCGAGGTCGAACCGGTGCAGCTCGTCGCACCAGATGGCGCGCCCACTTCCGAGCGGCGCTTCAGCCGCGATCTTCCGCCGGAGACGTTGTCCTGGCTCTACGAGATGATGGTGGTCACCCGCGAACTCGACATCGAGTTCGTGAATCTGCAACGGCAGGGTGAGCTCGCGTTGTACGCCTCGTGCCGGGGCCAGGAGGCGGCGCAGGTCGGCGCGGCGGCCTGTCTGCGCAAGAGCGACTGGCTGTTTCCGCAATACCGCGAGCTGGGTGCATTCTTGGTCCGGGCCATCACACCCGCGCAGATGAGCGCCGTGTGGCGCGGCAGTTGGCACGGCGGACTCGGTTTCACCGCCAAACAGTGTGCACCCATCTCCATCCCGATCGGCACGCAGCAACTGCACGCCGTCGGTGCCGCGATGGCCGCCCAGCGGTTGGGGGAGGATTCGGTGACGGTGGCCTTCCTCGGCGACGGGGCCACCAGTACCGGCGATGTGCACGAGGCCCTCAACCTGGCGTCGGTGTTCGCCGCGCCGTGCGTGTTCTACGTGCAGAACAACCAGTGGGCCATCTCGGTGCCGGTCGGCCGCCAGTTGAACGCGCCCACCATCGCCCACCGCGCGCTGGCGTACGGCATGCCCGGCATTCGCGTCGACGGCAACGATGTGCTGGCCTGCTACGCGGTGATGGCCGAAGCCGCGCGCCGCGCGCGCGACGGTGGCGGACCGACCCTGATCGAAGCCGTCACCTACCGCATGGGCCCGCACACCACCTCCGACGATCCGACGCGCTACCGCGACGATGCCGAACTGCAGGGGTGGGCGCAGCGCGACCCGATCACGCGGTACCGCAACTATTTGGCGCACGTCGGGTTGTGGAACGAGCGGCTCGAGCGGCGGGTCGACGCCCGCGCCCGGCGGCTGCGCACCGAACTGCGGGAGGCGACCGTGGACGCCCCCGACCTCGACATCACCGAGATGTTCGACACGGTCTACGCCGAGATCACTCCGGCGCTGGCGCAGCAGCGTGAGCAGCTGCGCACCGAATTGGCAAGGGAGGCATGAGATGACCCAGATCTTCGAACGTCCCCCAGCGGCCGGTGACGAGGTACCGGCGCCGCGCGAACCGTTGTTGCGCGCCATGCCCACCGAAGGCGAGGTGCCGATGGTGACCGCCATCAACCGGGCGTTGCACGACGCGATGGCCAACGACGACCGGGTGCTGGTGTTCGGCGAGGACGTCGCCCGGCTCGGCGGAGTGTTCCGGGTGACCGAGGGACTGGCCGAAACCTTCGGGGAGTCACGGTGTTTCGACACCCCGCTGGCCGAGTCCGCGATCGTCGGGGTGGCGATCGGAATGGCGATCCGCGGGTTCGTTCCGGTACCCGAGATCCAGTTCGACGGCTTCAGCTATCCCGCCTTCGACCAGATCGTCAGCCATCTGGCGAAGTATCGGATGCGCACCCACGGCGATGTCGACATGGCCGTGACGATTCGGATCCCGTCCTTCGGTGGTATCGGTGCCGTCGAACATCATTCCGAGTCGACCGAGACGTACTGGGCGCACACGGCCGGACTCAAGGTGGTCGTGCCGTCGACGCCGTCGGACGCCTACTGGCTGCTGCGGCACGCGATCGCCAGTCCCGACCCGGTCATCTATCTGGAACCCAAGCGGCGGTACTGGACTCGTGGCGCGCTGGACACCGCGACGCCGGGGGCTCCCATCGGGCAGGCGGCGATCCGACGGCCGGGTACCGATGTCACGGTCGTCACGTATGGGCCGCTGGTCGACACCGCGGACAACGCCGCGACGCTGGCGGCCGAGCAGTACGGGTGGAGCCTCGAGATCGTCGATCTGCGTTCGTTGAACCCGCTGGACTTCGACACTGTGGCGGCCTCGGTGGGCAAGACCGGCCGATGCGTGATCATGCACGAAGGCCCGCGCACCCTAGGTTTCGGTGCCGAGTTGGCGGCCCGGGTGAGCGAGGAGCTGTTCTACGACCTGGAGGCTCCGGTGCTGCGCGCCACCGGCTTTGACACCCCGTATCCGCCGGCCCGGCTCGAGCGGCTGTGGCTGCCCGGGCCGGACCGATTGTTGGACTGTGTCGAGAAGGCGATGGGCATGCCGTGAGTGAGTTCCTGGTACCGGACCTCGGCGAGGGCCTGGAAGACGCGACGGTGATCGAATGGCACGTCGCCGTCGGCGACGAGGTCGAACTCAACCAGACGCTGTGCACGCTGGAAACCGCCAAGGCCCAGGTGGAGATTCCCAGCCCGTACGCGGGCCGGGTCACCGAACTCGGCGGCGCGCAGGGCGACGTGCTCGCGGTGGGAGCGCTGCTGGTGCGGATTCACACCGAGGCGCCCGCCCCGGGGCCCGCACCAGAACCGACGCGAAACCCGGTCCTGGTGGGCTACGGCGCCGACACCGGCTTCGACACCAGTCGGCGTCACGACGGCAGGCCCCGCGCGAAACCTGCGGTCCGGAAGCTGGCCGCCGAACTGGGCGTCGACCTGTCCGGGTTGGCGCCCGGCGACGACGGCGTGATCTCGCGGGAGGCGGTGCTGGCCGCAGCCGGTAATGCCCCCGAGGGTGAGGCCACCCAGGTGCGCGGCGTCCAGGCCGAGATGGCCAAACGGATGACACTGTCGCGCAGTCAGATTCCGGACGCCCACGGCAGCGTGGACGTCGATTGCACGCGGCTGCTGGAGCTCAGTGACCGGTTGGCGCTGACGCCGTTCGTCGTGACGTTACGGCTGCTGGTGTTGGCGTTGACACACCATCGGGTGTTCAACTCCACCTGGGTCGACGGACCCGACGGGCCGCGGTTGCACACGCACGGCGGGGTGCACCTGGGCATCGGGGTGGCCGCACCGCGCGGGCTGTTGGTGCCGGTGCTGCGTGACGCGCAGCGGATGACCACCCGGGAGCTGGCCGAGGCGGTCCGTCAGCGCGTCGAGAGCGCCCGCGCCGGCACCCTCAAACCCGGTGAGCTGCAAGGATCCACCTTCACCGTGTCGAACTTCGGTGCGCTGGGGCTGGATCAGGCGGTGCCGGTGATCAACTACCCGGAGGCCGCGATCCTGGGCATCGGTTCGATCAAGCCGCGCGCGGTGGTCGTCGACGGTGCGGTGGCGGCCCGCTCGACCACGACCCTGACGTGCGCGTTCGACCACCGCATCGCCGACGGCGCCCAGCTGGGCGCGTTTCTCGGTGAGCTGCGGGAGTTGCTCGAGGCGCCCGAGACCGCGCTGCTGGACCTGTAGCTACTTGCGTTGCGCGGCCTGCAGGCGCGCCTGGAACTCCGGTGACTGGATGGACGTGGCCTGCGGGCCGAGTTCGGTGCGCATCGCGGCGTGGTGCAGGTCGGTGTCGACGGTGCCGGGGGAGAAGGTGGCACGCATGGTCGCCTTGGTCGCCAGCACCACCTCGCGCGGTGCGGCCGCGGGACCGGCGGCCAGCTCCAGGGCCGCGGCGACGGGATCGTCGGCCACCTGCAGGGCCAGGCCGTGCGCGACGGCGGCCTCGGCGTCGAAGCGCATCCCGAACAGCAAGGCGGCCCGGGCGGCCTGAGGCCCCACGCCGCGCTGCAACATCCAGGTGGCGCCGCCGCCGGGATGGATGCCGAGCTTCTGAAAGCGCGGGTCGAAATTGGCGTGCGGACCGGCGATGCGGACGTCGGCGGCCAGCGCGAGGTTGAGTCCGGCGCCGACGGCGGCCCCGTTGACCGCGGCGATGGTGGGCAGCGAGCAGTTGCCGATCGCCATGAAGCCGTCGTAGATGCGCAGCAGGCCCTCCTCGGCGGCCGACCCGAGCGCGCTGAGGTCGGCGCCGGCGCAGAAGGCCTTGCCGGCGCCGGTGATGACCAGCGCGTGCACGCCGGTGTCGGCCTCGGCCTGCTCGACCGCGGCGCGCAGCTGCGCCGACATCGCGTCGGTGACCGCGTTGCGCCGGTCGGGATCGTTGACGGTGACCAGCGCGACGCGGTCGGTGACGGAGTAAAGCACCAGCTCAGAACTCATGGCGGAGACGTTACTCGGGGCGGGTGCGCGCCCAGAGTCGGGTTGTTACCGGGTCCACTCGCGAAACGCATACAACAACACAACTTTCGACCGAAAAATGCGCCCCCGGCAGGAATCGAACCTGCGACCTAGAGATTAGAAGGCTCTTGCTCTATCCAACTGAGCTACGGAGGCAACGTGCAGCTAGTTTAACCAACCGCATGCTCCGGTCCCCGGTCGCGCCACGCGCGGGAGAAATGCGTTTGGAACACAAGATATTTGGATACTGTGTGATGCACGGCACATCGCGATCCGGTAGCTACACCGGAGTCGTAGCGGGCAACGATGCCCAGCCCCGAAGGTGAGGTTGTACTGCGATGACTCTGGTGACGGACGCGGTTGCGGCTGTGCCCCGTCCCGGGCCACTGAAGGCAGCGTTGGGCCTGATCAGCGACCCGGTAGCGACGCTGGGGGCCGCGTCGGTGTTGTTGCGGGGCGGCCCCTCGTTGGCCGGTTGGCTGGCCGGCTGGGCGCTGACCGAGTTCCCGTTGCGGGTCCTGACCGGGCACGCGCTGTCCTCGGTGGACATCGCCCCGGTCAACCGTTTCATCAACGGCCTGGCGGCCCAACGCGCCGACAGCGTGCTGCAGGAGGCGCTCTCCGAGGCCTATGGAACCGACTACTCCGACCACATCAGCCATCCGGTCACCGATCCCGCGGTACGCAGGCACAGCGTCGCCGGGGTGTGGCACGCCGCGCAGCGCAGCCGGTACGCCACGGTGACCCGCAACCTGTCCTACGGTCCGGGCGGACGGGACAACCTGCTCGACATCTGGCGTCGGCCCGATGTGGCCCCGGGCGCCCGCGTCCCGGTGCTGCTGCAGATTCCCGGCGGCGCCTGGGCGCTCAGCGAGAAACGTGGGCAGGCGGTGCCGCTGCTGAGCCGAATGGTCGAACTCGGCTGGATCTGCGTGACCATCAACTACAGCCGCAGCCCGTTCAGCGCCTGGCCGGCGCACATCGTCGACGTCAAACGCGCGATCGCCTGGCTACGGGAGAACATCGCCGACTACGGCGGGGACCCCGACTTCATCGCGGTCACCGGCGGCTCCGCCGGCGCGCATATCGGTTCGCTGGCCGCACTGACCGCCAACGACCCAGCGCTGCAGCCCGGATTCGAGCAGGTGGACACCAGTGTGGCGGCCGCGGTGCCCTACTACGGCGCCTACGACCTGACCGATCCGGACAACATGTGCGAGCTGATGCTGCCGTTCCTGGAGCGATTCGTCATGCGCGCGCGGCTCGCCGACGATCCCGCGCTGTACCGGGCGGCGTCTCCGATCACCCACGTGCACCGGGACGCGCCGCCGTTCTTCGTGCTGCATGGCGCCAACGACGCGGTGATTCCGCACACCCAGGCGCAGGCCTTCGTCGGTGCGCTGCGCGCGGCCGGTGCCCCCACCGTCGCCCACGCCGAACTTCCCAACGCGCACCACGCTTTTGACGCCATCGCCACGGTGCGGTCACAGCTGGTGACCGACACCGTCGCCGACTTCCTCGGTGTCACCTACGGCAATCACCGGATGGGACTCGGCGACCTCGTCCACGACGTCGGGTGAGCGCGGTACACCAACGCGCGCCGCGGCGCGACGATCCATGAATCGGCTGCCGCCGACGCATCGCTGAGACTAGCGTGGGGTGGACGCTTGGGGCGCTGGCAGCGCCGGACGGTATGGAGGGTTGAGGGACCGTGGTGAGTGACTCCTTCGATGCTTCGGCGTTCTCCGACGAACTCAGCGCCGTCGATCAGTTGCTGCACCGCGGGGAGGCCAACCCTCGGACTCGCTCGGGGGTCATGGCGGTCGAACTGCTGGACACAGCACCGGATTGGGAGCGCTATCGCGCCACCTTCGACAATGCCTCCCGGCGGGTGCCGCGGCTGCGTCAGAAGGTGGTCATGCCGACGTTGCCCACCGCTGCGGCCCGCTGGGTGGTGGACCCCGACTTTGATCTGGACTTCCATGTCCGACGCGTGCGCGCGCCCGAGCCCGGCACCCTGCGCCAGGTATTCGACATGGCCGAACTCGTCCAGCAGTCGCCCCTGGACATCACCCGGCCGTTGTGGAGCGCGACGCTGGTCGAAGGACTCGAGGACGGGCGCGCCGCGCAAATCCTGCATCTGAGTCACGCCGTGGCCGACGGGGTGGGCATCGTGGCGATGTTCACCGAAATCTACGACCTGGAACCCGAGGCGGCGCCCCGGCCGCCGGCGCCCCTGCCGATCCCGCAGGACCTCACGCCCAACGATCTGATGCGGGCCGGGATCAATGCGTTGCCCGGGTCGATCGTCAGCGGGGTGCGCGGGGCGCTGCTGGGTGCCATCGGGACGGTCGGCAAGGCCGTCAGCCGTCCCGGCTCGGTGGTCTCCGGCGTCCTCGATTACGCCGGCTCGAGCCGCCGTATCGTGCGCCAGGCCGCGCCGCCGTCGCCGCTGCTGCGACGGCGCAGCCTCTCGACCCGGACCGAGGCCATCGACATCCCGCTTTCGGACCTGCATCGGGTGGCCAAGACCGCGGGCGGGTCGATCAACGATGCGTACCTGGCCGGGCTGTGCGGGGCGTTACGCCGCTACCACGACGCGCTCGGGGTGCCCGTGCAGACGTTGCCGATGGCGGTCCCGGTCAACCTGCGGGCCGACTCGGACCCGGCCGGCGGGAACCGCTTCGCGGGGGTCAACATTGCTGCGCCGATCGGCACCGTCGACCCCGTGGCGCGGATGCAGAAGATCCGCGCGCAGATGACACAGCGGCGCGAGGAGGCCGCCCTCGACGTGTTGGGCGTGGTGGCGCCGGTGCTGTCGCTGCTGCCCGACCCGGTGCTGGAACAGATGACCGGCTCGGTGATCGCCTCCGATATCCAGGCCAGCAACGTGCCGGTCTACCCGGGCGACACCTACATCGCCGGATCACAAGTGTTGCGGCAGTACGGGATTGGGCCGCTTCCCGGGGTGGCGATGATGGTGGTGCTGGTATCGCGCAGCGGTTACTGCACCATTTCGGCGCGCTACGACCGGGCCGCGATCACCGACGAGGCGCTGTTCGCCCGCTGCCTGGCCGCCGGGTTCGACGAGGTGCTGGCGCTGGCGGGCGATCCGAACCTGCGCGCCCAGCCGGTGTCCTTCGCGGGACCCGCGCCGGCTCCTGAACCGACAGACCCCACGGACAACGGATCGGCGGTTTCATGACGACATCACGGGATATGCGGCTGCCCGGCTCGGTGGCCGAGGTCAAGGCCAGCCCGCGCGGCCCCAAGATCGGGGCATTCTTCGACCTGGACGGCACGCTGGTCGCCGGGTTCACCGGGGTGATCCTGACCCAGCAGCAGTTCCGGCGCCGCGAACTCGGACTCGGGGACCTGATCGCCATGATTCAGGCCGGTCTGAATCATCAACTCGGCCGTTCGGAGTTCGAGGACCTGATCATCTCGGCGACCTCGGCGATGCGCGGCCGGTCGATCACCGATATGGACCAGGTGGGCGAGCGGCTGTTCCGGCAGCAGATCGAGTCGCGCATCTATCCGGAGATGCGCGAACTGGTCCGGGCCCACCTCGACCGCGGTCACACGGTATGCCTGAGTTCGTCGGCGCTGACCATCCAGGTGGAACCGGTGGCGCGTTTCCTCGGAATTCCGAACACGCTGACCAACCGGTTCGACCTGGACGAGGACGGAGTGCTCACCGGGGACGTCGTCCGCCCCATTCTGTGGGGTCCCGGCAAAGCGAACGCCGTGCAGAAATTCGCCGCCGACCGCGGAATCGACCTGAAGGACAGCTACTTCTACGCCGACGGCGACGAGGATGTCGCCCTGATGTACCTGGTGGGCCACCCCCGGCCCACCAACCCCGAGGGGAAGATGGCCGCGGTGGCCCGCCAGCGCGGCTGGCCCATCCTGAAATTCACCAGCCGCGGCGGCACCGGGATCACCGGCACGCTCAAGACATTGGTCGGCGTCGGATCCGTCGTCCCGATCGCCGCCGGCGCCATCGGCTGGGGCCTGCTCACCCGCAGCCGTCGTCGCGGCATCAACTTCTTCACCGGTAACTGGGGTGCGATGCTGCTGGCCTCCAGCGGCGTGAAACTCAACGTCCTCGGCAGGGAGAACCTCACCGCGCAACGGCCCGCGGTGTTCATCTTCAACCATCGCAACAACTTTGACCCGGTCATCACCAGCGCGCTGGTGCGCGACAACTTCACCGGGGTGGGTAAGAAGGAACTTGAAAGCGACCCGATTGCCGGCACGCTCGGCAAGTTGATGGACGCGGTGTTCATCGATCGCGACGACACCCAGTCCGCGGTCCGGTCGCTCAAACAGGTCGAGGATCTGGTCCGCAAGGGACTGTCCATCGTGATGGCCCCCGAGGGCACACGGCTGGACACCACCACCGTCGGCCCCTTCAAGAAGGGTCCGTTCCGGCTGGCGATGGCGGCCGAGATCCCGATTGTCCCGGTGGTCATCCGCAACGCGGAGGCCATCGGGTCTCGCGACGCGACGATCATGCACCCCGGCACCGTCGACATCGTGGTCTATCCGCCGATTTCGGTGCAGGACTGGACCGTCGACAACCTCGACGAGCGCATCGCCGAAGTGCGGCAGCTGTATCTGGACACCCTGGCGTCCTGGCCCGAGGGCGAGGTGCCCAGCGTCAAGCTCGGTGCTCCGAAGAAGGCGGCCAAGAAGGCACCCGCCAAGAAGGCACCCGCCAAGAAGTCCGCGGCGAAGAAGTCCGCTAAGAAGGCCACCAAAAAGGCTGCCGCCAAGAAGGTTCCGTCGAAGAAGGCGGCTTCGGCTGAGGCCGGCGAGAACGGCGCGGCACAGCCCGCCCGGGGCCGGCAATGAGCGGTCCCAAAGACGCCGGCGGGCTGCCGGAGGTTACCATCGACGGCGACGCGCTGGTCCTTGCCTCGGTGGCCTCGCCTGCGGAACTCGACCTGCTCACCGACTGGTTGCGCGCGCAGCGTGCGGCGCACCCCGAGGCGCGCATCGAAGTGATCGAACTGCCCGCGGACGAGCCGCCACCCGGGGTGATCGCAAGCCTGGTCGAAGAACTCGAGTCCGGCGACGACCGCGCGGTAGTGCCGGCGCGGGTGTTCTGGGTGCCGGGCGGATTACCGACCCGCGTCAAGATCGTCGGTCTCATTTCAGGGCGTGACACCTACCGCCCACCCGAAATGCTGCAACGACGCATCCTGCGCCGGGACCGATCCCGGGCCAAAGTCGTCGCCGGCGAACCCGCGAAGGTATCCGAACTGCGCCAACAGTGGCAGGACAACACCGTCGGTGATTCCCCGCGCGAGTTCGCCCGGTTCGTGCTGCGGCGTGCGAGCCTGGCCATCGAACGCATGGAGTTGCGGCTGCTCGGACCCGAATACAAGTCGCCGCGGCTGATCAAACCGGAGATGTTGGCCTCCAGTCGGTTTCGGGACGGCCTCGAGCAGATCCCGGGGGCCACGGTCGACAAGGCCGGTGAGATGCTCGACGAGTTGGCCACCGGGTGGAGCCGGTTCTCGGTGGACCTCATGCCCAACCTGGGTCGAGCGATCTTCAGCCGCGGCTTCGACCCCAACGTCGACTACGACCCCGCCGAGATCGAGACGTTGCGGCACGCGTTGGAACGACATCCCGCCGTGCTGCTGTTCTCGCACCGCTCCTACCTCGACGGCGCCATCGTTCCGGTGGCGATGCAGGAGAACCGGCTGCCGCCGGTGCACACGTTCGCCGGGATCAACCTGTCCTTCGGGTTCATGGGGCCGCTGATGCGGCGTTCGGGTGTCATCTTCATTCGGCGCAAGCTCGACGATCCGCTCTACAAGTACGTGCTGCGACAGTTTGTCGGCTACATCGTCGAGAAGCGCTTCAACCTGAGCTGGTCGATCGAGGGCACCCGGTCCCGTACCGGAAAGATGTTGCCGCCCAAGCTCGGTCTGCTGGCCTACGTCGCCGATGCCTATCTCGATGGTCGCAGCGACGACATCCTGCTGCAACCGGTGTCCATCAGCTTCGATCAGCTGCACGAGACCCGCGAATACGCGGCCTACGCCCGTGGTGGGGAGAAAACCCCCGAGGGTCTGAGCTGGCTGTACAACTTCATCAAGGCGCAGGGGGAGCGGAACTTCGGCAAGATCTACGTCCGGTTCCCCGCGGCGGTGTCGATGCGGGAGTACCTCGACGTCCCGCAGGGCGACGGCGATCACGACGAGTCCGTCAAACGCCTTGCGCTGCAAAAGATGGCCTTCGCCGTGGCCTGGCGCATCCTGGAGGCCACCCCGATCAACGCCACCAGTTTGGTCTCCGCGCTGCTGCTGACCACCCGTGGCGTCGCGCTGACACTGAACCAGGTGCATCACACGCTGCAGGACTCGCTGGATTACCTGCACCGCAAGGGCACCCCGGTCACCGAGTCCACCCGCCGGCTGCGCACCCTCGACGGCGTCCAGTCGGCGCTGGACGCGCTGTCCGGGGGCAACCCCGTCACCCGCATCGACGGGGGCCGCGAACCGGTCTGGCGGATCGCGCCGGAGGACGAGCACGAGGCGGCGTTCTACCGCAATTCGATCATCCATGCGTTCCTGGAGACCGCGATCGCCGAACTGGCGCTGATGTATGCCTGCCGCGCCGAGGGGGACCGGCTCGAAGCGTTCTGGTCGCAGGCGATGCGGCTGCGTGACCTGTTGAAGTTCGAGTTCTACTTCGCCGACTCGGGGGCCTTCCGCGAGAACATCGCCGCGGAAATGGCCTGGCTCGACGACTGGGAGGCGCGCGTCTGCGCCGGCGGGGCCGATCTGGACGCCATGCTGCATGAGATGCGGCCGCTGATGGCCCACGCGATGCTGCGACCGTTCTTCGAGGCCTACGAGATTGTCGCCGACGTGCTGCGCGAGGCCCCACCGCAGATCGACGAGAAGGATCTGACCCAGCGCGCCCTCGGGGTGGGCAGCCAGCGCGCCGCGCAGCGTCTGGTGCGCAGCAATGAAGCGGTGTCGGCGCTGCTGTTCGCCACGGCCCGCCAGGTCGCCGCCGACCAGGGACTGCTGGATCCGGCGCCTGATCTGACCGAACGGCGCGAGGCGTTCCTGGTCGAATTGCGCGGCATTCTCGGCGACATGAACCGCGTACACCTGATCTCCCGGCAGCACTTCCTCGAGCGTGAAGCCGCAGCGCAGGCCGCCGCTGACCCGACCGTTTAGCGGCGCGGCCCGGTCGGGCCATACTCTGGTGCGGTGACCTCCTCAGTTACCGGACAGCGCACCGCGGTGTGGCCGGTGCTGCTCGGAGTCGGCCTGCTCGCCGGATGTACCGCCGCCGGTCTGGCCGCACTCGCGCTCGCCGATGCGCTGACCGCGACCGGTCTGCCCGACCCCGGCCCAATCACCACGGTGGGTCTGCCGTTCGTCCGCGCCGCCGGCGAGGTGGCGGCCGTCCTGGCGGTCGGCAGCTTCCTGTTCGCGGCCTTCTTCGTCCCGCCGCAGAAATCCGGGGTGCTCGACGTTGCGGGGTACCGCGCATTGCGCACGGGTTCGGTGGCCGCCGGCGTCTGGGCGGTGTGCGCGGCGCTGCTGGTACCGCTGACGATCTCCGACGTGTCCGGTCAGCGCCTGCTCGATCACCTGGGTCCGATGGAGCTATGGTCGGCGGCCGGCCTGGTCGACACCGCGGACGCGTGGCGGTGGACGGCGTTTCTGGCCGCGGCGCTGACGCTGGTCAGCATTCCGGTATTGCGCTGGTCGTGGACGCCGACGCTGTTCATCGGCAGCCTGGTGACGCTGATCCCGCTGGGACTGACCGGCCATTCCGCCGCCGGCGGCTCACACGACCTGGGCACCAACAGCCTGCTGATTCACCTGGTCGGTGCGGCCCTGTGGGCCGGGGGTCTGCTCGCCCTGCTGGCCCACGCGCTGCGCAGCGGTGAGCACGGTGCGCTGGCCGCCCGCCGGTTCTCGGCGGTGGCGCTGTGGTGTTTCATCGCGATGGCCCTGTCCGGGGTGCTCAACGCGCTGATCCGGGTGCGGCCCGCCGACCTGCTGGACAGCAGCTACGGCGCGCTGGTCGGGGCCAAACTGGTGGCGCTGTGCCTGTTGGGAATCCTCGGCTGGCGCCAACGGCGGTCCGGCCTGGTGGCCCTGGACGCCGACCCCGGGGCGCGCGGACCGTTGATTCGGCTGGCGCTGACCGAGGCCGTCATCTTCGGACTGACCTTCGGGGTGGCCGTGGCGCTGGGGCGCACGCCGCCGCCCCCGCCGCGGGTGCTCAACCCGTCGATCCCGGAAGTCGAGATCGGCTACAACCTGGACGGGCCGCCCACGCTGGCGCGGATCCTGTTCGACTGGCGGTTCGACCTGATCTTCGGCACCGCGGCGATCGTGTTCGCGCTGCTCTACATCGCCGGGGTGTGGCGGTTGCGCAAGCGCGGCGACGCCTGGCCCACCGGTCGCCTGGTGGCGTGGCTGTCCGGTTGTGCGGTGCTGCTCTTCGCGACGTCCTCCGGGCTGGGCCGCTACATGCCGGCGATGTTCAGCATGCACATGGGCGCGCACATGATGCTGTCGATGCTGGTGCCGATCCTGCTGGCGCTGGGCGGGCCGGTGACGCTGGCGCTGCGCGCGTTGCCCGCCGCCGGTAAGGGGCAGCCGCCGGGCTTGCGGGAATGGTTGCTGGGGGCGTTGCACAGTCGGGTGTCGAAGTTCTTCACCAACCCGATCATCGCCACCGCGCTGTTTGTTGCCGGTTTCTACGGCCTGTACTTCGGTGGCATCTTCGACTCGGCCGCCAGCGACCACGCCGGGCACGTGGCGATGAACCTCCACTTCCTGGCCACCGGCTATCTGTTCTACTGGTGCGTCATCGGGGTGGATCCGACGCCTCGGCCGCTGCCGCCGCTGGGCAAGCTGGCGATGGTCTTCGGATCGCTGCCGCTGCACGCGTTCTTCGGCGTGGTGCTGATGGGGATGAACACCGTGCTTGCGGAGCCCTTCTACCGATCCCTGCAATTGCCTTGGCACACCGACTTTTTGGCTGACCAGAAACTCGGCGGTGGCATCGCGTGGGCGGCCGGCGAGGTGCCGCTGGTGATCGTGATGTTGGCCTTGCTGATCCAGTGGTCGCGGACCGACCGGCGGACCGCCAAACGGTTGGACCGCGCCGCCGAACGCGACCACGACGCCGATCTGGTGGCCTACAACAACATGCTTGCGGAGTTGTCGCGGCGGGAGAAGCAGGGGCAGTAAAGCCCTCCATGGTGCAGACCTCGCCAGAGGTGGCGATCGCGGCTCTTCCATCATCATCGATGTCAGACCCCGTGGTTACCCTGATTTCGCCCTGCAGATAGGGCGGTTAAACAGAAAATTGGGGGGACTCATGACACAGCCAACAGCGGGTTGGTTTCCGGATCCATCTGATCCGAGCCGCCAGCGCTATTTCGACGGCACGGCGTGGACCGACAACTACGGCCCAGTCGGCGCACCGACACCAGGCACCGGTGGACAGCCGAAGGCCGGTATGTCCGGAGGGCTGAAGGTCGGACTCGGGGCGGGGGCGGTGGTCCTGGCGCTGGCCACGTTCGGCTCGTTCGGTGACAGTGACACGAGCACCGAGAGCAAGTCCAGCTCAGCCTCTGCGTCCATCTCGTCGTCCGAGCCGCTCACGTCCGATGTGGTAAAGCCGGTGTCCGATGCGGACACCCCGGCGCCCGTCGGCTCGACTGTCCGAGACGGCAAGTTCGAGTTCAAGGTGCTAGACGTCGAGCGCGGGGCCACCACGATTGACGATGTGTTCGGGCCAGAAGTGGCCAAGGGGGAATTCTTCACCGTCAGGCTCCGTGTGACGAACATCGGGGACGACGCACGAAGCTTCTCCGCCACCAACCAGAAGCTGATCATCAACGGCAACGAATACGAGGCCACCAGCATCATGGATGACGGCTGGATGGAGGACATCAATCCTGGCCTCGGGATCGAAGCCTCGGCTACGTTCGACATCCCGCCAGGCACGATGCCGTCGGCCATCGAGTGCCACGACTCGATGTTCTCTGGGGGAGCGCTGCTCGCACTGTGAACCCGAGTTGACGGACCGAACGCCGGGCGCAGTCCTCGGCTGATAGGGCAAAAGATGCTGGGTGGGCTCCCGAAGCGGGGTCCGCCCAGCATCTTTCGATTTTGCAGCAGTGGGTGGTCGCCGAACGCGGCATCCTTCGAGTTCCGCCATCCACAGTTCCGATTTCCTCCACAGCACCGACGCGCGCCGCACGTGCTTCGCTAAAGCTGTCGGTCCGGCAGGGCTAGCTGGGACTCGCACAAACCAGTGCAATCCCGCATCGAAAGGACCCTGCCATGTACGAAACCACGCTGACCATAGTCGGTCGCCTCGCCACCGCACCCGTCTTGAAGCGCGTCGGCGACAGTCAGGTGGCCACGTTCCGGTTGGCCACCAACTCGCGCAAGCGCATGCCGGACGGCAGCTGGGAACCGGGCCGCTCGCTGTTCCTGTCGGTCAACTGCTGGGGCAAGCTCGGCACCGGCGTCGCCGGCAGCCTGGGCAAAGGCGATGCGGTGATCGTCACCGGACACGTCTACACCAGCGAGTACGACGACCGGGAGGGCATTCGGCGCTCGTCGCTGGAGATGCGTGCCAACGCCGTGGGCCCTGATTTGTCCCACTACGTCGTCAAGGTCGGCCGCGTCGTCGACAACGATCGCCCCGGCCTCGACGAGGATCGCGCCGACGATGCGGTATCCGAGGACGCCCAACCGTCGGGCTACGACCTGGACGCCTACGCCGATGACCTCGCGGAGCAGCCGGATCCGGTCCCGGCGTAGCGCCCGCTGAGCCGGCTGCCCACCGGCGATTACCTCGTCATATCGCGGCGCGCCTAGGATGGTCGGGATCGTTGCTTGAAGCAACCAGACAATTTTGCACGACCAGAAAGGCGACACTGCGGCATGGCTGAGTTCATCTACACGATGAAAAAGGTCCGCAAGGCGCACGGCGACAAGGTCATCCTCGACGACGTCACGCTGAGCTTTCTCCCCGGAGCCAAGATCGGTGTGGTCGGCCCTAACGGGGCGGGCAAGTCGAGCGTCTTGCGGATCATGGCGGGACTGGACAAACCCAACAACGGCGAGGCTTTCCTGGCCAACGGCGCCTCGGTCGGCATCCTGTTACAGGAACCGCCGCTCGACGAGGACAAGACGGTGCGCGAGAACGTCGAATCCGGCGTCCCGATCAAGGCGAAGCTCAACCGGTTCAACGAGGTCGCCGAGCTGATGGCCACCGACTACTCCGATGAGCTGATGGAGGAGATGGGCAAGCTCCAGGAGGAGCTCGACGCCGCTGACGCGTGGGACATCGACTCGCAGCTCGAACAGGCAATGGAGGCGCTGCGCTGCCCGCCGCCGGATGACCCCGTGAACCACCTCTCCGGTGGTGAGCGGCGCCGGGTGGCCCTGTGCAAGCTGCTGCTGTCCAAGCCGGACCTGCTGCTGCTCGACGAGCCCACCAACCACCTCGACGCCGAGAGCGTGCTGTGGCTCGAAAACCACCTGGCCGCCTACCCGGGCGCCATCCTGGCCGTCACCCACGACCGGTACTTCCTGGACAACGTGGCCGAGTGGATTCTTGAGCTCGACCGCGGCCGCGCCTTCCCGTACGAGGGCAACTACTCCACCTACCTGGAGAAGAAGGCCGAACGGCTCGAGGTGCAGGGCAAGAAGGACCAGAAGCTGCAGAAGCGGCTCAAGGACGAGTTGGCGTGGGTCCGCTCCGGCGCCAAGGCCCGGCAGGCCAAGAGCAAGGCCCGCCTGCAGCGCTACGAGGAGATGGCGACCGAGGCGGAGAAGACCCGCAAGCTCGACTTCGAGGAGATCCAGATCCCGGTCGGGCCGCGCCTGGGCAACCTCGTGGTCGAGGTCGAGCATCTCGACAAGGGCTTCGACGGCCGCCAGCTGATCAAGGACCTGTCGTTCACGCTGCCGCGAAACGGCATCGTCGGCGTCATCGGCCCCAACGGTGTGGGTAAGACGACACTGTTCAAGACCATCGTCGGTCTGGAACAGCCCGACAGCGGCATCGTCCGGGTCGGCGAAACCGTCAAGCTGAGCTACGTCGACCAGAACCGGGCCGGTATCGACCCGAAGAAGAATGTGTGGGAGGTGGTCTCCGACGGTCTCGACTACATCCAGGTCGGCCAGAACGAGATCCCGTCACGCGCCTACGTGTCCGCGTTCGGGTTCAAGGGCGCCGATCAGCAGAAGCCGGCCGGGGTGCTCTCCGGCGGTGAGCGCAACCGGTTGAACCTCGCGCTGACCCTCAAGCAGGGCGGCAACCTGATCCTGCTCGACGAGCCCACCAACGACTTGGACGTCGAAACGCTGGGTTCGCTGGAGAACGCGCTGGAACAGTTCCCCGGTTGCGCGGTGGTCATCAGCCACGACCGGTGGTTCCTGGACCGCACCTGTACCCACATCCTGGCGTGGGAGGGCGACGACGCCAACCCCGCCAAATGGTTCTGGTTCGAGGGCAACTTCGGCGCCTACGAGGAGAACAAGGTCGAACGACTCGGCGAAGATGCGGCGCGTCCGCACCGAGTGACCCACCGCAGGCTGACCCGCGACTAGTCTGACGGCTGCGTGCCGACGAGCCGCATCAGCGGCCACTTCCAATGGCGGAACGGCACGGCGCTGAGTCAGGAGTGTCCGGATGACGGTGAATCAGCCCCATGACCACGGTGCGAAACCGCACGGCGCTGATTCACCGAGACGGACCCGGCTGGCCCCCGACACCGACACCAACGCGGCGACCTTGCGCGCCGCGTTGGTGCGCACCTATCGGGGCCCGCACGACGAAGCGCCGGTCACCGATCCCGACGTGGCCGATACCGGCGGGCTGCGCCGCGCCGCCGGCCAAGAGGTCATCGACGAGTCGGCGCTGACGGCGCAATTGGAGCTCGGTAGCCAACGCGGCCCCGGCGAAACCAAGGTCGCGTTCAACCCCGGACCGGGCGCTGCTTTGCAGATCGTCACCGACCAGTCGGCCATGCTGATGGATTCGGTCACGGTGCTGATGCACCGGCTCGGCGTGTCTTACACCGCGATCATGAATCCCGTCCTGCGGGTCGAGCGCGACGAGACCGGTCGGTTGCGTCGGCTCGAACTCGCCGACGACGCCGGCGGCGACGACATCGAAACCTGGATCCATATTCAGCTGGCCCCGGCCGTGGACCGCAAGGCCGTCGCCCAGGTCGAAGACCTGATCCCGCGGGTGCTCAACGACAGCCGTCAGGTGGCGGCGGACTCGGCCGCCATGGCCGCCGAATTGAGTCGGCTGGCGGAGAGCCTCAACGACGACGGCCCCGACCGCCGCGACGTCGCCGACCTGCTGCGATGGCTTGCCGACGGTCATTTCGTGCTGCTCGGTTACCAACGCTGCCCGGTCAGCGACGGTAAGTCCTCGGTCGAGGAGTCCAGCCGTCTCGGCGTGCTGCGGTGGCGCAACGAGGTCCTGCCCGAGCTCACCGGCAACGGGGAGCCGTTGGTGTTAGCGCAGGCGACCATGCCCAGCTACCTGCGTTACGGGGCCTACCCCTACGTGGTGGTGGTGCGCGACAGCGCCGCCGACCGCAACGTCGAGCACCGCTTCGTCGGCTTGTTCACCGTCGCCGCCATGAACGACAACGTGCTGGGCATCCCGCTGATCTCCCGGCGCGTCCACGAGGCGTTGGCGCTGGCCGGTCGCGACCCCGGCCGGCCCGGTCAACTGCTGCTCGACGTCATCCAGACCGTCCCGCGCGCGGAACTGTTCGCGCTGTCCGCGCAGCAACTGCACGATATGGCACTGACGGTGATCGATCTCGGATCGCGCCGTCGCACCCTGCTGTTCGCCCGCGTCGACAAGCTCGGTCATTTCGTCACGAGCCTGGTCTATCTTCCGCGCGACCGCTACACCACCGCCGTGCGGCTCGAAATGCAGGACATCCTGGTCCGGGAGTTTGGCGGCATCGGAATCGAGTATTCGGCTCGGGTCAGCGAATCACCCTGGGCCCTGGTCTATTTCACCGTGAAGCTGCCCGACGGTACCCGACCCGGCGACGTCGATGTCTCAGTGCAGAACACCACGCGGATCCAGGGCCTACTGACCCAGGCGGCCCGCACCTGGGGTGATCGGCTGCTCGGAGCCGTGGCCCAGGGCGCCATCGACCAACCCACCGCCGAGCATTACGCGACGGCCCTGCCCGAGGCCTACCGCCAACTCGTCACACCGGCCGATGCGATCGCCCATATCGGCGTCATCGAGGGCCTCGACGACGGCGGGGTCCAATTGGTCTTCGCCGGCGACCCCGAAACCCGCATCCATCAACTGACCTGGTACCTCGGGGGACGTTCGGCCTCACTGTCGGAACTGCTGCCGATGCTGCAGTCGATGGGGGTGGTGGTGCTCGACGAACGGCCCTTCCGGGTCAAGCGCCCGGACGGGCTCCCGGTGTGGATCTACCAGTTCCGCATCTCGCCGCATCCCACCGTCCCGACCGCCGGTCCCGACGAAATCGAGGACGTCGCGGCACGATTCGCCGACTCGGTGACGGCCATCTGGAAGGGCTGGGTGGAGATCGACCGGTTCAACGAACTGGTGTTACGCGCCGGGCTGACGTGGCAGCAGGTCGTGGTTCTCCGGAGCTACGCAAAGTACCTGCGGCAGGCCGGCTTTCCATACAGCCAGGCTCACATCGAGGCCGTGATGAACGACAACGCGCACACCGCGCGATCGCTGATCGAGCTGTTTGAGGCGGTGTTCGATCCGAGTATGGACTCGGCCGGATCGGACAGCGCGAAATCCCGTGCCGCACAAGCTGCCGCGGCGGCCGTGGCCGCCGACATCGACGCCCTGGTGAGCCTCGACACCGACCGGGTGCTGCGGGCCTTCGCCTCGCTGATCCAAGCCACCTTGCGCACCAACTACTTCGTGACCGCCGAGGGTTCGGCGCGCGGCCAAGGCGTGCTGGCCACCAAACTCAACCCGACGCTGATCGACGAATTGCCTTTGCCTCGACCCAAGTTCGAGATCTTCGTCTACGCGCCGCGGGTCGAGGGTGTCCATCTGCGGTTCGGTGCCGTGGCCCGCGGCGGGCTGCGGTGGTCGGACCGTCGCGAGGACTTCCGCACCGAAGTGCTGGGCCTGGTGAAGGCGCAGGCCGTCAAGAACGCCGTCATCGTCCCGGTGGGCGCCAAGGGCGGCTTCGTCGTGAAGCAACCGCCGCTGCCCACCGGCGACGCCGCCGCCGACCGCGACGCGACCCGCGCCGAGGGCGTCACGTGCTACCGGTTGTTCATCGGCGGCCTGCTGGATCTGACCGACAACGTCGACACCGCCACCGGTGCCGTGGTGGTCCCGCCGCAGGTCGTCCGCCGCGACGGCGACGACGCCTATTTGGTGGTCGCCGCCGACAAGGGCACCGCCACGTTCTCCGATATCGCCAACGAGGTCGCGAAGTCCTATGACTTCTGGCTCGGCGACGCCTTTGCCTCCGGCGGGTCCGTCGGCTATGACCACAAGGCGATGGGCATCACCGCCAAGGGCGCCTGGGAGAGCGTCAAACGGCACTTCCGGGAACGCGGACTGGATACCCAGGCCGAGGACTTCACCGTCGTCGGCATCGGCGATATGAGCGGCGACGTCTTCGGCAACGGCATGCTGCTCTCCGAGCACATCCGCCTGGTCGCGGCGTTCAACCACCTGCACATCTTCATCGACCCCGAACCCGAGGCGGCGCGGTCCTGGGCGGAACGCCGGCGATTGTTCGACCTGCCCCGCTCCAGCTGGGACGACTACGACAAGTCGCTGATCTCGGCGGGGGGCGGCGTGTTCAGCCGCCAGCAGAAGTCGATCCCGATCAGCGCCGAGATCCGGGCCGCGCTGGACCTCGCCGACGACGTCACCGAGATGACGCCGCCGGCCCTGGTCAAGGCCATCCTCAAGGCGCCGGTGGACCTGCTCTGGAACGGCGGCATCGGCACCTACATCAAGGCCGAGGCCGAGTCTGACGCCGACGTCGGCGACCGGACCAACGACCTGCTTCGGGTCAACGCAAATCAAGTGCGCGCCAAGGTGATCGGCGAGGGAGGAAACCTCGGCGTGACGCCCCGGGGCCGCGTCGAGTTCGACCTGTCCGGTGGTCGGATCAACACCGACGCGCTGGACAACTCGGCCGGCGTGGATTGTTCCGACCACGAGGTCAACATCAAGATCCTGGTCGACTCGCTGGTCACGCAGGGCAAGGTGCAGCCGGATCAACGCTCGGCGCTGCTGGAGTCCATGACCGACGAGGTCGGAGCGCTGGTGCTGGCCGACAACGCCGCCCAGAACGACCTGATGGGCACCAGCCGCGCCAATGCCGCCAGCCTGCTCAACGTGCACGCCCGCCAGATCAAGGAACTCGTGGCGACTGTCGGGCTCAACCGCGAGCTGGAGGTGCTGCCCAGTGACAAGGAGATTCGTCGACGCACCGACGCCGAGATGGGCCTGACCTCGCCCGAACTCGCCACGCTGATGGCGCATGTGAAGTTGGCCCTCAAGGACGAGGTGTTGGCCTGCGAGCTGCCCGATCAGGATGTGTTCGCCGCACGGTTGCCGTGCTACTTCCCGGCGCAACTGCGCGACCGCTTCATCCCCGAGATCCGTCACCACCAACTCCGGCGCGAGATCGTCACGACCATGTTGATCAACGACGTCGTCGACACCGCGGGGATCAGCTACGCCTACCGCGTCACCGAGGACACCGGGGTCAACTACGTCGACGCGGTACGCGCCTTCGTGGCCACCGACGCGATCTTCGGGATCGGCGACATGTGGCGCTGCATCCGGTCCACATCGCTGGAAACCGGTATGGCGGTGGAGGTTTCCGATCGGATGACGCTGGACCTGCGCCGCCTCATCGACCGCTCCGCGCGGTGGTTGCTGAACAACCGGCCGCAGCCGCTGGCCGTCGGCGCCGAGATCAACAGGTTCGCCGCCAAGGTGGCCGCCCTGACGCCGAAGATGTCGCAGTGGCTGCGCGGCGACGACCGTGCGATCGTGGCGAAGGAGGCCGGCGAGTTCACCGCGCAGGGCGCCCCCGAGGACCTGGCCTACCTGGTGGCCACCGGCTTGTATCGCTACAGCCTGCTCGACGTCATCGACGTGGCCGACATCGTCGACCGTGACGAGGTCGAGGTGGCCGACACCTACTTCGCGTTGATGGACGCCCTGGGCGCCGACGGGCTGCTGACCGCGGTGTCCGACCTGGACCGGGATGACCGCTGGCACGCGCTGGCCCGCTTGGCGATTCGGGACGACCTATACAGTTCACTGCGGCTGCTCACGTTGGACGTCCTGGCGGTCGGTGAACCGGAGGAAAGCGGTGAGGAGAAGATCGCCGAATGGCAGCACACCAATTCCTCGCGGCTGGAACGCGCGCGGCGCACGTTGGCCGAATTGCGGGGTCTCGAGGGGCACGACCTCGCGACGCTGTCGGTGGCCGCACGCCAGATTCGTAATATGACTCGAGGAACTGCGACGGGAGCTTCCGGATAATGGGCGAGCGCTACATCACACCGGTCACGGTGCGCTGGTCGGACATCGACATGTATCAGCACATCAACCACGCCACCATGGTGACCATCCTCGAGGAGGCCCGGGTGCCGTTCCTGTCCGAGGCCTTCGGTCCCACCATCACCACCACCGGGCTGTTGATCGCCGAGGTCAAGGTGGCCTACAAGGGCCAGCTGCGCCTGGTGGACTCGCCGCTGCAGGTCACGATCTGGGTGAACCGGCTGCGCGCGGTGGACTTCACGCTGGGCTACGAGGTCCGCTCGGTCACCGCCGATCCCGATTCGCGGCCCGCCGTGATCGCCGAAACCCAGCTGGCCGCCTTCGATATCGACGAGCAGAAGCTGGTCCGGCTGTCCCCGGACCACCGTGATTATCTGCAGCGGTGGCTGCGATGACGTTGCCCCCGGCGGGCGCGGAGCCCGGCACCGCTGCTGAACAGGAACGTGGCATCTGGCTGACCGGCGCCCACGACCGCACCGACCTGGCGACCTTCGCCGAGCGCGCGCTGCGGCTCGACGACGCTGCGGTGATCCGGCTGCGGACCCGCTCGTCGTCCAGTCTGATCGCCTGGGTGGCAACCGGTTTCGATGTGCTGGCCAGTCGGGTGGTGAACGGTCGGGTGAAACCCGCGGACTTGTCCGCGGGGGCGGATGCGCTGGCGCGGGGTTTGGCCGCCGGGGTGGGCGCCGGCTATGTCGATCCGGGGTTCGCGATGGACTCCGCGTGGCACGGGGTGCTGCCACCCGAGTCCGGATTCGTGCACCTCGACGACGTTCCGGTGTGGGTGATGTTGGAGTTGGCCGACCGCGGTGTCGAGCTGGCGCGCGAACACGGCAGTGCGCACGGCCCGCCGGTATCACTGCTGGAGCAGGATGTGGTCGAGGTGAGCTCCGGTGACCTCACCGTCGGTGTCCCGATGCGCTGCGTTTTCGCGTTGACGGGCATGGGATTTCTACCGCAGTCGGCTCAGGACGTTCCGGAAGACGAGATCGTGCGTGTTCGTGCGTCGCCGACCTGGCTGCGCATCGACGCCCGGTTCGGGTCGGTGTACCGCCGTCGCGGTGACCCGTCGGTGGTGCTGCGCTGACCCGAGCCTGGGTCGCGGCCTGCGGGAGGGCTCAGAACGGGGCGTTGACCAGCGACTCGGCCGCCATCTGCAGATAGTTCAGCAACTGCTGGCGGTGCTCGTCGTCCAGTGTCGTGGAGTCGATCTCGGCGATGGCGATGTGCATGCAGCGCAACCACGCGTCGCGTTCGATGAAGCCGATCTTGAACGGCACGTGGCGCATCCGCAGCCGCGGGTGGCCGCGCTGATCCGAGTAGGTCCGTGGCCCGCCCCAGTACTGCTCCAGGAACATCCGCAGCCGGGTCTCGGCGCCGTCCAGATCGTCCTCGGGGTAGAGCGGCCGCAGGATCTCGTCGTCGCGCACCAACTGATAGAACCGGGAGACGATCGCGTCGAAGGTCTGGTGACCGCCGACGGCGTCATAAAACGACTGTGCTTGTTCCACCTCTCCCATTGTGGCTCAGGACGGAATTCGCGCCAGGACACGGTCCGCGATCACACTGGCCTCCTCGGAGACAGTGGGCGACACCAGGCTGACCTCGATCACCGTCTTGCCCCGCACGGCCATGATTCGCGCCTGCGGCACACCGGGTCCGGTGGTGATGGTGTTCTCCAGGGTCACGCGGTCCGCCGTGCCACCCGGGGTGCCGATATCCCATGTCAGCGAACCGCTGGACGCGGTGACGCTGAACCGTTTGCCGGCGCACTTCTGCCACTGCTCCCGGCTGTCGGCGACGAACGCGCGCGCCGCCGATGCGCTGCGGAACTCGGCGGCCACCTGTTCGACCATGGTGGCGGTGCTCGAATCGCTGAAGCTAGCTCGTTGGAAACCCGACGCGCCGCTGTCGTCGTAGACGGTGTCGATGCCCGGGGCCACCGCGCCCACGCACTCGGCCGGGTCCGCGCTCGCGTCGCCGCCGGCCTCGCCGGAGCCGCCGGAACCGGACTTCGTCTCGGCCAGCCCCGGCATGTCCAGGATGGAGCGCACCTCGTCGAGGCCCAGCAGCACCGGTGTCATCGCCGGCCGCGGTCGCCCGGGTGACGGCGCTGCCGGGTCGGTGGGCGCGACCACCCGATCCGGTGGCGTGGCGGTGACCGACGACCCGTCCCGCGGCCCGGCCGACATGACCAGCGACAGCGTCAAGCCGACGACGGCCACCGCGATCAACACGTACGACAGGGTCAGGCCGATCAGCGCGCGATCACGACCCCGTTGGCCGGTTCGGGCGATCTGACCCAACGCGAGATGGCCCAGCACCGCGCCGGCCGGGGCGAACAGGAAGGCGAAGACGATCGACAGCGTCGCCAACGGGTTGGTGGGGCTGGGCGGATACGGCGGGGGATAGCCACCCGGCACCGGCGGCGGCCCGTACGGGCCGTACCCGCCATACGGCTGATGCGGCTGGTAGGGGGCACCGGCCGGGGGCGGCCCGTACGGATACTGGGGTCCCGGCGGGCCCGTGAAGTCAGACCCTCCCGGGTTGTAATTGCCGTAGGTCATATCCGCCATTCAAGCGGATCGCGTTCCAGCAATCGACACCGGGCGAGAATCTGCGATACCCATTGTTCACTCGATTGACCTGCGAACTCGATTCAAAATGTCGTGCGTTCGGGCCGAATCCATGGTGGACTGTCCGACGGAGGACCTATGGCGCAGCGCAAACGCAACCTGGCTAAAAGAGTGGGCCACCGTTCGTCGGCCGGCTCGACCGGGCCCAGTACCGGTGCGGCGCTGCACAGTGTCGAGACCGCCGCGGCGCCGCCCCGCATCAGCCATGACAGCGTGTCGCTGTGGAGTCGGCGGCGCGTGCTGCTGCTCAATGCCACCTACGAACCTCTGACCGCGCTGCCCATGCGGCGGGCGATCATCATGGTGCTGTGCGGCAAGGCCGACGTGGTGCACGACGATCCGGCCGGACCGATCATCCACTCCGCCACCCGGGCCATCCCCGTCCCGTCGGTGATCCGGCTGCGTAGCTACGTGCGGGTGCCGTATCGAGCCCGGATCCCGATGACCCGTGCCGCGCTGATGCACCGCGACCGGTTCTGCTGCGCATACTGCGGCAGCAAGGCCGACACGGTCGACCACGTGGTGCCACGCAGCCGCGGCGGCCAGCACACCTGGGAGAACTGCGTGGCCTGCTGTTCGACGTGCAATCACCGGAAGGCCGACAAGCTGCTCTCGGAGCTGGGCTGGCATCTGCGGTTGGCGCCGCGGCCCCCGAAGGGGCAGCACTGGCGGCTGCTGGCGACGGTCAAAGACCTCGATCCGGCCTGGATGCGCTATCTCGGCGAGGGCGCGGCCTGACTTTTGCCTGCCTTGCGCAGCCCGGCGAACGGCCGTGGGATAAGTTGATCGGCGTGAGTACCACGCTTACCTTCACGCTCCTGATCGGCGTGCCGCTGGCCGTCTCGGCGTTCTACGCTCTGGTGACGTTGACCAAGAAGGGCCCGCGGCCCCCGTCCTACAAGCTGCCCGACGAGTGGACCCACGGTTCGCTGCTGTGGGCCGCCACCGACGAAAAGGTCGGTAAAGAGGGTCATGGTCACGGCCACGATGCCGAGTTCAAAGTTGGAGGTGGCGCAAGTGGCAAGTGGTGAGCACGGAACGCAGGTAGTCCCGGTCGACCCGGATTCGCTGCCGGTCGGCTGGGTGGTCACCGCCAGCGGGCGGGTCTCCGGTGTGGCGGAGCCGGGCGAGATCTCGCAGCTCGACCCCTTCTCGATCAAGGAACTCGCCGAGGTCGACGAGGCCCTCAAGTGGGGTTCGCGCGCATCGAAGGCCCGGTTCGCGATCTATCTCGGCGATCTGGGAACCGAGCCGGCTGCCGAGGCCCGCAAGATCCTGGCTCGGGTGCCCACCCCGAACGACGCCGTACTGCTGGCGGTCTCGCCGAACCAGAAGGTGATCGAGGTCGTGTACGGCGAAGGTGTCCGGGGTCGCGGCGCGGAGTCTGCGGCGCCCCTCGGCGTTGCCGCGGCCGCGTCGTCCTTCAAGGAAGGCAACCTGATCGACGGTCTGGTCAGCGCCATCCGCGTGCTCAGCGCGGGCATCTCCCGCCCGTAGCCTCCCTTCGCCGCGAGCGTGCGGCTCCCTACGCCGTGCCTCCCTTCGCCGCGAGCGGGCGTGTCCCCGGCCGACACGCCGGGCAATTCACCGGGTCTGCGCACGCTCGGCCAATGGGTGGACGGGCGAGCGGCGCCCGGTGGACGAATCCACCGGGCCGAACATCGCCCATCCGATCTCAGCCCGCGTCGAACCCGCGCGCCTTCAGGGCCCGCACCACACCCGCACGGCCCTCGAGCACCAGTCGGCGCAGCGCCGACGGCAGTTCGGGGTCGGCGAGGAATCGATCCGCGCTGTCGATCGCGTCCTGGCTGATGTCCCAGGCCGGGTACAGCCCGATGACGACGGTTTGGGCCACCTCGCTGGAGCGCCGCGCCCACACACCGCGAATGGCCTCGAAGTAGCGCTGCGTGAACGGTCGCAGCAGCTCAGCCTGCCCGGGCGCGACGAATCCGCCGATGATCGACCGGGCGGTGATGTTGGCCAGGGTGTCGTCCTCGATCACCTGTTGCCACGCCGCGTCCTTGACCGCGGCCTGCGGTCGCGCCGCCGCCGCGGCCGCGGCATTGCGTTGGCCCGCGGCCGTGGGATCGCGCTGCGCCTCGGCGTCGATGAACGGCGTCGCCGGGCCGTCGGCGTCGAGATCGCCGCTGCCCGCCAAGGCGGTCACGATGCGCCAGCGCAAGTCGGTGTCCAACACCAGACCGGGCAGGTTCACCTCGGCCGGCTCGTTGTCCAGCAGGGTGGCCAGCACCGCGACGTGGTTGCGCGAGAGCACCGAGGTGCACAGCGCATTCACGAACGCCAGCTGGTGATCCGAGCCGGGGGCCGACTCGCGCGCCAGGTCCAGTAACCGGTCCCCGAAGGCCGGCCAACCACTGCTGCGGGCCCACTCGGGATCGGCGTAGGACCCCAGCGCGGTCTGGGCCTGCAGCAGCAGCCGTTGGGCCACACCGACTTCGGTTTCGGCGCCCACACCGCCGATCACCAGCTGCACGAAGTCGCGGGCCTTGAGTTCGGCGTCGCGGGTCATCTCCCACGCCGCCGACCAGGCGAGCGTGCGGGGCAGCGGCTCCGCGATGTCGCCGATGCGACCCAGCAGTGTGTCGAGCGACTGCGGGTCGAGCCGCAAGGAGCAGTAGGTCAGGTCGTCGTCGTTGACCAGGATCAGCTTCCCGCGCGAAACGCCTTGCAATGCAGGAACTTCGGTAACAGGACCGGCCACGTCGAGCTCTTCGCGGTGGATGCGCACCAGCTTGCCGGAGTTGTCGTCGTCATAGATGCCCACGGCCAGTCGGTGCACCCGGGTCTCGCCCGCGCCGGGAGCGGCGCCGCTCTGCAGCACCGCGAACCGGGTGAACTTGCCGTCCGCGTCGACGTCGAAGTCGGCGCGCAGCGTGTTGAGCCCGGTGGTCTTGAGCCACTGCTTACCCCAGTCCGACAGGTCGCGTCCGGACGACTTCTCCAGCGCGCCAAGGAGATCGGCGAAGGTGGCGTTGCCGAAGGCATGCTCACGGAAGTACTCCCGTAGGCCCGCCAGGAAGGCGTCCGAGCCGACGTAGGCCACCAACTGCTTGAGCACGCTGGCGCCCTTGGCGTAGGTGATGCCGTCGAAGTTGACCTCGACGGCGGCCAGGTCCGGAATCTCGGCGGCCACCGGATGGGTCGACGGCAGCTGATCCTGACGATAGGCCCAGGACTTCTCGACGTTGGCGAAAGTCGTCCAGGCTTCGGTGTATTCGGTTGCCTCGGCCTGGCACAGCACCGAGGCGAAGGTGGCGAACGACTCGTTGAGCCACAGGTCGTCCCACCAGGTCATGGTGACCAGGTCGCCGAACCACATGTGGGCCATCTCGTGCAGCACAGTTTCGGCGCGGCGCTCGTAGGAGTACCGGGTCACCTTGGACCGGAACACGTAATCCTCGAGGAAAGTCACCGCACCGGCGTTCTCCATGGCGCCGGCGTTGAACTCCGGCACGAACAACTGGTCGTACTTGCCGAATGCGTACGGCATGCCGAAGCTCTTGTGGTAGAAGCCGAATCCCTGTTTGGTCTCGGTGAAGAGCCGCTCGGCATCCATGTACTGCGCCAGTGAGGCGCGGCAGAACAGGCCCAACGGGATTTCGCCGTGATCGTCGGTGTACACGTCGCGCCACACCGCATACGGGCCGGCGATCAGCGCCACCAGGTAGGTGCTCATCCGCGGCGTGGTCGCGAAGCTGTGCACCTTCGCTGCGTCCGCGTCCTCGGTCAAAGTGGTTGCCCCGTTGGAGATCACTTCCCAGTGCGCGGGCGCGGTGACCGTGATGTCATACGCGGCCTTGAGGTCCGGCTGATCGAAGCAGGCGAACATCCGCTTGGCGTCGGCGGTTTCGAACTGGGAGTACAGGTACACCTCGCCGTCGACCGGGTCGACGAAGCGGTGCAGGCCCTCACCGGTGTTCGAGTAGCGGCAGTCCGCGTCGACGACGACGACGTTGTGGTCGGCAAGTCCGTGCAGCGGGATGCCGGTCGACTCGTCGTACCCGGAGACGTCGATCTCGTGGCCGTTGAGGGTCGCGCTGCGAATGGTCTCGGCGGCGATGTCGAGGTAGCTGTCGGCGCCGGCGAGGGCGTCGAACTCGACGGTGGTGACCGACCGGAACGTCCCCTCGCCTGGCGCGCCGTTGCCGTCGGTGAGGTCCAGCGAGATGCGATAGCTGTCGACGGTGATCAGCGCGGCCCGCTCGATGGCCTGGTCTTGAGTCAGATTGGGAAGTGCCACGCTGGCCAACATTAGTCGCCGGTCGGGAACACTGGCTGGGTCCGCCAAGTTGTGTTCAACAGGGGAGTGGCCCCTATCTCGCGGAAAGGATGCTCTCGTGCCTGCCAAAGACGTCGCTGAATTCTGGTTCGATCCGTTGTGCCCGTGGTGCTGGGTCACCTCGCGTTGGATCCTCGAGGTGGAGAAGGTCCGCGATATCGAGGTGAAGTTCCATGTGATGAGCCTCGCGGTGCTCAACGAGGGCCGGGATCTGCCCGAGGATTACCGGGAGGGAATGAAGAAGGCCTGGGGGCCGGTGCGGGTGGCGATCGCCGCCGAGCAGGCCAAGGGTCCGGAGATCCTGAGCCCGCTCTACACCGCGATGGGCACTCTGATCCACAACAAGGACAACAAGGACTTCGACGACGTCATCGCCAAGTCGCTGGCCGAGGTTGGCCTGCCGGCCGAGTTGGCGCAGGCGGCCACGTCCGACAAGTACGACGAGGCGCTGCGCAAGAGCCACCACGCCGGGATGGATCCCGTCGGCGACGACGTCGGCACGCCCACCATCCATGTCAACGGGGTGGCGTTCTTCGGGCCGGTGCTGTCGCGGATTCCACGCGGGGAAGAGGCCGGCAAACTCTGGGACGCCTCGGTGATCTTTGCCTCCTACCCGCACTTCTGGGAACTGAAGCGCTCGCGTACCGAAGCGCCCGAATTCGACTGAGCCAGCCGGCCGCCGGTGCACCAAGCGCCGGCGGCCCGAACTGGTCATTGACAGCCGCAGCTAATTCAGCACACAATCTGACAACTTTGGTTATCAGATTGTGAGGACACCATGAGCGTGCCGATCCGCGACCGTACCGGCGCCCGTGGCAAGCGCCGGGCGCCGCGTGAACTGCGGGATCTGATGACCACGGTGGGTCTGACCAACGGCGTGGCGAACATCATCATGCAGCTGTCGCTGCCACCGGTCGGCCACGGCGTCAGCGAAAGCCGAGTACAATCGGGCAGCCCGCGGCGGTATCCGCTAAAGCGGGCGCGGACCACGGGCCAGTACCTGGCGCTGTCGGTGATGGGTAGCGACGAGGACCGCGACGTCATGCGCAGCGCGGTCGCCGAGGTGCACAAGGCCGTGCACTCGCGGTCCGACAGCCCGGTGAAGTACAGCGGAAACAGCCGTGAGCTGCAGGTCTGGGTCGCGATGTGCCTGTTCAAGTATTACCTCGACCAGTACACGTTCGTGTACGGACCGCTCGAGGAGGCGACGCTCGACCACCTGACCAAGGCGGCCGAACCATTGGCCACCGGCGTCAATGTGGAGGCCGCCGAGTGGCCGCAGACCTGGGCGGAGTTCTGCGCCCGGTGGGAGGCGACGGTCCCGCAGCTGGCCATCGACCCGGTGGTGCACCGCGAGTTCGAAACGCTGTCGGACCTGACCTTCGTCGGCGAAGCCTGGGGGGTCATCGGCTACGCGCTGGCCAAAGTGCCCGGGCCGGCCTACCGGTTCATGACCCGCGCGACGTTGCCGCCCGAGTTTCGCGAGTTGATGGGCTGGGACTGGACCGCGGCCGATCAACGCAAGTTCGATCGGGTGCTGGCGGTCCTGCGCCGGATCGACCCCGTGATCAATCCGTTGGCAATGCAACTGGGTTACCGCTTGCAAGTGGCCGATTTCCGCCTGCGCCGACGACTCGGGCTGCCCGTGTTGGGCACGCTGAAGGTCAGCGCAACCCCGATCCGCGACGGTGGCGGGTTGCGCCGGCTGGCGAGGCGGCGCAGGGCCAGCTGATCTCGAAACGCGGGCGGGGTCGAGCGTGCGCAGATCTGAGGAATTCCTCGGCGTGTTGGCCGGGGACCCGCACCCTCGCGGTTAAGGGGAGGGGCCTGGGGCGGCTGACGGGAGGGCTCAGGGCGCTCGCGCGGTGAACCGTTAGGGTTACCGCCATGCGCGTCTACCTCGGTGCCGATCACGCCGGATACGAACTCAAGCAGGCCATCATCGATCACCTCAAGACCAACGGTCACGAGCCGATCGACTGCGGTGCCTTCGACTACGACGCCGAGGATGACTATCCCGCGTTCTGCATCGCGGCCGCGGTCAAGACCGTCGCCGACCCCGGCAGCCTGGGCATCGTGCTCGGCGGTTCGGGCAATGGCGAGCAGATTGCCGCCAACAAGGTGCCCGGCGCCCGGTGTGCGCTGGCCTGGAGCGTGGAGACCGCGGAACTCGCGAGGCAGCACAACAACGCCCAGCTGATCGGGATCGGCGGACGCATGCACACCGAGGAGCAGGCGTTGGCGATCGTCGACGCATTCCTTGCCACACCGTGGTCGGAGGCCGAACGCCACCAGCGTCGCATCGACATCCTGGCCGACTACGAAAAGAACCACGTGCCGCCCGCAGTCCCCGGCGCCTGACCTCACTCCATGCCCGAGGGCCACACCCTGCACCGGCTCGCCCGGTTGCACCAGCGCCGGTTCGGTCGGGCGGTCGTGCGCGTCAGCAGCCCGCAGGGCCGTTTCGCCGAGGGTGCGGCGCTGGTGGACGGCCGGGTGCTGCGCAAGGCCGACGCCTGGGGCAAGCACCTGTTCCATCACTACGCGGGCGCCAAGGTGGTGCACGTGCACCTCGGCATCTACGGCACCTTCACCGAGTTTCCGGCCTCGGACCCGCTGCTGATCCCCGAACCGGTCGGCCAGGTCCGGATGCGGATGGTCGGCGCCGAATACGGCACCGATCTCCGCGGCCCGATGATCTGTGAGGTGATCGAGGAGGCGCAGGTGGGTGACGTGGTGGCCCGCCTCGGCCCCGACCCGTTGCGCCCCGACGCCGACCCGTCGTCGGCGTGGGAGCGAATCAGCGAGTCCCGCAGGTCTATTGCGGCGCTTCTGATGGATCAGTCGGTGTTGGCCGGGGTGGGCAACGTGTACCGCAGCGAGCTGCTGTTCCGCCATGGCATCGACCCGTACCGGTTGGGCACGGCGATCACCCCCGACGAGTTCACCGAGATGTGGGCGGACCTGGTCGCGTTGATGAAAATCGGGGTGCGGCGCGGCAAGATCATCGTGATCCGGCCCGAGGACGACCACGGCGCACCGGCCTACGGCCCGGGCCGGCCACGGACCTACGTGTATCGCCGCGCCGGGGAGGCCTGCCGGCTCTGCGGCACCAAGGTCCGCACCGCGGTGCTCGAGGGCCGAAACCTGTTCTGGTGCCCGACCTGTCAGAGCTGACGCGCCCTCCCAGGATCAGTAGCGAATATCACTCTGGAGCAGCGGCGGATACACGGCCGACGGTTGACCGTCCACGGTGGTGCCGGCGAACTGCAGCATCGTCCTCAGATCGCCGTGCATGGGAGCCGGATAGTTCAGCGTCGGAGCCGACACCTCGTCGAGGACCTGCAGGTCTTCAGGCCGCAATTGCACGGCCAGGGCGTCGAGGTTGGTCTCGAGATGTTCCAGCCGCCGCGCGCCGAGAATCGGGATCACCGTGCCCTCCCGCGCGCGTAGCCACGCCAGCGCGACCGCCGACGACGTCGTGCCGAGGTCCGCGGCGACGGCGGCGACGGCATCGATCACCGTGAACTGCTCCTCGGACGGGCCGCCGACGAAGGCGGCCCGCGCCGAGTCCGTGACCGCGGCCCCGCGCCGGTACTTGCCGGACAGGAAGCCGTTCTTCAGCGGACTCCACGGGACCAGCGCCATGCCCTGGTCGTGTGCCAGCGGCGCGAGTTCACCCTCGACGGTGCGGGCCAGCAGCGAGTACTCGACCTGCAGGGCCACCAGCGGTGTCCAGCCCCGCAGCGTCGCCATGGTCTGCGCTTGGGCGGTCACCCACGCGGGCGTGTTGGAGAAGCCGAGGTAGCGAATCTTCCCGGCCCGCACCAGGTCGTCGAGGGTGCCCATGGTCTCCTCGATCGGGGTGTGACGGTCCCAGTTGTGCAGCCAGTAGAGGTCGATGTAGTCGGTTTGCATCCGGCGCAGGCTCTGATGCAGCTGGTTGACGATCGACGAGCGACCCGCGCCGCCGCCGTTCGGATCCCCGGGATAGAGGTTGGTGAAGAACTTCGACGCCAGCACCACGTGCTCGCGCCGACCCGGCCGGTGGGCGAAGTAGTCACCGAGGATCTTCTCCGAGTGGCCGTTGGTGTAGAAGTTGGCGGTGTCGATGAAGTTCCCGCCGCGATCCAGATACGTGCTCAATATTTTTTCGGATTCCTCGATGCTGCTGCCGGCGCCGCCGGCGTCCTCACCGAAGGTCATCGCACCCAGGGCGAACGGGCTGACCCGCAGGCCGGAGTGGCCGAGGGTGCGGTAGTGGTCAAGTTGCATTGATCTGCCTCTGATCTGGTGAAGATGGTTGAATCTGACGGTTCAATACAACCCCGAGTAGCTGCTCAGCGGTAGATCGTTTGAGCCGCGGTCTTGCCTGATTCTCTTGGATTCGCCACTAATGCCTTGCTTGGGATCGGTCGGAGTGTTCTGCTGGGCTATGCGCACCCAAGGCCAACTGCTCGAGGAGATCCGCGGCCACATCGCCGCACACGCCCGGCCGGACATGCGCACGTCGATCGACGGGTTGCTGTTGTCGAAGACGGCCGGCGGGCCGTCGAGCCCCGACCATTCGCTGACCGAACCGCTGCTGGTGGTCATGGCGCAGGGCGGCAAGCGGCTGCTGCTGGGGGAGCAGACCTATGAGTATCGGGCGGGTCAGTGCCTGGTCGTCACGGCGAGCCTGCCCGTGACCGGGCACTACATCGACACCGACCCAAGCACGCCGGCGCTGGGGTGGGGGCTGGTGCTGCGGCCCGAAGCCGTCGCGGAACTGATGCTGACGGCCCCGGCCCCGGCCCCGCGCCGGCCCGGTCCGTCACGCCCGCCGGCGATGGCGACCGCCGCGGCCGATGTGGAACTCCTGGACGCGGCGGCCCGCATGCTGCGACTGCTCGACAGTCCCGCGGATGCCTCGGTGCTCGCTCCGCTGATCGAGCGGGAGATCCTCTGGCGGTTGCTCACCGGCCCGATGGCCGACACCGTCCGCCAAATCGGGCTCGCCGACAGCGACTTCTCGCATATCAGCCGGGCGATCGGCTGGATGCGCGAGAACTACGCGGAACCGATGCGGGTCGATGACCTGGCCGGGCTGTGCGGCATGAGCACCTCGGCCTTTCATCGACATTTTCGGTCGATCACGGCGATGAGCCCGCTGCAATTCCAGAAGCGCATTCGGCTGCAACAGGCCCGAACCATGCTGGCCGCCCGTCCCGGGGATGTCGCCGGCGTCGGGCACCGCGTGGGCTACGACAGTCCCTCGCAGTTCAACCGCGAGTATCGGCGCCTATTCGGCGACCCGCCGGGTCGCGATACGGCCCGGTTGCGCGAAGTGGCGATGTCGGCCCACGGCCCGCTGTGAGCTGCGGGTCAGAAGTCGAAGCCCCCGAAGTCGCCGCCGCCGAAGTCACCCCAGCCGCCGCCGTCGCCGCCGCTGTCCCAGCCACCGCCGCCGTCGCCACCGAAGTCACCGCCGGCGTCGCCACCGAAGTCACCGCCCTGATCGACACCGGATCCGGCGCCGCTCTCGAAGGCCTGGGCGTCGTAACCCACCCCGCTCATACCCGAGAACATCGCGTTGAACAGCAGCACCGAACCCATGCCCCAGGCGCCGGCCACGAGCGCGGGCTTCCACCACGGCTCCGAATACCACCCCGCCGGCACCGGCCGACCCGCCACGCGCCCGCCGGGGTAGTAGTTCGGGGTGCGGGGCGTCGGGCCCGGGGACGCCTCGATCTCGCGGCCCTCGACCTGCACGCGGCGGTCCTCGGTGACCGCGCCCGCCGCGGCCTGCCCATCCAACCTCTCCAACTCCGGACCGGGATCCATGCCCATCGCCACCCGCGCGGCGCGCACGTAATACAGCCCCTCCAAAGCGCTTTCCTTGGCCAGCATCGCCTGTTTGGGCGTGGTGGACTGCTCGATCGCCGACGAGGCGGCGGTGTAGCGCTCGGAGGCGTCGGCCATGGCCTGCTTGGAGGCGTCGTCGTTGCCGGACAGGTTCAGCACCTGCCCGCCGAGGCGTTCGATGACCCGGCGTGCATCGGCCTGGGCGTCGGCCAACGTGGTGGCGGTGCGCTTGCCGGTGGCCTGGGAGGAGGTGTAAACGACCAGCCCGATCGCAGCGACGACAACAAGGATCAGGATCAGCAGGGCGCCGTTCATGGGTCCACACTACCGAGCGCCGCCGTCGGTTCGCTGACCGCGAACACGGTCTCGAACGTCAGTCCGGGGTGACGCCGAGCGCGGCGTAGACCTCGTCGGACAGCGCCACCGCGCGCGGATCGGCATTGCACTTGGTGGCGTCGAAATGGTTCATCACGTACGCAAAGCCGATCCGGTGTTCGAGATCGACGAACGCCAACGAACCACCCGATCCGCCGTGGCCGAAACTCAAGCGGTTGGGGCCCGCCACACCGCGCTGGTTCAGCATGTAGCCCAGTCCCCAGCCGTGGTCTGCCACCCGCGGGCCGAGCACCACATCCGAGTCAAACCCGCCCTGCGACAACCGAACTCGGTGCATCAGTTCGCGGCTGAGCAGCTTTTCGCACGCCAGCGCGTTGTAGAACGTCGCCATCCCCAGCGCCGACACGTGCGCATTGGTGCTCGGGAATTCCGCGCTGCGCCACACGTCGAGGGCGCGCGCGCCCAACTCGTCGTCGGGCAGGAAGTTCATCGACACCGCCCAGCCGGCCATCGGATGGTCATCGACGGAGCGGGGCGGATCGGACACGCCGGCGTCGGCCAGCAGGTCGCGCACCGTCGGCTTGTTCACCATCTCGGCGCAGCGGTGGTGCTCGCGGGGCGGCAACCCGATGTGCACGTCGGCACCGATCGGTTCGGCGATCTCGGTGCGCAGGTACTGGCCCAGCGTTCGGCCCGTCACCCGCCGCACCACTTCGCCCAGGATGAAACCGAACGTCACCACCTGGTAGCCCTGCGCGGTGCCCGGCTCCCACCACGGTTCGGCGGCGGCGATCCGCGCGCAGACCGCATCCCAGTCACCGACCTCGTGCCAGTCCATGGGCTCGCGCGGGCCGATCGTCCCGGAGCGGTGGGCGAGCACCATCGCGATGGTGATGCCGTCCTTGCCGGCCTGGCCGAACTCCGGCCAGTACCGGGCCACCGGGGCATCGAGGTCCAGCTCGCCGCGCTCGGCCAGCAGGTGCACGCAGGTGCTGGTCAGTCCCTTGCTGCCGGAGTACACGCTGGCCAGGGTGTTCTGCTGCCAGGGCCGACGGGCGGCGGCATCGCAGTGCCCGCCCCACAGGTTGACCACGAGTTGACCGTCGACCCACACGGCGACGGCCGCGCCGAGCTCGTTGCGCTGGGTGAAGTTGCGTTCGAAAGCCGCACGGACACCTGCGAATTCAGGTGCGCAAGCGCCGGCCGTGCTGACTGGGTCAGGCATCCCACCGAATGTACGGGTGGTGGCGGCGGTACACGACTGCTCGCAGCCAATCGCAAGCGTTTCGAGACGCCGCCGTGACCGTGTCGAGCGGGATCGGAGACCGCGCCCGATGACCGGCGCGCGGAAAACCCGGGCATTCGGCACGGTGTTGATCACGAATTCGGCGCGCGCCGCACAAGACATTGCTCTAAATTCAGCGAGTGATTTCTGGTGTCCCGCCGGCGAGGATAGCCCGGCTAGCAGAGCGTTTCCGGCACGTGTTGTCCCGCTTGCATCAACGCAGCGCACCGGCACCGGCGGCGATGTTGGAGTTGATCTTCAGCGCCTGGGTAGCCCAGGGCATCACCGTGGCCGCCGAGTTGGGTGTCGCCGACGCACTGGCCGACGGACCGCTGCCGATCGACGAGTTGGCCCGCCGCGTCGAGGCGGACCCCGACGCGTTGGGTCGGTTGCTGCGGGCCCTGATCGGCGAGGGCATCTTCAAGCAGCGGCGCGACGGTCGCTACGCCCTCAACCCACTGGCCGACGCACTGCGCCGCGATGCGCCGGTGTCCGTCGCCGGAATGGCGCGGTTCGTGGGGTCGCCCGAACACCGCGAGCACTGGAGCCATCTCGCGACCGCGGTCCGCACCGGCGACGCCGTCGTTCCCGCGTTGCGGGGCAAGCCGAGCTTCGAGTACCTCCTGGAAGAGCCCCGACTCTCGGGGATCTTCAACGACGCGATGACAAGCATCTCGGAATTGGCGATCGCGCCCGTCCTGGCGGCCTACGACTTCACCCCCTACCCGACGATCGTCGACGTCGGCGGCGGCCACGGCCGACTGCTGGCCGCCATCCTGGCCGCGACACCGGCATCCCGCGGCGTGCTCTACGACCTGCCTTCGGTGGTCGACGGCGCGCCGGCCCTGCTGCAGGAACACGGTGTGGCCGACCGGGTCCGCATCGAGGGCGGATCCTTCTTCGAGGCCGCACCCGGGGGCGGCGACCTCTACGTGCTGAAGAGCATCATCCACGACTGGCCCGACGACGAGGCCGTCACGATCCTGGGCAACGTCCGGGCCGCGGTTGCTGCGGGAACCACGCTGGCCTTGGTCGAAGCCGTGATCCCGGCGCATCAGCGGGCATTTCCCGGAAAGTGGACCGATCTGGAGATGCTCGTCAATCTCGCGGCGCGCGAGCGGACGGCCGACGAGTACCGGGCGGTGTTGCAGCGCGCCGGATTCCGGATGACCCGGGTGGTCCCGACGGCCTCGCCGTTCAGCGTGGTCGAGGCCAAGGCGGTGTAGCGCTGCCAATCCGGCCCGGCAAAACAACAGGTCAGGCCGCAAAAACGGCCTGACCTGTTGGTTTCCTGGAGCGGGCGACGGGAATCGAACCCGCGTAGCTAGTTTGGAAGACTAGGGCTCTACCATTGAGCTACGCCCGCGTGTACTGCTCGAGCCAAAACTGTACGGCCCGGCCAAGATCATATCCAATCCGGTCCAGGACAGATCCCGGCTGTCCGCTGTGACTTGGCCTTGGCCCGCATGTAGGCCGTAGGATGCCGAGGGCTTTTGACTACGTTGAAGGCCGGATCGGGGTGTAGCGCAGCTTGGTAGCGCATCCGCTTTGGGAGCGGAAGGCCGCAGGTTCAAATCCTGTCACCCCGACCAGAGCACCACCCGGAAGAACACAGACGTTTTAGGAGCACCCGTGAAGAGCACCGTCGAGCAGTTGAGCCCCACTCGGGTACGCCTGAATGTGGAGGTGCCGTTTGCTGAGCTCGAACCCGATTTCGATCGCGCGTTCAAGGAGCTGGCCAAGCAGGTCCGGATGCCGGGCTTCCGGCCGGGCAAGGCGCCGCGCAAGCTGCTGGAGGCCCGCGTCGGCCGCGGCGCGGTGCTCGAGCAGGTCGTCAACGACGCGCTGCCGAGCCGCTACAGCGAAGCCGTCACCACCACCGACCTCAAGCCGCTCGGCCAGCCCGAGATCGAGATCACCAAGATCGAGGACGGCGAAGAGCTGGTCTTCACCGCCGAGGTCGACGTCCGTCCCGAGATCACGCTGCCGGACCTGAGCGCACTGAAGATCACGGTGGACCCGATCGAGATCACCGACGAGGACGTCGACAAGGAACTGCAGTCGCTGCGTGCCCGCTTCGGCACGCTGACCGGCGTCGAGCGTCCCATCGCCGAAGGTGACTTCGTCTCGATCGACCTGTCGGCCACGGTCGACGGCGAGGACGTCCCCGAGGCCAAGACCGAAGGGCTGTCCCACGAGGTCGGTTCCGGACAGCTCATCGAGGGCCTCGACGAGGCGCTGATCGGGCTGTCGGCGGGGGAGACCAAGACGTTCACCACGACGCTGGTCGCCGGGCCGCACGCCGGCCAGGAGGCCGAGGTCACCGTCGCCGTGGGGTCGGTGAAGGTGCGGGAGCTGCCCGAGGCCGACGACGAGTTCGCGCAGCTGGCAAGCGAATTCGACACCATCGACGAGCTCAAGGCCGACCTGACCGAGCAGGTCAAGCGGCTCAAGCGCATCCAGCAGGCCGAGAAGATCCGGGACAGCGCGCTGGAAACGCTGCTCGAGCAGGTCGAGGTGCCGCTGCCGGAGAACATCGTGCAGGCCCAGGTCGACGACACTCTGCACAGCGCGATCCACGGACTGGACCACGACGAGGCCAAGTTCGAGGAAGCGCTCAAGGAGCAGGGCAGCTCGCGCGAGGAGTTCGACGCCGACACCCGCACCAACGCCGAGAAGGCCGTCAAAACCCAGCTGCTGATGGACGCGCTGGCCGACGATCTGGAGATCCAGGTCGGCCAGAACGACATCACCGAGCGGCTGGTGCTGATGTCGCGTCAGTACGGCATCGAGCCCCAGCAGCTCATCCAGGTGCTGCAGCAGAACAACCAGCTGCCCGCGATGTACGCCGATGTCCGCCGCGGCCTGACCGTGGCCGCGGTGGTCGAGGCGGCCACCGTCACCGACACCGACGGCACCGTCATCGACACCACCGAGTTCTTCGGCACCGCGGACGGCGAAGAGGACTCCGAGGACGTTTCCGAGGACGACTCGGCGGCGGCCGAAAGCGCTGACGCCGACTCCGAGGACGCCGAGGCGAAATAACGCCCACAGCGAAAGGGCGCCTCCTGCGGAACGCGCGGCGCCGCTGGTTGGTTAGTGTCGTGCAATACCCCTACGAGAAAGCAGGTAACCCGTCGTGACTGACATGCGTTCCGGTGGCATGGGGCTGAACCTCACCGATTCGGTCTATGAGCGGTTGCTGGCCGAGCGGATCATCTTCCTGGGCACCCAGGTCGACGACGACATCGCTAATCGGCTCTGCGCGCAGATTCTGCTGCTTGCGGCCGAGGATCCGACCAAGGACATCAACCTCTACATCAACTCGCCGGGCGGCTCCGTGACCGCCGGCATGGCCATCTACGACACCATGGTGCTGGCGCCGTGTGAGGTGGCCACCTATGCGATGGGGCTGGCGGCGTCGATGGGGCAGTTCCTGCTCGCGGCCGGCACCAAGGGCAAGCGCTTCGCGCTGCCGCACGCGCGGATCATGATGCACCAGCCGTCGGCCGGTATCGGTGGCAGCGCCGCCGACATCGCCATCCAGGCCGAGCAGTTCGCGCTGACCAAGAAGGAGATGAACCGGCTCAACGCCGAGTTCACCGGCCAGACCCTGGAGCGGATCGAAACCGACGCCGACCGCGACCGGTGGTTCACCTCGCAGGAAGCCCTGGAATACGGCTTCGTGGACCACATCATCACCCGCGCCCACCTGAACGGGAGTGCCTCATGACCCAGTCTGCCCACGGCGCCGCCGTGCACCAGCCGCAAGCCCGCTACATCCTGCCGTCGTTCATCGAGCACTCCAGCTTCGGCGTCAAGGAGTCCAACCCGTACAACAAGCTCTTCGAGGAACGCATCATCTTCCTCGGCGTGCAGGTGGACGACGCGTCGGCCAACGACATCATGGCCCAGCTGCTGGTGCTGGAGTCGCTGGATCCCGACCGCGACATCACCATGTACATCAACTCCCCGGGTGGCTCGTTCACCTCGCTGATGGCGATCTACGACACCATGCAGTACGTCCGGGCCGACATCCAGACCGTCTGCCTGGGCCAGGCGGCCTCGGCGGCGGCGGTGCTGCTGGCCGCGGGTACCCCCGGCAAGCGGATGGCACTGCCGAACGCGCGGGTGCTGATCCATCAGCCGGCCGTCGGTGGAGCCATCCAGGGTCAGGTCTCCGACCTGGAGATCCAGGCCGCCGAGATCGAGCGGATGCGCAGCCTGATGGACACCACGCTGGCCCGCCACACGGGCAAGTCCCCGGAGCAGATCCGCAAGGACACCGACCGGGACAAGATCCTCACCGCGGCGGATGCCAAGGAGTACGGGATCATCGACACCGTGTTGGAGTACCGCAAGCTCTCCGCGCAAACTGCCTGACCCCGGGCGCGCGCCGCTCATCCCATTCGGATAACTGCGGCGACACGCCAGGGACACGGCAGCGCGTTGCGCACCCCCCGGGGCACTCGAGGCGCTATGTTTCGTGCCACAGAGGAATCCCACCGGCGCTATTCGCTTTATCGGTCGCCCCTTACCAGTCGTAGCGGGTAGCGTCGGGATGAAGACCTACCGACATTCGGCTACAGGAAGTAGGACACCACCACTATGGCGCGCATCGGAGACGGCGGTGATCTGCTGAAGTGCTCGTTCTGCGGAAAGAGTCAGAAGCAGGTCAAGAAGCTCATTGCGGGGCCCGGCGTCTACATCTGTGACGAATGCATCGACCTGTGCAACGAGATCATCGAGGAGGAACTGGCCGACGCCGACGACGTCAAGCTCGATGAGCTGCCGAAGCCGGCCGAGATCCGCGACTTCCTCGAGGGTTATGTGATTGGCCAGGACACCGCCAAGCGCACGCTGGCGGTGGCCGTCTACAACCACTACAAGCGCATCCAGGCCGGCGAGAAGGGCGGCCGCGACTCGCGGTCCGAGCCCGTCGAACTGGCCAAGTCCAACATCCTGATGCTCGGCCCGACCGGCTGCGGCAAGACGTATCTGGCGCAGACGCTGGCCAAGATGCTCAATGTCCCGTTTGCCATCGCGGATGCGACGGCGCTGACCGAGGCCGGCTATGTGGGCGAGGACGTCGAGAACATCCTGCTGAAGCTGATCCAGGCCGCCGACTACGACGTCAAGCGCGCCGAGACCGGCATCATCTACATCGATGAGGTCGACAAGATCGCCCGCAAGAGCGAGAACCCGTCGATCACCCGCGATGTCTCCGGCGAAGGCGTCCAGCAGGCGCTGCTGAAGATCCTCGAGGGCACCCAGGCTTCGGTGCCCCCACAGGGTGGACGCAAGCACCCGCATCAGGAGTTCATCCAGATCGACACCACCAACGTGTTGTTCATCGTGGCGGGTGCGTTCGCGGGCCTGGAGAAGATCGTCTCCGACCGGGTCGGCAAGCGCGGACTGGGCTTCGGCGCCGAGGTGCACTCCAAGGCCGAGATCGACACCCAGGACCACTTCTCCGAGGTGATGCCCGAGGACCTGATCAAGTTCGGGTTGATTCCGGAGTTCATCGGCCGCCTGCCGGTCGTCGCGTCGGTGACCAACCTGGACAAGGAATCCCTGGTGCAGATCCTGTCCACCCCGAAGAACGCTCTGGTCAAGCAGTACACCAGGCTCTTCGAGATGGACGGCGTCGAGCTGGAGATGACGCCGGAGGCCCTCGAGGCCATCGCCGACCAGGCGATCCTGCGGGGCACCGGTGCCCGTGGTCTGCGCGCCATCATGGAAGAGGTGCTGCAGCCGGCGATGTACGACATCCCCAGCCGTGACGATGTCGCCAAGGTCGTGGTGACCAAGGAGACCGTGCAGGACAACGTGCTGCCGACGATCGTGCCGCGCAAGCCCCCGCGGGCCGAGCGTCGCGAGAAGAGCGCCTAACCGGCTCTAGCCCGCGAGTTTCAGCCGCGTTCGATGCGATCGGGCCGGCTGTAGATGTTCATCGAGTCGCCGCGCAGGAACGCCACCAGGGTCAGCCCGGACTGCCGGGCCAGGTCCACGGCCAGCGACGACGGCGCCGAAACCGCGGCCAGCAGCGGCACCCCGGCCATCACCGCCTTCTGCGTCAGTTCGAACGAGGCGCGGCCGCTGACCAGCAGAACCGTGCCCGACAGCGGAATCCGGTTCTGTTCCAAGCCCCAACCCAAAACCTTGTCGACGGCGTTGTGCCGGCCGATGTCCTCGCGGACGGCCAGGAGTTCCCCGTCGGCGGTGAACAGTCCCGCCCCGTGCAGGCCGCCGGTGCTCGCGAACACCTTCTGCGCGCGGCGCAACTGATGGGGCAGATCGGCCAGGGTGGCACTGGCCACGACGGTGGGATCGTCCCCGGGGCCGTGCCTGCTCACCGTCGCGATCGCGTCCAGTGCGGCCTTGCCGCAGACCCCGCACGACGAGGTGGCGTAGAAGTTGCGGCGCATGTCCACCTCGGGCAGCGGCACTTCGGGCGCCAGGGTGACGTCGAGAACGTTGTAGGTGTTGGCGCCGTCGACCTCGCCGCGGCAGTACCGCACGGTGGCCACGTCGTCGCGGCCACCGATGATGCCCTCGGTGAGCAGAAAGCCCTGCGCCAGTTCGACATCCGAGCCGGGGGTGCGCATGGTCACCGTCAGCGGCGTGCCGTTGAGCCGGATCTCCAGCGGCTCCTCGACGACCAGCGTCTCGGGCCGCTGGGTGCTCTGCGTCGACGACAGGTGCGATACCCGTCGCCGGGTGGTTACCCGTCCCATGACGTTCCCGCCGCCGGTTCCAGCCGAATGACGACGGCCTTGGACACCGGGGTGTTCGATTTGGCCGCGGTGTGATCCAGCGGTACCAGCGGGTTGGTCTCGGGGTAGTACGCGGCGGCGTTGCCCACCGGCGTCGAAAACGGCACCACCAGAAAATCTTTGGCGTGCCGCTCCTGCATCGTGCCGTCGGCCCCGGTGAACTCCGAGACCAGGTCGACGCGGGCGCCGTCGTGAATGCCCAGCGCGGCGATGTCGGTCGGGTTGACGAAGACGACCCTGCGCCCGCCCTTGACGCCGCGGTAGCGGTCATCGAGACCGTAGATGGTGGTGTTGTACTGGTCGTGGCTGCGCAGGGTTTGCAGCACCAGCCGTCCCGGCGGGACGGGCACCCATTCGAGTGGATTCACCGAGAAGTTGGCTTTTCCTGTGGCGGTGTGGAATTCGCGGGAGTCCCGCGGTGGGTGGGGGAGCTGGAAACCGTCGGGTTGGCGGACCTTGGTGTTGTAGTCGGCGCAGCCGGGCACCACGTCGGCGATGGCGTCGCGGATCACGTCGTAGTTGGCGATGAACGATTCCCACGGCACGGGATGGTCAGCGCCCAGCACCGTGCGGGCCAGCTGGCAGACGATGGCCACCTCGCTGCGCAGTTCGTCGCCGGCCGGGCGCAGGCGACCCTGGGACAGGTGCACCACGGACATCGAATCCTCCACGGAGACCAGCTGTTTGCCGCTCAGCTGAATATCGCGGTCGGTGCGGCCCAGGGTGGGCAGAATCAGCGCGGTGCGGCCGTGGACCACGTGGCTGCGGTTGAGCTTGGTGGAGATCTGCACGGTCAACTCGCACCCGCGCAGGGCGGCCTCGGTGACCTCGGTGTCGGGGCTGGCGGAGACGAAGTTGCCGCCCATCCCGATGAACGTCTTGGCGCGCTTGTCGCGCATCGCGCGGATGGCATCGACGGTGTCGAAGCCGTCCTTGCGCGGTGTGGTGATGCCGAACCGGGCGTCGAGTGCGTCGTGGAACGCCGCGGGCATCCGTTCCCAGATGCCCATCGTCCGGTCGCCTTGGACGTTGGAATGTCCGCGGACCGGACAGACCCCGGCGCCGGGCTTACCGATCATGCCGCGCATCAGCAGCACGTTGGTGGCCTCGCCGATGGTGGCCACCGCATGCCGATGCTGCGTGAGACCCATGGCCCAGCAGAACACGGTGCGCTCGGAGTCGATCAGCATCTGGGCGACGCGTTCCAACTGCGCGCGCGGTACCCCGGTGGCCTCGGTGACCGTGTCGAGGTCCACGGCCCGGGTCTGGGCCGCGTACTCGTCGAAGCCCGCGCAGTGGGCGTCGATGAACTCGCGGTCCAGGACACTGGAGGCGGCGCCGGCCTTTTCGTCGGCTTCGAGCAGCAGCCGGCCCAGCCCGGCGAACAGCGCCATGTCGCCGCCGAGGCGGATCTGCACGAACTCGTCGGCGATCGACACTCCGTGCCCGACGACCCCGTGGACCTTCTGCGGGTCCTTGAACCGCATCAGTCCCGCCTCCGGCAGCGGGTTCACCGCAATGATCTTGGCGCCGTTGGCTTTTGCCTTCTCCAGCACGGACAGCATGCGCGGATGGTTGGTGCCGGGGTTCTGGCCGGCGATCAGGATGCAGTCGGCGTGCTCGAGGTCGAGCACGCTCACCGAACCCTTGCCGATCCCGATCGATTCGGTCAGGGCCGTCCCGGAGGACTCGTGACACATGTTCGAACAATCCGGCAGGTTGTTGGTGCCGAAGCTGCGCACCAACAATTGATAGAGGAACGCGGCCTCGTTGCTGGTGCGACCGGAGGTGTAGAACACCGCCTGATCCGGGTGGTCGAGGGCGTTGAGGTGGTCGGCGATCACGCGGTAGGACTCGTCCCAGGTGATGGGTCGGTAATGCGTATCGCCGGGCCGCAACACCATCGGATGGGTGATCCGGCCCTGCTGGGACAGCCAGTACTCGGGCCGGTCGGCCAGGTCGGCCACCGAGTGCCGGGCGAAGAACTCGGGGTCGAGGGTGCGCTTGGTGGCTTCCTCGGCGACGGCCTTCGCGCCGTTCTCGCAGAACTCGGCGAGCTTGCGGCCACCGGGTTCTTCGGGCCAGGCGCAGCCGGGGCAGTCGAAGCCGTGGCGTTGGTTGAGTCGGAACAGCGTCGCGGCCGTCCGCGCCAGCCCCATCTGCTTCCAGGCCCGCTGCAGGGACACCAGCACCGCCTTGACGCCGGCGGCCTCGCCCTCGCGCCCGGAGATGACAACGTCGGCCTCGTTGAGGTCGGCTCGGGCATCGAGGTGGGAGTGTTTCGGCAGCGTCATGGGTCCAGCCTAGGGTGCCGAAGTTCGGTGGGGTTAGGGACACAGCACTGGGTTAGGCAAGCTAAGATCAACCGCATGAAGGCAGTCACGATAGCGTTTGCCGCTGTTGCTGTGGCGGTGGGTTTGGCCGCGCCGGCGCACGCCGATCCCGATACCGACTTCACCAATGCGCTGCATATTCACGGCATCTACGGGCAGAAGGACTACAACGCCTGGATCGCTAAGATTGCGTGCAAACGGCTGGACCGCGGTCTGGACCCGGACGCGTATGCGTCCGCGGAATTCGTGTCGGAGCAGCTGAAGCGGGACAGCACCACCGAGCAGGCCTGGCAGTTCCTGGGCTTGGCCATTCCGATCTACTGCCCGGCCAAGCAGTACGTTCTGCAGCAGGCTGCGGGCCAACCCGTGCCGCCGCCTGCCGCTCCGTCGGGGCCCGGCCTGCCGGCTGAGCGCGTCGGCTGATCCTCCACCCCTAAATCGTCTGGAGACGTGATGTTCAACCTCAAGCGATCCAAGGTCATGCTGCGCGCGGCGGTGGCCACCATGGCCGCCGGTACCGTCCTCGCGACCGCGCCGGGTCTGGCCACGGCCGACTCCACGGACAACTATCCGATCCCGAACCGGATCCTCAAGACGACATGCACGGTCGACCAGTACATGGCGGCGGCGCGCGACACCAGCCCGGTGTACTACGAGCGCTACATGATCGACTACAACAACCGCCCGCTGGACGTTCAGCAGGGCGCGCGGGATCGCATCTACTGGTTCTTCTCGCTCGATTACCCGGGCCGCCGGCAGTATTCGGAGAACACCGCGACCAACGTCTACTACGAGCAGATGGCCACCCGCTGGGGTAACTGGGCGAAGCTGTTCTTCAACAACAAGGGTGTCGTGGCGCACGCGACCGATGTGTGCAACGAGTACCCCGTCAGCGATCCGTCGGTGTGGACCTGGATGAAGTAGCTCCTCGACAACCTAAAACCGTGGGCCCCGACGAAAGTCGGGGCCCACGGTTTTTTGGTGTGCGAGTTCGGTTGGTGGGGGAGTTGGCTAGCCGCCACCCGTGACGGGGTTCGACGTCAGCGGGATGAAGTAGCCGTTTTTCCAGACGCCCCAGCGTCCGCCCCAGCCCGAGATCCAAACAACGGGTTCGCCGTTCCAGAACTCGGCGGGCTTCGGCGGGGCCCAGTGCGGCGGCACCTCGCCCGGCGGGGGTGCGGGTACCGGCGGGGGCGGCACCGGGCCGGCGATGGCCACCGCGGCACCGAGTCCCAGCGATGCCGCGGTGAGCGCGCCGGCGACCGCGAAGGCGGAAAGAGAGGTCTTGATCGAGATCATGTGCATGTTCTCCTACGTCGACATCCAGGGGCGTTCGGGTCCGGTCAGACCGATGCCGTCTCCTCGCTCTGCGGCTTGGGCCACGCTGACGGAAGTGGCCGCTGGCGAACGCGTTGCGGCCACCAGAACCACTTGCCCAGCAGGGCGGCGATCGACGGTGTCATGAACGCGCGGATCACCAGGGTATCGAACAGCAGGCCCATCCCGATAGTGGTGCCGACCTGTCCGATCACGACGAGTTCGCTGATCGCCATCGACATCATCGTGAAGGCGAACACCAGGCCGGCGGAGGTCACCACGGAGCCACTGCCGCCCATGGCGCGGATGATTCCGGTGTTGAGTCCGGCGTGGATCTCTTCCTTGATTCGCGCCACCAGCAGCAGGTTGTAGTCGGCGCCGACGGCCAACAGCACAATGAGCGCCATCGGTAACACCATCCAGTGCAACTCGATGCCGATCAGGTGCTGCCAGATCAGCACCGAGATGCCGAACGCGCTACCGAGGGAGAAGATCACGGTGCCGACGATCACGGCCGCGGCCACGATGGCCCGCGTGATCAGCAACATGATGATGAAGATCAGGCACGCGGCGGCGATACCGGCGATCATCAGGTCGTAGTTCGCGCCCTCCTGCATGTCCTTGAAGGTCGCGGCGGTCCCGCCGAGGTAGATATTGGACCCCTCCAGTGGGGTGCCCTTGATCGCCTCCTTGGCGGCCAACTTGATCGCGTCGATGTGCTTGATGCCCTCGGGGCTCATCGGGTCGCCCTCGTGGCTGATGATGAAGCGCACCGAATGTCCGTTGGGGGACAGGAACATCTTCATGCCGCGTTTGAAGTCCGGGTTCTCGAAGGTCTCCGGCGGCAGATAGAACGAGTCGTCGTTCTTCGATTCGTCAAAGGCCTTGCCCATGGCGGTCGAATTCTCCTGCATGGCTGACATCTGGTCCTGCAGGCCCTTTTGGCTCTGGTACATGGTCAGCATGTAGGTCTTCATGTTCTTCATGGTCTCGACCATCGAAGGCATGATCGCCACCATCTGCGGCATCAACTCGTCCAGGCGCTCCATGTCGGGCATGAGGTCCTGGATGTTGTCGGTCATGGTGTCGATGCCGTCGAGGGTGTCGAAGATCGAGCGGATCGACCAGCAGACCGGGATGTTGTAGCAGTGCGGTTCCCAGTAGAAGTAGTTACGGATGGGCCGGAAGAAGTCGTCGAAATTCGAGATGTTGTCCCGCAATTCGGCGATGTCCAACGTCATCGTCTTCATCTTGGTGACCATGCTGTGGGTGGTCTCGGCCATCTGGACGGTGATGGCCTGCATCTCCTCCATGTTGTCGATGGTCGTCTGCATGTCGTCGGCCTGCATCAACATGTTGGCCATCATGTCCTGCTGGTACTTCTCGTTCATCTTCTGCGTGACGCCCTGCATGGAGATCTGGAACGGGATCGACGTGTGCTCGATGGGGGTGCCCTGCGGGCGGGTGATGGCCTGCACCCGCCCCACGCCGGGGACCCGGAAGATGCTCTTGGCGATCTTGTCGATGACCAGGAAGTCCGACGAGTTGCGTAGGTCGTGATCGCTTTCGATCAACAGCAACTCGGGGTTCATGCGCGCCTGGGAGAAGTGCCGGTCGGCGGCCGCGTAGCCGACGTTGGCCGGCAGGTCATCGGGCAGGTAATTGCGGTCGTTGTAGTTCGTGATGTAGCCGGGCAGCGTCAGCAGGCCGATCAACGACAACGCGATCGAGGCGACCAGGATGGGGCCGGGCCAGCGGACCACCGCGGCACCGACCTTGCGCCAACCCCGAACCCGCAGCGCGCGTTTGGGTTCCAATAGATTGCCGAACTTGCTCGCCACCGTGATGATGGCCGAACCCAGCGTCAGACCGGTGAAGACCACCACGGTCATGCCGACCGCCAGGGGGACGCCCAGGCTCTGGAAATACGGCATCCGGGTGAAATGCAGGCAGAGCATCGCGCCGGCGATCGTCATGCCCGAGCCGACAATGACGTGGGCGGTGCCCCGGAACATGGTGTAGTAGGCCTGTTCTCGGTCCTCGCCCGAGGCTCGCGCTTCCTGATATCTACCGGTCAGGAAGATGCCGTAGTCCGTGGACAACGCAATCGCCAACGTGACGAGCAAACTGGTGGCAAAGGTGGAGAGCCCGATGATCTCGTGATATCCGAGGAAGGCCACCACGCCGCGGGCCGACATCAGCGACAGCACGACCATCACGAGCGTCAGCAACACCGTGGTGATCGACCGGTAGACCAGCAGCAGCATCGTGATGATCACGACGAAGGTCAATGCCTCGATGGTCCGCATGCTGCGGTCGCCGGCGATCTGCTGGTCGGCAGCCAACGCGGCCGGTCCGGTGACGTAGGCCTGCACGCCGGCCGGGGCCTCGACGCTGGCGACGATGTCCTGCACCGCTTCGACCGACTCGTTGGCCAGCGCCTCACCCTGGTTACCGGCGGTGTAGACCTGCACGTAGGCGGCCTTGCCGTCGGGGCTCTGCGCACCACTTGCGGTCAGCGGGTCGCCCCAGAAGTCCTGCACGTGTTCGATGTGCTTGGTGTCGGCTTCGAGCTTGTCGATGATCTCGTCGTAGTACGTGTGGGCCTCGTAGCCCAGCTGGTCCTCGGACTCGAGCACGATCATCGCGGAGCTGTTGGAGTCGAACTCCTCGAAGACCTGCCCGACCCGCTTCATCGCGATCACCGACGGCGCCTCGTCGGGCGACATCGACACCGAGCGCATCTGCCCGACCGTTTCGAGCTGCGGCACGGTGACGTTGAGCAGGACGACCAAGGCGACCCAGCCGAGGAGGATCGGCACGGCCATCGTGCGGACCAGTCGGGCCAGCCGCCCGCGAGTGGTGTTCACCGCGGCGAACGAGTCGGTGGGCGGATCGTTGAGGGGGGAACTCATGCGGATTTCACCAAGCAGAAGGTCTGGGCGCTCACGCCGGTGGTGGTCTTCTCGTCCTTGATTTCGTCGTCGACGGTGATGCGGCAGGTGATCGAACTGCTGTCGCCCTGGGCGACCACGTTCGGGAACACCGAGGGTGCGGTCGATTCGAGTCGCAACGTCCACGGCAGGCTCGCGCCGTCCACCCGCTGCGGCTCGGCGTCGAGGTCGAGGTAGTTGATGTCGGCGTAGGTCCCGTTGCCCCAGATCTCATAGGTCACGACCTTGGGATCGAAGGGTTCGGTGTCCTCGATGGGGGTGGACGTGCCGATGTCGCTCTGCGCTCCGAAGAAGGTTCGGATTCGTGAGACCGTCAGTCCGCCGACCACCAAGACCACCACAATCACCAGTGGGATCCACACGCGCTTCAGCAGACTGAACATTGGACTCTCCACACCGTTGGCCGTGCCACATGCACCCTTACGTCGAGCTATTTGCCTTATTGAATCACCGCAGATTAGCCCGGCAGACGGACCCGTTAGACCATATAACAGAGTTGCAGGGCATTCCTAGGCACGGTCCCCGACGATCGCCGCGAGTTTGGGGGCACAGCGCGTTTTTGGCCCTGCGCTGGGCGTTCAACGAGCAGGTAGGGCGAAAAAGGGCAGCACGTCACATGTGGTTCTGATTGTGACATGTGTCACAAATTGCCGGATTTTGCGGTGTGTTTCTCTCTGTGGAGAGTTTGCTGGTAAGCGACTTCGGCCCCGGTTCGGTGGCCACTGTGACGCCATCGTCGCCCGCGCGCCGGTGCACACTATCGCGACGTTGTGCACTGCCGGAGCGGATCGCGGTCCGTCGGCGGTATCGGAATCGCTCGGACGCAATGCCCGGGTCTGTCGGCCGGCCGACACGCCGCGAGCGGCCATGTGGGCGCCCGAGCCGGCGACGGTCGCCGAGGTCAGCGCGCCGTCACCCGTCGGCGGGTCTGATCAGCGGACGCTGGACCCGCTTCCAGTCCGCGTAGCGGGCCCGGGCGCGCTGGGTGGACTCGAGCGTCGAGACCGCGCTGACCGGGACATCCCACCAGGAATGGCTGTCGGGTGCCGAGACCCTCGGATCGGTCTCCACGTGGATCACGGTGGTGCGTTCGCTGGCCTTGGCAGTCTTGACGGCCTCGGCAAATTCGGCCCCGGTGGTGACCCGGATGACGTCGGCGCCCAGGCTCGCGGCGTTGGCCGCGAGGTCCACCGGGAGCTTGTCTCCGTCGAGTCGGCCGTCGGTGCCGCGGTAGCGGTAGGCGGTGCCGAAGCGCTGCGAGCCCAGCGACTCCGACAGTCCGCCGATCGAGGCAAATCCGTGATTCTGGACGAGCACCGCGATGATCTTGACGCCTTCCTGGACCGCGGTCGCCAACTCGGTGGCCATCATCAAGTACGAGCCGTCGCCGACCATCACGAAGACGTCGCGGTCCGGCGCGGCCATCCGCACGCCGATACCCCCGGCGATCTCGTAACCCATGCACGAATAGCCGTACTCGACGTGATAGCCCTTGCGGTCGCGCGTGCGCCACAGCTTGTGCAGGTCCCCGGGCATCGAACCGGCGGCGCACACCACCACGTCGCGCGGTTCGGACAGGGCGTTGACCAGTCCGATCACCTGGTTCTGATTCAGTGGCGCGGCGTCGGTCACCGCGCAGGCCGCCGCGGCGGTGTCGTTCCAGTCCGCGATCAGCGCGGCGGTGCGCGCGCGGTAGGCCTCGCCGACCGTGTAGTCACCGAGCGCGTCGTTCAGGGCGGCGAGTGCCTCGCGGGCGTCGGCGACCACACTGACCCCACCTTGTTTCACCGAGTCCAACGACGCCACGTTGATGTTGACGAATCGGACTCCCGGGTTGTTGAACGCGGTCCGCGATGCGGTGGTGAAATCGCTGAAGCGGGTGCCGATCCCGATGACCACGTCGGCCTCGCTGGCCAGCGCGTTGGCCGCGGTGGTGCCGGTGGATCCGATGGCCCCGACCGACTGGGGATGGTCATGGGTCAGCGATCCCTTACCCGCCTGGGTTTCGCCCACCGGGATGCCGGTGCGCGCCGCCAGGGCGGCCAGGGCTTCGGTGGCCTCGGCATAAATGACGCCGCCACCGGCGATGATCAGCGGCGCCGCCGCCGCTCGGATCACGTCGGCCGCGCGCAGCAACGCCGCGCGGTCCGGCAGCGGGCGCCCGATGTGCCAGGTGCGCTCGGCGAACAGCGACACCGGCCAGTCGAACGCCTCGGCCTGGACGTCTTGCGGCAGCGCCACCGTCGCGGCTCCGGTCTCGGCGGGGTCGGTGAGGACCCGCATCGCACCCAGCAACGCCGCCGGCAACTGTTCGGGCCGCGACACCCGATCGAAGTATCGCGACAGCGGCCGGAAGGCATCGTTGACGGTGACGTCGCCGCTGCCCGGGAGTTCGAGTTCCTGCAGCACCGGGGCGCTGACCCGGGTGGCGAAGGTGTCCGACGGCAGCAACAGCACGGGCAACCGGTTGATCGTCGCCAGCGCCGCCCCGGTGAGCATGTTGGTCGAACCGGGCCCCACGCTCGCGGTCACGGCCCAGGTCTGCAGCCGGTCGGCCTGCCGCGCGTAGGCCACCGCGCTGTGCACCATCGCCTGCTCGTTGCGCGCCAGCACATACCGCAGGTTCGGCGCCGAACCCGCCGCGTGGGATTCGACCTCGTCCTGCAGCAGCGCCTGCCCGATGCCGGCGACGTTGCCGTGGCCGAAGATGCCGAAGCAGCCGGCGAAGAACTTCTGCCGTACCCCATCGCGTTCGACGTACTGATTGCCCAGGAACCGCACGGTGGCCTGCGCCACGGTGAGCCGAACCCGGTCTTCGGCGTCGGCGAGCTGCTCGGGCGACTTGGGCGCGGTGGAGACCACGGTCATCCTCCTCGGGTGTCGGACGCGGTGAAGGGCAGTCGAGGATCGACGTCCTGGTGTTCCCAACTGCTGCGCAGCCACGTGTGGTCGGGGTCGTCGCAGATGCGCCAGGCGCGTTCCGGTCCGGAACCGGCCATCACATTCAGGTAGTACATGTGGTGTCCCGGTGCGGCGATGGACGGGCCGTGGTAGCCGTGCGGGACCAGCACCACATCGCCGGAGCGCACCTCCTCGAGCACCTCGATCGGACGCTCGGGTGTGCCGTACACCCGGTGGTAGCCGAATCCCGGTGTGCCGGCGGGGCTGTCGGCGATCTCGAAGTAGTAGATCTCCTCGAGCTGGGTTTCGAACTCGGTGTTCTCGTCGTGCTTGTGCGCCGGATAGCTCGACCAGTTCCCGCCGGGCGTGATGACCTCGCAGGCGATCAGCGAATCCGCCTCGAAGGCGGTTGCGGTGCCGAAATTGTGTACCTGGCGGCTGCAGTTACCCGCGCCGCGCAGTTCCACGGCCACCTGGCCGGCCGCGACCCGACGGTTGGGAAACGACGTGCCGGCCCGGGCGCCGCAGACGGCGAACCGGCCGGTTCCGGCCAGCGTGTAGTGCTGGCCGATGCCGAGGTAGACCATGTCGGCCGGGCCGTCGAACACCGAAGCGCGGGGGGACAATTCGAACTGCTCGCGCCCGCATTCGACCGAGCCGCCGCCGGCCAGCGGCAGGATCATCACCTCGGTGTCGCCGGTCCGCAAGTCGATCTGCTGCGCGGCGGACAGGTCCACCACCTGCAGGCTGGACTCCGCCCAGCCCGCGGACTCCGGGGTGATGTCGACGAGATAGGGCGGACCGGCGGATTCGGTTGCGCTGCCGGCCGGAATGTAGAGCTTGCTGTGCACGGTCTACCTCACCATCGCCACGGCGGTCGCCACCGCCGAACTGACATCGTCGTCGGGGGGATACAACAGGGTGCGGCCCACGATCAGGCCGCGCACCGACGGCAGCGCCAGCGCCTTCTCCCAGCTGGCGAAGGCCTGGTCCGGGTCGGCGGGATCGCCGCCGAGCAGCAGTGTCGGCAGCGTGGTGGACTGCATGACCCGCTCCATCTCGTCGACGACGGGCAGCTTCATCCAGGTGTAGGCCGACGTCGAGCCCAGACCCTGGGCGATGTGCACGGACTTGATGACGGCGTCGGGGCGCAGGTCGTTGCACACCTTGCCGGCCACCCGGCTGGAGATGAACGGTTCGAGCATGGCGATCAGGCCGTGCGCGGCGAGTTCGTCGACGGCCTGCGCGCAGGCCGCCATGGTCGAGACGGTGCCGGGATCGTCGAGGTCGATGCGGCACAACATCTTTCCGCCGTTCATCTTGGCCGCCGCGGTGGCGGCCGCGGTCGCGCCGGTCATCCGGTCGTCGAGTTCGAACACGGACCCGGCCAGCCCGCCGCGGTTGAACGACGAGAACACCACCTTGTCGTCCAGGGCGCCCAACAGGACCAGGTCGTCGAGAATGTCGGCGGTGGCCAGCACACCGTCCACACCGGGATCGGCCAGCGCGGCGCGCAACCGGTCCAACAGGTCGGTCCGGCTGTTCATCGCCGTCGAGCGGGCGCCGACCGCCAGCGCCCCGCGGGCCGGATGGTCGGCGGCGACGATCATCAGCCGGCCGTCGTCGCGTGCCACGGGGCGGGTGGTGCGCGCCTGCCAGGCCCGTGCGATCGCCGCGGGATCGTTGACGCGTAGTTCGGTGATCCGCGCGTAGTCGCCGGCCGGGCAGCCCTCAGGCATTGGCGGCACCCACCGCGGTTTGCTCGGCCAGCGTGGCCACCTCGGCGGCGGTCGGCATCGCGGTCGAGCATTCGAGCCGGGACGCGACGATCGCGCCCGCGGCGTTGGCGTAGCGCAGCGTCTTCTGCAGCGGCCAGCCGTGCAGCAGGCCGTGGATCAGGCTGCCGCCGAAGGCATCCCCGGCGCCCAGACCGTTGACCACGTCCACCTCGTTGGGAGGCACGGTGACGGCGCTGTGCTTGGTCTTGCCCAGTACGCCGCGTGGGCCCTGTTTGACGATCGCCAGTTCCACGCCCAGGTCCAGCAGGGCGTCGGCGGCCTTGGCGGGATCGGATTCACCGACGGCGATCTCACACTCCTCGCGGTTGCCCACCGCGACGCTGACGTGCTGCAGGGCGCGCTGCACCTGGGTGGTCGCCTCGGCCGGGGAGGCCCAGAACATCGGGCGGTAGTCGAGATCGAGCACCGTCAGCGGGCTGCGGTCCCCGTCCGCGGTGCCGTTGCGCGCCGCCCAAGCCGCGAAATGTGCGCTGCGGCTGGGCTCTTCGGACAGGCCGGTGACCGTCGACCAGTACAGCCGCGCCGCGGCGACGGCGCTGAGGTCGATCGCGTCGGGCCCGATCTGCAGGTCGGGGGCCGACGGTTGGCGGTAGAAGTACAGCGGGAAGTTGTCCGGCGGGAAGATCTCGCAGAACGTCACGGGGGTGGGGTACTCGTCGTGGGTGTCCACGAAGTCGTTGTCGACGCCGAGGCGGGCCAATTCGGCGCGGACGAAGCGGCCGAACGGGTCGTCACCGACCCCCGAGATCAGCGCGCTGCGATGCCCGAGCCGGGCCGCTGCGACCGCGACGTTGGCGGCGCTGCCGCCGAGGAACTTGCCGAACGACTCGACCTCTTCCAGGCCGACCCCGACCTGGAGCGGATACACGTCGACCCCGCTTCGTCCGATCACGAGGACGTCGTGGGGGCGGGCGGTTGAAACGGTCAAGGCTGACTCCTCAGCTGCGGTGGTGCGGTGTGAGGTTGTGAACCATCGGACGGCGACGAGCGCAGGACTTGTTCGACTGTGCTACCCGGCATGCGTGCTGTCAAGACTTTGTTCGGACATTCATACTTCCAGTCATATGCATATAATCTGAAGCGCAATCGCCAGCGGCCCGGTGCGCGGGCAGGCACCGATGGGAGCCAGGGTGTCCACCACACTGCAGATCGACCTGGACCGGTCCAGTCCCGTGCCGCTGTACTTCCAGGTCGCCCAGGTTTTCGAGAAGGCGATCATCGACGGCGTGCTCAAGCCCGGGGACCGATTCGAGAACGAACTGGCCCTCGCGGACCGACTCAACCTGTCCCGGCCCACCACGCGGCGCGCAATCCAGGAACTCGTGGACAAGGGCCTGCTGGTGCGCAAGCGTGGCGTCGGCACGCAGGTGGTGCAGACGGCCGTGCACCGGCCGGTCGAGCTCACCAGCCTGTTCGACGACTTGGCGCGCGCGGGCCAGGACCCGACGACGCGGGTGCTCGACTACTCGGTCGGTCCGGTGGCCGAAGTCATTGCGCAGCAATTGAACCTGGCCGCCGATGCCGAGTTGGTCACCATCCGCCGGTTGCGCTTCTCCGGTGGGCAACCGTTGGCGGTGATGACCAATTATCTGCCGATCGGTCTTGCCCCGGCGCGCGAGGAGCTGGAGCGGTCCGGCCTGTATCAGGCGCTGCGCGCGCGCGGTGTCCATATACGGTTGGCGCGACAGCGAATCGGGGCCCGCTCGGCCGACCGTGAGGAGGCCCGGCTGCTCGACGAGAAGCTCAAGGCGCCGCTGTTGGTGATGGAGCGAACGGCCTTCGACGATTCCGGTCGGGCCGTCGAATACGGCAACCACGTGTATCGGGCCTCGCGCTACTTCTTCGACACCACCCTCGTCGACCGCTGAGCCACCCGCGACGCGCACTCCCCGTGCCGCGAGGCTTTGATAAGCAGTCCTAATGTCAGAACAAAGTCTTGACTTTTGGATGTGACCGGTATTACATCGACAGCTAGGTCGAGTCGCCGGCCGCCCACCTCGGTGGAGCGCACCCAGCCGCGGCGAGGCCGAGGGACGTCATCGAAGGACGCCAGCAAAGGACGGGAGAGACAATGACGTTGAGCCGGCTCGTGGCGGTCGTCGGGGCGGGGGTTCTCGTGCTGGGAGCCTGTTCCAGCACCGGCGGTAAACCCGACAGCAGCAGCGGCGGCGGCATGGGCGCCGGTACTGCCGACACCCCGCGCATGAAGGTCGCGATGATCACCCACGAGGCACCCGGCGACTCCTTCTGGGACCTGGTGCGCAAGGGCGCCGAGACCGCGGCGAAAAAGGACAACATCGAGCTGCTGTACTCCAGCGATCCCGAGGCGCCCAATCAGGCCAACCACGTCCAGAGCGCGGTCGACAGCGGTGTGCACGGCATCGCGGTGACCCTGGCGAAGCCGGACGCCATGCGTCCCGCGGTGCGCAACGCGGCAGCCAAGAACATTCCGGTGGTCGCGTTCAACGCGGGCCAGGATGCCTGGCAGGGCATGGGGGTCCTGGAGTACTTCGGCCAGGACGGCTTCATCGCCGGCAAGGAGGCCGGCAAGCGGCTGGCCGACGACGGCGCCAACCGCGCCATCTGCGTCATCCACGAGCAGGGCCACGTCGACCTCGAGGCCCGCTGCGCGGGCGTGAAGAACACGTTTCCGGCGGTCGAGACCCTGAACGTCAACGGCAAGGACATGCCCTCGGTGGAGTCGACGATCACCGCCAAGCTGCAGCAGGACCCGTCGATCGACACCATCGTGGCGCTGGGAGCCCCGTTCGCGCTCACCTCCGTGCAGTCGGTGCGCAACGCCGGCAGCAGCGCCAAGGTCGCCACCTTCGACACCAACGCCGAGCTGGTTTCTGCGATCGAGAGCGGCGACATCCAGTGGGCGGTCGATCAGCAGCCCTTCCTGCAGGGCTACCTCGCCGTCGACTCGCTGTGGCTCTATCTGAACAACGGCAACGTGATCGGCGGCAATCAGCCGACGCTGACCGGGCCGTCGTTCATCGACAGGTCGAACATCGGAGCGGTCGCCGAGTACGCGCGAGCGGGGACCCGATGAGCACCCATGCCGACCTGGACCTCAGCACCCGCAAGGTGGTCCACGACGAACGGGTCAAGGAGCAGAACAAGCTGCAGCGCTTGATCATTCGCCCCGAGATGGGCGCACTGGTCGGGGCGATTGGCATCTTCATCCTCTTCATGATCGTGGCACCGCCGTTCCGCTCGCCGGAGTCGCTGGCCACGGTGCTGTACGCGAGTTCGACAATCGGCATCATGGCCGTGGGCGTCGGCCTGCTGATGATCGGCGGCGAGTTCGACCTGTCCGCCGGCGTTGCGGTGACCACCAGTTCGCTGGCCGCGTCGATGCTCTGTTACAACCTGCACCTGAATCTGTGGGCCGGGGCCGCGCTGGCGCTCGTGGTCTCGCTGGCCGTCGGGTTCTTCAACGGCTACATGGTGATGAAAACCAAGATCCCGTCGTTCCTGATCACGCTGAGTTCGTTCTTCATGCTGGCCGGCATCAACCTCGCGGTCACCAAGCTGGTGTCCGGTCAGGTCGCCACCCCCAGCGTGTCCGACATGGCGGGTTTCGAGTCCGGCCGAACGGTGTTCGCCTCTACGATCACCATCGGTTCGGTGCCGCTGCGGATCACCGTGCTGTGGTGGATCCTGTTCGCGCTCGTGGCCACCTACGTGTTGTTCAAGACGCGGATCGGGAACTGGATCTTCGCGGTCGGCGGCAACCAGGACAGCGCCCGCGCGGTCGGTGTCCCGGTGACCAAGGTCAAGATCGGCCTGTTCATGGCGGTCGGCTTCTGCGCGTGGTTCGTCGGCATGCATCTGCTGTTCACGTTCAACACCATTCAGTCCGGCCAGGGCGTCGGCAACGAATTCTTCTACATCATCGCCGCGGTCATCGGCGGGTGTCTGCTGACCGGCGGTTACGGCACCGCGATCGGCACCCTGATCGGTGCCCTGATCTTCGGCATGACCAACCAGGGCATCGTGTATGCGGGCTGGAACCCGGACTGGTTCAAGTTCTTCCTGGGGGCCATGTTGCTGTTCGCGGTGGTCGCCAACAACGCCTTCCGGAACTATGCGGCAAAGCGATAGGACGAACACGATGAGCACTACTGCGGAAGCTCCGATCGCCGAAACCCCCTCCGGCGGGGCGGTGCCACTGGTCGAACTGAAGAACGCCGGCAAGAGCTACGGCAACATCATCGCGCTCAAGGACATCAATCTGCGGGTCAGCGCCGGTGAGGTGACCGGTGTGCTCGGTGACAACGGCGCCGGCAAGTCGACGCTCATCAAGATCATTGCGGGCCTGCACAAGCCGACCGAGGGCCAATTGCTGATCGACGGCACCCCGATGGAGTTCGCCTCGCCCAAGGACGCGCTGAACGCCGGGATCGCCACGGTGTACCAGGATCTCGCGGTGGTGTCGTTGATGCCGGTGTGGCGCAACTTCTTCCTGGGCAACGAACTGCGCAAGAGGGGCCTGCTGAAGTCGCTGGACAGCAACGCGATGCGGGCGACCACGATAACCGAGCTGAACAAGATGGGCATCGACCTGCCCGATGTCGACGCTCCCATCGGGTCGCTGTCCGGCGGTCAACGCCAGTGCGTGGCGATCGCGCGGGCGATCTTCTTCGGTGCCCGGGTGCTGATCCTGGACGAGCCCACCGCGGCGCTCGGCGTCAAGCAATCCGGGATGGTGCTGCGCTACATCACCGCGGCCAAGGAGCAGGGCTTCGGCGTCGTCTTCATCACGCACAACCCGCACCACGCGCACATGGTCGGCGACCATTTCGTGCTGCTGAATCGGGGTCACCAGAAGCTGGACTGCAGCTACGACGAGATCAGCCTGGAAACCTTGACCCAGGAGATGGCCGGCGGCAATGAACTCGAGGCGCTGAGCCACGAACTCGGCCGGACCTGACGCCGGCGGCCTCGTGCCTACCGCGTGACCGCTTCCTGTCACAAACCGGTCATAGATCACGGCGGGTTAAGAATCGACGCCCGGGCCTAAGAAAACCGTTCGCCACCGGCGAATTCGGCCGGTTCCGGGGCTCAGATTGAGGGCTAGGTCACGGCCGGTGGATGTAACGTTTGCGGCCCTCGGGCCGCGCACGCATTCGTCGGTGCGGCGCCCGAAATTGGGTCCGTACCGTGGTTTTCAGGACGGGGAACCGCAACACTCGAAGAGGAATCAATTGATCATGAAATCCAATCCTGGAATCAGCCGTCGCATTGCCGGCGTCTCCGTGGGTGCGCTGCTCGGGGGAGCCGTTGCCGCGACCATCGCGATACCGGCGGCCTCGGCGGCGCCCGACTGCAGCCCCGGCGGCGTGGCCAACACCGTCAACACCGTGCAGACCTCGGCGCTGTCCTATCTCGACGGACATCCCGGCGCCAACCAGGCCCTGATGTCGGCGCGCGGCAAGGCGCCGGCGCAGGCCGCCGCCGATGTGCGGGCCTACTTCACGGCCAACCCCGCGGAGTACTACGAACTCCGCGGCATCCTGGCTCCCATCGGCGAGACCCAGAGCCAGTGCAACGTCTCGGCATTGCCGCCGACGCTGTCGGCCGCCTACGACCAGTTCATGGCGGGCTGAGACCTCACCTGATACCGCAGGACCCAACGAGGCTGCGGTCGCCGCGCGGTGCCAGTCATCGCGTCGGTGATCGCAGCCTCGTTGGGTGAGCGGCGCGGCGCGGGGTCACCCGGAGATGGACCGCAGATAGCTGACGCTTGCCATCACGTCCGACAGCGGTCCGTCCTGCTCGTCGGGTTCGGCGTCGAGAATGGCGTCCTGTTCCATCACGTACCAACCGTCGTAGCCGTTGTCCCGCAGCAGCTTGACGATGCCCGCGATGTCGACGTCGCCGGCGCCCAGCGGGACGTACAGGCCCGCGGCCACGGCATCGGTGTAGGACATGTCGCCGGCCTGAACCTTGGCGCACAGCGCCGCGTCGACGTCCTTGAGGTGGGTGTGCTCGATGCGGTCGGGCGCCAATCTGGTCAGCTCGAGCGGGTCGGTCCCGCCGATCAGCAGGTGCCCGGTGTCCAGGCAGAGCGGGATGCTCGACCCGGCCAGCACCCGGTGCACCTCGGCCCGGTTTTCCACCATGGTGCCGACGTGCGGATGCAGCACGGCCTTGATTCCCCGCTCTGCCGCCGCGGCCGCGAGCCGGTCCAGGTTGGAAAGCAAGGTGGCCCACTGGGAATCATCCAGGACCGGCCTGCTGTCGTAGCCGTCGGCGCCCGTGGCCGCGGCCAGGATCACCAGCCCGGCACCCGCGGCCGACAGCGAATCCAACGGTCCCGCCAGATCTTTGGCGGGGTCGTGGCCGGCGTCGTGCAGAACCACCGGCACGAAGCCGCCGACGCAGGCCAGCCCGAACCCGTCCAGCAGCGCGGTCAACGCCACGGTGTCGGCGGGCAGGAACCCCTCGGGACCGAGTTCGGTGGCGGTCAACCCGGCCCGACGCATTTCGGCGAGCACCCGGTCGGGACCGAGTTGATGGCCCCAACCGGGCACCTCGCACACGCCCCAGGAGATGGGCGCACCCGCGATCTTCATCGCCGGACCTCCTCGATGGTGATCGGGGCGTTGCGTCGCAGCGACTCGGCGGCGGCCTCGGCGATCCAGGCCACCTCGACCGCGTCGGCGACGGTGGCGCCCGAAACCGGGCCGCCCTGCACCACTTTCAGAAAACCCTCGAGCTCGGTGCGGAACGCCGCGGCGAATCGGTCCATGAAGAAGCGATGCGGGGCGCCGGTGGGGAACGCCCCCGCGGCGACCGCGTCGGCGTTGCGGACCGGGACGCCCTGATCCCAGCCGGCGACGACGGTGTCGTCGAACCCGTGCACCTCCAACCGGCAGTCGTAGCCGCGGCCGTTGTAGCGGGCCGCGGACACCAGACCGAGGGCACCGCCGTCGAATCTCACGGTGACCGCGGCGGTGTCCACGTCGCCGTACTCGCTGAACAGCGGATCGCCCTGCACGCTGCCGGTGGCGTAGACCTCGATCGCTTCCTGTCCGGTGATCCAGCGCAAGGCATCGAAGTCGTGCACGGCGCAGTCCCGGAAGATGCCGCCGGAACCGGCGATGTACTCCATCGGCGGGGGAGCCGGATCCATCGTGGTGCTCCGCACGGTGTGCAGCGTGCCCAGCGCACCGCTGTCCACCGCGGCCTTGACCGCGCTGAAGGCCGCGTCGAAGCGGCGCTGATAGCCGATCTGCACCGGCACCCCGGAGCGTGCGATGACCTCGGCGACGGCCGCGCTCTCGGCCGCTGTGCCCGCCACGGGCTTTTCGCAGAACGTCGGCAGGTGCCGTTCGACGGCGTCCAGCGTCAGCTCGGCATGTGCCGGTGTCGCCGCGGCCACCACCACCCCGTCGACCCCGGAGGACAGCAGCGCTTCGACCGAATCGACCGGGGTGGCCCCGTATTTCGTAGCCACCTGACGGGCCACATCCGGCCGTTCGTCGGTGATCACCAGCCGGTCGACCCCCGGCAGGTTGGTCAGCGTATCGGCGTGGAAGGCGCCGATACGGCCCAGCCCGATCAGTCCGAGGGTGGTCATGGCGGTCTCCGTTCGTGGTGCGAGCGCAATGCGGCGTCGAGGCGGGTGCGCTGGGTTGGCTAGTTCGCCTCGGCGCGCTGGGCGCGGGCCGTCGTCGGCACTGTGGACATGGCGCCAGTCTTGCTGTGGAATGGACCACAATCAACACCAAAAAGCCGTCAAAAAACCCTCAAGCCAGAGTGCCAAGCAGCCGCAAACTTCCCGCTAAGGAGCCTGAACGGGGGAAGTGTTCGTCTGCTGGCGACGGAAGGAGACCTGCGCCATGGCGCACCGCTACAAAGTGCGCGAAATCGCCCAGCAGGCGGGCCTGAGCGAGGCGACCGTCGACCGGGTGCTCAACAACCGCCCGGGCGTGCGGGAGAACACCCGCGCCGAGGTTCGCCAAGCCATCGCCGACCTGGACAAACAGCGGGCTCAACTGCGGCTCAACGGCCGGCGCTACCTGATCGACGTGGTCATGCAGACCCCGACGCGGTTCTCCGATGCGTTCCGCGAGGCCGTCGAGGCCGAGTTGCCGACGTTCGCGCCGGCGATGCTGCGGGCCCGGTTCCACCTGTGGGAGACCGGCACCGCCGCGGCCACGGTGGATCGACTCGCGCGCCTGCGTGGCAGCCATGGCGTGATCCTCAAGGCTCAGGACGAACCGGTGGTGGCAGCCGCAGTCGATGCGCTGGAATCCGGGGGCACCCCGGTGGTCACCTACACCACCGACATCGCCAGCAGTGCCCGCACGGGCTACGTCGGCATCGACAACCACGGGGCGGGCACCACGGCCGCATACCTGATTCGGCAGTGGCTGGGGCAGCCGGTGCGCCCCGGCACCCCCGTCCTGATCACGGTGAGCCGCAACGTCTTTCGCGGCGAGGGGGAGCGGGAGGTCGGTTTCCGGGCGGCGCTGCGCGGATCCGGCCTCGAGGTCATCGACGTGTCGGAGAGCGACGGCATCGATGCGACCAACGAGCGACTGGTGCTCGAGGCGCTACGGCGTCATCCCGGGATCGAGGCGGTCTACTCGGTCGGCGGCGGCAACGCGGCCACCGTCGCGGCGTTCGAGAAGCTGGGTCGGGTCTGCAGAGTGTTCGTTGCCCATGATCTCGACGTCGACAACCGTCGGCTGCTCCACGAGGGCAAGATCTCGGCGGTCCTGCACAACGACCTGCGCGCCGATGCGCGGCTGGCGCTGCGCAAGATCTTGCAGGCGCGCGGGGCGATGCCGGCGGAGCCGGCCAAGTCGGTGCCGGTCCAGATTGTTACCCCTTACAACATTCCGGGGTGATAATGTAACGCTGAGCGATCGCTCAGCATGGGCGGCCGCGAAGTTACCGGCGGGTATCCGCAGGTTCTTAGATTTTGGCGGCCTGGGAAAGTGAGGAAACACACACTTATGCACAGGTTCGTGGCGGGCCACGCCCCTGAACTGCGACTTCGGGGGTCGAGCTTCGGCGTGTCGGGGCACCCCGGCGGGCCGGGTAGCCTAAGAGAAGTGCAATAATCGTGACTACCAGTGACACCAACTCTGGAGGGTCCGAAATCGCAGCGCGTCCGCGTTCGGGTCGCAGACTCCGGGGACGGCCCGGAAACACGTGACCCCGGGGCCAATCCAGCAAGCACACGTCGACGCAAATGAAGACGTAGACAGATGAATATAAGGCAGATGCAGACGAAAGGCGGAGACGTGGGTCCAAACGGCAGCACGCCAGTCGAGGGGACTCCGAGCGTCAACGGTTCGGCGACACACCCGCGGGAAAAGCTGGAGAAGGTCGTGATCCGGTTCGCCGGTGACTCCGGTGACGGTATGCAGCTCACGGGCGACCGCTTCACCACGGAGGCCGCGCTCTTCGGCAACGACCTGGCCACCCAGCCCAACTACCCCGCGGAGATCCGCGCCCCACAGGGCACCCTCCCGGGCGTCTCGTCCTTCCAGATCCAGATCGCCGATTTCGACATCCTGACCGCCGGCGACCGCCCCGACGTACTCGTCGCGATGAACCCGGCGGCGCTCAAGGCCAACATCGGCGATTTGCCGCGCGGCGGCCTGGTCATCGCGAACCTCGACGAGTTCACCAAGCGCAACCTGGCCAAGGTCGGCTACGAGTCGAACCCCCTGGAGAGCGAAGACCTGTCCGACTACGTCGTGCAGGCCGTTCCGATGACGACCCTGACCCTGGGTGCGGTCGAGGAGATCGGCGCCTCCAAGAAGGACGGGCAGCGCGCCAAGAACATGTTCGCGCTCGGCCTGCTGTCGTGGATGTACGGCCGCCCGATCGAAACCAGCGAAACCTTCATCCGGGAGAAGTTCGCCCGCAAGCCCGATATCGCTGAGGCCAACGTGCTCGCGCTGAAGGCCGGCTGGAACTACGGCGAGACCACCGAGGCATTCGGCACCACCTACGAGATCGCCCCGGCCAAGTTGCCGCCCGGCGACTACCGCCAGATCTCGGGGAACACCGCGTTGTCCTACGGGCTGATCGCCGCCGCGCAGCTGGCGGACCTGCAGATCATGCTGGGTAGCTACCCGATCACGCCCGCCTCCGACATCCTGCACGAGCTGTCCAAGCACAAGCACTTCAACGTGCTGACGTTCCAGGCCGAGGACGAGATCGCCGGCATCGGATCGGCGATCGGTGCGTCCTACGGGGGCGCGCTGGGTATCACCACCACCTCCGGTCCCGGCATCTCGTTGAAGTCCGAAGCCATCGGACTCGCGGTGATGACCGAGCTGCCGCTGGTGATCGTCGATGTGCAGCGCGGTGGGCCGTCGACCGGTCTGCCCACCAAGACCGAGCAGGCCGACCTGCTGCAGGCGATGTTCGGCCGCAACGGGGAATCCCCGGTTGCCGTGCTGGCGCCGCAGTCGCCGTCGGACTGCTTCGACATGGCGGTCGAGGCCGTTCGGATCGCCATCAAGTACCACACCCCGGTGATCCTGCTGTCCGACGGTGCGATCGCCAATGGTTCCGAGCCGTGGCGCATCCCGGAGATCGCGAGCTACGAGAAGATCGAGCACACCTTCGCCAAGCAGGGCGAGCCCTTCCAGCCGTATGCCCGCGATGCCGACACGTTGGCCCGGCAGTTCGCGGTGCCGGGCACGCCCGGCCTCGAGCACCGGATCGGCGGCCTGGAATCGGCCAACGGCTCGGGCAACATCTCCTACGAGCCGGCCAACCACGACCTGATGGTGCGGCTGCGCCAGCTGAAGATCGACGGCATCACGGTGCCCGACCTCGAGGTCGACGATCCCACCGGTGACGCCGAGTTGCTGTTGCTCGGCTGGGGCAGCTCGTACGGGCCGATCGGCGAGGCCTGCCGCCGGGCGCGGCGCGCGGGGATCAAGGTGGCCCACGCGCATCTGCGCTATCTCAATCCATTCCCGGCCAACCTCGGTGACGTGTTGAAGCGTTATCCGAAGGTGGTCGCACCCGAGATGAACCTCGGCCAGCTCGCGCTGTTGCTGCGTGGCAAGTACCTCGTCGACGTGCAGTCGGTGACCAAGGTGCAGGGAATGGCATTTCTGGCCGACGAGGTCGAGGGCATCATCGAAGCCGCCTTCGACGGCACGTTGGCCGAAAAGGAAAGTGACAAAGCCAGATTCGCTCGAGCGGCAGCAGCCACGGTGGATTCTGGCGTAGGAGCAGACGGATGACGGATTTGATGGGAAGCATCAGCGGAGTGGACCTCGGTCTCACCCCCGGTCTGACCGGGACCAGTGGAGTGCCGACCACCGACGTGGCCCAAAAAGGCAAGGACTTCACCAGCGACCAGGAGGTGCGTTGGTGCCCGGGTTGTGGTGACTACGTCATCCTCAACACCATCCGCAACTTCCTTCCGGAGTTGGGGCTCAAGCGCGAGAACATGGTGTTCGTCAGCGGTATCGGCTGCTCCAGCCGCTTCCCGTACTACCTGGAGACCTACGGGTTCCACTCGATCCACGGCCGCGCTCCGACCATCGCCACCGGTCTCACGCTGGCCCGCGATGACCTGTCGGTCTGGGTGGTCACCGGTGACGGCGACGCGCTTTCGATCGGTGGAAACCACCTGATCCACGCGCTGCGCCGCAACATGAACCTCACGATCCTGCTGTTCAACAACCGGATCTACGGGCTCACCAAGGGCCAGTACTCGCCGACTTCCGAGGTCGGCAAGGTCACCAAGTCCACCCCGATGGGGTCGCTTGATACGCCGTTCAACCCGGTGTCGCTGGCGTTGGGCGCCGAGGCGACCTTCGTCGGGCGCGCGCTGGACTCCGACCGGGCCGGGCTGACCGAGGTGCTGCGCGGCGCCGCGGCGCACCGCGGGGCGGCGATCGTCGAGATCCTGCAGGACTGCCCGATCTTCAACGACGGCTCGTTCGACCTGCTGCGCAAGGACGGCGCCGAGGAGCGCGTCATCCGGGTGTCCCAGGGTGAGCCGGTGACCTTCGGTAACGACGGCGAATACTGCCTCGTGCGCTCGGGTTTCGGACTCGACGTGGCCAAGACCGCCGATGTCGCGGTCGAGGACATCGTCGTGCACGATGCCACGCTCGATGATCCGGCCTACTCGTTCGCATTGTCGCGGATGAGCGATCAGAACCTCGAGCACACCGTGATGGGGATCTTCCGTCAGGTGAGCCGCCCGACCTATAACGACCAGGCGCGCGCGCAGGTGGCCTCGGCAAGGGAGACACTGCCGAACGACACCAACGCGCTGCAGTCGCTGCTTCGCGGCCGCGACACCTGGACCGTGTAACGCCGAACCTCACGTTTGGGCGCGAAATCCTCGGGATTTCGCGCCCAAACTGCTTTTTGGGCACCGCGGCGGGCTAATGTGTCTGCCATGTCCTCCCCGTTGGCCGGTGTCGTGCTGGCCGGTGGGGCCTCGCGCCGGATGGGTCGCGACAAGGCGACGGTGGTGTTCCCCGGCGTCGACGGGGATAAGACCATGGTGGCACTCGTCGTCGCTGCGCTGGCCGCCCGCTGCGACCCGGTGTTCGTCATCGCTGCACCCGGGCAACGACTTCCGGCGCTGCCGGCGACAATCCTGCGCGACGAGATCAGGGGCGTGGGACCGCTGTTGGCCACCGGACGGGGTCTTCGCGCGGCGGCCGATGCCGGCCGCGACCGCGCCTTCGTGTGTGCGGTCGACATGCCGCTGATGACCCCGGCGCTGATCGACACGCTGGCGGCCCACGGTGGCGCCGACGTCGTACTGCCGTGGGACGGGCGCGATCATTATCTGGCCGGCATCTACCGCACCGCGCTGGCCGACCGCGTCGATCAACTGGTCGCCACCGGCGAACGCAGCATGCGCGCGCTGGTCGATACGGTGCTGACCCAGCGGATCGTGTTGCCCGAGACCTCGGCGCTGACCAACGTCAACTCCGCGGCGGATCTACGCTGAGCATCCGGTTTAACCACCGGAATACGTAGTGCGCCAAGGCATTTCGGTGAGGTGCACGCTGCTTGACGCCCGAATTCCAGATTTGAGACCCGCACCGATCGAAGAAACTTGATGCGGCCGAGGAAATTCGGCAGCCGAGTTTGGGTCCATGATGTGGCTGCCCGAGGAGTCGGTGCAGTTGTTGGCGTGGCTCGGCCGGGAGTTTCGCGCGGCGGCCGAAATCGGTTGCGCTGCCCTACATTGCCGGCCCACGGATCGGCCGCCCCGCGGTTCTCGCCGATGACATTCCGGAGTGACGGAATGTTTGCGCTTTCGCGCGTACCGGTATTCGCCGGCATCGGCCAATTGGTGTCCGGCCGAGCCATCGCCGACCGTTCCTGCCCGGCTGGGTTTGTCGGCTTGACATAATCACCCGCCCATTCGCCGCCGGGGCGCTGAAACGGGCCCAGAAACCCGGACCCCAACTCTCTCAGGAGCAACAACCATCCCAGAATGGCTGCCCCACAACCGATTTGAACGGCCGAGCATTGCGTGCGGCAAATCACAAATTCGTGGTGATTCGCGTCACAATTTTGATCACGTCGGCCTCCCGGGCGTAGGTCGAGCATTGGCGGCGTGACCTGCACGGAGGCCGCGAAAGCCGGTCCGTGATCTGTCCGTTATCAAACTGAGATACCCAGTTCGGCGAAGTGACTAACCCCAATCGGGTCCGTACGTTGCAACTCGGACCCGAACAGGGACACGAAAACTGAATGCACGAACCCCTGCGTGTGAGCGGGACTGCGAGAGGCCAACTGGTCTCACCGGCTGCCGGGCCAATGCCCCGGCGGGGTAAGCCACCTCCTGCTGTCGTGCCTGACCGAGATGGCACGCCCCGATAACCAGCCGCCTGGCGACAAGCATGTACGCCCGTGCAAGCGGGCGGGGTATCGGCGCGCGCGTTCGAAAGGAATGAACTTTGAAGAACCTCCGGAAGAAGCTGACCATGGCCGTCATCGGTGGAGCGTTTGTCGCCGCACCGCTGGCCCTGTCCACCGCCACCGCCAACGCGGACAGCGTGAACTGGGATGCCATCGCGGCTTGCGAGTCCGGCGGCAACTGGGCCATCAACACCGGTAACGGGTACTACGGTGGCCTGCAGTTCTCGATGAGCACCTGGCGCGCCAACGGCGGCACCGGCTCGCCGCACGGCGCCAGCAAGGCCGAGCAGATCCGCGTCGCGGAGAACACCCTGCGCAGTCAGGGCATCGGCGCGTGGCCCAGCTGCGGCGGACGCGGCTAGGCCGAACCGACTCGACAAAGACGCCAGGCGCCCCGAGTGCCTGGCGTCTTTGCGTTCCCAGGATGGGGTCAGCGCCGGCCGGACCCCGGCAGCCGGAAGGCTGAGCCGGCGGCGATCCCCGCGAGGTGCCGCGTCAGCACGGCCTCGGGAACCAGCGCGGTGGCGCGGCCGGCGGCCGCGCTCAGGACTGCCGGTCGCAGGTTGACCACCTGGCCGATGAGTTTGGATTCGCGCACCAGTGTGCGCAGCCGCGGACGTCGAAACGCCGCGAAACGGGCGAACGCCGCGGCCGGCTCGGCACCCTCGGCCAGCTGCAGGTCGATCAGGTGCGCCAGGATCGCGGCATCCTCGAGCCCCTGGCAGCCGCCCTGGCCCAGGTGCGGGCGCATGGGGTGGGCGGCGTCTCCGATCAGCACCACCGAGCCGTCGGCCCAGCGGCCGGCGACCGCACGGTCATAGAGGTCGTTGCGCAGCACATCGCGCGGGTCGGTGGCGGCCAGCACGGCCGGCACCGGGTCCGCCCAGCGCGCAAACTTGGCCTGCAGATACGCCAGCTCGCCACCCGGAGCGCGGTGCCCTTCGGGGGCCCGCTCGGTGGCGAACCAATACGTGCTGTCCGAACCCAGCGGAACATGGCCCACCTCGGTCCCCGCCCCCAGCGTCTCGCCGGCCAGCGCGGGATCCAGGGAGTAGGCGGCGACGCCGCGCCAGGCCGTGTAGCCGGCGAAGCGTGCGGGCAGCGGCCCGTTGAGGTGGCGCGCCACCACCGAGTTGACGCCGTCGGCGCCGATCACGGCGTCGGCCGTGACGCGGGTGCCGTGCGAGGTGGTGAGGCTCACCGGTGGACCGGCCGCCTGATCGACGGCGGTGACCGCCACCCCGTAGGACACGGTGTCCGGCGCGAGCGCGGCGGTCAGGACGTCACGCAGCGCGGCGCGCTGAATGACCACCAGCGGTTCCCCCAGCGCCCTGACGATGCGCTGCGCCGACGGGCGGCGCAACCAGCTGCCGTCGTGCCAGCGCAGGGCGCCGGCAGTGATGCGTCCGCCTGCCGCACGCACGTCGTCGCCCAGCCCGATCTCGTCGAGGGCCGCCAGCGCATTGGGCCAGATGCTGATACCGGCGCCGGGGGCGGTGTCCGCCCGCTCCTCGAGCACCCGCACCGAGTGGCCGCGGCGCTGCAGGGCCGCGGCCGCGGCCAGCCCGGCGATGCCCGCGCCCACCACCACGAAGGATCTGCGGCTACTCGTCACGACCTCGAACCTAGGGCACCGGGCGGCGGTAGGTTGAGGTCATGGCAGCAACGCAGCGTGAGTTCGACATCGTCCTGTACGGCGCGACGGGTTTCGTCGGAAAGCTGACCGCCGAATACCTGGCCCGCGCGGGCGCCGGCGCGCGCATCGCGCTGGCCGGCCGATCCCCGGAGCGGGTCCTGGCAGTGCGGGAAACCCTGGGCGCGGCGGCACAAGACTGGCCGATTCTGACCGCGGATGCCGCCTCGCCGTCGACCCTCAACGAGATGGCCGCGCGCACCCAGGTGGTGATCACCACCGTCGGCCCCTATGCGAAATACGGTCTGCCCTTGGTGGCGGCGTGCGCCGCGGCCGGCACCGACTACGCCGACCTCACCGGGGAGCCCAACTTCATCCTGGAGAGCATGGACCTGTACCACAAGCAGGCCATCGACACCGGCGCGCGGATTGTGCACGCCTGCGGATTCGATTCCATCCCTTCGGATTTGACCGTCTATGCGCTGTACAAGCAGGCCCAGGCCGACGGCACCGGTGAGTTGCGCGACACCAATCTGGTGGTGCGCACGTTCGCCGGTGGGGTGTCCGGCGGTACCACGGCGTCGATGCTGGAACTGATGACGGCCGCGTCCAACGACCCGCGGCTGCGGGCGGAACTCGACGACCCCTACACCCTGAGTCCCGACCGGGCTGCCGAGCCGAACCTCGGCGCGCAACCGGACGTGCGGTGGCGTCGCGGCGCCGAGATCGCGCCGGAGCTGCGTGGCTACTGGACGGCGGCCTTCGCGATGGCCATGCCGAACAGCCGAATCGTCCGTCGCAGCAACGCATTACTGGACTACGCGTACGGCCGGAAATTCTCCTACGGCGAGCAGATGAGCGTGGGTCGTTCCCTGCTGGCGCCGCTGGCCGCGGCCGCGGTGACCGGTGCCAACGCGGCGGCGCTGGGATTGGGCAGCAGATTCTTCAAATTCCTGCCCCGCAAGGTCGTCGACCGGGTGGTGCCCAAGCCGGGGGAGGGCCCCAGCGAACAAACCCGCGAGCGGGGGCACTACACCATCGAGACCTACACGACCACCGACACCGGCGCCCGCTACCGGGCCACCATCGCCCAGCAGGGCGATCCCGGCTACAAGGCGACCGCGGTGTTGCTGGGGGAGAGCGGCCTCGCGCTCGCACTGGACCGGGATGACCTATCGCCGCTGCGTGGCGTGTTGACGCCGGCCGCAGCCATCGGCGATGCGCTGTTGGCCCGGCTGCCCGCGGCCGGCGCCACCCTCACGACCGAACGGCTCGGTTGATTCTGCGGGGATTGGACCGCAACCCAGAGCGGTTCGACTAAGGTCAACCGCGCGTCATCCACTACCCCAGCAAAGAACAGAAGGTGCAGCATGGCCGGACTTGACGATCTGATTTCGCAGATCCCGGTGCAAGACATCGCAAAGAAACTCGGGGCGTCGCAGGACGAGGTCAACCAGGCGATCCACCAGCTGGTTCCCGCTCTGGTGGGTGGCCTGCACGTCAACGCCCAGAACGACGAGCAGGTGGCCAGCAAGATCGCGTCCTCGGCTGAGCAGCACGCCGGTCTGCTGGACGGTGGCGTGACCGTCGACCAGGTCGACGAGAAGGACGGCGACAAGATCGTCGCGAACATCTTCGGCGGCAACAACAGCGACTCGGTCGCGTCCGCGCTGGCCGGTGGCGGCGCCGGGGGCGTCGGCGGCGACCTGGTCAAACAGCTGCTGCCGATCCTGGCGCCCATCGTGCTCGCCTACATCGGCAAGCAGTTCGCCGGCAACAACGCCCCCGCCGCCGAGCAGCAGAGCGGTGGCGGCGGCCTCGGTGACGTGCTCGGCAGCATCCTCGGCGGCGCCACCGGCGGTGGTGGCGGCAACAACGCGCTGGGCAGCATCCTGGGCAGCGTGCTCGGCGGCGGAAAAGGTGGCAGCAACCCGATCGGCGACATCCTGGGCGGATTGCTCGGCGGCAAACGTTGAGCCGGTAGCCCACGCACACCGGGCGAACTACTCGCCTCGGGAGGCCCCCTGATCTCGGTCGAGGTCGGGGGCCTTCGCGCCGTTTTGGGGTCCTACCTAGACTTGATGGGTGACCGCCACCCCCAACACCCGCGCCGATTCCCTGCCCAAGTCCTGGGATCCGCACGCCGTAGAGAGTGACCTGTACCAGGGGTGGGTCGACGCCGGTTACTTCACCGCGGACCCCCACAGCGACAAGCCGCCCTACTCGATCGTGCTGCCCCCGCCCAACGTCACGGGCAGCCTGCACATGGGGCATGCGCTGGATCACACCCTGATGGACGCGCTGACCCGCCGCAAACGCATGCAGGGTTTCGAGGTGCTGTGGTTGCCGGGGATGGACCACGCCGGCATCGCCACCCAGAGCGTGGTCGAGAAGCAACTGGCCGCCGATGGGCAGACCAAGGAGGACCTGGGGCGTGACGAGTTCGTCGCGAAGGTCTGGGACTGGAAGCGGGAATCCGGCGGCACCATCGGCGCGCAGATGCGCCGCCTCGGCGACGGGGTGGACTGGAGCCGGGACCGTTTCACGATGGACGAAGGGCTGTCCCGCGCGGTCCGCACGATCTTCAAGCGGCTCTACGACGCGGGGCTGATCTATCAGGCCGAGCGGTTGGTCAACTGGTCGCCGGTGTTGGAGACCGCGATCAGCGACCTGGAAGTCAAGTACGAGGACGTCGAAGGCGAGCTGGTGTCCTTCCGGTACGGTTCGCTCTCCGATGACGAACCGCACCTGGTGGTGGCGACGACCCGGGTCGAGACGATGCTCGGCGACACCGCGATCGCGGTGCACCCCGACGACGAGCGCTACCGGCACCTGGTGGGCCACCAGCTGGCGCATCCGTTCCTGGACCGCGGCATCGTGATCGTCGCCGACGAACACGTCGACCCCGAATTCGGCACCGGCGCCGTCAAGGTGACGCCCGCCCACGACCCCAACGACTTCGAGATCGGCATGCGGCACAACCTGCCGATGCCGACGATGATGGACACCAAGGGTCGAATTGCCGACACCGGAACCGAATTCGACGGCATGGACCGGTTCGAGGCGCGGGTGGCGATCCGCGAGGCGTTGGCCGCGCAGGGCCGCATCGTCGAGGAGAAGCGGCCCTACCTGCACAGCGTGGGGCATTCCGAGCGCAGTGGCGAGCCCATCGAGCCGCGGCTGAGCCTGCAGTGGTGGGTCCGGGTCGAATCCTTGGCGAAGGCCTCCGGCGATGCGGTCCGCAACGGCGCCACCGTGATTCACCCCACCAGCCTGGAGCCACGCTGGTTCGCCTGGGTCGACAACATGCACGACTGGTGCATCTCGCGGCAACTGTGGTGGGGGCATCGCATCCCCATCTGGCACGGCCCCAACGGGGAAAAGGTGTGTGTGGGGCCCGACGAGACACCGCCGGCGGGTTGGGAACAGGACCCCGATGTGCTGGACACCTGGTTCTCCTCGGCGCTGTGGCCGTTCTCCACCATGGGGTGGCCCGACCGCACCCCGGAGTTGGCGAAGTTCTATCCCACCACGGTGTTGGTGACCGGTTACGACATCCTGTTCTTCTGGGTGGCTCGGATGATGATGTTCGGCACCTTCGTCGGCGACGATGCGGCCATCACCGGCGACGACGCCGCCGAGGACGGACGTCCCCAGGTCCCGTTCCGGAATGTGTTCCTGCACGGTCTGATTCGCGATGAATTCGGCCGCAAGATGAGCAAGTCGCGGGGCAACGGCATCGATCCGCTGGATTGGGTCGAGATGTTCGGGGCCGATGCGTTGCGGTTCACGCTGGCGCGCGGCGCCAGCCCCGGCGGCGACCTGTCGGTCGGTGAAGACCACGCCCGGGCGTCGCGCAACTTCGCCACCAAGGTGTTCAACGCCACCCGGTTCGCGCTGATGAACGGCGCCGCCCTGGCCGAACTGCCCGATCTCGACGCGTTGACCGACGCCGACCGCTGGATTCTCGGCAGGTTGGAACAGGTTCAGGCCGAGGTGGATTCGGCGTTCGAGGGTTACGAGTTCAGCCGGGCTTGCGAATCGCTCTACCACTTCGCCTGGGACGAGTTCTGCGACTGGTACGTCGAACTCGCCAAGGTGCAGATCGGTGCCCAGGACGAGGCGGGCAAGGCGCACACGACCGCCGTGTTGGCCACGGTGCTCGACAGCCTGCTCAAGCTGCTGCACCCGGTGATGCCGTTCGTCACCGAGACGCTGTGGAAGGCGTTGACCGATGCCGAGTCCATTGTCGTCGCGCCCTGGCCGCAGGCCCGCGGGATCGTGCTGGATCCCACTGCCGCCAAGCGAATTTCGGATATGCAGAAGCTGGTGACGGAGATTCGGCGGTTCCGCAGCGATCAGGGCCTCGGCGATCGGCAGAAGGTCCCGGCGCGGCTGTCCGGGACCGAGGCGGCCGATCTGACCACCCAGCTGTCGGCGGTCACGGCGTTGGCCTGGCTGACCGACGCCGACGACGGGTTCACTCCGACGGCCTCGATCGAGGTGCGGCTCACCGACGGCACCGTGCTGGTGGAACTCGACACCTCCGGGACCGTCGACGTGGCCGCCGAACGTCGGCGCCTGGAAAAGGATCTGGCCGCCGCGCGGAAGGAGCTGGCCGGCACCACCGCGAAGCTCGACAACGAGGCGTTCCTGGCCAAGGCACCGGACGCGGTGGTCGGCAAGATCCGCGACCGACAACGGCTCGCGAGTGAAGAGGTCGAGCGGATTTCCGCACGCCTGGCCGGATTCGCATGAGCGACTCCGACTTTCCCGACGACACCGACTACCCGGGCGACAGTGGCTTCCCGGCCGACGGCGGCTTGGCGGCCGGCGACGATGACTACCTGGTGCCAGAGGCGATCATCGAGCCGAGCCCGGACGAGATCGCGGCGCTGGTCCAGGTCGAGCATCTGCTGGACCAACGCTGGCCGGAAACCAAGATCGAACCCAGTACGGCCCGTATCGCCGCGCTGATGGAACTACTCGGCTCCCCGCAGCTGAACTATCCGAGCATCCACATCGCCGGCACCAACGGCAAGACGTCGGTGGCGCGGATGATCGATGCGTTGATCTCCGCCATGCATCAACGCACCGGCCGCACCACCAGCCCGCACTTGCAGTCCGCGGTGGAACGGATCTCGATCGACGGCAAGCCGGTCAGCCCGGCCCGCTACGTGGACACCTACCGGGAGATCGAGCCGTTCGTCGAACTCGTCGACCAGCAGTCGCAGGCGGCCGGCGGACCGGCGATGAGCAAGTTCGAGGTCGTCACCGCCATGGCGTTCGCGGCCTTCGCCGACGCGCCCGTGGATGTGGCGATCGTCGAGGTCGGGCTGGGCGGTCGCTGGGATGCGACCAACGTCGTCAACGCGCCCGTCGCGGTGATCATGCCGATCGGCGTGGATCATGTGGACTACCTCGGCAGCGACATCGCCGGTATCGCGGCTGAGAAGGCCGGCATCATCAAGAAGGCCGACACCAACGAGGTGCTGCCCGAGGGCACCGATCCGGCCATGGTGGCCATCATCGCCCAACAGGAACCCGAAGCCATGGAAGCGATTCTGGCGCAGACCGTTCGGGCCGACGCCGCGGTGGCCCGCGCGGGATCGGAATTCGCCCTGCTCTCGCGTCAGGTTGCCGTCGGCGGACAGCTCCTGGAACTGCAGGGTCTCGGCGGCGTCTACCCCGAGGTGTTCCTACCGCTGCACGGCGAGCATCAGGCCCACAACGCAGCGGTCGCGCTCGCCGCGGTCGAGGCATTCTTCGGCGCCGGCGCCGCCCGCCAACTCGACATCGACGCGGTGCGAGCGGGTTTCGCCGCGGTGAGCAGTCCAGGGCGGCTCGAGCGGTTGCGCAGCGCGCCCACGGTGTTCATCGACGCCGCCCACAACCCGGCCGGGGCCGCGGCATTGGCGCAGACCCTCGCCGACGCGTTCGACTTCCAGTTCCTGGTCGGCATCGTCTCGGTGATGGCGGACAAGGATGTGGCCGGGATTCTGGCGGTACTCGAACCCGTCTTCAACCAGATCGTGGTCACGCACAACGGATCCCCGCGGGCGCTGGAGGTCGAGGCGCTCGCGCTGCTCGCCGAGGAACGTTTCGGACAGGACCGGGTGCTGACCGCCGCCACGCTCGCCGATGCCATCGAGACCGCCACGGCGGTCATCGAGGAGGCGGGGGAGGAGACCGGACTGTCCGGCAACGGGATCGTCATCACCGGTTCGGTAGTCACCGCCGGTGCTGCCCGCACGCTATTCGGCAAGGATCCGCAATGACCGATACCCCCGAACCCGTCGATCAGGCGCCGCCGCCGGATCCGTGGAAGAGCTTCCGCGGTGTCATGGCCGGAACCCTGATCCTGGAAGCCATCGTGGTGCTGCTGGCGCTGCCGGTGGTGGGCACCGTCGGCGGTGGTCTCACGGCCGCGTCGACGGCGTATCTGGTCGCGTTCGCGACTGCGCTGGTGCTGATGGCGGGTATCCAGGGCCGGTCCTGGGCGATCTGGGCCAACCTGGGCATGCAGGCCGTGTTGATCGCGGGGTGGGTGATCTACCCCGCGGTGGGGTTCATCGGCGTGATCTTTGCCGTGGTCTGGCTGATCATCGTGTACCTGCGTGCCGAGGTGCTACGACGTCAGCGGCGCGGTTTGCTGCCGTATCAGCAGCTGCCGCCGCACGCGGAGTGACGGGCACCATCGATGTGGTGCGGTACTCAACGCCGGGTCGATCCGGGCGCCGAGCCGCCCGGCCGGTAGCCGTGCTGGCCGCCTCGGCGCTGGCCGTCGCGGCGCTGGTGCAGTGCAGTTCGGCCCCGCCCGCTGAGGTCGAGACGTCCGTCGAGGCCCCCAGCGCGGCGCCACCCACCGAGACCTCGAACCCCGGCGTGGCCCCGGCACCGCCGCCGGTGCAGAGCCCGCCGGCCGAGCCGTCGGCCGCGACCACACATCCGATCACCGCCGCCGAATTGGGTGCGAGCTGGCGGCGCGGCTGCCCGGTGGAGCTGAACCAGCTGCGACGGGTCAACCTTGCGCACATCGATTTCGAGGGCCGAACCCAGCGCGGCGATCTGGTGCTGCATCGGGACCTGGTGCCCGAGGTCATCGCGATCTTCGACGAGCTGTACCGGATGGGCTATCCGATCGCGAAAATGCGCGCGCTGGACCACTACCCGGACGCCTCCGACGAGCTGTCGATGGAGGACAACAACACCTCGGCGTTCAACTGCCGACGGATCCCCGGTAGCGGCAGTTGGTCGCTGCACGCCTACGGCCGGGCCATCGACATCAACCCGGTGCTCAACCCGTTCATCGACCGCAGCGGCGCGGTGGAGCCGACCAACGCCGCACCGTATGTCGATCGCCGCCGAGTGGATCCGGGCACGTTGCACGACGGCGGGTCGGCGGTGCGGGCCTTCACGCAGCGCGGCTGGAAGTGGGGCGGCCACTGGCGCACCCCGCTGGACTACCAACATTTCGAGCGGCAGTGAGGGTCGAGCCACGATGAAGCACCCGGTACGCTGTGCGCCGTGACTGAGCGGACTCTCGTACTGATCAAGCCCGATGGTGTGCAGCGGCAACTGGTGGGGGAGATCATCAGCCGCATCGAACGCAAGGGACTGTCCATCGCGGCGCTGGAACTCAAGGCCGTCAGCGACGACCTGGCCCGCGCCCACTACGCCGAGCACGAGGACAAGCCGTTCTTCGGCTCGCTGCTGGAGTTCATCACCTCCGGCCCGGTCATCGCCGCCATCCTGGAGGGCCCGCGCGCGGTCGCCGCCTTCCGGCAGTTGGCCGGCGGCACCGACCCGGTCGAGAAGGCCACGCCCGGAACCATCCGCGGCGATCTCGGCCTGGAGACCCAGTTCAACCTGGTTCACGGCTCGGATTCCACCGAGTCCGCCGAGCGCGAGATCGCGCTCTGGTTCCCCCAGGGCTGACGCTTTCCCGTTCTGCGGTTCACGCTGGCAAATGCCCAGCCCGGTCCGGCGCCCTGGTGTGGTGTGGAATACTGACTGCGGGTGAACGTCGTCAAAACCGGCGGCGAACGCCCGGATGAAGACTTTGACGAGCGCGACCATCGCTACCAGCGATGTGGCGCCGACCGTCCCAGCCGTCATTCAACCAGGCGCCGAGTGGGCTCCCTGAGAACCTTCAGAGCTGCTCGGGGCGAGACTATGACAAGTCCGGGTAGCCACTCGGGCGCATAACGGAGGCCCTCGCGCGGCCGCGTCGAACAGACGCGCCCGGGGGCTAGAGGAGAATACGTGGACCACGATGCCCAAATCCATGACGACACCGACCACGACCCCGCGGCCAGCGCCGCGGCGGCGGAGCCTCCAGAGCTGCCCGAGAAGTTGAGGGTCCACTCGCTGGCCCGGGTGCTCGGCACCACCAGCCGCCGCGTCCTCGACGCGCTGATCGAATTCGACGGTCGCTCCCGCAGCGCGCATTCCAGCGTGGACCGGGCCGACGCGGTCCGGGTGCGCGATCTGCTCGCCGCCGCCGACACCGCGGAGCCGGCCGCAGCATCAGCCCCCGCCGCCGCCGTGACCCCGGAGCCCAGCGCGGCCGTCGAGCCCGAGATCGTCGCACCCGAATTCGCCGAGCCCGAGGCCGCGGCGATCGCGGATCCGACGCCGCCGACCGAGGAACCCGAGTCGCGACTGCTGCTCGAGACCCCCGAACCCGCCGCCGACGCCACGCAGGTCGTCGCCGACTATCTGCCGCTTTTCGTGGCGCCGCAGCCCGTGCCGTCGCGCCGCGTGGAGCGCAGCGAACCCGCCGGTGTGGATGACGCCGACACGGACCACGACGACCACGACGACCACGACGAGCAGTCCGACGACTCCGGTGACGACTCGAGCGACCAGGATGACGCCGACGATCAGTCCGAACGTCCCACCAATCGGCGTCGCCGCCGGGGCCGGCGTGGCCGTGGCCGCGGTCGCGGTGGTGAGAGCGCCGGGGACAGCGACGACGATGACGAGCACGACGGCGACAAGTCCGACGACGACTCCGAGGACGATTCCAGCGCCGAGGACGACGGCTCGGACGACGACAACTCCGACGACGACAGCTCCGATGACGACAACGGCCCCAGCGACGGCGCCACCCGCCGGCGCCGCCGTCGTCGCCGCCGGAAGTCGGGATCCAGCGACGACAGCGACAACGGCTCGCCCGACGATCCGCCCAACACCGTGGTGCACGAGCGTGCGCCCCGCGACCGCAACAAGAGCGACTCCGACGAGATCCAGGGCATCAGCGGGTCCACGCGGCTGGAGGCCAAGCGGCAACGCCGTCGTGACGGCCGGGACGCCGGCCGCCGCCGCCCGCCGATCCTGTCCGAGGCCGAGTTCCTGGCCCGGCGCGAGTCGGTCGAACGCGTCATGGTGGTCCGCGACAAGGTCCGCACCGAGGCCCCGCAGCCGGGGAGTCGCTACACCCAGATCGCGGTCCTCGAAGACGGCGTCCTCGTCGAGCACTTCGTCACCTCGGCCGGCTCCGCATCGCTGGTCGGCAACATCTATCTCGGCATCGTGCAGAACGTGCTGCCCTCGATGGAGGCGGCGTTCGTCGACATCGGCCGCGGCCGCAACGGCGTGCTGTACGCCGGCGAGGTCAACTGGGAGGCCGCCGGCCTCGGCGGTGCCAACCGCAAGATCGAACAGGCCCTCAAGCCCGGCGACTATGTGGTGGTCCAGGTCAGCAAGGACCCCGTCGGCCACAAGGGTGCCCGGCTGACCACCCAGGTGTCGCTGGCCGGTCGGTACCTGGTCTACGTGCCCGGGGCATCGTCGACCGGCATCAGCCGCAAGCTGCCCGACACCGAGCGGCAGCGACTCAAGGAGATTCTGCGCGAGATCGTCCCGCCGGAGGCCGGTGTGATCATCCGCACCGCCTCCGAGGGTGTCAACGAAGAGGGCATCCGCGACGACGTGACTCGGCTGCAGGAACGCTGGACGCAGATCGAGGCGACCGCGATCGAGACCAAGAAGAAGGCGGCCGGCGCGGCCGTCCCGCTCTACGAAGAGCCCGATGTCCTGCTGAAGGTCATCCGCGACCTGTTCAACGAGGACTTCTCCAATTTGGTCGTCGCCGGCGACAGCGCCTGGAACACGATCAACGACTATGTGAATTCGGTTGCCCCGGAGCTACTTCCGAAGCTGACCAAGTATGAGGGTGCCGAGGACGGCCCCGACGTGTTCGCCGTGCACCGGATCGACGAGCAACTCGTCAAGGCGATGGACCGCAAGGTGTGGCTGCCCTCGGGCGGCACGCTGGTCATCGACCGCACCGAGGCCATGACCGTCGTCGACGTCAACACCGGCAAGTTCACCGGCGCGGGCGGCAACCTCGAACAGACCGTGACCAAGAACAACCTCGAGGCCGCCGAGGAGATCGTGCGGCAACTGCGGTTGCGCGATATCGGCGGCATGATCGTCATCGACTTCATCGACATGGTGCTGGAGGCCAACCGGGATCTGGTGTTGCGCCGGCTGACCGAGGCGCTGGCCCGGGACCGCACGCGCCACCAGGTCTCCGAGGTCACCTCGCTGGGCCTGGTGCAGCTGACCCGCAAGAAGCTCGGCACCGGTCTGATCGAGGCATTCTCGACGACGTGTACGCACTGCACCGGCACCGGCCTCGTGATGCACGCCGACCCGGTCGATTCCGCACCGGCGGCCGGCTCGCGCCGGTCCGATTCCGGCGGCGGCACTGGCGGCGGCAGCAGCCGACGCGGTCGCCGCGGTAAGAAGGGGCGCACCGAAGAGGTCGTGCCGGTGGTTGCCAAGGTGCCCGCGCACACGGCCGGCGAGCACCCGATGTTCAAGGCGATGGCCGAAAAGGACGAGGACGAGGACGACACCAAGGACCAGACCTCGGCCCTCGACGAGACCGACGAACTCGACGAGGACGAGCCGGCGACCGACGGTGTCGACGTCGCGGCGGTGACCGAAGACGCCACCGGCGAGGACCTCGAGGACGACGAGGATGTGGAAGACGTCGAGGACGAGATCGACCTCGACGACGATGAATCCGATGACGACGAGTTCGACGACATCGAACTCGACGATGACGATGATGATGATGATGACGACGACTCCGACGAGGACGACTCCGAGGACGACGACTCCGAGGACGACGACTCCGACGAGGACGAGGACGACGACGAGGTGGCGGCCCGGGTCGGCCGGCCACGTCGACGGCGCGCGGCGGCCCGGCCTGCAGGTCCGCCGAGCTGAGCGACCCGTCGGGACGCGGTTTGACCCTCTACCCGCTGGTCACGTAACCTTGAGCAGTTGTCTGCGCGCCCCTGGGCCCGCAGCGGCGGTTGGCAGCGGTGAAAGCCGCGGCTCCGCACCCCAAGACCCGCGCTCGCAGCCCCCGGGTGGCGCGCGCCCGCTAGACCCAGACGAACGCAAAGGAACAGGGCAAACGATGGCGACATATGCAATCGTCAAGACCGGTGGCAAGCAGTACAAGGTTGCCGCCGGTGACGTGCTCAAGATCGAGAAGCTCGACGTCGAGCCCGGCGCCGAGGTTCAGCTGCCTGTTGCGTTGGTCGTCGATGGCGCGAACGTCACCAGCGACGCCAAGGATCTGGCAAACGTCGCCGTCACCGGCGAGGTGCTCGAGCACATCAAGGGCCCCAAGATCCGCATTCACAAGTTCAAGAACAAGACCGGCTACCACAAGCGGCAGGGCCACCGTCAGCCGTTGACGGTGCTCAAGGTCACTGGCATCAAGTAACGACGGAGCGAACGACATGGCACACAAGAAGGGCGCTTCCAGCTCACGTAACGGTCGCGACTCCAACGCCCAGCGGCTCGGGGTCAAGCGATTCGGCGGGCAGGCCGTCAAGGCCGGCGAGATCCTGGTCCGCCAGCGCGGCACTCACTTCCACCCCGGCGTCAACGTCGGTCGCGGTGGCGACGACACTCTGTTCGCCCTCTCGGCCGGTGCGGTCGAGTTCGGCGTCAAGCGCGGTCGCAAGACCGTGAACATCGTGGCGCCAGCGGAGGCCTGACCACCCGAGGACTTCCCCGCGATGTGAAGCTGCTGCGAGTTCTCGTGTCCTCGCACTAGCTTCACAATCGACGGAAAGGATGTCCGATGCCTCGGTTTGTCGACCGCGTCGTGATTCACGCGCGTGCCGGTTCAGGCGGTAATGGCTGCGCCTCGGTGCACCGGGAGAAGTTCAAACCCCTCGGCGGCCCCGACGGCGGCAACGGCGGGCGGGGCGGCAGCATTGTGCTCGTCGTCGACCCGCAGGTGCACACCCTGCTCGACTTTCACTTCCACCCGCATGTGGTGGCGCCCTCGGGTAAACAGGGCGCCGGCAGTAACCGGGACGGCGCCGCCGGCGCCGATCTGGAGGTGCGGGTGCCCGACGGCACCGTGGTCCTCGACGAGAACGGCAGAATGTTGGCCGACCTGGTCGGTGCCGGCACCCGCTTCGAGGCGGCCGCGGGCGGCCGCGGCGGGCTGGGCAATGCGGCGTTGGCCTCGCGGGCCCGTAAGGCGCCCGGCTTCGCGCTGCTCGGCGAACAGGGCGACGCGCGCGATCTGACCCTGGAACTGAAGACGGTGGCCGACGTCGGCCTCGTCGGGTTCCCGTCGGCCGGAAAGTCCTCGCTGGTCTCCACGATCTCGGCGGCCAAGCCCAAGGTGGCCGACTACCCGTTCACCACGCTGGTCCCGAACCTCGGCGTCGTCTCGGCGGGGGAGAACACCTTCACCGTCGCCGATGTGCCCGGCCTGATCCCCGGCGCGTCCGACGGGCGCGGCCTCGGACTGGACTTCCTGCGGCACCTCGAGCGGTGTGCGGTACTGGTGCACGTCATCGACTGCGCCACCATGGATCCCGGCCGCGACCCGCTCTCCGACATCGAGGCGTTGGAGGCCGAACTGGCGGCCTACACGCCCACCCTGCAGGGCGACTCGACCCTCGGGGACCTGGCCGACCGGCCCCGCGCGGTGGTGCTCAACAAGATCGACATCCCCGAGGCGAAGGAACTCGCCGAATTCGTCCGGCCCGAGATTGAGCAGCGCGGGTGGCCGGTCTACGAAATTTCGACAGTGAGCCGGGAAGGCCTGCGGCCCTTGATCTTCGGACTGTGGGACATGGTCGCGGCCTACCGCGCCGCGCAGCCGGTGTTGGCGCCGCGGCGCCCGGTGCTGCGACCGATTCCGGTGGACAAGACCAGCTTCTCCGTCGAACCCGACGGTCAGGGCGGCTTCCTGGTGCGGGGCACGCGGCCCGAGCGTTGGATCGCTCAGACCAACTTCGACAACGACGAGGCCGTCGGCTATCTGGCGGATCGGCTGGCACGGCTCGGCGTCGAGGATCAGCTGCTGAAGCTCGGTGCCAAGCCGGGGTGCGCGGTGACCATCGCCGATGTGACCTTCGACTGGGAACCGCAGACCCCGGCCGGCGTCGACGTCATGATGACCGGCCGCGGCACCGACATCCGCCTCGACCGCAGTGACCGGGTGGGCGCCCCAGAACGCAAGGTCGCCCGTCGTCGGCGCCGACAATCCGACGAAGGCCACGCGGATCAGTGAGCGTGCACCGCGAGGCCATCCGGACCGCGCGTTCGGTGGTCGTGAAGATCGGCACCACGGCATTGACCACCCCGACGGGCGAATTCGACCCGTCCCGGCTGCAGTTCTTGGCCGACTCGATCGAGGCCCGCATGCGGGCGGGCTCCGATGTGGTGATCGTGTCCTCCGGTGCGATCGCCGCGGGCATCGAACCGCTGGGTCTGACCCGGCGGCCCGCCGACCTGGCCACCAAGCAGGCCGCGGCCAGCGTGGGGCAGGTCGCGTTGGTGAACTCGTGGAACGCGGCGTTCGGCCACTACGGCCGCACCGTCGGGCAGGTCTTGCTGACCGCGCACGACATCTCGATGCGGGTGCAGCACACCAATGCCCAACGGACCCTGGACCGGCTGCGCGCGCTGCACGCGGTGGCCATCGTCAACGAGAACGACACCGTGGCCACCAACGAGATCCGGTTCGGTGACAACGACCGGCTCTCGGCGCTGGTGGCCCACCTCGTCGGCGCCGACGCGCTGATCCTGTTGAGCGACGTCGACGGGCTGTATGACGGTGACCCCCGCAAGGCGACCCCCGACAACCCGGCGCGCTTCATCCCCGAAGTGGCCGGCCCCGACGACCTGCGCGATGTGACGGCGGGCCAGGGCAGTCGGCTCGGCACCGGCGGGATGGTGTCCAAGCTCTCCTCGGCGCTGTTGGCCGCCGACGCCGGGGTGCCGGTGCTGCTGGCGGCTGCCGACAACGCGGCGGCCGCCCTCTCGGATGCCTCGGTGGGAACCGTGTTCGCCCCGCGCGCCACCCGAATGTCGGCCCGCCGGTTCTGGGTGCGCTACGCCGCCGAGGCCACCGGGACGTTGACGCTGGACGAGGGTGCGGTGCGTGCGGTCGTACAGCAACGCCGGTCGCTGCTGCCGACGGGAATCACCGGGATCTCGGGGCGGTTCTTCGGCGGCGACGTGGTGGAACTGCACGCCCCGGATGCGACCGTGGTGGCTCGCGGGGTGGTGGCCTACGACGCCGTGGAGCTGGCCTCGATGATGGGCCGCTCCACCGCGGACCTGCCCGCCGAATTGCGCCGACCGGCCGTGCACGCCGACGATCTGGTCGCGGTTTAGTGATTTCGGCGCGGTTTCCCGCGGTGGGCGCCGGTTAGCGCGCCGAAATCGCGGGGGTGAGCTCGCTGGCCAGCAGGGTGAGGATCTCGGAACAGCCGGCGTCCAGCTTGACCGTGGCCAACTCGTCGCCGCGGGTGGCGCCGCGGTTGACGATCGCCACCGGCTTGCCCAGGGCCGCGGCGCGGCGCACGAAGCGGTACCCGGAGAAGACGGTCAACGACGACCCCGCGACCAACACCGCATCGGCTTCGTCGATCAATGAATAGGCTTGTTCGACAATGTCTTTGGCGACGGTTTCGCCGAAGTACACGATGTCGGGTTTGAGCATTCCGCCGCAGTGCGGACAGTCGATGTACTGAAACGACCCGGTGTCCGACACCGCCGCGTCGGCGTCGGGCGCCACGGCGATACCGCCCACGGGCTCGGCCCGCTCCAGAAACCCGGGGTTGCGGACGTGCAGTTCGGCGGCCAGGTCGGCGCGGCTCATGGTCGATCCGCAGCCCAGGCAGATCACCCGTGCGTAGGTGCCGTGCAGATTGATCACCACGCGGCTGCCGGCCTTGCTGTGCAACAGGTCGACGTTCTGGGTGATCACCCCGCTCACCACGCCCGCGTGTTCGAGAGTGGCCAGCGCCCGGTGCCCGGCATTGGGCCGGCAGGCGTCCATGTGCCGCCAGCCGACGTGGTTGCGGGCCCAGTAGCGCTGCCGGAAGGCCGGATCGGAGCGGAACTGGCTGATGGTCATCGGGTTGCTCGGGGGAGCGTCGGGCCCGCGGTAGTCGGGGATTCCGGAGTCGGTCGACAACCCGGCACCGGTCAATACCGCGACCCGATGACCGGCGAGGATTTCGATGAGTTCGGGGGCTTCTGGGCCATGCATCCCCACCAGGTTACGTCGCTTTGCCACAATCGAGTGGTGAGCTTCTATTCGGTCTACCGGCACGGCTTCATCCGCGTGGCCGCCTGCACTCTGCACACCACCATCGCCGACCCGGCCACCAACGCCGAAGCGGTGCTGAGCACCGCACGCGAATGCCATGACGAGGGCGTCGGGTTGGCGGTGTTTCCCGAGCTGACGCTGACGGGCTATTCGATCGACGACATCCTGCTGCAGGACACCCTGCTCGACGCCGTCGAGGTCGCACTGGGCGACATCGTGGCGGCCTCGACGGAATTGCTGCCGGTGCTGGTGGTCGGGGCGCCGTTGCGGTTCCGCAACCGCGTGTACAACACCGCGGCGGTGATCCACCGCGGCGTGGTGCTGGGGGTGGTGCCCAAGTCGTATCTGCCGACCTACCGCGAGTTCTACGAACGTCGCCACTTCGCACCCGGCGACGATGTGCACGGGGTCATCGCGATCGGCGAGATCGAGGCGCCGTTCGGTCCCGACCTGCTGTTCAGCGCGGCCGACCAGCCGGACTTCGTGTTGCACGTCGAGATCTGTGAGGACATGTGGGTGCCGGTGCCGCCCAGCGCCCGAGCGGCGTTGGCCGGTGCGACCGTGCTGGCGAATCTGTCGGGCAGCCCGATCACCGTTGGGCGCGCCGAGGACCGTAAACTGATGGCCCGCTCGGCTTCCTCGCGGTGTCTGGCCGCCTACGTCTACGCCGCGGCCGGCGAAGGGGAGTCCAGCACGGATCTGGCGTGGGACGGCCAGACCATGATCTTTGAGAACGGCGTGCTGCTGGCCGAATCCGAGCGGTTCCCCAAAGGACCGCTGCGCAGCGTCGCCGACGTCGACGTGTCCCTGCTGCGCGCCGAGCGGCTGCGGATGGGCACCTTCGACGACAACCGCCGCACGTTGGACATCGACGAGACCACCACGCACCGGGTGGAATTCAGGCTCGACCCGCCCGAAGGCGACATCGGACTGCGCCGCGCCGTCGAGCGGTTCCCATTCGTCCCGGCGGATCCGACCCGCCTGCAGCAGGACTGCTACGAGGCCTACAGCATCCAGGTGGCCGGGCTCGAGCAGCGGTTGCGGGCGCTGAACTATCCGAAGGTGGTCATCGGGGTCTCCGGCGGCCTGGACTCGACCCACGCGCTGATCGTCGCGGCGCGCGCGATGGACCGCGAGGGTCGCCCGCGCAGCGACATCCTCGCGTTCACCATGCCCGGCTTCGCCACCGGCGACCGCACCAAGGGCAACGCGATCGAGTTGTCGCAGGCCCTGGGGGTCACCTTCGCCGAGATCGACATCCGCGACACCGCCAAGTTGATGCTCACCGAGATGGATCACCCGTTCGGGCGCGGCGAAGAGGTCTATGACGTCACGTTCGAAAACGTGCAGGCCGGTCTGCGCACGGACTACCTGTTCCGGCTGGCCAATCAGCGCGGCGGCATCGTGCTGGGCACCGGCGACCTTTCGGAGCTGGCGCTGGGGTGGTCGACCTACGGCGTGGGCGATCAGATGTCGCACTACAACGTCAACGGCGGGGTGCCGAAAACCCTGATCCAGCACCTCATCCGCTGGGTCATCTCCAGCGGCCAGTTCGACGACCGGGTCGATGCGGTACTGCAATCGGTGCTGGACACCGAGATCAGCCCGGAGCTGGTGCCAACCGGTGAGGACGAGGAGATCCAGAGCAGCGAGGACAAGATCGGTCCCTATGTGCTGCAGGACTTCTCGCTGTTCCAGGTGTTGCGGTACGGGTTCGGACCGGCCAAGGTGGCGTTCTTGGCCTGGCACGCTTGGCACGACGCCGAGACCGGACACTGGCCGATGGGCTACCCGCGGGACAAGCGGCCGTCATACTCGCTCAAGGAGATTCGGCACTGGCTACAGGTGTTCGTGCAACGGTTTTACTCGTTCAGCCAGTTCAAGCGCTCCGCGTTGCCCAACGGACCCAAGGTGTCGGCCGGCGGTGCGCTCTCACCGCGCGGCGACTGGCGCGCCCCCTCGGACATGTCGGCCCGGATCTGGTTGGACGCGATCGAGCGGGAGGTGCCCGAGGCCTGAGGGGCGGGTGCACCCGGCTATCCCGGCTCGTCGACCGATGGCAGCTGAGCTCGGCGGGGATTGCCGAAGTTCGTTGCGAGCGGCAAAAACACGTCGTCGACGATCTCGAGGATGGTTTGCGGCGATGCCGGCGTCATCGTCATGAGAAGTTCGTGCCGCAACAGGTCCGCCGGTAGCGCGACGATGCGGTCCGGTGGGGTGGCTGCGAGTTCGCCGCGGGTGACGGCGCGCTCGACGATCGTCTGCATGGAGCTGGGTCCGTCGGAGAAGAACAGCGCGCGCAATTCGCTTGGTGACCCGCCCGGTTCGTCGAAGTAGGCGCCGAGTCGCGCAGCGATGAGCCCGATGGTTCGGGATCGCCGGTCGTTGAATTCGGTCAGGACCGCCAGCACGTCACCACGCAGGGTTCCGGTGTCCGGGGTCGGGATCATGTCGATCTTACCGCGGTGGCGGATCACGGCTTTGAGTAGGTCCAGCCGTGACGGCCACCGCCGGTACAGCACCGAGCGTGCCGAGGCCGACCTGGCGGCGACCGCGTCGATGGTGAAGCGTTCGTAGCCGGCCTCGATGAGTTGATCCCAACCCGCGTCCAGAATTGCCGACTCGAGCGCGGCACCACGACGGCGCTGCGTTTCCGGACGCTTAGAGGACACTTGCGTAGCTTATCGCATTCCGTTATCGTCGCATAAGCAACAGTTGTGTAGCTAATGACTACGTTCGCATGCGCCCTGTGACCCCAGCGCTGGGTAGACACGGCCGGCAACTTCATCGAGCCCAACCAAATCGGAGGATCCCGATTATTCGTCGCAGCGCCTTGATCTCCGGTGCGAGCATCGCCGGACCTGTGCTCGCCTTCTGGCTGTCAGAAGCCGGGTGGGACGTCACCGTCATCGAACGCGCCGACCGCCTACGCCCGGGTGGATACCCGGTCGACATCCGCGGCACGGCGATCGACGTCATCCGTCGGATGGGCCTCTACGACGAGATCTCGGCGGAGCGGTATCGGCACGTTCCGGTGCAGTTGCTGGCTCCCCGCGGATGTCGACTGTCCACGCTGGACTACGGCAACCTGCTCAGCGCCGCCGGCAGCGGAGACGTGGAGATCGCTCGCGGTGCACTCAGCGAAATCCTTTACCGGTCAAGTGCTGATCGGGTTGCGTACGTCTTCGGTGACTCGATCACCGCGGTGATCCAGACCGACACCGGTGTCGATGTCACCTTCGGCCACCGCCGAGCCCAGACCTTCGACGTGGTGATCGGTGCCGACGGCATCCACTCCAACGTCCGCAAACTGGCCTTCGGCGAGGAGGCGCGGTTCGTCCGCCACCTGGGTCCGTACGTGGCGGTCTGGGATCTGCCGACCGACATGTTTGTTCCGGCAACCGGATTCTTCTACTCGCACCCGGGACGCTCCGTCGTCGTCGAGCGTCCGGCCGACGGCAGCGCCGCCCGGGCGTTCCTCACCTTCGTCCACCCGGCGCCGGGCACCGTGGACCCGCGCGACACGGACCAGATCCTTGCCGCGGTGCGCCAGGCCTTCGCCGGGGACCGTTGGCGAACCAGTGAGATCTTGGCGACCCTGCCCCACGCCGATGAGGTCTATTTCGACACCGTCAGTCAGGTACGGATGGATTGCTGGAGTTCCGGTGATGTCGCGCTCGTCGGGGACGCCGCTTACTCGCCGGCGTTCCTGTCTGGACAGGGCACCAGCATCGCGATCGCCGGTGCCTATGTGTTGGCCAGCGAGCTGGCCCAGCATGATCGACCGGGGCCGGCGTTTGCGGCCTACGAGCGCAGACTTCGCGAGTATGTGGAAAAGAATCAGAACTTGGCGTTGCGCACCGACTCCACCGTGCTGTCCCGCACCAGCGGACAACTGTTGCGCCGCAACATCAAATTGTGCTTGGTGCCGGTGCTGCGGCGGCTTGGACTCATCCACCTGCTGCAGGCCGAACTCCAAACGGCCGCAACCGAACTGTCGCTATTGCCCCAGGACCTTCAGCGGTCCACGAATTGCTTCAAAGCCGATCGCATCCTACGGGAAGACGCATAGTGGGACACACCCTGGAAACGCCCGCCCCCGGCGCCCAAGAGCATCGCTGGAGCAGGCGACTCATCCTCTGGGCGGCGGTCCTCACGCTCGCCAACGTCCTGGCCGACGTCGTCATCGGCTCGCCCATGATGGTCCTGCCCCAGTTGCTGGAGCATTTCGACACCGATCAGGCGGCATGGCTGAATGTGAGTGCGATGCTGGCTGGAGCCATCTGGTCGCCGCTGCTCGCGAAGAGTTCCGACCTCTTCGGCAAGCGCCGAGTGCTCATCGGCACGCTGCTCCTCGCAGGCGTGGGCGGGCTGGTCTGCCTCGTCGCCCCCAACCTGTGGATCTTCCTGGTGGGCCGCTTCCTCCAAGGCGCCGCCTTCGCGGCCGTCTTCCTCACGGTGGCGCTCACCCGCCAGATCTGCGCTCCGAGGGTGGCGATGGCGGTGGTTGGCCTCGTGACGTCCGGCTCGGCGGTCGTCGGAATCGTCGAGCCGTTCTTGATGAAGCCGGTCATTGACGTGTTCGGTTACCGGAGCGTGTTCATGGTGGCGGCGCTGCTCGCCGCGGTGGCCGCGGTGTGCGTGCGTTCGTTCATCCCGGAGTCGCCGGTCCGCAGCACGGGTCGGATCGATGTGGTCGGCGCGCTGCTGCTGGGCGGAGGCATCGGCGCAGTGCTGGCTTACACCACGCTCGGCAGAGACCTCGGCTGGCTGTCCGGACCCATGATCGCGCTGCTGGCGGCCGGTGCCGCCGCCTTGGCCGGCTGGGTGTTGCTCGCGCTGCGGATCGATGAACCCATCGTCGACATCCGGGCCCTGACTCGTCCGATCCTGCTGACGCTGCTGGCCCTGGTGTTGGCGGCGGGCTCCTTCCGGAGCATGCTGCAGCTGACGGGCATCATCGCCGCGGTGCCACCCGAGCTGGGGCTCGGCTACGGGCTGGGTAACGGAGAGGCGATAGCGGTGCTGCTCGCCGCACCCAATCTGGGCATCGTCCTCGGCGGTGTGTGCGCCGGATGGATCGCGGGCCGGTTCGGTCCTGCGCTACCCCTTTTCGGCGGCATCGCCGTCGGAACAGTGGCGACCGTCGCGATGCTGGCGGGCGTATCGATGCTCCCGCTGGCGATCGCCTGCGGCGGGATGCTCGGGGTGGCCGCCGGCGCGATCGGCGCCTCCGGCTACAACTTGGCGACCAGCTTCGAAGCGCCCGAGCGGCAGGGCACTGTTGCCGGTTTGGTATCGGTGGTGCTCGCGCTCGGCTCGGTGATCGTCAACGTTGCCGGGGGCGAGGTGCTCAAAGCGACCCAAATCTCCGGGACCTCCGCCGATGGTGCCCTGGTGAGCACGGCGACCGGCGTGCACCTCTACGTCGCGATGGCGGGGGCCCTCTTCCTCCTCGCTGCGGTGCCGGCCATCATGCTGGTACGCCACCGGACTACCGTCTCCAGCGGTCTTCCGATCGAAGCGGGGCAGCCCGGGGCGAAAGTCCCATGAACGCGCCCGCAACGGGCGCGTTCACTAACGTCGCGAGGCGTATTCGGCCCACCCGCATGGGAATTCCGTTCTGACACTCGTGATCTCAGCGTTCGACTACAAGTACGTCCAGTAAGCGAGGGCCGTGCACGCCCTCTACCCGGCTCAGCTCGATGTCGCTGGTCGCGCTCGGCCCCGAGATGAATGTCAGTGGCCGGTCTGGCTCTATTGCGGCGAACGCTTGGGGCACCGTGTCGACGATCTGATGGGTGAACACAATGCAGATGTGATGGTCGGGCACCAGGGTCAGCACCCGCCTTCCCTGTGCCACCCCGGCATCGAGTACCAGCGTGCCGGTCGAGGCGATACCGAGCGCGCACCCCGTCACCACTGCTCCCACCCGATCAAGCTGGTCCACCGTGAGGGGCGTCCCCGGCGCATCGACAACGGTGTCGATCCGGTCAATCCATTGCGTTGGCACATCGGCGGGGACGGCTACCCGCTCCCCGGTTGATGTCAGGGACGCGACCGTTGCCGATATCGAGGTTTCATCGATGCGGTGGACGCGGGCCTGATACTCGCCGACCGCATCGACGAAGCGATCCACATCGCCGTGGCCCGACAACGGTGAGCGTTCATAATCGCGCGGCACCTCGACGGGCTCCGGAGGGGCGGCCGCCAATGCCGAGCGGATACGTGCGAGCACTGTCTGGCGGGAGTCGGAGGAGCTCACCGCCGTACCGTGCCGCGCGTGCGGGCCCACCACTGGCGGAAGGATTCTGCAGGCGGTCGGGGTAAGTCACGGCTCGATGTCCACAGCGATCCCGGCCACGGCAATGTGGTGATCTGGCGGTCGGCACCGATGAGATGTTGCGCTGCGCCCAAAGCACGCTCGGCGAGATCGAAGCGGCGGGGCGATGTCATGGCCCAGGCCGCGGCTTTCATCGCCAGGTCTTGTCCGTGCGGAAGGCCGCCGCGTTCGGAGTCCACCTGCGCTGCCCGAAGATGGACCAGAATGCTCGGAATGTCAATGCGGACTGGACACGCATCGAAACACGCCCCGCATAGCGACGATGCATACGGCAGTGCAGCGTTCGGGTCGTGACGGCCTTGGGTGCCGGTGAGTTGGGGGCTGAGGATCGCGCCGATGGGACCCGGATACACCGACCCGTAGGCGTGGCCACCGGTGCGCTCATACACCGGGCAGACGTTCAGGCAGGCGCTGCACCGAATGCAGTGCAACGCTGCGCGGCCCTCAGGATCGGCCAGCACCCTGCTGCGACCGTTGTCCAGCAGCACCAGATGGAACCGCTGTGGTCCGTCGCCGGAATGCACCCCGGTCCACATCGATGTGTAGGGATTCATCCGCTCGGCAGTCGATGACCGCGGGAGTAGTTGCATGAACACTTCGAGGTCGGTGAAGGAAGGAACGACCTTCTCAATGCCCATCACGGTGATGAGCGTCTCGGGCAGCGTCAGACACATTCGCCCGTTGCCTTCGGACTCGACCACTACCAGGGTTCCGGTGTCGGCGGCGGCGAAATTGGCGCCGCTGACGGCCACTTTGGCAGAGAGAAACTTTCGGCGCAGGTGGGCGCGTGCTGCCATCGCGAGTATCCGTGGGTCGTCGGTGAGCTCACCCGCGTCGGGCATCTCGCGCAGGAAAATCTCGCGTATCTCGGCCCTGTTCCGGTGTATGGCGGGGACCAGGATGTGGCTGGGTTTGTCCCGATCCAGCTGCACAATGAGTTCGGCGAGATCGGTTTCGACGGCGGCGATGCCGTGTGCTTCCAGGTGTTCGTTGAGTCCGATCTCCTGGGTGGCCATGGATTTGACCTTGACGACTTCGCTGACGCCACGGCCGCGCACGATGTCGGTGATGATCTGATTTGCCTCAGTCGCGTCACCGGCCCAATGCACCACGCCACCGCGGGCGGTGACGTTTCGTTCCAATTCCTCCAACAATTCCGGCAACCGCGCCATGACATCCTGCTTGAGTGCACTGCCGGCGACACGAAGTTGTTCCCAGTCGGCGCACTCTGCCACCGCAGTAAGTCGTTTGGATCGAATGGTTCTTGTCGCAGCACCGACATTGCGGCGCATCTGGCTGTCACCGAGCCCGCGCCGGGCTGCGATTGGAAACGGTTCGTCCCCCCGTAGATTGCCGACGCCGGGTGTACCCAGGAACGTGGTCATCGGGAGCCGGCCCCGGTGGGGCTGGCTTCTGTCGATGCCAAAATCTCGGCGAGGTGCACGGTGCGCACCCCGGCGCGAATTCGGCTGAGACCACCGGCGATGTGCATCAGGCACGACGAGTCACCGGCGGTACAGATCTCGGCGCCGGTGCCGAGGATGCAGGCCATCTTGTCGCCCAGCATGGCGGTCGAGGTGTCGGCGTTCTTGAGCGCGAAGGTGCCGCCGAAACCGCAGCACGTGTCGGCGCTTGCCAGCTCGATCAACGTCAGTCCTTTGACGTGGCGGAGCAGTTCGAGCGGCTTTTCCCCGACTCGCAACATGCGCAGCGAATGACATGTGGGGTGGTAGGTGACCCGGTGTGGGTAGTAGGCGCCGACGTCGCGTTGGTCGAGCACATCGATCAATAGTTCGGAAAGCTCGTAGGTGCGAGCAGCCACCGCTTCGGCGCGTTGCGCCAGCTTCTCGTCGCCTGCCCGTCGGGCCACCCAGGCATGCTGGTGTCGCACCGAACCCACGCATGAACCGGATGGGGCGACGATCGCCTCATAGTGACCGCTTTCGAAGACCTCGACATGGCGACGGACCAGGGTCGCGGCCTCCGCCAGGTAGCCGGTGTTGATGTGCATCTGCCCGCAACATGTCTGCTCGGCAGGGAAGACAACTTCATGGCCGAGGCGCTCCAGTAGCTCGACCACGGCGATTGCGGACTGTGGAAACAATGCGTCTGCGAGGCAGGTGGCCAACAAGGCGATACGCATTACAGCTCCAGGGTTTTCATTGATGGCAAGCTGTTCTCAAGGGATCTGCTCGAGCGGCTGACCGACGCGTCGGTGAGCGTAGCCCGGTCACCGACAACCCGGAATCAGTAGCGCTACTGATGTCGGCGACGCCAGACCTTGTCATCCTGTGAGTACACGGCGTCCGCACCGTGGACAGCTCTGTGTTTGCGGAAGCTGTTGTAGGCGAAAAGGATTAAAAAACGGGATGGCGACCGGAGCAGAGCTGCGCGACCTGGACGGCACCTCCGTAGGCGATTTGCGTCTCGAGATCCGCGACTGGCTGGACCGCGAGTTGCCGCCCGATCGCCGCAGCTGCCTCGGCATGTCCGGCGGTCACGATCCGGCCTTCTCCCGCAAGCTCGGCAAGGCCGGTTGGCTGGGTTTATCGGTGCCCGTGCGCTACGGAGGACACAACGGAACGGCCGTGCAACGGTTCATCGTGACCGAAGAACTGCTGGTCGCTCAGGCACCCGTGGGGGCGCACTGGTTGGCCGATCGGCAGGTCGCTCCATCGATCCTTCGGGTCGGCACCGAGGAGCAGCGGCGTACCTTTCTTCCGGCCATCGTGCGGGGCGAGACCTACTTCTCCATCGGGTTGAGTGAACCCGAAGCGGGCAGCGACCTTTCGGCGGTTCGGACCCAGGCCCGCCGGGTGGCCGGCGGTTGGCGAGTATCGGGCACGAAGATATGGACCACCTTCGCCCAGTACAACCATTACCTGCTCACGTTGTGTCGAACGCAGCCCCGCGGCGAGGACCGCCACAGCGGTCTGTCCCAGTTGATCATCCCGCTCGGATCAGACGGGGTACAGGTACGCCCCATTCGGACCATGGACGGTAGCGAAGAGTTCTGCGAGGTCATCCTCGACGACGTCTTCGTCCCCGAAAATCGACTCCTCGGCGACGAAGGGCAGGGATGGGCCCAGGCGGCGGCCGAACTCGCTCTGGAACGCTATGGGCCGGAGCGCTGGCTCTCGGTATGGGGATGCTTGACCGGCATTGCCGGTCAAGCGAGCGGCGATCGTCTCGCCGGCGGCGCGGCAGCGGCCGAGATCGGGCGCCTCATGGCGAAATACCGCACGATTCGCCGGGTGTCGCTGGATGTTGCGCGCAGTATCGATCGCGGGTTGACCCCTACCGTGCAAGCTGCGGTGGCCAAGGATCTTGCGACCGCCCTGGAACAGGAGACAGTTGAAGTCGTGCGCCGCCTGTGGGGGCGCGAACTGGCGCCATCTTCCTCGAATGATGTCGAATCGTTGCTCGCCCGCGCCGTGCTCGCTTCGCCCACCTTCACCATCCGTGGCGGGACCACGGAGGTGTTGCGCGGACTCATAGCACGGGCTGATCGAGTGCCGGCGGTCGCTAGACATTCCGACGACACCGCGGGGGTGCGATGACTGCCGTACACAGCGCGACCGCCGAAGCGGTCGGCGACCTGTTCCGGGCCACGAATTCGACTGGTGGGACGTCAGTTACGAGCCACCCATGGGACGCATTCGTCGCCGCCGGGTTCCCTTGGGCGACAGTGCCTGAGGAGCGGGAAGGTCCAGGCGGGGCCGTGCCCGACGGGCTGGACATTCTTCGTGAGATCGGACGGGCTGCGGCACCGGTCCCGGCCGGCGAAACAGATCTGTTGGGCGACTGGTTGTTACGCCAGGCTGATTTGCCGGCGGTACCTGAGCTGCTCGCCGTCGCACAGGGCAACACCGCGGATGACCTGCGGCTGCACCGTGACGGCGACCGAGTGATGTTGAGTGGCACTGCTGACCGGGTTGCGTGGGCAGCACGGAGCGGTCGCTTTGTCGGGTTGGTGAGCGACGAAGACGCCAATTACGTTGTATGCGTTCCCATTGAAAGACTCACGATCACCCCCGGGACGTCCCTCGCCGGCGAGTCCCGGGACATGGTGACTGCCCGTGCGGTGGCACTGGACACCAACGAGATCGGTGCCGCCCCGCAACTGGACCTCATCGACCTTCGGGCCAGGGGAGCGGCGACGCGCGCGGTGCTGATACAGGGTGCGGTGGAGGCCGTGGTCGAACTGGTGCGGGACTACTGCGAAGTTCGCACACAGTTCGGACGACGCCTACGAGATTTTCAGGTGGTCGGCCACCAACTTGCTTTGATGCGCGAACATGCGACCTTGGTGAGCGCCGCAGCCGAGCTTGCCAGCGCCGTCCTACAGGGCTCCGGGTCGTGGGAAGACGCGGCGACTGCGAAGATCGTCGCGGGCGAGGTCGCCGGCCACATCGCCAAGGCGGCTCATCAACTCCACGGAGCCATCGGTGTTTCGGAAGAGTATGTTCTGCATCGCTATACGCGTCGCCTGTGGGCGTGGCGGGACGAGTACGGCAGTGAGAACGAATGGGCCCACCGACTGGGCGCGACGCTTGTCCAGCGCGGCCCAGACGCGCTGTGGCCGTGGGTCGCCGCTGCCGCGGATCAGGGCGGATGACCATTGCACACGCGTCGCCGCTTACGTGACCGGGCTCAGACCGAGTCCGCACGAGGCGCTGGCCGCCGGCTCTGCCCCGCTCACACGAACGTCTCACCACGACACCATGACTCGATGCCCAGCGAGCCAAGAGAACAACGACCGATGGAAGACCGAGAGTATGAGTTATGAAGCCGTAGTCCGATGGCGTTTCGCCGACCTCCGCGCTGACCGATGAGACTGCCTACTCGCGGCGAGGCGGCAGATGTGCGTCCGGCGACGGACCCACTGCTGATGGAACGTGTCGCCTCTGATGTCGTGTTACTGACGCTCAACGTGCACGAACGCCGCAATGCGATGACGGCCGAGCTGAGCGAGGCGTGGACTGAGGCTATAGCAACGCTGAGCCAGGATCGCTCGGTTCGCGCGGTGGTCGTCACGGGCGCCGGAACGGCGTTCTGCGCCGGAGGTGACTTCGACTGGCTCGAATCGACCATTCAATCCCATGGTTCGGTAAGCGAGCTTCGGTCGACAATGAGCTGCTTCTATCAGGGCTGGCTCTCCATCCGAGAGTTGGCGATCCCGTCGATAGCAGCCGTCAACGGGCCGGCGATCGGAGCCGGTCTGTGTCTCGCTCTGGCATGTGACTTGCGGATTGCGAGTCCCACAGCGAAGTTCTCGGCACCGTTCACCTCACTCGGTGTGCATCCGGGCATGGCGGCAACCTGGCTGCTGCCGGAAGCCGTTGGGATGCCACGCGCCCGGGACATGTTCTTGACCGGGCGTGAACTATCCGCCGAGGAAGCCGTCGGGTGGGGTCTGGCCTCGGCTGTGGCTGACGACGTCGTCACCCGAGCAGTTGAGGTTGCCAAGTCCATCGCCGCAAATGACGGGCTGTCGGTCGAGCTCACCAAATCGGCGCTCGCTCAACCGCATCGATCGCTTGCTGAGGGATTGAATTGGGAAGGTTTCGCACAACCGATGACGATGATGCAGGGCGTCAACGCACGTCAGAACGGGGCCGCGAGCCGGCCCGGCGAATAAGGGGGGGCCGGCTACGAGCAACCGTGATCCTGCCTTTCGGCCGCGCTGGTTGCCGCCGGCAGACGGGGGAGCACGAAGGTCGGCGTCAGCACGAACTCGCCGAACGCCAGAGCAGACGAAAGGTTGTCAAATATGGTGGAAGCCCAGACAACGACCGGTTGGGTCCGCGGCTTCGTCCGCGACGGGATCGCGACTTTCAGGGGTGTGCCCTACGCTGCTGCGCCGACAGCTGAGCTGCGCTTCTGCCCGCCGCAGCCTGCCGATCCGTGGACGGGGGTGCGCGACGCGACCGCCCAAGCCGCCGCGTGCCCGCAGCCCGCGCTTCCGCGGTTGTTCGACAAGCTCGACCCCGCTGACCCAACGGCCAAATTCGTCGAGAGGTACGACGAGGACTGCCTGACGGTCAATGTCTTTACGCCTGCGGTGGATTCAGCTGCCCGCCCGGTCATGGTCTGGCTGCATGGCGGGTGGTTCTCGGTCGGATCGGGCAATGAGCCGTGCTACGACGGTAGCAACCTGTGCCGGATGGGCGATGTTGTCGTTGTCACGGTCAATCATCGCCTCGGGGCATTGGGCTTTCTTTCGCTGGCCGGTTGCGGTGACGACCGCTTTGAATCGTCAGCCAATCACGGGCTGCTCGATATCGTCGAAGCGCTCAAGTGGGTCCGCGACAACATCGCTCAGTTCGGCGGAGATCCCGCCCGCGTCACGGTATTCGGCGAGTCCGGTGGTGCCGCGAAGATCAGCATGCTGCTCGGTGTCGACCAGGCGCGCGGGCTGTTCCATCGGGCGATCGTGCAGAGTGGGCCGATGCTGCGTGCAGTCGAGATCGAGCGCGCCAACGCCGCAGCAGCGGCGCTTTTCACTGAGCTGGGGATCACCTCCATCCAGGAACTGCGTGAGCTACCGGTAGCTGCGATCATCGACGCCCAAAACACCGTCCTGGGTGGTCCGCTGGGCGGTCTGTATGGCGATGGGCCCCAGATGGCGGCGACGATCGATGGCCGCATCATCGAACAACATCCGTTTGACCCCGCCGCTTCGCCGCCATCCCATGGTGTTGCGCTGTTGATCGGATCGTGTCGCGACGAAGCCAGCATGATGGTTGCCACCGTGCCCGGTATCGATTCGATGGAGCCGGAGCGGCAGGTAAAGCTGTTAACCGACAACGTGTTCGGACATGCGCTTGACGATCTGGTGGAAAGGTATGCGGCGACGAGGCCGGAGGCATCAGTGGCTGAGCGCTTCCTGGCTGCGGTCACCGACCAGATCCGGATCGGCGGAATCACGATGGCCGAACGAGCCGTCGCAGCCGGCGGGCAGGCACACATGTACCGTGTCGATCACGTGCCCTCGGTGTACGGGGGCAAACTCGGTGCGCCGCACACGATCGACGTAGGTTTCGCGTTTGCCAACACCGACGCAGACGCGGGTGTCACCTCACCGAATCGTGGTCTCTACCAGGATCGGGATGTCTCGCGTCTGACCGAAGAGATAAGCGGCGCGTGGATTGCATTCGCCCGCAACGGCCATCCCGGCCACGCCGGGCTGCAGGAGTGGCCCAGCTATCGTCCCGAGCGCCGCTCAACCATGATCTTCGGACCACAGTCGGGAATTGTCGACGACCCTGAGTCCGAGGAACGCGAGATCTGGCGTGGCCGGGACGGGGGAATGTAGCCGTTGTGGTTTGCGTACCGGTACGGATCCAGCGCACATGGCGGACAAATAGTGTCCTGCTGGTGACCCTTGGCGGATGTGGCGTGCGATGAGCGCCAATATCATCGTTCAGCGATCCGACGGTGTGGTCCACGTATCGTTGAACAGGCCCGCGCGCAAGAACGCGATGCTGCCCGAGATGTGGGCGGAGCTCACCGCCATCATCGCCGAAATTGAGAACTGCTCCCGTGACCGCGTTCTGGTGCTTACTGGTGAGGGCGGGTCCTTCTGCACCGGAGCCGATATCGCGGCGCGCCATGAACGGACCACCGATCGTTCTGCGGTGATGACCCCCGAGCGACTGCTTGCCGACATCAAGCAATGCGTGCTGAGCCTGACCGAGATGTCGAAGCCCAGCATCGCCGCCGTCGACGGCATCGCCGCCGGTGGGGGATGCAACCTCGCGCTCGCCTGCGATCTCGTTGTCGCCAGCGGCCGGGCACAGTTCAGCGAGATCTTCGTACGCCGGGGACTCACCGTGGACACGGGTGGCTCCTGGATTCTGCCACGCCTGATCGGATCTGCCCGGGCACGCCGTTTGGTCTTGCTGGGCGAGGTGGTTGACGCCGAACTCGCCTATCAGTTAGGCCTCGTGACGCATCTGGTGCCCTCCGGTGACTTTCACACGGAGGTCGCGACGATCGCGGGCCGGCTCTCCGAGACCCCCGCCATGACACTTGCCGCAGACAAGCGGTTGCTCGCAGAGTCGCCCACGGGGACGTTGGTCGAAGCACTGGACCGCGAGACGGCGAGTCAGCTCGAGATGCTGAGTCAACCGCACGTGGTGGCCGCTCGACACGAGTTCTTGGCCCGTCAGCGTGGCACGGGCGCAGCAGATTCCCCGACGTCGGAATTACCAACAGGTGGAGGAAAGGTCTTGTGAGTCGTATTTCGAAACGCGTTACTACGGTGGTCAAGCTTCGCGGCGACTGTGCTCATCGGCTGCACCCGCATCGAGATGACTCATGAGCGCCCTGGTCGGCTACGGAACCTACCTTCCGTATTGGCGTCTCGACGCTGCCAGCATCCGCGAGGTGCTCGGAAGCAGCGGCGGTAAGGGAACACGTGCCGTCGCGGCGTACGACGAGGACGCAACCACGATGGGCGTCGAAGCCGCCCGAGACGCGCTGGCCCACGCGCCGGAAGGGTTTGTGCCCGAGGCGCTCTACTTCGTAACGACCAGTCCCGCCTATGTCGACAAGACGAATGCGGCCGCCATCCACGCCGCGCTGGGACTGCCTCAACACGTCCCGGCATACGACTTCGGCGGGGCAACCCGATCCATCAGCGGCGTAATGGATTTGGTGCAAGCAAGTAGCCTTCCGGCGCTCGTCGTGGCGTCGGAGTTGCGCACCGGCCTACCCGGGAGTGCTGACGAGGCGACCGGCGGAGACGGAGCCGCGTGCTTCCTGTTCGGCGAGTCCAATGAAGCTCTGGTAGAAGTGCTGGCATCGGCATCGGCGACCGAAGAATTCCTGGATCGTTGGCGCGTACCAGGACAGGATGCGTCGCGGCTGTGGGAAGACCGTTTCGGCGAGTCGGCCTACCAGCCGCTGGGTCGGGCGGCCTTCACCGACGCGCTGAAGAAGGCGGGGCTCAGCGTAGCGGACGTCGACCACCTTGTCGTTACCGGATTGCACACGCGCGCAGTCCGCGCATTCACGAAATGGAGCGGAGTGCGTCCCGAGGCGCGGTCCGACGATTTGGTACCGCGGATCGGTAATACCGGTAGCGCGGCACCGGGAATCAGCTTGGCCCACATCCTCGATACAGCCGAGCCCGGGGCAGTGATCGTGAGCGTGGCGTTGGCCGACGGGGCCGACGTGGTGGTCATGCGTGCCACCGAACAGGCGGTATCGGCGCGTGCACAGCATCGACGTACCGTACGGCAGTTGATCGACGGCGAGCACGGACAGCTCAACTACGGGTCATTCTTGACCTGGCGCGGACGCCTGGATCGGGAGCCGCCACGACGGCCGAACCCACCGTCTCCGGCGGCCGGCCCATCGTTGCGCCGTCGGGATTGGAAGTTCGGGCTGACGGCAAGCCGCTGTGAAAACTGCGACACCCGTCATCTTCCCGCCGCGCGGGTGTGTGTTCAGTGCCGCACCAGCGATCGGATGCTGGCTGAGCGGGTCGCCGAGGAGCGAGCGACCGTGGCCACCTACACCGTCGACCGGCTGGCATTTTCACCGTCACCGCCTTTGATCGCGGCGATGATCGACTTCGACGGCGGCGGGCGGGCCGGCGTTGAGATCACCGACGCCGGACCTGACGACATCGCGATCGGCACGCGCCTCGAGATGACGTTCCGCCGGCTGTATACCGCTGAAAACGGTGTGCACAACTACTTTTGGAAAGCACGTCCGATTCGAGAGGCAGGTGAATAGATGGGTTCCCCAGGAATTCGCGACCGGGTGGCGATTGTCGGAATGGGCTGTACTCCATTCGGCGAGCACTGGAACAAGAGCGTAGATGATTTGCTGATCGACTCGATCAACGAGGCATGTTCCTCGAGCGGGATCGACCTCGGGGACATCGATGCCTACTGGCTGGGGACGATGCTGTCGGGGTTCGGGGGAACGACCCTGTCGGTACCGCTCAAGCTGGCCTACAAGCCCGTGACCCGGGTGGAGAATTTTTGTGCCACCGGCTCCGAAGCATTCCGCAATGCCTGCTACGCCGTGGCTTCGGGCGCATACGACTTGGTGATGGCCACGGGTGTCGAGAAACTCAAGGACTCAGGATATTCGGGTTTGGCGTACGCAAACCGCCCCGACGACGGTACTGAAGAAGCGATCTCGGCTCCCGCGGTGTTTTCCTACCTCGAGCCGGCCTACGCCGAGAAATACTCGGTTCCCCGTGACGTGATGAAGGACGTCATGACCCATATCGCGTGGAAGAACCATCAGAACGGTGCGAAAAACCCGCGCGCGCAGTTCCAAACCAGTGTGACCAAGGAGACCATAAGTGCCGCACCGCTCATCGCGGGCTCCCTGGGCATCTTCGACTGCTCCGGTGTCTCCGACGGAGGAGCTGCGGCAATCTTGTGCCGCGCTGAGGACGCACACCGATACACCGATCGCCCCTTGTATGTCAAAGGGGTCGCCCTCGCGGCCGGCTCAGGCGAAGGGGTGTTGTCGCCGTCGTATGACTACACGACGTTCGATGAGGTCACCCGTGCGGCCGCGGATGCCTACCAGCAGGCGGGTATTCGGGACCCACGTGCGGAACTGGCGATGGCCGAAGTGCACGACTGCTTCACGCCGACCGAACTGGTGCTGATGGAAGACCTCGGATTCGCGCCGCGCGGGCAGGGATGGAAAGAGGTACTCGCGGGCACGTTCGACCTCGATGGACCGTTGCCGGTCAATCCGGACGGCGGACTGAAATCCTTCGGGCACCCGATCGGCGCGTCCGGCCTGCGAATGCTCTTCGAGTGCTGGCTGCAACTGCGCGGCGAAGCGGGGGCTCGGCAGATAGAGACCGACAGGACCCGCGCGCTGACGCACAACCTCGGTGGGCGGCCCGGACGCTGCGTGAGTTTCGTCGGCGTGGTCGGCAGCGAACTCGATGAATGACAGCGCTTTCCCCAGTTAATGCGCTGATCCCACAACATAGGAGGGCACGGATGGCAGTCGAGGCACTTACGAGAGGCCCGTGGTGAAGGCCGCGTTCTTCGCCGAGCAGGGCGGTCCGATGTTGGTCGAGGAGGTAGCCGTTTCCCCGCCCGGGCCGCATGACGTCGTGGTGCAGCTGCGGGCGGCCGGTGTCTGCCACACCGACGCGTTCGTGGCCTCCGGAGGGGTTCCGTGCCCACCTGCGATCCTTGGACACGAAGGCTGCGGGATTGTCGACTGGGTGGGCCCGGAGGTAACCGACTTCCGGGTGGGTGACCGTGTTGTTGGCCTGACGATTCCGCGGTGTGGAACGTGCGCAAACTGTCGCCGCGGGGACTCATTCCTGTGCGATGCCGCGGCGTTGTACGGTCCGCCGCGCGCCAGCCGCGTCGACGGCACGCTGTTGGTCGCCACGAATGGTTTGGGCACCTTCGCCGAAGCCATGACCGTTCACCGCGCGAGCGTCATCGGCGTCGAGTGCGACCTTCCCGACGATCAGCTCGCGCTGATCGGTTGCGCCTTCATGACCGGATGCGGGGCGGTATTCAACACCGCCGAGGTGCGGGCGGGCTCAACTGTGATCGTCGTGGGTTGCGGCGGCGTGGGCCAGGCGGTGATTCAGGCAAGCCGCGTCGCCAATGCCGCGCGGATCGTCGCCGTAGATCCGATCGCCGCCAAGCGGGCATTGGCGCTCCGATCGGGCGCCACCGATGCCTACGACCCCGACGGCGCCTCATTGTCAGAGATCGCGGATGCTGCCGGGTTGGACGGTGCAGACTATGTTTTCGACACCATCGGCTCACCCCAGACGCTCCACAACTCGTATCTCGCGCTGCGGCGCGGAGGCACCGTCGTGGTGATCGGGGTTGGAGCCATCCGAACCGAGATCCGGATACCGGGCACGTTGGTCGTGGACGCCAAGCGAGTGATCGGATGTGTCTTCGGTAGCGCCGACGTCGACCGCAACTTTCCCTACATCATCGATCTCGCGGAGCGCGGCCACCTTGACATCTCCTCGGTCGTAACGGAGACCGTCGCGCTCGACGGGGTCGACGCCGCAATGCGTGCACTGGACTCCGGCAAGACCCTACGCACGGTAATCGGGTTCGGGTGATCGCACAAAGCACTGGCATTGCACCGCGAGCGGCGCGCCCTCACAAGCCGAATTCGAGTGCGCGCCTGACAAGTTCGACGCGTGAGCGGATGCCGAGTTTTCGGTAGCCGTTGCTGACATGGGATTCCACAGTGCGTTCACTGATGAACAGCCGTTGGCCGATCTCGCGGGCGGAGGCACCTTGAGCTGCCATCGACAACACTTGGCGTTCCCGCTCGGTCAGCGGCTCGATGTATACCGGTGTCTCCGAGTAGTTCGAGGCGTCCGGGTGGGTGTTCTGCCGGCGCACGATCAGGGTCTTCGACGAATGCCAGAGTTGTTCGCTGACCTCACGAAATCGATCGAGAAGCAGTGCGGCGGGAAAGTCGGCCATCACGATGGTCGACACGGCGGGGTTCGCGATGTGGTCGGCCAACGCGAGCAGGACCTCGCCTGGCATGTCGTGTGCGTCTGTTTGACAACAGCGATCGGGGGTCATCCATCCGACCCCAGCGTCGACCCGAGTCTTGATGCAGCTGTGTTTTTCCATCGTGGTCATCAGTCACCTCGTTACACAAACAGTCCAAAATGTGTATCGAAGATGAAGTTACACTATCGTTCGGCGTTGTGTAAACAAATCGCAGAAAGGACGGTAAGGGTGGGGATTAGGACGTGAACGACATGGAAAATGGCGCCGATGAGCGCGAGTCCCAGGTGCGTCGGCGAATGCTGACCGTGGCCGGAGAGATGTTCGAGCGGCGCGGGCTGCGTCGCACCACGATGGACGATATCGCCGAGGCTGCCGGAGTTGCGCGCAAGACCGTCTACAACTATTTCGAGAGCAAACCCAAGCTTCTCGGTGAGGTCATCGCAGAGGCGAGTGCAAGCGCCGCGTCCGCCGCGCTCGAGTCCTTGGACATGACCGTGCCTGCCGAGGACCTGATCGTCGATGCGGCGATGGCACTCCTACACCAGGCCCGCACCAGCCACTACTTCGAGATGCTGCTGCGACCCGACGCATTGGCGATCACCGCAAAGACCGTCGAACAGTCCGAACGGATCGCACGGGTGGAACGCGGTTACTGGGCGCCGATCCTGGAGCCGTTGCGGGATGCCGGACGACTGCGCGTCACCGATATCGATGAGGTCGTCGAATGGCTGACGTTCATACACGTGGTGTTCCTCACCCGCCCGGCGACGTTTGAGGGTGACCCCGAGGAAACCCGCCGGATGTTGCGCACTTACCTTGTGCCGGCGCTTCTCAACTGATCGCGTGCGTACCCAGGGGAGCTTGGACCACGGGCTGGCGCCGGTGCGGAAAATCGACCTGCACGACCCCAGTACAACTACCGAGGTACGCGAGACCGCTTGTCGTTACCGTTGATCGCATGGTGTTCCTGGACGCCCCATCCGACCGGCGCCGTGTAGTGCTCGACGCCCCGTGGACCGCGATGCCACTCGCCCGGTCCGCAGGTGATGCTTGGTACCACCCGGGCAGGAGGGAGGATTCAGAGCATGGCCAATCTCGAGCCTGATCTTGAGGTTTGGATCGCAAGACTGCCGGAGTACGAGCTCCGTCCCTCCAGCAGCAGGCACGGCGACGACGACTTGGCGGACGCCGCGGCGGATGATTCTCCCGTCCCGAACATCGCCGTATTTGATCATTGGCGCCCCGACAGCTTCGTCCAACTCGACGAGTTCCCCGCGGTCTTGTGCCGTGACATGGCGGCTGTCACGGCGGCGACCAACGGCCAAGTAGAGGCCCGAGTGCTGAAGGCCAATCCGGCCCATCCCTGGCCGCAGCCACCGTGGCGGCGGCGCACCACCGGCGCACGCCTATGCCTGCTTATCGCAGGAACGGTGTGGTTCGACCTGGCTGGCATCGGGGAGGAGTCTTTCAGCGCCAAGGATTCCTGGTGCCTTCCCGGGGGGCTCGACCACGCCCTCCTGGAAGCCTCAACGGAATTCGAACTGCTCGAAATCGAGTTGCCGGTCCCCCCCGGACCTCCGTCGCCGGCGTCGGACGTTCCTGAGATGCTGATGCTGAACGCGACCTACAACTATCGGTCGGTCCCACTTTTCGGCAAGCCAAACGAGCACCCCGACTACCCTCGGGTCGAAATGGCCGACCCCCGCTCGGCCCTCGCGCTCAGACTTGATGACAAAGAGTGCAGCGACTGGGCGGGATGTCCGTGGCATCTGCACGACCAAGGGATTCAGTGCGGTTACCTCACCAGCGGAACAGCGCATCTCGACATCGAAGGCCTGGGCCTCGTTGATGCACAGCCGGGTACATTCTGGCTACAGCAAGCAAATGCGCGACACCTCGTGCGGTCGGCCGCATCCCGATAGGTCATACCGAACGACGACGGGCCGGGATCAGCTGCGCGGTAAGCGGTTTGCCTGCGCTGGCGGGACGCGAACATTGTCGTCCGCAGGATCAGTGGAGTGTGCCGCGGTCGCAATCGACCCCGACCACCCAGGTCGATCCGACGGCGGCCAGTAGTGCGTAAAAGGGTTAGAGCTGCCGCCTTGCGCCGCACCAAAACCCCAGTCGCCTAGTCACTTTCGGCGTCGATTTGCGGCTACACAATCAGGCTCTCCGGTGGTCCGTAGCACCGAATCAGTACTGGTACGGAAGCTCTCGGCTGGTGAGGGCCCGTACCGTGACCATGCGTCACTGACTGGATCCACGCTCATCAGCGCTTTCGCTGTGCGTCCTTGAGCACGGGGTCGGCGGAGGCCGACGAGAAGGGAGTTGCGATCGATGACGAATGTCGCCGAAAGTTTGATCGCTGACGCGATGCGATTCTTGACAGACCCAGTGTTCCGGGAGAATCCCGGACCGTTCTATGAACGGCTACTGGATGGCAATCGGTTGCTGGCGTTGGGTAATGGGATGTGGCTCATAGCCGGACATGCCGAAGTGCGTAGCGTGCTGCGCGATACCCGCTTCAGTCGTGCCGCCCGGGCGGACCAGGAGATGGAGTACCTGAACGCCGATCCGCGACCGGAGGTTCAGCAGATGGCTGCCTGCCAAGCGGCGATGATGCTGTTCACCGATCCGCCGGAGCACACCCGCATCCGCAGGCTTTATCGGGATCCATTCATGCCTCGCGCGGTGGTACGGTGGGCGGCTTACGTCGATGAGCTGGCCGACGAGTTGGCCCAAAGCCTACCTCGTGACCGCGAATTCGATCTCAAGAAGGCCTATGCGCTGCCGATCCCGGAACGGGCAATCTGTCGTATTCTGGGTGTTCCCGCAGAAGACCACAAGAAGTGGGAACACTGGACCGACGCGATTGTCAACATGGATCGGACCGGACACGGTGGCGGCTCCGGCACCACCGAGGCCGGTGATGCCATGCGCTCCTTCGGCGACTACTTCGCGGAGCTCATCCAGCAGCGCCGACGCAATCCTGCCGATGATCTGATCAGCGAGTTGGTCACTACCGATGACCACGGTGATCGACTCAGCGATGAGGAGCTGATCGGCAATCTGATCCTGCTGATCATGGCCGGCCATGAAACCACCGCCAATTCAATCGCCACCACGGTGGTGCAGCTCATGGCTCACCGCGAACAGTGGGACCGGCTGGTCGCCGACGATTCGCTGGTCGGGAACGCGGTGGAAGAGATCTTGCGCGTCGATGGGGCGCAACGGTTCATGGTGCCCCGCGTCGCCGTTGAGGACGTGCAAATCGGAGATCACCATATTTCCGCCGGCGATCAAGTGATCTGCGTGCTGCACGCGGCAAACCGTGATCCGAAGGTGTTCGACAACCCGCACGAACTCGACATCTCGCGCGACAGCTCAGCACATCTGGCCTTCGCCCCGGGAACCCACCTGTGTCTGGGCATGCACCTCGCCCGGATGGAACTGATCGCCGGTCTCAAAGCCCTCATCCGGCATCACCCCGCGCTCCGGCTCGCCGTACCCGTCCACGAGCTGCAACATGCTCCGTCTCCCACCATTCGCGGCTGGCGGACATTGCCCTGCATCTCTCCGAATCCCTGACCGCCACCGGAAACGAAAGCACATACCATGGCCATCGATCTCAACGCCCGTCTCGACGAGCAACACAACACTGGGAAAGTGGTTCGCCGAGAGCGCAACCTCGTTCCTGACCCGGAACCCCGGCCCGTCTTCCTGCCCCTGATCTCCGTCGATGACCACTTGATGGAGCCGCGTGAGACCTTCCTCGGCCGGATGCCGGCCAAGTTCGCGGATCAGACGCCGCGGGTCGTCGAGGACTCGGACGGCATGGAGTGGTGGCAGTTCGAGAACGAACTGGTCATGAACTCTGGTGCCAACGCGATGTCCAGTTGGCCTGCCGCCGAGCGGACGGGTGGGCCCGTGCGCTTCGACGAAGTACGGCCAGGCGTCTATGACGTCCATGCTCGGGTGAAGGACATGGACGTCAACGGCGTTGCGGCATCGTTGTGCTTCCCGTCCATGGTTTTCGGGTTCTGCGGCCAGCGATTCACCAAGTTCTCCGACCAAGAACTGGGCCTTGCCGCGATGCGGGCCTACAACGATTGGATCGCCGAGGGGTGGGTCGGCGAGTACCCAGAGCGATTCATCGCGCAGCAGGTGACTTGGCTGCCCGACCCCCACATCGCCGCCGACGAGATCAGGCGGAACGCAGAACGTGGCTTCAAGGCCGTCAGCTTCAGCGAGAACCCCGAAGCCTTGGGCTTCGACTCGCTGTACTCGGGCAAGTGGGACCCGTTTTTCGCTGCCTGTGCCGAGACCAATACGGTGGTGAATCTGCACGTGGGTTCGTCATCACAGACCATGGTGCCGTCGAAGGACTCTCCGCCGCCTGTCATCGCGGCGCTCTTCGAGATCAACGCATTCGCCGCCGCCACGGATTGGCTGTTCGCGGGGATACCTTCGCGCTTTCCGGAGCTGAAGATCGTCATGTCGGAGAGCGGCATCGCGTGGGTGCCGATGCTGGTTGACAGACTGAGCTTCCTGGAGAGCAGATTCAACAAGGACAACGACGGCGGTATGAACTCGACGTGGTCAGATACGTTGACCCCCAACGAGGTTCTCGCCCGTAGCTTCTGGTACACCTCCTTCTTCGATCCGACCGCATACCGACTCCTCGATGTCATCGGAGAAGACCGGGTGATGATGGAGGTCGACTACCCGCATTCGGATTCCACGTGGCCCGACACCCAGGAATTCATCGAGTATCAAATCGGCGACCTTGATCATGACGTGCAGAAGCGCCTCACCTCCGGCACTGCCGCCGACATTTACCGTCATCCCCTCGTCGATCTGACCGCGCAATGACGCGCGAACCAAACCAGCAAGTCGAACATCAAGTGACATCAGGATAGGTGTACGTGACATCACTCGAAGGCCGCACGGCAATCATCACCGGGTCGGGTCGCGGCCTGGGAAGAGCGCACGCACTGCTGTTTTCGCGTCTGGGCGCGCGGGTCGTAGTCAACGACACGGGCGGTGGACTCGATGGTGACGGCAGCGTTCGCAATGCCGCGCAGGACGTAGTCGACGAGATCCAAGCGGCCGGCGGCGATGCGGTCGCTCATTTCGGAAGCGTGAGCGATTGGGAATCTGCGCGGGACTTGGTCGATCTGGCGGTGAGCACGTTTGGCGGCCTGGACATCCTGGTCAACAACGCGGGGATCCTTCGTGATCGGATGCTGGTAAACATGTCCGAAGCGGAGTGGGACAGCGTGATCGATGTGCACCTCAAGGGCCACTTCAGTCCACTGCATCACGCCGCGGTGTATTGGCGTTCAGAAAGCAAGGCGGGCCGCACGGTCGACGCTTCGGTGGTCAACACCTCGTCCGGGTCGGGTCTGCGCGGCAATCCGGGTCAGATCAACTACGCCTCGGCCAAATCCGGTATCGCGATGATGACTCTTGTCGCCGCGCGCGAATTGTCGCGTTACGGAGTGCGGGTCAATGCGATTGCTCCCGTCGCCCGCACACGCCTGACTGAGAACACACCCGGTTTGGGCGACCGCATCGAACAGCAGGAGGGCTTCGACAAATGGGCCCCCGAGAATGTTTCTCCGCTTGTTGCCTGGCTGGCGTCTCCGGAGTGCCAACTCTCTGGCGAGGTGTTCGGCGTCGTGGGTGGAAGCATCACGCGCCAACAGTGTTGGACGGAGCAGGAAACCTTCGAGAGTGACCACCGCTGGTCCATCGATGAGTTGAAGACCGCACTCGGGCACCTTCCCGCGGGCCCTTCCGAATTCGTCTTCTCCGCATGACCTCACGTGACACGATTCGGCGTGATCGTCTCGACCGGCGCTTCTGCCGGTTTCCGAAACGCTCGGTGAAACGCCAGCACCGCGATTCTTCGCACCGGCTCGTTCTCCCGGTGTTACCAGCGGATAGAACAATAACCATGACGGGCGTTGCCCCGTGAACATAGGGAAATCAACATGCGTGTGACGCGCCCCTCCTGGGCTACCGATGAGGTTGCAGACCTTTACGACATGGCCTGGGAATTCTTGTCGGAAGAAGTCGATCAACGAGCCGAAGAGTGGTCGAGGAATCAGTGCGTGGACCGCGACTTCTGGATGCGGGCAGGCAAACTCGGCCTACTGTGCGTGTCGGTGCCAACCGAGTACGGCGGCGGTGGGGGCGGATTCCTTCATCACGCAGCCATCGCGTCGGCGTACGCGCGCACCGGTGACAAGTCGTGGGGCAACGCGATTCACAGCGGCGTCGTCGCCGACTATCTGGTGGCGTACGGGACCGAAGAGCAGAAGAGACAGTGGTTGCCCCGCATGGCGGCAGGCGAAGTGGTGACCGGGCTCGGGATGTCCGAACCGGGTACCGGTTCGGATCTGAAGAACATCCGGACCACTGCGATTCGCCAGGGTGACCACTACGTGCTCAATGGCGCGAAGACGTTCATCACCAACGGATCATCGGCGGATATGATCGTCGTGGCGGCCAAGACGGATCCAGCGGCCGGGGGCAGAGGGATCTCGCTGCTGATCGTCGACACGCAACTACCCGGCTTTTCTGTCGGTCGGGTGTTGGACAAGATCGGTCAGCACGGCTCGGATACCGCCGAGTTGTTCTTCGAAGATGTAGCTGTTCCCGCCGACCACCTGCTCGGCGTCGAAGGGCGTGGCTTCCCGCAGATGATGGCGCAACTTCCCCAAGAACGCCTGATCATTGGCATCAATGCGGTCGGAGCCACTGAACTGGCGGTTGATCTCACGGTGCGCTACGCCAAAGAGCGACAAGCGTTCGGTGGACCGCTGATCGAAATGCAGAACACCAGGTTCGAACTCGCCGAGTGCGCCACCCTGGCGCGAGTGGCGCGGGAGTTCCTCGACAACTGCATCGTGGGCCATTCCACGCGCGGTGTGGACACGGCCACGGCGGCCATGTGCAAATGGTGGCTGACCCAGGTGCAGTGCGAGGTCATCGACCGTTGCCTGCAACTGTTCGGTGGCTACGGCTATATGCGTGAGTACCCGATTGCCCGACTGTACTGCGACGCGCGCGCCCAAAAGATATACGGCGGGGCCAACGAGATACAGAAAGAGCTCATCGCTCGCTCGTTGTGAGGGACACAGGATTGGTTCACCCGAGAGGATCAGAATGTCAAACTACACGCAGTTGGAACCGCATGTGCTGGTCGAAAGCCATGATTCGGTGCGGGTTCTCACGCTCAATGCCCCGGACCGCTACAACTCGGTCGACGACGACATGCATCAAGCCCTGATCACCGCGTGGCGGCTCTTGGAAGCTGATGAGGACGCCGGCGCCGCGGTGATCACCGGGGCCGGTTCGGCATTCAGCGCCGGCGGTGACATGACGCACCTCCGGAAGGTCCACGACGACCCCGTGCTGCGACGGCGAACGATCCGCAGCGCAGAGCGGTTGATACGTGCGGCGATATCGTGTGAGCTGCCCGTTGTCGCGGCCGTGAACGGTCCCGCAGTGGGGGTCGGCGCGACCCTGGCGCTATTGTCTGACCTCGTCGTCATCGCCGACGACACGTACATTTCCGACCCGCACGTATCGGTCGGAGTGGTCGCCGGCGACGGAGGGGCTTCGCTGTGGCCCTCCTACATGAGCATGATGCGGGCCAAGGAGCATCTGCTGCTGGGAACTCGTGTATCGGCCGAGGAGTGTCTGCTGCTGGGGCTAGCCAACCGCGTGGTGCCACCTTCCGAGGTGTACACCGTCGCCCTGGAATTGGGTGCACGGCTGGCGAGCCAACCGCGTCAAGCCATCCGCGACACCAAACGTGCCCTCAATCTTCACCTACGCCAAGCTGTCGACCGCACCATCGATTTCGCGCTGGCGGCCGAGGGGGAGTCGATGGCTGGCGATGACGTGATGGCCACGGTCGAACGCTTCACCGCCCGCGCGCGATAGCGGCCCACACTCATACTGGTCCGGTGGTGCTCCACTGGGGTTCCCCAGAACAAGTGGACGCGGTTAGCTTGCTTCCAGGGTGACTTTCAGCGTGCGCTCGTAGGTAATGGGTGAGCGCATTCCGATCGCTGAATGTCTACGTTGATGATTGTAGAATCGCATCCAATTGTCAACTGCTGCAATCAATTCAGCCTTTATGGCGAAAGTGTGCCGGTAGTAATGCTCGTGTTTGAACGTCGACCACAGCGCCTCCGCGCCGGCGTTGTCCCAGCAGATGCCGGTGGCACCCATAGAGCGCCGCAGCCCGTGGGCGCTGGCTGCGGCAGCCATGTCGTGGGAGGTGTACTGGGTGCCGCGGTCCGATTGCAGTATGACGCCCTTGACGTGGCCGCCGCGGGTGAACACCGCCCGATCCACCGCGGTGGTCACCAACTCGGTGCGCATGTGGTCATCGACCGCCCAGCCCAGCACCCGTCGCGAATGCTCATCGCGGATCGCACACAGGTACATGTCGCCTTCCCCACAGCTCAGGTAGGTGATGTCGGAGGACCACACCGCATCGATACAGCCCTGGTCAAAACGACGGCCGATCAGATCCGGTGGGAACGACGCACAAGGATCGACGACTGTGGTCGTCTTGAAGGTGCGTGGGCTAATGCCCTCGATGCCCAGATCGGCCATGATCGCCGCGACGGTGTTAGCCGACACCCGTTCTCCGGCATCGTGCAGATCGGCGGTGATCCGCGGTGAGCCGTACGTGCCGCCGGAGTCCTTGTGGTGGGCCAGAATCTTGACTTCCAGATCACGGCGGCGTTGGACCCGTGGCGTCGGCTCACTAGCCGACAGCCGGTCCCGATGCTTGTAGTAGCCCGAGGTGGACACCCCCAGCAGCTGGGCCATGCGGGTCACGTCGGAGGAGGCGCACTCTGCGGCCATGAGCTCGAACCGGCTCACCTTAGATGCTTGCCCGCAAAGTACGCCGACGCTTTTTCCAGGAACGCGATGTCCTTGGATTGCTCGGCCACCTTCGCCCGCAGCCGTACCAACTCGCCCCGTTCATCCGGCGAAAGTGGCTGGCTACCACCCCCAGGATCGGGTACCTCACCCCGGTCGGCGGCCGCCATCCGCCGACGCTCCTGGCTCACCCACTTATGCAGCAGGTTCTCATGCAAATTCAGCTCGAGGGCAACCTCGGTGACCGGCCGGTTCCCATCGATCACCCGATGCGCAGCCTCCACCCGATACTCCGGGGTAAACGAACGCCGACGACCAGACATACGAACATCCTTCCAAGGGGACCACCGTCCCGCTATCTCAGATGTCCACTACTTCTGGGGAACCTCACACTGGGTCGAGTGCCCAAGCATCACAGCTCAAGACTCTCGGCGGTGACGTCGTTCAACCGCCACGGTGAATCGCGCCGGCGACGCCGCTAGCTGATCCAGTGTTCGCAGTGGAGTAGAGGCAACCCGTGCTCGGGCACCGGGCGCTACAACTCGGGTACTGCGCTCTGTTCCACGCGTGCCGCGAATTCGATCATCTCCTCCGCATCGCGGAATGCGAAGGTTCGCGCAAGCATGTCGATGTCATCCATGGTCAGTTCCACCGGCATGAGGGTCCTCCATTCATACGGAACGGATCTCGGCCGCGCCCCAGGACGCGGCGACGTAGTCTTTGTCGGCATCGAGGGTCGGCGCTGCCGAGCCGTCGGAAGCGGGTCGCCAATCATCGTCAGCGAAACGCACGGGGTCGGCGATGAACGGCAATGACGTCTGAGCTGACTCGCCCACAAGGCCCCGCGCAGCTAGGTGGGGATGCTCGATGACCTGCTTCTCGGTTAGTAGCGCGCAGCCGGCGACACCCCACTCGGTGAATCGCCGTGTCCATTCCGCACCGGGAGCGCTGGCAATGATTCGGGCGATCTCCTCGCGCAGTTCGTGGTCACCGGGCCGTTCAGCTTCGTCTATGTAATCGCGCTGCTCCCAGCTGTCGGCAAGGTCTTGACGCCCCAATGCATTCCAGAAGTTTCGCCACAGTCGCTGCTCGGTAGCCATGATCTGCACGAACGCGCCGTCCTCCGCTCGATAGATGCTCTGCATCGGCGAGTGGGCCCCGGTCAGTCCCGGGATGGGCTGTCCGGCAAGCATGGGATAAAGGTTGAGCCGATGCGCCTCAACGGCGGCGTCCCAACAGGACACGTCCAGCCAGGCGCCCTGGCCGCTAACCCGAGCGCGAAACAGCGCTGCCAGCGTCGCTACTGCCCCATTTATCGCGCCCAGTTCAACTCCGTACGATACGTCGCTGGTCAGCCGATAGTCGCCGTCCTGACCTCCGACCGCCAAGCCCGCCGACAGGAAGTCGACGTTCAAGCCATGCGCGGGAAGGTGGGCAAGTGGCCCGCTTTGGCCGAATCCGGAGACCGAGCAAACCACCAATTCGGGCCGCCGTCTTCGAGCCTCTTGAAGATCGACGCCCAAGGCGGCAAGTGCGCCGACCCGGTACCCCTCCACGACGACGTCGGCGACCTCGAGCAGGGCGTCCAGTCGTGCGCGATCCCCGCCGTCGCGTAGGTCCAAGGCGACGCTGCGCTTGCCCCTGTTGACTGCTTCGAACATGACCGAGCGCCCGTCGATGATGGGAGGAAACCCTCGCATCGGATCACCGTGTGGCGGTTCCACTTTGATGACCTCTGCGCCGAGATCTCCGAGCTTTCGGGCCAGCAGTGGCCCGGGCAGAAGCTGCGCGAGCTCGAGCACCTTGATGCCCGTAAGTGGGGGATTGGTTGCTGTGTTATTCATGGGCCCCGCTATTCGTGGTGCCGGCATGCTGTAAGCCCAAGATGCGCGCCGCATTGCCACCGAGTACCGCTGCTTTGTCTGCATCGGTAAGTGGTGAGGCGAGAATGTCCGCTGCCAGATCGGTCACCGCGGGGATTCCGCTGGCACTGGAATGAAGGTCACTGCCGTACATCACGCGATCAGCACCACACCGAGAAATAAGATTCATGACAACGCTGAACCCGTGCGCCAGAGCGGTATCGAACACCAGCTGCGGTCGTCGCTCGGCGACGTGCGGTGCGAACAGCGATTGCTCGAAGGTTGAAAACGCGTCGAGCACGATCATCGGCAGGTCCGGGAAGTCGGCCGCGAGTACGTCGACTTTCCACAAGGCTTCCGCCGATGACTCGCCGATCGAATGCAAGAACGGAACAAGTCCCAGCTCACCCATGCGTTCCAGGTATCGGCGCACCCATCGGCTGTCGAGGGATACACCCTGCAATCTGGTGTGGAAGCTGATGCCGTGTAGTCCGAGCTCGTTCTTGCATCGGTCGAGCTCTTGCAACCCGCGGGGTCCGTTGAGCGGTTCGACGATGCCGACGGCGGCCGGGAACAGGTCCGGTCGGCGCGTACGACACATCGCGATACCGTCGTTGATCTTGCGGTTATCGGCGATGCCGTCTGGACGTAAGTAGTCGTGGCTGGCGATGATCACCGCTTGAGCGACACCTCGCGCGGCGAGAGTAGCGGCGCGAGCGGCCAACTCATCATCCAAATCGACGGAGTCACCGCGACTCGACGAAGTCGTCGCTCCAAGGTGATTGTGGACATCGATTATGTGGGGACGGTCCTGCATACCAGCACGGTGCCATGCCCCGCGGGCCACAACCTCCGTACAGGTCCGGATTGATCAAGGAGCGGATCGTGGTACTCATGGGCCCATCAACTTTGCGTTGCCGTACAAGAAATGAGGATGAAATGGCGATGTTCCCGCTCGGCACTACCTACGACGTCGATCCGCTGCCGCTCGTCGAGGACGACACGACCTTCTTTCCCGCTGGTGTGGTCACCATCGGAGTCGAGTTTCGACGGGTCGATGCCGAAACCCTCAAAGCGGGGTTCGGCGAAGAGCTCGTGAGCAAGGAGAATCCGACGATCGAAGACTCCGGTGTGTCACTGCATGTTGTTGGTACACAAGACAATCGAGAGTACCTGCGTTTCGACTGCTTCGTCGAGGACGCGCACTATCACTACATCAACTGGGGCGTGGGCCAGACCGTCGTGCCGTTCGACCGAGCGGCTGGCGGTGACATGCTCACGTGGGCACTGGACGCGATCGCGCATCGGCTTGATGCCATGCTGAGTTTCGCCGGGGCCGATGACCTTGCCGGCTCCGTCGATATGGAGATCGTCCGCACGGCAGTGGCCGAGGTGGCTCCGGTGGCACGTGAAGCGCAGCGTTTGCTAGGGGCTGCCATCCCGTGACTGGCATCACAGCACTCCGTACCTGTACGGAGGTGCGGGTTGGCCGTTGAGGCGATCCTAGCCCGATGACGGGTGACAAGCCAGAAGGGTGCGTTGGGATGGAATCAAATTCGCTGATGCCGGCCGGTGGCAACCGGGATGAGCCAGATGTGATGCCCAGTCATCAATCTGGTGAGTCATGGGGGCAATGGCTTCGCGTGGGAGCAGTTGCGGTCGGATTGGGCGTCGCCCTGACGACCGGCCAGGCTGTTGCCGCTGCGGCGCCTTCGGACGCCGGCTCTGAATCGTCGGGTAGTTCGGCGTCTGGGGATACCTCGTCCGAATCGTCGGTGAAGAGAACGACTTCCGAGAAGGCCGGCAAGCAGAGCAGCAGGACGAAACGCAACAAGAGTGACTCTGATGCCGAGTCGTCGCCGCCGCGTCGGGTGCGTGGGGTGGTGTCGAGGGTTGATGCTGCTTCTGGTGGTGAGTCTGATGCTGAGTCGTCGCCGCCGCGCCGGGTGCGTGGGGTGGTGTCGAGGGTTGATGCTGCTTCTGGTGGTGAGTCTGATGCTGAGTCGTCGTTGCAGCGTCGGGTGCGTGGGGTGGTGTCGAGGGTTGATGCTGCTTCTGGTGGTGAGTCTGATGCTGAGTCGTCGTTGCAGCGTCGGGTGCGTGGGGTGGTGTCGAGGGTTGATGCTGCTTCTGGTGGTGAGTCTGATGCTGAGTCGTCGTTGCAGCGTCGGGTGCGTGGGGTGGTGTCGAGGGTTGATGCTGCTTCTGGTGGTGAGTCTGATGCTGAGTCGTCGTTGCAGCGTCGGGTGCGTGGGGTGGTGTCGAGGATTGCCGCTGCTACCGATGATGACACCGACGTTGCCGCTGCTGCTGATGATGACACCGACGTTGCCGCTGTTCCGGCTGGTGAGGTCAGTCCGCTGTCGTCGGTCTCACGGGAACGATCGGCTCTGCGCGGGTTAGCGAAGCTCGGGGCGACGCCGCACGAACTGTCCGCGACATCGGTGCCATCCACAAAAGACAAGCCTGCACCGGCGACGCCCATCGAATCGCTGGTCGCCATGGTGGGGTTCGCGGTGCGCGATATCGAAGGCGATCCGGCCATCAAAGGCCTCGCGGCTGCGCCGGTAGCCGGTGCTGGCCTCTACCCGCCGATAAACTCGCTGTTCGGCTTTGGCGCACGTTGCGGCTTGATCTGTAACGGGGCCGACGGCACCGAAGCCAACCCGAACGGCGTCGGGGGCGGCTGGTTGATCGGGAATGGTGGCGCCGGTTGGGTGAGCACCGTAGCCGGTGTTGCCGGCGGCAACGGTGGCCACGGTGGTCTGCTGTTGGGCAACGGCGGCGCCGGTGGTGCCGGCGGTGCTGGGGCCATGGGTGGCACGGGCGGTAACGCGGGCCTGCTGTTGGGCAACGGCGGGTCCGGTGGTTCCGGCGGTGCCGGCGTGAAGGGCACTGCCGGAACTACCGGAGCCGCCGCGGTCGGCGCCGGACTGGACGGCGGCGCGGGCGGTGTCGGCGGTACGGGCGGCAACGGCGGCGCGGGCGGTGCCGGCGGTACGGGCGCACTGATATTCGGCCATGGTGGTGTCGGAGGTAACGGCGGTGCGGCTGGCGCCGGAGGTGTCGGCGGCTTCGGCGGCACGGGCGGTGCAACCGTCATCACCTTGCCCGACGGTCAACTCATCGACAGCGAGGGCGCCGGCGGTGCCGGCGGTGTCGGTGGCGCTCCCGGCCTGGTCGGCGCCGGCGGCATCGGCGGTGCCAGTGGTCTGTTCGGACAAACCGGCGCCAACGGCGTCAGTGGCGCTACTGGGGTGGCGGGGATCGGCGGCGGTGTCGGCGGCGCCGGTGGTCTGGGCGGTCGACTGCCGTTGATCGATCTGAATAATGCCACTCCTGCGCAGGCAGAATTGGCCGCACGGATGAAAGAAATCGTTATTCCGCTACGGGACGCGACCGGCATCCAGATGTTGGACGCGGACGGCAGGCTCGTCGGACCGCTCAATGCCTACCTCTACAACACCGTCATCGGCGAGGCTCTTATGGAGGTCGCGAATGCGTCGGCAACGGTATCTCTTTCTCCCAGAGTCAAAGAGGTTGTGGTTCTTTCGGTCGGCGGTCTGTGGGGCTCCGATTTCGAGCTCTATGCGCATGAGATGGTGGCCCGCATGGTCGGGATTCCTGACGATGCGATTGATTCGTTAGCGAGCGGTCAACCACCTGTCGGCCTCACAGGCAACGAGTTGCTAGCCGCCCAGTTCGCGCAGGAGCTCATCTCGAACCGGCAAGTGAGCGATGAGCTCTACCAGGCCGCTGAGGCAGCGTTCGGTACGGAAGGTGTGGTCGAGATTGTTTATCTGACCGGCACTTACCTCAGCGCTTCGGCACTGTTCAACGCGTTCGAGTTGGAAGGTCCAACGACGTACGGACCGGGCGTAGCCCCCGCGCCGACGCCGCCGTTCTTCGACGGTGACAGAACTCTGGGCGGGCGCCTCGCGTTGATCGACCTCAGTACCGCGACCCCCGCGCAGCTAGCACTAGCCGGTCGCATCAAGGAATATGCGACTCCGGCGCAGGAGGCCACGGGTGTCCAGATGGTGGACGACGAGGGACGGCTCATCGGCCAGTTCAATGTCTACCTTTACAACCCGGCGATCGGAGCAGCGCTCTTCGAGGCGGAAAATATCTTCGAAACGTCAACGCTTTCGGACAGCGTCAAAGAGGTCGCGGTGCTGTCGGTGGCCGGCGTGTGGGGCACTGAGTACACGCTTTATGCGCATGGGAAGAGCGCAGCACTTGCCGGGCTTTCTGACGAGTCGATCCAGTCGTTGGCGAGTGGGCAAGCACCGGTAGGCCTCACCGGCGACGAACTGATCGCCGCCCAGTTCGTGCAAGAACTTGTCACGACGTATCACGTCAATGACGAGCTCTACCACGCCGCTGAGGCAGCGTTTGGGCAGGAAGGACTCGTCGACCTGGTCAACCTGGCGAGCACCTACCTTGGCACCTCGGCAATGCTGAATGCATTCAAGGTGCCGGCTCCATCATCGGGCACGGACATCGCGCTCTAGGGGAGTTGGAGTGCCCAGGCACGAGTTGTGAAGCGCGTGTCGCGCGGCCGGTAGCCGAGGATCGAGTGGCTGCGTTGGCCGAGGCGGAGGATCCGAGTTCAAAGTTGGTGTTAGCCAGCTGAACTCGGATCGTTCCGTTTCTGGGGTCGATCGGTTCGATCCGGATCGGGGTACCGGCGGCGCCTGCCCTTGCTCGTCGCCGAACTTCTCAAAACCATGAATCGGGTTGCAGCCTTTCCGTACGAGTACGGAGGTATGCGGTGGGCACCGGCGCCTAAGTTGGCTGACAACAGACGAATTAGCTAGAAGGGTGCGTGTCAGGTGAGGACAGATTGGTTGGTGTCGGTCGATGACCACATCGTAGAAGCGCCGGATGTGTGGACCAAGCGGCTCCCTGCGAAATATCAGGACACCGGGCCCAGAGTGCTTCGGATGCCGGACGGACAGGACGTCTGGGCCTACGAGGATGCCCGATGGGGTGTGGCCGGCGTGTCGGCAGTCATCGGCCGAGAGAAGGACGACTGGAGCCTGGCTCCGGTCAACTACGATTCGGTACATCCGTCGTGTTACGACCCGGCCGCCCGGATCGAAGCGATGAACATCGCAAATATTTTGACGATGACCAACTTCCCGACTTTCCCCCGCTTCTGCGGGCAGGCATTCGCAGAGGCTAAAGACAAAGAGCTCGCACTGTTGTGCGTGCAGGCGTGGAACGACCACATTCTGGAGGATTGGTGCGGGCAGTTCCCCGGTCGATTCCTGCCATTGGCGTTGATCCCGATGTGGGACGCGCACCTCGCAGCAGCAGAGGCGCGCCGGGCGATCGAGAAGGGTGCTCGCGGCATCATCTTCTCCGAAAACGCCGCGACCCTTGGCTTGCCGTCGATCCATAACAAAGACGGGTATTGGGAGCCTCTGTTCGAGGTAGCGAACGAAACCGGTTTACCGATCTGCATGCATATCGGATCGTCATCGAAGATACCCACTACCGCCGATGACGCCCCGTCTATCATTCAGGTCGGCGGTGGGCCGGTCATCAATGCGATTCAGTGCCTGTGGGATTGGATGTTCAGCGGCCTGTTCTTCCAGTATCCGAACCTCAAAATTGTGCTATCCGAGGGGCAAGTCGGCTGGATCCCATACATGCTGGAATGGATGGACCATGCCCTGGATCGCCAACGGTGGGCGCGCGACGGTGACTTCACCGCTGACTACGCTTCGGGCAAGTACACCAAGCGGGCGGCCAAGCGCAAGATCGTCGACCCTGACGTGACGCCGTCGGAACTGTTCCGTAAGCATGTCTTCGGCTGCATCATGGATGACCCCGTGGGTATCGAGAACATCCATCGGATCGGCGTCGACAACGTCATGATGGAAACCGATTTCCCGCATTCGGACGGCTCCTGGCCGGACTCACTTCAGCTTGCCCATAGCCAACTCGCCCCACTCGGCGAGGAAGGCATGTACAAGGTGATGGTGGGAAATGCTGCGCGCGTGTTCCAGTTCACGCCCGCTGAGCCGCCCGTCCTTTCGGCCACCAGCTGACGCCGGTGGTCGAGTCCGCACACGCACGGCCGCCGTTGGACGGTTTCACCGTCGTCGACCTGTCGAGCGGCATTGCCGGGGCGTATTGCACCAAGCTCCTCGTCGACGCCGGCGCTCAGGTCGTCAAGTTGGAGGACCCCAACGGCGACCAGTTGCGTCGGTGGTCGGCGTCGGACACGCCAATGGCCGACGATGTCGATAGTCCACTGTTTCAGTATCTTTCGGCCTCCAAGTCCAGCATGGTGGTTGATCCTTCCAGTTCGAACGGTATCGCTCGAGCCGGTGACGTCATCCGCAATTCCCACGCTGTCGTGTGGTCGCCGGGATCTGAACTGGCCGCACATCCAGAGCTGGCGCCCGCACGTCTTCGCGAGGCCAATCCGAATCTCATCGTCACCGCGATCACCCCCTTCGGACTGGAGGGGCCATGGGCCGGGCGTGCGGCGTCGGACTTGACTCTGCAGGCATGGTCGGGGGGCATCTGGGCCAGGGGATTGCCGGAGCGGCCACCGGTGTACGTCGGTGGTCGACAGGACCAGTGGGCGGCCGGCATCATGGGTGGTGTCGCCACGCTGCTGGCCAGGATCGCCCAGATCCGGTCGGGTCGCGGTCAACTCGTCGATGTCTCGACTCTTGAAGCGCTGTGCCAGTGGCTATTCGGATACTCGCCGATGACTTGTTTCGACGTGGCCGGAAGCCCGTTGAAGTCAAAAAGGTCGGTGCACGTTCCGGGTGTGGAGGAGACCAGCGACGGCTACGTCGGAACCATGGTCGGGACCGGCCAGCAATGGCTCGACTTCTGCGCCATGGTCGAACACCCCGAGTGGGCGGAGGATCCCTCGCTGCTGCGCGTGGACACCCGCTCGGACAACGGTTCTGCCATCACTGCGCAGATCACCGAATGGACTTCGGCGCGTACCACGGACGAAGTGCGAGAGTTGGCAAGTGCCTTCTTGATCCCCAACTCGCCGATCGGAAACGGCGAAACTCTGCCCCACTTCGACCACTTCATCGCGCGGGGCGCTTTCGTCAAGAATCCCAGCGGCGGATTTCTTCAGCCGACACTCCCTTATACGTTGCACGGTGTCCCGATGCGCGAGTTCGGGCCGGCACCGGCACTGGGCGAGGGTCCGGTCGAGCTGCCGACCGCCGACGATGCCGGCGAAGTTCAGCTCGAAGAGGACAGTGCGCTCGCCGAGCTGCCCCTGTCGGGCATTCGGATACTCGACCTCACCTCGCTGTTCGCCGGCCCGTTCTTCACCCGCCTACTGGGGATGTTCGGCGCCGAAGTCATTCATCTGGAGTCCGTCGGCCGACCTGACCTGTATCGCATGTACTCATTGCGAGACGTCGGTCGTGATCCGCAGTGGCAGGAATGGGTGCCAAACTTCGCGGGTGCCAACACCAACAAGCTCGGGCTCACACTGGATCTGAGCACCGCTCGCGGACACGAGCTCTTCCTCGACCTGGTAGCGACGTGCGATGTGGTGGTCGAAAACTTCAGTGCGAGAGTCATGGACAATCTCAATCTGGGTTACGAAGAACTGCGCCGGCGTCGGCCTGATCTGCTCATGGTCCGGATGCCGGGGTTCGGGTTGGATGGCCCGTGGCGCGGCGTTCCCGCGTTCGCGCCCATCATCGAGGACGCTTCGGGGATCACCTGGCTGACCGGGTACCCGGACGAGAAACCACAGGAAGCGCAGTCCGTCGGCGATCCCAATGCCGCTCTCCATGCGCTGGCGGCCACGCTCATCGCATTGCTGCACCGACGTCGCACCGGTGAGGGAACCTTGGTGGAAGCGCCGATGATCGGGGCGGCGCTCAATATCAGCGCCGAGCAAGTTATCGAATTCAGCGCATCCGGACACTTGATGATGCGGGATGGAAACCGCGGAGTCGCCGCCGCGCCCCAAGGGCTCTATCTCAGTGCCAGCATCGACGAGTTCGGTCAGCGGGACTGTTGGGTAGCGCTCGCCGTTGAAACCGATGAGCAGTGGCATGCGCTCGTCGGGGTCATCCCGGATGTCGATCCTGACGTCGCATTCAACGATGTGCAGGCCCGGCGGAAGAACCATGACGCCATCGACGCGGCAATCAGCAAGTGGTGCGCGACCCGCGGTGCGGACGAAATCGTCGAGGAGCTGTGGCCGGCGGGTGTGCCCGTCGGCAAAGTCATACCCCCACACCGCCAAGGGGATCTCGCGCAGTTACAGGCGCGCCACTTCTTCGAAGCGGTCGAGCACCCGGTTCTCGGCGTAGCTCGGTACGACACCTTCGCGGCGCGTTTCTCTGCCGGCCCGTTCCAGTTCAACCGTGCGCCGGCGCCGACACTGGGGCAGCACAATGCGGTGGTACTTGCCGAGGTTGGGTGTGGCGACGACGATCTGCGTTGCCTTGAAGAAGAGGGTGTCATCGGCACGGATCCGAAAATGGGCTGAATCGCCGCACCGGTGATCGACACACTCTCATTGCGTGTCGTGGGTTGTCTCTTGTGGTCCGTACCGGTACTGATTCCGCAGCGATGGGAGCGACGCATACTGGAATCCGACCCGGCCGTGACGGCACCGTACTAGCAGCCCACGATGCGCTAGGGAGGCAATCGATTGATCATACGAAAGTTGTCGGTGACACTGGCAGGAGTGCTGCTGGCGGCTCCGATGTGCCTGGCCGACTTACCGGTTGCCCAGGCGGAGCCATTGGTCCCCCCGAATCCAGCCGAAACTGCGTACCTCGATCATCTGCGCCGCGTGCTTCCCGGCACCGGAGATCCGCTGGCATTCAACAACGACGGGGAGCTACTCGCCAAGGGCCGTTACGTCTGTTACATGCGCGAAGCCAACGATCTTGTTGGTTACGAGGCGACATTGGTATCTGCAGCCGTGACGCAATTGGCATTCATATACCTGTGCCCGAATTGAACGTCCAGTACCCGCTGAGGCGGGTGCGCCGCGATGGCTGCCCGCATCGCCGGCGCGGCTTGCTGGAGAACCGAATGCGGGGAGACCGGATGCGAGGGCTTGTACGAAAGATCGGCTGCCCCATGATCGCCGTGGCTATTGCCTTGTCGGCAGCGCCGATGGCACAAGCAGACAACGCGACCTTCGTCGCGCAGGCCCGTGCCCTCGGGTTTCAGCAGTGGGACGATGTTCTCATCAGAATGGGGCTGTCCGCCTGCCGATTCCTTCAACCCCACTTGCGCAGGACTCCCAGCGACGTAGCGGCGCACATAAGTCGATACGCGGTCGTCGGCCCAGATCAGGCACACCAGTTCCTGACGCTGTCCGTGAACGAATACTGCCCTCAGTACGCCGACAGGGTGGGCGCCTGAGTTGCCCTTGTCCAGGGCGTGGCTCAATTGGGATGACTCCTGCCCGTGGGAGAATCGCCCTTCCCGGAAGCGTCGACCCCCAGACCGAATGCGTGGCCGGCCTAGGGCCCGGCGCTCTCCACACAGGGGGCGGCCACGGCGGGAGATCGGTTCTGCGTCGAACCAGTATTTCTGATGCGGGTGTCGGTCACGGGGGACTGAGCCACGTCCGAGTCGGGGTGATGAAAAACTTGAACGGGCCACGCGCGCAGTAGGTGCTGGTGTCCGCCATCGTCGCGCAGGTCGTTCCGTTGTAGCTCACGTAGCTGCGCGGTGGAAGGCTGCGTTCCGCCCGTGCGGAGGGAAACTGGAAGCGCAGAAGCGGGTCGTACGAGTCGTGACGGGTCACGATGTTCCCGTTGACCCAACCGATGTGGCTGGTTCCCTGAGGAGCACCACGAATGTCGCCGGTGCATCCAAAGCTTCCGCGATCCCAGATGCCGCAGTTCAGTCCTAGCGGTGAGAGGAACCATACGCCGGCACCGCTGGCGGTAAAGAATTCTTCGGGTGCCGGATTGTCGTAGGAGGTCAGAATCAGCGCCTGATCCGGGTACGGACCAGGCGGGGGATCGGTCGGAGCGTCTGCTTGTGCTGTTGACGACGTGACCGCCAGCAACCCGATCGCGATCGCCGTAGAGATTCGCCAGTACACCCTTGTCTGCCAATGCATGTCGTCAGGGACCTACCTTCTTGGCGCACGCGGCGTTCTCGGAAGCGGACCGCGCGCTGATCGGGTCGTTCACGGTAGAACCCTCTGTTCGGGAAAGAGCGGGCTTCGGTCGTACGACGAATTGGTGTCTGGAGCATGGGGCACGCTGCCGTAGCAAGTCGCGTTCCCTACGTCGAGTGTGCTTTCGCAGAGGGTGTTGCCCCCAACAGAAATGCGTACTGTCACATATTGGCCTTGGAGCACGCGACCCACGGTCGCGGCCGTCCTGAAATTCGGTCGCCAGTCGGCTCGAAGTTCGGCACCGCTATCTGTTGGGCTGAATGGGTCGGCCACCGGAACGGTGATTCGAAAGGGCAGCGGCACGGCGTGCAGCATTTGCTTTCCTGCAAGGTCGCGGTACTCGACCTTTGCCACCATGGGGACAACATCAGAAAAGACCTCGTAGGTCACGTTGTCCTCAGCGTGCGCGGCCGGCGCCCAAACCACTGCCGCGACGGCGGCGCTCGCGCAGGCTGCGATGACGCGGATCCGCGCGCGGGCGCCTGTTTGGGCCACCGCACCAAGGTGTTCAGGCACCGGCCAACACCACCGCGGTCAAGTAGTGGCCAGTCCTTTGATTCTGAATCACGCTGACGCCGTAGTCGGTATAGGAGCAGTCCGGAAGGGTGTCGTAGGCGACGATCAACAGCCCCGCGATCGACTCCGCGTCCGTAACGCCGGCACCCTCGAATTGAACCGCACTGCCGCCGCCGTAGCCGAGATCCTGCAGGATCGGTAACGGATCGGGCACCGGCACGGCGCGCCCGAGGTGATCGAGCCACTTATCGGTCGATCGATTGACGATCTCGGCGGCCTGTTCGACGAACGGGTCCGACCGCAACGGTTCACACGATGCCTGCCGCGCCGTCAGCACCGCAGCCCGGAGACTGTCCACCGAATTCGCCGCTGCCGGAGGCGCCAGCGAAACGCTTGCACAGAGAATGGTGATCGCCGCACCGACCGATGCGACGCCACGCCCGTAGTCCCATGACGCCGCACCTTTGACCGGCCGGCAACGAACCGGTGGAACATCCCGCATCGTCGTCTTCCTTCTACCCGCACACGTGTGACCGGTGGATGTCGCTACCCCACCGCTTTGCTTTTTGGACGGACGGCCCGGTGAACCAGGCGGGCTGATGGGCCTTTATACCGTTGTTGACGTTGGAAAGCTGTTCCCAGAGCTTGTAGAAAGCTTCCCCCTCATAGATGGGGAAGTAGACATCACCGAATGTGTTTCGAGACTGGGTAAGCGCCTGGACGCGTGGCCCCAGGAAGGCCAACGACTTGTCGAGATTGCCGACGACAATATCGACCTGCTGTTGAATGTTGTCGCGGTCGTAATCGAAATCCTTGCCATCCGGGCCGATCCGGTTGAATTGCAATCTGTCTATTTGGTCCCGGAGCGTGGCGTACTGGAGGTTGTACCACTGGCACATTTCGCTCATGGCAGTGATATCTGCGTTCGTCACACGGTCCCTTGTTTGATCGTATGGGAACGGAAATTTCGGAGTCCAATTCGACGGCGTCGGTGTGACTACTGGGAAGGCCCGGATCAGATCGCTGTTTGAGGGCTGGTCGGGCGGGGATGGCGGGTCGGGTGGATAGGCACCGGCTGTCTGCCCCAGCATCACGGCGGCCGCTGACAGCAGCAGCACGCCAGCCGTGCCGGCCAGGGCTTTACGAACTCGCTCGCGGATCATCTCGGTCCCACGACCTTCCCGACTCCGCCCACATCAGTGATCTGCCAAGCACTATTGCTGTCAATCGTCACGCTGTACGTCGCGGTCGACTGCAGCGCTTCGGAGGCCTGAACGGTCTTGGTTTGAACACTGACAAAACAATCCACAACATAAATGCCGTCGGCATTGGAGCGGACCTTGGCCACCAGCGGTTCGGCTGTCGAAGCCCATTCCAACGGAACCATGATTTGTTCCATGGATGTGGCTGCTTCGGTCAACTTGCCATTGAGTTCGGGGCTGGTGCCCGCCACGAGCGCGACCTTCCAAGGCTTCAGGTCCTTGTAGTTCATCGTCGCTGCGTTGACTGCATAGTCGAGAGCGATCTTCTCGGCGCGTGCGCTGTCGGCCGACCGGCTGGCCTGCGCATCGAGTTGGTGCTGCGCACCGATGTACAACCACGCCAAGGTCGCCACCGCTGCGAGCAGTAAGGCCACCACCGCCCCGGTCACCAAGCTACGAACACCGATATTGATCGACCGACGCTGCCGGGATGGCTGCACGTCGGCCGGCGCTTCATCTACCCGCGGGTCAGCCGGAGCGACATCTCCCCGCGCGCCGGATTCCTCAGCGGCGGGCGCGGCCGGATCCGTTTCGGTCTTGATGGGTTCTGCAGCGTTGCTGATGCTATCTGCCATGATCGTTCCTTCCCGATTGCACGTCCGCTCGGCACCTTTCATGTGTTTAGGGTGGGAGCACACGCAACGTAATGGTCCCGTCAGGCGGTACCGCGGCCAACATGTTTTCCAGAATCTGACCGGTATCAAAGTTCATCAGTGTAGCGGCGATCACGTTCAGTTTCGGCAACATTGCCTCACCCAAAATTTTGAGGTCACCGCCGGCAATATCCAGGAAATTCTGAATTCTGGCGATCAAGTTATTGAAATTCGTGATGTTCTCCGGTTCGCCGCGGTGCAGGAACGTCGGAATTCCTTTGAACATGTCCTGGGACCATTTGAAGGTCTCGTCAAGTGACGGTGTGAGGCCATCAAGCACGGGACCGACCCACTCCGCGTTGTGGAGCAGCCCTTGAAAATTGTCGAGCAGCACCTGCCCGCGACCGCGCATGTCGGTCGCGGTGTTTCGCAGCAATACGGTGGTGCGCGACAGATTGGGCAGCGTCGACGTGGGGTCCGGCAGTGCGGCATCGAGCTCGTGCAGGATGCGTGTCACCGCTTCGACATCAAGCTGGTCAAGTACTCGCACGACGCTGGTCGCCAGCTCCGAAATCGACGGCGGCTGCGTGATCGCTTCGGTGGCGATACGCTGCCCGTCTTGCAGGACGGGTCCGCCCTCACTGCGGGGGATCAGGGCGATGTATGACTCGCCGAGTGCCGACAGATTCTCGAGCCGTATCTCGCTGTCGACCGGAACCCGGTAGCGGCGATCAATCCAGAAGTCGACGGTTGCCGATTGGACGGTCGCACTGGTGTTGCTGACCTTGCCAACCGGGACCCCCCGCAGCAACACATTCGAACCTGTAACCAGGCTGTTCGTCTCGGGTAGGTCCATGGACAGGTTGGTGCGTTCAGCGGGCGGGTTCACCCGGATCCCGAGCGCGCCGAAGTAGCCGAGGACAAATACGATGATAAGGGCGAAGGCGCTGAACGACACGACATCACGCAGCCTCATGGCACCGCCCCCAAAATGCGCAGCACGTCTTGCACATCGCCTGACATCTCCCGCCCGTCCGGTGCCACTATCGAAGTGATGTTGATGGCCGGGTACTTGTCCTGTGGAATGAAAAAGTCTGTGAGCAGCCGCCGGTACTTGGGTATCTCCTCTTCGAAGTTGATCTTCGACCGCTGAACGGTTCCGACCGTTTCCGCCATTGAGTTCAGGAACGGGACGAGCCAGAATCCGCCGGCCGCCACGCTGCCGACGCCAGGGAGAAGTCTGCTGATGGTATTCGCGGGAATGACGATCCGCTCCAGACTCAGCTGTCCCCTCGGCGACAACAGGAGTTCTATTTGCGGAATGCGGCTGTGCCACATCTCGCCCATGTGGGACACGCCGTCAAGCAACTTGTCGACTTGATCGATGTTGTCCGACAGGTCTGAAAGGTTGGTGACAACGCGGGAGCTGAGTCGGCGCACCTCGTCGCTCGGTGGTGTCAAACGATTGATGCGGACCACCGTGTTCTGTGCGCGTTGTACAGACCCGCTCCCCACAAAAGCCGCGAGGCTGGCAAGGGTGTCTTCCAACTGCGGTGGGGACGTCGTCTGGGCTACCGGAATCCGATCGCGCGGTCCCAGCGCGGGTGCCGGCGGATCGCCTGATTCAGGTTCAGCGATAGCAACGTAGATGTCGCCCAGCACGGTGGCTTGCTCAAGTGCCGCTTGGGCGTTCGAGGGGACCGCGACGCCCGAACCGATGCGTGCGGTGACATCGACATGACGGCTCGTCATTGTCACACCCGTGACCACTCCGACCGTCACACCGTTGAACGCAACCCTTGCGCGGTCCGGCAGGTTGAGCACATCCTCGAATTCGAGGGTGATGTCGTACCCGTCGCGATAGGAATTGCCTGGCTGCGGTAGCGAGTTGACATCCAGCACGGCGCAGGACGACAGGGCAACAACGCCGGCCAGGGCCAGTGCGGTGCGGGTGATTTGACGTTTCATCGGTGTGCCGCCTGAGTCAGGACGTACTGCAATAGCGCAACGTCGACTGCGTAGGGCATTCCGGCCACGTTGGCGCAGCTGCCCGGCATCGCGGCGTTCATGTAGCCGCACTGTGCCCAGCCGTCGGGGGTTCGTACGCGATACAAAGGTGGGCGGTACCGGATGGTGAACGCCGCGGCTCCAGAGTTCCCACGGCTTTCCGCAAAGTTTGTGAGCCCGTTGATCAATCGGGGCCCGACATTCAGGAGGCTGGCGTAGAAGGGCGCACGCGGCGAGATCTTGCGCACCGTGACGGATACCGTGTCGAGGGTTTGCTGGACCTCGCCGCCGAGTTGCGTCTCCAGATCGGCGACCATGGTGATGAGCGGTATGAGTCCGTGGAACAATTTGTCCGCGCCCAGCACGGTCGATGCAATGTCGGGTCCCACCTGCTCCAACCCTTCGAGCGTGGCTCGCGCGGTCGGTTCGATCGCCCGGACCGTCGAGGTCAGCTCGGCAAGATTCTTCATGATGGCGCCGATGTCGCCGATCGCTTGATCGGGCGAGTCGAGCAGCGCCGACGTCCGGGTCAGCAGCTGGTTGATGTCGGTTCCCTGATCCCGCAGCGCCTGATCGACGCCGGTGACGACGTCACCGATGTTCGTGGACCCATCGGGGATGATCGCGTTGGTGAATTCGGTCGATGCCCCGATGACCTCGGACAGGCTCTTCGGGGTGAACGTTCGGCCCAAGGCAATGCAGCCACCCGGCGGCAGCGGCGTTCCCCCCTCGAAGTTTCCGACGAGTTCGATCGCGCGGTCGGCGAGCAGCGAGTCCGACCGGATGACAGCCTGAACGTCATCGGGGAGGGCGCGCGTCTGGTTCACCACGAAATCCACCCGGACACTGAGATTTTCAGGCGTGATGGCGGTGACCTTGCCGATTGCCATACCCATCTGGGTTACCGGGTTGTCGACATACAACCCCACAGCGTCCGGCATGATCGCGCAATACTCGGCCTGCGGTGCTTGCAAGGCAGTCGGCGCACAGGAGAGGCACAAGAGAGCCAGGGGCGCCGCGACCAGTGACGTGACCACCGCCCGGCCGGCCCGATACGAACTCGAGGCGCTCATCAGCACGGACTTCCCGGCAGCGGCATACACAGGTCGGTCGCCAACAATGCGGGGCGCGCGTTCTGCGCATCGAGGATACGGTCGAACAAGTTCTGAGTCCGTTGCAACGCGCGCACCACCAAGCCATTGCGTTCTACGGATAGTCGAGCCCGATGCTGGTACTGGCGGAGCTTCTCCACGAATTCGCTGCGATGAGCTTCATACGCGTCTGCAACTGGTCTGATCGCCAGTAGCGTCTCGCCCAGGCCGTCGATCTGCGCCTCGAGTCCCTTGCCGTAAAGCATAAGGGTCTGCGTCACAATGGACATCTTGCGGACCAACTCGGCAATCTCGTCGCGATGATCGTTCAGGGCACCGATGTACTCGTTGGAGACATCCAAGATTGCGGCCACCTGTCCTCGTTGCTGTTCGATGGTCGTCATAAGGGAGTTCCCAGCGTCAATGGCAGCAGCAATCGCTTCCACATTCGTACCGATGAGTCCTCGCTGTATTTCGTCGAGTGACGCCTTGATCGGCTTCGGATCGACGTTCTGGGTAAGCTTTGTCGTGCCACTGAGAGCCTGCATCAGGTTGTAGGGCATGGTCACGCGCTCAAGTGGAACAGGCTCGGAGTCCAAGGGTTTGTCACCGAGGGAAGTGACGTTCACGTAGTAACCGCCGACGACAGTGAGCATCCGGACGTCCACCTGCGACTGGTCGCCGACAAAAGCGTCATTGTTGAGACGCATCTGGACCCGTACCCGATCTGGCTCCAATTCGAGCTCGTCGACGGTCCCCACCTTGATACCGGCCATCCGCACTTCGTCTCCGGCGCGAATCGAGGCGGCATCGACGGTGTAAAAAGTAACGATTTTGCTCTGCCCGGGCGGGTTGTAGTAAACGTAGGCGAGCACGAGTGAGACCACGATTGCGAACGCAATTCCACCCGCTCCCAACGCGATCGGGCTGCGCAGCATTTTCATCGGTTGCATAGCACCACCCGCGTGCCGTTCAGCAGTACGTCCATGGTTTCGGGCAGCTGGGCGGGTCCGCGAGTACACGGCTCTGGCTCTCCTTCTCGCCCGGGGGGCGGGACGTTTTCATACATCACCGGCACCAGCTCGATCGCCTCAAAGAAGTTGTCCAAGTTGCTGAAGGCGCGGTCCAGCGCCTGGTCGACATTGATTCCCGGCTGCAGACCGGCGTTATGCAGCAGCCGGACCGTTGGGGCGAAGAACGCATCGCCATAGAGCCAGGCCTTACGGAACTCGTCTCGCACCGCGAGAATGGAGTCGATCGGCTGCTCGACCAGATCTATCAGGTCGATCAACTCTCTCGATTTGCCGTCGATGGCGTCGGCCACGTCTTTGAGATTGCGCATCAAGGTGGCCACCACTTCTTGGCGGTCCGATACGAACTCAGTGAGCTTGTGGAAGCTCTCCAGCAGCGGGCCCAGACCGTTTCCATCGCCGGACAGGAAGGACGCTGCATTTGCCGTGAAGATGTCGATCTCGTCGGGGCTCAACGTCGCAAGCACGGGTTGTAATCCGTTGAAAAGCGCGGTGATGTCGAAGGAGGGCTGCGTCATGCTGGTGGGCACTCGCGTCACCAGATCGTTTTCCGCATAGCCCTCTGCTGAGTTCAGTACATCGAGATATCGCACCCCGGTGAGAGCCTGGTACTTGATCGCTATCCTCGTGATGGGCACGACACCGTATCGCGTGTCCAGGGTCAATCTGACCGCGGCAACGTTTTGCCCATCACGCCGTTCCAGCTCGATCGACTCAACCTTGCCGACTCGAACCCCGCGGACCCGAACATCACCGTCCTCGTGCAGGCCCGAGGCATCAGTGAACTCGGCAACATACGTGCGCGTATGCGTCGCCACGGGTTTGATGAGGATGTTCGCAAGCATGATCAGCAATACGACAGCCACACCCGCGCTGAGTGCGAGGCGCCACAGCGCCGCGGACGGCTTCATGATCATTGTTCGGGCCCCTTCTCCGCGACGCCGGGGAGTGTCGACGCAGCAGGTGGTGGCGGCATCACCCCCAGGGGAGCGGCCACACCGGGAAGGCTGTCCAACAGAATTCGGACTCGCAAAGCCCGCTGTTCGCCCGTTCCGGCGTACAGCGTTTCGAACCGGGAGCGCATCTCCGCCAGAGTGTGTGCGACATCGTCAGGCCGCAGCAAGGGCGGAACCGTATCGGTCACGGATTTGAGGCCGTCGATCATGGGCAGCAAGTCATCGACATGGCTCGACTCGAGCTTTCCGACCGCGGCGAACAGCCCTTCCGATGCGATATCCAGATACTTCGTCATTACGTTGTGCACGTAATCTTCGGATTCGTCGGCAAAGTCCTTCACTGACACGTCGGCAACGAAGGGCGGCGCTGTTCTGGGCCCCGATGTTTCCGGTGCCGGCGCCGAATTCCGCTCGGGATAATAATCAAAATCGGCATGTCGCGCGCCACCATCGATGAACGCTCGAACGACGGGCGGCAGCGCTGCCATCGACGACGCGGTGTTGGTCAAGAGGTGTGCCGTGGAGACCGTTTGTACGTTTGCCACCGCCGTCGTTGTGATCAGTAGCGTCTCGAACAGCGGGTTCAACCCGTCGGTATATCGCGTCGCCCGGTCGACGACTTGGATCAGCTGAGGAGTCAGGGCGGCCTCGGACACCGCTCCGAGTTGTGATAACAACTGCGACAGAGTGAAGTTTCCTTTCGGAACCAGACTGATCTGACTTCCGTCGCGCAGTGGCTCGCCATCTGGAGCTGGTGTGATGTTGACACCGGGAACGCCGAAATAGTTGATCGGCCGGAAATCAACGGCCATCGCGTCGGTGACTCCTGTGACCGGCTGCTTCTGCAGGGCGGTGTCCAGCCGAACACCCCCACCCGGTAGTGAGGCCACGGCTGTGACCTCGCCGACCTCGACTCCGTGCATGACCACCGCCGATCCAGGTTTGACGCCCTGGCCCACATATGGGGTCTCGATTGCTACGGATATCCGGTCGTGTTGGCGACCACCAAATGGGTTTACCGCAACGAGCACCACGGCCAGGACGACGCAGCACACGAACGCCGTACCGACGAGCACCAGGGCCCGTTCCTGAGATTCCGCTGATCTGTGTAACATTCGCGGCCCTACCCCTTGAATATGTATTCGGGCTGGAGACCCCACAGCAGCACGGTGGTGGTGAGATCGAGGATCATGATTGTCACCAGGCTTGCGCGCACCGCGCGACCGGATGCTTGGCCGACGCCGACGGGCCCACCCGAAGCGAAGTAACCGTAATAGCAATGGATCAACGTCGCCGCGATGCAGTACGTGGCTGCCTTGATGACGGAGTAGGTGAGATCAGCCGGCGTCAGGAATTGGATGAAGTAGTGGTCGTAGGTACCGCCGGGCTCGTTGTGCAACACGGTGACCACCGTGTCCAACACGAGAAATGTTGTCACGAGCGTCAGCAGGTATCCCGGTAGCACGCACAGCATCCCGCCGATCAGGCGAGTGCCGACGACGAATGGGATCGGCCTGATCCCCATCGCGTCGAGGGCATCGATCTCTTCCGAGATGCGCATGGAACCGATTTCGGCCGTCATCCTGGTGCCCGCTTGCGCGGTGAACGCGATGCCGGCCACCAGCGGTCCGATGACGCGAACCGCGCTGATCCCGCCGATGAGACCGGCTAGCCCCTCAAAGCCGATGATGTTCAAGACCGCGAGCGCCTCTACAGCCACCGAAGCGCCGACCGCGACACCGAGGATCAACAGCACGCTGATCGTGCCGCCGTCCACGATGAGCGAGCCGCGGCCCCAGGAAAGACTGATGGTCGCCCGCAACGTCTCGCGCGTGTACTTGCGCACCGTCAGCGGCAGATACCAGAAGGTCTCGCCGATGAACACCACCCACTGCCCGACTTCGCGGAACGGCCTACGGATCACCCGCATCGATGCGATGCGGGTGTGTAGAAGCGTGGACGCGGTCATCACGCGATCGCCATCGGGAAGAACATCGTCTGGACCTGGGTTATCGCGAGGTTCGCGAAGACGATGCAGACGACGTTGATCACCACCGCGGCGCTGACGGCATCGGCCACACCCCGTGGTCCGCCTTTGGCTTCCATACCTCGCTGCGCCGACACTATGGCCACTATCGCACCGAATACGACAGTCTTGCCGATGGCGAACCAGACGTCGGTCATCTTCGCAAACGTCCCGAATGACATCCAGAAGCTGCCGGGGGCAACATCATTGACCGCGATCGACAGAACGAACGCGGCCGCGGTCCCGGCGGAAATGATGAGTATGCACAAGATGGGAGAGATCAAGATCAGTGCCACGAACCGGGGCACGACCAGCCGGCGCACCGGGTCTATGCCCAGTACCCGCATGGCGTCGAGTTCCTCGCGAATCGCACGCGCGCCGAAGTCGGAGGCGATGGCCGAAGCTGCGGCCCCGCCCATCAGGAATCCCGCGGTGATGGGTGCGCCCTGCCGAACCACGCCGACGCCACTCGCGGCGCCCAGCAGCGCGGTCGCGCCGATCTGAGCGACCAATCCTGATGTCACGACCGTGACCATCGCGCCGAACGGGACAGCCATCAGAAGCGCGGGCGTCGCTGTCACTTTGAGCAGCACCCATGCTTGCCACAGAACTTCGCCGATCGGCAGGCGGAACGAAAGGGTGTCGGTGATCGCATAGCGCAGCACTTGGATGACGAGACCTATGCCGCGACCCGTCGTGCCTACCGCACGTATCGGCGTCTGGCCCGCTCGCAGTCCCATCTGCCCGGTCGCGACTAATGCACGGGGTAATGCTTGGTGCGGCCCAACGTTATTGATGCGACTGGCCACGCAGCACCCTCGTTTCGCTGCCAGGTGGGTGACCACTCGATTGCAAGACCGAGAACCGGCGCGCCACGGCACTGAGGCGGATGGGGATATGCACGGGTGGAGAGTAGAACGTGACTGCTGGTAAATGGCTCCGTACTGTTACGGAGGTGCGGTCGAACCGCCGCTGCCGGCTGAACTGCTCCGCGAGCGTGATAGGCAACTCCAACTCGGCCGGCGGGACCTGATCAATCGAAGGCGGCAACGTCGTCCCGCCCACGAGGACCGACGTTAGGATGCCGTTGTGGGCTCTACCGATGCTCAGAAACCTCGCAACGAAGCGGCGAACCATCGAGCCGAGCTCGGCAGATACTTGCGGGCACGTAGGGAGCAATTGCATCCGGAAGACTTCGGCATCGCTCGAGCCCGACGTCGCCGTGTACAAGGTCTCCGCCGCGACGAGGTCGCCAAACTCGCGTCAGTGAGTCCCACTTGGTATACGTGGCTCGAGCAAGGGCGCGACATTCAGGTGAGTGTGGAAGTTCTCGACGCGGTTTGTCGGGTATTACGGCTCGACGACCACGCATCGCGTTATGTCCGTCATCTCGCGGGCAAGCCCGTGTCAGAGCCCACGACCAGTGCCGGCGTGACGGATCCTGCCGTTGAGTCTTTGATAGCCAGCCTGCTTCCGGCTCCCGCGTGCGCCGTGACGGAAGCCTACGACATGCTGGTCTGGAACAGGGCGCTGGCAAAGGTGATCGGTGATCCGGCGACCGTGCCGCCGGAGCAGCGCAACCTCGTTCGAATGTGCTTTGACAATCCAACGTTTCGCCGGCGCGTGTCCGGCTGGTCAGCGATCGCAGCGACTGCGATTGCTGAACTACGAGTGGTGTCGGCGCTCCATCCCCATAGCGAACGCCTGGGCCAACTCATCGATCAGATGACGGTGTCGAACCCTGATTTTCGCCAGGCTTGGGACGCGTTGACCGTGCGCCCGTTCTTTGGTGAGGTCGTCACCATCGACCTCAGCGGCACCGACGCCGTTCGCGTCAAAGTGATGGAACTCGTGTTGCGGGAAGAGAGTCCGATCACCATCGTCATCTTTCAGCCCGTCGACGCCGAAAGTCGGACGGTGTTGGCAGGCCTCGTCGACACCGAGAGCGAGCCTTCGAGCTAGCGCGAGGCACGGGTCCGCCCGATCCGGGGTCGAAGCCGGCCGCGCCATGTCGCCGTCGGTATGCGCAAAGGTGGTATGAAATACCACCTCCCTCACTCGCCCAAATCCATTGCATTGTCGGACACGAGGTCAGTACCTTCATGTGGTCTGCGCCGAACAAGTAATGCGCGAAACTCGATACGCGACGAATCCGAATCGTCGTAGGCCCGCTTTCCGCGCGTATTCGGGTGTATAGCGCAACGAGGAGGAACCCGCGTGTCAGCTAAACCGGTTGTCTCGTTCGACCACCATTCCGCGGAGTTCGCGAATGAGTCCAACGAAATTCTCTCGGATCTCCGGAAGCGGTGCCCCGTGGCGTGGACGGAGGCGCACGGTGGATATTGGGTCATCACCGAATACGATGATCTTGCCGCGATCGCTCGGGACGATCAGGCCTATTCGTCGCAACACGATCTCGAAGGTCCGAAGCAAGGCGTTTTGATACCGCCCATTCCCAACCCGTCGGGGATCCTGGAAATGGATCCGCCGGGCTTCCGCAAGATACGTCGTGCACTTGCTCCATATTTCTCGCCGGCCGCAATCAAGTCGATGCGGGAGGAAATTTTGGATCTGACTACGCAATGCATCGACGATTTCATCGAGCGGGGCGAGGCCGACCTCATCGAGGAGTTGGCTAGTCCGGTACCGGCAATGTTGACGGTCCGCCTCCTGGGGTTGCCGATGTCTGAATGGCCAGCCTTGGCCGAGGCCTTTCACAAGGGGGCCTACCTGCCCCATGACGAAGAGCACATGGGTGACATCCAGGAGATGTTGATGGGGGTCTACGCGCAGTTGTCGGAGGCAGTCAAGCAACGCCGCGCCAAACCACAGGACGACCTCATCTCCGCCCTCGCGAACCTTGAAATCGATGGAGAGCTGGTGCCTCTCGAGGTCGCGACGGGTAACCTCCAGCTGCTCGCCGCGGGCGGCATCGACACCACAACCAGTCTGATGGCGCACACGTTCATGCATCTCGACCGGGTCCCGGCCGACCGCGAATATCTGCTCGGTGACTTATCACGGACTCAACTGGCCTGCGAGGAATTCTTGCGCGTCTACCCGCCGATCCCGGGAATGGCCCGCACCGTGACAGTCGATCACAAGTTCGCTGATCAGGAATTCTCCCAAAATGATCGCGTGTGGTTCTCGTGGGGCTCGGCGAACCGCGACGAGAAACTATTCGACAATCCCGACGAGGTTCGATTGGACCGATTCCCGAACAGGCATACATCTTTCGGGTTGGGTGCACATCGATGCCTCGGATCGAACATGGCGCGGACCGTTTGGGAGATTGTTGTCGGCGAAGTTCTCACACGGTTGCCCGACTTTCGCGTTGACCGGACTGCTGCGCAGCGCTATCCCGACTGCGGCGAGATCAATGGCTGGGTCTCCGTACCCGTGAGCTTTTCACCAGGTAAACGAATCCGCGACACGGCAGGAAAATAGCCATGAAACTTTCAGTTGATTCCGCCCGATGCCAAGGTCATACGGTGTGCTACATGGTCGCCCCGGACCTTTTCAAACTCAGTGAAATCGACGGCCATGCATCTGCTGCCGTAGATGAAGTTCCGGAGGAGCTCCTCCACGTGGCACAAATGGCGGTTGAGGGATGTCCCGAACAGGCCATCTCCCTTGATGAGAACGAATGATTTCGTCTTCAGCCCGTGACTTCCGCGCGGTTGAAATCTCAAGCAGGCGAAACGATAAGCACGAACGCTCGAGCAAAGGATGGTATCGACGTTGAAGACGAAAGCTGCAGTGCTCTGGGAGCCGAACACTCCGTGGAGCATCGAAGAGATTGAATTGGATCCGCCTGGTCGCGGCGAGGTGCTGGTGAAGTTGGCCGCCAGCGGGCTGTGCCACAGCGACGAACACCTCGTGACCGGTGATATTCCGTTCGCCCTGCCGATTGTCGGTGGCCACGAAGGGGCCGGCGTAGTTGAGCAGGTCGGAGAGGGGGTCAGCTGGATCAAGGTCGGCGACCATGTGGTGTTCAGCTTCATTCCGGCGTGCGGGCTCTGCCCGAGCTGTTCGACCGGTCACCAGAACTTGTGTGACCTCGGCGCCATGCTCGCAGCCGGGATGCAGGTCAGCGACGGAACCAGCCGTCACCATGCGCGTGGCGAGGACCTCAAGATCATGTGCCTGCTCGGTTCCTTCGCCCACCACACGGTGGTCAACGAAGCGAGCTGCGTGAAGATCGACGACGATTTCCCCCTGGAACTCGCCTGCCTCCTGGGGTGCGGTGTCGTCACCGGATGGGGGTCGGCGGTCTACGCCGCCGAGGTGCAACCCGGCGACACGGTGGTCGTGGTCGGCGTCGGCGGTATCGGCGCAAACGCGGTGCAGGGCGCCAAACTGGCGGGCGCAAAGAACATCGTCGCGATTGATCCGGTGGAGTTCAAGCGCGACATGGCAATGAAGTTCGGTGCAGCCCACACCTTCAGCTCGTTCGATGAGGCGCTGCCGGCCCTACAGGAACTCACCTGGGGGCGGATGGCGGACAAGGTGATCATGACGATGGGCATCGGCTCCGGTGAGTTCCTCGGCTCGGCACTGGCGTTGGCGTCAAAACGGGGCCGAGTCGTCGTGACCAACATTCACCCGGCCGCAGAGTACTCGGCAGCCATCAGTCTGCTCGACTTGACACTCATGGAAAAGCAGGTCGTGGGCGCGGTGTTCGGTTCTGGCAACCCCCGCGCCGACATCCCGAAGATGATCGGCCTACATCGCGAGGGGCAGCTCGAGCTCGACGGTCTGATCACGAACACCTACCCGCTGGAAGGGGTCAACGAGGGATACGAGGCGATGCGGGCCGGTGCCAATATCCGCGGTGTTCTGCGCTACGAGTAGCAAGGGCATGCGACCCGGGAACCGCTGCCCAAGCCTCGCGCGAGGACGGGTGCCGGCGGTGACCGTGACGCCGGTGTCATTTCGGAGATCGCCAAGTCAGAAGACCATTGCGGGATGCGAGAAGGTGACGGAAGTGATGGAAACAACGATCCCAGAGTACGAGGGCCTGTACATCGGGGGACAGTGGCTCCCCACGGCGACGGGTGACTCGATCGAAATAATCTCACCGGTGACCGAGGGACGCCTAGGGAGCTCGCCGGCGGCGTCGACCACCGATATCGACCGAGCCGTCGCAGCGGCTCGTAAGGCGTTCGACGAGGGGCCGTGGCCGCGGATGCCGGTGCTGGAGCGGATCGCCATTCTGGAGCGGGCCCGCAAGATCTACGCCACCCGAGCCGACGAGATATCGGCGCTGATAACAGCTGAAATGGGTTGTCCCTCTTCGATTTCGGGTCTGCTGCAAGTCGGCTATCCGCAGCACATTCTGGACTACTACTTGGAACTCGCGGGCAGCTGGAATTTTGAGCAGCAACGAGGACAATCCCTTGTCAGGCAGGCTCCGGTGGGCGTGGTGGCCGCTATCGTGCCCTGGAACACCCCGCACAGCGCATTCATGGTGAAGCTGGCCCCGGCCCTGCTGAGTGGATGCACGGTCGTAGCCAAGCCGTCCCCGGAAACGGCGCTCGACGGACTATTGCTCGCGGAGATCTTCGCGGAGGCGGGGTTGCCCGAGGGCGTGCTCAACGTTGTTCCAGCAGGTCCGGAGTCGGGGGAGTACCTCGTGAGTCACGCGGGGGTCGACAAGGTCAGCTTCACCGGATCGACGGCAGCGGGCATGCGAATCGCTTCCATTTGCGGGGGCGCCATCCGCCGATACTCGTTGGAACTCGGTGGCAAATCGGCCGCCATAATCCTCGACGACGCTGATATCCCGACCGTCGTGCAGGGCCTTCGTTTTGCGTCGTTCCTCAACAGCGGTCAGGTTTGCACGAATCAGACCAGAGTCCTGGCTCCCAAAGCCAGGTATGGCGAGGTTGTCGACGCGTTATGCCAGATGGTCCCGACGATGAAGATCGGCGATCCAACCGATCCGACCACCGAGATCGGTCCGCTTGTCTCGGAGCGGCAGCGGCAACGTGTCGAGCACTACATCAGCGTTGGCTTGGCAGAGGGGGCCACCATCGCGGCGGGCGGCGGGCGACCGTCAGCACTTCCTGCCGGCTGGTTCATCGAACCCACCATCTTCTGCGATGTTGACAACGCCATGACGATCGCGCAAGACGAGATCTTCGGCCCCGTCGTGGCGGTGCTCGCCTACGACGACGAGGACCACGCGGTGAGTATCGCCAATGATTCTCGCTACGGACTTGGCGGCGGCATTTGGACGGCCGACGTCGAACGCGGAGTCGACCTCGCTCGCCGCGTACGCACCGGCCAGCTGAGCATCAACGGCGCGAGCAGCGAACTGACCACACCCTTCGGTGGATTCAAGCAGAGTGGTGTCGGCCGGGAGTCTGGTCCTGAAGGATTATTGAATTATGTCGAGCTACAGGCGATAACGTGTCCGGCATGAGTGGCGGCCGGAGCTCGCCAGGAGCCGTACGGACAGGATCCGGAACGGCCGGGTGCTGCCCTGTTTGTCTGATTCCGTCCACGAGCAGCGAGGTGATCAGTGAACGTTGTTGATCGTTGTGTCACAGTTGCGACTCGCGTCGACGCGGCTGGTGTCGGCTGGATTACGGCTCATCCTGGTGAGCGTGGCGACGGCCTGGCCACGCAGCAGGAGATTCTCGACGCGCTCGCCGAACTCATCGCCGATCCTGCAGTACGGACGATTATCATCGCCGGCCAGCCGCTGGCAGTGCTCAACGGTTCGCACAGCTGCGAGGCTTCCCCCGAAGAGGTAGCTGTTGGGATGCGCTTCCGCCAGCTCAGCGAACAACTGTGGAACTCATCGAAAACGCTGATCATCCGTCGCCACGAGGGCGTCGCGTCCGCCACGCTGCCTGATGCGCCGGCATATACCGAGCCACTCACCGAACGCGAACTGCAGGTCGTGGCGATGGCTTGCCAGGGTGCGTCCGCACGGCAAATGGGTGATCGCCTGTTCATCAGCGAGCGCACAGTCGAGTCGCATGTCAGCAACGCGTATCGCAAGCTGGGAATCCGCTCCCGTATCGAGCTCGTCAGGCGCGCGGCATATTTCGGCTTCTGACTGAGATGTGCTACCTACGCTGACATCGCGCCCACCGATGCGTGGAGGAGAATGAGATGACCGTTGCCTGAGTTGGCTGGGTTCCGTGATCACTTCAATCACACAATCCCGGGCTTCTCGCAGCGTGCGCTGGACGTGTACCGCACGATGCGGGAGCATTGCCCCATCACCCGCTCCGACCAACTTGGTGGCTTCTGGGTAGTCAGCAATTACGACGCGACCGTCGAGATACTCTCTCAGCCAGATGTTTTCGTGTCCGCCGAGGCTGCGGTGATTCCCGCGCTGCCGTTTCCTTGCCGTGGTATACCGAACGCATCAGACCCACCGCTGCACCACGACTACCGCGGTGTCCTCATGCCGTTCTTGACTCCCGACGCGGTAGCGCGCCACGAACCGATGGTCCGTGAAACAGTCGGGGCGCTGATTGACTCGTTCATCGGTGACGGTGAGGCGGACTTCGTCGCGCAGTTCGCGTCGCGGCTCCCGTGCCAGGTAACGGCGGGGATCTTCGGCTTCGAACGCCACGATGCAGAGCGCTGTTACGGGTGGCTATCCGAGATGCTGAATCCGCCGGATGGCGACCCGATAACCGCCGCCGCAGCAGCCGACAGTCTGCATGAATTCTTCGTGGGCATGCTGGCTGCCTCGCGCGCAGAACCCGACGGCAATCTAATTTCAGCGATCTCGAGTCACGTCAGAGCAGGGGCCGGACAGTTCTCGGATGAGGAATGCATTGCCCTGGTATTCAGCGCCGTCGGTGCCGCGCTCGAGACGACGGTCAGTGCACTCACGTCGATCGTTGTGTATCTGGACCAATTGCCCTCTGTGCGCGCGCAACTCATCACCAACCCGTCCTTGGTCGATCGGGCCGTGCAGGAGGTGCTACGCATGGCACCGCCCGCCCACTGCCGGGCACGAACGGTGCGAAGGAATGTGGAGGTCGGCGGAGTCACCTTCAAAGCCGCTGACCGGGTCCTGTTGTTGTTCGGATCTGCGAACTACGACGGCCGGCGGTTCGCGACCCCGGAGTCCTTTCGCCTGGATCGTAGCGACAATCCGCATCTCAGCTTCGGTCACGGAATCCACAGCTGTTTGGGGGCGGGGCTGGCCCAACTCGAGATGCGGGTGACGCTTGAGGAAATTCTCAAACGAATGCCGGACATTCAAGTGATCAGTGGATCGGGCCCCGTCATCAAGAACGGTGCCATGTGGGACTACGAAACACTGGGCGTCCAGTTCATTGCGCGCCCGGTGGTGCAGACCAGCTAATCTGGCACCGATTCGGGTTCGCGCAGCGGGCCGCCGCGTCGTCTGTCGGGCACCGCTCAACACGGGCCGCTTGGGCGTGAAAGTTTTTTGCCAGCTGCGAACCTGACGGGGCAGAGCAGCGGTGTCCACCCGTCTGCTCGGCGGCCACAACCGGGGGGATGGGGACGCCAATGTACTCCCGGCTTTCTGGCCATTTGTAGTCGGAGCCGTGCGAGTTCTGTCTCGGTAGTGGTACTGAGTTGCGGGGCATTCGCCACTTGTAATCTCCGTACTGCACCCGACCAGTGCAGAGGAGGACGATGACCACCGTCGAGTTTGCTGAGTTCCGCGACCACTTCGACCACACGACCGAAGGATTCTCGGAGCGAGCACTAAACGTTTACCGCGAGATGCGCGAGAACTGCCCCATCACGCGCTCGGACCAGCTCGGGGGCTTCTGGGTGGTCAGTAAGTACGACACGATCATCAAGATTCTGCGTCGGCCGGACGTCTTCACTTCAGGTGAGGGAATCGTACTACCGGCACTGCCGTTTCCCAGCCGCGGCATTCCGTCTGAATCGGATCCACCGCAGCACACCGATTACCGCAGTGTCTTCATGCCGTTCCTGACCCCCAACGCGGTGGCCGGCTATGAACCGCGGGTCCGCGAACGGGTTGGCGTGCTTATCGATTCCTTCATCGGTGACGGACAGGCCGACTTCATAGCCCAGTTTGCGAAGCGACTTCCCGGCCAGGTGATAGCGGAGTTCTTCGGGTTCGAACTCGACGATGGGGAGCGCTGCTACGAATGGCTGTCCACCATGATGGCTCCGCCCGACAAGGATCCTTCGACCGCGGCCGCCGCGGGTCAGAACTTGCTCGAGTTCATTGTGCGAGTGCTTACCGAAGCGCGCGCAGAGCCGAAGAACGATTTGATCTCGGCGATAGCGACGCATGTCACGAAGGCGGGCACCCAGTTCTCCGATGACGAGTGCATTGGATTGGTGTTCACTGCGATCGGCGGCGCGTTGGAGACAACGGTCAGCGGCCTCGCGTCCATTGTCGTGTATTTGAACCAATTTCCCGAGGCCCGTGCGCAACTCATAGCCGACCCAACGCTGGTGCAACCGGCCGTGCAGGAAGTTCTGCGTATGGCGTCACCGGCCCATTGCCCGGCTCGCACAGTGCATAGCGACATCGAAATCGACGGGATCAGTTTCAAAGCGGGCGACCGCGTGCTGCTGTTGTTCGGGTCGGCCAACTACGACGAAGAACGATTCACAGATCCCGAACTGTTCCGCTTGGATCGAGGTAGAAACCCTCACGTCACCTTCGGCCACGGTATCCACAGATGCGTTGGTGCGCCCCTTGCTGAACTCGAGATGCGGGTGACCCTAGAGGAGATTCTCAAACGAATGCCGGATATCCAGGTGGTCAGCCAAGATGGTCCGGACATCCGTAATGGCGGCACGTGGGGTTACGAGTCGCTCGGCATCAAGTACACGCCGGGCCGGCCGCAGGCCGACCGTTGAACCGATATCAAGGTGCACAGAGGAGGCAGCAATGAAAGTGTGGCGGATAGCCGACGACAGCTACTGGCAGGCCGCTCCGGAAGGGGCGCCGTGGGCCCAAACCGTAGTTGCCGCAGGCGAATTGCAGGGCATGAAGACGGCCATTCATGCACTTGGCGATGCGACTGACGAGGACACCCCCCTCGTCGTCGTCATCAAGTTCCCTCCTAACTACGTCCTGCCGCGGCATGCGCATCGCAGCGATCGACTCGAGCTGGTCGTCAGCGGTTCGCTGAAAGTCGACGGTCAGTGGCTGCACCCGGGTGATATCTGGGCGTCGTCTGCGGGCGAGTTCTATGGACCGCACGTCATGGGCCCCGATGGCTGCACCACGATGGAACTGGCCACCGTTGCCGGAGGTCACCTGCTCTCCTTCGAGGTCGACGGCGCCGCGGTGGACGTCGACTTCAGCGATCCGGCCTCCCTGGCCGCGGTCGGCAGCCTTTTGCAGTAGCCGGGCACGCTCCCGCGGCGTCGGTCACGTCCTTTGTCCATCCGCTTGGCAGCTGTCACGGCTGCAGGACGACCTTGATCGAGCCCACCGCGCGATCGGCGGCGACCCGGAACGCCTCCGCCGCATCCGCGAGCGGGAAGCGATGCGTTATTACGGTGGCGGCGATCTGCGGGTTGGCGGCGATGATGCCGGCAGCCTGGGTGAAATCTCGGCCGTGGTCGCCGTGGCCATAACAGGTGCACGCGACCACGCTGATTTCCTTCATCATGAAGGCGATGTCTGCTATCGGCCGCGCCGCTGCGGACACACCGACGACCGCAACGCGGCCGCCCGGGGCAACGCGTTCGACGCAGGTCGCCAACGATGATTCGGTGCCCGCCGATTCCACCACCACGTCGTATTCGCCAGCGGGAGTGCCGGCGCCCAGTCGGTGACCGGCCTCCGTTTGGTGCGGGTGTCGTGCCGCAAGGTCGACGTCGAGGCCCAGGGCGCGCGCCGCGGCGACCGCCAACAGGCCGATACTTCCCCCACCGACCACCAGTACGCGGTCCCCCGGTGAAACCGATACCCTGCGCAAGGCGTGGCAGCACACGGCGAGCGGTTCGACGAGTGCGGCGTCTTCGATCGGCAGGCCCTCGGGAAGGGGCACCAGGCACTCGGTTGGGACGCGCACCTGGTCGGCGAGACCGCCGTCGAAGTTCACCCCGAGCAGTCCGTGCGGTGCCGTCCCACGGCAGCGCTGCGTGGCACCGACGAGGCATTGGTCGCAGACACCGCAACGCACCGTCGGCTCGACGCAATACCTCTTTCCGTCGAAGGTCCCCGCGATCTCATGGCCAACCGTCACCGGCAGACCCGATGGCAGCAGGGTTAGGTCGCTGCCGCAGATGCCGGCCGAGCGGACTTGGAGTAGCGGCCAGTCGCCCGACGGTTCCTCGATATTCATCAGTGCCGGTACGCCGCCGGCCATCCGCACCGCGCGCATCAGCAGGGTCCGTCGATGGACAGAGGTGCTGTGGGACGGTGCCATGACCCGGTGGTTCGCATAACGGGGAAACATAGGGGACGGCTGCGCCCGGAGCATCCGTACCGGTACCCAAGAGCGCACGTCGGGCTGAGTGCGCCTACTTGACGGTGAGACCGCCGTCGACCGGCAAAGTAATTCCGGTGATGTACCGGCCGGATTGCCCGCACAGGTACACCATCGCCGCGGAGATGTCGGCGGGTTCGAGGAGTTCGACGGGCAGCAGGTTCTCGAATGCGGAGTTGATTTCCGGGTGTTCGGCCATGTATTGCGCGACAGCCTCGTTGAGAACCAATGGCGTGGCAACGCCGGTCGGGTGCACCGTGTTGACGCGAATATTCTTTTCGGCCAGAGCGGTGGCGTAGTAGCGCATCAGGCCGATGACGCCATGTTTGGCGGCGTGATAACCGGCGAAACCGTGGGTGCGGACGCCGAACGTGGGGCACAGGCTGTTCAATCCGGCGGTCGAACTGGTGATCACGATCGCGCCACCGTCGCCATGGTCGAGCAGCGCCGGCAGTGCCGCCTCGATCGTGAAGTAGACCCCATTCAGCATCACGTCCACCGCGTCGACGTAGCAGGCGATATCGTGGCGCTGTTCACCGACCATGGGGCCGATACCCGCGTTGGCGAGCACGAAGTCGACGCGACCCAGTTGGTTCACACCGTGGGTCACGGCGCCCGTCAGCCCGTCGAAGTCCCGGACGTCAACCTGCTCCGCAACGATCCGGCGCCCGGTTTTTTCGACGAGCTTGACGGTCTCGTCGAGGTCCGCACGGGTGGGCATCGGATAGCCGACACAGTCGATTTGGTCGCAGATGTCGACCGCGAGAATGTCAGCGCCCTCCTCGGCGAACCGAACGGCATGCGACCGCCCCTGGCCACGCGCAGCCCCGGTGATGAACACGACCTTGCCGTCGAACTAGCCTGCCATGACTACTCCTTCTGGTGGGCGTGTTCGGAATCAACGATCCAAATCGACCTCAGCTCGGCGAACTCGCCAGGGGAGCGCAGCCGCTCAGAGCGGATAGGTCACGGCCTGATACTCCAGATAGTCGTCCAGGGCCCACTTTCCGATCTCGCGCCCGATCCCGCTCTGCTTGAATCCGCCTCGGGGAGCCCGGATTCCGTCCATGGCACCGTTGATCGCCACGGCTGCGCTGCGCAGTCGAGGAGCCAGTCGCAGGCCTTCCTGGGTGGTGCGGCAGGTGATGTTCGCCTGCAGACCGAAGATGCTGTCGTTGGCGATGTCCACCGCCTCGTCGATTGAACCGTACGGGATCACCGTCAGCACTGGACCGAAGATTTCCTCTTGGGCGATCGTCATGCTGTTGTTGGCGTCGGTGAAGATTGTGGGCTCGTAGTAGTAGCCCCGATTCAGGTGCGCGGGGCGACGTCCGCCGGTTACCAGACGTGCGCCCTGGTCAAGCCCGCTGGCCACGTAGCCTTCGACAGCCGCGCGGCGCTCCTCGCGGATGAGCGGACCGATAACGGTTTGCGGATCGAGCGGATCGCCGATCTGTTGGCCGGCAACGATCGCGGCCATCCGCTCGACGAGTCCTGCCGCCAGGGCTTGGGGGACCAGCACCCGCGACAGCATCGAGCACGTTTGTCCTGCTCCGAAACACGCTGGCAGTGCGGCGATCTGAGCCGCCTGGTCGAGGTCGACGTCATCCAGGATGATGTTGGCGGACTTTCCGCCGAGCTCGAGCACGACCCGTTTAACGGTCTCTGCGGCCTTGGCCTGAATGGTACGCCCCGCGAACAGGCCTCCGGTGAAGCTGATCATGTCGACATCGGGGCTGGTCACGAGTTCTTCGGCGGCTTCGATGCCCTCACCGGTGACGACGTTGAAAACCCCTGGGGGCAGATCGGAGTCAGCGATGATCTCGGCAAGCTTCAGTAGTGACAGCGGGGTTTGCGGCGGCGCTTTCAACACCATGGTGCATCCCGCTGCCAGCGCTGGTGCGATCTTGCGGATCGCGATCATGATGGGCGCGTTCCAGGTGGGCAGTAGTCCGCATACACCGATTGGCTGGCGCAGTACCTGCGTCTGCAGCAGCCGACCACCGAACTCCAGTGGCTGTTGCGACTCGGCGAACGGCTGTGACAACACGAGATCGGCGGTATCGTGCATGATCTGGATAGGCCCCGCCTGGCTCGCGAGGTAGGTCGTGGCACCGGTTTCCTGAACGACGAGCTCGGAAAGTTCATGTTGGTGCTTTTCCATCAGCGTCGCGATCTGGTGGATTATGCGATACCGCTCTCCGAGCGGCAGCTGCGGCCACGGGCCGCGGTCGAAGGCGGTGCGAGCAGCGGCAATCGCCGCACGCATATCGGCGGCGCCGGCGTGTGGTATCGGACCGAGGGGTTCCTCAGTTGCGGGGTTGACGGTGGAGTACTTGGCTCCGCTCGCCGCCTCGATCCACTCACCGCCGACATACATTCGCCAAGCTGAGCGATTGTCGTGACTCACGTCCGCCGTCCTTCGATGTCGAGCCGAACCGCTTGTCGCGTGTTGAGGTCTTCGATCAGCTCCGCCGTCATTCCAAGTCCGTTCAAGATTTCAGCTGTGTGTTCGCCCAGCCGCGGAGCGAGTCGGTGTGGCGGCATCGTCGTTTGCGAGATTCGCAGGTACTGATCGGGTTCTCTGATGGTCCCCTCCTGCGGATGCGCAACCACCGCGACGCGACGGGTGCGGACATTCTCGGGATCGCGCATGAAAGCACGGTTGTTGAATGGCTTCGGCTCGGCGGCGGGTACCCCCGCCGTGTCGAACTGAGCGTGCCAGTAGGTGCTCGGTTGACCGACGATGATATCTGCCAGCGCCATACCGAGTTCGTAGTCGATGTCTTGGCAGGACTGCACAGTCGTTCGTTGGTCGAGCAGTTCACATCCGGTGACCGATTGCAACGCCCTGATCTCCGTGGGCGTCTGCACCGAGATGCATATCCAACCATCGGCGGTCTCATAGAGGCGGTCCAGTGCACTGATGCCGTACTGGAGGGGATCGAGCTTTCCCGCGCCCAGCACTGTGCCATCGGCCTGTCGCACGACGTGAGCCATGTGGGTCATGGTGGCATTGAGCTGTGGGTTCTCGAAGTACACACCGTCGCCGGTGCGCTCCCGGTACAGCAGCGACATCAGCATGGTGATGGCACCGATGAGCCCATTGCCCGGATCGGCATTTCCCAGTGGGTACAGGGGACCGTTGAATTGGCCAGCGACCTCGAACTCCGCCCCGACGTAGCCGGACAACATCGGTTCAAAGCTCTGCCGGCGCGCAAACGGTCCATCCGATCCCCATCCGGCGGCATAGCCGTAGATGACGTCGGGGTTCAACTCGCGGATCTGGCTGTGTCCCACGCCCATTCGCTCCGCGGCGCCGGGGCGCATGTTGTGGTGAACGATGTCGGCCCAAGCGGCCAAATGTTCTCTCGTGGTGCTCAGCGCAGGATCCTTCAGGTCGACCGCTATCGAACGCTTACCGGCCTGACAGTTGCGGAAGAGGCTTGGTAGACCCCGGAAGGGATCACCGCGGACCGGCTCAACCTTGATCACGTCTGCCCCGAAGTCCGCCATGTGACGAGAAGCGCATGGGCCGGCGTACATCGCGCCCACATCAAGGATTTTCACACCCTGCAGTGGCGCGCGATCGTCGGGCCGGGCCGAGCCCACCCACGGTCGATCATGGTTCGGATCGGCCCATTCGGCGAGCACCTCGCGGGTGTGCTCACCCGGCTGGGGTGCGGGGCGCAAGGAGATCTCCCGCTCGCCGAAGAACCGTGCCGGCGGCCCTACCTGTTCGATGGGGCCGAATACCGGATCGTCGATGGTGACCACCATGCCGTTGTGGCGTGTCTGCGGCTCGTCGAAAACCTCGGTGGGACGCAGCACCGGGATACCGCACACGTCCGCTTCGGCCATGGCCTCAACCCATTCCGCGCGCGGCTTGCTGGCGAAAATGTCGTGGATGCTGCCGTGCAGAATCTCTTGTTCGCGTGCGGTAAGGGGTATACCCATGTCCAGGCCGGTGACATCGGATGGGATCTGAGAGTCCAAACCGAGCAGTTTCATCAGCCGGCCGAACGCCCCCACCGCGCCGGTGTGCACACCGATGTACTCGTCGTCGGCGCAGCGGAAGCTGCCAGTGATCAACCGCCCACTTCCGGCCGGCATGAACGAGTCCTCGGTGTGAGCCGTGTTCTGCTGCCCGGTGTCAGTCTCACCCCACATCATCGCCAGATAGACCAAGGCGCCGTCGTACAGGGAGGTTTCGACATGACGCCCCACTCCGTCACGGGCCCGGCCGAAAAGTGCCGCGAGCACACCGAGTGCCCCGAGATAACCGGCCCCGATCGAGGCAAACGGTAGCCCCTCGTAAATGGGGCCGTCCCGGTGACCGACCTGCTCACCCATGGTGCCGATGAGGGCGTGCACGAGCGACTCGCGTGCCGCGACGTCGCGGTAAGGACCATCGGCTCCGAATCCGGTGATCGAACACTGTACGAGTGCCGGATGACGCGCGTGCAACGTCTGACGGTCCAGGCCGTGCTTGGCCGCCTCGGTCGGTGCCCAAGTCTCGATGAGCACGTCTGCGGCTGTAAGCAGTTGTTCCCGTTCGGTACTGGGCGAGAGCACATCGAGTTCGACAGCACGTTTGCCGCGGTGGAAAACCGCGTAGTCGACGGCTAGTTCGTCGCGACGCGGGGCACCACCGAGCGGCTCAACCACTACGACGTCGGCTCCGTAGTCGGCGAGGACCCCCGATGCCCGTGCTCCGGCAAGGTCGGTCGACAGGTCCAGGACTCGCAAACCTTCAAGCGGTTGGAACATGTCTCAGCCCGCGAGCGCGGGGGTACGGACCCCGTAGAGTTCTGCGGCGTTCGCCCACAGGATCTTGTGCTTGGCCTCCTCCGAGATCCCCGCCATACCTTCGTTCAGCGCCCACTGGACATCGGCGACGTCGAGTGAAGTGGAGTGCGGGTAGTCGGTTTCGAACATGATCTTGTCCTCGCCCACCTTGTCGACATGGAACTGCTCGATTTTTTCGAACCAGTAGGTGGTGTAGATCTGGCGCTTGAAATAGAAGCTGGGAAGCTCAGTGAAATCCGGGCAGTCGTTGCGGACCCCGTAACGTTCGAAGTGGTAGTCAGCAGACTCCAGGCAAAAGTTCACCCATCCGAGTCCGGTCTCGACCATGACGAACTTCAGCTTTGGGTACCTCGGCAAGATTCCCGACAGCAGTAGGTCGTTCATCGAGGATGCGTTGTCCAGGAACGCCTCCGTGACGGTGCGCGCACCCATGCGGCGGGGCCCCTCGGCGGCCAATCGGTCCGCATTGACGTACTTCTCCAGGATTCCTTCGTTGGCGCCCACGTGGAAGCCCACTGACATGCCGGTGTCCTCAGCCGCTTTCCACAGCGGTGCCCAGGAATCGTCGGCCAGCGGCGGCTTGCCATGGAGCTGCGGCATACCGGTCATGACAAGGCCGCGGTGTCCGAGTTCCTTGCAGCGGTGCACTTCCTCAGCGGCGACCTCGGCGTCAAAGTAGGCGACCAGAGCCACCGGAATCAGTCGGTCCGGGTCCGCAGCCGCCCACTCCTCGACCAGCCAGTCGTTATAGGCACGGATGATCTGAATCTTGTACTCGGGGTCGTCGACCTGTTCGTGAAGATCGCTGACGACCAGATTGAGGTTGGGGTACAGCACCGATGCTTGCACGCCCAGTTCGTCCATGACCGCCAACCTGGCGTGCGGGTCATAGGACGACGGATGCAGATCGCGGTACGCGGCGTTCGTCAGGAACTGGTTGCTCGGTGGCTGACGCTTGCGCTCACCCGTCTCCGCGTCCAGATGCATGTAGCTCGACGCGGTCACCGATCCCATCTTCTTGTCGCCGACGACCCAGTACTCGACTCCGTCGACGGACTCCACATGAGGAATGAGGTTGCCCCATTTGGTTGGCATCCGCTGGGTCCAGATGTTCGCTGTTTCCGTCACATGGCTGTCGACATCGAAAATGAGTTGTGCATTCATGGTGTTCCTCTCCAGTTCGCCGCTACGCGTGCGGACTTGCGGTATCAGATTTATTGCTGGCTGAAGACTGCGCGGCCGTGCCCAAAGCCGGCCGCAGACGCAAGAGCGCCTCGGTGACGTGTTCGGGCACGGCAACCGATTTTCGTGATTGCGCGTCGACGACGACGAACGTCGCACCGCCGCGGGCGACGAGCTGACGAGTTTGTGCTATCCAGACACCAGATCTGAGCTCGAAGGAGCGGCGCGCCAACGATCCCAAGGTGGCACCCACGAAGACCGGTGTGCCTGGCGTGAGGGGGGCTTCGAAAACTGCACTGATTCCCCGCAGAACTGGTCGGACCGCAAGTTCAGCCAACGACGTGAGATCGGTCGAACCGAACAACTCGACGACGAGATCGGTTGCGGCGTCGTTCAGCATGGCCACCAGGTCGATACCGGGGACGACACCCCCCTCGCTGGCCGATGGTGCGCTGACTGTGCGCTTCCACGCGAACTCAGTGGCATCCAAGTCGGCGGTATCGGTCTGCAACGCCATCACACCCTCGCCATTACGTTGTCGCGGAAACGCAGAGCCCAGTCCCTGAACGAGTCCGGGGTACGGGGACGGTCAGCGCCGATAGCCGGCACGGCGACGACGCGGGACACACCCAGGTCGGCCAGCCGCCGATAGTCATCGACCGTGTCGTAGCGAACGGCCGTCGTCGTGATCTCGAACGGCTTGTCGGCTCGGCCGGCGTCGGCACGCGCCTGGTTCACGACGGCCAGCATCGCGGTGAAGTCCTCGATGCTGCTGGAACCGATCTCGATCCAGCCGTCGCCCAATCGACCCGCGCGCTTCAAGGCAGCAGGCGATGATCCACCGACATGGATGGGAATGGCGGTCCGATTGAACGGCTTGGGATTGAACCGGATCGGGCCAAACCGGTAGTACTCGTCTTCGAAATCAATGACATCTTCGGTCCACAACCGACGGAGGATTTCGATGATGCTGTCGGTGCGTCGGCCGCGGTTGTGGAAAGCAGCGCCGACCGCATTGAACTCGGCGGCCAGCCAGCCTACCCCCAGCCCGAGATCGATCCGACCACCTGACATCCGGTCAACGGTCGCCAGCGAACGGGCCAACGCCAGCGGATGGTAGAGCGGAGCTATGCAGACGGCGGTCGTGAGCCGCACAGTCTGCGTAGCTGCGGCAAGAAAGCCGAGTTGAACGAACGGGTCGTAGCACGCCAGATTGGGTGAGAGTAGTTCGACCCCGTCGAGACGCAAGATGCCGTCGTCGGAGTACGGGTAGTCCGCCGGCATGCGGTCGGGGTACACGAGGTGGTCGGGTACATGCAGGCTGGTGAAGCCCGCTTCTTCGGCGATCGCGCCGACTGCTGCGTAATGCCGGGTGCCGACCACCATCTGCAGACCGAACTGAAGGCCGGCCGATTTGTCGTTGGCGGCTGCGGGGTTTTCCACTGGGTTGCTGACAGTCACCATCAAACTCCCAGCACTCGCCGGCCGATGATTTCCTTCATGATTTCTGTTGTGCCCCCGGCGATCCGGAAGAGGCGGGAGTCCCGCCAGTGCTGCGCTATCGGATACTCCTCCATGTAACCCCAGCCGCCGTGCAGTTGTAGGCAGGAGTCGATCAATCTGAAGCTCAACTCCGTCGTCCACCATTTGGCCGCGGCAGCATCCTCGCCGCTCAGTTCGCCGGCGACATGGGCGGCGAGTTGACGGTCAACGTAGACACGGGCGATGTCGACTTCCGTGCGCAGGGATGCGAGCAGGAACCGACTGTTCTGGAACGACGCGATGGGTTGACCGAAAGCGTGACGTTGTTTTACATAGGCAAGAGTTTCTTCGAGCGCGGCCTCAGACTGCGCGACGGCGCCCAACGCGATGGACAAACGCTCCTGGGCAAGGCCATCCATGAGGTAGTAGAAACCCCGATTCTCTTCGCCGAGAAGGTTGGCCGCAGGAACGCGAACGTCTTCGAAGAACAACTCGGCGGTGTCCTGGGAGTGCAATCCGATTTTTTTGAGATTGCGGCCTCGGCCGAACCCCGGGGTATCACGCTCGACAGCGATCAGGCTGAGCCCGTTGACACCGCGTCCTCCCGTGCGACAGACCACGATCACGATGTCGCACAGAATGCCGTTCGAGATGAACGTCTTCGTTCCGTTGAGGACGTAGTCATCGCCGTCCCGGACGGCACGAGCCGACAGGCCCGCCAGGTCTGAGCCGGCGCCGGGTTCGGTCATCGCGACGGCGGCGATGAGTTCGCCGTTGCACAGGCCCGGCAACCACCGCCGCTTCTGGTCGTCGTTGGTGAACTTCAAGAAATACGGCAGGGCGACATCGGTGTGCATGCCGATGCCCTGACCGGGTGTCAAGACACCAGCGCGGGCGAATTCTTCGATGCGCACCGCGTTGTAGCGGAAGTCGGGCTCTCCTTCGCCGCCGAACTCAATAGGTGCCGCAGTGCCCAGTAGACCCGACTTCCCCGCCGCCTCGAACAGCGAGCGGTCGACAATCCCAGCGTCCTCCCAGAGGTCGCGGTTGGGAACCAGCTCGCGCTCGGCAAAGCTGCGCGCGAGCCCTCGGAAGAGCTCGTGCGGCTCTTCGAAGCAGGTTCGACTCAATGTCATAGATTGCGTTCCAATTGTCGTCGGTGGGGCGGTGGTTGACGTTTGGATGCCGCCAACCGGGCCGGATAATAGAGACGACGCTATTGCGACACGTGAGCTGAGTCGTCCGTACCGGTACGGATTCCGTGACGGCACATTCAACGCATTCTTGAGAAGAGCACTCTGGTGAGGAGTGACTGGCCGCGTCGCAACGACGACTCGTGGCGGCCCGCATTTCAGACGTGCCCGGCCTGTGGGGGCTACCAATGGCACAGGTCTGCAACATGATTGAGGAGAAAGTACAAGGTGGAGCTAAAAGCTGGCACTCGCCTTCACAGCGCGGTGTGTGATACCGGGATCATTATCGTGAAGCCGCCGAACGGGCCGGGCGAGATCCGCTGTGGCGGAGTCCCGATGCTCGGCCCCAACGAGACCGCCCCGACAGGTGTGGTGCTCAGCGAGGACGCGCAAGACGGCACGTTGTTGGGTAAGCGTTATGTGTGTGACGGCTCGGGCCTGGAAGTGCTGTGCACCAAGGCAGGCGCGGGATCGCTGGCGTTCGAAGACACACCGCTGGTTCAACAGGGTGCCAAACCGTTGCCACCCTCGGACTGAGCGGCCCATGAATATCGCAACACTGCTCGAGATGAGCGCCGAGGGATTCGGCGATCGCACCGCATACGGCAGCGCCGTCGATGGTTTGTCATTTCGTGGTCTGTTGGACCTGGCCACGCAGGCGTCGCGCAAGTTCGCCGCGGAATCGGTGAGCCACGTCGCCCTCGTCGACGAGAACAGCCCCGCGGTGCCGGTGACCCTCTTCGGCGCCGCGTTGGCCGGCGTTCCATATTCGCCAATCAATTACCGACTCGCCGAGGATGCCATTGCTGCGCTGTTGGCACGGCTCGACCGCACCGCGCTGGTCGCTGGAGCCGGCTACGGGCAGCTATCCGCGGGCGCAGGCCCGGTGATCGCCGCGGCGGATCTGCTCGTGACATCCGCCGACCCCGATGAACTGCTCATCGTGCCGGGTGACTCGGACGACGTCGCTGTGCGCTTGTTCACCAGCGGCACGACAGGGGTGCCGAAGGCCGCCGTGCTCCGGCATCGCAATCTGAGCTCCTACGTGTTGGCGACCGTGGAGTTCGGCGGTGCGGGGGAAGACGAGGCGGCGCTGGTGAGCGTCCCGCCCTATCACGTCGCCGGTGTCGCTTCTGTGCTGTCGGCTGTGTATGCGGGCCGGCGGGTGGTCCAACTTCCCAACTTCACCGCGGAAAGCTGGATTTCGGCGGTCATGAGCGAGCAAATCACCCACGCGATGGTGGTACCGACCATGCTCACGCGGATAGTGGACCTGCTCACCCGCGACAAGGTGGCATTACCCAGCCTGCGTCACCTGTCCTACGGCGGTGGCCGGATGCCGGTGCCGGTGATCGAACAGGCCATGCGCCTGCTTCCGGATGTCTCATTCGTCAACGCCTACGGATTGACCGAGACCAGCTCCACGATCGCCCTACTGGGACCCGACGATCATCGGGAAGCCTTCGGCTCCACGGACAGCCGTATCCGTCGTCGGCTCGGCTCGGTGGGGCGTCCGATCGGCGACATCGAGATCGACATCCGGGACCCCGAGGGCAACTGCGTCGCACCTGAGGTGAGCGGAGAGGTCTGGGTGCGCGGCGCTCAAGTCGCCGGGGAGTATTCGGGGGTCGACCCGCGCGTCTCCGACGGTGGCTGGTTTCCCACCAACGATGGGGGATACCTCGATTCGGATGGCTATCTGTTCCTGGAGGGCCGGCTCGACGACGTGATAGTGCGCGGCGGCGAGAATATGTCGCCTGGGGAAATCGAAGACGTCCTTCTCGAGCACGCGGCAATCTCGGATGCGGCCGTGATCGGTGCCCCCGACGCCGAGTGGGGCGAGAAAGTCGTCGCCTTCGTGATCTCGAACAGCTCAAGCCTAGGAGCCGACGATGTTCGTCAGTGGGTGAAAAGCCGACTGCGCTCGTCACGCACGCCACACGATGTGCACTTTGTCGGCGAGTTACCCTACTCCGATACGGGCAAGCTGCTGCGCCGCGAACTACGGCGACGACTGAGCGAATCGACGTAAACCCGACCCCGCATCCCATGGCCGCATCCACTGCGCCGCAACGATAGTCGGTGACGTGGACATTGCACCACACGACCCGGTACGAGACGGCGGGCCGTGCGCAGCGGCACTGGAGGAGTTCTCAACATGTACATGACAGCTGCGCTGCATCGCACGCTACAACGTCATCCTGAGCGCCCGCACACCATCTTCGGCACGCGTATCCGCACCGTTGCCGAGTCCGCCGATCGCATCGCCCGACTCGCCGGTGCGCTGCGGTCGCTGGGCGTCAGCCAGGGCTCGCGCGTTGGGATGTTGGGTCACAACAGCGACCGCTACCACGAATACCTGCTGGCGGTGCCGTGGGCTGGAGCGGTCGTCAATCCCTGCAACGTCAGATGGAATCCCGACGAGATCAGCTATGCGCTGCGGGAATCCGACACCCGGTGGCTGTTCGTCGATGAGGTCTTCTTGGCGATGGTGCCGGCGTTGCGTGCGCGATATGAGGGCTTGACGACGGTGATCTACTGCGGCGACGGCGCGTGTCCGGCTGGAATGCTCGATTACGAGGAGCTCATCGACAATTCGGTGGGTATCCCAGATTCGGGCAGGCACGGTGACGATCTGTTCGGCATTTTCTACACCGGCGGCACGACCGGGCATCCCAAGGGCGTGATGCTCAGCCACCGCAACATGTTGACCTCGGCGACGGGAAGCATTGCCACCACCGACTTTCTGACACGCAATGGGCGGGTGCTCCATGCTGCTCCGATGTTCCACCTCGGCGCACTGTCGGGCTGGACCGCGGCATTACTGAGCTATTGCACCCACGTGATTGTTCCGGCGTTTTCGGCCGACGCGGTGCTGGAGGCGATCGAAACGCACCGTGTCAACGACCTGCGACTGGTGCCCACCATGATGCACATGCTGCTCGAGCACGAGAACGTGTCCACGGCCAACGTCGATAGCGTGCAGCACATTTCCTATGGGGCTTCGCCGATCTCGCAACCGCTGCTGCACCGAGTCCGGGAACGATTTCCCAGCGCGAGATTCATACAGGCCTACGGGATGACCGAACTTTCGCCGGTCGCATGCATGCTGTCACCTGAAGACCACGATGACCCGGCATTGGAACGATCCTGCGGACTGCCCGCGGCCCACGTCGAAGTCCGAATCATCGACGAGGACGACAAGGAACTTCCGCGTGGAAGCATCGGCGAAGTCGCGGTGCGCGGAGACAACGTCATGCTCGGCTATCTCAACAGGCCCGCGGACACCGCGGCGGTGCTACGCGACGGGTGGATGCACACCGGTGACGCCGGGTATATGGATGAGCGCGGCTACGTGTTCATCGTCGATCGAATCAAGGACATGGTCATCACCGGCGGCGAGAACGTCTACTCTGCGGAAGTCGAGAACGTACTCGCCCAGCAGGAGTCTGTCGCGCAGTGTGCCGTTATCGGTGTGCCGGATGACAAGTGGGGCGAGCGCTTACACGCCGTCGTCGTCACTCGTGCCGGCGCAGCGGTCACCGAGGCGCAGCTGCAAGGGTTCTGCCGCGAGCGCATGGCGGGCTACAAGATTCCGCGCAGCGTGGCATTCGTCGATGTACTACCGATGTCAGCCGCCGGGAAGGTGCTCAAACGGTTACTGCGCGAACAGTATTCGCTGGAGTCCACGCAACGCTAACCGACCGGGTATCCAGGGCATCCTCGGAGTGGCCTCAGCGTCAATAAATGCCCAGCACAGGGCATGGTGTGAAGGGAGTGGTAGTTGATCGAGATCAGAGCCGGGGCGGATTTGGTCCTGCGCACTTGGACGACAAATATCGAGCAGATCGCGACCCTGCAGGTCGCTGCCATTCGTCGCTTCCAACGGGGATGCGGCTTCCCTGCGACTTTCGTTGGCTTCGATAACGGCCTCGACAGACAACCCGCCGGGCATCGCACCGTGTGGTTCCCGCCCTCGGTGTCGATGGTCTTCGATTACGGCACCGACTACGAACCGGTGCAGATCGAGGAAAGCCGGGTGGTACGCCTCCTGGCGGAAATGGATGCCAGTGAGTTGGGGGTAATCGTCGTCAACGCGCAGGTACCTGCCGCGTTCACCGTCGAGCCGTCGCGATGACGGTTACGGCCCAAGCGCTCTGACGCGCACCACGCCCGCAGCCGAGATGCTGCGGGACGTCAATCCTGCGGAGGCTGAACCGGTTCCCCCGTCGTGCAGCCGACGATCCGCATCCCCCTACAGAGGTGGTAATGATGTTGGTGAACAGTGAAATCTCCTCGCTGAGGCTCACGCTCGTAGAAAAGACGCAGCTGACCGACGATGTCGCCATGCTGGGTCTGGCCGCGGCAGACGGTAGCGAGCTGCCGAACTGGGAGCCGGGTGCCCATATTGAGCTACACCTTCACTCGGGCATGCGGCGGCAATACTCGTTGTGTGGGGATCTGCGCTCGCGGGACACCTATACCGTCTGCGTCCTGCGCCAACCGGACGGTCGCGGCGGGTCCGCGGAGATTCACGATCGGTTGAGTGTCGGAGACGAGATCGACAGCTCCCGCCCACGAAATCATTTCCCTCTAGTTCCCGCATCCGAATACGTGCTGGTTGCTGGTGGGATTGGCATCACCCCGATCAAGGCAATGATTGATCAACTCCAGGCGCGCGGCACCCTGTGGAGGCTGATCTACGGTGGGCGCAGTTTGTCGTCGATGGCATTCGCCGCCGAACTCGGTACCTCCTATCCGGAGCAGGTGACCGTCCTGCCGGAGGACGAGCATGGGCTCCCGGACCTGCGCCGCATAGTGGCGACCATGACCCCTGACAGTCGGCTGTACTGTTGCGGGCCCGCGCCCATGCTGGCGGCAGTGAGCCAAGAGTGCGTAGCCGCCGGCGTCTCGAACCGGCTTCATCTCGAACGGTTTGGTGCGGCATCCGATGCCGAACTGGCAGCTGAAGGCGACGAGGATTCTCCATTCACGGTCGTGCTCGAACGGTCCGGCATCGCGGTGACCGTGCCGGCGGACCAGAGCATTCTGGAGGCGGTGCGGGCCGCCGGGACGGAAATCGTGTCGTCTTGTGAAGAGGGCTATTGCGGAACCTGCGAAACACGAGTCCTCCACGGCCAGCCGGATCACCGGGGGTACTTGATGACCCCCAAGGAACACGACCAGGAGGGCACGATGCTCATTTGTGTGGGGCGAGCCCGGACCACAAAGCTGGTTCTCGATCTGTAGCCCGGCGATTCGACAAGGAGCTGCGCCGCCTCGGACATGTCGGCCCGGATCTGGTTGACGCAATCGAGCGTGAGGTGCCAGAGGCCTAGGTGCGGCGGCCGATCCCGGGGAGGAACCGACTCACGCCGACCAGATAGTCGCGGTAGGACTCGCCGTGTCGGGTAAGCAGATACGGCTCCTCCACCAGCCGCACCTGCATCTGGATGGTGATCAGCAACAGCAGGAAGCCGAGGATCGCCACCCCGTTCGGGGTGACCAGGGCGATGCCGGCGCCGAACACCAGCATGGCCGTGAAAATGGGGTTGCGGACCCAGCCGAACACCCCGGTACGCACCAAAGCGGTTGTCTCGCCGGGATCGACGCCGATCCGCCAGGAGTCGCCCATTTGCAGTTGGGCGGTCGCGGTACCCCCGATGCCGAGCACCGCCAACGCGATCCCCAGCCACTGGATCGGCGGTAGCTGCAGCGCCGCGATGGGGGCGACGACACCCGCCCACTGCAGCGCCGGGGCCGCGACCGCGGCGGCGATGGACACCAGGAACCCGGCACCGGCAAACCACTCCGGTGAACCGGGCCGTCCGCTGACGCCGTTGAAACCCGTCGAGCCGGTATGACGCCACTGCACCCAACTGCGCCAGCCGAATCCGACCGCGGCGAAGGCGGCGAACAGCGCAAGCGCGACGACCGGCATGCGCTGAATCTTAGTGTCTGCGGGTACGGACGGGGCCGACGGCAGCCGGCTCAGTTGGGCTCCAGCGCGAGCACATCCTCGATGGCTTCGGCGGTCGGGGCGCAGTCGCCCGCGCCCTCGGTCAGGGTCGCCAGCGCCCCCGCCGCACAGGCCCGGCGCAGCGCGTGCCGTCGATCCCGCGCCCAGCCGGCCGCCAGCACGCCGGCGAAAACATCACCGGCGCCGCTGGAGTCGAGCGCCTCGACCGGCGGCGAGCCCACCGTGAACTCGCCGTCGGTGCCGACATAGGTCGCGCCCCGAGCCCCGCGCGTGGTCACCAGGTGCGGCACCGGCCACCGCCAATCCGTCGCCTCGGTTTCGTTGACCACCACCACGTCCACCTCGCGCGCCAACTGGGCCAGCGCCGCCGCATCGGTGCCGCGCGGCGAGGCGTTGAGCATCACGGTCGCCCCGGCCGACTTGGCCTGCCGCGCCGCCGCCAGCGCCGTCGACACCGGAATCTCCAACTGGATCAACAGCACGTCACAGTCCGCGACGAGATCGCGCACGCGTTGCGAATCCAGCGTCAGGTGCGCGTTGGCGCCCGGCGCGACCACGATCAGGTTCTCGGCGGTGTGCTGATCGACCAGGATGACCGCGGTGCCGCTGGGCACCGGCAGGGTGCTGAGGCCGTCGATGCCCACCCCGTTTGCCTGCAGATGCGCCCGCAGCTGGTGCGCGGCGGCGTCGTCACCGAGCGCGGCGATCAGCTGGACCTGCGCCCCGGCGCGGGCGGCCGCCACCGCCTGGTTGCCGCCCTTGCCGCCGGGACCTACCGTCAGCTCCGAGGCCAACAGCGTTTCGCCTGGTCGCGGCAGCGCGCCCAGCGCGTACACGGAGTCGAGGTTGACGCTGCCCAGCACCGATACCCGCACCACCCGGCCAGGCTAACCCGCCGAATACCGGATACGCTGGGCTAATGAATCTGCAAGCTGCGACGCTTTCGGATACCGCGACCGACCTGCGTACCGAGGTGCACGACGCCGCCCGCCGCGCCCGGGTGGCATCGCGCGCGGTGGCCGCATTGACGACAACGATCAAGGACCGCGCGCTGCACGCTGCGGCCGATGCCGTGCTGGCCGCGGTCGAGGACATTCTGGCCGGCAACGCCGAGGACCTGCGGACCGCGCGCGACAGCGGGACCCCGGAGGCCATGCTCGACCGGCTGGCGCTGAACCCGCAGCGGGTCGAGGGCATCGCCGCCGGCCTGCGCCAGGTCGCGGGACTGCCGGACCCGGTCGGCGAGGTACTGCGCGGCCGCACGCTGCCCAACGGACTGCAACTGCGCCAGCAACGCGTGCCGCTGGGCGTCGTCGGCATCGTCTACGAGGGCCGACCCAACGTCACCGTGGACGCGTTCGGGCTGACGCTGAAATCCGGCAACGCCGTGCTGCTGCGCGGCAGTTCCTCGGCGGCGCGGTCCAATGCGGCGCTGGTGACGGTGCTGCGCAACGCATTGATCGCCGAAGGTCTGCCCGCCGACGCCGTGCAACTGCTGCCCAGCGCCGACCGCGCCAGCGTCACGCACCTGATCCAGGCCCGCGGACTGGTCGACGTCGTGATCCCGCGCGGCGGAGCCGGTCTGATCGACGCCGTGGTGCGCGATGCGACCGTGCCCACCATCGAGACCGGCGTGGGTAACTGCCACGTCTACATTCACGAGGCCGCCGACATCGATGTCGCCGAACGGATCCTGCTGAATTCCAAGACGCGGCGGCCGAGCGTGTGCAACGCCGCCGAAACCCTGCTGATCGACCGGGCGCTGGTCGACACCGCGCTGCCCCGGCTGACCGCGGCGCTGGCCGGAGCCGGGGTCGCCGTGCACGACCATCCGACCGAGGAGCAGCTGCGCGCCGAGTTCCTGTCGCTGGACCTGGCGGTCGCCGTGGTCGACGGTGTCGACGCGGCGATCGCGCACATCAACGAGTACGGTACCGGCCACACCGAGGCCATCGTGACCGCCGACCTTGCTGCGGCCCAACGGTTCACCGAGCAGGTGGACGCCGCGGCGGTGATGGTGAACGCCTCGACGTCGTTCACCGACGGGGAGCAGTTCGGATTCGGTGCCGAGATCGGTATCTCGACCCAGAAATTGCACGCCCGCGGTCCCATGGGATTGTCGGAACTGACCTCGAGCAAGTGGATCGTTTGGGGAGACGGTCACACCAGGCCCGCCTGATAACTAGGAGCTTCCTTTGAACACCCCTGCTCTGCCTGCGCCGTTGTTCACCGACATCGACGATGTGGCCCGCCGACTCACCGAGACCGGCTACCTGCCCGACACCGCCACCGCCACGGCGGTGTTCCTGGCCGATCAGCTGGGCAAGCCGCTGCTGGTCGAGGGGCCCGCCGGCGTCGGCAAGACCGAACTGGCGCGGGCGGTCGCGCAGTCGACCGGGGCCGGTCTGGTGCGGCTGCAGTGCTACGAGGGCGTCGACGAGGCGCGTGCGCTCTACGAGTGGAACCACGCCAAGCAGATCCTGCGCATCCAGACCGCCAACGCCGCCGGCGGCGGTGACTGGGACCAGGCCAAGATGGACGTGTTCAGCGAGGAGTTCCTGCTGCAACGCCCGCTGCTGACCGCCATCCGGCGCACCGAGCCGACCGTGTTGCTGATCGACGAGACGGACAAGGCCGACATCGAGATCGAGGGCCTGCTGCTGGAGGTGCTGTCCGACTTCGCGGTCACCGTGCCGGAGTTGGGCACCATCACCGCCGAGCGCAAACCGTTCGTGGTGCTCACCTCGAACGCCACCAGGGAGCTGTCCGAGGCGCTCAAGCGGCGCTGCCTGTTCCTGCACATCGACTTCCCGGACGCCGAACTGGAACGCAAGATCCTGCTGTCCCGGGTGCCGGAACTGCCCGAGAAGCTGGCCGAGGAGCTGGTGCGGATCATCGGCGTGCTGCGCGGCATGCAGCTCAAGAAGGTGCCGTCGGTGGCCGAGACCATCGACTGGGGCCGCACGGTGCTGGCGCTGGGAATGGACACCATCGACGACGCGACCATCGCCGCGACCCTCGGCGTGGTCCTCAAACACCAGTCCGATCAGACCAAGGCGACAGCCGAGCTTCGGCTCAACTAGCGGTCTCATACTCATGGAACAGCGCATCCGCCCCGCCCAGCCGTTGGCCCCGCACGGGCTGCCCGGCCATCTGGTGGGCTTCGTCGAAGCCTTACGCACCCAAGGCATTTCGGTGGGGCCGTCGGAAACCGTCGACGCCGGCAAGGTGATGGCGACCCTCGGTATGGGCAACCGTGAGGTGCTGCGCGAGGGCCTGGCGTGTGCGGTGTTGCGCCGCGCCGACCACCGCGAAACCTACGATGCGATGTTCGATCTGTGGTGGCCCGCGGCCCTCGGTGACCGCACGGCGCTCACCGACGAGTCCGAGCCGGACGCCGAACCGCAGGGGCTGCCGCCCGAGGACGTCGAGGCCATGCGGGCCATGCTGCTCGACCTGCTGGCGGACAACGAGGACCTGGCGACCATGGACTCGCGGCTGGCCGCGATGATCGCCCAGATCGTGGAGCAGTACGGCAAATACAACTCCAGCCGGGGCCCGTCGTATTCGAGCTATCAGGCGCTCAAATCGATGGCTCTGGACGAACTCGAGGGCAAGCTGCTGGCCGGCCTGCTCGCGGGCTACGGCGACAGTCCCACCCCCACGCAGGAGGAGATCGCCAAATCCCTTGCTGCCCAGCGCATTGCGCAGATCCGCAAGATGGTGGAGTCCGAGACCAAGCGACGTACCGCCGAGCAACTCGGGCGTGACCACGTCCAGATGTACGGCATCCCGCAGCTGGCCGAGAACGTCGAGTTCCTGCGGGCCTCCGGCGAACAGCTCAAGCAGATGCGCAAGACCGTGGCCCCGTTGGCGCGCACCCTGGCCACCCGGCTGGCCGCCAAGCGTCGCCGGCACCGCCACGGGCAGATCGACCTGCGCAAGACGCTGCGTAAGTCGATGTCCACCGGCGGGGTGCCCATCGACGTCGTCCTGGCCAAGCCGCGCCCGGCCCGGCCGGAACTCGTCGTGCTCTGCGATGTGTCGGGCTCGGTGGCCGGGTTCAGCCACTTCACCCTGCTGCTGGTCGACGCGCTGCGCCAGCAGTTCTCCCGGGTTCGGGTCTTCGCGTTCATCGACACCACCGACGAGGTGACGCATCTGTTCGGCCCCGACGCCGACCTGGCGGTCGCCGTGCAGCGCATCACCCGCGAGTCCGAGGTCTACACCCGCGACGGGCACAGCGACTACGGGCACGCGTTCGTCTCGTTCCTGGACAAGTTCCCCAATGTGCTCTCGCCGCGCACTTCGCTGCTGATCCTCGGCGACGGCCGCAACAACTACCGCAACCCGGAGTTGGAGCTGCTCAGCCGCATGGTCAGCGCCAGCCGGCACGCGCACTGGCTCAACCCGGAGCCGCGGCACCTGTGGGGTAGCGGCGACTCGGTGGTGCCGCGCTACCAGGACGTCATCACCATGCATGAATGCCGCTCGGCCAAGCAGCTGGCCTCGGTGATCGACAATCTGCTGCCGGTCTGAGCGCGACCGCAGACGTCGACCCGGCCATTTCATCCGCGACCCGCCGCTGCGCCGGACCACAACGCAGTCTCGCTCGGCATGTGCGTGGGCGGATCGCCTGCAAACGCTCCAGTAAGCTGGCCTATCGTGCAACCGGCCGGGATGAGGCCCAGCAGACGGCTGGGCGTGATGGGTGGGACATTCGACCCCATCCACAACGGACACCTGGTCGCCGCCAGCGAGGTCGCCGACCTGTTCGGCCTCGACGAAGTCGTGTTCGTCCCGACCGGACAGCCCTGGCAGAAGCAGGGCCGATCCGTCACCCCGGCTGAGGACCGCTACCTGATGACGGTGATCGCCACGGCCTCCAACCCGCGCTTCTCGGTCAGCCGCGTCGACATCGACCGGGGCGGACCGACCTACACCAGGGACACCCTGAGCGACCTGCAGGCCGCCAATCCCGGCGCCGAGCTGTACTTCATCACCGGCGCCGACGCGCTCGGTTCGATCCTGAGCTGGCAGCACTGGTCGGAGATGTTCTCCCTGGCCAAGTTCATCGGCGTCAGTCGGCCCGGTTTCGAACTCGACGGCAAACACATCACCGAGGCCATGGCCGAACTGCCGGCCGAGGCGCTGACCCTGGTCGAGATCCCGGCGCTGGCGATCTCGTCCACCGACTGCCGCAACCGGGCCGCGCAATCGCGGCCCATCTGGTACCTGGTGCCCGACGGAGTGGTGCAGTACGTGGCCAAGCGCGGGCTGTACCGCAACCATCCGAACGCCGTTCCGACCCCCGAGGTGAATGCATGACCGCGACCGACGAAGCCCTAGAGATGGCCACCGTGGCCGCCCGGGCGGCCGCCGCCAAACTGGCCGAGGATGTGGTGGCGATCGACGTCTCGGGACAGCTGGTGATCACCGACTGCTTCGTCATCGCCACCGGGGCCAACGACCGCCAGGTGAACGCCATCGTCGACGAGGTCGAGGAGAAGATGCGGCTGGCCGGCAACAAGCCGGCGCGACGCGAGGGCACCCGCGAAGGCCGCTGGGTACTGCTCGACTTCATCGACGTGGTGGTGCACGTCCAGCACCGCGACGAACGCGAGTTCTACGCGCTGGACCGGTTGTGGCGGGACTGCCCGGTGGTGCCCGTCGACCTCGGCGACACCCCCGAATCCGACGAGGCACCCGACGAGGATCAGCAGTGAGAATCCGCCGCCTGGTGATGCTTCGCCACGGCCAGACCGAGTACAACGCCGGCAGCCGCATGCAGGGCCAACTCGACACCGAGCTGTCCGAACTCGGCCGGGCCCAGGCGGTCGCGGCCGCTGAAGTGCTGGGCACGCGGCGGCCGTTGCTGATCGTGTCCTCGGACCTGCGCCGCGCCTACGACACCGCCGTCACCCTGGGGGAGCGCGCCGGGGTTCCCGTCGAGGTGGACAAACGGCTGCGCGAAACGCATCTGGGCGACTGGCAGGGGTTGACGCATCTCGAGGTCGACCACGCGGCCCCGGGGGCCAGGTTGGCGTGGCGCGAGGACGCCCGCTGGGCCCCGCACGGTGGCGAGAGCAGGGTCGACGTCGCCGAGCGGGGGGTGCCGCTGGTGGCCGAACTCGTTGCCCGCCAGCAGGACTGGGGAGCCGACGAGTCCGATCGGCCGGTGGTGCTGGTGGCGCACGGCGGTCTGATCGCCGCGCTGACCGCGGCCCTGCTCGGCATCCCGGTGGACAACTGGCCGATCCTGGGCGGCATGGGCAACGCCAGCTGGGTGCAGCTGGCCGGACACTCCCCGCCGGACGCCGCCTTCGAGGACATCAAGTGGCGGCTGGACGTCTGGAACGCCTCGGCGCAGGTGGCCAACGATGTCCTCTGACGCCACCGGGACCCGCCCCACGCTGCTGGTGTTCGCCGACTCCCTGGCCTATTACGGACCCACCGGCGGTCTGCCCGCCGACGATCCGCGCATCTGGCCCAATATCGTTGCCCGCGAACTCGGTTGGGATCTCGAGCTGATCGGGCGGATCGGCTGGACCTGCCGGGACGTGTGGTGGGCCGCCACCCAGGACCCCCGGTCGTGGGCGGCGCTGCCGCGGGCCGGCGCGGTGATCTTCGCAACCTGCGGCATGGATTCGCTGCCGTCACCGCTGCCGACCGCGCTGCGCGAGTCGATTCGGTACGTCCGCCCATCCCGACTGCGGCGGTGGGTTCGCGATGGTTACGGCTGGCTGCAGCCGCGGCTCTCGCCGGTGGCCAGACCCGCGCTGCCCCCGCATCTGAGTGCCGAGTACCTCGAGATGACCCGCGGCGCAATCGACTTCAACCGGCCCGGGATCCCGATGGTGGCGTCGCTGCCGAGTGTGCACCTCGCCGACAGCTACGGAAAATCGCACCGCGGCCGCGCGGGCACCGTCGCGGCGATCACCGCGTGGGCTGCCGAACACGAGGTGCCGCTGGTGGATCTGAAGGAGGCCGTCGCCGACGAGATCTTCAGCGGCCGCGGCAACCCCGACGGCATCCACTGGAACTTCGAAGCACACGAGGCGGTGGCCGAGTTGATGCTCAAGGCATTGGCCGTCGCGCGCGAGAAACCGGACGGTGCCGTTGACGCCCGGCCTCTTCCTCGCGGAACTACACCGCTCGTCGAACCGGACGGTGCCGTTGACGCCCGGCCTCTTCCTCGCGGAACTACACCGCTCGTCGAACCGGACGGTGCCGTTGACGCCCGGCCTCTTCCTCGCGGAACTACACCGCTCGTCGAACCGGACGGTTAACCGGTGCCGGTCATCGTCGTCACCGATTCCGCCGCCCGATTGCCCGCCGAAATGGCTGCCGCGCATGACATCCGGGTGGTTCCGCTGCACATCCTGTTGGACGGGACGGATCTGCGCGACGGCGTCGACGACGTGCCGGCCGACATCCACGAGCGCCAGGCCAGCACCGCCGGGGCCAGTCCGGCCGAACTGCGTGCCGCCTATCAGCGGGCCCTGACGGACAGCGCCGGCGCCGGGGTGGTGGCGGTGCACCTGTCGGCGGCCTTGTCGGGCACCTTCGGAGCCGCCGAACAGGCCGCCGCGGAACTCGGAACCGATGTGACGGTGATCGATTCCCGGTCCACCGCCATGGGCACGGGTTTCGTCGCCGTCGCCGCGGCCCGCGCGGCCGCCGCCGGGGCGGACCGGGAATCCGTGGCGGCCCAGGCCCGCTCCGCGGTCGGCCGGGGGCACGGCTACATCGTCGTGCACCGCCTGGACAACCTGCGCCGCAGCGGTCGGATCGGGGGCGCGGCGGCCTGGTTGGGCACCGCGCTGTCGCTCAAACCGCTGCTGCGCATCGACGACGGCAAATTGGTGCTGGCCCAACGGGTCCGGACCCCCAGCAAGGCGATCGCGACAATGATCGACCGGGTCAGCGAGGTGGTCGGCACGCGTTCGGCCGGGCTGGCGGTGCACCACGTGGCCAACCCAGACGGGGCTGCAGAAGTGGCCGCCGCGCTGGCAGAGCGCCTGCCCGCCTGCCCGCCGGCGGTGATCACCGAGCTCGGTCCGGTGCTGGCGCTGCATGTCGGGGCCGGCGCCGTCGCGGTGGTCGCGGACGTACCCGATACCGAGTAACGCGCCGGGGTTTGTCCACAGCCCCGCCTTGATCCACAGCCACTCGGTCGCCGCGGGTCGGCGAGCGTCGGACGTCGCCGCGCCGCTCTAGCGTCGGCGCCATGGCTACCGAGCTTCCCGCGGACCGTCTGCAGCGTCGGCTCCGGGCCGAGGGCACCGACACCGATGCGGCCGACGACGCCGACGACGACGCGGACGGCGATCCCCGCGATCTCACCCCGCGCTGGCTGCCGGACGCCGGGGCGGGTGGGGACAGCACGCTACGCGGGTGGGTCGCCGCCGCCCGGGCCGATCCGGGCCGCGCGGGCGGAATGGCTCTGGCGGTGGTCGCGGCGCTCGCGGTGCTGGTGACGGTGTTCACCCTGATCCGCAACGAACCCGCGCCGGTGGTCTCGGCCAAGCTGCCGCCCGTGGAAATGGTGGCGTCCGACAGTGTCCGGCCCAGTACCAGCACGACGGCGCGGCCGGAGCAACCGGTGATCGTCAGTGTCGTCGGCCTGGTGCAGGAGCCCGGACTCGTCACGGTCACGCCGGGGGCGCGGGTGGCCGATGCGCTCACCGCCGCGGGGGGCACATTGGCCGGCGCCGACACCGTCGGGCTGAACATGGCTCGGCACCTCAACGACGGAGAGCAGGTGGTGGTCGGCATCTCCCCGGTGCCGGGCGCACCGCCGGGGCTGGGCAGTTCGGTCGGGGGCGCGACGGCCCCGGCCGCCAGGACGGGAGGTGACAAGGCCACCGCCAAGGAGCCCGCCGGCGGTGAGCCGCAGGGGCCGGTGGATCTCAACGCCGCGACCGAGGCGCAACTCGACGAGCTGCCCGGGATCGGACCGGTGACCGCCGCGGCGATCGTGGCGTGGCGCGAGGAGCACGGCGCGTTCGCCAGTGTGGATCAGCTCGGCGAGGTGGACGGGATCGGACCCGCGCGGCTGCAACGGCTGCGCGATCTGGTGCGGGTGTGAATGAACGCCCCGACCTGCGGCTGGTTCCGGCGGCCCTGACCGCATGGGCGGTCACCGCCGCGGGAATCTGCTGGGATATCGGAGCGGTGCTGACCGGCGTGTGCCTGGCGGTCGGGGCCGGCGCGGGCGCGCTGTGGTGCGCGCTGCCCCGCGAGCGGGAGACGGCGCGGGTCGCGGGCGCAGTCGTGGCGGCAGCGGCCGTGGTCGGGATGGGTTTCAGCGTCGCGGTCAACCTGCGCAGCACCAGTGTGCGTCAGCACCCGGTGGTCGAACGCTTCGGCTCGGCGGCCACCGTCACCGTGGTGCCCTCGGAGTCCCCGCTGACGATCGGCGGGGGTCGGTTGCTGATCAAGGCGGACCTCCGGCTGGTCGACAACGTCCAAACCCGGGGCCGGGTGGTGGTTTTCGCGCCGGTGTCGCATTACCACGGCATCGGCGTCGGGCAGCCGCTGCGATTCCGGGCGCGGATCAGCAAGCCCACCCGTCGCGATCTGACCGTCGCGGCGCTCAATGCCAGCGGTGCTCCGACACTCGGTGAGGCTTCGCTTCTGCAACGGGCGGCCGGCACGGCGCGCGGCCGGCTCGCCGAGCGGGCGCGGGAGGTGCTGCCCGCGGATCAGGCGGCGATGCTGCCCGCGCTGGTGCTCGGTGACACCTCGGCGGTGCCGCCGACGGCGACCCAGCAGTTCCGGGTTGCGGGGCTCACCCATCTGACGGCAGTCTCGGGCGCCAACGTCACCATCGTGTGCGGCGCGGTGTTGTTGGTCGCCGGATTCTTCGGGCCCCGCATCGCGGTGGTCCTGGCCGGGCTGGCGCTGATCGCGTTTGTGGTGGTGGTCCAGCCCACCGCCAGCGTGCTGCGCGCCGCGGTGATGGGGGCCATCGCCCTGCTGGCGTTACTGACGGCGCGACGCAGGCAAGCCATCCCGGCACTGGCCGGCGCGGTGCTGGTGCTGCTGATCGTCGCGCCGCAGTTGGCGGTCGACATCGGATTCGCACTCTCGGTGGCGGCCACCGCGGCGCTCATCGTGCTGGCGCCGCGGTGGTCGCTGCGACTGGTCGGGCGCGGCTGGCCCAAGCCGCTGGCCGACGCGCTGTGCATGGCGGTGGCCGCGCAGTTGGTCACCGCACCCCTGGTCGCCGGGATTTCCGGGACGCTCAGTCTGGTTGCCGTGCTGGCCAATTTGTTGGTCACGGTGGTGATCGCGCCCATCACGCTGTTCGGCACCGCGGCCGCGGCCCTGAGCCCACTGTGGCCCGCCGCGGCCCGGCTGCTGATCCGGTTCACCGGTCCGGAACTGTGGTGGCTGCTGCAGGTTGCGCGGTGGACCGCGGCGGTGCCGCACGCCGCGGTGCCGGTGCCCGCCGGCGCCGTCGGGGTACTCACCCTCGCGGCCGCGGCGGTGGCCGGGGTGCTCTGCAGCGGCCACCGGCGCGGGCGGATTGCGCTGGGCTGCTTGGCGATGGTGGCCGCGGCGTGGGCGATCGCCGGCCTCGGGTGAGCGGACTTGGCGGGTCGTCGGCGGCGTGTGACACCATCGTCGGCGTGAGCGCACAGGTACCCGGACTGCATCTCGTGCTCGGCGATGAGGAACTGCTCATCGATCGCGCCATCGCCGCGGTGACCCGCGACGCGCGCTCGCGCGCCGGCGCCCAGGTCGGCGCCTCCGACATCCCGGTCAGCCGGCTGCGCGCCGGCGACGTCAGCACCTCCGAGCTCGCCGAACTACTCAGCCCGTCGCTGTTCGCCGATGAGCGCATCGTCGTGCTGGAGGCGGCGGGGGAGGCCGGCAAGGATGCCGTCGGGCTGATCGCGACCGCGGCCGCCGATCTGCCGGCGGGCACCGAACTGGTGGTGGTGCACTCCGGCGGGGGCCGGGCGAAGGCATTGGCCACCCGTTTGCGCGAAGTCGGGGCAAGGGTGTATCCGTGCGCCAAGATCACCAAGGTCAGCGAACGCGCCGAGTTCATCCGCGGCGAGTTCCGCACCCTCAAGATCAAGGTCAGCGACGAGACGGTGACCGCGCTGCTCGACGCGGTGGGATCCGACATCCGGGAACTGGCCGCGGCCTGTTCGCAGTTGGTCGCCGACACCGATGGCCGGGTGGACCCCGCCGCGGTGCGCCGCTATCACAGCGGCAAAGCCGAGGTCAAAGGGTTCGACATCGCGGACAAGGCGATCGTGGGTGATGTGGAGGGTGCGGCCGAGGCGCTGCGCTGGGCGATGCTCGCCGGCGAGCCGCGGGTGGTACTGGCCGACGCGCTCGCCGAGGCCGTGCACACCATCGCGCGGGTGGCTCCGCTGTCGGGGGATCCCTATCGACTGGCCGGTGAACTCGGCATGCCGCCGTGGCGCATCCAGAAGGCGCAGAAACAGTCGCGGCGTTGGTCCCGGGACCGGGTCGCCAGCGCGCTGCGCCTGGTTGCGGCGCTCAACGCGGACGTCAAAGGCGCGGCCGCCGACCCCGATTACGCGCTGGAGTCGACGGTGCGGGCCGTGGCCGAATTGGCCAGGAACAACTGATCAGAGCTTGTTGAGAGCCAGGGTCAGCGCCGACTTCTTGTTGGCGGCCTGGTTCTTGTGGATGACACCCTTGCTGGCAGCCTTGTCCAGCTGACGAGTGGTCGCCACCAGCAGCTGGGCTGCGGTGTCCTTATCGCCGGACTCGAGGGCCTCGCGGAACCCACGGACAGCCGTGCGAAGTGAGGACTTCACCGACTGGTTGCGCAGACGGGCGCGCTCGTTGGTGCGGTTGCGCTTTTCCTGCGACTTGATGTTGGCCACGCGTCAGTTCCTTCTAATTCTCAAAAGCTGGGTATGGGCGGGAGCAATCTCCACCTGCCCGGCAGCGGGCAGCGACTGTTCAGGTTACCAGTTCGGCCGATAAACCCCCAAAGCGCGCCGCGTCCGTGGTCGCGATTGCTCGGCTGGCCTGCCGATACCGCAGCGGTGGGGCAGCATGGGGGTGATGAGCGTGCGAACTTTGCCGGGCCAGAGCAAACGACAATCCAAGTCCACGCGCGCTGCCAAGAAGCACGTGCCGATCTTCGACGGCTACAACGACCGCGGCTGCTATGCCGACGCATTCGACGAGATGTTTGACGCCCAGGGCGCGGTCCGCGGACCCTACAAGGGGATCTACGCCGAGCTGGCACCGTCGGATGCCTCGGAGTTGGCGGCCCGTGCCGAGGCGCTGAGTCGCGCGTTCGTCGACCAGGGCATCACGTTCTCGCTGTCCGGCCAGGAGCGGCCCTTCCCGCTGGATCTGGTGCCGCGGGTGATCTCGGCCGCGGAGTGGACCCGGCTGGAGAAGGGCATCAAGCAGCGGGTCACCGCCCTGGAGATGTATCTCGACGACATCTACGGCGAGAAGGAGATTCTGCGCGACGGGGTGATCCCCCGGCGCCTGGTCACCTCCTGCGACCACTTCCACCGGGAGGCGGCGGGCATCGTGCCGCCCAACGGGGTGCGGATCCACGTCGCGGGCATCGACCTCGTCCGCGACGAGCAGGGCACGTTCCGGGTGCTGGAGGACAACCTGCGGTCCCCGTCGGGGGTCTCCTACGTGATGGAGAACCGTCGCACCATGGCCCGGGTGTTCCCCAACCTGTTCGCCACCAACCGGGTGCGCGCGGTCGGCGACTATTCGTCGCATTTGCTCCGCGCGCTGCGCAAAGCGGCCCCCACCAACGCCGCCGACCCGACCGTGGTGGTGCTGACCCCCGGGGTGTACAACTCCGCCTACTTCGAACATTCGCTGCTGGCCCGGCAGATGGGCGCCGAGCTGGTGGAGGGGCGCGACCTGTTCTGCCGCGACAACACCGTCTACATGCGAACCACCGAGGGTGAGCGCCAGGTGGACGTCATCTACCGCCGCATCGACGACGAGTTCCTGGACCCGATGCATTTTCGTCCCGACTCGATGCTGGGGGTGGCGGGCATCGTCAACGCCGCCCGGGCCGGCAACGTGGTGATCTCGTCGGCGGTGGGCAACGGCGTCGGCGACGACAAGCTGGTCTACACGTACGTCCCGACGATCATCGACTACTACCTGGGTGAGAAGCCGCTGCTGGCCAACGTCGACACGTTGCGGTGCTGGCTCGACGAGGAGCGCGAAGAGGTGCTCGACCGGATCGAGGAGCTGGTGGTCAAACCGGTGGAAGGCTCCGGTGGCTACGGCATTGTCTTCGGGCCGGACGCCTCGGCCAAGGAGCTGGCCGCGATCCGGCGCAAGGTCGAGGCGGATCCGCGCGGATGGATCGCCCAGCCAGTCGTGCAGCTCTCGACCGTGCCGACCCAGGTCGGCGACCGGTTGGCGCCGCGGCACGTCGACCTGCGACCCTTCGCGGTCAACGACGGCGACGAGATCTGGGTGCTGCCCGGCGGCCTGACCCGGGTCGCGTTGCCCGAGGGGTCGCTGATGGTCAACTCCAGCCAGGGTGGCGGTTCCAAGGACACCTGGGTGCTGGCGTCGCGGACGTCGTCGGCGGACCGCGAACTGGCCGCCGCCGAACTGGTGCGCACGCTGCCCGGCGAGGCCAAACCGGCCGACCGGGTCCCGAAGGCGCCGCGGGCCGGTGGCGAACAGCAACAGCAGCAGCAACAACAGCAGGGGGTGGTCGGCTGATGTTGGCCCGCAACGCCGAATCGCTGTACTGGATCGGCCGTTACGTCGAACGGGCCGATGACACCGCGCGCATCCTCGACGTGGTGATCCACCAGCTGCTCGAGGACTCCAGCGTCGACCCGGACCACACCTCGCGGGTGTTGCTGCGGGTCCTCGACATCGAGCCCCCCGACGAACCGCTGGATGTCTGGTCGCTGACCGACTTGGTCGCGTTCACCCGCGGTGTCGAGGGCGGCAGCTCGATTGTCGACGCGATCACGGCGGCCCGGGAAAATGCCCGCGGCGCAAGGGAAGTCACCTCTACCGAGATGTGGGAGTGTCTCAACACCACGTACAACGCGTTGCCGGAGCGCGAACGGGCCGCGCGCCGGTTGGGTCCGCACGAGTTCCTCGCCTACGTGGAGGGCCGCGCCGCGATGTTCGCCGGCTTGGCGGACTCCACCCTGTCCCGCGACGACGGCTACCGGTTCCTGGTGCTCGGTCGGGCCATCGAACGCGTCGACATGACGGTGCGGATGCTGCAGTCCCGGGTCGGGGACAGCGCCTCGTCGCCGGCCTGGGTCACGGTGCTCAGGTCGGCGGGCGCCCATGACGCCTATCTGCGTACCTACCGCGGGGTGCTCGATGCCGGACGGGTGGTCGAATTCATGCTGCTGGACCGGCTTTTCCCGCGCTCGGTGTTCTACTCGCTGCGGATGGCCGAGCACAGCCTCGACGAGTTGCAGCATCGCAAACACAATCGGGTCGGGGCCGCCGACGAGGCTCAGCGATTGCTGGGCCGCGCTCGCAGCGAGCTGGAGTTCCTGCGGCCCGGCGTGCTGCTGGAGTCGCTGGAAACCGGGTTGGACGATCTGCAGACCACCTGCTTCGAGGTCGGAGAAGCGTTGGCGCTGCAGTATTTCCACTCCGCGCCGTGGGTGGCCTGGACCGACGCCGGACACGACGCGCTGGTCATCGAAGAGGGGGAAATCTAGCCATGTGGCGGATGCGCGTCGTGCACGCGACCGGCTATGCCTACAAGTCCGCGGTGACCGCGTCGTACAACGAGGCGAGGTTGACGCCGCGGTCGGATCAGCGCCAGAACGTGATCCTCAACCGGGTCGAGACGGTCCCGGCCACCCGGTCCTACCGCTACGTCGACTACTGGGGCACCGCCGTCACCGCCTTCGATCTGCACGCACCGCACACCGAACTCGAGGTGACCGCCTCGTCGGTGGTGGAGACCGAGAAGCCGGAAGCGCCGGAGTTGGAGGTGACGTGGTCGGATCTGGACTCCGAGGCCGCCCTCGACCGATTCGACGAGATGCTCAGCCCCGCCCACTTCACGCCGGCAAGCAAACGCCTCGAACGGATCGGACGGCGCATCGCCCGCGACCACACTCCGCAGCAGGCTGTCATCGAGGCGTCGCGTTGGGTGGCCGGGGAACTGGAGTACGTCGCGGGCACCACCGGCGTGCACTCCTCGGGTCTGGACGCGCTACGGGAGGGCAAAGGGGTGTGTCAGGACTTCGCGCACCTGACGCTGATCCTCTTGCGGGGGATGGGAATTCCGTCCCGATACGTCTCCGGCTACCTGCACCCGCACGCCGAGGCCGAGATCGGCGATACCGTCGAAGGCCAGAGCCACGCCTGGATTCAGGCCTGGACGGGGGAGTGGTGGTACTACGACCCGACCAACGACGCCGAGATCAACGAGCAGTACATCAGCGTCGGTGTGGGCCGCGACTACTCGGATGTGACACCGCTGAAGGGCATCTACTCCGGGGAGGGCTCCACGGACCTCGACGTGATGGTGGAGATCACCCGGCTGGCCTGACCCGCCGGTCAGCCGACCTCGACCCGGTGCAGATCGTCGCCCAGTTCGATGCGCCCGTCGAACTCCGCGGCGGCCAGCCGGCGCCACTCGTCTTCCTGGCCGGGCACGAGGGCCGGAACGTAATGGGTGAGGATCAGCGTGCCCACCCCGGCGCGCTTCGCCGTGGCCGCCGCCTGTTGCACCGACGAGTGATAGTCGCAGATGTCCTTGAAGCGTTGCAGGGGCATCAGTTGCACCAGATCCTCGCGAATCACGGTGTGCACCATGGCGTCCGCCCCCGCGCTCAGCGCGTCCAGGCCGGCGCACGGTACGGTGTCGCCGGCCAACACCACTGCGGTGTCCTCGCATTCCACCCGGAACCCCAGGGTGGGTTCCACCGGTCGGTGGTCGGTGGGTCCGGCGACGATGCGCACCGCGCCGCGATCCCACACCACGCCCTCGGTGTACTCCTGCACGTCCAGCGGAGGTGGTGCGGTCAGGTCGTCGTGATGGGCAATGCGATAGCCGATGTCGAAGCCGAACGCCGTGAGCGTCGCCGCCACCACCGCGGCCGTGCCGGGCGGGCCGATGATCGGCAGCGGAGCCGGGGCGGGGTGCGACTCCGAGGGGAATGCGGTGACCCAGCGGGTGATGATCACGTCGCCGAGATCGGCGATGTGATCGCTGTGCAGATGGGTGAGCAACAGCGCATCGAGGGTGTTGGCGCCGACGCCGATCGCGGCGGCCCGCTGCAGCACGCCGCGCCCGCAGTCCACCAGCACCGTCTGTCCGCCGGCCCGGACCAGCGTGGCCGGCCCGGCCCGGTTCGGATCGGGGATGGGACTACCGGTGCCCAGCAGCGTGATCTCGATCGACATCCCTCGTGTATCTCACATCCGAGCGCCGGTTAGGGGCGGATCGCGCAAGCCCGGACCGTTGCCCTTTCGCCGCCGAGGAATCCCGCCTAGGCTGGTGTGAACTGGATCACAGCTGTGGAGGTTGCGATGCGGATCGCGGATGTCTTGAGGAGCAAAGGGTCGGATGTCGCCACGGTGCGACCGGAAGCGACGGTGCGCGACCTGCTGACCGGCCTGGCCGAGGCCAACATCGGCGCCATGGTGGTGGTCGGTTCGGCCGGGGTGATCGCCGGGATGGTCTCCGAGCGGGACGTGGTGCGCCGACTCTACGAGCAGGGCCCGAGCATCCTCGAGTTGCCGGTGGCCAAGATCATGACGCCAGCGGTGGCCACCTGCGGCCTGGACTCTTCGGTCGACGAGCTCTCGGAGATGATGACCACCAACCGGGTGCGCCACATTCCGGTGCTGGTCGACGGTCGATTGGCCGGCATCGTGAGCATCGGCGACGTCGTCAAGAGCCGACTCGAGGAGCTGCAGTCCGAGCACGAACTGTTGCAGGCCTACATCACCCAGGGCTGAGCACCCGACGTTGCCATGTCAGGCTGAACGGGTGGATTCCACCAACCCGGCGCCCGAAGTCGCGGCGGCCCGCAAGGCCGACGTCCGCGAGTTGGCGCACACCCTGGCCCGCGCGTTTTTCGACGACCCGGTGATGACCTGGATGCTGCCGCAGCCCGGTCGACGCGCGAAGGCGCTGCCGACGATGTTCGCCGCGATGGCCCGCCACCACTTTCTCGGCGACGGCGGCGTCGAGGTCGCCACCGCTGGTGGGCACATCGCCGCGGCCGCGCTGTGGTCGCCGCCGGGCCGCTGGAAGACGACCACCTGGCAGGAGCTGCGCATGATGCGGGGGTTCGTGCGGGCGTTCGGCATGGACTTCAAGCGCGGTAAGCAGGTCGAGGAGCTGATGGCCAAGCACCACCCCGAGCAGCCGCACTGGTATCTCGGGGTGATCGGCAGCGACCCCACCTTCCGCGGCGGCGGGTTCGGCCACGCCTTGATGGCCGCACGCCTGGACCGCGTCGACGCCGAGTACGCCCCGGCCTATCTGGAGTCCAGCAATCCCGACAACGTGCCCTACTACCAACGCTTCGGCTTCGACATCACCGGCGAGATCCAGCTGCCCGACGGCGGCCCGGTAATGGCGCAGATGTGGCGCGAGCCGCGCTGACCGGGGGCGTCGAGGTCGACGAAATGCCGGAAGCTTCTCGCACTTTCCGGCCCAATTGTCCCGTTGGGCGGAACAGGGGGCCGGCTCAGGTCCAGGAGTAGTCGGCGCGCAGCCGGGTCGCGACGATCTCGAACGTGGTGCGCTCCAGGATGGCGCCCTCGCGCCGGATGCCCTCCTCGGGCACGTCGAGCACCCGGTCCAGCCGGACCCAGCTGGGCCGTCCCTCGCCGTCCCACGGCCCCGAACCGATGCCGACCCAGTGCCGGTCGTCGGCGTGGTGCTGCTGACTGGACAGCATGAGCCCCAACAGGACCTTGCGGTCGCGTCCCACCACCAGAACCGGGCGGTCCTTGCCGCGGGTGGGGTCGTCCTCGTAGACCACCCAGGTCCAGACGATCTCGCCCGGATCGGCCTGTCCGTCGAGGTCCGGGGCGTACGAGATGCGGCGGGCTCGGTGCGCGGTCGGCACGCTGGACTTCGTCACCGGCCGGCCCGCGGTGATGGCGGCCGGGGACTCGGTGGCCGCGCCGACGAGCGCGTCGACGCCGATCTTGAGGCCCTGCTGAAGCCCCTGTTGGAGGCTGCGCTGCATGGCCTGCGGGTTTTGCAGATTGCGTACCAGCTTGGGCGCCTCGCTGAACACCAGACGCTCGGTGGCTTTCAAAACCTGCCGCAGCGGTCCCCATTGCGACGCCATAGCCGCCAAGCATAGGCGCTTGTCGGCAAGCTCGATTGTGTGACGAGGACCTGTGCTAGCTAGTCTGGAGACGTCCTTACGCGCCTGACCGGCCGACCTACCAGGAGATTTTCATCAGTAGCTTCGCCGACAAAACGTTTACCGCGCCGGCGCAGATTCGAAATTTCTGCATCATCGCCCATATCGACCACGGCAAGTCCACCCTGGCCGACCGGATGTTGGGTCTCACCGGCGTCGTTGCGGACCGCGATATGCGTGCCCAGTACCTGGACCGGATGGACATCGAGCGCGAGCGCGGCATCACCATCAAGGCGCAGAACGTGCGGCTGCCGTGGAAGTACAACGGCGAAGAATTTGTCCTGCACCTGATCGACACCCCGGGCCACGTCGACTTCACCTACGAGGTGTCGCGTGCGCTGGAGGCCTGCGAGGGCGCGGTGCTACTGGTCGACGCCGCCCAGGGGATCGAGGCGCAGACCCTGGCCAACCTGTACCTGGCACTGGACCGCGACCTCACCGTCATCCCGGTGCTCAACAAGATCGATCTGCCCGCCGCCGATCCGGACCGCTACGCCGCTGAGATCGCCCACATCATCGGCTGCGAGCCCGAAGACGTGCTGCGGGTCTCCGGCAAGACCGGGGTCGGCGTGACCGAGCTGATCGACGAGGTGGTCCGTAAGGTGCCGCCGCCGCAGGGCGACGCCGACGCGCCGGCCCGCGCGATGATCTTCGACTCGGTCTACGACATCTACCGCGGGGTGGTCACCTACGTCCGGGTGGTCGACGGCAAGATCACCCCGCGCGAGCGCATCACGATGATGTCGACGGGCTCGACCCACGAACTGCTGGAAGTCGGCATCGTCTCACCGGACCCCAAGCCGAGCGTCGGCCTCGGCGTCGGGGAGGTCGGCTACCTGATCACCGGGGTGAAGGACGTCCGACAGTCCAAGGTCGGCGACACCGTCACCACCGCGCGGCACGGTGCCACCGAGGCGCTGACCGGATACCGCGAACCCAAACCGATGGTCTATTCCGGGCTGTACCCGGTGGACGGGTCGGATTACCCGAACTTGCGGGAGGCCCTGGAGAAGCTGCAGCTCAACGATGCGGCCCTGACGTGGGAACCGGAAACATCGGTGGCGCTCGGCTTCGGCTTCCGCTGCGGCTTCCTCGGGCTGCTGCACATGGAGATCACCCGCGAGCGCCTCGAGCGCGAGTTCGACCTCGACCTGATCTCGACGTCACCGAACGTCGTCTATCGGGTCCAGAAGGACGACGACACCGAGATGACGGTGACGAACCCGGCGGACTGGCCCGAAGGCAAGATCGCCGCGGTCTTCGAGCCGGTGGTCAAGACCACGATCATCGCGCCGAGCGAATTCATCGGCACCATCATGGAATTGTGCCAGTCCCGGCGCGGTGAACTCGGCGGCATGGACTATCTGTCGCCCGAACGCGTGGAGTTGCGCTACACCTTGCCGTTGGGCGAGATCATCTTCGACTTCTTCGATTCGTTGAAGTCGCGCACCCGCGGGTACGCGAGCCTGGACTACGAGGAGGCCGGCGAGCAGGAGGCCGACCTGGTCAAGGTCGACGTCCTGTTGCAGGGCGAGGCCGTCGACGCGTTCAGCGCGATCGTGCACAAGGATTCGGCGTTCGCCTACGGCACCAAGATGACCACCAAGCTCAAGGAGCTGATTCCCCGCCAGCAGTTCGAGGTCCCGGTGCAGGCCGCGATCGGTTCGAGAATCATTGCCCGCGAGAACATTCGGGCCATTCGCAAGGACGTGCTGTCCAAGTGCTACGGCGGCGACATCAGCCGTAAGCGCAAGCTGCTGGAGAAGCAGAAGGAAGGCAAGAAGCGGATGAAGACCATCGGCCGCGTCGAGGTCCCGCAGGAGGCCTTCGTGGCCGCGCTGTCGACCGACGCCGCGAGCGACAAGACCGCCAAGAAGTAGGTCGGCAGGCCGCGCTGAGCGGCCACCGGTGTACAAAATTCGGGCGCGTTTGCGTACCAGGATGAGCGGTCGTGGGGACCAGCCTCAGATGTACATCGCCGGGTCGATGTAGGAGGTCGGGTCGACGGCCGGTTCACGCTGCTTCTCGGTACGGTGCCGCACGACAGCGGGGATACCGGTCGCGATCGATTCCGGCGGCACGTCCCGGGTGACGACGGCGTTGGCGCCGACCGAGCTGTCATCGCCGATCGTCAACGGGCCCAACACCTTTGCGCCGGCACCGATGGTGACCCGGTTGCCGACGGTGGGGTGCCGCTTGACCTGTTGCAGGGTGCGCCCTCCGAGCGTGACCCCGTGGTAGAGCATCACGTCGTCGCCGATCTCGGCGGTCTCGCCGATCACCACGCCCATGCCGTGGTCGATGAAGAAGCGCCGGCCGATGGTGGCGCCGGGGTGGATCTCGATTCCGGTGACCGCCCGCACGATCTGCATGAGCACCCGGGCCGGGCCGCGCAACGCCGGGCGGGACCACATCCGGTGCGCGATCCGGTGCGCCCAGATCGCGTGCAGTCCGGAATACACCAGCGCGTTCTCGATATCTCCGCGCGCGGCCGGATCGTGGGCCCGCGCGTTCCGCAGGTCCTCCCGCAGCGTGGCCAGCAGCGCCATGACTCTCAGTCCCGGATGTGCTCGAACAGCGGTGTGGACACGTAGCGTTCGCCGAAGTCGGGGACGACCACCACGATCACCTTCCCGGCGTTCTCCGGGCGCTTCGCCAATTCGAGTGCGGCCCAGACGTTTGCCCCCGCCGAGATGCCACCCAGGATGCCCTCCTCGGTGCCGAGGGCGCGCGCGACGGTGATCGAGTCCTCGAAACTGGCGTCGAGGATCTCGTCGTAGACGCCGCGGTCGAGTACCTCGGGGATGAAGTTGGCGCCGATGCCCTGAATCTTGTGCGGGCCGGGGTCGCCGCCGTTGAGGATCGGGGAGTCCAGCGGTTCCACGCCGACGATCTGGACCTCCGGTTTGCGCGCCTTGAGGACCCGTCCGACGCCGGTCAGCGTGCCGCCGGTGCCGATCCCGGCGACGAAGACGTCGACCGCACCGTCGGTGTCGCTCCAGACCTCCTCGCCGGTGGTGCGCTCGTGAATGTCCGGATTGGCGGGGTTGGCGAATTGGTCCGCCGCAACCGCGTTCTCGGTTTCGGAGATGATCTGCTTGGCCCGGGCGACCGCACCGGCCATGCCTTCGGATCCCGGCGTCAACACGATTTCGGCACCGAAGGCGCGCAGCATCACGCGCCGTTCCGTCGACATGGTGTCCGGCATCGTCAGGATCACCTGGTATCCCCGCGCCGCGCCCACCATCGCCAGGGCGATGCCGGTATTGCCGCTGGTGGCCTCCACGATGGTGCCGCCCGGTTTGAGCGCGCCGGCGGCCTCGGCCGCGTCGATGATCGCCACCCCGATGCGGTCCTTGACGCTGTTGGCCGGGTTGTAGAACTCCAACTTGGCCAGCACCTGGGCCGGTAGGCCGTCGGTCAATCGGTTGAGCCGGACCAGCGGGGTCCGTCCGACCAATTCGCTGACGTCGTTGTAGATGTTGCCCATAGCCGCCCTCTTCGATGAAGCACAGATCGTCAGACCGAGCGTAGCGGGTGGGCGGGCAAGCGTCGGCATGGTAGCCCAGCGCTGCGGCTCTGAACGCGCTCAGGCAAGCTGGCCTGGTGACTGCTGACGAGAATGTTCTGCTCGTACATTGGCACGATCTCGGTCGCTACCTCGGGGCCTACGGGAACCCAGACGTGCACAGTCCCTGTCTGGACCAACTGGCCGGCGAGGGCCTGTTGTGCACCCGGGCGCATGCGACCGCACCGCTGTGCTCGCCGTCGCGGGGATCGTTGTTCACCGGCCGCTACCCGCAGAGCAACGGCTTGGTGGGACTGGCCCACCACGGCTGGGAGTATCGGACCGGGGTGCAGACGCTGCCGGCGCTGCTGTCCGAGGCCGGTTGGCGCACCGCGCTTTTCGGGATGCAGCACGAGACGAGCTTCCCGTCCCGGCTGGGCTTCGACGAGTTCGACGTGTCCAACTCGTACTGCGAATACGTCGTCGAGCAGTCGATCGCGTGGTTGCGTCGACCACCCACCCAACCGTTCCTGCTGACCGCCGGGTTCTTCGAGACCCACCGCCCGTATCCGCACGACCGCTACGAGCCGGCCGATCCCTCGACGGTGCGGGTGCCCGACTATCTGCCAGACACCCCGGCGGTCCGCCAGGATCTCGCGGACTTCTACGGTGCCATCACGGTCGCCGACGCGGCGGTGGGCCGGTTGCTCGAAGCCCTGTCCGACACCGGACTCGACGAGAACACCTGGGTGGTCTTCCTCACCGATCACGGGCCGGCGCTGCCGCGCGCGAAGTCGACGCTGTATGACGCCGGGACCGGGATTTCGCTGATCGTGCGGCCACCGCGGTCCCGCGCCGTGCCGCCGGGGACCTACGACGAACTCTTCAGCGGGGTGGACCTGCTACCGACGATCTTGGACCTGCTAGGGGTCGAAACACCGTCCGAGGTGGATGGCCTCTCGCATGCTGAGAATTTGCTGGCAAATAGCGGTGAGGTGCGGTCGGCGGTCTTCACCACGAAGACCTACCACGATTCTTTTGACCCCATCCGGGCGATACGCACCAAGCAGTACAGCTACATCGAGAACTATGCGGACCGACCCCTGCTTGACCTGCCCTGGGACATCGAGGAAAGCGCGCCGGGCCAGGCCCTCGCGGGTCGGCTCGACGCCCCGCGGCCACGCCGCGAGTTGTACGATCTGCGCACCGATCCGCGCGAGCTGAACAACCTCCTCACCAGCGCTGATGGCGGTGACGGGGAGGCGATCGCGCAGGCGTACGCGCTGCTGCTCAACGACTGGCGAGAACGGACCAACGACGTCATCCCCTCGGAGTTCGCCGGCACGCGGATCTCCGATCGCTACACCCGGACCTATGCGCACATCAAGGGCATCCCGTACCCGAGCAGATCGGCAACGGCGGCCGATCGCGGCATAGTCCAGCCCCCTACTCAATAGTTATGTTCCGGGTGAACGTAAATCCCACATTTCGCGCGGCATTTGGATTGCTATTAGGCTTTCGCGCATGTCCGATCGGCCCCCGGCGTACCTCGTGCTCGCCTCCCAGCGCAGTGGCAGCACGCTGCTGGTGGAATCACTGAGGGCCACCGGCGTCGCCGGCGAACCGCAGGAGTTTTTCCAGTACCTGCCGGAAACCAGCATGTCCCCGCAACCGCGGGAGTGGTTCGCCGACGTCGAGGATCCGTCGATCCTCGGACTGCTCGACCCGCTGGTGGAGGGCACCCCCGATCTGGCTCCCGCCGAGATCTGGCGCGACTACATCCGCACGGTCGGCCGCACCCCCAACGGGGTGTGGGGCGGCAAGCTGATGTGGAATCAGACCCCGCTGCTGCTGCAGCGGGCACAGGGCCTGCCGGACCGCTCGGGGGCGGGCCTGCTGGCGGCGATCCGCGACGTGATCGGCACCGACCCGGTGCTCGTGCACGTGTATCGGCCCGACGTCGTCTCCCAGGCGGTGTCGTTCTGGCGGGCCGTGCAGACCCGGGTCTGGCGCGGGCGCCCGGACCCGGTGCGCGATTCCCGCGCCGAGTACCACGCCGGTGCGATCGCTCATGTGGTGGCGATGCTGCGCAATCAGGAAGAGGGTTGGCGGAAGTGGTTCGCGGAGGAGGGCATCGAACCCATCGACGTGTCCTATCCGGTGTTGTGGCGCAACCTGACTCAGATCGTCGGGGATGTGCTGGAGGCCATCGGGGAGGATCGCCGCCTGGCGCCGGACCCGGTGCTGGAGCGGCAAGCCGACCAGCGCTCCGACGAGTGGGTCGAGCGCTACCGGGCCGATGCGCAGCGACTGGGCCTCCCGCTCTAGCCACCCAGCGCCCTACATCGGCGCGTTCGCGGGCACGAACACCCCGGAGCTGTCGGCCTCCTCCTCGGCGCGGATCACATGCACCACGGCGTTGATCAACGCCAGGTGGGTGAACGCCTGCGGGAAGTTGCCCAGGTGCCGGCCGGTGCGCGGTTCGATCTCCTCGGCGTAGAGGTGCAGCGGGCTGGCGAAGGACAACAGCCGCTCGCACAGATGCTTCGCCCGGTGGATCTCGCCGATCTCGACCAGGGCCGACACCAGCCAGAACGAGCAAATGGTGAACGTGCCCTCCTCGCCGGACAGGCCGTCGTCGGTCTCTTCGACCCGGTAACGCAGCACCAACCCGTCGTGGGTGAGTTCGTCGGCGATGGCCAGCACGGTCGCCCGGATGCGCGGGTCGTCCGGCGGCAGGAACCGGGTCAACACCGCCAGCAGCAGCGAGGCGTCCAGGGCCGGATCGCCGTAGCGCTGCGTGAGGACCCCGCGCTCGTCGACGCCGTGCTGGAGCACATCGGCCTTGATCTCCTCGGCGATGGCGCGCCACTGTTGGGCGTAGCTCTTCTCACCCTGCAGTTCGGCGAGCTTGGAACCGCGATCCAGGGCCACCCAGCACATGATCTTGCTGGAGGTGAAGTGCTGCGGTTCGCCGCGCACCTCCCAGATGCCGCGGTCGGGCTCGCGCCAATGCTTGACGGCCTCCTCGACCTGCTTCTTGAGCACCGGCCACAACGTCTCGGGAATCTGCTCGCGTGACTTGGTGTGCAGATACACCGAATCGAGCATCGTGCCCCAGATGTCGTGCTGCATCTGGTTGTAGGCGCCGTTGCCGATCCGCACCGGCCGGGCGTTGTCGTAGCCGGACAGGTGGTGCAGTTCCTCTTCCACCAGGCTGCGTTCCCCGCCCACCCCGTACATCACCTGGAGTGGATGCCGCTCGCCGTTGTTGGCGCCGGACACATCGGCGATGAAGGCGAAGAAGTCGTCGGCTTCCCGATCCAGCCCCAGCGTGTACAGGCCCCACAGCGCGAACGTCGAGTCGCGCACCCAGGCATAGCGGTAATCCCAATTCCGTTCGCCCTGCGGCGTTTCCGGCAGCGAGGTGGTGCTGGCGGCCAGCAGCGCGCCGGTCGGGGAATAGGTCAGACCCTTGAGCGTCAGCGCGCTGCGCTGCAGATAGGAGCGCCAGGGATGGTCGGGGAAGTCCCCGATGTTGATCCACTGCCGCCAGGCCTCGCTGGTCTTCCACATCTTCTCGGCGGCTTCTTCGTAGGTCTGCGGCGCCGGATGCTTGGACCAGCTCAGTGCGACGAAGACGTTGTCGCCCTCGGTCAGCCGGGTGCGGGCCCGGGCCTGGTGCCCTTCCAGTCCCAACCGCAGATTGGTGGTCAGCCGCAGCGTCGGATGGGCGTCGGGGTCGCGGCTGGCGCGCGCGATCGCCTCGCCGTAGGCCGCCGCCGAGTACTCCCAGGTCGCGGGGATGCGGTGGTAGTCGAAGGACGGCTCGCAGTTCATCACGAGCTCGACGGTCCCGGACACGCAGCGCACGGTGCGCAGCAGGATGTGCTCGGCGTCCCAGTCCATCGGGGTCCGACGGTGGGTGCGGGAGCGGGACTCCAGATCGTGCCACGGACCCATCACCAGCGCCTCGCGCACGATCAGCCAGCCGGTGTGGGTCTGCCAGGTGGTTTCCAGGATCAGGCTGCCCGGCAGGTACCGCCGCGCCGAGGGCACCGACACGCCGTAGGGACCGAGGCGGAAATGGCCCGCGCCGCGGTCCAGGATCGCCCCGAACACGCTCGGGGAGTCGGGCCGCGGCACGCACAGCCATTCCACCGACCCGGCCGAGCTGATCAGGCAGGTGTTCTCGCAGTCCGAGAGGAACCCGTAGTCGGCGATCGGCGGAAACGCGTTCCGCAGCGGGCCCGACGGGGCATAGGGCACCGGGGCGGTTGCAGCGAACGGCGGAGTGTCGCCGCGCTCAGTGTCGATTGCCATGGGCATCATCATCGGCTGTCGATACGCTCGGCGTCCACTTTATGAACCTCGGCGGTACCGGGCCGAACCGTTGTTGCCGACCACTGCTCGTAGGGTGGAGGCGATGGACGGACTGCTGAGTTGGTGGGACGGCGTGGAGCTGTGGCTGTCGGGCCTCGACTTCGTGTTGCAGACCATCGTGGTGATGCCGGTGGTGCTCGCGTTGGCCTACGGTGCCGCCCTGCTGCTCGACGCCGTCCTGGGAAACACGATCCGGGTGTCCAGCCGCATCATGGCCGCGGTTCGCCGCGGCGCAGCGGACAACGGGAATAGGGAGTGACACGATGCCACGTTCACGAGTGACATTGGCCTTGGTATTGCTGGGAGTGCTCGTCATCGTGATGTGGCTGTTGACCCGCTGACCGGGGCCGCCTCGCATGGCGGTGCGGCGTGATTCTGTTACGCTTCCCGCCATGCGCACAGCAGTCGGCAACAAGCAGGGCCACATCCTGGCCCTCATTGCCGTGGGTTTTTCTGCTGTTGCCGATGTCTGCTGTTGTCGCTGACCACCAGCCCGTTCACGGTCTGGCGTCAGTGCGGGCCACGTCGTGGCTCCGGTTACTGATCCATCGCCTTTCCGTGCTGGACGGGGTCTGATTCCCTAAAGTCCGTTCTGAGGAAAGGCCATCAATGCGTAATGTCATCAAGTCCACCAAGCGCTGGAGCGCGTTCACCGCGCTCGCGCTGACCACCACGGTGGTCGCGGCCTGCGGCGGCGGTGCCAGCGACGTCGCGGGGGAGGGTCCCACCCCGGACGCCGACACCACGCTCACGCTGGTGGCGTTCGCGGTGCCCGAACCGGGCTGGTCCAAGGTGGGTCCGGCGTTCGCCGCGACCCCGGAGGGCGAAGGCGTCGCCGTCACCGCCTCCTACGGCGCCTCCGGCGACCAGTCCCGCGGTGTCGAATCGGGCAAGCCCGCTGACATCGTGAACTTCTCGGTGGAACCCGACATCACCCGGCTCGTGAAAGCCGGTCTGGTCGACGAGAATTGGGACAGCAGTGCCCATCAAGGTCTGCCGTTCGGGTCGGTGGTGACGTTCGCGGTGCGCGAGGGCAACCCGAAGAACATCCGCGACTGGGACGATCTGCTGCGCCCCGACGTCGAGGTCATCACACCCAGCCCGCTGAGTTCGGGCGCCGCCAAGTGGAACCTGTTGGCGCCGTACGCGGCCAAGAGCAACGGCGGTCAGGATCACGAGGCCGGCATCGCCTTCGTCGAGGAACTGGTCACCGAGCACGTCAAGCTGCGTCCGGGCTCGGGCCGCGAAGCCACCGACGTGTTCCGCCAGGGCACCGGCGATGTGCTGCTGGCCTACGAGAACGAGGCGCTGAACTTCGACCTCGAACACGTCAACCCGCCGCAGACCTTCAAGATCGAGAACCCCGTCGCCGTGGTGAACACCAGCAAGCACCCGGAGAAGGCGACCCAGTTCGTGAACTTCCAGTTCACCCCGCAGGCCCAGCGACTGTGGGCCGAGGCCGGGTTCCGCCCGGTCGATCCGGCCGTCACCGAGGAGTTCGCGGCCAAGTTCCCGGCCCCGGAGAAGCTCTGGACCATTCGGGATCTGGGCGGCTGGGCGGAGGTTGACGCCAAGCTGTTCGACAAGGACAACGGCACCATCACGCAGATTTACAAGAAGGCCACTGGGTGACGACCGTCGTCGACCCCGACCCGGCAGCGGGCCGTCCGGAACCCACCCCGGACGGCTCGGCGCGCCGGCGTCGAGGCCTGCGATTCCCGTCGCGCCAAGACAGCACCAACGTGCAACTCGGCGTCGCGGTGCTGTGGCTGTCCCTGATCGTGTTGCTGCCGCTGGCCGCCATCCTGTGGACGTCGGCGCAGGGCGGCTGGGAGGCGTTCTGGTCCGCCGTGACGACGCCCTCGGCGTTGGCGTCGTTCCGGGTGACGCTCACCATCTCGGTGGTCGTGACGCTGGTCAACGCGGTGTTCGGGCTGCTGATCGCTTGGGTCCTGGTCCGCGATGAATTCCCGTTCAAGCGAGCCGTCGACGCGATCATCGATCTGCCGTTCGCGTTGCCGACGATCGTGGCGAGCCTGGTGCTGCTGTCGCTCTACGGCCCCGGCAGCCCCGCCGGCATCCACATCCAGCACACCGGCTGGGGCGTGGGGCTGGCCCTGGCGTTCGTCACACTGCCGTTTGTGGTGCGCGCGGTGCAACCGGTGCTGCTCGAAGTGGACCGGGAGGTCGAAGAGGCGGCCGCCTCGCTGGGCGCCAACAATCTGACGATCTTCATCCGGGTCATCCTGCCGGCGCTCGCCCCGGCCCTGCTTTCCGGCGCGGGGCTGGCGTTTTCCCGGGCCATCGGCGAGTTCGGTTCGATCGTGTTGATCGGCGGGGCGATTCCCGGCAAGACCGAGGTGTCCTCGCAGTGGATTCGCACGCTCATCGAGAACGACGATCCCGTGGGCGCCGCCGCGATATCGATAGTGCTGCTGGTGATCTCGTTCGGGGTGCTGTTCGCGCTGCGCTATCTCGGTGCGCGGGCCGCGCGCCGCGAGGAGGCGCGATGATCCTGTCCGGTAGCACGCGGCTCACGCTGCGGCTCATCGCGTCGTTCTACATCTTCGCGCTACTGGTGGTTCCGCTGGGCGCCATCCTGTGGCGTGCGTTCGCACCGGGCATCGGGGAGTTCTGGGCCTCGATCACCACCCCGGCCGCGCAGTCGGCGTTGCAGCTGTCGCTGCTGGTGGTGGCCATCGTGGTGCCGCTGAACGTGATCTTCGGCGTACCCACCGCCATCGTGTTGGCCCGCAAGCGCTTCCGGGGCAAGAGTGCCCTGCAGGCCGTGATCGATCTGCCGTTCGCGGTGTCGCCGGTGGTCATCGGTGTCGCGCTGATCGTGTTGTGGGGCAGTGCGGGGCTGTTCGGATTCGTGGAGAACGGCTGGGGACTGAAGATCATCTTCGGCTTCCCCGGCATCGTATTGGCGAGTCTGTTCGTCACCATCCCGTTCGTGATCCGCGAGGTGGAACCGGTGCTGCACGAGGTGGGCACCGATCAGGAGGAAGCCTCGGCGATGCTCGGCGCCGGCTGGTGGCAGACCTTCTGGAGGATCACGCTGCCGTCGATCCGGTGGGGTCTGACCTACGGCGTGGTGCTGACGGTCGCACGCACGCTCGGTGAGTTCGGGGCAGTGCTGATGGTGTCGTCGAACCTGCCCGGCCAGTCGCAGACCCTCACGCTGCTGGTGCACGACCGCTACGTGCTCGGTAATCCCTATGGCGCCTACACGATCTCGATCGTGCTGATGGCGGTGGCGCTGTCGGTGCTGGTCGCACAGATCCTTTTCGATGCCCAGCGCACCCGCGCCAAGACCGAAGAATGAGCAAGGAGAACCTCAGCCAATGACCGAGAACGCGATTTCGGTAACGGGCGCCAACAAGCGCTACGGGGACTTCATTGCGCTCGACAACGTCGACTTCGTGGTGCCGGACGGGTCGCTGACCGCGCTGCTGGGCCCCAGCGGTTCGGGGAAGTCGACGCTGCTGCGCGCGATCGCCGGCCTCGACCAACCCGACACCGGCTCCATCGTCATCAACGGCCGCGACGTCACCGGGATCCCGCCGCAGAAGCGCGGGATCGGGTTCGTGTTCCAGCATTACGCGGCGTTCAAGCATCTGTCGGTGCGCGACAACGTCGCCTTCGGTTTGAAGATCCGAAAGAAGCCGAAGGCCGAGATCAAGGAGCGGGTCGACAACCTGCTCGAGGTCGTCGGGTTGGCCGGATTCCAGAACCGCTACCCGAATCAGCTTTCCGGCGGGCAACGGCAGCGGATGGCGCTGGCGCGCGCGCTGGCGGTCGACCCGGAGGTGCTGCTGCTCGACGAACCGTTCGGGGCGTTGGACGCCAAGGTGCGCGACGATCTGCGGACCTGGTTGCGGCGCCTGCACGACGAGGTGCACGTCACCACCGTCCTGGTCACCCACGATCAGGCCGAGGCGCTCGACGTCGCCGACCGGATCGCGGTGCTCAACAAGGGCCGGATCGAGCAGGTTGGTTCGCCGACCGAGGTCTATGACCAACCCGCCAACGCCTTCGTGATGTCCTTCCTGGGTACCGTCTCGGCGCTGAACGGAATCCTGGTGCGCCCGCACGACATTCGGGTGGGACGCAATCCGGACATGGCCGTCGCGGTCACCGATGAGGCCGCCGAGGCGGCCGGGGTCACCCGGGCCACCATCGACCGGGTCGTGGTGCTGGGCTTCGAGGTGCGCGTGGAGTTGACCAGTGCCGTCAACGGCGCGCCGTTCACCGCGCAGATCACCCGCGGCGACGCCGAGGCGTTGAGCCTCAAGGCCGGTGACACGGTCTACGTCCGCGCGACACGGGTGCCCCCGATCGCGGACGCCTCCCAGATAGCGCCCGTCAACGCCAGCGCGCTCCGTTAGGCTCCGACCCCCTTAGCGACCTCCCCTTTAGCGCGAGCGTGCGAGTCCCCGGCCGACACGCCGGCGTTTTCCCGTAGTTTGTGCACGCTCGCGAGGTGTTGGGGTGTCGAGTGCCTGGCGTCGAGGGCCGCGCGCAGGCCGCTATCCGCGGAGTCCGATCGCGTCATCGGCGCCGACGGCAGGCCGCGGAGTGCCTGGTCGAGACCACTGAGATTGCACTGACGGCGCCGACATTGCACTAGTGGCCCTGAGCTTGTCCTGGCGGCGGACATTCGGCCGAAATACCGCCGTGGATTCAATGTCAACGCCAAGAATGCAATCTCGAACGAGGAGCCCTCGGGCTGGTGCCGCCATCGCGAGCGGTTGCGGACACCCGCGAGAAGCGGGCGCCTACGCGCTGATGACGACGCGCTGATCCAGCGCGGCGTCATAACGATCCAGCACGGTCGCGGCCACCAGGTTGTGCGAGCCCAGCGGTTCGGAGACGGTGATCCCCTGCGCGCCGGCAAAATCCAAGATCCGATCGGTGATCCGGCCGTGCGCCAGGAACCACGGCGCGATCACGATGCGACGGGCCCCGGCGGTCCGCAGCCGCAGGGCGGTCTCGGCCAGGTCGGGCTGCGGACCGGTCGCGAACGCAATTCGTGCTCCGGCCCAACGGGTTCCGACGCGCAGCAGTTTCGCCACCGTGGCCGACCGCGCGTTGGACAGCTCGTTGGACGACCCCACCGCCACCACCATGACGCCGATGTCGGTGTCGTCACCGGAGACGCCGGCCTCGCTGAGGCGTTGCCGCAGCACGGTCAACAGCGCCGAATCCTCACCGAGCACCGGGGCTTGGCGAACCTGGGCGCCGGAGGCCGCGATCATCTCGGGAATGTCCACCCGGGCGTGGTAGGCGTCGGCCAGCAGCAGTGGCGACACCACCGCCGGGGTCTGCAGCTCGACGAGCACATCCTGCAGATTCGGCGCGTTCTGCTCGCAAAACGCCACTCGCACATCGAGTTCGGGGCGCAGCCGACGGATCCGGCCGGCCACCGCGTGCGTCACCGCCGGCGAGCGCGGATCGGCGCTGCCGTGGGCGGTGAGAACCAGGGTGGGAGCCGCCCCGGCGTGGGACGGCGCCACCGCAAGCGGTGCGTAGTTCACGAAGAGTGCAGCCCGCATTCGATCTTGGCCTGCCCGGCCCAGCGGCCGCTGCGGGGATCGGAGCCGGGCGCCGGCTTGGCGGTGCACGGTGCGCACCCGATGGACGGGTAACCCTCGTCGACCAGGGTGTTCACCAGAATGCCGTTGGCGGTGATGTAGTCCTGCATCTGCTCGTCGGTCCAGGTGGCGATCGGATTGATCTTCACCAGCCCGAAGGCCTCGTCGAACGAGATCAGCGGGGCATTGGCACGCGTCGGGGCCTCCACCCGGCGGATGCCGGTCACCCACGCCGAATAGCCGCTGAGCGCCTTGGACAGCGGCTCCACCTTGCGCATCCGGCAGCACGCCGCGGCGTCGCGCGCGAACAGGTCCTTGCCGTGCAGTTCGTCCTGCTCGGCAACGGTCTTCTCGGGCGTGACGTTGACGATGTTGACTTCATAGACCATCTCCACCGCGTCGCGGGTGCCGATGGTCTCGGCGAAGTGATAGCCGGTGTCGAGGAACAGGATGTCGACGCCGGGCCGCAGCTTCGCGGCCATCTGCACCAGCACGGCATCCTGCATGTTCGAGGCGACCACGTACCGGCCCCCGAAATGCTCGTCGGTCCAGCGCAGCAACTCCTCGGCGCTGGCATCGGCGAGTTCGGTGGCCCCCCGCTTCGCGAGTTCGCGCAGGTCGGCCTCGGTCATCAAGGTGTTTTTCATTGCAAATCGCTCTCCTCGGCTCGCACGGCCCACTGAGCGAAACGCTCACCGTGCTCGCGTTGTTTCACGAAGTTGCGGGCCAACCGTTCGATGTAGTCGCCGAGCTCACTGGCCAGCACCTTGTGTCCCCGCAACTTGCGGCCGAAACCGCTGTCGAGGCCCAGGGCGCCGCCCAGGTGCACCTGGAATCCCTCTTCGGGTCCGTTGCCCTCGTCGACCATCTGGCCCTTGAAGCCGATGTCGGCGACCTGGATGCGCGCGCACGAGTTCGGGCAACCGTTGATGTTGATCGTGATCGGCACGTCGAGCTGGGCGTTGATGTCGGCGAGCCGTTCCTCCAGCTCCGGCACCAGCGACTGAGCTCGGACCCGGGTCTCGGTGAAGGACAGCTTGCAGAACTCGATGCCGGTGCAGGCCATCAGGTTCTTGCGCCAGTGCGTCGGCCGCGACGGCAGTCCCAGCTTGTCCAAGCCCGCGGTCAGCTCGTCGACCTTGTCATCGGGCACGTCGAGGATGATCAGCTTCTGGTACGGCGTGAACCGCGCGCTGCCGGAGCCGGTGCGCTCGATCAGGTCGGCCACCGCGGTCAGGATGGTGCCCGACACCCGGCCGGCGATCGGCGCGACGCCCACCGCGTTGAGACCGTTCTTGAGTTTCTGGACTCCGACATGGTCGATCGGATGCTTGACCGGCTCGGGTGCCGGTCCGTCGAGCAGGGGACGCTTCAGGTATTCGGTCTCGAGGACCTCGCGGAACTTCGCCACGCCCCAGTCCTTGATCAGGAACTTCAGCCGGGCCTTGGACCGCAGCCGACGGTAGCCGTAATCCCGGAACACCGCGGTGACGGCCTCCCAGACGTCGGGGACCTCGTCCAGCGGCACCCAGGCGCCCAGCCGCTGGGCCAGCATCGGGTTGGTGGACAGTCCGCCGCCCACCCACAGGTCCAGGCCGGGGCCGTGCTCGGGGTGGTGCACGCCGATGAACGAGACGTCGTTGACCTCATGCGCGACGTCCTGCATGCCCGAGATCGCGGTCTTGTATTTGCGGGGCAGGTTGGAGAACTCCGGGTTGCCGATGTAGCGCCGCACGATCTCGTCGAGCGCGGGCGTCGGATCCAGCACCTCGTCGAGCGACCGGCCGGCCAAGGGCGAGCCCAGCATCCCGCGGGGGCAGTCACCGCAGGCCTCGGTGGTCTGCAGGCCGACCTCGTCGAGCCGGCGCCACACCTCCGGGATGTCCTCGATTCGCAACCAGTGGTACTGCAGGTTCATCCGGTCGGAGATGTCGGCGGTGTCGCGAGCGAACTCGGTGGAGATCTGCCCCAGCGTGCGCAGTGCGGCCGGCGAGAGCGGCTTGCCGTCGCAACGCACCCGCATCATGAAGTACGGGGCTTCGAGCAGATCCGCGTTCTCGTCCCCGGTCCAGGAGCCGTCGTAGCCCTCGGTGCGCTGCGTGTAGAGGCCCATCCAGCGGAAGCGGCCGCGCAGGTCGTCCATGTCGATGCTGTCGAAGCCCTGCTTCGAGTAGGTGTCGAGGATGCGGTCGCGCACGTTCAGCGCGTCGTCTTCCTGCTTGTACTGCTCATTGTGGTTGAGCGGTTCGCGCTCGCCGAGGGCCCACTGGCCTTCGGAACGGGGCTTCTTGGCCGGCCGGGCGGCCGCAGGTTTGGTGGTCGCGGCAGCGGTATCTGTCATTGATGCTCCTTACGTCAAGGAGCCGGCGGTCGGAACGCGCGAACCCACCGGTGGCTGTTCCGGCGGCGCAGATCCGGGTGCCAGCTGGTCTTGCAGGGTGGGCAGGGCTCCGAAATCAACGCGTCAAGGCAGACAGCAACAGGTGCATACGCGCTTGAAATCGACATGCCGACGCGCCACCAGGGACACTCGGTGGGTCAAGCTGCGTACGGCGGTCACGGGGGCCATTCTGCCATGAACAGGCGTGACCTCCCAATCCGGCCAAATTTGTGCTCGCCCTGAGCAAAATTCAGGGTCTGGAACACTGGTCCTCATGACGGTCCGGGCGCCCCAGGTCGCGTCGCTCGAGTTGGTCCCGACTCGCGGCGGCCCGTTCGGCATCTACGTGCACGTGCCGTTCTGCGCGACCCGCTGCGGATACTGCGACTTCAACACCTACACCCCCGGGGAACTGGGCGGGGCGACGCCCGCGGGCTGGCTCGAGGCAATGCGGATCGAACTGGCGCTGGCCGCGCGCCAGCTGCCGGCGCTGAGCGTCGACACGGTGTTCGTGGGGGGCGGCACGCCGTCGCTGCTCGGCGGCGACGGCTTGGCCGCGGTGCTCGACGCGGTCCGCGCCGAGTTCGCCCTCGCCCGCGATGCGGAGGTCACCACCGAGGCCAACCCGGAGTCGACGTCCCCCGAGTTCTTTGCGACCATCCGCGCCGCCGGCTTCAGTCGGGTCTCGCTCGGCATGCAGTCGGTGGCGCCGACGGTGCTGCGGGTGCTCGACCGGGTGCATTCGCCGGGCCGGGCGCTCGACGCGGCCCGAGAGGCGTTGGCGGCGGGCTTCGAGCACGTCAACATCGACCTCATCTACGGCACACCGGGGGAGACCGACGACGACCTATGCCGGTCGGTGACCGCGGCGCTGGACGCCGGTATCGATCATCTGTCGGCCTATTCGCTGGTGGTCGAGGACGGCACCGCGCTGGCGCGGCGGGTCCGCCGCGGTGAGTTACCGGCGCCCGACGACGACGTGCTGGCCCGTCGCTACGAATTGCTCGATCGATGGCTGGTGGCAGCGGGCCTGGACTGGTACGAGGTGTCCAACTGGAGCCGACCCGGTGCCGAATGCCGGCACAACCTTGGCTACTGGAACGGCGGCCAATGGTGGGGTGCCGGGCCGGGCGCGCACGGCTTCATCGGCTCGGTGCGGTGGTGGAATGTCAAGCATCCCAACGCCTATGCGCAGGCGCTGACCGAGTCCACGCTGCCGATCGCGGACTTCGAGACGCTCGACTCCCGCGACCGCCACGTCGAGGACGTGCTGCTGCAACTGCGGCTGCGCTCCGGCCTGCCGACGGCGCTGCTCGACGCGGCCGAGCGGCACCGCGCCGAGTCCGCGGTCGCCGAGGGGCTGCTGAGCAGAGCAGGTGAGCGACTGGTGCTCACCGACCGCGGCCGACTGCTGGCCGACGGCATAGTGCGCGACCTACTGTCGGACTGAGCGTCAGCTCACGCGACCGTGACGCCCTCTTCCTCGGTGGCCGAAGAGATTTCGGCGTCGAGCAGTTCGACGATGCGGGCGGTCACCGCGGCCGCGGTCGGATGCTCCCACAGCAGCGTCGGTGGCAGCGCCAGGCCGGTCTGCCGCTCCAGCTGACGACGCAACGACACCGTCATGATCGAGTCCACCCCGATCTCGACCAGCGGTAGCCGGGTGTCGACGCTGTCCTCGGACAGCCCGAGTTCGCCTGCCACCGCGGTGAGTACCTGCTGGGCCACCCACTCGGGGGTGTCCATCTCACCGGGGCCGACCGGGCGCGCGGTGTCGCCGCCGGCATCGGAGTCTGCCGCTGCCGCTGCCGACACGTCGGACAGCATCGGCACCGACACCGCATCGGGCAGCACCGGCAATACCACCGGGTTCGGCTGTCCGGAGCGCATCGCCACCTCCAGTGCGCGCATCGCGTCGTCGGCGCCGATGGTGTCCATGCCCAACGCATCGAGTTGAGCGGCAACGAATCCGGAGTCCGATCCCATCCCGAGCCCGCGCCAGGCGGTCCATGCCACGGCGGTGGTGGCGTCGCCGAGGCCGCGACGATGCCGGGCCAACGCATCCAGGAACGCGTTGCCGCAGGCGTAGGCACCCTGGCCGGGGAAACCGGCCAGATAGCCGCACGAGGAGTACAGCAGCATCCAGTCCAGTTGCCCCGGCGGGAACATCTCATGCAGCACCAGCGCGCCGTCGACCTTGGGGCGCATGGTCGTGGCGATCTCCTCGATGGTGGTGTTGGCCAGGAAGACACCGGCCTCCACGCCCGCGGCGTGCACGACACCGCGCACCGGCGGCAGGTCCCGCAGCAGCGCCCGCAGGTCGTCGGCCGCGCCGTCGGCGGCCACGTCGAGCGCGGCCACCTGCACGGACACCCCGCGCTCCTCGAGTGCCGAGACCGCGCGGATCTGTTCCTGGTTCGCCGCGGTCGCCCACGAGGCCCGCGGCGGAAGACCGGAACGGGACAGCAGTACCAGTCGGCGGGCGCCGAGGTCTGCGAGCCGCTCGGCGATCCGCAGACCCAGCGCGCCGGTGCCGCCGGTGATCAGATAACTACCGGCCGGCGAGCATTCCATCGGCGTATCGGCCGCGACCGTCAGGTTGCCCAGCCGCGCGGTCAGCGCGACGCCGTCGCGGACCACCACCACCGCGTGCCCGGGCAGCGAGGCCAGCACCCCGAGCGGCAACCGCTCCTCGGCCACGTCGAGCACCCCACCCCACAGGTGGGGGTGTTCGGTGGCGGCGACCCGGGACAGGCCCCACAGCGGGGACCGGGTGAAACCGGAGCCCTCGTGCACACCGTGGGTCAGCGTCCACAACCGCGCCATCACACCGGAATTCAGCAGGTGTTTCAGCGTCCTCAGGACGGTGTCGACGGCCGCCAGCGGGCTCTCGCCGGCCTCCGGCAGGACCAGCACCACGGCGTCGGAACCCAGATCGGCGGGAATCCCGGCCGGGTCGGCGTACACGCTGGCACCCACTCGAGCGGCCGCGAGGTCGCGCCGGCACCAGGCGACGGTTGCGGCGTCGCCGCCGACGAGCGCCACGTGCGCGGGCCGGGCGTGCTCGGAGAACACCGTCGGATGCCAATCGAGTTGGTGCAGCACGCGGTTGACGTCGCCGCCGGCGCTGTGCTCGAGTTCCTCGAAGGCCATCCCGGTGATGGCCACCATTGGGGTGCCGGTCAGATCCGCGATGACGACGTCGGTGCAGGTGCTCTCACCGCGGCGGAGCACATGCAGTAGCACCGAATCCGACGGTGGCGCAAGGATGCTCAGTCGCTCGATGCGGGCGGGCATGCGCAGCCGAGGGGCGCCGTCGAATACCGTGGAGGCCGCCGAGGTGGCCGCGTCGAGCAGGCCGGCCCAGGTCCGCGGCTGCGATCCGTCGGGTTCGGCGCGCACCTGAGCGAGGAACTCCCCGTCGCCCTGACGGAGGTCCACGATCTGCCAGCCGAAGCCCATCTCGGCCACGCCGAGGGCGGCGAGCCGGTCCACCACGTAGCTCGCGGGCAGCTCCGTACCGCAGCGTGCCCGCACGGCGTGTTCGTCGAGGACGGGCACCCCCGGGCGAGCATCCGCGGCAGCGATCGCGGTGCAATGGGTCAGCCAACCGCCGGCGCTGGGCCCGTCCGCGTCGACCAGCCGGCTCGCGATCGCCAGCGCCCGATCGTGGCGCACCACCTGCACATCCCGGGTGCGGCCGGGTGCCACCGGGGTGCGCAGGTGCACATCGGTCACGTCACCGCCGGCCGCGGCGTGGAACGTGTTGAGCAATACCGCCGCCGGCACGATCTCGGTGCCCTGCACCGGGTGGCTGGCGGGGTAGGGCCGGGTGTCCAGGTCCAGCCGGGTCTCCCACACCCGGGCCGGCACCGCGCCGGCGATCTCCAGCGCGCCGCCGAGCAGCGTGTGGTCGGTGGCGTCGTGCAGGCCCCGCCCGCCCGGGGGAGCGCTCGGCGTCCGCCAGAATTCGCGGTGCTGCCACTGCGTGCCGGGCAGGTTGTCGGCCCACGGCATGGTCGCGCGCAGGCCGTGCTCGACGGGGGCGCCGTGGCAGTGCAGGGCGCCGACCGCGGCGGCGACACAGCGGCGCGGGGGTTGCTCGCGGCGCAGCACCCCGACCGCGGCGTGGTCGTCAATTCCCAAGTGCAGCAACGTCTCCACCACGGAGTGTGACACCACCGGATGCGCCGAGACCTCCAGGAACAGCCGATGGCCGTCCTCGGCGGCCGCGGTGACCGCCTCGGCGAAGCGCACCCGGTCCCGCAGGTTGGCCACCCAGTAGTCGGGTCCGCGCGCCGCGGTGGAGCGCGGGTCGGCCAGCGCCGTGGTGTACAGCGGCACCCGTGCCGGCCGCGAGGGTGGCAGCGCGCCGATCAGCCGGGCCAGCTCCGCGGTCAGCGCGTCCATCGCCGGGCTGTGGAAGGCGACATCGGTCTTGACCCGTCGGACCATGACGCCCTCATCGGTCAGTCGGCGGGTCAGCTCCTCGACGGCCGCCTCGGCGCCCGAGAGCACCGTGGCGGCCGGTGACGCACTGATCGCGGCGATCACGTCGGTGCGCGCGCCGAGGCGGCGCTGCGCCTCGTCGAACGGCAGCTGCACCAGCGCCATCGCGCCGTGGCCCATGACCTTCCGGAAGCCACGGGCCCGGTAGCACGCCACCGCGGCGCCCTGGGCCAGCTCGAACACCCCGGCGGTCACACACGCGGCGACCTCGCCGACCGAGTGCCCGATCACCGCGGCCGGTCGCACACCGCGCTCCCGCAGCACCGCCGCCAGCCCCACCTGCATGGCGAAGGTCAGCGCCTGCACCTGATCGGTGCCGCCGAGTTCGCCTGTGCGCAGGGCAGTGCGGGCCGAAAACCCCAGTTCGGCGGCGAAGATGGGGTCGATCTCGTCGATCACCGCGGCGAAGGCCGGCTCGGCGCCCAGCAGGTCGCGGCCCATCTCCGGCCAGTGCGAGCCGTGTCCGGAAAACACCCACACCGCGCCCTCGTCGGCCCGCGGCAGCGGGCTGCCGACGACCACGGCCGGGTCGCGGACGTCGTCGGCCAATGAGGTCAGCGCGCGGACGAGGTCGTCGCGGCTCTCGGCGACGACGGCGGCCCGCACCGGTTCGGGGGACCGGCGGGTCCACAGCGCGGTCGCCACCTCGGGCAACGGCGCAGGGTCCGCATCGAGGTGCTGGGCCAACGCGCGGGCCTGCGCGCCGAGCCGGGACCGAGAGCGGGCCGATACCGGAAACACGCTGGGCGCCAGGGGTTCTGGGTCGGCCGCGGCGCTGGGCGTCGGGGCCTCTTCGAGCAACACATGCGCGATCGTGCCGCCGTAGCCGTAGCTGCACACCGCCGCGCGGCGCCGGCGATCCGGCGCTCGGGTCCACGGTTCGGCAGCGGTGGGCACCCGCAGGCCGGAGTGCTCCCAGTCGACCGCGGTGGTCAGGTTGCGGATCCCCGCGGTGGGCGGGATGACCCCGTGGTGCAACGCCAGTGCCGCCTTGATCAGGCCGACGGCTCCGGCGCCGCCCTCGAGGTGGCCGGTGTTCGGTTTGACCGAGCCGATGCGCGCCGGGTCGCCGGCCGGGCGGGCGGCGCCGTACACGGCGGCCAGGGCCTCGACCTCGACGGGATCGCCCGTGGGGGTTCCGGTTCCGTGCGCCTCGATGAAATCCACACTTGCGGGGTCGATGTTCGCCGACTGGCAGCTGAGCCGGAACAGGTCCGCCTGCGCGGCGCCGTTGGGAGACATGATGCCGACGGTGCGGCCGTCTTGGGCCACGGCACCGCCGCGCACCACGGCCAGCACCCGGTCGCCGTCGCGGACCGCATCCGCCAGTCGCTTGAGGACCACCACGGCCGCGCCCTCGCCGCGGCCGTAGCCGTCGGCCGCGGCGTCGAAGGTCTTGCAGCGGCCGTCGGATGCGGTGGCGCCCGCCCGGTCGAGCACGCGGGTCAGGCCCGGGCCGATCAGCGCGCTGACGCCGCCGGCCAACGCCAGCGCGGTCTCACCCGAGCGCAGCAGTTGGCAGGCCTGGTGCACGGCCACCAGCGAGGCCGCGCAGGCCGCATCCAGCGCGACGCTGGGTCCGCGCAGATCCAGCAGATGCGAGACCCGGTTGGCCACCCCGCACAGCGAGGTGCCGATCCCGGTCCAGGCCTCGATGCCCTGGAGGTCCTCCATCAGCAACTTGCCGTAGTCGTCGGAGTTGACGCCCATCAGCACCGCGGTGTCGGTGCCGGCCAGCGAGCGTGGCGGCACCCCGGCGTGTTCGAGGGCCTCCCAGCTGACCTCGAGCGCCAGGCGTTGCTGGGGGTCCATCAGTTCGGCCTCGCGCGGCGAGACCCCGAAGAACTCCGCGTCGAACCCGGCCAGGTCGTCGATGAACGTGCCCAGCGTGGTGGTCTCGCGCAGCACCGCGGCATTGCGCGGGTCGCGGTGCAGGTAGGGCTCCCAGCGTTCGGCCGGCACCTCGCGCACCGCGCTGCGGCCGGCGAGCAGGAAGTCCCAGAACTGTTCGGCGGTGCCAATGTCGCCGGCGAGCCGACAACCGACGCCGACGATGGCGATCGGCTCCGGGGATGTGGCGGCGCTCACAGCGTGCGGTGAAAGCGCGTCGTGGGTATGCCCGTTCGAGTTCATGTCAGTGAGAGTCCAAGTGCGCCAAGGGGTTTCTGAGCAGGCCAATCGGACCTCGCCCGAGGTCGATCTTGGCATGCGGGCCCGCAAAAGTGGGGGCTACATATATCGGTGCCGCGGTCATGTCGGCACCAGCACGGAGACGATCTGTTTCTTGTCCACCTTGCCGACGGCGGTCTTGGGTAGCGAGGGCAGCGGGGCCAGCACGTCCGGTTTGGTGTGGGCCGAGACGCCCCGTTGGTCCAGGAATCCGTTCAACTCGGCCAGGGTGATCGGCGACCCCTTGAAAACCACCGCTGCGCAGATCTTCTCGCCCAGGTACTCATCCGGCAGCGCAACGGCCGCGGCATCGGCAATCGCCGGATGGGCGTGCAGATGCTCCTCGAGGTCCGAGGCGGACACGGTCTCGCCACCGCGGTGGATGACGTCCTTGATCCGCCCGGTGACCTCGACATAACCCGCCCAGGGGCCGTCGGTGAAGATCCGGACCCGGTCCCCGCTGCGGTAGAACCCGTCGGGGCTGAACGAACGGGCGTTCGCCTCGTCGGCCCGGTAATAGCCGTTGAGGGTGTACGGCCCGCGGACCAGCAGTTCGCCCTCCTCGCCCGGTGCCACCTCGTTGCCGTCCTCGTCGACGACCTTCATCTCGTCGTGCGGCGACATGGGACGGCCCTGCACGTTGTCCACCACATCGACCGGATCGCCCGGTCGGGTGAAGTTCAGCATGCCCTCGGCCATGCCGAAGATCTGCTGCATGCCGGCCGAGAGATTCTCGCGGATGAATCGGGCCTCATCGGGCATCATCCGCGATCCGCCGACCTGCACGACCCGCAGCGACGTCGGCAGCACCGGTTCCCAGTCGCAGGCCTGCGCCCACAGTTTGGCCAGCGCGTTGACCAGACCGGTGATGGTGACCTGGTACTTGTCGATCAGCGCGAATGCCACCTCGGGGCTGGGATCGCTCGTGAAAACCGTTGTCGCGCCGACGGTCATCGACCCCAGTAACCCGGGGCAGGCCAGCGGGAAGTTGTGCCCGGCCGGCAGCGCCACCAGACAGACGTCGTCGCCGGTCATCCCGTAGGCCTGCGCGCAGGCCACCGCGTTGTAGCGGTAGTCGTCGTGGGTGCGGGGGATGAGCTTCGGCAATCCGGTGGTGCCACCGGAGACCAGGAGCAGCGCCGGGGTGCCGGGGTCGACGGGAGCGCGGGTGGGGATCGGGCCCGCGTAGTCGGTGACGGTGGACCAGGACCGGAAGGGCCCGGGGTCGCCGTCGACGAGGATGTGGCGCAGGCGCGGATGTTCGGCGGCCAACTGCGCCGCCATCGCACGGAAGTCGAACCCGCCGGCGCGGTCGGTGATCACCATCCCGACGGCGCCGCTGACCTGCGCAAAGTGCCCCAGCTCGGCGCTGCGGTGCCCCGACAGGCACATCACCGGGACCGCGCCCGCGCGCAACAAACCGAACAGCGCGACGGCGAACGCGCACGAGTTGGGCAGTTGCAGCAGGATCCGGTCGCCGGCGGCGATGCCCTGGTCGGTCAGGCCGGCCCCGACCCGGTCGGCGAGCGCGTCGAGTTCGGCAAAGGTGTAGCTGACGTCGGCGTCGGCGACGGCCGGGTGGTGCGGCCGGCGTGCGGCGGCCGCACGCAGCAGCGAATCCAGGGGTTGTCCCGTCCAATAGCCGGCCTGCCGGTAGGTTTCCCCCCGGTCGGCCGGAAAGGGCACGAATCCCGTTCGGACGTCGTCGATTCCGCTGTCGAGCGCGTGCTGTGTCTCCGGCAATTCGGTACTCATCCCGTCCCAAAACCGCCCTTCCGGGTAGGTGTGTCCGGATGATCATATATAGGGTAGCCTCCTCAAAGTTAGGGCAGCCTTTACTAAATCTTCGGGAGGGTCGATAGTGGGTCGCGCCGCGACGAGTTCCCAGACCGTGCATGAAGAGGTCGCTGAACTGCTCGGTGTCAGCCCGGCCGCGCTGGACCCCGACGCCGACCTCATTGCCTCCGGTCTCGACTCCATTCGGATGATGTCGCTGTCGGGCCGCTGGCGTCGACAGGGTATCGACATCGGTTTCGCCGCCTTGGCCGAGACCCCGACGGTGGCAGCCTGGACCCAACTGGTCGCCGCGCTCACGGCCGACACCGCCGGTGCCGGCCAGGACGCGGCACCGGACGCCGAGGCCGCGGCCGAGCCCGACGACAACGAGCCGTTCCCGCTCGCGCCCATCCAGCACGCGCTGTGGCTGGGCCGCAACGAGGAGCAGGCCCTCGGCGGCGTTGCCCCGCACCTATATGTCGAGTTCGACGGCGCCGGGGTAGACCCCCGGCAGCTGCGGGTGGCCGCGGCCGCGCTGGCCCGCCGGCACCCCATGCTGCGGGTGGACATCCTGCCCGACGGCACCCAACGGATCAGCGACCGTACGCTGCCCGTCGCGGTGCACGACCTGCGCGACCTCGACGATGCGGCCGCGCAGGCCCGGCTGGCCGAGATCCGCGACGCGAAATCGCATCAGATCCTGCACGGCGAGGTTCTCGAGATCTCGCTGACGCTGCTGGCCGGCGGACGCACCCGGCTGCATGTCGACATGGACATGTCGGCCGCCGACGCCGTGAGCTACCGCAACTTCATGGCCGACCTCGCGGTCCTCTACCGCGGCGACACCCTGCCGGAGTTGGGCTACACCTACCGGCGCTACCGGTCCGCGCTGACGGCGTCGACGGCGGTGTCCGAGGCCGACCGGCAGTGGTGGGCCGAGCGGGTGCCGCAACTGCCGGAGCCGCCGTCGCCGCCGTTGGTACCGCTGTCGGAGCAGGCCAACCCCCGCCGCAACACCCGCCGCTGGCACTTCTTCGACGCCGACATCCGCGAGGCCCTGTTCGAGGGCGCCCACAAGCGCGGCGTCACACCCGCGATGGCGATCGCGGCCTCCTACGCCGGGACGCTGGCCCGCTGGTCCACCCACTCCCGGTTCCTGCTCAACCTGCCGATGTTCGGGCGCGAGCCGTTTCACCCCGACGTCGACAAGCTGGTGGGCGACTTCACCTCGTCGTTGCTGCTCGACGTCGACCTGACCGGCGCCGACACCGCCACCAAACGCGCCCGGGCCGTGCAGGAATCGCTGCACACCACGGTGCGCCACGCCAGCTACTCGGGGCTGTCGGTGCTGCGCGACCTGACCCGGCACCGCGGCGTGCCCACCCTGGCGCCGTTCGTGTTCACCAGCGCGCTGGGCCTCGGGGACCTGTTCGACGGCGAGGTCACCGAACAGTTCGGCAAGTGCGTCTGGCACATCTCGCAGGGGCCGCAGGTGCTGCTCGACGCCCAGGCCACCCCGTTCGACGGCGGTCTGCTGATCAACTGGGACGTGCGCGAGGAGGCATTCCGGCCGGGGGTCGCGGATGCGATGTTCGCCCATCACGTCGACGAGCTGATCCGCCTGGCCGGTGACGACGCCGCCTGGGACACCCTTGACACCACCGCGCTACCCCCAGACCAACGTGCGGTGCGGGCCGCGCTCAACGCGGTGAGCGCACCGGTGAGCCCAGATGCGTTGCACGACGGATTCTTCCGGTCGGCAGCGAGGACCCCGGATGCGCCCGCGGTGCTCAGCAGCCTCGGCGAGTGGAGCTACGCGCACCTGCGCGAGCGGGCGCTCGCCGTCGCCGCCACGCTGCGGCACCACGGCGTCAACGCCGGGGACGCGGTGGCCGTGATGGGCCCCAAAAACGCCGAGCAGATCCCGGCGCTGCTCGGCATCCACGCCGCCGGCGCGGTATACCTGCCGATCGGACTCGACCAGCCCGAGGACCGCGCGGTCCGGATCCTGCAGAGCTCCGATGTGCATTCGGTGCTGTGGTGCGGCGCCCGCACCCCGCAGGCCGACGGGCTACCGGTCCCGGCAATCACGGTGGCCGAGGCGATCGCGCACGGCCGGCCCGCAGCCGCGGCCACCGAGCCGGTTTCGGCGCGCCCCGACGACGTGGCCTACGTGCTGTTCACCTCCGGGTCCACCGGCGAACCCAAGGGTGTCCAGGTCAGTCACGGCGCGTCGATGAACACCGTCGAATTCATCAACGGGCACTTCGAGATCGGACCGCAGGACCGCTGCCTGGCGCTCTCGACGCTGGAATGCGACATCTCGGTGCTCGACATCTTCGGCATGCTGCGCGCCGGCGGTTCGATCGTCGTGGTCGACGAGGCGGACCGGCGTAACCCCGACGCGTGGGCGCGCCTGATCGGCACGCATCAGGTCAGCGTGCTGCACTGGCTGCCGGGCTGGTTGGAGATGCTGGTCGCGGTCAACTCCGGCCGGATCTCCTCGGTGCGGGTGGTGCCCACCGGCGGCGACTGGGTGCGCACCGAGATGGTTCGCGCGCTGCGTGCGCAAGCCCCCGGGGTGCGCGTCGCCGGTCTCGGCGGCGCCACCGAAACCGCCACCCACAACACCATCTGCGAGCCCGCCGAGCTGCCCACGCACTGGGCGGCGGTACCACTCGGGAAGCCCTTGCCCAACAACAAGTGTCGCGTGGTCGCGGCCGACGGCTCCGACTGCCCGGATTGGGTGCCCGGCGAGTTCTGGGTCGGTGGACGCGGCATCGCCCGCGGCTACCGGGGTCGACCCGACCTGACCGCCGAACGGTTCGTCGAGCACGACGGCAGCACCTGGTACCGCACCGGGGATCTGGCGCGCTACCTGCCCGATGGCACGTTGGAATTCGTGGGGCGCGCCGATCACCGCGTCAAGATCAGCGGCTATCGTGTCGAACTCGGCGAGGTCGAAGGCGCCCTGAACCGCCTCGATGCCGTCGACGGCGCGGTGGCCGCGGTGGTGCCGGCCGCCGGCGATCATCGGCGCGAGCAACTCGCGGCGCTGGTCCGCGTCACCGATTCGCGGCTGAGCGTGCCGAGGATCACCGCGGCGATGGCGGGCTTCGTTCCGCCGCACATGGTTCCGGATCTCATCGTGCTGGCCGAAACCATCCCGTACACCGTGGGCGGCAAGATCGACCGCCGGGCGGTCGCCGAACAACTCGCCTCGGTGGCGCAGCAGCGCGGCACCGACCCCGCGCCCAGTCAGCGGGCACCGGCGACCCCGCTGGAGCGCGCGGTCGCCGACATCACGGCGAGCCTGCTGCGGGTCGACTCGCTCAGCGCCGAGGCCGACTTCTTCGCTCTGGGCGGCGATTCGGTGCTGGCCACCCAGCTGGTCGCCCGGGTCCGGGCCTGGCTGGACACCCCGACCGTGATGGTGGCCGACGTCTTCGCGGCCCGCACCGTGGCCGGCCTGGCCACCCTGCTGCAGGACCGCGAGCCCGGCAGCGACCGGCTCGAGCAGGTCGCCGAGATCTATCTGGAAGTCGCGGACATGGAAAGCTCCGAGGTGGCCTCCGCACTCGACTCGGCGGCGGCGCCGTGAGCACCAACGCCGAGGTCGAGTTCCAGCCCTGGGTCAAGAAGTTCGACGGCGCCGGTCGCCCCGGCGCCGTGGTGATCTTCCCGCACGCCGGTGGCGCCGCCGCCGCTTACCGCACCCTGGCAAAGACGTTGTCGGCGAAGGGCACTGACTGCTTCATCGTGCAGTACCCGCAGCGCGCCGACCGGCTGGCCCACCCACCCGTCGACAGCGTCGACGCGCTGGCCGCACAGCTGTTCGAGGCCGGCGACTGGCACCGGGTCGGCCCGCTGACACTCTTCGGGCACTGCATGGGCGCGGTGGTCGCGTTCGAGTTCGCGCGCCTGGCCGAACGCGCCGGCATCGAGGTGTCCACCTTGTGGGCCTCGGCGGGACAGGCGCCCTCCACGGTGCCCGAAGTGCTGCCGCTGCCCAGCACCGATGCCGACGTGCTGGCCGACATGGTCGACCTCGGCGGCACCGACCCCCGGCTGCTCGAGGACGAGGATTTCGCCGAACTGCTGACGATGGCGGTCAAGTCCGACTACCGCGCACTCACCGGCTACACCTGCGCGCCGGAGGTGCAAATCAACGCCGACATCCACGCCATCGGTGGCGAGCGCGACCACCGGATCCGGCCGCACTGGCTGGACCGGTGGCAGTCGCACACCGCCGGCCGATTCACCCTGTCGCACTTCGACGGCGGTCACTTCTACCTGAACGACCACCTCGATGCGGTGACGGAGCTGGTGAGTCGGAGATGACCGTCGGTCGGGTCAACGGCGTGGGAGATCCGGGTGACGCCGTGGTGATCGTGGGCATGGCGGTGGAGACGCCCGGCAACGTCGAGACCGCCGAGGACTACTGGGCCCTGCTGTGCGACCAACGCGAAGCCCTCGGCCCGTTTCCCACCGACCGCGGCTGGGCGCTGGGCGACCTGTTCGACGGCTCGCGTCGGGACGGCTTCAAACAGATCCACAACCTCGGTGGATTCCTGGGCAGCGCGGCACATTTCGACCCCGAGTTCTTCGGCATCTCGCCGCGCGAGGCCGTCGCGATGGATCCGCAGCAGCGGGTCGCGTTGCGGCTGGCCTGGCGCGCCGTGGAAAACAGTGGGATCAACCCCGACGATCTCGCCGGCCACGACGTGGGCTGCTATGTCGGCGCCTCCACCCTGGAGTACGGCCCACCGATGAGCGAATTCTCGCATCACAGCGGACATCTGATCACCGGCACCGCGCTGGGGGTCATCTCCGGGCGGATCGCCTACACCCTGGACCTGGCCGGGCCCGCGCTGACCATCGACACCTCCTGCTCCTCGGCGCTGGCCGCCTTCCACACCGCCGTCGGTGCCCTGCGCGCCGGCGACTGTGACCTGGCACTGGCCGGTGGGGTGTGCGTGATGGGTTCACCGGGATACTTCGTCGAGTTCGCCAAACAGCACGCACTGTCCGACGACGGGCACTGCCGCCCGTACAGCGGGCACGCCACCGGCACGGTCTGGGCCGAGGGCGCGGCGATGTTCCTGCTGCAGCGCCGCTCCGCCGCCGAGCGGTCCGGGCGCCGGATCCTGGCCGAGGTGCGCGCCAGCGCGCTGAACTCCGACGGTCGCACCACCGGCCTGACCGCCCCGAGCGAACAGGCACAGATCCGGCTGTTCCGGCGGGCGCTCGAGCAGGCCGGCCTCGGTCCCGCCGAGGTCGACGTCGTCGAGGGCCACGGCACCGGCACCACGTTGGGGGACCGCACCGAACTGCGTGCATTGACGGCCACCTACGGCGCCGCAGCCCCCGGCACCGGACCGGTGCTCGGGTCGGTGAAATCCTACCTCGGACACGCTCAGGCCGCAGCCGGCGCGCTGGGGCTGGCCAAGGTGCTCGTCGCCGCCGAACACGCCGGTATCCCGCCCACGCTGCACGTCGACGAGCGCAGCCGCGAAATCGACTGGGACAACCAGGGTCTGCGGCTGGCGGAGAAGCTGACGCCGTGGCCGGCCACCGCCGGTCAGCGGGTGGCCGCGGTCTCGGCGTTCGGGATGAGCGGCACCAACACCCACGTCATCGTGGCGATGCCGGAGACCCCGGATATCGGCGCGCAACGGGCGGCGTCGTGACCCGCACCGCCGGCTGGCCCGATGCTCGCGTCCCGGTGCTGCTCAGCGCGCACGCCGGCGACCTGATCGCCACTGACGCCGCGGCCATCCTGGCCTACCTGCACCGCAACAGCGCGGTCACCGTCGATGAGGTGGCCGCCCAGGTGCTGCACACCAGGCGGATTCGGCGCCACCGGACGGCGGTGCTCGCAGCGGACCGCGACGAACTCAGCGCCGCACTGCGCGCCGTCGCCCGCGGTGAACCGCATCCGTTGGTGGCGTCGGCCGTGCCCGGATCGGCCCCTCGCATTGCGTTCGTGGTGCCCGGTCAGGGCGCGCAGCGCCCCGGCATGGGTGCCGACGCCTACCGGGAGTTCCCCGCCTATCGGGATGCGGTGGACGCCTGCGGCAGCGGGTTCGCGACACTCGGGTGGGCCGCCCCGCTGCGCTACCTGACCGCGGTCGACGCGCCGGAGTCGTTCTCCGAGATCGAGATTCAGGGTGCCCAGTTCGCCCATGCCGTCGGCCTGGCCGCGCTGTGGCGGGACCACGGCATCGTCGCGGACATCACCGTCGGCCACAGCCTCGGCGAGATCGCGGCGGCCTACCTCGCCGGCGCCATCGACCTGCCGACCGCGATCGGCGTGGTCGCCGCGCGCGCCGGCGTCGTCGACCGCCTCAGCGGCCGCTATGCGGTGGCCGCGTTGGGCATCAGCCCGGCGGCCGCCCGGGAACTCATCGACGCCACGCCGGGCTGGCTGGAACTGTCGGTCATCAACGCCAGCACCGCGGTGGCGATCTCCGGCGATGCCGACGCCGTGACCGACGCGGTGCGCCGGGTGCGCGAGCGCGGCCAACTCGGCCGCGAGATCACCGTCAACTTCCCGGTGCACACCAGCGTGCTGGAGCCGCTGCGGGACTGGGTGCACGGCCGACTGACCGAAACCGGCCGTCGGGGTGGATTCGCGGAAACTGCGGTGCAGTTCATCGGCGGCACCACCGGGTCGGTGGTCGCCCCCAGCACACCGTTTGCCGACTACTGGTATGCCAACCTGCGCAACACCGTGCGCTTCGACCGCGCCGCACAGGCCGCACTGGACTGCGGCGCAACCGTCTTCGTCGAGCTGTCCAGCCACCCGGCGCTGCTGCACGCGGTCGCCGAGCGGGCCCCGGACTCGGCGGTGCTGGTCGGAACCGGGCACCGCGACACCCCCGTGGTCGACCAGTTGAGCGCCAACCTGGCGGCCGTCGCGGTCGCCGATCCCACCTACCGGTGGCGGGCACCGGAGGCCGCCGGTGACCCGGCGCCCGGGTTGCCGCACTTCCCGAACGCCCCGATGCGCGCCACCGCGCTGTGGGCGGGCCGGGAACCACTGGACCCCATGCCGTCGCTGACGGTCTCGGCCGAAACCTGGGTGCCCGTCCAGGACTTCGCCGCTGCGCCGGCGACGCCGCGGAGCGTGGCGGTGCTGCCGCTGGGACGCCCGTCGGCGCTGAGCGAGGTGCTGCGCGCGGGACTGGCCGCGCAGTCGGCCGCGGTCGAGGTCGCCCCCGCCGAGGCCGAGGTACTCGTCCTGGTCGCCCCCGACGTGGAGGTGCCCGATGCCGCGGCCGCGGCCGCGACCTTGGCGGGCCTCGTCGATGCCGGACTGCTGAGCTTTGTCGACGAGATGGGCCCCGGGTGTCGGCAGGTGTGGCTGATCACCACGGCCGGCGAACAGATCGCCGCGACCGAGCCGGTGCCGTCGCTGTTGACCGCGGCGCTGGCCGCCGCCTACCGCAGCATCGGTCTCGACCACCCCGACCGGGCCTTCCATCACCTCGACGTGCCGGTGCCACCGCAGCAGGTGCGCCCCGCCGAGGCTACCCACGTGCTCGAGACCGTCCTCGCGGGATCGGGTTCGCTCGCGCTGCGATGGGGCCAGGGGCACCCACAACGGTTCCGCCGCGAGTTGGGGCTGCTGACCGGGTCCACGCTGCACGCACCGGGCTGGCCGCTGGACACCGGCCTGCTCGACAACGTCGTGATCACCGGCGCCGCCGGGGCAATCGGCACGCACTATGCCCGCTACCTCGCCGAACGCGGCGCCCGTCGCATCGTGATGGTGAGCCGCCGCGGTGCCGCCGCGGCGTTGGTTGCCGAACTCGGGACGCGGTTCGGCACCGAAGTGGTCTCCGTCGCTTGCGATCTCACCGACGAGGGGCAGGTGCGCGCGGCGGCCGCCGAATTCGGCGGCGACGGTGCCACCGTGGTGGTGCACGCCGCCGGCGCGGCCGGCTTCGGCGCGACGACCCCGGTGGACGCCGCGGCCTTCCAGCACTCGTTGGGGGCCAAAGTGATCGGGCTGGTGCGGCTGCTCGAGCACTGGCCGCTGCGCGCGGACTGCCGAATCCTGTTGTGCTCGTCGATGTCCGCGGTGTGGGGCGGGCAGGGCCATGCCGCCTATTCGGCGGCCAACCGGATGCTCGAGGTGATGGCCGCCGGGCTGCGCGCGACCGGCCGGCACTGCATCGCGGTGCGCTGGGGACTGTGGCCCGCCGGCGGGATCGTCGACGCCGATGAGATCGCCCGGATCGAGCGGTCCGGGCTGCGGCAGCTGGCACCGGAGCTCGCGATCGCGGCCAGCCTGCGCGACTACTCGGTGGACCCGATGGTGCTCGCCGCCGACCCGGACCGGCTGCGCCTCTTTCTGTCCAGCCTGGATCACGCGCACCCCGAACCCGACGCCGCGGACACCCCCGACACCGGGGCCGGCACCGCCGCGGTGGTGCGCGCCCACCTGGCCGCGGTGCTCAGTGTCCCGCAACCCGACGCGCTGGATCTGACGTCCTCGCTGTTCGACCTGGGTGTCGACTCGCTGCTGGCGCTCGATTTGCGCAAGCGACTCAAACGCAGCATCGGGCGCACCGTCCCGCTGGCCCGCCTACTCGGCGGCATCACCGGCACTGAACTCGTCTCCGATCTCGACGCGGATCGCGATGCCAATCTCGATCCCACGTCGAATGCGACTCCGTGATCTACAGAAAGCGAACGCCCCGTGACTGAAACCTCTCTCGAAGACCGGCGTCTCGAGCTGATGCGGCGCAAGCTGAGCGAACGCGGCCTCGCCAGCGCGCGCGACGAGGCACCGGCCGCCGGCGCGGCGGCACCGGCCCTGTCGGACGGTCAGCTGCGGATGTGGTTCGTGCAGGCCGCCGATCCGAGCGGGGCGCTGCTGAACATCGCGGTGTCCTATCGCCTCACCGGCGTGCTGGACGCCGCCAAGCTGCACGAGGCCGTCGACGCGGTCGCCGGACGCCACAGCGTGCTGCGGACCACCTATCACGCCGATCAGAACGGTGCACCCCATCCAAAGGTGGATCCCGATCTGCGTCCGGCGTGGACCATGCATGACCTCGCGGAGCTTTCCGAGCGCGCCCGGCAGCTGCGGCTGGAGGTGCTGGCGCAGCGGGAGTTCGCCGCACCCTTCGACCTGACCCAGGATTCGCCGCTGCGAATCACGCTGGTGCGCACCGCACCCGACGAACACGTGCTGCTGTTGGTGGCCCACCACATCGCCTGGGACGACGGCGCGTGGCGGGTGTTCTTCGGCGACCTGACCCGCGCCTACACCGGTGCGGGGCTGGACCCGGAACCGCGCCGGACGGGCGGCCCGGGCGGCATCGACACCGCCACCGTCGAGGACGACATCGCCTACTGGCGCACCGTGATGGCCGACATGCCCGAACCGCTCGAGCTGCCCGGTCCGAGTGGTTCGGCGGTGCCGAGCAGTTGGCGTTCGGCCCGCAGTGCGGTGCGGCTGTCGGCCGGTACCGCCGAGCGCATCGCCGAGCTGGCCAGGGAATCCGGCTGCACGCCGTACATGGTGCTGCTCGCGGCGTTCGGCGCGCTGATCCACCGCTACACCCACAGCGATGACTTCCTGGTGGTCACCCCGGTGCTCAACCGCGACGCCGACGCCGAGGACACCATCGGCTACTACGGCAACACCGTGGCCATGCGGTTGCGACCCGCCGCCACGCTCACCTTCCGGGAACTGCTGGCCCAGACCCGCGAAACCGCGCTGGGCGCCTTCGCGCATCAGCGGGTCAACCTCGACCGGATGGTCCGCGAACTCAACCCCGACCGCCGCCACGGCGCCGAACGTCTGACCCGGGTCAGCTTCGGTTTCCGCGAACCCGACGGCGGCGGCTTCTGCCCGCCGGGTGTGCAGTGCCGTCGCGCCGAACTGCGGGGCCAGCTGACCCAGCTGCCGCTGGGCTTCATGGTCGAATTCGACCGCACCGGAGCGCTGGTCGAGGCCGAGCACCTGGTGGAGATCCTGGAGCCCGCCCTGGCGCAACAGCTGCTCGATCATTTCGCGGTGCTGTTGGACAGCGCGCTGCAGTCCCCGGACACCGCGCTGGCCCGGCTGCGCCTGCTCGACGACGCGGATGCCGCGTGGCTCGCGGAGATGTCACGCGGCGAGCAGTTCGACACCCCGCCGTCGACGCTCGGTGACCTGGTGACCGCGCAGGTCGAGCGGACCCCCGACGCCGTCGCGGTGGTCTACGAGGGCCGACGCTTCAGCTACCGCGAGATCAACGAGTCGGCCAATCAGGTGGCGCACTGGCTCATCGAGCAGGGCATCGGCGCCGAGGACCGCGTCGCGGTGTTGCTGGACAAGTCACCCGAACTGGTGATCATCGCGCTCGGGATCGTCAAGGCCGGCGCGGTGTACCTGCCGGTCGACCCGACCTACCCGGCGGACCGGCTGTCGTTCATCCTCGGTGACTGCGACGCGAAACTCGTTATCCGCGAGCCGATCACGGGGTTGGAGGGCTACCGGACCGACAACCCCACCGATGCCGATCGGGTGCGCCCACTGACCCCGCAGAACACCGCGTATCTGATCTACACCTCGGGCACCACCGGACTGCCCAAGGGGGTGCCGGTGCCGCACCGGCCCATCGCGGAGTACTTCGTCTGGTTCCAGGGCGATTATCAGATCGACGCGAACGACCGGTTGCTGCAGGTGGCCTCGCCCAGCTTCGACATCTCGATCGGCGAAGTGTTCGGCACCCTGGCCTGCGGGGCCCGGATCGTCATCCACAAGCCGGGCGGGCTCAACGACATCGGCTATCTGACCGATCTGCTACGCGACGAGGGCATCACCGCGATGCACTTCGTGCCGTCGCTGCTGGGTCTGTTCCTGTCGCTGCCCGGCGTCAACCAGTGGCGCACGCTGCAACGCGTGCCCATCGGCGGCGAACCGCTGCCCGGCGAGGTGGCCGACAAGTTCCACGCCACCTTCGACGCGATGCTGCACAACTTCTACGGGCCCACCGAAACGGTGGTCAACGCCAGCCGATTCAAGGTGCAGGGCAAGCAGGGCACCCGGATCGTGCCGATCGGCAAGCCCAAGATCAACACGCAGCTGTATCTGCTCGACGACGCGCTGCAGCCGGTCCCGGTCGGCGTCATCGGCGAGATCTACATCGGCGGCACCCATGTCGCCCACGGTTACCATCGCCGGCCCGGCCTGACCGCCGAACGCTTTGTCGCCGACCCGTTCACCCCCGGCGCGCGGCTGTACCGCTCCGGCGATCTGGCGCGCCGCAACGCCGACGGCGACATCGAGTTCGTCGGCCGCGCCGACGAACAGGTCAAGATCCGCGGCTTCCGCATCGAATTGGGCGATGTGGCCGCGGCGATCTCGGTCGACCCGAGCGTCGGCCAGGCCGTCGTCGTCGTCAGTGACCTGCCGCAGCTGGGCAAGAGCCTGGTGGGCTATCTGACCCCGGTGGCGGGGGAGCCGCTGGAGACCGTCGACGTCGACCGGATCCGCACCCGCGTCGCCGCCGCCCTGCCCGAGTACATGGTGCCGGCGGGATACGTGGTGCTCGAGGAGATCCCGATCACCTCGCACGGCAAGATCGACAAGACCGCGCTGCCGCGTCCCGAGATCGTGGCCACCACCGTGTTCCGGGAACCGTCCACCGCCACCGAACGCCAGGTCGCCGGCCTGTTCGCGCAGCTGCTGGCGCGGCCGCGGGTCGGCGCCGACGACTCGTTCTTCGACCTCGGTGGGCACTCGCTGTTGGCCACGAAACTCGTTGCGGCCGTGCGCTCGACGTGCGGTGTCGACATCGGGGTGCGCGAGGTCTTCGAACTGGCGACCGTCGCCGAGATCGCCGCGCACATCGATGCGTTGGCGGCCGGTACCGCCGGGCCCACGCGACCGCGACTGGTGCCGACCCCGCACGAGGGTCCGGCACCGCTGTCGTCGTCGCAGCTGCGCAGTTGGTTCACCTACCGGGTCGACGGTCCCAGCGTGGTCAACAACATTCCGTTCGCGGCGAAGCTGAGCGGGCCCGTGGACACCGCGGCGTTGTGCGCCGCGGTGGGCGATCTGGTGGATCGGCACGAGATCCTGCGCACCACCTACCGGGAGATCGACGGCGTGCCGTATCAGATCGTGAACGCCGCGGCCGGGTTGGCTGTGCGCGTCGCGGACGGCGCGGACGCGCAGTGGATCACCGCGCAGTTGGACGCCGAGCGCGCCCACATCTTCGACCTGGAGCACGAGTGGCCGATCCGGGCCGCGGTGCTGCGCGCTGACGGCGCGCACGTGCTGGCGCTGACGATGCACCACATCGCCGGCGATCACTGGTCGGCCACGGTGCTGTTCACCGATCTGCTGGTCGCCTACCTGGCGCGCTGCGGCGGCGAGGCCCCGACCTGGGCACCGCTGCCGGTGCAGTACGCCGACTACGGCGCCTGGCAGGCCGAGCTGCTGTCCGAGAACACCGGAATCGCTGGGCCGCAACGCGAGTATTGGATCGAACAGTTGCAGGGGCTGCCGGCCGAGACCGGGCTGCGTCCGGATCACCCGCGCCCGCCGGTGCTCAGCGGCGTCGGCGATGCGATCGCCTTCGAGCTGGGGGCCGCGACCCGGCAGCGGTTGACCGCGCTGGGCGCCGAGCTCGGCGTCACCGAGTTCATGATCCTGCAGGCCGCGGTGGCCGTGGCGCTGCACAAGGCCGGTGGGGGACTGGACATCCCGATCGGCAGCCCGGTGGCCGGGCGTACCGAGGCCGAACTGGATCAGCTCATCGGGTTCTTCATCAACATCCTGGTGCTGCGTAATGACCTGCGCGGCAATCCGACCGTGCGCGAACTGCTGGGGCGTACCCGGGAGATGGCGCTGGCCGCCTACGCGCATCAGGATCTGCCGTTCGATCAGGTGGTCGACGCGGTGAGCCCGGTGCGCTCGTTGTCGCGCAACCCCCTGTTCGGCGTCGTCGTCCACGTGCGCGAGCAGCTGCCGACCGACCGGGTGATCGACAGCGGGGCCGAACGCGGCAAAGCGCCTACCACGTTCTCGGCCCTGGAGCCGGATTTCGATGCCGCACACGCGGATCTGCAGCTGAGCTTCTTCGCCGGCGAGGATGGCTACCGTTGCCACGCCATCTACCGTGCCGAGCTGTACGACCGTGACACCATGGTGCGGTTCGCGGACTGGCTCAGTCGGGTGGTCGAGGCCTTCGCCGACAATCCCGATGTCGCGCTGCGCGACATCGAGGTCGTCGATGCGGCCGAGCGCCGCCGCATCCTCACCGAGTGGAGTGCCGCCGGCGGCGCCGCGCGGGCCTATGTGCTCGACGAGACCCTCAAGTGTGTCCCGGTCGGCGTCGTGGGTGAGATCTATACGGCCGGCGGACCGCTGGCCGCGGCCCAATGCAGCGGGGCGGCGCAGACCGCGGTCCGGTTCGTCGCGAATCCGTTCGGCAATCCGGATGGTGCAGAATCCGATTCGCGGCTGTACCGCACCGGGGAACGGGGCCGCTGGCGCCCCGATGGGGTGCTGGAGCTGATCGGCCGCACCGACGTCGCCGTCGCCCCACCGGCGGCGGCTGCGCGTGCGAGCGAACCGCCGAGCACCGACACCGAGCGGACGCTGGCGGCGCTGCTCGAAGAGGTCCTCGACGTCACCGATGTCGGCCGCCACGACGACTTCTTCACCCTCGGCGGCGACAGCATCCTGGCCGTGCAGTTGGCGGCGCGGGCGCGCGACGTCGGCCTGAACCTCAAGGCGCGGATGGTGTTCGAGCATCCCGTGCTGCAGGAGCTCGCCGCCGTGGTCGACACCGCGCCGGAGATCGGGGCCGCCTCGCCGAGCGGCGACGCCCCCGACGACAGCGCGCAGACCCGCCACGCACCGATGGCGGCCTCGGGCCTGTCCGCCGACGAACTGGCCGATCTGACCGCCTCCTGGGGCACCCAGAACGGGGCGCAGTGACTTCCACGGATCAGACCAGCCAGGCACCCGCGATCGAGGACGTCATCGCGCTGAGCCCGCTTCAGCAGGGGCTGTACTCGATGACGACGCTGGCCGGCACCGACCCCGACGGCCGACCCGACCCGTACGTCATCGCGATGGCCGCCGACGTCACCGGCACGTTGGACGCCGCGCTGCTGCGCGAGTGTGCCGCACTGATGCTGGTGCGGCACCCGAACCTGCGGGCCAGCTTCTTCCGGGGCAACCTGAGCCGCACCGTGCAGGTGGTCCCGAGGCAGATCGAGGTGCCGTGGACGCAGCTGAGCGCGGGCACCGCCGCAGCGGCCGCCACCCTCGAGGCCGCCGAACGGGCGCGGCCCTTCGACCTCGAACGCGGACCCGCCATCCGATTTCTGCTGATCGAGATGCCGCAGCAGCGGTGGCGGTTGGCCGTGATGGCGCATCACATCATCATCGACGGCTGGTCGCTGCCGCTGTTCGTCGGCGAGTTGATCACGCTGTACCGCTCCGGTGGCGACGCCGCCGCGCTACCGACTACGCCGCGGCCGTACCGCGACTACATCGGCTGGCTGGCCAACCGTGACCAGCAGGCCGGCCGCGCGGTGTGGGAACGACACCTGGCCGGCCTGGCCGGGCCGACCCTGCTGACGCCCGCGCTGACCGACATCGAACCCGCGCCCGGGCTGCCGAGCCGCAGCGAGGTGCGACTGGACCAGGCGGCCACGACCGCGCTGGCCGAGGCCGCCCGCGGCCGCCGGATGACCCTGAACACTGTCGTTCAAATGGCCTGGGCCACCCTGCTTTCGGTCTTCACCGACCGCTCCGATGTGGTCTTCGGCATGACGGTGTCGGGCCGCCCCGACGAACTGTCCGGCGTGGAATCGATGGTCGGACTGTTCATCAACACCGTGCCGCTGCGGGTCCGGCTGGATCCGCAGCGCAGCGTGGGGGAGCAGTGCGCGGCGCTGCAGCGCACCGCCGCCGAACTGCGTGAGCACAGCTACCTCGCGCACGCCGAGTTGCGCGCGCTCGCCGGTATCGGCGAGATGTTCGACACCCTGCTGGTGTACGAGAACTTCCCACCCGGTGGGCTGATCGGCGGCGGCGAATTCAGCGCCAACGGCGCCACTTTCACCCCGGCCGCGCTGGAGAGCCTGTCGCACTTCCCGGTCACCATCGCCGCGCACCTCACCGACGGCGAACTGACCGTGCTCGTCGAAACGCTCGAGGGGGCCCTGGGCCCGATCGATCCCGCCGGCCTGGGGCGACGGTTGATCACGATCACCGAGGCCCTGATCGCCGGCTGGGACCGACCGCTGCGCGAGGTCAGCGCGCTGTTCGCCGACGAGGCCGAGCGGATCAGCACGGCCGCACAAGCCACCCCGGCGGCGCCCCGCGCCGGGGCCGGGGCCGGTGTACACGCCCGATTCGCCGAGGTCGCCCGGGACTGCCCCGATGCCGTCGCCCTGAGCCATGCCGACGGTGAAATGACCTACGCCGAACTGGATCGCGCCGCCGACCGGCTTGCCGCGGCGCTGCTGGCGCGCGGTGTCGCGGCCGAATCGCCGGTGGCGATCAACCTGTCCCGCGGCCCGCAGTATGTGGTCGCGATGCTGGCGGTGCTCAAGGCCGGCGCGATGATCGTCCCGCTGGATCCCGGGATGCCCGCCGAACGCATCGCCGACATCCTCGCGCAGAGCAACGCGCAGGCGGTCATCGACGCCGACTGGCCCGCGATCACCGACGACCCGCCCGCCGACTACCGGCCCGCCCGCACCACCGCCGAGCACGCCGCCTACGCGGTGTTCACCTCCGGCACCACCGGAAAGCCCAAGGGTGTCATCGGAACTCACGGTGCGCTGCTGGCGTACGCCGGTGACCACGTCGAGCAGGTGCTGCGCCCCGCCGCCGAGCGTCTCGGGCGCCCGGTGCGGATCGCGCATGCCTGGTCGTTCACGTTCGACGCCGCGTGGCAACCACTGGCGGGGTTGCTCGACGGCCACCGCGTGCACATCGTCGGCGACGACGTGCAACGCGACGCCGAGGGGCTGGTGGCGGTGATCGAACGGCACGGCATCGACATGATCGACACCACGCCATCGATGTTCGCGCAGCTCTACCACGTCGGGCTGCTGACGCGCGTGCCGTTGGCGGTGCTGGCGTTGGGCGGCGAGGCCATCGGCGTCGGCACCTGGCGCAACATCCGGACGGCATGCGAACGCACCGGAATGGCCGCCTACAACTGCTACGGCCCGACCGAGACGACCGTCGAGGCCGTCGTCGCCCCGATCGCCGAACACCCGCAGCCGACCATCGGCCGGCCCACCACCGACACCGGTGCCCAGGTGCTCGACTCCTGGCTGCGCCCGGTCCCCGACGGTGTCGCCGGCGAGCTGTACCTGTCCGGTGCGCAGGTGTGCCGCGGCTACCTGGGCCGACCCGCCGAGACCGCGGGGCGGTTCGTCGCCGACCCGGCCAACCCGGGTGCCCGGATGTACCGGACCGGGGATGTGGTGCGCCGCAACACCAACGGGACGCTGCAGTACCTCGGCCGCTCCGACGATCAGGTCAAGATCCGCGGCTACCGGGTCGAGCCCGGGGAGATCACGGCGGTGCTGCTGACCCACCCGGCGGTGCAGGCCGCGCACGTCGCGGTGCGTTCGCACCGCAGCGGGCCGCGGCTGATCGCCTACCTCGCCACACCAGGCACCGAACTGTCGGTCGCCGAGGTCCGCGCCATGTTGGCGACGCGGTTGCCCCGGTATTTGGTGCCCCACCGCATCGTCGTGCTCGACGAACTGCCGCTGACCGCGCACGGCAAGGTCGACGAGCGGGCACTGGTGGCCGCCGACGGCGACGCCGACGACGGACCGGTGGCCCGCCCGGAAACCGCCACCGAACTCGCCCTGGCCGCGGTGGTGACCGAACTACTGGAGACCCCCACGGTGGACGTCGCCGCGGATCTGCTCTCGCTGGGGCTGGACAGCATCGTCGCGCTGTCGGTGGTGCAGGCCGCGCGCCGGCGCGGAATCGCGTTGCGGGCCCGGCTGATGCTCGAGTGCGGTTCGATCCGCGAACTGGCGGCCGCGATAGACGCCGAGGCCGCGCACGCCGCCGCGGCGGGACCGGCGGCAGACGACGGCGGCGACGGCCCGATCCCGGTGCTGCCCAACGTGCATTGGCTCTACCAGTACGGCTCGCCGCGGCGACTCGCGCAGACCGAGGCCGTCAGGCTGCCCGCGGGCACCACCGGCGACCAGCTGCGCGCGTTGCTGCGGGCGATCGTCGCGGGTCACGAGGTGCTGCGCTGCCGCCTCGACCCCGACACCATGGCCCTGCTGCCGGCCACCGACATCGAGGTGTTCACCGAGGTGCACGCCGACGGTGAGCTGGCCGACGTCGTCCTCGAACAGACCCGGCGGTCGGTGGAAAGCCTTGACCCCCAACAGGGCCGACTGCTCTCGGCGGTGTGGGTCCGGGAGGCCGACGGGCCCGGCGTGTTGGTGCTGACCGCCCACGTGTTGGCGCTGGATCCGGCGTCGTGGCGCATCCTGCTCGGCGAGTTGGACGCCGGTTGGCACGCGCTGGCCGGCGGGCACCAACCCGCGCCGGTGCGCGAGCACACCGGCTACCGGCGCTGGTCGCAGCTGCTCGGCGAGCGCGCCCGCGACCTGGATACCTGCGGATTCTGGCTGGACCAACTGCAGGGACCGGACCCCGATCTCGGGACCCGCCGGGTCCGCCCGGACACCGACCGCGCCGAGCATCTCCAGGTCAGCATTTCGATCACCGCCGTCGACGTGACCGCGCGGCTGTTGGCGGCGCCGGTGCCGATGACCGACCTGCTGGCCGCCGCGGCCTCGCGCATGGTGACCGCGTGGCGGCAACGACGCGGACAGCCCACCCCGATCCCGTTGTTGGCGTTGGAGACCCACGGTCGGGCCGACACCGTCGTCGACCCCGACGGCAGCACCGACACCGGCGAAACCATCGGCCTGTTCAGTGCGATCTACCCGCTGCGGGTGCGGCCCGAGGCGGGCCTGCCCGAAATCCCGGGCGACGGCCTCGATTACGGGCTGCTGCGCTACCTCCGTCCCGAGACCGCCGCGCGGCTGCGCGAGCATGCCGAGCCGCAGGTCATGCTGAACTATCTCGGCCGCACCGAAGCCGCGCGCGGCGGGGTGGCCGAGTTGGACCGCACGCTGCTCGCCGGTGCCTCGCTGCTGCCCGAACCCGACCTGGCGGTGCTGCACGAATTGACGGTGACGGCCGCGGTCATGCTCGACCCGGCCGGCGGTGACGCGCCGATGCTCGCCACCCAATGGCGGGCGCTGCCCGACATCTTCTCCACCGACGACATCGCCGTCCTGCAATCGCTGTGGGAGGACGCATTACGGGAGGTCACCTCATGACCGGCACGCTGGCAATCATCGGCGCCGGACCCAAGGCGGTCGCGGTGGCCGCCAAGGCCGCGGTGCTGCGTCAGATGGGCGTCCCGGTGCCCGACGTCGTCGCGGTGGAACGCAGCGCGGTGGCCGCGAACTGGCTGCCGGCCGGCGGCTGGACCGACGGACACCACCGGTTGGGCACCGGCCCCGAGAAGGACGTCGGCTTTCCGTACCGGTCGTCGCTGGTGCCCCGGCGCAACGGCGAACTCGACGAGCAGATGATGCGCTACAGCTGGCAGTCGCACCTGGTGGCCACCGGGCAGTTCGCCGAGTGGATCGACCGCGGCCGCCCCGCCCCGGCGCACCGCAAATGGGCGCAGTACCTGCGCTGGGTGGCCGACGCCGTCGGGATGAACGTGGTGCGCGGCGAGGTCGCCGGCATCGGGATGGACGGCCGGCGCTGGGCACTGACCACCGAGGAGACCACCATCAGCGCCGACGCGGTGATGGTGACCGGGCCTGGCCAGCCCGAGCGGTCCATCCTGCCCGGCAATCCGCGGGTGCTGTCCATCGCCGAGTTCTGGCACCGCGCCGCCGCGCACGAGCGGATCAGCGCCAAGCGGGTGGTGGTGATCGGCGGCGGCGAGACCGCCGCGGCGATCCTGAACGAGCTTTTCGCGCACCGTGTTTCGACCATCACCGTGATCTCGCCGCAGGTGACGCTGTTCACCCGCGGCGAGGGGTTCTTCGAGAACACGCTGTTCTCCGATCCCACGCACTGGTCGGGCCTGACGCTGGCCGAACGCAAGGACGCGATCGCCCGCACCGACCGCGGGGTGTTCTCCGCGCGCGTGCAGGATGCGCTGTTGGCCGACGACCGCATCCGGCACCTGCGTGGTCGGGTGGCGCACGCCGTCGCCCGCGACGAGCAGATCCGGCTCACGCTGCACACCGACCGCGGCGGCGAGTCGCTGGAGACCGTGCACGGCTTCGACCTGGTGATCGACGGCTCCGGCGCCGACCCGTTGTGGTTCACCGAACTGTTCAACCAGGACGCGTTGGATCTCATCGAGTTGAGCCTCGGCGGACCGATGACGGGGGAGCGGCTGCAGGAGTCGATGGGCTACGACCTGGCCGTCTCGCACCTGGCACCGAAGTTGTTCCTGCCCAACCTGTCCGGACTCAACCAGGGACCGGGCTTTCCGAACCTCAGCTGCCTCGGACTGCTGTCCGACCGCGTGCTGGGCGCCAACCTGACCGATAACGCCGACCGCGTGAGTAGGAGAAGCTGTGAGCACCAACCCCTTCGATGACGACAACGCCACGTTCCTGGTGTTGATCAACGACGAGGAGCAGCACAGCCTGTGGCCGTCGTTCGCCGACGTCCCCGCGGGTTGGCGCAGCGTCTTCGGCGAGAGCACCCGCGCGCAGTGTCTGGCCTACATCGAGGCGCACTGGGCCGACATTCGTCCGCGCAGCCTGCGCGAGGCCGTCGGCTAGCGGCCGACCGCGGCACCCTCAGGCCGGGGCCAGCACATCCATGTCGAACAGCCGCGCGTGCAACACCGTGCGGTTGCGCAGGGCCGCCCGCACCGCGCGGTGCAGGCCGTCCTCGAGGTAGACGATGCCCTGCCACTTGACCGCGTGCGGAAACAGATCGCCGTAGAAGGTCGAGTCCTCGGAGAGCAGCCGGTCCAGGGCGAGCACCGTGGTGGTCGTCACCAACTCGTCGAGACGAATCTGCCGCGGCGGGATCTTCGACCAGTCCCGGTGGGTCAGGCCGTGCTCGGGGTAGGGTTTGCCGTCCCGGACGCCTTTGAAAATCATCCCCAGATCGTCTCCCGTGCCAGCCCCCAGCTCGACGTGCAACCCTCGAGGCTAGTCGGTGAACGGCCCGCTGACCCGGGCGGACCGTAAACTGGCACTCGGGGTTGTCGTTTGCGGACTCAGAAGGGTGGTTTGTCAATGAGCAGTGCCGACGATCGTCGCTTCGAAGTGCTTCGCGCCATCGTCGCCGACTTCGTGTCCACCAAGGAGCCCATCGGGTCCAAGTCCTTGGTCGAGCGGCACAACCTCGGCGTGTCCAGCGCGACCATCCGCAACGACATGGCGGTCCTGGAGGCCGAGGGTTACATCGCCCAGCCGCACACCAGCTCCGGGCGGGTCCCCACCGAGAAGGGCTACCGCGAGTTCGTCGACCGCCTCGACCACGTCAAGCCGATGTCGGTACCGGAGCGCCGCGCGATCCTGACCTTCCTGGAATCCGGCGTCGACCTCGACGACGTGCTGCGCCGCTCGGTGCGGTTGCTGGCGCAGCTCACCCGCCAGGTCGCCGTGGTGCAATATCCGACGCTGTCGTCGTCGACCGTGCGCCACATCGAGGTGGTGGCCCTGACCCCGGCCCGGCTGCTGCTGGTGGTCATCACGGACTCCGGCCGCGTCGACCAGCGCATCGCCGAACTCGGCGACCCCATCGACGAACATCAGCTCAGCCAGCTGCGCGACCTGCTCGGCAAGGCGCTCGACGGCAAGAAGCTGGCCGCGGCGTCGGTCGCGGTCGCCGACCTGGCGAGCCAACTCGACGGCACCGGCGGGCTCGGCGACGCCGTCGGCCGCTCGGCGACGGTGTTGCTGGAATCGCTGGTCGAGCACCGTGAGGAACGTCTCCTCACGGGCGGAACGGCGAACCTGACGACCAACACCGCCGATTTCGGCGGCTCGCTGAAATCGGTGCTCGAAGCGCTCGAAGAGCAGGTCGTGGTGCTCAAGCTGCTCGCGGCCCAACAGGAGGCCGGCAAGGTCACCGTGCGCATCGGGCACGAGGCTCAGGTGGCCTCCGGTGCCGAGCAAATGGCCGGGACGTCGGTGGTGTCGACGACATACGGCACAATGGACACGGTCTACGGCGGCATGGGCGTGCTCGGACCAACCCGGATGGACTATCCGGGAACCATGGCCAGCGTCGCTGCAGTTGCTCTTTACATCGGTGAGGTTTTGGGCACCCGTTAACGGTGCCCGCAGCTAGTCAGAGAAGTGTGGGGAACACGAGTGGCACGCGACTACTACGGTCTTCTCGGCGTGAGCAAGGGCGCCAGCGATTCGGAGCTCAAGCGCGCCTACCGCAAGCTGGCCCGGGAGCTGCATCCCGACGTCAATCCCGACGAGGAAGCCCAGGCCCGGTTCAAAGAGATCTCGGCGGCCTACGAGGTGCTGTCGGATCCGGAGAAGCGGCGCATCGTCGACCTCGGCGGTGACCCGCTCGAGAACGGGTCGGGCAACGGCGGATTCGCCGGCGGGTTCGGCGGCCTCGGCGACGTCTTCGAGGCGTTCTTCGGCGGCGGTGGCGCCGCGCGCGGACCCGTCGGCCGGGTTCGGCCCGGCTCCGATTCGCTGCTGCGGATGCGGCTGGACCTCACCGAATGCGCGACCGGCGTGACCAAGCAGGTCACCGTCGACACCGCGGTGCTGTGCGACCGCTGCCACGGCAAGGGCACCAACGGCGACTCCAAGCCGATCGCCTGTGACACCTGCGGCGGGCTGGGCGAGGTCTCCAGCGTGCAGCGCTCCCTGCTCGGCCAGGTGATGACCTCGCGGCCGTGTCCCACCTGCCGCGGCATCGGCGAGGTGATTCCCGACCCGTGCCACCACTGCGGCGGCGACGGCCGGGTGCGCGCCCGCCGGCAGATCAGCGTCAAGATCCCCGCCGGTGTCGGCGACGGCATGCGGGTGCGACTGGCCGCCCAAGGCGAGGTCGGCCCCGGCGGCGGCCCGGCCGGCGACCTGTACGTCGAGGTGCACGAGCAGCCGCACGACATCTTCGTCCGCGACGGCGACGACCTGCACTGCACCGTCGAGGTGCCGATGGTCGACGCGGCGCTGGGCACCACGGTCACCGTCGACGCCATCCTGGACGGTCCCGTCGAGATCACCATCCCGGCCGGTATCCAGCCCGGTTCGGTCACCACCCTGCGCGGACACGGCATGCCGCATCTGCGCTCGGGGGTGCGCGGCGATCTGCACGCCCACATCGAGGTCGTGGTGCCGACCAAGCTGGAACCGGCCGACACCGACCTGCTGCGTCAGCTCAAGGAGAACCGCAGCCGCGACGTCGCCGAGGTCAGGTCCGCGCACGCCGCCGGGCACACCAACGGCGGCGGGATCTTCAGCCGGCTGCGGGAAACCTTCACCGGCCGCTGAGTGCAGGAAGCCAACAGGAAGCCATAGCCCCGATTTCGCACGCACTGTTCTATCTCGATCAGGTCCCCGACGTCGGGGACGTCGCCGTCGTCGAGGGTGACGAGGGATTTCACGCCGCCACCGTGCGGCGCCTGCGACCCGGTGAACGCATCGTGGTCGGCGACGGCGCCGGGGAGTTGGCGGACTGCGTGGTGGACGGCACCGCCAAACGGGAGGTGCGCGCCACCGTGCTGGCGCGGCGGTCGGTGGCGCCCGCGCGTCCGGCCGTGACCGTCGTGCAGGCCATCCCCAAATCGGAGCGCTCGGAGCTGGCGGTGGAGTTGGCCACCGAGGCCGGCGCCGACGAAGTGGTGGCCTGGCAGGCCGCGCGCTGCGTGGCGCGCTGGGACGGGGACCGCGCAGACAAGGGGTTGCGCCGGTGGCGCGCGGTCGCGCGGTCGGCGGCCCGGCAGTCCCGTCGCGCCTTCATCCCGCCGGTGTCCGGCCCGCTGAACACCGCCGCGCTCGTCGAGCGGGTGTCGAGCAGCGATGTGGTGCTCGTGTTGCACGAGGCCGCCGGGGCGCTCTTCACCGAGTTGACGGAACCGCCACTGGCCCAGGCGGATTCGATCATGTTGGTCATCGGTCCCGAGGGTGGCATCACCGACGACGAGATCGCCGCGCTGGCGGCGGCCGGCGCCCGCGCCGTGCGTCTGGGGCCGACCGTGCTGCGCACCTCGACCGCGGCCGCGGTGGCCCTCGGGGCGCTCGGCGCGCTGACACCGCGCTGGGGCTAGCTGAGATCCTCGGCGCTGTCGGGGAAGCGGTCCAGACACGCCGGGCGGTCGCAGACCACGCACTTGGCCCGATTGCCGCCGGCGCGGCGGGCCTCGTGCATCGCGTCGGCGGCCAGTGCGATCAGCTCGTCGAGCAGGTCATAGGGCGGGCAGTCCGCCAGCCCGCCCATCGGGGTGGACACCACGCCGATACTCGTCGTCAGCCGCATCGGGGTGGCCCGGATGGCGCTGCGAATCCGCTCCACCAGCGCGGTGGCATCGGGGGCGGCGAAACTGTCGGCGACCAGGAACTCGCTGTCGGCGACGTGCGCGACGACGGCGTCGCGGCGGGTGGTCTCGCGCATGGCCTGGCCGGCCGCGATCCGTGCGGTCACCGCACGCGTTCCCGCCAGCAACGGGAAGTTGTCGAGGCTCACCACCACGATCACCAGGTGCCGATCGTCGAACCGGCTGCGGGAGGCGATGAACGTGCCGGCCGCGTCATAGAACGCGTCACGGTGCAGCAGACCGGTGATCGGCTCGATGTTTGCGTCGCGGGCCTGGTGCCCGAGCACGCTCACGAAGGCCTGACAGCCCGCCGCCGCCGACAGGATGATGATCAGCACCGCGATCACCATGGTGATTCCCCACACCGGATCACCGGCCGCCGCCAGTCGCAACATCGGGATGGTCCCGGTGAGCGCACTCAGCGCGAGGATGACGAACACGTACCGGACGCTGTGAAAGACCACCAGGTAGCCGCCGATCCCGGCGAAGGCGAACGTGGCGAAGATTCCGCTGACCGGGTTGGACTGCACCAGCGCGATCACGACGACCGCGACCGAGATGATGGTCACCAACACCAGCGACTGGCGTCGGGTCGGCCAATGGGCCCGTCGCCACCACAGCGCGGTCCCGATGGCGGCCAGGGCGGCGAGCACCGAGACGGTCATGTCGCGCACGCCGTGCGGTCCCGAGGGGGAGAAGACCATCGTGATCGGCAGAAACGCCAGGCTGGCGACCAGCACCGACACCACCCGCGCGGTGGCCGCCTCCCCGCCGCGGGCGGCGATCAACGCGGTGATCCAGTAGTAATGATCGGGCTGGCGCGACCAGGCACGCAGGGTCCGAATCATGACACCCGCAACTTCTCGACCTCCACCGACAGTCCCGCAACGGAACGCCCCCGCCGCCTTTGGTGCCCAGGCTACGCGGCCCAACAGCAGTAATCATTGGGTCGCCTCGATTCCCGGCGGTAGACTCCGAGGACCGAGCAAGCCGCCCCCCAGGACAGAAAGCAGGCAGAAAAGCCCACGTGACGCCCAGCGAGACAACCGCCGCTCCCGCCTCGTCAGTATCTGCGGGCACCTCGGTGAAAAGCAGCATCAATGTGCCACCCGACTACATCGTGGGCCTACTGGGCTCCGCCGATGAGAATCTGCGGGTACTGGAACACAGCCTGGCCGCCGACCTGCATGTGCGCGGCAACGCCGTGACCCTCTCCGGTGAGCCCGCCGATGTGGCGCTGGCCGAGCGGGTGGTGACCGAACTGATCGCCATCGTCGGCAGCGGTCAGACCGTGACCCCGGAGGCCGTGCGGCACAGTGTCGCGATGGTGACCGGTTCCGAGGACGCCTCCCCGGCCGAGGTGCTGACCCTGGACATCCTGTCCAGGCGCGGTCGCACCATCCGGCCCAAGACGTTGAACCAGAAGCGCTACGTCGACGCGATCGACGCCAACACCATCGTGTTCGGCATCGGGCCGGCGGGCACCGGCAAGACCTACCTGGCGATGGCCAAGGCGGTCCACGCCCTGCAGACCAAGCAGGTCAACCGGATCATCCTGACCCGGCCCGCGGTCGAGGCCGGCGAGCGCCTCGGGTTTCTCCCCGGCACCCTGAGCGAGAAGATCGATCCGTACCTGCGGCCGCTCTACGACGCACTGCACGACATGATGGACCCCGAGGCCATCCCGAAGTTGATGAGTGCCGGGGTGATCGAGGTCGCACCGCTGGCCTACATGCGTGGTCGCACGCTCAACGACGCGTTCATCATCCTCGACGAGGCGCAGAACACCACGCCCGAGCAGATGAAGATGTTCCTGACCCGGCTGGGGTTCGACGCCAAGATCGTCGTCACCGGCGACGTCACCCAGGTGGACCTGCCCGGCGGGGCTCGGTCCGGGCTGCGGGCCGCGATCGACATCCTCGACGACATCGACGACATTCACGTCGCCGAACTCACCAGCGCCGACGTCGTGCGCCACCGGCTGGTCTCGGACATCGTCGACGCCTACGCGCGCGCCGGTGCCAATGATTCCGTCGGCAACCGCGCACCCCGCCGCGCCCGAAGGTGAGCCGACCGTGAGCATCGAGGTGTCCAACGAATCCGGGCTCGACGTCTCCGAGGAGGAGCTCATCAGCGTCGCCCGCTTCGTGATCGACAAGATGGACGTCAACCCGGGCGCGGAGCTGTCGATGGTGCTGCTCGACACCGCCGCGATGGCCGATCTGCACATGCGGTGGATGGATCTGCCGGGGCCCACCGACGTGATGAGCTTCCCGATGGATGAGCTGGAACCGGGCGGCCGGCCCGATGCGCCCGAAGTGGGTCCGTCGATGCTCGGCGACATCGTGCTGTGCCCGCAGTTCGCCGCCGAGCAGGCCAAGAACGCCGGCCACGACGTCGAACACGAGTTGGCGCTGCTGACCGTGCACGGGGTGCTCCACCTGCTGGGCTACGACCACGGCGAGCCTGACGAGGAGAAGGAGATGTTCGCATTGCAGCGTCAGCTGCTTGAGGACTGGTACCACGATCAGGCTCAGCTCTACCGGCGCAACGTGCAGGCCGAGCGCGACAGCAGCCTGCTGGGCAAGTCGCAGCACTTCCTGTCGCCGCCCGCCGACGATCAGCTGTGAGTGAACTGGCGCCGCTGCTGGGGGCGATCGCGCTGGCGGTGCTCGGCGGGTTTTTCGCCGCCATCGACGCGGCCATCAGCACGGTCTCCATCGCCCGCATCGAGGAGATGGTGCGGGACGAGCGGCCCGGCGCGGTCCGGCTGGCCCGGGTGGTCAGCGAACGCCCGCGCTACATCAACCTCGTGGTGCTGCTGCGCATCGCGTGCGAGACCACGGCCACGGTGTTGCTGGTGGAGTACCTCCGGGACCTGATGAGCGTCGGGTGGGCCCTGCTGATCGCGGCCGCGGTCATGGTGGTGGTGAGCTTCGTGTTGATCGGCGTGGGCCCGCGGACCGTGGGCCGTCAGAACGCTTACACCATTGCCCTGGCCTCCGCGCTTCCGCTGCAAGGGATTTCGTTGCTGCTGGCACCGATCAGCCGGCTGCTGATCCTGCTCGGCAACGCGCTGACTCCCGGGCGGGGCTTCCGCAACGGGCCGTTCGCCTCCGAGATCGAGTTGCGCGAGGTCGTCGATATGGCCCAGCAAAGCGGGGTGGTGGCCGACGACGAGCGCCGGATGATCCAGTCGGTGTTCGAACTCGGTGACACCCCGGCCCGTGAGGTGATGGTGCCCCGCACCGAGATGGTGTGGATCGAATCCGACAAGAACGCGGGCCAGGCCACCTCGTTGGCGGTGCGCAGCGGCCACTCGCGGATTCCGGTGATCGGCGAGAACGTCGACGACATCGTCGGCGTGGTGTATCTCAAAGACCTTGTCCAGCAGACGTATCACTCGGTCACCGGTGGCAGCGAAACGCAGATCGCGGACCTGCTGCGGCCCGCGGTGTTCGTTCCCGACTCCAAGCGGCTCGACGAATTGCTGCGCGAGATGCAGCGCGACCGCAATCACATGGTGTTGCTGGTCGACGAGTACGGCGCCATCGCGGGCCTGGTGACCATCGAGGATGTGCTCGAGGAGATCGTCGGCGAGATCGCCGACGAGTACGACGACGATGAGACGGCCCCCGTCGAGGACCTCGGTGATCAGTGTTACCGAGTTTCGACCCGGCTCGGCATCGAGGACCTCGGCGAACTGTATGACGGGGTGGAATTCGAGGACGACCTCGACGTGGACACCGTGGGCGGACTGCTGGCGTTGGAACTGGGCCGGGTGCCGTTGCCGGGAGCGGAGGTCGTCTCGCACGGGTTGCGGATGCGCGCCGAGGGCGGCAATGACCACCGAGGTCGGGTACGTATTGGCACGGTTCTGGTCAGACCCGTGGAACCGCAACATGATTCGAACGAGGAGTCCGGTGACGATGAGTAACGGGGTTGGGCTGGACGTGGCGGCTGCCGCACCGGTGACCGGGGCGGACCGGTCGCGATGAGCGAATTCCGTTCCGGTTTCGTCTGTTTCGTCGGCCGGCCGAACACCGGGAAGTCGACGCTGACCAACGCACTGGTCGGTGAGAAGGTCGCGATCACCTCGAACCGGCCGCAGACCACGCGGCACCGGATCCGAGGCATCGTGCACCGCCCGGACTTTCAGATCGTGCTGGTGGACACCCCGGGTCTGCATCGGCCGCGCACCCTGCTGGGTCAGCGTCTCAATGACCTGGTCAAGGACACCTACTCCGAGGTCGATGTGATCGGGTTGTGCATCCCGGCCGACGAGAAGATCGGGCCGGGGGACCGCTGGATCCTCGAGCAGATCCGCGCGGTCGCACCGCGGACGACGCTGGTGGTCGTCGTCACCAAGATCGACAAGATCACCAAGGACCGCATCGCCGAGCAGTTGCTCGCGGTCAGCGAACTCGTCGGACCGGACGTCGACATCGTGCCGGTGTCGGCCGTCAAGGCCGAACAGCTCGACGTGCTCACCAACGTCCTGGTCGGCAAGCTGCAACCCGGCCCGGCGTTCTACCCGGACGGCGAGCTCACCGACGAGCCCGAGGAAACCCTGATGGCCGAGCTCATCCGGGAGGCCGCGCTCGAGGGTGTGCGCGACGAACTGCCGCACTCGTTGGCCGTCGTGATCGACGAGGTCGAGGAGCGTTCCAACCGCCCGGAGGACGATCCACTGATCGATGTGCGCGCGATCCTCTACGTCGAACGCGACAGCCAGAAGGGCATCGTCATCGGCAAGGGCGGTGCCCGACTGCGTGAGGTCGGCACGGCTGCGCGCACTCAGATCGAGAAGCTGCTGGGTACCAAGGTGTACCTGGAACTACGGGTCAAGGTGGCCAAGAACTGGCAACGCGACCCCAAACAGCTTGGCAAGCTGGGTTTTTAGGCTGATCTGCCTGGCGCGCTCCGTCGCCGGTCAGCACGGCAAGGGTGGGCCCAACGGAAGTTGAACTCCGCACAGCGGGTTTTTCGGCGTCGGCGTCGGCGCCGGCTGGTTGGCCTGCTTGCGTGATGCCGCGGCGGCGTTGTCGGCCGCGGCCGCGGCGCGAATCGCCGGTGTCACGCAAACCACGTCGCCACCGAAGGCTTCACGCCAGACGAAACCCTGCTTGCAGGTGTTGGGCCCGTATGCACCACCCCCGGGTTGGACGTTCTGGGCGGCCGCGGCATTCTCCTGCGCGGTTCTGGTCCGGACCGCCGGGGTGACGCAGACGGTGTCGCCCGGCCCTGCCTCACGCCACACGTAGCCCTGGACACAGGTGTCGGGACCATACGGCAGCGGATCTGCCAGCGCCGGCGTCGCGAGGGTGGCCGCGGCGGCGGCGAGGGCTGCGGACAGCGGCAGCACTTTTCGATAGATCGCGTTGGTATTCATGTTGTTTCGTTCCTCCGTTTGTCGTTCGTGGCACGCTGGCCGCTTCCGGGAAGAACGTACAAAACTCGTGCGTGGTTGACGTGAGTAGCCAGCTACTCGAAAGTATGAACCCACACCGGTGAAGACATGGCTAAATGCGCAAAAGAACAAAAACAGCAAACGCCGCGAAGGCTACCTGGGGTGATTCGGCGGCCGCTGCCCGAACTGGCGCGGCGGGGCCGTCACCGGCTCAGCGCCGTCGCCCTTGCCGTAGACCGCGACGACGACACTGCGGTCCAGGCTGTTCGCCGACCACACCCCGATGTCGACATTGGAGCAGTCGAACATGATGGCGTGATAGTCCGGGCGGTACCACCACTGGTTCAGGATCTCGACGCCGTTGATCGCCAGCGCCGGGTTGATCGCCACCGTTTGGGCGACCGGTCCGGCGTATCCCGCATTGCGGGCGCGGTCGGCGACGGTCGAACCGTCCGAGCCGAGGTCGTCGTTGAGGGCGCGGTTGTTCAGCACGTCGTTGGTGTGCCACTGCGCGGCCAGCCGGAGCTTCGGGTTGATCCTGATCTTCGACTCGCAGTTGGCGCGCTCATGCATGGTGGAGACGTTGGCCACCACGCCGTCGTTGAGCCGACGGTTGTCGGCCTGCGCCGCCGGCGGCGCGGCGATCGTGGCGAAGGTCATCGTCGCGACAACTCCCAGTGCGGATCCCACCGCGATGCTGCGCATGCTCATGAGACGGGAGAGTACGCGAGTCACACACCGGCTCACAGCCGATTAGCGCGCGCCGGCCACCCGCCCCGGCGCCGTGACCGGTCCGGCCGCATCGCCGTGGCCGTACACCGCGACCAGCACGCTGCGGTTCAGGCTGTTCTCCGACCACACCCCGATGTCGACGTTGGCGCAATTGGACATGGTGGCGTGGTAGTCCGGCCGATAGAACCACTGGTTGAGGATCTCGATGCCGTTGATGGCCAGCGCCGGGTTGATGGCGGTGGTCTCGGCGACCTCGCCCTCGTAGCCGGCCGCCCGCGCCCGGTCGGCCACGGTCGAACCGTCCGAGCCGATGTCGCCGTTGAGCGCGTGGTTGTTCAGCACGTCGTTGGCGTGCCACTGCGCGGCCAACCGCAGCTTCGGGTTGACCCGCACCATGGGTTCGATGTCGAGATCGTCGGCGCAACCGGCCTTCATCATCATGGTGTGCACGTTGGCGACGATGCTGTCGTTGAGACGCTTGTTGTCCGCGGCCGCACCGGGGGCGGCCACGACGGCCAGTGTCGTCAGGAGTGTGATCGGCATCGTTACCGCGACCGTGCGTGGGGTCAGTCTCATGCCGGTGATCCTAAAGGTCAGCTCGATTCTGTCCACCACGGGCTGGGCTGGCGGGTGTGCCAGCCGCCGAGCGCCTCCAGCGCGGCCGCCAGCGATATCAGCAGCGGCTCGCTGTTGGCGGGCCCCATCAGCTGCACGCCGATCGGTAGACCGGCGTCGGTGAAGCCGGCCGGGATGTTGATCGAGGGCCACCCCAGCACGTTCCACGGCCAGGCCACCGGGCAGGCGGCGATCATCGTGCGGTCGGTGGCGATGCCGCTGAGGCCGTCGAACGCGTCGACCCGCAGCGCCGGTCGGGCGGTGGTGGGGGCCACCACCACGTCGACGGTGTCGAAGATCGCGCCGATGCGCCGCTGTGAGGCGGCCTCGTGTCGACGCGCCTTGCTCAGCGCCCGCTGCGACAGCGCGCGACCGATCCGCAGGTTGGCCCGGGTTCGGGGGTCCAGTTCGGCCGTTTCGCCCACCCGCATGCCCCAGTCCAGCAGCCCGGCGGTCGAGCGCGACAGGAAGCTCCACGACAGCCGCAGCCCGTAGTCCGGGCCGCCGGTCATCACGGTGTGGCCCAGCTGGCCGAGCTGCTCGGCGACCGCGTCGAGCGCGGTGTGGATCTGCGGGTCGAGCGTGGCCCGGAATCCGGTGAACGGGAACCGGGTCGAGATCGCCACCCGCAGCGGGCCGGGGGCCGTGCCGACGGCTTCGAGCGCCGACACCGGCGGTGGTTTGTGCAGGTCGCCGTCGGCGTTGCCGGACACGGCGTCGAGCACCAGGGCGGCGTCGGCGACGGTGTGCGCCAACACCCCGTTGACCGTGATGCCGTTGAACGCCTCGGGGAGCGGCCAGGTGGAGATGCGCCCGCGCTGCGGTTTGATCCCGACCAGGTTGGTCCACGCGGCCGGGATGCGCACGCTGCCGGCGCCGTCGGAGCCGATCGCCGCCGGCACCAGCCCGGCCGCCACCGCGGCGGCACTGCCGCCCGAGGACCCGCCGGGAGTGTGGTTGGCGGACCACGGATTTCGGGTATGTCCGAAGGCCGGACCGCTGGTGAACGGCCACTGGCCGAACTCGCAGGTGTTGGTCTTGCCCACGATCACCGCACCGGCGACGCGCAGCCGGCGCACCAGCTCGGCGTCGGCGGTGGCCGCGGGGATCCACCCGGAGGTACCGAATGCCGTTGGCACACCGGCAATATCGACGTCGTCCTTGACCGCGATCGGGATGCCCAGCAGCGGTGCGCGGTGCCCGTCGGCGCGCCGCCGGTCGGCCTCGGCCGCGTCCCGCAGCGCCGAATCGGTCAGCACCACTCGAAATGCGTTGAGGCTGTGCTGGCTCTTTTCGATGGCGTCCAACGACCTCCGGACCAGGTCCACGGAGGTGGCGGCACCACTGGCCAACTGATAGAGCTGATCGGCGACGGTCGGGAAACGGGTTGTGTTGCGCATTGTGCCTTCGACCCTACTGAGGGCGCGCCCAGCGTCGGGCAGGGTCTCCGGCGCGCCTGAGTGGATCTGTGGGGCGCAGCGGGGGAGACTGGCCGGATGCGGTTGTATCGGGATCGGGCGGTGGTGCTGCGCCAGCACAAGCTCGGCGAGGCCGACCGCATCGTCACGCTGCTGACCCGCGACCATGGGCTGGTCCGCGCGGTGGCCAAGGGGGTGCGTCGTACCCGCAGCAAGTTCGGCTCGCGGCTGGAGCCGTTCGCGCATATCGACGTGCAACTGCATCCGGGCCGCAACCTCGACATCGTCACTCAGGTGGTCTCGATCGACGCCTTCGCCTCCGACATCGTCAGTGACTACGGCCGCTACACCAGCGCGTGCGCGGTGTTGGAGACCGCCGAGCGGCTCGCCGGCGAAGAACACGCCGCGGTGCCGGCGCTGCACCGGCTGACCGTCGGCGCGCTGCGCGCGGTGGCCGACGGTGTTCGGCACCGTGAGCTGGTTCTCGACGCCTACCTGTTGCGGGCGATGGGGATCTCCGGCTGGGCGCCGGCGCTGACCGAATGCGCTCGGTGCGCCACCCCCGGACCGCACCGCGCGTTTCATGTCGCCGCCGGCGGCAGCGTGTGCATGCACTGTCGACCGTCGGGGTCGAGCACCCCGCCGCAGGGGGTGCTGGATCTGATGGTGGCCCTGCACGACGGCGACTGGGTCCACGCCGAGTCGGCCCCGGCGAACTACCGCAGCCAGGCCAGCGGTCTGGTGGCCGCACATCTGCAGTGGCATCTGGAACGCCGGTTGCGGACATTGCCACTGGTGGAGCGCGGCGACCGGACACTTGACCACGGCCTAAAGGCGGCCCTCGAACAACGTCTTGCCGCGGTCAGGCAGGATGTGCCCCATGGCTTTGAAGAGGGAAGGGAAACGGGCCCAGCAGGGCTGCCCCCAGCTGCCGCCGGCGCCTGACGACTATCCCACCTTCCCCGACACCTCGACGTGGCCGGTGCAGTTTCCCGACCTGCCGGAGGCCCCCGGTGGCGGACCGCGCCGCCCCCCGCAACACACCTCGAGGGCCACCGCGCCGCAGATCCCGGCCGACCAGCTGCCCAACCACGTCGCGGTGGTGATGGACGGCAACGGGCGCTGGGCCAAACAGCGCGGCCTGGCCCGCACCGAGGGCCACAAGATGGGCGAGGCCGTGCTCATCGACATCACCTGCGGTGCCATCGAACTCGGCATCAAGCATCTGTCGGTGTACGCGTTCTCCACGGAGAACTGGAAGCGCAGCACCGAGGAGGTGCGCTTCTTGATGGGCTTCAACCGCGAGGTGGTGCGCCGCCGCCGGGTGGCCCTGGACATCATGGGCGTCAACATGCGCTGGGTCGGGTCACGGCCGCGCATGTGGCGCAGCGTGATCGAGGAATTCGACATCGCCGAGCAGATGACCGTCGGCAACAACACCATTACCGTCAACTACTGCGTGAACTACGGCGGACGCACCGAGATCGTGGAGGCCACCCGCGAGATCGCACGGGCGGCCGCGGCCGGTGAGCTGAACCCGGACAAGATCTCCGAGGACACCGTGGCCGAGCATCTGCACCGGCCCGACATCCCCGATGTCGACCTGTTCATCCGGACCTCGGGGGAGCAGCGGGCCAGCAACTTCATGCTGTGGCAGTCGGCGTATGCCGAATACGTCTTCCAGGACAAATTGTGGCCGGACTACGACCGCCGCGACCTGTGGGCCGCCTGCGAGGAGTACGTCTCGCGTAACCGGCGCTTCGGCAGGGCCTGATGTCCGAAGTCGCACTGGCCCAACGATTGTCCACCGCGCTGAGCGAGGTGGCGACCGTCGTGGCGGAACCCGACGGTGCGCTGACCGTCAGCCAGGCCGGTGCGGTGGCCTCGCTGCGGGTGGTGACGATCGCCGAGGGGTTGGAGATGGTCTCGCTGACCCAGCCGCTGGCCTGGGATCTGCCGTTGAACGCCAAGACCCGCGCGACGGTCGCCGAACACGCGGCCGCCACGATGCTGGGCACGGTGGCGCTGATCGAGCGGACCGCCGACAAGCACGCCGGAACCGTGGCCAACGGCGACTCGGAGACCACCGTGCGGCGCCGTTCGCCGGGCAAGAAGGTCGCCGATGTGATGCTGCGCTACAACTTCCCGGGGGCGGGCCTCAATGACGATGCGCTGCGCACCCTGATCCTGCTGGTGATGGCCGCCGGGACCGACGTGCGCCGCAAGCTGCTGGGCTAGCGGCACGCCCGGCAGGTGCCGAAGATCTCGATCGTGTGGCTGACATCGGAGAAGTCGTGTGCCACCGCCATATTCGCGGCCCACGCCTCCACCTCGGGTCCGTCGACCTCCACGGTGGCGCCACAGTGCCGGCACACCAGGTGATGGTGGTGGTTCGAGGAGCAGCGCCGGTACACCGATTCGCCGGTGTCGATGCGCAGGGTGTCGATCAACTTGGCCGCCGACATCGACTGCAGGGTGCGGTAGACCGTGGTCAGGCCGATGTTCTCGCCCCGGCGACGCAACTCGTCGTGGAGTTCTTGGGCCGTGCGGAACTCGTCGACGGTGTCGAGCAGTTCGGTGATCGCGGCGCGTTGCCGCGTCGCGCGGGTGGCGCGCGGGGCGCCCGCGGCCGTCATGGCTGGTCCTCGCCGGCGTGGGCGACCGCGTCGACCACGATGTGGGCCAGGTGGTGGTCGACCAGCCGGTAGAGCACCTCGCGGCCGGACCGATCGCCCGCGACGACACCGGCCGACTTCAGGATCCGCAGATGCTGGCTGACCAGGGGCTGCGGCACGGCCAAGGCGTCGACCAACTCGTGGACGCAGCGCCGGGACTCCCGCAGTTGCAGCACGATGGCGATGCGCACCGGCGCGGCCAGCGCCCGCAGGATGTCACCGGCGGCGTCCAGGGTCTCGCGCGCGGGCAGCGGCGGATAGGGCTCTTCGCTGTGCGAATGGTGTGGTTGGTCGTCGGTTGCGGTCGGCACAGTCGACACGGCGGCCACCTCCCCGGGTTATTGGAAACGATTTTCAATACCGGTTTCACTTTCGCATGCAGGACGACGCATGTCAAAGGAGCGGCGGCCGACACGCGGCGGCGCGGCACGGACCGGCGCTACCGTCGGGCACATGACCGCCCTGGAGATCATCGTCCGCGGAGAAGCCCGTCAGCGCTATCCCGCCGAACGCGCCACCGTCGGGCTGGCCGCCACGTTGGAGGGCGCCGACCGCACGGACGTGTACCGCCGCGCCGTGGCGCTGGCCGATCCGCTGACCGCCGAACTGCGTCGGTTGCAGGACGGCGGCGCGGTGACCCGGTGGAGCAGCGATCAGTTGCGGGTGTTCAGCTACCGGCCGTACTCGGAGACCAAGACCCGGCAGCTGCGGTACCGGGTGGCCATCAAGGTCGACGCGGAATTCGCCGACTTCGAGGCGCTCTCGGAGTTTCTCGATCGCTGGGCCGTCGAAGACGGCGTCGACGTCAACCACACGACGTGGGACGTCACCGAGGACAACCGGCGCGAGTACGAGGCGCAGCTGCGCCGCGCCGCGGTCGCCGACGCCACCCAGAAGGCCCAGTCCTACGCCGACGCCGCAGGTCGCGGGCCCGTCACCGCGGTGCAGCTGTCCGATCCGAACATGCTTGACACCGGCCACCGCGCCGCCCGCGTGTTCGCGATGGCAGCCCCCGAAGGCGGCGGCCCGGCACTGGAACTGCGCCCGGACGACATCGTGCTCCAGGTCGCGGTCGACGCACGATTCTTTGCGGAGTAGGGCAGGCGGTTAGGCTAGCCGGGTCCCATCCCCGCAGTCAGGAGAGCTTTTCCCGTGGCGTCCGTCATCGATTCCGTCGTCAACCTGGCCAAGCGCCGCGGCTTGGTCTATCCGTCCGGCGAGATCTACGGCGGTACCAGGTCCGCCTGGGACTACGGGCCGCTGGGCGTCGAGCTCAAGGAGAACATCAAGCGGCAGTGGTGGAAGTCGATGGTCACCGGTCGCGACGACGTCGTGGGCCTGGACTCGTCGATCATCCTGCCGCGCGCGGTGTGGGTGGCCTCCGGTCACGTCGACGTGTTCCACGATCCGCTGGTCGAGTGCCTGAACTGCCACAAGCGGCACCGCCAGGACCACATGCAGGAAGCCTTCGCCGAGAAGAAAAAGATCGACGACCCGGACTCGGTGCCCATGACCGACATCGTCTGCCCGGACTGCGGCACCAAGGGCCAGTGGACCGAACCGCGCGAGTTCAACATGATGCTCAAGACCTACCTCGGTCCCATCGAGTCCGAGGAGGGCATGCATTACCTGCGGCCCGAGACCGCGCAGGGCATCTTCGTCAACTTCGCCAACGTGCTGACCACCTCGCGCAAGAAGCCGCCGTTCGGCATCGGCCAGATCGGCAAGAGCTTCCGCAACGAGATCACGCCGGGCAACTTCATCTTCCGCACCCGCGAGTTCGAGCAGATGGAGATGGAGTTCTTCGTCGAGCCGTCGACGGCCAAGGAGTGGCACCAGTACTGGATCGACACCCGGTTGCAGTGGTACGTCGACCTCGGCATCGATCCCGCGAAGCTGCGCCTCTACGACCATCCCAAGGAAAAGCTGTCGCACTACTCCGACGGCACCGTGGACATCGAGTACATGTTCGGCTTCCAGGGCAACCCGTGGGGCGAGCTGGAAGGCATCGCCAACCGCACCGACTTCGACTTGTCCACGCACTCCAAGCATTCCGGCACCGAGCTGTCCTTCTACGATCAGGGCACCGACACCCGGTATGTGCCATACGTCATCGAGCCCGCGGCGGGATTGACCCGGTCGTTCATGGCGTTCCTGGTCGATTCCTACACCGAGGACGAGGCGCCCAACGCCAAGGGCGGGGTCGACAAGCGCACGGTGCTGCGGCTGGATCCGCGGCTGGCGCCGGTCAAGGCGGCGGTGCTGCCGCTGAGCCGGCACGCCGATCTGTCGCCCAAGGCCAAGGACCTGGCCGCCGAACTGCGTCAACTGTGGAACATCGAGTTCGACGATGCGGGCGCGATCGGTCGCCGCTACCGCCGCCAGGACGAGATCGGCACGCCGTTCTGTGTGACGCTGGACTTCGATTCGCTCGAGGACCAGGCCGTCACGATCCGCGAACGCGACAGCATGGCGCAGGAGCGGGTCGCCATCTCCGAGGTGTCCAACTACCTCGCGGTGCGGCTGAAAGGCTGCTGAGTCACATCCGGCTGTGCCGGCTCCGGACGAAGCTGTACGCGCCGAACGCCGCGATGCCCAGGGCCGCCACGATCAGCAGCACCTTGCCGAACGGCGCCTGAGCGAGGGTCTTGATCGCGGCGTCGAGACCGGTGGCCTTCGACGGGTCCGCCTGCAGGGTCGCCATCACGACCAGCAGTCCCACGCCGGCGAGGGCCAGCCCCTTGGCGACATAGCCCGCGATGCCGACGGCGGTGACCGCGGTCCCGCCGGAGACCCGCAAGTCGTCGAGGAACTTCTTCGTGACGCCCTTGTAGACGTGGTAGGCGCCGACCGCGGCGATCCCCACCCCGACGGCGATCAGGACGGCCTTGCCCCAGCCGGACTGCATCAGTTGGCCGGACAGTCCCGCGTTCTGCTGGCTGCTCGACTGGCCGCTGCCCATGGCGTAGCGGGCCGCGGAATAGGCGATCGCGACGTTGACGGCCGCCAAGCCCAGCGACTTTGCGCGCTTCCAGGCGGGCTTGTCGCCCATCCGACCGCCGCTCTCACCGGGTTTGGCGCCGATCACCGCCTCGGCGACCCGCCATAGCCCCAGCGCCAGCAGGCCGGCCGCCGCCACCCACAACAGGATCTTGCCCCCGGTCTGGGCGGCCAGCGTGGCCAGCGCACCGGACTGGTCGGCCGCGCCACCGCCGCCGACGAAGGCCAGTCTGGCGATGATGTACCCGACCAGCAGGTGCAGCACGCCGCTGGCGGCGAAACCCGCCCGGGCCAGGTGCTCGAAGGCGTCGTTGTCGGTCGCGCGGTCGGCGGCGCCGTGCACCGAGCGGTGCACCGATGCGGCGGAAGTTCGGGCTGCCATGGGGTCCTCCAGTCGGTTGATGGTCCCGAGTACCCCAACTTTGACGCCGGAGAAACCGAAACCCCGGTGCGGATAAAACCCGTCAGAAGCGGCCGCCGCCCCCGCCGTAGCTGCGCGGAGACGACCGCGACGAGCCGCCGTAGCTCGTCGGGCGCCCGGGTCGGCCGCCGCCACCCCAACTGCCGCCGTACCCACCACCCCAGGTGCGGCCGTAGCCGCCACCGAATCCGCCGCGGAGCACGTTGCCGATGATGATGCCGCCGATCACCGAGCCCAGGTCGGAGCCGCCACCGCCGCGGCCGCCGTACTCCGAGGTATAGGCGTGCCGGGCGTAGCTGACGTCGTCGTTGGCCAATTGCTGGGCCTGGGCCGCCAGGGTCGCGGCCCCGTTGGCGTGCGCGATCGCCTCGGCCGGGTTACCGGCCTTCTTGGCCTCGGCGGCCTCGAGGTGGCGGGTGGCCTCGGCGAGCCGGGTGCGGGCCTCCGAACCGATGCTGCCGCGGCGGGTGTCGATGAAGCTCGACACCGAGCGCACCCGCGAGTGCGCGGTGAACAGCGCCTGCTCGAGCAGCTTGGCCTGCTTGGCGGCCTCCTGACGCTTCTCGGCGATGGTGGCCAGGATGGCGTCGAGCTCCGCGTCGGCCTTGTTCAGGCGGGTGTAGCAGCCCAGCGGGTCGTTGGCGCCGTTGGCCTTGGCGTCCTCGACGGCCTGGACCGCCGCGTCGCGAAGTTTGGCCAGCTCGTCGGACTTCGGGGTGCTGGGTTGCTGCAGCTGCGTTGTGGCGGCGTCGATTCCGGCCTGAATGTCGGCGATCTCGGCGGGCAGCTCGGTGATCGCGCGGTTGATGTCGCCCGCGGCCGTGTCCACCGCGTCGAGCAGGGTCTGGGCCTGCCCCAAGGCGTTCTCGGCGCCCCTGATCGCATCGATCAACGGATTCTGGTCGGCGGCCGGGCGGGTCAGCAGCGCACGACCCGCGCTGATCGTGCGGTCGGCGTAGCCCAATCGCTCCCGCGCGGTGTCGACGTTGTCGGCCACCGACTCCAGCGCGACGGCCGAGAACTGCCGGCCCAGGTCGGCCAGCGTCGCGGTGGCCGGCTCCACCCGGGCGGTCAGCGCCACCATCTGCTGGGTCAGCATGTCCAGCCGCGTCGGTGCGTTGATCAGTAGATCGCGCAACTGCTGGAACGCGGCGCTCTGCTGCTCGAGCCCCCGGTCGGCCTTGGCCGCCGCCACGATCACCCGGGTCAAGAGCTCGCGGCGCTGCAGGGGTGTCTCCGGAATGGCGTCGTCGAGGATCAACCGGGTGTTGAAGGCTTGTTGCAGTGCGGCTTTCGCGTCATCGACGGCCTTGCGGAACGGCGCGGTCTTGGCGGCGCCGAATTCCTCGACCGCCAGTTCCAACTCGCTCTCGCTGGTGCGGACCGCGTTGTCGACGTCGACGACGATGGTCTGACTCAACTCGTCGAGTGCCTCGAGCGGCACCTTGGCCAGCGCGGCGGGATCGGTGGGATCGACCCGCTTGGCCGCCTCGACCTCGGCGGCGTGCCGCCGCGCCCGCCGCCGGCGCGACCAGATCCACAGTCCCAGCAGCAGCACAGCGAAGACGCCGAGCACTGCCACGAATGCCAGCCACGGCACGCCCGAGGCGCCCGAGCGGGCGGCGTTCGCGTTCAGACCGTCGGCCGCGGCGATCGCCGCACCGGCCCAGTCGTCGTTGCGCAGCGCCGGTTCGATGTCGTTGCGGCGGATGTCGTCGGTGCGGGTCGAGCTGCCGCCGCTGACGGTCGAGGGCACCTGGAAGGCCATCGAGCGGTCCACGGTGGCCACCGCCAACAGGGCGTCGTCATCCCCGAAATCGCTGGCGCGCATGGTGTTCTGGGCCCACGTCTGCCAGCCCAGCCCGTCGAAGGATTCGACGTAGACCACCCACAGCTGGATCCGCCGATCGTCGTAGAGCCGGTCGACGGCCCGTTCGACCTGGGCCAGTTCACTGCCGGTGAGCGCCTCGGCTCGGTCGGTCACCTGGGTGGGCAACCGGAAGGGCGGCTCGGCGGTGACCAGGGGGGCGGTCAGCAGGCCTGCGAGCAGGGCCACGAACAGCACGGGGAGGAAGCGGGCAAAGCGCATGGTGCCAATCTAGTGGGGCCGAACCGGGCGTCGACGAATTTGGTTCCCGGTGCTGGCAGACTGTGCCTCGGTGAGCACGAATCAGCAGGACCCGTATAGCGCGTTCGATCGCGAGCGTCAGGTCGTCGAGGGCCGGAAGTCCGCGGCGCTGCCCGGCAGCGACTCCGAGCACCGCGGTGACTTCGCCCGGGACCGGGCCCGCGTGCTGCACTGCGCCGCCCTGCGGCGGTTGGCCGACAAGACCCAGGTGGTGGGCCCGCGCGAGAGTGACACCCCGCGCACCCGGCTCACCCATTCGTTGGAGGTGGCCCAGATCGGCCGCGGCATGGCGATCGGGCTGGGCTGTGATCCGGACCTGGTGGATCTGGCGGGGTTGGCGCACGACATCGGCCACCCGCCGTACGGCCACAACGGTGAACGCGCCCTCAACGAAATCGCCGCGCGGTACGGCGGATTCGAGGGCAACGCCCAGAACTTCCGGATCCTGACCCGCCTGGAGCCGAAAGTTCTTGACGGTCAGGGCGGTTCGGCCGGACTCAATCTGACCCGCGCATCGTTGGATGCGGTCACCAAGTATCCGTGGGATCGCCACCACAACCGGCGCAAGTTCGGCTTCTACGTCGGTTTCCCCAGCGACGACGCCGCGGCCGCCGAATGGGCGCGAACGGGCGCGCCGGGGCAGCGGACCTGTCTCGAGGCGCAGGTGATGGACTGGTCTGACGACGTCGCGTACTCGGTACACGACGTCGAGGACGGGGTCATCTCGGGCCGAATCGATCTGCGGGTCCTGGCCGACGACGACGCCGCGGCCGCGCTCGCCGCGCTCGGCGAGGAGTCGTTCGGGGCCAATCCCGATGATCTGTTGGCCGCCGCGAAGCGCCTGTCGGAGCTCCCGGTGGTCGAGGCCGTGGGTAAGTACGACGGCACGCTCGGCGCCTCGGTGGCGCTCAAGCGGCTCACCAGTGAGCTGGTGGGACGGTTCGCCAACGCGGCGATCACCCAGACCCGCGCGTCCGCCGGCCCCGGCCCGTTGGCGCGGTTCGGGGCGGAGTTGGCCGTCCCGCCGACGGTGGCCGCCGAGGTCGCGGTGCTCAAGATCCTGGCGCTGCAGTTCATCATGTCCGACCCCAAGCATCTGCAGATGCAGGCCGATCAGCGCGACCAGATCAAGGCGGTGGCCGAGTTCCTGCTGGCCGGGGCCCCGGCGACGCTGGACCCGCTGTTCGCGCCCGCCTTCAACGCCGCCGACGACGACTCGGGCCGGCTGCGGGTGGTCATCGACCAGATCGCGTCGTTCACCGAGAGCCGCCTGGAGCGGCTGTTCCCGGCGGCCAGCAAGCTCATCCCGGGCCAGCTCGCGGTGGACTTCCCCTAAATCCCCCCTCAATCACCGCGAGCGGGCGCGTCCCCGGCCGACACGCCGCGTAAATCTCGTAGTTTGCGCACCTTCGCGAGCGGGGCGCGAGCGGGGTAAGAGCCGCGTCGCGCCCGTCCTAGACTGTGGCCGTGGCCGGGCGCATTGCAGATCGTGACATCGCAGCGATTCGCGAACGCATCCGCATCGAGGACGTCGTCGGCGACTACGTGCAGCTTCGCCGGGCCGGTGCCGACTCGCTGAAGGGGCTGTGCCCGTTCCACGACGAGAAGTCCCCGTCGTTCCACGTCCGCCCCAACCACGGCCACTTCCACTGCTTCGGCTGCGGCGAGGGCGGCGACGTCTACGCCTTCCTCCAGAAGATCGAGCACATCAGCTTCGTCGAATCCGTCGAACTGCTTGCCGACAAGGTCGGCTACACCATCACCTACACCGGCGCGTCGGCCACCAACGTGCAACGCGACCGCGGCAGCCGCAGCCGGTTGACCGCGGCCAACGCCGCCGCCGCGGAGTTCTACGCCGCCGCACTGGAATCGCCGGAGGCCGCACCGGCCCGGGCGTATCTGACCGAACGCAATTTCGACGCCGCCACGGCCCGGCACTTCGGCTGCGGCTTCGCCCCGTCGGGCTGGGACACCCTGACCAAGCACCTGCTGCGCAAGGGCTTCGAATTCAAGGAACTCGAGGCCGCCGGGCTGTCCCGGGAGGGCAAGCGCGGCCCGATGGACCGGTTCCACCGCCGGCTGCTGTGGCCCATCCGCGGCTCCAGCGGCGAGGTGATCGGCTTCGGTGCCCGGCGCATCTTCGACGACGACCCGATGACCGCCAAGTACGTGAACACCCCGGAAACGTTGCTGTACAAGAAGTCTCACGTGCTCTTCGGCATCGACCTGGCCAAGCGAGACATCGCCAAGGCGCATCAGGCCGTGGTGGTCGAGGGCTACACCGACGTGATGGCCATGCATCTGGCCGGGGTCACCACCGCGGTCGCATCCTGCGGCACGGCGTTCGGCGACGATCACCTGTCGATGCTGCGCCGGTTGATGATGGACGACAAGTTCTTCCGCGGCGAACTGATCTACGTGTTCGACGGCGACGCAGCCGGCCGGGCCGCGGCCCTGAAGGCCTTCGAGGGTGAGCAGAACCTTGCGGGGCAGTCCTACGTCGCCGTCGCTGCCGACGGGATGGATCCGTGCGATCTGCGGCTGCGGTCCGGCGACGGCGCGCTGCGGGATCTGGTGGCTCGCCGAACTCCGTTGTTCGAGTTCGCGATTCGCACCGCGCTGGCCGAGTTCGATCTGGACAGCGCCGAGGGGCGGGTCACGGCGCTGCGCCGCTGCGTGCCGATGGTGGCCCAGATCAAGGACCCGACGCTGCGTGACGAGTACGCCCGCCAGCTCACCGGCTGGGTCGGCTGGGACGACGTCGCCCAGGTGATCGCCCGGGTGCGCGAGACCGCCAAGGGCGGCGCCCGCGGCGGCGGGCGGGACAACCGGCGGGCGGCGGCGCCGGCGCCGCCGGCCAACACCGTGCCCCGCCCCGACCCGCGCGACCCGACGCTGTGGCCGCAGCGCGAGGCCCTCAAGGCGGCGCTGCAGTACCCGGCCCTGGCCGGCCCCATCTTCGACACCCTGAGCCTGGAGAGTTTCACCCACCCCGGCTACGCCGCGGTGCGGGCCGCGATCGAGGCGGCCGGCGGGACCTCGGGTGGGTTCAGCGGTGGGCAGTGGATCGACCAGGTCCGTCAGCACGCGGCCACGCCCGCCGGTGCCGCGCTGGTCGGTGAGCTCAGCGTGGAAGCCACCCGGGTCGACGACGACGAGAAGCTGCCCCGCTACATCTCCGGGGTGCTGGCCCGCCTGCAGGAGGTGTCGATCGGTCGGCAGATCGCCGAGCTCAAGTCCAAGCTGCAGCGGATGTCGCCGGTGGAGCAGGGCGACGAGTATCACGCGCTGTTCGGGGACCTGGTGGCGATGGAGGCCTATCGCCGCAGCCTGCTCGAGCAGGCCTCCGGCGACGACCTCACTGCATGACCGGCGCCCAGCGGTTACGCTGGGCCTGCTGAACGCCTAGCGGAGGGTAGTGAGATGGCTCGCACGAGGCAGTTTGTCGCCGGTTTCGCGATCGCGGGGCTCGCCGTCGCGGCGCCGACGTTCGCGGCGCTGAGCACCCCGGCCGCCGACGTGACCGAGGCCGCTCCGGCCTGTCTGGCCTGGCTGGGCAGCATGAACGACGGCAAGTGCATCTCGTACTCGATGGGCAGCGCGGTCGATTCCTCGCTCAACGGCATTCCGATCACGATCAACGGCCCGGTCGGTGACGCCGGGATCAACCGGAGCCGCGCGGGCTCGGGTACCTCCGGACCGCGGGGCTGACCGCGATGACCCGTCGTCTCGTCGTCTCGGCCGCGCTGACGGCGTTCGCCGCGTGTGCCGTCGCCGCCATCCCCGCGGCCAACGCACAACCGGGCCAGTGCGTGTCCTGGCTGGGCGCGCGCGACACCGGCCAATGCATCAGCGAATCCACCGGCGGCCTGCCGCAGGTCGGCTTCAACGGTTGGGGAGTCGAGACCGGTCCGCTGTTGCCGGGCCGGTCGATCAACGTGCCGCTGGGCTGATCCCGGCGTTCAGTTGCGGGTGTCCGGCTCGATGACCGTGGTCTGATTGTCGATCTCGGTCAACTTCACCATCGACGGATCCGGGGAGACCCGCTCGGCGATCTTGCGGCGGCCCGCCTCGATGGCCGACCTGGTGGCCGGATGCGCGGTGACCGCGCGATAGGTGCCCACGATCTGTTCGTAGCGTTTCCGGCCAGCCTTGGCGCCCAGCACGTAGCCGACTCCGAGCACGGTCAGAACACCTAACAAAGGGGGCCTCCAAGAACACGACGGACGGACCTCCCCATCCTGCCTCATCTTGGTCGGTCCCGCCGGTGGGCATCCGCTCGCACCGCGCCCACCCGCATCACCAGCACGATTCTTGTCCCGGCTAGGCTGTGCGCTAGAGTCTTGCTTCGGCCAATCCCCTGTAGCTCAATTGGCAGAGCTCCCGACTGTTAATCGGGCGGTTGATGGTTCGAGTCCATCCGGGGGAGCTCAACTCTCAGCGTCATCCGCGAGGTTTTCCGGATGCAGCATCTCCGCGTACCGGCATTGCTCCGGAATTCCGAACCCGTCGACCAGCAGTTCGGCGTAGGGCCGCAGGCGACGGCAGCGGTCGTTGATGCCGCGGGTGACCGCCTTGGCGCGTTCGGTGGACAGGAAGCGGTGCTCCATCCACCACGCCTTGTCCTTGTCGATCACGCTCAGCGCGTACAGGTCGCACACCATGCCCAGGATCTCGCGGGCCTGCTCGTCCTCACAGCTGTCGATCCCGGCGACGAAAGCCTCCAGGATCACCCGGTCGATATGCGCCTGCGCGGCGTGCAGCACGTGGTCCTGCACGGCGTTGAAGGCTTCGAAGTCCGACATCTCCTTGGCCTTGCCCTGGAGCCGACGCGCCACCGAGGCCAGCATGTACTCCTCGCGGTCCTCGAACATCTGGACCTGGGTGCCGCGGTTGAACAGGCTGCCCTCCTCCTCGTTGTCCTGCCGGGTGTCGAGGATGGTCTGGATGATGGTCTCCGCAGCCGTGCGTTTGAGCACCCGCTCGCCGGCGAAGTTGGCGGCAAAGCGCACCCAGTCCACGGGACTCATGTTTTTGACGTCGTCGGCGTAGGCGGTGAGCAACTGCTTGGCCACCAACTGGGTCAGCACATGGTTGTCGCCCTCGAAGGTGGTGAACACATCGGTGTCGGCCTTCAGCGCGATCAACCGGTTCTCGGCCATGTAGCCGGCGCCGCCGCAGGCCTCCCGGGCTTCCTGGATGGCGCGGGTGGCGTGCCAGGTGTTGGCGGCCTTGAGTCCGGCGGCACGCGATTCCAGTTCGCGCTGCTCTTCGGGGTCGGGGTCCTCGGCGCTCTGCAGCTCGTGGCACTTGGCCACCAGCTGATTCTGCGCGAACTGCAGCGCATAGGACTCGGCGATCAGCGGCAGCAGCCGACGCTGGTGCACCAGGTAGTCCATGATGAGGACTTCGTCGCCGGTGTCGGTGTCGTCGAACTGCTTGCGCTGCAACCCATACCGGGTCGCGATGTCCAGCGCCACCCGGGCCGCGGCGGCGGCGCTGCCGCCGACGGTGACCCGGCCGCGGATCAGCGTGCCCAGCATGGTGAAGAAGCGCCGGCCGGGACTTTCGATCGGGGAGGTGTAGGTGCCGTCGGGGGAGACGTCGGCGTACTTGTTGAGCAGGTTCTCCCGCGGCACCCGAACCTTGTCGAACACGATCCGGCCGTTGTCCACCCCGGGCAGGCCGCCCTTGTAGTGACAGTCCGAGGTGGTGATGCCGGGCAGGTCGTTGCCGTCTTCGTCGCGGATCGGCACAATCAGGCAGTGCACGCCGTGGACCTGCCCGTCCGGGGTGATCAACTGCGCGAAAACCGCTGCCACCCTGGCCGTCTCGGCCGCTCCGCCGATGTAGTCCTTGCGCGACGACGGGGTGGGGGAGTCGATGACGAACTCTTGGGTCGCCGGGTGGTAGGTGGCGGTGGTCTCCAGCGACTGCACATCGGAGCCGTGCCCGGTCTCGGTCATCGCAAAGCAGCCGAGCAGGTCCAGATCGATCAGCGGCTTGACGTAGGCCTCGTGGTGGCGTTCGGTGCCGAGGTTCTCGATCGCGCCGCCGAACAGACCCCACTGGACGCCGGCCTTCACCATCAGGGACAGGTCACTCATGGCCAGCATCTCGATCTGGGTGACGGCCGCGCCCACATCCCCGTTGCCGCCGTGATCCTTCTTGAAGCCGTCCTCGGCCGCCCCGGCGGCGGCCATGATCTTGAGTTGCTCGGCCACCTTGGTCCGCGCGATCACGGTGTTGGGCGTGTAGTGCGGCCGGAAGACGTCCTTGGACAGTTCCACCCGCATGCGGTTCTTCACGTCGCGCCACCGGCCGTCCAGGGTGTTCTGCAGATGCTCCGCGGTTGTGGTCATACCCCCGACGGTAGCCCGTGGACGCCGTCGGCAAACGTGTCTCGGCTAACGCAGGTAAGCCTGAGTTGAGCGGGGTCACGACGCTGGCGTTCAATCGAGACATGCCGAGACGTTTGCCGCACGATTTCGATCACCAGCATCCCGACGTCACCGGCGGCTGGCTGCGGGCCGCGACGTTCGGGGCGATGGACGGATTGGTCAGCAACACCGCGCTGGTCGCCGGCGTGGCCGCCGGAGCCGGGGCCAGCACCGTCGTGCTCGCCGGGGTGGCAGGGTTGCTGGCCGGCGCGTTCTCGATGGCGCTGGGCGAGTACACCTCGGTGACCACCGCCAACGAGCAGATCGACGCCGAGGTGCGGGTCGAGAAGCGCGCGTTCAAGCTGTTCCCGGAGGCCGAGCAGCGCGAGATGACCGTGGCGTTCGAGAAGATGGGCCTCTCGGCGGAGACCGCACGGCAGGCCGCCGAGGAATTGCACCGCGACAAGCAGCAGGCCCTGCGGATCCACCTGGTGACCGAACTCGGCGTCGACCCCACCGAGAAACCCTCGCCCAAGGTGGCGGCGGTGTCGTCGTTCCTGATGTTCTGCATCGGCGCGATCATCCCGTTGATCCCGTACCTGCTGGGTTTCGAATCGCTGCCGGCGGGTCTGATCTGCGGCGGCATCGGGCTGATGATCGCCGGCGCCATGGCCGCGCACTTCACCAAGCAACCGTTGTGGTTCGGTGGCGCGCGCCAGCTGCTGTTCGGTTCGATCGCCATCGGCGCGACCTACGTCGTGGGACTGCTCGTCGGGCAGGTTGTTTGAGTGCGGTGGGTCCTGACGGTGGTGCTCGCGCTGGTCGCCGGGGCGGCGTGCACCCCTGTCGCGACCGCCGATGAGCTGCGCTATGCGGATCAGACCACGGTCGCGCACGGCGCACAGTTCGACGGCACGGTGATCGGCGGGCTCTCGGCGATCAGCTATCACCCGGGCCAGCGGCGCTACTACGTGCTCAGCGACGACAAGGCACAGCATGGTCCGGTCCGGTTCTACACCGCCGAGATTCCGTTGTCCGACAACGCGATCGATCCGGTGCGGTTCACCGGAATGCAGCCACTGGCCGGAGCCGGAATCGCCGACGCCGAGGGCCTGGCCGTCGACGCCGTCCGGGAGCGGCTCTACTGGTCCACCGAGGGGGGTCGCCCGACCGGCGACGGGACACCGGTCCTGCAGGCCTGGATCCGCATCGCCGGGCTGGACGGCAGCGCGGCCGGCGAGTTCGCGTTGCCGGCGAATCTCGTCGTCGACCCCGCCGGGCAGCGCGGGATCCGGCCCAACAACGGTGTGGAGGGGTTGACGCTGAGCCCGTCCGGACAGACGCTGTTCGCGGGTTTGGAGGAGCCGCTGCTCGAGGATCCGGCGTCGTTGACCCGCATCACCGCGTTCGACGTTGACACGCGAAAACCCTTCGCACAGTATGCCTATCGTCTCGAACCGGCCCCGGCCGGTCGATCCAACGGGCTGTCCGGAATGGTGGCGTTGTCGGAGACGGAGTTCCTGGTGATCGAGCGCGCCGGCGGTCCGGGCCCCACGATTCGGGTGTTCCGGGCCGAAATCGGGGCAGCCACAGACACCTTGGTGCATCCCGCGCTGCCCGCCGACGTCGTATCGATGACCAAGACCCTGGTCGCGGACCTGAGCGCCGCGGGTGGTCCGACGCCGCTGGACAACATCGAGGGCATCACGCTGGGCCCCGCGGGGGCGGTGGTGTTGGTCAGCGACAACAACTTCAATCCGGCGCAGGTCACGCAGTTCCTGCTGATGCGCCGGGAAGCAGCCTGACGACACCCCGTCCCGGGGAAATGCGAGCTACTTCTCGGGGCGACTCGGGACCGGTCCCGCGGCCTCGAGCAGCCGACGGAACACGTCCACCGCGCTCGCCAGCACCTCACGATCGGCGGGGTCGAGCTGTGCCAGCAGCGGATCGATGACCGCGGCCCGGTTGCGGCGCACGTCTCCCAGGGTGCGCACGCCCTCGTCGGTGATCCGGATCAGCACCGCGCGGGCGTCGGAGGGGTCGGCGCTGCGGGTCGCCAGTCCGGCTTCCTCGAGTCGGCGGACCTGGGTCGTCATCGTCGGCTGCGAACAGTTGTCCCGGGTGGCCAGATCCGAGATCCGGGCCTCGCCGGCCTCCTCGATCATCGACAGCAGCCGGGCCTGCGCCCACGGCAGCGGCGGTCGACTGCGCTGGGTGGCCAACCGGTTGAACCGGGCCACGACGGCCAACAACTCCACACCGAGCTCGGTGGTGGGCGGCGACATGCCCCCACGTTAGATAGGTTCGCTATGTAGAACAACCCGATTCGCCGTTTAGGTCGACGGCCCTGGCAGAATCGTGAAATGACCGCAACCCGGCCCGCACCCCGACCTGCGCGGGCTCGGTCGTTGCGCCCCGCCGAAATGGCCCAGGCCTCGGTGATGGCCGCGCTGTGCGCGGCGTGTGCCGTGATCGCCGTGGTGATCCCGTTTGCCCAGGGCGTTTCCCTGCTCGGCACCGTCCCGATGGGCTTGCTGGCCTACCGGTACCGGGTGCGGGCGCTGATCGCCGCGGCGTTCGCGGGCGGGGCCATCGCGTTCCTGGTCGCGGGCCTCGGCGGATTCATGACCGTGATGATGTGCGCCTACATCGGCGGGCTGACCGGCATCGTCAAACGCCGGGGGCGCGGCGCCTTCACGGTGCTGTGGACCTCAATCCTCGCGGGCCTGGCGTTCGGGGTGTTCGCGGTGCTCGGGCTGCTGGTGTTGTCGCGGCTGCGGGTGCTGATCTTCGACACCATCACCGCCAACGCCACCGGGCTGGCGCGGTTCAACGAATCGGCCGCCGGATTCCTGAACTGGATCGGAGTGCCACCGTTCACCTGGCTGGGCGACGGTCTGGCCGCCACGGCCGACCCCATCCGGGACGTCGTGGAATGGGGCCTGCGGTACTGGCCACTGCTGGTCTGCGGCTACGCGGTGTGGTCGATCATGCTGGTCTCGATGATCGGGTGGTGGGTGCTGGCGCGCGTCCTCGAACAACTGCGCGGCATCCCGGACGTGCACAAGCTGGAAACCCCGGGCGACGGCACCCCCGGCCCGCTGCCGGTGCAACTGCGCGACATCCGGTTCCGCTATCCGAACGCCGAGCACGACGCGCTGGCTCCCATCACCCTGGACATCGAGGTGGGCGAGCACATCGCGGTGACCGGCGCCAACGGCTCCGGCAAGACCACGCTGATGTTGATCCTCGCGGGCCGCGAACCGACTTCGGGCACCGTGGCGCGGCCCGGCGCGGTGGCGCTCGGCGAGGCCGGCGGCACCTCCGTGGTGCTGCAGCACCCCGAGAGTCAGGTGCTCGGCACCCGGGTGGCCGACGACGTGGTGTGGGGTCTGCCGCCCGGTCAGCATGTCGACGTCGACGCCCTGCTCGACGAGGTCGGCCTGGCGGGCATGGGCGAACGCGACACCGGGGGGCTGTCCGGCGGGGAACTGCAGCGGCTGGCCGTGGCCGCGGCGCTGGCGCGCAAACCGGCGCTGCTGATCGCCGACGAGGTGACCTCGATGGTGGATCAGGCCGGCCGCGACGGTCTGCTCGAGGTCCTGTCCGGTCTGACCCGGCGGCATTCCATGAGCGTGCTGCAGATCACGCACTATGCCGGCGAGGCCGAATCGGCGAACCGCATTGTCAGCCTGTCGGAGTCCCGGGACAACACCGAGATGGTGGGCACCGCCGTCGTACCGGCCGCTACCGGCGCCGCCAACGAGGCGCCCACCGGCACGCCGGTCATCGAATTCGACCGGGTCAGCCACGAATACAGCGCCGGCACGCCGTGGGCCAAATCCGCGCTGAACGACGTCAGTTTCACCGTGCACGAGGGTGACGGCGTGCTGATCCACGGCGGCAACGGGTCCGGCAAGTCCACGCTGGCCTGGATCATGGCCGGTCTCGTCGAACCCACCTCGGGCAGCGCGCGGGTGGCCGGCAAACCCGCCGGCGAACAGTGCGGGGAGGTGGCCGTCGCGTTCCAGGCCGCGCGGCTGCAGTTGATGCGGCCGCGGGTCGATCTCGAGGTGGCCTCGGCGGCCGGGTTCTCGCCCGGGGACACCAAGCAGGTCAAGGCCGCGCTGGCCCGGGTCGGCCTCGACGCGTCGTTGGCGCGCCGGCGCATCGACCAACTCTCGGGCGGCCAGATGCGCCGGGTGGTGCTCGCCGGTCTGCTGGCCCGCTCGCCGCGGGTGCTGATTCTCGACGAACCGTTGGCCGGGGTGGACGCCGCCAGCCAGCGAAACCTACTGGTGCTGTTGGAGGATCTGCGTCGCGAAACCGGGTTGACGGTCGTGGTGATCTCGCACGACTTCGTCGGGCTCGAAGGTCTGTGCCCGCGCATCCTGCAGCTCAACGACGGCGTGCTGGAAGCCGCCTCGACATCGGCCAAGGAGCTGTCGTGACCGCACCCTCGAAACGGCAGCGCCGCCCCGTCGTGTTGCTGCGCCCGGTCCCCGGGCCCTCACCGATCCACGACCTGTGGGCCGGCACCAAACTGATTGTGGTCTTCGCGTTTTCGGTACTGCTGACTTTCTTCCCGGGCTGGGTGCCAATCCTCGGGATCGGCGTGCTGGTGTTGGTGACGGCCCGGCTGGCGCGCATCACGCGCGGGGTGCTGCCCACGATTCCGTGGTGGTTCTGGCTGCTGCTGGCATTCGGGGCGCTGACCGCGGCGCTGGGGGCCGGCAGCCCCGAAGTCACCATCGGCTCAGTCGAATTGGGGCTCGGCGGACTGCTGAACTTCACCCGGATCTCGCTGCTGGCCGTGGTGCTGCTGGGGTTGTGCATGTTGGTGTCGTGGACCACCAACGTCTCCGAGGTCGCACCAGCGATCGCCACCTTGGGCCGCCCGCTGAAGGCGCTGCGGGTGCCCGTCGACGATTGGGCGGTGGCTACGGCGCTGGCCTTGCGCTCGTTCCCGATGTTGCTCGACGAGTTCCGGGTGCTGTTCGCGGCGCGCAAGCTGCGGCCCCGGCCGCACTACCCGCGCCGGATGATGCGGATCCGCCGGGTCGGGTACGAGCTCGTCGACGTGCTGGCGGCGGCCATCACGGCAGCCCTGCGCCGCGGGGACGAGATGGGCGATGCCATCACGGCGCGCGGCGGCACGGGACAGTTCTCCGCCGTCCAGGCCAAGCCGCGCCGCAACGACATGATCGCGCTGGCCATCGTGGTCACCTTCTGCGCCGCCACGCTGTGCTCCGAGCTGTTCCTGTTGGGCACCAGCCCCGCGCCGTGAGGTAGATGAGAGCGCTCTCATGCGCGTCTCATCCCCGGCACCGGTCCGCCCGGCAGGGTGGTGGATATGTCCGCCCTGAACCTGCTGCTCGGGCCGCGCGCCGCCGAATTCCTCGCCGCGGCCGTCGGCGAGTACGACGCCGACCTCACGGCATTGCGGGTGGCCGACGCCCACGTCGCCCCGACCGGTGGCGTCCGGGTGCGCTACGTCGGCGAGGTGCGCCGCGCCGACGGCGGTGTACGCAGCGAAGTGCTAGTCGCGGCCGCCGGTGACCGCATCCCGGACGGCGCGACGGTGCTCGCCGGCGAATTCGAGGGTGTCCCCGCCGAAGTGGGGGTGTGGCGGTGGCCCCAGGATCCGGCGCTGCCGGGATTGGCCCTGGCCGGCCACCCCGGCCGGCTCGCCGGCCTGCTCGAGGACGCCGGCCTGCGCGTGCCCCGGAACCCCCGAATCTCGGTGCGCGCCTACCGGCCCGGTCAGCGCGCGGTGCTGGAGGTCGGCTCGGCCGACGACGACGGCGGCCCCCGCTGGTTTGTGAAGGTGGTGCGGCCCGCGACGGTACCCGACCTGCAGATCCGGCACGGGCTGCTGGCGTCGGCGTTGCCGGTGCCGCCCGTGGTGGCCACCAGCGAGCGGGGCATCATCGTGCTGCCCGAGGCTCACGGCGTGGTGTTGCGGCAACTCGTGGCCCCGGGCGGGCCGGTTGCGGCAGCGATCCCGACCGCGGCCGCGCTGCAGGAGGTGCTCGACGCGCTGCCCGCCGAACTGCTGGACCTGCCCGCCCGGCGCGGTCATCTGCAGCGCATCGACGATTCGGCGGCGGTGCTGGAGCTGACGACCCGAGGCCGCGGGCCCGAGCGGCTGGTGTCGGCGGTGGCCGACGAATTGCGTTCGGCCCCAACCGCGCCCAGCCACCCCGTGGTGCCGGTGCACGGCGACTTCTACGAAGCGCAGCTGCTGGTGCGCGACGGCCGCGTCAGCGCGGTCATCGACGTGGACTCCGCGGGCCCCGGTCAGCGCGCCGACGAGTGGGCCAACCTGCTCGGACACCTGTCGGTACTGGGGCTGCGCAGCCCGCGGGCGCGGGCTTACAGCGCGCAGATCCTCACCCATGCCCAGCGGCACACCGATCCGCAGGACCTGTGCCTGCGCACCGCCGCGGTGGTGTTCGGCCTGGCCACCGGCCCGTTCCGGAGCCAGCGCGGCGACTGGCCCGAGCGCACCACCCAGCGTCTCGAGCTGGCGCGACGGTGGTTGGCGAGGATGAGAGATCGCTCATCCTCGACTCCCGCGCCCCTCATCTTCGCCAGCGATATTTGAACGGTAAGAAAGAAACCTCGCTGAACAGGAGTGCCCTATGCAACGCCCAGCCCACTGGAAAGTCGTCACGGTAGGGGTGGCCCTGACCGGTCTCGGGATCGTCGGCGCCGGTGCCGCCGGTGCGGCCCTCGCGCCCGCCCCGACCGCAGGGATCGAAGCCCCGCAGTCCACGATGAATATCGAGCTGCCGCACGGTGATTTCGTCGCGATGGATGACGATTGGACCGACACCTACTGGGACGACGTCAGCTACCAGAACAACGACGACTGGACCGACACCTACTGGGACGACTGACCCCGAGGTCTGACCGGTCCGAAGGACGCGCGCCCCACGGTTGGGGCGCGCGTCCTTTTGTCGATGCGTTCCCGGCGGGTTCGCCACCAATTCCGGACCCGCAGTGCAAGGGTGGTCCTCATGCCTACCGCCGACACCTCCGCCGCGCAGGATCCCGGACGCACCGTATTCGGACATCCCATCGGGCTGACGAACCTGTTCGGCGTCGAATTGTGGGAGCGGTTCTCGTTCTACGGGATGCTCACGATTCTCGGGTACTACCTGTACTACTCGGCCACCGACGGCGGCCTCGGGCTGGCGCAGAGCACCGCGACCGGCATCGTCGGCGCCTACGGCGGACTGGTGTACCTGTCGACGGTCCTGGGCGGCTGGATCGCCGACCGGGTGCTCGGCATGGAGCGCACCGTTTTCTACGGCGGGGTCGTCGTGATGGCCGGGCACATCGCGTTGGCGGTGTTGCCGGGGATGGCCGGGGTGGGCTTCGGGTTGGTGCTCGTGGCGCTGGGTTCGGGGGCGTTGAAGGCCAACGCGTCCTCGCTGCTGGGCACGCTGTACGACAAGGGCGACCCGCGCGCCGACGGCGGCTTCACGCTGTTCTACCTCGGCATCAACCTGGGGGCCTTCGTCGGACCGCTGATCACCGGCCTGCTGCAGAGCCGGGTCGGGTTCCACTGGGGCTTCGGTGCCGCCGCCATCGGGATGGCGCTGGGGCTCACCCAGTACGTGATGTTCCGGCGCAACCTGGGCACCCACGGCCGCGACGTGCCGAACCCGTTGCCGCGCAGCGCCATCGGTAAGAGCGTCGGCGTACTCGTGACCGCGATCGTCGTCATCGTCGTCGTCATCGCACTCGGATGGGTGACCTTGGTGAACCTGTCGCAGGCGACCACGCTGGTGATCGCCGTCGCGTCGATCGCCTACTTCGCGATCATGCTGACCAATGCGCGGGTGACCCCGGTGGAACGCACCCGGGTGCGCGCGTTCATCCCGCTGTTCGTCGCCAACGCGGTGTTCTGGTCGCTGTTCCAGCAGATTTTCACGGTACTGGCGGTCTACTCCGACGAGCGGATGAACTGGTCGATCTTCGGCTGGACCGCGCCGTCGAACTGGATCGGCTCCTTCGAGCCCATCTGGATCATCCTGCTCTCACCCATTTTCGCGGTGATGTGGACGCGGCTGGGCAACCGCGCGCCCACCACGCCGCGCAAATTCGCCTACGGCGTCATCGGAATGGGGCTGGCATTCCTGTGTTTCGTGCCGCTGGGCGGGACGTCGGGCCGGTCCGTGCCGGTCCTGATCGTCCTCGCGATCATGGCGGTGTTCGCGATCTCGGAGTTGCTGCTGTCGCCCATCGGGCTGTCGGTGACCACCAAGCTGGCACCGGAGGCGTTCCGCGCGCAGATGATGGCGCTGTACTTCTTCTCGGTGGGCCTGGGCACGTCGATGTCGGGGGTGCTGGCCGGCTACTACGACGTGGCCCGCGAGGTCGCGTACTTCGGCATCCTGGGGTCCGTCGCGATCGTCGTCGGACTGGGGGTCTTCGCGATTGCGCCGTGGATCAGCCGGCACATGGAGGGCGTGCACTGAGTGCGCCGGCCGCAAAACGCGAGGGGCCACTCTTGTACGTATTCGTGCGATTCTGCGTACCACGATGGCCGCTCGCGGAGGTGGGGAGGCGACGTCAGCGTGACGCGGCAGCGTTGGCGGCCTCCTGGGCCTGCGGCAACGCGCGACCGACCGGCCACCGGCCCAGGAACATCTCGTCGAAATAGGGCTGGAGCGCGGCGAATCCGGCGGGGAAACCGACGCCGCCCGGCGCGCTCAGGTGCGGCCCGTCGAGCACCTCGAAGAACGGGCGCACGTTGACTCCGCGCCGCGCCCAGTAGTCGTGGTAGGTCCGCTGGGCTTCCAGGGCGGCCGGGATGGCGGTGCCGCCGGCGCCGAGGTAGGCGTTGCCGGCGGTGCTGCCCAGCCAGTCCAGCACCCGACGGGTGGCCGCGGCGTGCCTTGTCGCTGAGTTACCCGCCGCGACAATACCGTTGGTGACGCTGACCCGCCCGGCCGGACCCGCCGGCAGCATCGCCACCCCCCAGTCGAAGTTGGCCTGCGCGGCGTTGGCGAGGTTGTAGGTGCCGGACTGGAACAGTGCCATCCGGCCGGCCAGGAACTGGTTGCGGGAGAAGTCGCCGTTGTCGTTGGTCGCCGCGGCCGGCGGTGCGGCGTGATCGGTGTTGATCAGGGTGACCAGGTACTCGAATGCGGCCGCGGCCTCGGGGTTGTCGAAGCTGAATTGGTCGCCGTCGGAGAACGTTCCGCCGGCCGAACCGATGAAGGGCAGGTAGATGCCCTGCAGGTCGTTGGCGGCGTTGTAGCCCCACTGCCGGATCCGGCCCGGGTCGAATCCGGGGGCACCGGCGTGGCGGCCCTGCCCGTCGAGCGTCAACCGCATCGCCACCGCGCGCAGGGTGTCGTCGGGCCCGCCCCAGCGCAGCTCGTCGAGCGTGGCCGGGTCGATGCCGGCTTGCCTGAGCAGGTCGACGTTGTAATAGAGCGCGATCCCGGCATCGGTCAGTTGCGGTACGCCCCACAGGGTTCCGGCGCGGGTGAACTGCGCAACCACGGACGGCTCCCAGCGCGGCGACGGTGGGATCGGCAGCAGACGCCCGCTGTCGGCGTAGCCGGCGAAATAGGCGTTGCTGATCCAGAAGATGTCGTCGGCGCTGCCGCCGGCCACGTCGGTGCGCAGCGAGTCGAAGTAGCCCGCGTAGGCGACGACGTTGACCCGCACCTCGATGTCGGGGTTGGCCGCGGTGAATGCGTCCAGCGACTCCCGATAGGCGCCGGCCACCTGCTGATCCCAGAGCCGCAAAGTGATCACGGTGCGCCCACCCGGCGCCGTCTCCCGGCCGAGCAGCACCGCGGCGGCCAGCAACGCCACGATCACGCCCAGCACCCCGAGTGCGAACATCGTCGAAACCCGCAGCGCCCTCACCGCACTTCCCGCCCAAAGGTGAGTCTGGGCCGGTTTGTGCGAGTAACTTCCGGCATTTCGTCAATCTCGGCGAATGTGAGCGCGGTCATTTGAGTCCCGTCACGACGATCGAGCGGACGATGTGGCGCTGGAACACCAGGAACAGCGCCAGCAACGGGACGATCGCCACCGTCGTCGCGGCCATCACCAGCGTCCACTGCGCGTTGTATTGCGACTGCAGGCCGGCGGTGGCCACCGTCAACACCCGCCACTGCGATCCGCTGGTGATCACCAGCGGCCACATGAACGAATTCCATTGGGAAACAACCGTGATCAACGCCAAGGTCACCAGGATCGGGCGCGAGGACGGCAGGATCACATGCACCAGCACGTCCAAGGTGTTGGCGCCGTCGATGCGCGCGGCGCGCTCCAGGTCACGGGGGATGCCCCGAAAGTGCTCCCGCAGCAGGAAGATCGCGTACGGCGAGCCGAACACGAAGGGCAGCACCAACGCCCAGAACGTGTTGCGCAGACCCAGTTGGGCCATCATCAGATACAGCGGCACCACGGTCACCGTCGCCGGCACCATCAAGGTCGCGATGTACACCCAGAACACCGCGTCCCGGCCGGGAAACTCCAACCGCGCGAAGGCATACGCGGCCAGCACCGACAGCGTCAGCTGGCCCGCCAGGATCACCGCGGTCATCAACGCCGTGACCACCAGCGCGCGCCCGAAACCGAAGTCCGCCAGGCCGGTGTAGTTGGCCGGTGTCGGCGGATCGGGCCACGACAGCGGCGACCCGGTGGCGAACTGCTCGGCGGAGGTGAACGACGTCAGCAACCCCAGCGCGAACGGCGCCACGGTGAGCAGCGCCCCGGCCGCCAGGCCCAGGTAGATCAGCGCGTTACGCCAGGTCATAGCTGATCCGCTTGCGGAAATACAGGTGCTGGACCACGGTGATGCCGACCAGGATGACGAACAGCACGATGGCCATCACCGCAGCCCGACCGATCGCGGCGGACCCGAACGCCTCGGCATAGATCCGGTGCGCGACGAGGTCGGTGCGCTGCTGCGGCCCGCCCCCGGTCAGCGCGTACACCGTGTCGAACACCTGCGCGGCGCTGATCACCCCGGTGACGGCGACGAAGAACAGCGTGGGCCGCATCATCGGCAGCGTGATCCGCCAGAACCGCTGCCACGCGGTGGCGCCGTCGATCTGGGCCGCGGCGTGCACCTGCGGCGGGATCGCCAGCATGCCCGCGACGAAGAACAGCGTCGTATAGCCCACCCCGGACCACACCGTCACCGCCGAGACCACCGGCAGCGCCAGGCCCGGATCGGTCAGCCAGTCGATCTGCCGGCCCGCCAGGGTGGCCACCGCGCCGTCGGTGGGCGCCAGGATCCAGCGCCACAACACCGCGATCGCCAGCGGCGCGCACACCCACGGCACCACGTACAACGTGCGAAACACGCCGCTGCCCGGCAACTCCCGCGCCAACAGCGCGGCCGCGGCCAGGCCCAGCACCATCTGGGTCGGCACCACCAGCGCGATGAACACCAGCGTCACCAGCAGCGAGTTGCCGAACGTCGGGTCCGAGAGCACCGAGCGCCAATTGTCCAGCCCCACATAGTTGATCGGACCCAACAGATCCCAGCGGTGCAGGCTCAGCCACGCCACCACCAGCATCGGCAGCAGCAGGAACGCCGCCACCCCGAACAGGCTGGGCGCCAACAACGCATAACCCAGCCCGGTCGATCGCGCGAGTTTGGGCATGGGGACATTAAACGCTGACTAGGCTGCGAACGTGATCACCCTGGACCGGCTCGTCAACGTGCTCGGCGGGTACGGCGTGGTCTCCCGACTCGGTGCGGTGCCGCGCTCCACCGAACTGCGCAGTGTGGTGCTGCCCGAACCGCGCGAACCGAAGGTCTCCGGCGACGTCCTGCTGGCCCTGGGCGCGGCCACCGTCCCAGACGGGGTGCGGATGGCGCGCGACGTCGGGGCCATCGCGGTGCTGGTGCGCGCCGACGGGGTTGCCGCGGCCGACGACGTCGCTGTCCTGCAGGTGGACCCGGCGGTCCCGTGGAGCGAGCTGGCCGCGGTGGTCTACGGCCTGGTGCTGGAGGGGCGCGAGACCGAATCGGGCCGCGGACCCACCGATTTGTTCGCGCTGGCCGACAGCCTGGCCGACGCCCTCGGCGAACCGCTGATCATCAAGGACCGTCACGCCAACGTGCTGGCCTATTCGCGCGATCAGGGCCACGTCGATCCGGCCCGCGTCGAGACCATCCTGGCCCGGCGCACCCCGGATGGGTTCCGCACGCTGTTGACCGAGCGCGGGGTGTTCACCCGGCTGATGGCCACCGACGAGCCGTTCTTCGTCGACCCCGACGACGAGTCCGGGCTGCACGGTCGCATGGTGGTGGCGGTCCGGGTGGGCCGGGAGCTGCTCGGGTCGGTGTGGGTGAGCTGCCCCCGCCCGCTGCGCGGCGCGGCCCGGCGGACCCTGGCCGACGGGGCCCGGACGGTGGCACTGCATCTGCTGCGCTCCCGGGCCAGCGCCGATCTGGAGCGTCAGGTCGAGTCCGAATCGGTGATCCGGCTGCTGGAGGGCACCGCCGACGCCGCGACGCTCGCCAGTCGGCTGGGGCTGTCGCCGGGATCGCTGCAGGTGATCGCGGTGCGCCCGCGCGCGGACACCGAGCCGCACACCGCGCTGCTGATGGCGTTCGAGCAGGCCACCGCGGGTTTCGGGTGGTCGCGTCCGGGCCGCAGCGCGGTGGTGGAGAACACCGTCTACACGGTGTTGCCGGTGGAATCCACCGACTCGGCGCGGCACTGGGTGGCCGCCCTGGCCGATGCGCTGCCCGAGACGGCGACCATGTGGGCCGGCATCAGCGGGCCCGCCACCGCCGACGAGCTGGTGGTCGCCCGCCGGGAAGCCGACGAATGCCTGGCCCTGCACGAGGCCGCCGGCGGGGATCCGCCCGCGTACGACGAGCGCTGGGACGACATCCTGCTGCAACGGTTGCGCGCGGCCGCCGGGTCGGGGCGCGGGCCGACGCGCGGGCCGGTCGCGGAGCTGATCCGCTACGACGCCGAGCACGGCACCCAGTTCGTGACGACGCTGCGGGCCTGGCTGGTGGCCCAGGGCGACGCGGTGGTCGCCGCCGACATCCTGGGCGTGCACGAAAACACCGTGCGCAACCGGCTGCGCAAGCTGATCCGGGTCGCCCGGGTGGATCTCAGCGATCCGCAGAAGCGCATGGCGCTGATGATCGAACTCGCGGCACTCTAGGCGGTGTGGCAGGGCCACAATCTCCGCCCTCTTCGTTGTGGTTAGACCACATGAGCTGCGGTCATTGCTGCCTCATCATGGAGGTAACTACTTAGGGGAGGTACACGATGACCGAGCGCATCGACGGCGGGCCACGCTCTGTGGTCGTCGTGGGCGCAGGCATCGTCGGGCTGTCGACCGCCTGGTTTCTGCAGGAACGCGGCGTCGAGGTCACCGTGGTGGACCGCGAGGGCGTGGCGGCCGGCTCCTCCTGGGGCAACGCCGGTTGGATCTCACCCGCGCTGACCATTCCCCTCAACCAGCCCTCGGTGCTGCGCTACGGCCTGAAAAGCCTGTTCAGCAGGACGGCGCCGCTGCACATCCCGCTGCGTGCGGACCTCGGTCTGCTGCGTTTCCTGACTCGCTTCGCCTTGAACTGCCGGCGCTCCCGCGTCGACGCCGCGATCCGCGCCAATCTGCCGTTCAACGACGAGTGCCTCGAGGCCTACGACGTGCTGATCAGCAACGGGGTCGACGCGCCGCTCACGGATTCGGCGATCACCGCGCTTTTCGAGAACGAGACCCAGGCGCGGGAACTGCGCCGCGAACTGCAGGACATGCGCGAGGCGGGTCAGCGCATCGAGGTCACCGAGCTGTCCGAGGCGCAGCTTCGCGAGCGGGTTCCGCTGGCGTCGTCGGCGGCCACGGTGGGGTTGTCCGTCGAGCATCAGCGCTACGTCGATCCCGGTCAGTTCGTGACGGCCCTGGGACGCGCCGTGACCGAGCGTGGCGGTGAGATCCGCGAACTGCGGATCACCGACATCACCCACTACCGGGGGCAGGCCGCGGTGCACGCGTTCGGCGGCGCGATGCTGACCGCCGACGCCGTGGTGCTCGCGACCGGTGCCTGGCTGCCGGACCTGACGCATCGCTGGATACGCGCCGATGTCCGTGCGGGCCGGGGCTATTCGTTCACTGTGCCGGTGGAACGTCCGCTGCTCGGACCCATCTACCTGCCCTCGGAACGGGTCGCGTGCACGCCCTATCAGGGTGGGCTGCGCGTCGCGGGCACCATGGAATTCCGCGGGCCGGATGACCCGCTGGTGCCGGCCCGGGTGCACGCCGTCGCCGAGTCGGCCAGCCGACTGCTCGACGGGGTGAACTGGGAGCAGAAAAAAGACGTCTGGGTCGGGCCCCGCCCGGTCACCCCGGATGGCCTGCCACTGATCGGCGAACTCGCCGATGGAGTGTTCGTAGCCGGCGGACACGGAATGTGGGGCCTGGCGCATGGCCCTGTGACAGGCCGGTTGCTCGCAGAGCAGATCACCACCGGCAAACAACCCGACGCGCTACGGCCCTTCCAGCCGTACCGGTAAACCTCCACCCACGTCGTCAGGGGCGGTGCGATTGCCACCCGCCCCTGACGACAGCCCTTCCTATTTAAGGAGATTCACAACTATGACGACTGCACACCGGATCTGGCTGACGCCGACCGCCCACCAGAAGCTGCAGGAGGAGCTCGAAGCCCTGCAGCAGCGGACCGACGACAACGACGATTCGTCCGACCAGAACGCCGAGGCGGTCCGGCGCGCCCAGCAGGCCCGGATCCAGGAGATCCACGAGATCCTGGGTAACGCCACCGTCGGTGAAGAGCCGCCAAACGACGGCGTCGCCGAGCCCGGCATGGTGTTGACCATCCGCTACGAGGGCAGCGACGACACCGAGGAGTTCCTGCTCGGCACGCGCGGTGCGGATTACGGTGGCATCGAGGTCTATTCGCCGGACTCGCCGCTGGGCGCGGCGATCGTCGGCGCGGGGGTCGGTGACACCCGCAGCTACGAGCTGCCCAACGGCAGCCTGCAGCAGGTCACGCTGCTCAGCGCCGTGCCGTACGGACTGAGCGAGGCCTAACCCCCGCATCGGTGGAGGGGGACGCACTGACCGATTGCCCACCTCGTAGCGACTGTCGCTACGAGGTGGGCAGTTGTCTTCCGGGAAGTCTTCCGGGAAACACGCCGCACCATCGGCGCTGCCAGGCCCCGCGCCGGCAGCTACAGTGCCAGTCGTGACGGCCCGCCGCGAAGTCGACGCTGATTTCCTTGCCCTGCCGCGCCACGAGTTGGCCGCGGCCGCGCTGGAGGCTGCGTTGGCCGCCGGCGCCAGCTACGCCGACCTGCGTATACAACGCATCTCCACCGATGTGGTGCATATGCGCGACGGCGAACTCGAGACCGCGGTGGAGTCCCGCGAGATCGGGCTGGCCGTGCGGGTGATCGTCGACGGCACCTGGGGGTTTGCCTCCCACGCCGAGCTGTCGACCCAGGTGGCCGCCGACACCGCCCGCCGCGCGGTCTACGTCGCAACCACGTTGGGGCCGCTGAACACCGAGCGCATCGAACTGGCCGACGAGCCCGTCTATCGCGACGTGAACTGGGTGTCGCGGTACCGGATCGACCCGTTCGAGGTGCCGACCGCCGAGAAGGTCGAGTTGCTCGGCGAGTATTCGGGGCGACTGCTGGCCGCCGACGGCGTCGACCATGTCTCGGCGGGGTTGAACTGCGCCAAGGAGCAGACGTTCTACGCCGACACGTTCGGCTCGTCGATTACTCAGCAGCGGGTGCGCCTGCAGTCGCTGCTCAATGCGGTGGCCGTCGACGCCGCCTCGGGCACCTTCGAATCCATGCGCACGCTCGCGCCGCCGACCGGCCGCGGGTGGGAGGCCGTCCGCGACGACGAGATCTGGGACTGGAGCGGCGAACTCGCTCGGATTCCCGATCTGCTGGCCGAGAAGACCAAGGCGCCCAGCGTCGTGGCCGGACCCACCGATCTGGTCATCGATCCGACCAACCTGTGGTTGACCATCCACGAATCCATCGGGCACGCCACCGAATACGATCGCGCGATCGGCTATGAGGCCGCCTACGCCGGCACGTCGTTCGCCACCCCGGAGAAGCGGGGCGTGCTGCAGTACGGTTCGCCGGTGATGAATGTCACCGCCGACCGTACGGTCCACTACGGTTTGGCCACAGTCGGTTACGACGACGAGGGGGTGCAGGCCCAGAGTTGGGATCTGATCCGCGACGGCATCTTCGTCGGCTATCAACTGGACCGGGTGTTCGCGCCCCGGCTGGGTCAGGCGCGCTCCAATGGGTGCTCGTATGCCGACTCTCCGCACCATGTGCCCATCCAGCGGATGGCCAACGTGAGCCTGCAGTCCGCCGACGAGGACATCAGCACTGCGGATCTGATCTCCCGGGTCGAGGACGGCATCTACGTCGTGGGCGACAAGTCCTGGTCAATTGACATGCAGCGGTACAACTTCCAGTTCACCGGGCAGCGGTTCTTCCGGATCCGCAACGGGGAGCTCGACGGGCAGCTGCGCGATGTCGCCTATCAGGCGACCACCACCGATTTCTGGAATTCGATGGAGGCCGTCGGCGGGCCGTCAACGTGGCGGCTGGGCGGGGCGTTCAACTGCGGCAAGGCCCAGCCCGGTCAGGTGGCGGCCGTGAGCCACGGCTGCCCCTCGGCGTTGTTCCGAAAAGTCAACGTGCTCAACACCCGCAGCGAAGGAGCGCATTCATGATTCCGGCGCAGCAGGTGGTGGACTTGGTGCTGGCCGAGGCCGCGCGGGTCGGCGGGGCCGACGAGACCATCGTGATGGTGCGCGACACCGCCGACGCATCGCTGCGCTGGGCCGGTAATTCGATGACCACCAACGGCGAATCGGTGCAGCGCAGCACCATTGTGGTCGCCATCGTGCGGTCGGAGGATGGCGCCAAGGTGGGTTCGCTCAGTTCCACCGACGTGGACCCCGCGGCGATCCCGGCGCTGGTCGCGGCGTCGCAGAATGCCGCCCGCTCGGCCCCAGATGCCCGCGACGCTGTCCCGCTGCTGTCCGGCGGCGCGACCCCCGACGACTGGGATCAGGCGCCGGCGGCCACCGGAGCCGACGCCTTCGGTGGCGTCGCGACCGCGCTCAGTCGCGGTTTCGGGGGCTCCGACAAGCTGTACGGATTTGCCCATCACATCGTCGAAACCACCTATCTGGCAACCTCTACCGGGATTCGCCGCCGCTTCACCCAGCCCACCGGGTCGGTGGAGATCAACGCCAAACGCGGCGATGCCAGCGCGTGGGCCGGCACCAGCACGCCGTGGTTCGTCGAGGTTCCCGTCGATGCGATGCTCGCCGAACTGTCGATGCGGCTGGACTGGTCGCAGCGCACGGTGGAATTGCCGGCCGGCCGTTACGAGACGATCATGCCGCCGTCCACCGTCGCGGACATGATGATCTACCTCGGCTGGACCATGGAGGGCCGCGGCGCGCAGGAGGGCCACACCGCGTTGGCGGCCCCCGGCGGCGGCACCCGGGTGGGGGAGAAGCTCACCGAGTTGGGGTTGACGCTGTACTCGGATCCGTTCGCGGCCGGCCTGGAATGCATGCCGTTCGTCTCGGTGGGCGGCTCGTCGGAAACCATGTCGGTGTTCGACAACGGGATGGACATCGAGCGGGTCGACTGGATCCGCGACGGCGTGATCAACGCGCTGGCCTACCCGCGGGCCGCCGCGGCAGAATTCGACGTGCCCGTCGCGGTGCCGGCCTCGAACCTGCTGATGACCGGCGGCACAGCGGAATTGGCGGACATGGTAGCGGCCACCGAGCGCGGTCTACTGCTGACCACGCTGTGGTACATCCGCGAGGTGGACCCGACCGCCCTGCTGTTGACCGGGCTGACCCGCGACGGCGTGTACCTCATCGAGGACGGCGAGGTCACCGCGGCGGTCAACAACTTCCGGTTCAACGAAAGCCCGTTGGAGTTGCTGCGCCGAGCCACCGAGGCCGGAATTTCGGAGGTCACACTGCCGCGCGAGTGGGGCGATTGGGCCACGCGCGCGCAGATGCCGTCGTTGCGAATCCCGGACTTTCACATGTCCTCGGTCAGCCAGGCGCAATAGCGGGGCGGAATGCAGTCAAGCTGGTCGGCTACGGTGGTCGGCATGGGCGAGGTGCGTGAGGCCGAACATGGCCGTCCCACTCATCGACTGGTGCACCTGAGCGACACGCACCTGGTCGGGGCCGGGCGGTTATACGGACAACTCGATGCCGAGGCTCGACTACAGCAGATCCTGGACGAGATGCTGGCCTCGCAGGCCCGCGTCGACGCCCTGATCTTCACCGGCGATCTCGCCGACCGAGGTGAACGGCAGGCGTACACCCGGTTACAGGAGTTGGTCGCCCCGGTTGCCATTGAACTTGGCGCACAGGTGATCTGGGTGATCGGAAACCACGATGACCGGGCGAACTTCCGGGCGCAGTTCCTGCCGGATGCGCCCGGCGCCGGCGCCGTGGACTACGTCTACGACCTCGCCGGGCTGCGCGTGATCACCCTCGACACCACCGTGCCGGGACACCACCACGGGGAGATCGACGAGGAGCGGCTGCAGTGGCTGGCCGCGCAACTGGCGACCCCGGCCCCGCACGGCACGATCTTGGCGATGCACCACCCGCCGATCCCGTGCGTCCAGGATCTGGCGGTGCTGGTCGAACTGCGCGAACAGGCGCGGCTGGCTCGGGTCCTGCGGGGCACCGACGTGCGGGCGATCCTGGCCGGGCACCTGCACTATTCGACGACGGCCACGTTCGCCGGAATCCCCGTCTCCGTCGTGGCGGCCACCTGCTACACCCAGGACCTCAACGCGCCCGTCGGTTCGCAGCGGGGGCGCGACGGCGCCCAGTCGAGCAACCTCGTGCACGTCTATCCGGACACGATCGTGCACTCGGTGGTGCCCATCGGTACCTACGCGACCGTCGGGGAGGCGGTTTCGGCCGACGAAACCGCCCGCCGGCTGGAGCAGGCCGGGATCCGGATTCCCGGCGCGGATCTGCTGCGAACGTAGCGCCGGCGGGCTAGCCGATTTCCGGGTCGGGACGCTCCCACGGGGCGGGAATCGGAAAGTAGGACCGCAGGAATTTCGTCATGGCCTTGGCCCGCTTGCGTGGGGACACTTCCTCGTCGGCGTCGTCGTTGAGGCAGAAGAAGTCGACCGAACGTTGTTTCAGCAGCGTCTTCATTTCCCGCAGACCGGCTTTGGCGGTGGTGTCGACATAGCGCGTCTGCGCACCCTGTTGCACCACGGCCCGGCCACTGAGCAACGCGTAGTAGTGGTACAGGGAATTGGTCACCGAGATGTTGTCCCGGGCCCGGAACGGGCTGGCGGCCGTCGCCGCGAACTCGTCGGGAAACTCCGTTTCCATCTCGGTCACCACCGACTTGCGCAGCGGGGTCGGGGCGTGCGCCAAATGCCGGGTGATCACGGCGCCGTAGCGGTGGTGCAACAGGCGCCGGTTGACCCGGGCGGAGTTCTCGAAGCCGCTGCGGTCCTCCTCCGGGCTCCCCAGCCCGATCCGGGTGTCGTCTTCGATGAACTTGGTGATCCCGCCGGGGGAGAAGAACGTTTCCGGCCCCACCGGTTGCCCGAAGAACATGTCGTCGTTGGCGTAGATGAAGTGCTCGGACAGCCCCGGGATGCGGTGCAATTGGGATTCGACGGCCTGCGAATTGTAGGTGGGCAGCGCGGCTGGGTCGGCGAAGAACTCCGCGCTGCGCACGAACCGCACCCGGTCATCGTCGGCCAGCCAGTGTGGGCGGGCGCAGTCGGTGGCGACGTAGATCTGCCGGATCCAGGGCGCATACATGTGCACCGAGCGCAGCGCGTAGCGCAGTTCGTCGACGTGCCGGAACCGGGCCGCGGAGTCGTCGCCGGCGCCGTGCACGTGGCCGGCCATCGCTTCGGCGCGTTGGCGCTGCCACTGCAGATCCGCGCCGTCGACCCAGGAGAAGACCAGGTCGATATCGAAGGTGACGTCGCCGGCGTGGGCGGTGAACATGTGCTGCAATGTCGGCCAGGTGTGGCCGTAGCGTTCCACCGTGGTGCGCACGGCCTCGCGTGCGGGAATGGCGTTGCGCGTGAGCGCATTCGGGATCGGCAGCACGATGGTGTCGGCGGTGAACGACCACAGCTGGATCTGGACGCCGGCCTCCTGCTCGTGGCGCAGGCCGTCGTTGCGCTGTGCGCGCGGCCGAAAGACCCGGAAAATACGCGCCTCCGGGCTCAACGCGAACGCGGCGTCCGCGAGGACGATCGCGTGCGGGATCTTGGCGTCGACCACGGCGCAATGCACGGGCTGGCGGGCGCCGGCGTCGGCCAGGGCCGCGGCGAAGACCGCGCGGTCGGCCTGGTCGATGGCGATCACGGGCCGCCGATCGGCGCCCTGGATCAGCAGATAATCGATGCGCGCGGCGGCGATGACGGCACGCAGGAACAGCAGGTCTTCCACCATCGCTTCGCGCGGGATCGCCGCGGGATCCGGCAGGGGGTAACTGGCGTGCGGGCGCACCATCCCTGCCGGCTTGCTGCGCCGGGACAGCGGGGCAGGTCGCTTGTGCTTGACGGACTTGGGGATCTTCGTTTCCGCAGGCAGCAGTTGGGTGCTCGGGTGAACGGTGTCTGAATAGGTGATTGGGGCACTCTCCGGTCGTAAAAGTACAGGGCGATGACGCCATTGTACGCGCTGACCTGCGCAAACATCGCCACGGGCGGATCGCCGCTGGTGGTCCGGGTGCGGGGGTCTGTTCACGTTCCATTTACTTTCGCGAGCCGACACAGATTCGCACGGTTTCGCCCGGGCTCAGGCGATTCTGTGCCGGGTCGCGGGAGGGCACCCGGATTCCGCGCCCGCTCAGCCCGACCGCAGTAGCTCGAGAACGTCCGACACCTCGTCCGCGGTGGTGGCCCATGAGCAGACGAACCGGTAGATCGGCGTCAACGGGTCGGGTTGATGCAGCGCGTAGCGCGAAATGCGCTCGCGGGCAGCGGACTCGAGGTACACGAAGACCTCGTTGGCCTCCGTCGGTACCGCCAACCGAAATCCCAACGTGCGCAGTCCGCTGCTGAGTTCGGCGGCCATCGCGTTGGCATGGGCCGCGGTCTGAAGCCACAGTCCGTCGGTCAGCACGGCCTCGAACTGCGCCGAGACGTAACGCTGTTTGCTCGCCAGTTGTCCGATTTGCTTCTGCACAAAGCGGATTCCGTCGAAGCGTTCGGGGCGGCGCACCAGGATGGCGTCGCCGAGCAGCAGGCCGTTCTTGGTGCCGCCGACGGTGACGATGTCGGCGTCGCCGATCGCCTCGTAGGGCTCGACGCCCAGCGCCGCGATCGCGTTGGCCACCCGGGACCCGTCGATATGCACCAGCAGGTCCAGCGCATGGGCGCGGTCGACGAACTCCCGCAGCGCCGCCACCGGCCAGATTCGGCCGTTTTCGGTGGACTGGGTCAGCGACACCAAGCTCGGCTGCGAATGGTGCACGTCGCCGCGGCGCACCACCCGGCGATCCAACTCGGCCGCGTCGATGATGCCGTCGTCGCTGGGCAGCCTGGTGAGCTGGGCGCCGGAGATCCGGACCGGGCCGCCCGTCTCGTCGAGCAGCACGTGGGCGATGTCGCTGCACAGGATCTCGTGCCAGGGCCGCACCGCGGCACTCAGGGCGATGATGTTGGCGCCGGTGCCGGTGAAGGCGAACAGGACCTCGGCGTCGGGGCAGGCAAAGGCGTCCCGCAACCGCTGGGCGGCGCGCTCGGTGATCGGGTCGTTGCCGTAAGCCGCCACGGCCCTGTCGTTGGCGCGGATCAGCGCGTCGAGCACGGCGGGATGGGCGGGTGCGGCGTTGTCGGAGGCGAACGCGGCGAGGCGGGGCGTGGTCATACGGTGTCGGGCAACTCGGCGCCGGTGGCGAGTTCGGCGTATTGGCGCATCAAGCGCAGCGCGGTCTCCCGGTCGAGCGCCGGGTCGCGGGCGACGATGCGGTAGCCGAGGTAGTCCTCCATCGACATCAGCGTCATCGCGATGTCGCGGGCCGGCGACGTCAGCCGAAACACCCCCGCCTGGGCGCCGGAGCTCAACAGCCCGGCGTAGAGCCCGACCTGGCGGTGGTAGATGCCCTGCACGTCGCGGCGCTGGTCCAGCTCGAAACCGGCGGCCAGTACCGCCCGCCAGATGGCCCGCCATTCGGCGTCCTCGGGCCCGGTGGGCAGGCCCGCGGCGATGGTCAAGGCGAGTTGGGTCGCCGGGTCGGTGGTGCGTTCGATGACCTGCCGACGGTCGTCGTAAAACCGGGCGTCGGAGCGCAGCGCCAACTCGGACAGCAGCTCGGCCATGTCCTTGAAGTAATAACGCACTGCGTTCGCCGTGAGCCCCAGTTCGCCGGCCACGTCCACGATCCGCAGGGTTGCCAGCTCGTTGCGCTCGATCAAAGCGATTGTGGCGTCCAGAATTTGGGTGCGACGTTCGATCTGGCGGTTGGGTCGTGCCACGCGTGCGGTGCTCCAGGTCCCTCGGCGATACTGACGATATCGACGGTACCGGGCGGGGCGAGTTTTTCGATTCCGATTGCGGAACGGCCCGTCAGGGTCCATTCTTTTCCATCAGGGAAAAAAACGGCTGGAGCGAAGACATGCGCACGAGGGATCTCGGCATCGTCATCGGGGCACACCCGACCGGGCCGAACAACGCCATCACCGACGTCGCGGGCGTGCGCGTCGGCCACACCACGCTCGACGAGTCCGGGACACCGGAGGTGCACACCGGGGTCACTGTGATCGTCCCGCACCAGGACATCTGGACCGAACCGGTGTTCGCCGGCGCCCACCGGCTCAACGGCAGCGGTGAGATGACGGGCCTGGAGTGGATCCGCGAATCCGGCGAGCTCACCACCGCGATCGGACTGACCAACACCCACAGCGTCGGCGTCGTACGGGACGCCCTGGTCGCCGCTCAGGTGGCCGCGCGCGGCGAGGGGGTCTACTGGTCGTTGCCGGTGGTGGGGGAGACCTACGACGGCCTCCTGAGCGACATCAACGGGTTTCACGTGCGGCCCGAGCACGTCGAGGCCGCCCTCGCCGCGGCCGCCGACGGGCCCGTCGCCGAGGGCAATGTCGGCGGCGGCACCGGCATGATCTGCCACGGCTTCAAGGGCGGCATCGGCACGTCCTCGCGGGTCACCGACACCGCCGGGGGCCGCTACACCGTCGGCGTCCTGGTGCAGGCCAACCATGGCCGTCGGGAACGCTTGCGAATCAACGGGTTTCCGGCCGGAGAGCGGATCGACGCCACCGTCGTTCCGGAGCCGGCGATCCCGCCGGGCTACGAGCCGGGCTCGGGTTCGATCATCGTGGTCGTAGCCACCGACGCGCCGCTGCTGCCGCATCAATGTGCGCGCCTGGCGCAGCGCGCCGCGCTGGGGGTGGCCCGGGTGGGCGGCACCGGCGAGCAGTACAGCGGGGACCTGATGTTGGCGTTCTCCACCGGCAATCGTGGCATCCCGCCGTACGCGTGGGACGAGAACGTCGACGTGGCGCAGCCGGAGGTGGCGGTCCGCATGCTCGCCCCGCAGCTGATGACCCGGCTCTTCGATCTGACCATTGAGGCCACCGAGGAGGCCATCGTCAACGCGATGGTCGCCGCCACCACCATGACCGGTCGCAACGGCCTGACCGTGCACGCGCTGGACCACGACCTGCTTCGCAGTTCGCTCGCCGACCCATCCGCCCGACGCCAGGAGCCTCGATGACCGACGACACCCGCACGTCCGAGAAGCCCCGTCTGCAAGGGCGCCTCGGCCCCATCGCCATCGTGTTCATGGTGGTCGCGGCGGCCGCGCCGTTGACCGTCATCGGCGGGAACATGCCGCTGGCGATGGGTTTGGGCAACGGTGCCGGCGCGCCGGTCGGGTTCGCGATCGCCGCGCTGGTGCTGCTGCTGTTCAGCGTCGGGTTCGTGACGATGACCCCGCACGTGCCGGAGGCCGGCGCGTTCTACTCCTATGTCACCGTCGGGCTGGGGGACCGGCTGGGCAAGGGGATCGCCGTGGTCGCGCTGATCGCCTACACGGCGATCCAGGTGGGCATCTACGGCTACATCGGCTGGGCCATCGACGACACCGTGAAGTTCTACGGCGGTCCGCAAATACCCTGGCCTGTCTATTCATTCGCCGTGCTGGCGATCGTGGCGGTGCTCGGCTACCGGCACATCGGGCTGAGCGCGAAGGTGCTCGGCGTGGCGTTGGTGCTCGAGATCGGCATCGTCGCGATCCTGGATCTGGTGATCGTCGCCGACCCGGGCCCGGCCGGCGTGACCTTCGCCTCGTTCACCCCGGAGGTGGTGGCCAGCGGCGCGCTGGGAATCGCGGTGCTGTTCGCCCTGACCGGGTTCATCGGCTTCGAGGCCACCGCGGTGTTCCGGGACGAGGCCCGCGATCCGCAGCGCACCATTCCGCGGGCGACCTATGCCGCGGTGCTGATCATCGGCGCGTTCTACGCGATCACCTGCTGGGCGTTCGTCGTGGCGATCGGCCCCGACAACGTGGCCGCCGTCGCGCAACAAACCCTCGACGGTGAGGCCAACATGCTGTTGGACACCACCAACGACACCCTGGGCCGGCTCGGGCGCGACATCGTCAACGTGCTGCTGTTGACGAGCCTGTTCGCCTGCGTGCTGTCGTTCCACAACGTGATCGCGCGCTACCAGTTCGTGTTGGGCGGCAAGGGTCTGCTGCCGCGACGACTGGGCGCGGTGCACCCGGGGCATCAGTCGCCGGCGTTCTCGTCGCTGGTGCAGACCGTGACCGCCACGGTGATCGTGATCATCTTCGCGATCCTCGGAATCGACCCGCTGGTAGGGGTTTTCGGCTCGATGGCCGGTGTCGCGACCGTGGGCATGGTGCTGATGATGTTGACGACGACGCTCGCGGTGCTGGTGTACTTCCTGCGCAACTCCGAGGCGGCGCGCGGCCGGCTGTGGCAGACCCGGGTGGTGCCGGTCGCGGCGCTGCTGGGATTGCTGGGCAGTCTGTGGCTGGTGCTGTCGAACTTCACCCTGGTGACCGGCGGTTCGGTGGCGGTCAGCGCGGTGCTGGCGGCGGTGCCGTTCACCGGGCTGGTGCTCGGGGCGCTGGCCTGGAAACCCGGGCAACCCGTGAACCCGCCGCGGTGAGGGCACCAATCGGTACGGGCACGGCTCTGGGCTGACCTTGCGTGCTGGCATCGGCGTGGCCATGGGAACATAGTGGCCGCGTTATCGCGACAGGGGCGGTAGCTCAGTTGGTTAGAGCCGTGGACTCATAATCCATTGGTCGCGGGTTCGAGCCCCGCCCGCCCCACTTCACACGGTGTTTTTCCAAACCGTTGCGCCGAGTCATCGTTTATTCATCGCACATGGCACGGTCAAGCAGGGCAGCAACCTCGGTATGGACCCGGCCACGGGCCATGTAGCGGTCCTGAGTCATGCTCACCCGAGAGTGTCCGAGCTGGTCTGCACCGACGCGGGCGGACAGACCCCCGTCGTCAATCAGCGTTGCCACGGCCTTGTCGGAATGAGTGCGTGGTTGCATCCGGCGCGCCGAGCTTCTCGCGGACGTTGCGCCACTGCTTGCCGAAATTGTTCGGGTCCCGCCAGGTGCCAGAGGTGGCCGGAAAGATCATCAGCTGCTCACCCACGTACAGACGGCCCTGCGCTCGTTGAGCATGTCTACGGCGAATTTGGGGAGCGCAACCGTACGTAGACCTGCCGCCGTCTTGGCGTCGGCCAGACGTTGCAACCCATGGCCCTTGGCCCGCACCAACTTGCCGGTGACCGAGAGCCTGCCAGCGTCGGCATCGAAGTCGGACCACTGCAATGCCAGCAGTTCCGGCCGACGTAGCCCGGTGGCCCACCAGCAAGATAATCGGGTCGGCCAGGTCGTGCTCCCCGCAGAACTCGGACCCCTGGGACCCCCAGCAGTAGTGCGCGCAACTGTTCGGCGGTGAGCGACAGAGCACCCTTGGGTTGCGCCTTGGGCTTGATCGGGTCAACGTCACGGGCGGGGTTAGAGCCCATGGCGTTGGCCATCACTGCGAGCTGTAACCCGCCGCGCAGCACCGTCTTGGACTGCTTGGCCATCGTGGGACCGTGGGCGGTGCGCATGGATCGCAGCGCGGCATCTACGCGGGCAGTGGTTGCCTCGCGTACTCGAACACCACCGAGGAACTTTGAGAGCCTGTCAGCGGCGAACTGGAGGGTGGCCAGCGTGGCGGGGGAGCGTCCATCCTCGGCCAGGCGTCCCAAGTGATTGGCCACCAGTGCCATCACACGGGTATCGGGGGTGATGACCTCGGCCCCGCCCGCGACGGGTGGCCGACGCTGTGTCAGGGCCTCAATCAATAGGTCCTCGGCCAGCGTGCCGTGCTTGTCGTGTTCATCAGCGGGGCCTACCCGCTGGACGATTCGGGTCACGCCGTCGCTGTCCCGGTATCGGCACCGTGCCAGCCAAACACCGCCGCCCTGGTACTGCCGGGTGATCTTGGCGTGGCTCCCAATTCGGAGTGGTGGTCTACCTGCCATGTGCGGATGCTACGCCAAGTTTACCGGGCAGTCGCTGAGACGCTCACTCTCCCAAGCGATTACATCGACCAGACGATACCGGACATGATTGCCGAACCTGGCATACTGAGGCCCGGTGCCCTTCTGCGCCCAATCGGCCACATGGTCCTGGACTTTGTGCGATCGGGCATGACGCCCGAGCAGATAGAGGCCGGGGTGGAACTGTACGAATCACTCTTTGACATCGCAGAGCTGTAGACAGTGTCGCTCTCGTATGGTGTCCTGCATGACTTCTATGCCCGACTCGGACGCACCCGATGAGAGGGAAACCGCGTGGCGTACAGACGCCGAGTTTGGGGATGAATGGCGACGTTATGAAATGATATTGACAAGAATGGGCGAGGATTTCTTCCTGCGCATCAGCCAGGGTGGGCCCCCGTACGAAGACCTCCCCGATCTGGAATTCTACAAGGGTTGTTTCGATGAACAGCCGGCCAGGGCTTTATCTACTGCCTACGGTTCCATCCGGAATGTTCTGTTCAGTACGCCTGAGCTAATCTTTACCGAGGCCGGTAATACGTGGCGGTACCTCATTCAGTACGTGCACATATCGAAGCTTGAAGAACTCACTGCCGCTATTGCGCACATCACCCACGGGCCGCTGCCCGGGGGTGGTGGAATACCAAGTGCGAGTGTTATTGCTGAATTTCTTCAAGAATGGATGAGCGGTGTTATCCACGATCTTGAGAATCCTCCCTCACTGGCAGAAGATCGACCTGACGTCCTCTTTCGAGTGCATACAACGAGCGAGAAGACTGCGTTAAATCGTTGGATTGAAAGGGTCAGAGACATTGGGAGGCATCTTGATTCTGATGTAACTGATGCAGAAGCAGATTCTGACCTCGCTGATGCGGACAAAATGGTCGCCCAGGAAACGGCTGGGAAAAAGCTAGACCTGCCCATGCTGGGACTAGCGGGGACATGGGTGGCTGTCGTGGTGGCTGTTGCTACACTACTCGCGTCGATTGCCAACGGCGGGCCTGTATTAAAGCTCGTCATTTTCGCATTGGCAATCGCCTGGTGTGTCCCGGCCTTATGGGCCTGGGTAAAACTCACCGGCGCGGTCCGCATTGCCGTAGTCGTGACCACAGTTCTACCGCTCGTAGGCGCAGTGGCGCTGACCGCTCAGAGTGAAAGCAGGGGAGCGCCCAAGTCAACTCCGACTGCATCTTCGCCCAGCCACTCGGCACTTCCAACCGCGACGACAACTACAACGACGACATCAACAACGCCTCCTCCTCCTCCTCCTCCTCCTCCTCCACCGCCCGCCCTGGCGCCCCGGCCGATGGAAGAAAGCGAACTGCGTGAGGGGGCGGTCGCAGAGTTTTTTGACCGAGACCTCATCGTGGGTACTCGCAGCACCTATGCGACCTCAGCCAGCTTCAACCTCACGACAGAGAAGAAGGGGTGTCTTGGCGTTGACTTCGCGCTCGGTGAGCAGGGCGTGATCGTAGGACGGCGCGACCGGGCCATGACTTACTTCCGGATCACTCTGTTGCGGGTGGACGGGAAGGCGTCAACGATTCGCGTCGAGGAAATGCCGAGCGAGGATTGGCCTGGCTACGTGAACGTGCTGGACGAGATGGTGTACGACGAATCCTGCCCAACCTGACTGCACGGACCATTAGGGTGACCTCCGTCGAATCTGTTTCTAGAGAAGGGCATTCAGTGGCTGGCAAGTTCGAGCTCTACAAAGACGCGCGCGGAGAGTGCCGGTTCAGGCTCAAGGTCGGTAACGGCGAGGTGATCGCCACCGGTGAGGGGTACACGTCAAAGGCGGGTGCTATCAACGGCATTGAGTCGGTGCAGAAGAATGCCCCCGGCGCTCCGATTGTCGACCTGACCTGACCCCCGGCTCCGTGACGGCGACCCCCGGCCCAATTGAGAGAGCCGGGGGTCGATCCCTGTCATAGGCCGTAGCCGCACTATCCTCCAACGATTTACGTCGAATCAGTGGCTATCTACTCGAAATGTGGTGATGCGTAGACCTCATCCAGTCCCTTCGCCTTGATGGCACCGATGAGTTGCTCGCCCAACTTCTGCTCCTGCTCGCTGAGGATGAGGAGAAGTACATCGCATAGCTCCACCACCTTTTGAATGCGGTCAGCTGTCGGGCCGGTGCGCTTCACGGTGAACTTCAGGAGCCCCATCACATCGCGTGGCATCGGTGGTGGCGAAAGCAATGCAATCACTCGTACGTGCTCGGCATGTCCAGTCTGGTGGGCAACCTGCCGACTCGCAACTTCCAGAATTTCAGCGTGAGCTTCCCTCTGTTCGGGGCTCAGCAAGTTGAGCCAGTTGTCTGGAACCTTCAGTCGCTTGGCCTGAGGTTGCAGGAGGGCTTTGCCGGTTGAGAAACCGCGTCGGTACGAGATCGCCGCCGCTGACCACAGTGCCTGCTGGGGAACCTCCTGTGACGGTTCGTCAATCGACACGTTGTCGAGGTTCTGATAGAGCAGCGCACAGTTGCGTGCAAACTCGAAATCGAGTACTAGTGACCGGGCGTCTGCGATCTGGCTCGGTAACTCACCCTCGAAAGCAACTCGAAGCGGTTCGCACTCCCCTTGATCCTCGGCGGGCGCTTCGTCTCCTTGTATCGTCAAATTGATTCACTCGCAACCGATTCCGTCGCCATCGCGATCCAGATGTGGCGCGTACCCGGGGTCTCCCTCGTATACGGGTGCCGCGCCAGCGTCCCGTGCGGCGGTGCAGTTCTTGTAATAGGGGGCAGCATTGGCGGTCGCCGCTCCTCCCAGCACCAACCCCCCGAATACAGCCGCTGCGATGAGTGTGCGAACCATGTCATGTTCCGATCTTGACATTGACGCTAACGAAAGCAGATCGGAGCGTAGCTGGACCGCGCCACCAGGGAGTGGCGTTTCTCGAAAGTTGCCGCTACCGATTTTCGGTGGTCTCCAGGCGTTCGTCCAGTATCGCGTCTACCAGGGCAATCGACCGCTTGCCGCCGTACTCGGCTGCATGTCGTCCCACGGCGGCAAGTAGCCGTAGGTCCCCGTCGATGGCCTCTACATCACGCACACCCCGAGCGTAGGGGTGGAATGCCCAGGTCAAGAGCAGCCATGTGGTGCGTACAGAGGGCCTGCCGGTCATCGTTTATTCAGCGAGAATGGGCCGGAATCACCCAAAATCAACCCGAATCGACCGGGGTGGAAAGCGGCGAAAAATCGCCGTGCCCTCGGTGGGTACCGGATTCGACCGGACTCGTCCATACCCGTTTGCTGCAAATCCATTGGTCGCGGTTCGAGCCCCGCCCGCCCCACTTCAGAGGTTGTATGGCGTCGAGTGAGGCCTGACAGTGTTTCGGCTGATGCTTGGATCTACTCCGGTGATCCTTGCCGGTTACTCACGGCGTTGCTCTTCGGGAGCCGAGGCGACGGATCGCGCGGACGGGCTTGTTGACCCGATGAACTCGTCGAGCAACTCCGCCACGTCGCCGGGCCGTTCCACGTGCGGGAAGTGCCCCACGCCGGCGAGCACCTCGAGCCGGCAGCCCGGCCGTGCGTCGCGCAATGCGTAGCCGTGTTCAATCGGGATGATGCGGTCCTGATCGCCCCAAATGACCATGGTGGGCAGATCGGCCGTCAGATGCAGCCGGTTGAGGGCACTCACCGATTGGCCGCGATAGTCGACCACCGAGCGCAGCGTCCGGAGAAATGCCTGGCGGGTCTGCGAGTCGGCCAGCGACGAGTATGCGCTCCACATTTCGGCGCCGCGTGGCGACTGAATGCCGCTCGCCGAGAACCAGGAGCGCAGCTTGTTGCCCGCGGTCACCACCGGGGGCGGCGCGATGACCGGCAGCAACAACTCGGCTCCCGGCGCGGACAGCAGGCGAAGTGTCCAGCCGACGTCGGGGCCCAGGCCGCCGCTGCTGATCAACGCCAGTCGCTGGCAGTAGTCGGGGTGTTGGTAGGCAAATTGCATTGCCACGCCACCGCCGAGCGATTGGCCGATGACCGTTGCGCGCGTGACGCCCAGCTCGTCGAGCAGGTCCCGCAGCAGCACGGCGAATGCGCCCAGCGAGTAGTCGCTCCGGGGTTTGGCGGATTGACCGTGTCCCAGCAGGTCGGGTGCGATCACGCGGTGCTTCTTCGCCAGCTGCGGCAGCACCGCGCGCCACGTCTCTGAACTTCCCGCCATCCCGTGTATCAGCAACAACGCGTCGTCGCCGGTGCCGACATCCTGGTAGGCGACGCGATCGCCGTGTAGTTCCAGAAATCTCATCTCGCTCATAGCGGCTCTCTCTGGATCGGTCGGGTCTGTCGCCATAATGGTAGGCCGACCGCGTCGACTGTCCGGACCGAGAAGAACCTAAATGACCCTACGAGCTGCGGAAATGCGCACCGCAGGTATCTCTCGGCGCGAGTCAGACCCGTCACATCAGGCTCTTGATTCGACCGTGCAGCAGCTGTGCGAGCAGCTCGGTCTGCTTCGTTTCGAGACCGATCGCGCCACACTTGTCGGGCCAGTCACGTGCGGCATCCACTATCGCGTCAATCATGGTGTTGGTGGCGCGCTGCCGAAGACCGAGCCGTTCCCCGGATTCGACAAAGTGGCTGCGAGTGAGCTTGTTCGAGCGGCCGTACAGACTCAGCGCCATGGGATCTCGCCACCGGGTGTATGGCTGGGTGCAGAGTAGGTCGTAGGAGGGAGTCGGCTGCCAAATTCCATCCGGGTTGAAAATCGACAGGTTCTTGCCGTGCAAGTCACCGTTTCCGATGAGCCAGGAAAACACGACGGTCTTGAACAACTCTGCGGTCGCGGCGATCTTTGAGCCGCCACCGCGCTCGCAGGCCTCGGCAAGTGTGGTGAGCGCGGTTTCAGCTTTGATGCGGTATTTGGAGGCGGGGTAAATGTTGGCGACTTGGCACGCATCCTCTTGGGCGATACGGGTTTCACCCGCTCGATCGAAGCGTGACACAAGCAACGCGCTGCGACCGTGGGAGTCGTGGAGCAATGACGTAGTGGCGACCCGCAATCCGCATGCCGAGGCCATCGTCATAAAAAAGTGCTCGTTCTCAATCAGCTTGGGGTAGCCAGCAGGATTGAGCTTGAGTATTGCGGCTCCCGCGGGGGTCTGCGTCGGAGTCGACAACATGCCGGCGCTGACTTTGGGCTGAACGCCTGCAATGCCTACCGGGTCGGCGTCGACGGAACCGGTCAACCGTGTGAAGATGACGTGGAAGTCATTGTCGCGCAACGGATCAAACATGGGCGCAGGTTGCTCGGGTTCAGCTCCGCTGGGATAGACTCGAACATTGCCGATCGTGTCGGCGCCGATCGCGAGGAGCAACGTGAAATGGTCGTCCGCAGAGGTTTTCGTCGATGAGGTCACGACGCCGAGCCGGACACCTTCAGGGAGCAAGCCGGCGAAAAACGCTGGAACGGAACCACCGGTGGTGAGAATCGGGTAGCTGGCGGATCTGAGCAGAGACCACGAAACGGACCGTTCGCGAACTCGGCCCGCGGTCGAAGCGCTGTCATGTGCATAGTCGAAGGTCACTTCATCTCCGCGCTCGCGACGCAGCCGGGCCGCGAGGTCGTCGCCGATGTAGACGTCGGCGTCGGTGATCGCGCGTAGGTCGACTGCGGCCGGGCTCGTCATTCCGCCGCCGCACTCACGTGCACGCGCAGTCCCAGTACGTTGGCGATCTCCAAAACCGAGGCGAGCTTGGTCGAGCCGGTGCCTCGCTCAAGCGATTGGACACTGGAGCGCGAGACTCCGGCTAGGTCGGCCAGCATTTGTTGAGTGAGTTGCAGGGCGATCCGGCGCTCGGCAAAGACCTGTCCTATGCGTGCTATTTCCGGCATAAGACCATCGCGTCGCGGATGGCTCCGCCGAGGACGTGCCATTTCACCCCTATGCTTGAAAATCCAGGCATTGACCAGTGTGACGCCCTGTAGCGGGGCGGTCAAGCCTTTATGCCTGCATTTTCACGCTTAGGGAATGCCGAGAAGAAACCTGCGGACACCCCGTCCTTGGGCAACGCGTACGGCAGCTGCTTCTCGGCGCAAACCGTTAGGGCACGAGCACCAACCGGATGGGGTTGCCGTCCTTCTCCTCGAGTTGCCGAACCGCCTCAGGGGCCTGTTCCAGCGGAAGTACCGAGGACACTGAGCCTTTCAGGTCCAATCGTCCCCACTGGGTGAGCCGGACAATCTGGGCCACGTCCGGCGGCAGGTATCCGTAGTGGCCGAGGATCTGCTGCTGATGGGCGATCAGGATGACGCTGTTCTCGACGGTGAGGGGCTGGCCGCTCAGGCCGATGATGGTCAGCCGTCCGCCCGGGTTCAGCAGCGGCAGGATCTGCTCGTCGACGCCGGGGAAGCCGGCGAAGTTGAAGGCCGCATCGAGGCCGCCGCCGCCGAGAAGCTCCCGAAGTTGGTCGACGAAGCGCGCATCGGTGGGATCCAACGCGGCGTCGGCGCCGCGCTGCAGGGCGTTCTGGCGTGCCGCCGGCAAGGGGTCGACGGCGACAATGGGCCCCGCACCGATCATGCGGAGCAACTGCACGGCGTGGATGCCGAGTCCTCCTGCGCCCCACACGCCGACGGCCTCGCCGGCCTGAACTTTGGCGGTGTGGCAGATCGCGGCCCACGGTGTGGAGACCGCGTCCGGGATGATGCACGCCTGCTCGAACGGCATGGCGTCCGGGATCGGCACCAGCACCTCCTGGGGGACGACGACGTATTCGGCCCAGCCGCCGTCGTAGTCGACGCCCATGGTGTCCAGTCCCCAGGGTCTGGCGATGACGGCCTGCAGGGTGACCCGGTTGCCCTCGGTCCAGCCCTCGACGCCGGCGCCCAGGGCGTCGACGGTGCCGGCCACCTCGTGACCCAGGGTGCGTTCGGCGTCGGCGTTGCGCAGTGGGCCCACCAGGCCGCTGATCAGGTGCACATCGGAGAGGCAGACGCCGGCGGCGCCGACCTTGATGCGGACTTGCCCCGGGCCGGGATCGGGAATCGGCACCTCAATGATGCGGAAATCTTTGGTGCCGAAGTTGATACGCCCGGCTTTCATGGTCGTCATGCGTCCCTCCAGGTATCTCGTCGCTGATGGCCTGTACATGGCCAAACACATTGTCTATGATAATTGACAATGTGTCGAGATGTTGCCGGGCTCACAGTCCGGACCTTCGCGAAAGGGAGGAAGCGATAGTGCGCGCATGGCAGTTCAACACCGCTGAAGCGGGCCTCGAGTTGACCGAGGTCGCCGGCACGGTTCGCGGGCTCGGCCCCGGGGTGAGCGACATCAACGTCGGCGATCGGGTCGCGGTGGCCCTGCCCGCCCACCCCATCGAGCAGGCGGATTTCACCAATGGCATCGGGCTCGGGTTCGACGGCGGCTACGCCAAACAGGCTGTCGCGCCACGCGACATCCTTGTCGCCATCCCCGACGGCGTCCCGTTCACCCATGCCGCGGTGGCCACCGATTCCATCGCCACCGCCTACCACGCAGTGGTGGCCGAGGCCGGCGTCGGACCCGAATCCACCATCGCGGTCATCGGATTGGGTGGCCTGGGCCTCAGTGCTGTCGCGGTCGCAAACACCCTGGGCGCCACCGTATATGGGGTGGACATCAACACCGCGGTGTTCGACACCGCGCGTGCGCAGGGCGCCACCGAGTGCTTCGCCGACGTCGGTGAGGTCCCCGGCCAGATCGACGCTGTCCTCGATTTCGCCGGGATGGGCACCACCACCGCCGATGCGGTGGCCGCGGTGAAACCGGGTGGTCGAGTGGTCGTCGTGGGTCTCGGCGCCCCCGAGGCGACCATCCCCACGCACCTTCTCGTCACGAAGAACGTCCAGCTCCGCGGGTCACTCGGCGCCAGCATCGCGGACCTCGAAGCCGTCCTCGATTTGCTTGCCAAGGGGCAGGTCGTTCCGCTCATCGAAGAGGTCCCGTTCGCCGAGGTGTCCGCCGCGTTGGCCCGCATCGAAGCCGGCCAGGTGCAAGGACGCCTGGTGACGTGCCCGTGACCGCGCCCTGCCGCACTAGTGTCGAGACTGCGATCACCGTGCGCGGCACTCGCACTTTGACGTGCGACGGCGCGCGACTGCCGGGGGCCAAAGCCCCCGCAGGATAGAGTGGCCTGCTATGTCGACCTCAGCGTCCGGTGCGACTGGTGACGACGCTGTGCTGCTCGGAGACCGACGAGCGCCCAGCAAGGGCGAGCGCCAGCGCCGCGCCATCCTCGACTGTCTGCCGGAGTTACTTGCCACTCGTCCGATCAGCGAGCTGACCATCGGCGAGATCGCGCAGGCCGCCGGGGTTCGGCGCTCGGGATTCTATTTCTACTTCGAGTCGAAGTATGCGCCGCTGGCCGTGATCACCTCCGAAATTTGGACCGAGTTGATGAGCCGGGCCCAGTTCTTCGCCCGGGGCCCTGACGAGCCGGTCCGGGACTTCATCGGCAGGACCGCCGATATCGCCCTTGGTCTCTGGCGCGATCACGAGGGTGTCCTGACGGCGTCGGTACAGGCCATTCCGCTGGATGAGCAAATGGCCCAGCTGTGGGACGAGTGGAACCAGCGACTGGCCGACGTCATCGCCGAGCAGGTGCTGCTGGACCGGGAACAGGGTGTGGCGCAGCCGGTTTCGGGGGATGTGCGGGGCCTCATCACCATGCTGCTGGAGATGACCATGCACGTCTTCTATATGGACCGGCTGCGGCACAACAATGCTGAGCAGACCCGCGCCTCGCGCGAGATGGTGCAGGCCATCTGGCTGGCGGCGGGCTGGGGGATCCCCACCATGCCGCCGGCCTGACGACTTATCCGGTGTAGCGCTCGCGCAGCTTGCCCTTGACGAGTTTGCCTGTCGGCGTGCGGGGTAGCTCGTCGATGAAGTCGACCGAGCGCGGGGCCTTGTAATGGGCGATCCGCTCGCGTACGTACTCGATCAGTTCCGCGGCCAGGGCGTCGTCACCGGACACCCCGGCGGTCGGTTGCACGATCGCCTTGACCTGTTCGCCCATCTCCGGATCCGGCACGCCGATCACCGCGACGTCGTGCACGGCCGGATGCAAGGCCAACTCGTTCTCGATCTCCTGTGGGTAGATGTTGACCCCGCCGGAGATGATCATGAACGACTTGCGGTCCGCGAGAAAGAGATACCCTTCCTCGTCGACGTAGCCGAGGTCGCCCACCGTCGTCCACAGTGGATTCTCGGGATGCTGTGCCTGCGCGGTCTTTTCGGGATCGCCGTGATACTCGAACGGCATGATGTCGCGTTCGAAGTACACCGTCCCGACGGTCCCGGTCGGCACCTCGCGACCGTCGTCGTCGCAGATGTGCAGGCCGCCGAGGACACTGCGGCCGACCGAGCCTGGGTGCTGCAACCAGTCCGCGGAATCGATGAACGTCATGCCGTGCGCCTCGGTGGAGGCGTAGTACTCGTAGATCACCGGTCCGAACCAGTCGATCATCGCCTTCTTCACATCGACCGGGCACGGGGCGGCCGCGTGGATGACCACCCGCAGGCTCGACAGGTCGTACCGGGTGCGAATCTCGTCATCGAGCTTGAGTAGCCGCACGAACATCGTCGGCACCATCTGCGTGGCGGTGACGCGGTACTGCTCGACGTAGCGCAAGGTGTCTTCGGCGACGAATTTCTTTGCCAGCAACACGGTTCCACCGAGGGCCTGCACCGAACCGCACCACCGCAGCGGCGCGGCGTGGTAGATCGGGGCCTGCGACAGATAGACGTCTTCGGGGCCGAGGCCGAACAGGGCCTGGCCAATCGTGACAATGGGCTCGCCGGGATCCTCGACGTTGCGGTCGGACAGCGGTGGGCGTACGCCCTTCGGAAATCCGGTGGTTCCCGAGGAGTACAGCATCACCGCGCCCGCGGGCTGCTCGGTCAGCGGCGGCCCGGCCTGTTCCAGGGCCTGCTCGTAGGACTCGTACCCGGCCAGCGCGCCCCCGAAGGCCAGCCGGACGGTGGGGCCCTCGACCTGCTTGGCCACCTCGACCGCCAGGTTCTGCAGCGAGGCTGCGGAGATCAGTGCCCGGGCGCCGGAATTGTTGACGATATAGGCGGCTTCGGGTGCGGTGAGGTGGTGATTGATCGCGGTGACGTACAACCCGGACCGCTGGGTGGCCCAATACACCTCGAGCGCCTCGGGCGCGTTGTCGGTGAGCACCGCCACCACGTCCCCGCGGCGCAGGCCCGCGTCGTGGAGAACCCGCGCCAGGGCCGCGGAACGGTCCTCGAGCTGCTGATAGGTCACCACCGCGCCGGTCTCGGCAATGATGATCGCCGGCCGATAGGGGCTGGTACGGGCATGCGCACCGGGATACATAGGGGTCCTCTCGCGGTTTCAGAACCGGGTCAGTTCAATTAGGTTACTAGCGCGGGTCCAGCTCGCGGGACCGGAGCTCCAATCCTTCGAAGGAGCCTGATTCCCACCACTTTTCGAGCATGTCCCAGAACTCGACTTCGCTGCCCTGGTAGACGTCGCCCCAGAAGCCGTGGCCGAGATCGCCCTGGCCGTTGTAGTACCCCGGGGTGCAGGTGGAGAGGTAGAAGAGTCGGGCCAGGCCGGACTCGCGAGTGCGTTGCACCCACTCCGCCTGGGCCGCCTCGTCGGGCTCGATGGTGGCGATGTCGCGCTGCAGGGCGTGGCCGACGATGCGGGCGGCATGACGGGCTTTGCGGTCGAGCATGTAGCTGAAGTTGACGACGTAGGCGTTCTGACTCACGCCGAGCTCGACGAAGTTGGGGAATCCGGCCGAAAAGAATCCGTGCAGGGTCTGGTGTCCCTCGGCGAAATGCTCCCGCATGGACACCCCGTCGCGGCCCAGGATGTCGTACCCGTACCGGTCCGCGGTCGACGAGCCCGTCTCGAAGCCGGTCGCAAAGACGATGCAGTCGACCTCGTAGTGCGTGCCGTCGACGACAAGGCCTGTCTCGGTGAACCTTTCGACCCCCTTGGGGGAGTGGACCAGCGTCACCGACGGCTTGTTGAACGACTGCAGATAGTCGTCGTTGAAGGTGGGGCGCTTGCAGATCGCCCCGAACCAGGGCTTGAGTGCCTCGGCGGTCGCCGGATTTTCGACGATGTCCTCGATGCGCGCATGCACGGTGCGCATCAGCTGCATGTCGGCGACCTCGGCGACCGCAATCTGATCCTCGAGGGCTAGTTTCTCCAACGGTGTCTCGACGAGGTGCTGGCCGGTGACCGCCGTCAGCAGCGTGGTCCAGATGTCGCCGACGAGGTTTTCGTCCTGCGGATGGCCGTTGACCAGTGAGTTGAAGTTGTGGTGACGGCGCTGCTGCCAGCCCGGCGTCAGGCCGGCGGCCCAGTCCGGGTCGGTGGGCCGATTGTCGCGCGGGCCCACGACGCTGGGGGTGCGCTGGATGACGAAGAGCTCGTTGGCGTCCGTGGCCAGGAACGGCACGGCCTGGACTCCGGTGGCGCCGGTGCCGATGATCGCGACGCGTTTGTCGGCCAGCTTGGTCAGGCCGCCGTGCTGGTTGCCGCCGGTGTAGTCGTAATCCCAACGGCTGGTGTGGAACATCGCCCCGGAGAAGTCCCCGATGCCCGGAACCCGCGGGAACTGGGGCTTGTTCAGTGGGCCGTTGGCACGGACGACGAACCTCGCAGTCAGCACGTCGGCGCGGTCGGTCCGGATCTCCCAGCGCTGTGCGTCTTCCCGCCAGGTCACGGAGGTCGCCGCCGTCTGGAACAGTGCGGCGCGGTAGAGGTCGAAGTGGCGGCCGATGCGTTTGCTGTGCTCGAAGATCTCGTCGCCGTCGGCGTAGCGCTGGGTCGGGATATAACCGGTCTCCTCGAGCAGCGGCAGGTAGATGTAGGACTCGACGTCGCACTGCACCCCGGGGTAACGGTTCCAGTACCAGGTGCCGCCGAAGTCGCCCGCCTGTTCGATGATGCGGAAGTCCTTCACGCCCTGCTGGGTCAGGTAGGCACCTGCCAGCAGGCCGCCGAACCCGCCGCCGAGGATGACCACGTCGTGCTCGGCCTGCACGGCATCGCGCACGAGAGGCTCGCTGTAGGGGTCGACGTCATCGGCTTCGCGCAGGTCGGCCAGCCCCTGGAACTGGTCGAGGTGGTCTTCGCGCAACCGGCGTGCCCGCTCATCGGCGTAGCGCTGCCGGATGGGCGCGGGGTCGAAGTCGACGTCGATCCGGGTGTCCGAGACAGGCAGGGAAACGGCCATCATGGTGCCTCTCAATAATTGACATAGCGTCGAGTATTGAAGACACGATGTCATATAGTAAGTTGGATCACAAGTGAGCGGGATCACCCGCCCGTGGATCTGAGGAGCTCGAGTGGTCCTGAAAGCGGAAGAGGCCGCAGCGTCGTACGTCAAGGGCAGTACCGAGACGCCTCTGCTCACCGAGACGATCGGCGCCAACCTCGACCGCACCGTGGCCGCGTTCGGAGACCGCGAGGCGCTGGTCGAGGTCGCCAGCGGACGGCGATGGACCTACCGGGAGTTCGAAACCGACACCCGGCGCGTCGCCAGCGGGCTGTTGGCGCTGGGCATCGGCGTGGGTGACCGCGTCGGGATCTGGTCACCGAACACCGCCGAGTGGACCCTGGTGCAGTACGCGACGGCCCGCATCGGCGCCATCCTTGTCACCATCAACCCGGCCTATCGGCTCGAGGAACTCGAGTACGTGCTGAAGCAATCCGGTGCGCGCACCGTCATCGCGGCGTCGTCGTTCAAGACCTCCGACTACCAAGCCATGCTCGCCGCCGTGGCCGACCAATGCCCGGAATTGCAGGAGGTGATCATCGTCGGATCGGCGGCCTGGAAATCTCTCGCAGAAACGCCGATCGACGACACGGCCCTGGGCGGCATCGCCGCAAAGCTCACACCACAAGACCCGATCAACATCCAATACACCTCGGGCACCACGGGATTCCCCAAGGGCGCGACGCTGACCCACAGCAACATCCTTAACAACGGTTTTTTTGTGGGGGAGGGGATCGGCTACACCGAGCGCGACCGGGTCTGCATTCCGGTGCCGTTCTACCACTGCTTCGGGATGGTGATGGGCAACCTGGCGTGTACCAGCCACGGCTCGACGATGGTGATTCCCGCACCGGGTTTCGACCCGGCGGCGACGCTGGCCGCGGTCTCGGCCGAACGGTGCACCTCGCTCTACGGGGTGCCGACCATGTTCATCGCCGAGTTGGCGCTGGCTGACCTCGACTCGTATGACCTGACCAGTTTGCGGACCGGGATCATGGCCGGCTCGCCGTGCCCGGAAGTGGTGATGACCCAGGTCATCGAACAGATGAACATGGGCGAGGTGGCCATCTGCTACGGCATGACCGAGACCTCGCCGGTCTCGACGCAGACCCGCCCCACCGACACGTTGACGCAGCGCACCAGCACGGCCGGAACGGCGGGCCCGCATCTGGAGATCAAGGTCGTCGACCCCGAGTCCGGGCAGATCGTGCCCCGCGGCGAACCCGGCGAACTGTGCACCCGCGGGTACAGCGTGATGGCCGGCTATTGGAACGACCCGAAGAAGACCGCGGAGGTGATCGACGCCGACGGGTGGATGCACACCGGGGACATCGCGGTCATGGACGACAGTGGTTATGTCGCGATCACGGGTCGGATCAAGGACATGGTGATCCGGGGCGGCGAGAATATCTATCCCCGCGAGATCGAGGAATTCCTCTACCAGCACCCCGACATCGTCGACGCCCAGGTGGTCGGGGTGCCCGACGAACGCTACGGCGAAGAGTTGATGGCGTGGCTGCGGATCAAGGAAGGCGCCGAGGCGCCGACCGCCGAATCGATCCGAGAGTTCTGTGCCGGCCGCATTGCGCACTACAAGATTCCGCGCCACGTCGCGGTGGTCGACGACTACCCGATGACCGTCACCGGCAAGGTCCGCAAGGTCGAGTTGCGGGAGCGGGCCGTGGAGCAGCTGCGCCGACAAGAAGAGTGACGACCGCCCCGTCCTGCGGAAACGTGTCCGACAGCTACGTTGTGGGCGCCAAGCTGGGTGCGCGGTGGCTCAACCCTCGAACGGTACCGGGGTAAACCGGTCTGCCGACCATATTGACGGAGTCGATAAAACCGTCCCGCCGCCTCGGCCGGGACTTGTAGCCTCTGCTGGATCTGGCCCGGAACCCCGCGGAGGTTGAGTCGTGACGACGGTTAAGCAGATTTGCCTCGGGATGGCGGTGGCCGGAGCGGTGGCCGGCGGATCGGTGGCCGGGGCCGCGGTGGCCTACGCGGAGCCCGCCGGCTCCGACTCGGATTCGTCATCTTCCACCGCGGATCGGCCCAGCGCCGCGGAGAAGCCGGCGCGGGACAAGTCGGCACGCGAGCCGCTCGGCGCGCTGAAGAAGGCTGCCGCCAAAGCGGGCATCACCAAACCGGGAATCAAGGTACGCCCGGACGTGCCCAAGCTCAGTGAGCGCTTCGCCGCCGCCGTCGAGGCCGCGCGCACCGCCAAGGACGGCGACCGGGACACGGCGCTGACCGCCAGATGGGGCCGCGACAGCGACGCCGCACCGCTGCGCGAGGTGTCCAAGATCTTCTCCCGGAAAATCGATTCCATCGTCGAGGCATCGGCCAAACCCCGCCGGACGGTCGATATTCGGGTCACCGACCGCGCGGCGGAGCTTCCGCGGCTCGCCGTGCACCGCGACGACGACATCTCCGAGGCGCTGACGGCGGTGACGGAACCGGCCACCACCTCACCGGCGCCGGCGCCGGTGACAATGCCGACGACGTTGGTGGCGCGCGCGGCGCAGTCGTTGCCCGCGCGGATCGCGGTGATGACCGCACCCAGGGCTCCGCTATCGCCGGCGCGGGTGCTGCGGTCGGTTCCCACGCCGTCGTCGCCGACGCCGCTGCTGCCGCTGACCGTGGCCGGCGCCAGTCCCGTCGTCGCGACCACCACCCGGCGCGCCACCGCGCAGGAGGCCGTCGTCCAAACCACCTCCGCCCCGACCCAACGCGTGCTGGTGATCGGCGTCGACGGCGTCAACCTGAGCAAGATCCTCGAGGATCCGGTGACCAACGATCAGTTCATCAGGATGATGAACAACGGGACCACCAGCGCCTCGACCATCGCCGGGCACACCACCATCTCGAACCCGTCGTGGACGACAATCCTGACCGGGGTGTGGGACAACAAGAGTGGCGTGATCAACAACATGTTCACCCCGCGGACCTACAACAAGTGGCCCACGGTGTTCGACCAGCTGGAGGGGGCCAACCCGGCGATTCGGACCAAGGTCATCGCCGACTGGGCGGTCATCACCGATATCGGCAACGCGGGCAGCCACGGCGCCGACGACGTCGTTCTGGTCCAGCAGGTCGCGGGCGACGACGACTGGTCGAAGACCGACGCCGAGGTCACCGCGGAGGCGGTCAAGTCCATCCTCGGCGCCGCTCCCGGTTACGAGGAAGTCCCCAATTTCATGTTCACCTACCTGGTGCAGGTCGACGAGGCGGGGCACGCCTACGGCGGCGACTCGGCCGAGTACGCCGCGGCGCTGGCCCGCACCGACGAGAACCTTGGCGCCATTCTGGACGCGGTGGCCGCCCGCGAGGCCGCGAGTTGCGCTGCCGGGGCCTGCGAGGAATGGACGGTGATCGTGGTCACCGACCATGGGCATCAGCCGCAGCAGGGTTTCGGTCACGGCTTCCAATCACCCAGGGAGACCTCGACTTTCGTCATCGTTGACGGTCCGGGATTCGGTGCGGGGGAGATGAACAACGCGTACACGATCGCCGACATCACGCCTACCGTGGTGAAACTGTTCGGCATCGAGCCCACCCGGGACGCCGACGGCGTGCCGTTGATGGACCGGGGCGCCACCCAGGTGGATCCCGTCGATCTGCAGGCGGCGCTGCAGGCGCAGATCGACTCCTACGGCTGGCCCGATCCGGTCACCACCCTGGCGTTGAGCGTGCGCACGGTCTTCGCGAGCATCCCCTACTTCGTGGACGACTTCACCAACCAGATCACCGACCTGCTGCAGGGCATCGTCGAGCAGGACATCGTCCTGGTCAGCGCACTGGCGGCGATCGCCGTGATCCCCGTGCAGTTCGTCGGCGCCGTGCTGTATGCGGTCACCGACTTCATCGCGCAGATCGTGGCCCGGCTGACCGGGGCCGGGGTCATCCCGCCGTCCAAGGCCCCGAACAACTCGGGGGATGCGTCGGTGCTCTTCGTGCCGGAGTACTCGATCGCGGTCTGACGTCGCTAGCCGGCGTCCTTGAGCCGCACCAGCCGCGTCGTAGAACTCTCGTCGAGTTCCACCTCGGGGCGCGAGCGCAGGAAGTCGCTGAACGACTTGTAGCCGAGGGCCTTCTCGCTGAACGACGGGTCCATCCGCTTCATCTGGGCCTTGACCGCCGAGTTGTGCAGCCAGTCGGCGTCGTCTTTTTCCAGCCCGATGCGCAGCGCGCGGGTCAGCAGGCCCGTGGCCGCGACCTGCGGGTCCGGTGGCGGCGGCTCCTCGGGCGCCTTCGCCGATCGGGTCGCGCGGCGGCGCTTCGGGGGTGCGGTGTCGTCGCTGTCGTCCGGGACCGGTGCGGGCTCGAACACCGGAACCCCCGGCAGCGCGTCGTAGGTGACGAACTCGTCGCAGGCCGCGGCCAGCGAACGGCTCGAGGAGCCGGCCACCCCGATGCCCACCACGTAGCGGCCCAGCCGTTTGCAGCGTTGCGCCAGCGCGATGTAGTCGGAATCGCCGCCGACGATCACCACGTGCGTCAGGTCGGGCAACCGGAACATGTCCTCGACGGCGTCGACCGCCAGCCGGATATCGGCGCCGTTCTTGCCGTAGGCCGCGGCCGGGAACAGCTGCACCAGGTCGACGGCGCGGCTCACCAGCTGATCGCGGTAATTGGCGTTGACCTCGGCGGACCAGTCGGCATAGGCGCGGGTCAGCACCAAGGTGCCGAACGACGAGGCGAAGTCGATGATCGCCCCAACGTCGACTTTGGCGCGTTCCAGCCGGTCGGGAAAGTCGGCCGAATCCTTGGCCTTGTCGCGCTGGAACGAGTTGCGACCGTTCACCTGGTCGTATCGGGAGATCACGATGTTGTCGAAGTCGAGGTACACCGCGACGCGCGTCACACCGTTGTCGGTCATGGGATCCAGTCTGATCGATGAAGTGCGGGTAGTGTTGGGGTGTTGATAAACCAGCCAGTCCGGAGCGTCGTATCGCACCTGCAGCGTCGCGAGCATCCGCTCGGAGCCGGGCACGACCAACATAGCCCAGTTTTCGCTGCGGTCCGACAGCCCAGAGGTGTCTCTGCGTACCAGTCAGAGCGCCGACCCACCTCCCGCTGAACATTCAGGACAGACATGGCCATCACCGACGTTTCCCTCTACGCACACCTGAGCCGCACAGACATCGAGTCGCTCGGTGCCGAATTGGATTCGATCCGCCAGGACGTCGAGGACTCCCTCGGCGCGCGCGACGCTGCCTACATCAACCGCGCGATCCGATTCCAACGGGTGCTCGACACCGCGTCGCGACTGCTGCTGGTCTTCGGCCGCTCCAAGACCACCTGGGCGCTGGGCACCGCGGGGTTGGCGGCGGCGAAAACCGTCGAGAACATGGAACTCGGGCACAACATCTCGCACGGCCAGTGGGATTGGATGAACGACCCCGAGATCCACTCCAATACCTGGGAGTGGGACATGTTCGGGTTGTCGTCGCAGTGGCGGTACTCGCACAACTACCGCCACCACGTGTACACCAACGTCCACGGCGTCGACGACGACCTGGGCTTCGGGATCATGCGGGTTTCCCGCGACGAGCCGTGGAAACGCAAGTGGCTGTTGCAACCGGTGCGCAACGTGTTGCTGGCGCTCGTCTTCGAGTGGGGCATCGCGATGCACGGCCTGCACGCGGTGCACGACCGCGCCGCGACCGATACCGAAAGATCCGCCCAGACGAAAGCGATGCTGCGCAAGGCGCGCCGTCAGCTGGTCAAGGATTACCTGCTGATGCCGGCGCTGAGCGGCAAACGCTGGCGTCGCACGCTGACGGGGAACGCGGCGGCCAATGTGCTGCGCAACCTGTGGACCTACGCGGTGATCTTCTGCGGGCATTTCCCCGACGGCGCCGAGAAGTTCACCGAAGCGGCGCTGGCCGACGAGACCAAGGCCGACTGGTATCTGCGGCAGATGCTGGGGACGGCGAACTTCAACGCCGGACCGGTGCTGGCCTTCGCCAGCGGCAACCTGTGCTACCAGATCGAGCACCACCTGTTCCCGGATCTGCCGAGCAATCGGTACGCCCAGATCGCCGAGCGCGTGCGCGCCCTCTGCGACAAATACGATCTGCCTTACACCACGGGATCCTTTGCGCGCCAGTTCATTTTGACTCAGCGCACCATCCTCAAGTTGGCACTGCCCGACCGCTATCTGCGCGCCACCGCCGACGATGCACCGGAGACGGCCTCGGAGCGCAGGTTTTTCCCGACGGTTTCCGGCGGCGACCGCACCGCGGTCGCGAAGGGCGCGCCCATGCTCCCCGCCGGGATCCACCGGCCCACCGCACGGCGCTGACGGCGCCGACCGTAGCCTTCTGGCGTGACCGTGATCGACCCTGACCAGCTCAAAGTGTGCCTGCGGGTGCTCGCCGAGATCGAATCGCTGCCGCCCGAGCATCCCGATGCCGTCGCGGTGCGCCGTGCCACCGCGAGCCTGTGGAAGTCGGTGAAGATCGCGCGCCGCCACGCCAAACGTGACGCGGTGGCCGCCGCCGACAAGGCCGTCACCGCGGCCACCGCCACCGGGGCGCCCGGCCGCATCGACGACGAGACCCAGGGGCTGCCGCTGGTGTCGACCGCGGTCGGCGCCACCGCCGGCACGTTGCTGCGCTCGCGTGCCTGCTACACCTGCAAGGCCCGCTACACCGTGGTGGACGCGTTCTACCACCAGCTGTGTCCGCGATGCGCGACGTTCAACCGCGGCAAACGCGACGCCCGCACCGACCTGACCGGCCGCAGCGCTCTGCTCACCGGCGGGCGGGCGAAGATCGGCATGTACATCGCGCTGCGGCTGCTGCGCGACGGCGCCCACACCACCATCACCACCCGGTTCCCCAACGACGCGGTGCGCCGGTTTGCGGGCATGGCGGACAGCGCCGACTGGCTGCACCGGCTGCGGGTGGTGGGGATCGATCTGCGGGACCCGGCGCAGGTCGTGGCGCTGGCCGACAATGTCGCCGAGCGCGGCCCGCTGGACATCCTGATCAACAACGCCGCGCAGACCGTGCGCCGCCCGCCCGGCTCGTACGTCGCCCTCGTCGAGGCCGAACGCACCCCGGCCCCGGAACTGGTGGATGTCGTCACCTTCGACCACGTCAGCGACGCGCACCCGGCCGCGCTGGCCGGCAGCCTGGCCGAGCACCAGCGGCCGCACGCGCTGACCGAGTTGGCGCTGGTGGCGCGCAGTGCCTCGCCGGAGCGGATCGCCGCCGGCACCGCCATCGATGCCGGCGGGTTGCTGCCCGACACGGCCGCGGTCAACAGTTGGACCCAGCGGGTGGACGAGGTCGATCCGTTGGAGCTGCTGGAGGTGCAGCTGTGCAACCAGACCGCGCCGTTCATTTTGATCAGCCGGCTGCGCCCGGCCCTGGCGGCCTCGGCGGCGCGACGCAAGTACGTGGTGAACGTCTCGGCGATGGAGGGCCAGTTCAGCCGCGAGTACAAGGGCCCCGGGCATCCGCACACCAACATGGCCAAGGCCGCGTTGAACATGCTGACCCGCACCAGCGCGAAGGAGATGCTGGAGAGCGACGGCATTCTGATGACCGCCGTCGACACCGGCTGGATCACCGACGAGCGGCCGCACCCGACGAAGCTGCGGCTGGCCGAGGAGGGCTTCCACGCGCCGCTGGATCTGGTCGACGGCGCGGCCCGGGTGTACGACCCGATTGTGCAAGGGGAGGCCGGCGAGGATCTGTACGGCTGCTTCCTGAAGGACTATTCGGTGGGCAACTGGTAGGGCGTGTAAAGCGCGCGGACGCAGGGTATCCCCGCGGGCATGCGGCTCAAGCGCAGTGTGTTGACCTCGCCGGGGATCACCCGACGGCGATGCGGAAAAGGTTTCGCCTACTCCGGTCCCGACGGCTCCGCGCTCACCGATGAGGCGACGCTGCAGCGGATCAAGGATTTGGTGATCCCGCCGGCGTGGAAGAAGGTGTGGATCAGTCCGTTCCCCAACGGGCACATTCAGGCCGTCGGCACCGACGTCGCGGGCCGCCGGCAGTACCTGTATCACGAACGCTGGCAACAGGAGCGCGCCGAGGAGAAATTCGACCGGGTCCTGGAGATGTCCAAGCAGCTGCCGGCCTGGCGCGAGCGGATCGCCGAGGACCTGGGCGGCAAGGGGCTGAGCCGCGAGCGGGTGCTGGCGTTGGCGTTGCACCTGCTGGACCGCGGCTACTTCCGCGCCGGCGGCGAGCAGTACGCCGAGGAGAACGAGTCCTACGGGATCGCCACGCTGTTGTGCGAGCATGTCAACGTGCGCGGGGCCGCGGTGGTCTTCGATTATCCCGCCAAGAGTGGGGTGCAGCGCACGTTGGAGTTGGAGGACCCCGAGGTGGCGCGGGCGGTCAAGGCGTTGCTGCGGCGGGGGAGTCGCTCCGAGCGGTTGCTGGTGTGCCGGGCGGCCAAGGGCTGGACCGATATTCGCGCCGACGACCTCAACGCCCGCTTCAAGGAAATGGTCGGCGCGGAGTACAGCGTCAAGGATCTGCGTACCTGGCACGGCACGGTGCTGGCGGCCGCGGCGTTCGTCGACGCCGACCCGGCCGCCTCGAAGCGGCAGGTGAAGAAGATCGAGGCCGCGGTCATGAAGGAGGTGGCCGAGGAGTTGGGCAACACCCCGGCGGTGGCCCGCGGCTCGTATGTCGATCCGCGGGTGGTGGCCGGCTACGAGCAGGGCCTGACGATCGGGCACGCCGGTCGGCGCGCCGCGCGAGAGTCCGATCCGGATGCCGCGCAGGCGATCCTGGAGAAGGCGACGCGCGCGTTGATCACCAAGGTCGGCAAGGGCAGTGCGGCCTCGCGGCGCCCGCAGGGGACGGCGGTGGGGAAAGCGGCCTGATTGTCGCGTCCGCTCCTATCGCCAGTGCCAGACGCCGCGCCGCACCACCCAGTTTCCCGGCGATGGCATCGCCGCCGGGTCGGGCGACTTGCCCCGGTCCGACTCCGATGGTCGCTGCCCGCGGCCGCCGGACGATGAGTCGAGAAGCTGGCGCGCCCTGCGTAGCAGCGCACGTCGAGGCCGATCGAGGCGAGCCTCGAAGGGCCCGGCCTCGGCAACGATCTGAGCAAAGCGTTGCGAGAGCTGCTCGCAGGTCATGCCGAACCGCGGCAACGCCTCCTCCGGGTCGGGGCCACCGAACGGTGCCCAACTGACTACGAACTCGAGTATCTCCCAGTCGATTTGATCGACACGGGGGATCGCACCACCCGGCGGTGCCAAGGACCTGACACCGGCGCGGGTGGTGGACTGATCGGTGGGCTTCTTCACGCCCTCGGCGGGGCTTGACGGCGCAGGGATCCGATGACCAGCCGGGACTTGGCGAGCTCGGTGGCTTCCTCCTCTGTCGCTTGCTCGCTGATCCGCAGAAAGTCCCGGATCTCCTGGTGCACGCGGGGGTCGTGCGGTAGCAGTGTCTCGACTACGGCGGCCACCCGTTCGTCGAGGCCCGCAGCGTCGACCGACTCCGAAATGATGTCCAGTTCGGCGGCCCGGGCCGCCGAGATCGCAGCACCGGTCGCGGTGAGCCGAAACGCCTCCCGACGTCCGACCAGCTGTGGCAGCCAGGCTAATACCAGTACGGGCGCCAGGCCGATGTTCACTTCGGGAAACGAGAACTTCGCGGTGGAGGCGGCGAGGGCGATGTCGGACAGCGCGGCCAGGCCCACACCGAAACCGGCCGCGTCGCCCTGCACCTTGGCTATCGACACGAGGCGGGTGTTGCGGAGGGCTTGGTTCACCGCGACCAGCCGCTCCACCTCGCCGGGCAGCTCGTGCACTGTCGCCGCGCTGCGTTCCCGGCCCAGGCAGAACGACTCTGCGTTGGACTCGATCACCACGACGTGCGCCGAATCCGGTGGCGAGTTCAACAGTTCGGCAAAGCGGTCGCAGTCGTCGAGGGAGATCAGGCCGTCGGCCGACAACGGCAGCGTCACCCGCAGGACACCGTCAGTCAGCGTCGCGATCGATTCGATATTCAGCGTCATGGTCATCTGTCCTTAGTTCAACCGGTCCTGGCCCACACCCGCGTACCAGTCGACATAGTCGGGGGCGGTTCTGATGGTCACGCTGCGCACCTGGGTGAAGTCGTGGAACGACTCCCAGCCGCCTTCGCGGCCCTGCCCGCTGTCACGCACGCCGCCCCAGGGTGAGCTGGGATCGAGCCGGTGATGGTCGTTGACCCACACGATGCCCTGCTCGAGCCGGCCGGCGACCCGGTGAGCCCGCGCGACGTCGCCGGTCCAAATCGAGGAGCCCAGACCGAAGTCCGAATCGTTGGCCATGGCGATGGCCTCGTCCTCGGTGTCGAAGGGGATGACCACGAGCACCGGACCGAAGATCTCCTCCCGGGCAATCCGCATGTCGTTGCGGATGCCGGTGAGCACGGTCGGCTTGACGAAGTAGCCATCGAGGCCGGGGATCTGGGCCGCCTCGCCGCCGGTCGCCACGACACCACCCTCCTCGACGCCCAACGCGACGTAGTCGAGAATGCGACGCCGCGCCTTTTCCGAAATGACCGGTCCCAGCTGGGTATCCGCGCGGGCGGGGTCGCCGATGCGGATCGACTCGGCCTGCGCGACCAGGCGTTCGACAAACTCGTCATGGATGCTCGACTGCACAATGAGGCGGGTGCCCGCGATGCAGGTCTGACCCGCCCCGACGAAACCGCCGAACGCGGTGCCCCGCGCCGACACCTCGGTGGGGAGGTCGTCGAACACCAGCACCGGAGACTTGCCGCCGAGTTCCAGGGTGGAGCGGGCGAACCGGCTCGCGGTGGCCACTGCGATCGAGCGTCCCGGCTCGGTTCCCCCGGTGAACACCACCTTCTTGACCAGCGGATGCTCCACCAGCGCAACGCCGGCGGTGGGTCCCGGACCGGGGACGACGTTGAGCACCCCGTCCGGAATCCCGGCTTCGGTGGCCAGCCGCCCGATCACCAACGCGGTCAGCGGCGTCTGTTCGGAAGGCTTGAGCACCACACTGTTTCCGGTGGCCAGCGCCGGCGCGAGGCTCTTGGAGGCGATCATCAGCGGATGGTTGAAGGACGACAGAATTCCGACCACGCCGAGCGGGAAACGGCTGGTGTAGGAGTGGTAGGGCCCGGCCATCGGTACCACGGACGTCCGGTCGGCCAGCAACAACGCGGCGTTGTAGCGGTACCACCCGGAGAGACGGTTGATCTGGGCCTTGGTCTCGGTGATCGGCCGGCCGTTGTTGAGGGTCTCGAGCTGGTACAGCTCTTCCATGTTCTCCTCGATGAGATCGGAGAACCGGTTCAGGACGCGGGCTCGTTCGTGAATCGAGGCGTCGCGCCATACGCCCGAGTCGAAGGCGGCCTGCGCCGCGCGGACGGCGTCGTCAATGTCCTGTTCGTTGGCGCTGTGGCAGCGGGCGAACACGTGTCCGGTCGCCGGGTTGATCACGTCCAGGATGTCGCTTCGGCCCTCGGCCTCGCGGCCACCGATGAGAAGACGATGGAGATTGGCTTGCTTCACTTGTCACTTGCTTTCTGTGTCTTGCAGTGCTGGCGTTCGGTGGCGGTCGCCGGGTCAGCTGTCGGTCTGCAGCACGATCTCGAGGGCCAGGTGCGCGGATGCGCCGATGTTGGGCGATGTCGTCACGGCAACCGGCTGGGTCTGGCTGTCCAGCAATGCTCTGCCGAACGGGAAGACGTCTTCGTTGTTCGGCAGGAATGCGTGCACCTTGATAGCTCGCGCCGACGGCCCGGCTTGCGCGGCAGCGTGCGCCAGCGCCTCTCGGACCGCCGTCTCGACGGCGTGCCGGCGGTCGCCAGGGTGCTCCACGACGTCGATGTCGAGATCGGCCAGGACGAACGTCGTTTTGGCCGCACCGCTGAGCGAAAGGCGTTCCCCGACAACAGGTGCCGATCCATTGCCGATGGTCCGTCGGTACTGCGGTGTACCCGATCGGACGGCGATGACGTCGATCTCGATCAGGGCTCCACCGGTGAGCAGCTCGTCGACCCCGATGATCGTGCAGGGCGGGGGTGTGCCGTCGAACCGCTCCTGCCAGAGCCGTTCGAAGACTGGGGCGTCGTCGAGATCCTTGAGGAAGACCTGGACGCGCACGACATGGTCCCAGTCGCCGCCGGCGTCTTCGAGCAGCGTGTTGCAGATCCCGATGGTGTAGTTCGCTTGCGCGATGATCGGTGAGACATGGTGCGGGAAGTGCGAACTCACCTGGGCGTTGGGCGCCAGGCCGGTGGCACCAAAGTCGGTGGGCAGTTGGCCGGCCAGGAACAGCCAGTCACCGGCTCCGACGCAGGCCGTGTAGTTGGCCAGCGGTTTCGGTAGCCGGGGGCTGTCCAGCGGTCGGACCTCGACCACATCGGGAAGCGCGGCGATGATGTCGACAGAGACCAGCGCGCCCGGCACCGGAAGCCGGTCTGCGCCCACACCGACGGTGCTCCGGGGTGGCGGCACCGGGAAGAACCTCTTCCACACTTGGTCGAAGGCGTCGAACAGTCGGCAGTCGGCGATGAACACCTGCGTCTTAACGACGTCCTGCAACCCGATTCCGCGCGTGCCGAGCAGGCGGGCGGCCTTTTCCAGCAGATGGGTGGTCTGCTTCTGGATTTCCGAGCCGTAGTACGGGAATTCGGTGGACATGGTGGCTTCTGCGGGGATCCCGGTACCGGGGTCGGCGGCGGTCAGTCCGGACAGGAAGACCAGCCCGTCGGACACGGCGACCTGCTCATCGAGAATGTTCTCCACCGAGCTCGGGTCAGTGGCTTGAAGCGACATTAATCCCACCTCCTGTCGGGGCATCGCCCCGGGGTTGATACTTGTTGTGCCTGTGGTTCGTTGTGCGTCTGTCCGGCTGCTCGCCTGGGCTATTCGGCATCGTCCATTCCGAAGAACAGCCGGCGCAGCCCCTCGTCATCAAGGACATCGGCGACGTCCTGCTCGTCGCCGATGCGCCCGCCTTGCATGATGTAGACGCGGTCGCAGTGCGGCAGGATGACGGCCGGGTTCTCCTCGACCACCCAGAGCACCCCGACTCCGCCGCTGGTCGCCTCGTCCACCCGGGCGATCAGTTCCTGGACGATCGCGGGCGCCAGCCCGGTGGTGGGCTCGTCGAGCGCCAGGAACTGCGGCTCGGTAGCCAGGGCGCCGGCGACGGCGAGCATCTGGCGTTCGCCGCCCGACAGGGTGGATGCGCTCATGCGGCGCCGTTTGGCTAGTGCCGGAAAGCGTTCGAATGCCAGGTCCAGACCCGGATCCAGCTGGTTGCGGCGCGCGGGAAGCAGCGCGACCCGCAGGTTCTCCTCGACGGTGAGGTTGGGAAATGTGTTGCTCCCCTGTGGAACATAGGCCATGCCCCGGCGGACCAACTGTGCGGTGGGGATGGTCCCGATGTCGGAATCGCGGTACCGGATGATGCCTTCCAGCGGTTTGACGAGCTGGAAGAGCGACTTGAGTAAGGTGGACTTTCCCGCCCCGTTCGGCCCCACCAGCGCGACGGTCTCATTGGGTTGCACGGTGAGCGAAACGCCATGAATGACTGGAAGTTTTGCGTAACCGGCGGTGAGGTCCTGCACGCTGAGCAGCGTCATTGTTTGCTCCCGAGGTAGATCTCCGCGACCGTCGGATGCTCGGCGATCTCCTGCGGAGTTCCGGCTGCCACCACCTGGCCTTCGGCCATCACGTAGACGTAGTCGGAGACGGCGAACACGAACTGGATGTTGTGGTCGATGATCAGCAAGGTGATGTCGCGCTCCCGCAGATCGGCGACTTGTTCGGCGAGCCGGCCGATACCGCTGGGGGCGACGCCGGCGGCGGGCTCGTCGAGCAGCAGCATCCGCGGCTGCACCATGAGCAGTCGGGCGAAGTCCACCAGCTTGGTCTCACCGGCGGTGAGGTCTTCCAGCCGTTGGTCTTTCACCGCTGTCAGACCCAACTCATCGAGCAGGGTCTCGGCGCGGTGGCTGGTCTCTCGTTCCAGCTCCCGCCAGGCCCTGCGCCGGAACAGCGCGTACGCCAGGGATTCGGCCCTGCCCGCGCCGGCGGTCATGAGGTTCTCCCAGACGCTGAGCAGCGGGAAACCGACCGGCGTCTGGAAGGACCGGACCATTCCACGTTGCGCGATGCGCCACGCGGGCAGCTTCTCGATGTGCTCACCGAACAGGTGGATTCCCCCTGTGTCGGTCTGGTCGAAGCCGGTGAGAACGTTGAACAAGGTGGTTTTGCCGGCGCCGTTGGGGCCGATGATCGCGGTAATCGTGCCCTTTCGGGCTTCGATCGACACGTCGTCGACGGCCACCACGCCGCCGAAGGCCTTGCGGACGCGGTCCACCTTGAGCGCTGTCGTCGTGCTCATCGCGATGCCGCCTCTCGTCGTCGGCGCAGCAATCGGCCCGGCCCGAGGTCGGCGGAGGTGAGTTGGAACGACGAGCGCTCCCTGACCAGGCCGGTCGGGCGGAACCGCAGGACCAGGATGAGAAGAAGACCGAGGATAACCGGCCGGGTTGCGGCGAGCATCTGGGCGTACTCGGCCGAACCCTGCAGGAAGGTAAGCAGTTCGGTGCTCACGATGAGCAGGCTCGCGCCGAGTACCGGCCCGCTGCGGCTACCGATGCCGCCGATGACCAGCGCGGTCCAGACCACGAACGTCATCTCCGAGACGAACAGCGACGGAACGACACTGCGGACGTGCCAGAGATACAGTGGCGCAATCAATCCGATGAGCGCCCCGGCGAAGACGTAGGTGATGATGCGGTAGCGCACCACCCGTTTGCCCAAGGATTTGGCCACCGGTTCGTTGTCGCGGGCGGCCCGCAGCAACCGCACATAAGGGGTCTTGGACAGCCGGTTCATCAGCAGGAAGATCACCAGCACCACCGCGGCGGTCATCGCCAGCAGTACCCATCGATAGGAACCGGGCGGGACCAGGTCGCTGAAGGGGCGGTCGATCGAGGAGAAGCCGGTGGTGCCCCGCGTCAGCTTGGTTTCGCTGACTGCGATCTGGTGGATGACTTCGGCGAACGCCAGCGTGGTGATGAGGAAGAATTCGCCCCGCAGCCGGATCGAGGGCACCGCGATGATCAACGCCACCAACGCCGTCACCGCCATCGCAGCGATCACACCCACCGGGATCGGCAGACCCGGCGAGATCAACAGGCCGGTGGTGGTCCGCGTCTGGGTGAGCAGGATGTAGGTGTAGCCGGCCACGGCGACCAGGCCGGCGACCCCGAGGTCCCACATCCCGGCCCAGCCGGCCACGAGGTTGAGCACCATGGCGAGGGCGGCGTAGATCCCGGCAAGGGTGAGTACCCCGACGAGGAAGATGATCAGTGAGCTCATCAGGCAGCCTGCTTTCTTTGCCGGACGCTGAATAACCCGCTTGGTCGCACGAGCAGGACGATGATCAAGGCCGCGAACGCGACCACGGTGCGGTACGACGTCGGGATCAGCAGCGAGGACAGATCCATGGCCAGGCCCAGCATCAAGCTGGCGACGATCACCCCGTAGGTGCTGCCGAGGCCACCGAGGACGGCCGCGGCAAGAATCAGAATGATGTTCTGCCAGCCCAGTTCAGGCCCGACGGACCCGATGATGCCGATCATCACCCCGGCCAGGCCCGCCAGGAAACCGGCGATGAACCACACCTGATACGAGACGGCTCGGGTGGAGATGCCGCGGATCTGGGCCAGGTCGGCGTTGCCGGCCACCGCCCGGATCGAGACCCCCGCGGAGGTCTTGGTGAGGAAGAGGTGCAGGGCGAGGATCGACACTGCGGCGGTGGCGATGATCGCGAGTTCGCCGAAGGACACCTCGACCCCGAGCACCCGGTAGGTCTGCCCGAAAGTAACCGGGAAGTGCTGCAGGTTCGCGCCGAATACCATCACCAACAAGCCGTAGACGACATAGGCGACACCCACGGACGAAAACAGTTGGACGAGTGCACCTTTCTGGCGAATCGGCTCGAAGATGACGATCGACAGGGCTACCGCGACGACTCCGGTGGTGAGCGCGGCGAACAAGGCGGCCGCCCAGACGGGCAGGCCCCAGTCGCGGCAGGCCAGCAGTCCGAGGAACGCGGCCAGTGCCAGGAACTGGCCGTGCGCGATGTTCAGGAATCCCTCGGTCTGGCGCACCATCGAGAATCCGACGGTGGCCATTGCGAGGATGCTGCCGGTCACCAAGCCGAATATCAGGTATTGCACAGCGTTGCCTCTCGGAGGTCGAATGAGGACTGTTGCGGCGCGTTGGGACCGCCGGCGGAACGGATGTGGTCCGTGCCGCCAGCAGCCAACGCCGGGTGGATGCGCGCGTTCAGCGCGTCAGCGGTCCAGCACGTCCCGCAGTTCCGGGTCAAGATTCAACGTGTTCACCTGCCGCCAGGCGCCGTCGACGATGAACTGCTCACCGAACAGCGGAGAGGCGAGGTTGCCGAACTCGTTGAGTTCCAGGGTGCCCGAGGCGCCGTCGTAGTTGATCTCGTTGCCCGCCTCGAGTTCCCGCACCCCGTCGGCGTACGAATACACCGTGGTGCCACCGGAATTGAGAACCTGCGGGATGGCTTCGGCGATGGCCGCACCATCGGTGCTCTGCGCCTTGGTGATGGCCAGCGCCAACGCGATGTACTGGTCGTACTGGTTGGCGTCGTAGACACCCGGGGACGGGTCGTAGCCGGTTGAGGCGTTGAAGCGTTCGGCGAAGCTCAGGTACGCCGGTGAGTCGACGTCGTAGGCGGCGATCGCTCCGACCGCAACCCCGTCTTCCAGATCGGGCATCAGGCCGCCGATCGGCGGGGTGACCAGATCCGGTGACACGTAGAACTTTCCGCCGTAGCCGCGGCGTTGCCACTCGCGGAAGATCACCGAGGCGGCCTCGTGCCCTGCGGCCAGGTAGATGGCGTCGGGCTTGGATTCGAAGGCTTTGAGCAGTTCGGCCTGGTAGGACGAGCGTCCGGGGTTGAAGCGGATGTCGGCAACGATCTCGCCGTCGGTGCCCTCGTCGAAGACCTTCTTGAAGACGTCGGCCGGCTCCGACATGCCCTCGGTGTTCTGGGCCATGATCGCGACCCGCTTGACACCTTCATCGCGGGCGAACTGTGCGGCAATGGTGCCGCCGTCGCTGTCGGATCCCGTGATGCGCCACAGGTATTCACCGGCCAGGGTGTCCAGTTCAGCGGAACCGCAGCCGGGGCAGAACACCGGGATCTGCTGCTCGATCGCGCTGTCGAGGATGGCGAGACCGCCCGTCGACTCGACGCCGCCGATCGCGACGACCTTCTCGACATCGGCCAGGCGGGAGAAGCCCTGCACCGCGCCTTCCACCGTCGAGAGGTTGTCGGCGGTGACCAAGACGGCATCCTTGCCTAATACGCCTCCGTTGGCGTTGATCTCATCGATCGCGATGGTCACCGCGGCCTGGGAGGGTTCGTAGTAGGACGAGTAGTCCCCGGTGATGCCGTTGAGCCAACCGAACTTGACGACATCGGCGTTGTCGTTGGTGCTGGCTCCGCCGCAGGCGGTCAGCGCCAGCGCCGCACTGCTCAATAAGGCCAACGCGCCTTTTCGTGTGATCACAGCCGTTCCCTTCCACTCTTCATAACCGCGCGCACGCGTATGCCGACCGCTGGATGCGATGGATTGTTTGTTCCGGCACCGGGATTAGTGGTCGCTAGTCCCGCATGCCAGTAGGTAATGGACAATGAACTCGTGTGAGGTATCGAGGTGCGTGCGCGTCAGCTCCTTGAGCCGAGCGCCGTCGCCGGCCTTGGCGGCCTCCAGGATTGCCGCGTGCTCCTCTTGGAGGTGCTCGACGTTCCCGATGACCGCCAGGTGCAGGTACAGGTAGCGGTCGGTGAGCTTGCGCAATTGATCGACCAGCTCGATGGTTCTGGGTCGGTTGGCGCGGTGGTAGATCAAGGCGTGGAACGCCGCGTTGGCCTCGAGCCATTCGACGACGTTGGTTGTGTTGGACATGGTTTCGAAGTGCTGGGCCATCTGGATCGTGTCGGCGCGCCCCACGCTGGACGCCGCGATCTGGGTCAGATTCGGCTCGACGGCCGTGCGAATCTCGTAGAGCTCCTGCAGTTCGAGTATCGAGAGCCCCCGCGCATGCGGCGTTCCGTCGATCATCTCGATCAATCCCTCGGCGACGAGCGCCTGAACGGCGTCCCGCACCGGGATGCGGCTCACACCGAATCGTTCGGCCAGCCGGGACTGGGAAAGCTTGGTGCCGGGGTCGATCTCGCCCGTCAACAGTGCGTGACGAAGGCCGCTGACGACCGTGTCGCCTACTGAGCTTGTCGACATTCTCTCGCTTTCCGATACAGAAGAGATGTTCTGTATACAGACAATAGCGAGTTTGTGACCTACGTCAAGCGGTGGGTGCGAGGTGTCGGCGGTCATGGCCGCGGTGTGGCGGCCGAGTGGCATCATTTTGGGCTGCGTTCAGCGGTCCGGTAGGCGTGCCTTTCTGGTTGGGTGTTCGGGCTGCCCACCTCGTAGCGACAACGACAGCCGGCGCCGACCCTCGGCCCCAGCTGTCGCTACGAGGTGGGCATCTCGAGCCGCCTACCTCAAATCGTTGCGGTCCAGCACGGTCCGGACGCCCGGGATCAGACCGCGGTCGGCACCCGATCGGCGGCGGCCGTCGCGGTCATCTCATGCCGCAGCGCGGTGAAGTCCGAAATGCTCTTGGTGGCCACCGTCGCCACCGGGCGGGCGTCGCGTCCGGTGGCCTCGCGCTTGGACACCATCACCACCGAGTCGATGTAGGGCTGAATGGTGGTCGCGTTCTGCACGGTGGCCACGATGATCAGCTGGAAGCCGAACTTGCGGAAGGCCTGCAGCGCCTGCTGGGCGAACTGCGGGTCCGACTTGGAGAACGCTTCGTCGAGCATCAGCTGCGCGAACACCGGGCGGTTGTCCCCGCCGTCGGGGCTGGCCAGGTTGAAGCTCAGCGCCCCGGCCAGACAGAACGCCATCAGCTTTTCCTGCTCGCCCCCGGAGTTGTCGCCGGCGTTGCTGTGCGTGCGGATCAGTTCGTCGGTGGCGGAATCCCATTCGGCGCAGTCGAACGTGAACCGGTTGCGCACATCCAGCGCGTCACGCGTCCAGGCCCGGTCCTCCGGCGCGGTTGAGGCGAACCGGTTGCGCAGCCGCAGGATGTCGGCGTACTGGTCCAGGATGGCCTGCTTGTCGCCCAGGCCCACCTCGGCGATCCGGCGGGAGATGCCGCGGACGATCTCGGTCAGCTCGGCGACCGCGGTCAGCTGCCGCGGCGTGGCGCGCAGCGTCAGCGTGGTGCCGCGGTTGAACTCGACGGCACCCAGTCCGGTGTTGACCCGGTCGATCTGCTCGCTGATGCGGCGGGTCTCCTGCTCGGCGACCCGGTGCAGCGTCAGGATCGCGTCGGGGGCCTGCTCGGTGACCAGGCGCATCATCCGCTCGTAGGCCTCGGGCAGCTCGCGTTCGTCGATGTGGCGGCACAGCGCGACGTAGTCGTGCACCCGCTCGTCGAACACCTCGCTGTCGTTGGGGATCGCGTCGGGGAACGCGGTGTCAAAAGTGTTGAGGATGCGGGCCAATTCGTCGTAGGAGCGTCGGCGGCTCTCGCGCAGCTGTTCGCGTTCGCGGCGGATCGCGGTGAACAGCGCCTCGCGGTGCGGTTCGGGGCCGAGTAGCTCCAGCGGCACCGGCACGTCGGCGGCGTAGCGGTGCAGCAGCTCGGTCAGCGGCTCCGACACGAACGCCGGGGCCAGCCGCTCGGACAGTTCCAGCAGCTGGGTGCGGCGGTAGTCGAGGTCGTCGCGGCGGGTCTGGATGGCGCCGCGACGGGTCATCAGGGTCTGGATCTCCGACCAGCATTCCTCGGCGCGGGCCGAGAGCGCCTCGATGTCGGGGTGGTCGGCCAGCAGGATCTCGAACTGCTCGCGCAGCCGGTCGGCGTGCTTGTCGGCGGTCTCGGTATCGAGGTGGTTCCACTGCGGAAACTGTTCGCAGATCGCCTTGTTGGCCGCCGCGCGGTCCCGCCACTGCTGGCGCTGGGCGGCGATGTCGTCGGCGGCGCGGCGCGCGGTTTGGTAGGCCTGCTCGGCGGCGGCCAGATCGACGGTCAGCGCGTCGATCTTGTTGGCGACGTCACCCTGATAGATGTAGTCGGCCTGCTTGAGCGGGCGGCGGTCGTCCTTGACGGCCAGCCGGTCCGAGTCCTTGTACAGGCCGGTGTCGGTGACCGCGCGGCGGAACCGGCTGAACACCTCGGGGGTGTCGACGCACACGTGGTCACCGGCGGCGGCGACGACGTCGGCGGCCTCGGCCGCGCACGGATGGCCCGGGTCGACGACGAACAGCTTGCCGGCCAACGTCTTCGGATCGGCCTCGGCCGGGGCGGCGCCGACCAGGCTCGCACGCACGTGGTGCAGCTGCAGCCGGCCGCGCATGTCGGTCTCGTTGACGAAGCGCAGCACCGCGGCGTAATGCCGGTCGGGGACCAGCAGCCGCAGGCCCACCCCGCGCAGCACCTTCTCCACCGCGACGCGCCAGCGGCTGTGCTCGGGCCGCAGGTCCAGCAGCTCGGCGATGTAGGGCAGCTCGGCGGCGTCGATTCCCACTGCGCTGCAGATGAACTCGCGCATCGTGATGGCCGATTCGGGCAGCGCCGAACCGACCAGCTCCACGCGTTTGAGTTCCTTGGCGGCGTCGTCGCGGGCCATCCGGGCCACCTTCTGCGCGTACTCGGCGTCGGTGGAGGCCTCGCGGCCGCGGTCGAGTTTGGCCAGCAGCTCGGTGGCCTGGTTGGTGAGCTCCTCGCGCAGGTTCCAGAACTCGTCGGCGGTCTCGGGCACGTCGAGGTCCTGGGCGACCAGCAGCGACTCGTAGGCCGCGTGGCGGCGCGAGGTCTCCTCGGCCTGGGCTTCGGCGGCGGCGACCTGGGACTGCAGCGGGCCGATGCTGGAGCTGGAGCCGCTGATCTGCGCGTTGAGCGAATCCGCTTCGGCCTTGGCCAGATTCAGGGCGCGGGTGACGTCCTCGTACTCGTTGCCCAGCTGGTCGATGGTGCGGTCCAGGGACTCGATTTGGGCCGGGCACTGGGCGAGGCGGACGTGGTCCGTGTAGGCGCGCACCATCGGGGCGTCCACCAGGTCGATGATGCCCAGGTCGGAGGATTCGGCGGCGTAGCGCTGCTGGATCTTCTCGATGTCGCCGAGGATCTTGCGTTTGCGCTGCGCGACGGCCAGCAGTTCGCGGGCCTCGACCAGCGGGTCGATCTGCTTGAGCGCCTCGGGCAGCCGGGCCAGGCTGTCGGGTTCGTCCAGCATGAAGTCGCGGACGAACTGCTCCAGCCCGCCGACGCTTTTCAGCGATTTGGCCTTGCCGAGCAGCTGCTGGGCGGCATCGGAGCTGCGGATGCCGATGGTGGCGTACAACTGGGCCAGGTACTGCGATTCCACCTTGGTGGAAAACCGCCAGTCCTTGAACGCGGTGGTGTCGAAACGGCCTGCCGCCCAGCGGTTGCAGACCTCCTCGATGTTCTGGTCGCCGTCGGCCAACACGAACCGGCTCGAGGAGTCGGTGCGCGATTCGCCGGTCAACCACTTGAGCACCAGGCCGGTGACGGTGCGGCCGGAGTCGCTGGCGTAGGTGATCGCGACGGCTGACCAGGCGGTGCCGTCGCCGCGCAGGTACATGACCCTGGAGGTGCCGCCGTCGCTGCGCTGCCCCCAAGCGCCGCGCACGTACTTGTCGACGGTGCGCCGCCCGGCGCTGGAACCGGCGGCGGTGTTATCGCCGGAGGCGTTGAAGTTGCGCCGGTTGAACGGCAGGAAGCCCAGCGAGATCGCGTCCAGCAAAGAGGATTTGCCGCTACCGGAGGCCCCGGCGATCAGGGCGCCGCCGGGGCTGAAGCGGATGTCGTGGTACCCGTCGAACACGCCCCAGTTGATGACCTGCAGGCGGGACAGGTGGAACTGCTCAGACATTCCGGTCGGCTTCCTGGTCGTCGTGTTCGGGTGCGGCGGGGGCGCCGCCGCTGAGCAGCAGTTCGAACTGCTGCTGCAACTCGGCGATCACCGAGGCCGTCATCACCGCGGTGATCACCGGGCTCACGGTGTAGCTGTCCTCGTCGTCGCGGCTCTTGCGCAGGATCTCCAGCGCGCTCAGGCGGGCGATCGCGGCGTCGATGCGGGCGGTGAAGGTCACCACGTCGCGGTCGACCTCGTTGAGCACGCCGGTGAACAGCGCGTGGATCTCGTCGCGGCTGATCACCACGTTCTGGTCGCCGGAGGCGCGCATGAACTGCGCCAGGTGCAACGCCAGGATGGAGTCGTAGGTGCCCAGGGGTTCGCGGCGCAAAAGCTTGACGCCCCGGGCGGATTCGTAGCGGGCCTGCTCGATGAATGCGACGTCGACGTTCTCGGCGATCCGCAGCATCAGGTCGAGTTCCGACAGGCGCACGCTGAGTTGGTCGCGGTATTCCAGCACCCAGCTGTAGAGGTCGCTGTCGGATTCGGCGCTGATGTAGCGGCGGGTCAGCAGGTGCTGCAGCGCCCAGCAGGCGCGGTCCGGCAGTTCGCTGACGTCGCCGTCGAAGCGGGGGCGGCGCTGCTGCGGGGCGCGGGCGGTCTGGTCGACCTGGGGCAGCGCGGCCAGCGCCGCGTAGTCGATGTCTGGTTCGGCGGTCACGGCGCGGCTCCCAATAGGGTGGAGATCGGTTCGGTGAACATCAGGCGCGGGACCTCCATCTGCCGGTCGCGCCCGTCGACGGACTGGAAACGCACGAGGGTCGATTCTTGTTGCTGGTGGCTTCCGGGTTGTTTGAGGGCCCAGGACCACAGCACGATGACATGGCCCAGGTAGGCCGCATCGAGCAGGTCGACGGCGTCCGGCAGCGACAGCGGCCCGTCGACGATCGCGGAGTTGATCAGCTCCGACATGGCCGGGGCGTCGACCTGGGTGGTGAGGGCGGCGAAACTGTCGATGTCGACCTCGCCGTGCGCGGCCAGGGCGGGTTTCGGGTTGGACAGCTCGCCGATCCGGAAGCTCAGGGCGCCAACGGAACTGATGGTGTGGCGGGCCAGCGGAAGTTCGAGGTCCAGGCGCGAGTCGGTCAGTGAGGCCTTCAGCAGGTTGCGGGCCGCGCCGATCGCGTCGTTGAGCTGGCGGGCCACGCCGCGGCTCTGCTCGAGCATGCCGAACGCGGTGAACCGCTTGACCCGCTGCGCGCAGCGCTGCTGAATGCGCTCCACCTCGTCGATCTGGTGGCCGACCAGTTCGAAGAATCCGGCCATCACCTTGCGCAGCGCCGGGTCCAGGCCGGGCAGGCCCTCGGCGACCGCGGCGACGTCGGCCTCGAACTCGGCGCGCTGGTCGGGGTCGTTGATCATCCGGAGGAAGGCGCGGTGGCTGTCGCGGCCCTGGGAGTCCCAGGCGGCCTGGTAGTCGGCGTACATCTGGCGTTGCCGGTCGGCGTACTCGAGGTTGCTGTCGATCGGGTCGTCCAGAGCGGCGGTGGCCTGCTCGAGCAGGGTGCCGTACTGGCCGATGTCGGTGATCAGCCGCTCCATCTGCAGCGCGATGGCATACGCCTCGTCGTAGGAGTCGGTGAGATCCGGCTCTGGGTGATCCGGTTCATGGCCTTGCTCCAGCGCGTCCAATTCTTGCTGCAGCGCAGCAATTTCGGCCTCGATGCCGGCGCGGATGCGGTCGGAGTCGTTGCCGACGCGCAGCGCGACCTGCTTGAGCCGGGAGGCGATGCCGGTGATGGAGCCGCCGGTGGCGATGGTGTCCTTGCGGCGCACGCCTCGCAGGAAGTCCAGCGCGCGGCGGGCCTCCTGGGTGAGGTGGCACAGGTTGCGTTCCTGGCCGGGGCGGGTGTCCGCGACCCGGTGCAGCCAGCCCTGGCTGGCCCACGACTTGATCAGCGCCAGCCCCGACTGGCCGTCGGGGTGGCCGAGGTCGTCGAGGTCGCGCTCCAGCAGGACCACCAGCTCGGTTTCGGGGATCACCCCGCCGGACAGGTGGCGCTCCATCAGGGTCGCGTACAGGCCGAGGTTCTGGGTGGCCAGCAGCCGGACGGTGGGGGAGCCCTGGATGTCGCGGTGCAGTTCGAGCAGCTCGGGAGCGGACGTGGGGTTTTCAGCCTGGTTGTCCACTCGTCTCCTCTCCTGCCTGGTTTCCTCGGAGGGTCCAACTTAGGCGACGGCGGTGACGACACCCCGTGGCGGTCGGTGGGTGCGGGGTGCGTGTCGGGCGTGTCGGGTCACAGGGGTCTCAGGGGTTGCTGGGGTCACTCTGGTTATGGGGCGCGCCGCTGCTGCGCCGAGAGTCGGGTTGTTGACGCAAACCCGCAGGACGGGGTGTGAACAAGTCAACTTTCGGGCTGTCCGCTCCACCGGAAATCGTCGTGCCCATGACCTCGACCGCTTTCAGTGCCTCCTCGTCGACCGCATCATTCCGAGCAATTGCAGGCGCCTCGGCGCCCCTGGGGGTCGGAATGCCCACCTCCGAGCGACACTTGGGCGGCTTTACGCCCGGGGAGGCGGTATGTCGCGCAGTGTCGCTCGGAGGTGGGAATTTCGAGGTGCCCGACCTCCGGTGGTGAGGGCCTCATCTTCTGCCAGTGGCCTCCAGTCGAGTGACGTAGCTTTCTCGACCTCGCGGTGCGGGGAGTGGAGTCGGCTCAGGTCAGCAGCGCGTCGCACTGAATCGGCAGGTCGCGCACCCGCACGCCGGTGGCGTGGTAGATCGCGTTGGCGACTGCGGCGGCCGAGCCGACGATGCCGATCTCACCGGCACCGCGCGAGCCCATCGGGTTGGAGTGGTCATCGACGCTGTCGAGCCAGACGGCGTCGATGTCGGGGATGTCGGCGTGTGTGCTGATGTGGTAGCTGGCCAGGTCGCGGGTGACGATGTGGCCCAGACGGTGGTCGCGCACGCTTTCCTCGTGCAACGCCATGGACAGGCCCATGGTCATCCCGCCGATGAGCTGCGAGCGCAACGTGGTCGGGTTGATCACCTGTCCGACCGAGAAGACGCCGAGCATCCGGGCGATGTGGATCTCGCCGGTGTAGCGGTTGACGTGGGCCTCGGCGAACTGGGCGCCAAAGGAGTACATGCCGTAGTTCTGTGCGTCCTTGTTCTCGGGGGCCTCGGCGGTGGCGAGCGCACCCGGTGTCGGGTTATCGCCGTGCTCGCGGCGGAATTGTTGTGCCGCAGCATGAATCGCGGTGCCCCAGGAGCTGATGCCCGAGGAGCCGCCCTCCACCGAGGCGGCCGGCAGCGCGGTGTCGCCGATCTGCAGGTCGATGGCATCGACGTCGCAGCCCAGGACATCGGCGGCGATCTGGGTCAGCGCGGTCCAGGTGCCGGTGCCGATGTCGACAGCACCGATGCCCACCGTGTAGCGCCCGGGTGCGGTGCATTCGATGCGGGCGGCGTTGCCGGGCATGATCATCGCCGGATACACCGAGGACGCCACCCCGGTACCGATCAGCCATTCACCGTTGCTGCGAATGCCGGGGTCGGGGTGGCGCGGTTCCCAGCCGAACCGTTCGGCCCCGGTGCGCAGGCATTCCACCAGGCGCCGGTCCGACCACGGGTTGCCGGTCTCGGGGTCGACCTCGGGTTCGTTGCGGATGCGCAATTCGATGGGGTCGAGTCCGCAGGCCACGGCGAGTTCGTCCATGGCCACCTCCAGTGCGTAGGCGCCGGGACACTCGCCGGGGGCACGCATCCAAAACGGCACGGCGACATCGAGTGTGGCCAGGCGGTGGCTGGTGGCGCGAGTGGTGCTGGCATACATCATGCGGGTCGGGACCGCGGTCTGCTCGGCGAATTCCTTGACGGTGGCGGTCTGTTCGACGACGTCGTGACGGATCGCGGTCAGTCTTCCGTCCTTGGTGGCGCCGAGTTGCAGGCGTTGGATGGTCGGGGTGCGGTAGCCGACGACGTCGAACATCTGCTGGCGGGTGAGCGCCAGCTTGACTGGGCGTCCCGGGACGCGCTGGGCGGCCATGACGGCAAGGGTGTTGTGCGAGTGCGGGGCGCCTTTGGACCCGAAGCCGCCGCCGATGTTCTTGGCGATCACCCGGATCTCGTCGGTGTCGAGGCCGAACAGGGTTGCGAGCTTCGTGCGGGCGGCGTGCACACCTTGGGTGGAGTCGTACAGGGTGAGCTCGTGGGTGTTGTTGTCCCAGAGCGCGATACAGGAGTGCGGCTCCATCGGGTTGTTGTGTTCGTGCGGGGTGGTGTAGGTCTGGTCGACGAGCACCTCGGCGTCGCGTAGGGCGGCCTCGACGTCGCCGTCGGTGGTGTCGGTGGCAAATCCGGCGTTGACCTCTTCGGGGGCGTAGAGGTTCGGGTCGTCGGGCACGAGTTCGGTGTGGTGGGCCTCGGTCTGGTAGTCGACGGTGACCAGACTGGCTGCGTAGCGGGCGGTTTCGGCGGTATCGGCGAGGACGGCGCCGATGAACTGGCCGCGGTAGTGCACCTGGTTGTCCTGCAGGATGGTCAGGTCGCCGTCGGAGGTGTCGGCGAGTGTCGGTGCGTCGAAGACGGTGAGGACGGCGGCGACGCCGTCGGTGGACCGCGCTGCGGTGATGTCCATGGCGGCGACGCTGCCCTTGGCGATGGTGGCCTGGACGGGGTGCAGGTACAGCGGCGCGGCAAGTTGGTATTCGTAGGCGTAGGGGGCGGTGCCGCTGACCTTGGCGGGTCCGTCGATGCGGGTGAGCGCGGTGCCGATGGCACGGGGTTGCACGGTCGTCATCACTGGTGTCCTTCCATGAGGCCCAGCAGGGTGGCGACCATAGTGCGGCGGGTGAGCTCGACCTTGAACTCATTGCCGTCCAACGGTTCTGCCTGCTCCAGTTCCTGCTCGGCGGCGGCTGCGAAGGTGTCCTCACGGGCGGGCTGGCCCATCAGGGCGTGTTCGGCGCGGTGGGCCCGCCACGGCTTGTGGGCGACGCCGCCGAGAGCGATGCGCGCAGAATTGATGGTGCCATCCTCGGTGACGAGTTCGGCGGCCACCGAGGTGAGGGCGAAGGCGTACGAGTTACGGTCGCGGACCTTGCGATACGTGGAGCGCGCGCCCTCGGGCGGTGCCGGGATCTCCACGGCAGTGATCAGCGCGCCGGCGGGCAGGTTGGTGTCGCGGTCCGGCTCGTCGCCGGGCAGGCGGTGAAAGTCGGTGAGCGGCAGGCGGTGTTCGCCGTCGACGTCGACGTAGACGACTTGCGCGTCCAGGGCCGTCATCGCGACAGCCATGTCGGAGGGGTGGGCGGCCACGCAGTGCGGCGAGGCGCCGAGGATGGCGTGGTAGCGGACGTAGCCGCCGAGGGCCGAGCAGCCCTGGCCGGGGGAGCGCTTGTTGCAGGGGGTGGTGACGTCCTGGAAGTAGACGCAGCGGGTGCGTTGCAGCAGGTTGCCGGCCGTGGTGGCGAGATTGCGCAACTGCCCGGAGGCGCCGGCCAGCAGCGCGCGGGCCAGGACCGGGTAACGGCTGCGGACGATCGGGTGCGCGGCCAGGTCGGCGTTTCGGACGTCGGCGCCGACGCGCAGGGAGCCGTCGTTGAGGTGCTCGATGTTGTGGAGGGGGAGGTGTCCGACGTCGACGACCAGGGCAGGCTCAGCCACGCCGAGTTTCATGTGGTCGACCAGGTTGGTGCCGCCGGCCAGAAACACCGCGTCGGGCCGGCCGGCGACGGTGGTGACGGCGTCCTCGACGCTGGTGGCGCGATGGTAGGCGAAGGGCTTCATCGGGCGGCCTCACGGATGGCAGCGACGATGTTGGGGTAGGCTGCGCAGCGACACAGGTTGCCGCTCATGCGTTCCCGGATCTCGTCGTCGTCGAGGTCCGGGGACTGCTCCAGGTGCTCGGTGGCGTGGCTGGGGGCGCCGGACTTGATCTCGTCGAGCATGCCGACCGCCGAGCAGATCTGGCCGGGGGTGCAGTAGCCGCACTGGAGGCCGTCGTGATCGAGGAAGGCCTGTGCGACCGGGTGCAGCGCGGTCTGGTCACCCAGGCCGGCGGCGGTGACGATCGCGGCCTGGTCGTGGGCGACCGCGAGGGACAGGCAGGTAGTGGCGCGTCGGCCGTCGAGCAGGACCGTGCACGATCCGCATTGGCCGTGATCGCAGCCCTTCTTGGGGGCGGTGACGCCGAGGTGTTCCCGCAGCAGGTCGAGCAGGGTGGTGCGATTGTCGATCTGGGCGCGTCTGGTCTGTCCGTCGACGTGCACAGTGACTTCGGTGAAGTGGGCTGACTCCATTGGTGGGGGTTACCCGGGATGGGGGGAGTGAAACGGGGAGTCCGGATAGTTCGTCGAGACGGCTTACCTGTCGGTGTTCCTGGGTACCATCCCGGCATGCCGTTATCTGACGGTACTAAGTTCGCCGGCTACACGATTGAGCGGCAACTTGGCTCCGGGGGAATGGGCGAGGTCTACCTCGTTCAGCACCCCCGCTTGCCGCGGCACGACGCACTCAAGGTGCTCCGTCCCGACATTTCCTCAGACCCCGATTACATCGAGCGGTTCAACCGAGAGGCCGATCTGGCTTCGCAACTTTGGCATCCGAACATCGTGCGCATCCACGACCGCGGAAAATACCGCGGCAAACTGTGGATCTCCATGGACTTCGTCGACGGCATGGATGCGGCCCGCCTCCTGCAGCAATACCCAGACGGTCTGCCGACAGGGGACGCGCTGGACATCGTCAAGGCCGTGGCTGCAGCGCTGGATTATGCCCACAGCATGGGTCTGCTACATCGCGATGTGAAACCCGCCAATATTCTGCTTGCGCAAACCGGGGAGCGCCGCGCGTTGCTGGCGGACTTTGGTGTAGCCAGAGACGTCGCCGATGACAACGCGGGTGGTCTTACCGCCACGAATATGACCGTCGGTACGGCCGCGTATGCGGCCCCGGAACAGTTGATGGGTCTCGATGTCGACGGGCGGGCTGATCAGTACTCGCTCGCGGCAACGGCATATCACCTCCTGACGGGCGGTCAACTTTTTCCACACACGAATCCGGCGGTGGTGATTGGCAAGCACTTGAATGCGCCACTACCGGTCATCGGTAAGGGGCGCGCGGACCTCGCTCACCTTGAACCGGCACTCGGTCGTGCGCTCGCGAAAGACCCTGAGCAGCGGTTTGCGACGTGTGGGGAGTTCGTGCGGGCACTCGAAGAGTCGACGAAAGCTGAAATAGCAACAGCACCGCCAGGTTTCAATGCTGCTGACACAATGGTTGCTCCGGTGGCTGTGGCCGCGCCACCTTCGGTCTTTCACGAGTCTGACCAGCCGACGGAGGCGGACGGGTCGCAGACGCGTCGATCCGGGGGCGCACCGAGGTTGATCGGACTCGGGCTCGCGGCGGCGGTGCTACTGGTCATCGTCGCCTTGGTGACGTACTTTGCGGTCCAACCCGATAGTGCGACGGAGGACGCCGGGCAGTTCAGCCTCGCTGGGACGGTCCGGCTGACCTCTGACGTAGTCGAGGACAGCGGTCTGCCCGCCGGATACAGATGTGTCGGCGGGAAAGACTTCGGCGACGTCGGCCCTAATGCGCCAATCCTGGTGGAGGACGAATCGGGAAAGTTGCTGGCGAAAGGCACGATTGAGGGCAGCAGCGGTAGTGCCGACGAATGTCTCCTGAGGTTTCACGTCAGCGATGTACCTAGTGGCGCCCGGTTCTATCGGGTGCAGGTTGGCAAGCACCAGGAGATGAGCTACACCGAGTCAGAAGCGAAGGCCGGCGTCGAGTTGTTGTTGGGAACGCCGCACGGTCCGGATCCGACGGCATCACCACCCCCACCCAAACCCCCGCCGACGCGCACCGTCACCGTGACGCCGACCCCGGACGTTGAACAGCAGAGCCTGGCTCGGTTGCGTGCGATCGCAAGCGATGATCATCCATCAGTGGCCGTGGTTCTCGCGGACCGTTGGATTCCCCAGATCAGCTCCAAGCGTGTGGGTTTGGTCGCGAAGGGGATCACCTGGGATAACGAGACAATCCTCGATGAGCATCTCCGTCTGCGCAACATCTATCCCGACGTGAAGCTGTTGTGGTCGGGCGATTGGTCCACCTTTGACAGTCCCGGCTTTTGGGTGACCGTCGTTGGGTTGCATTCGTATAACCCGTACGACGTACTCGGTTGGTGCACACAGCAAGGATTCGATCGAGACAATTGCATCGCCAAGCTCGTCAGTACCACGCACCCCGTTGCGGGGAGTACCAAGCTGAATCCTTGACGGGTGATAGGCGCCTAGTGGTGTCTGTTCCGTTCCGCTCAGCAGGGGATCTGGTATCCGGGATCGGTGGTGTAGTCCAGCCACTTCCCGTAGGCGTCGCCACCCGCGGCACGAACTGCGGCGCAGACCTCCCGCTGTGTGTTTCCGGCCGGCGTGAAGACCGCATAGATCGGGTTGCCTTCTGCCGTGGCTGCTCTCAGCGAGGGGCAGGTCTGGTCCGTGCGGAGATAGTACGAGCCGGGATGGGCATCCAGGAGCCGTTGCACGCCGGCTGGGTACATGCCCGGCGTGGTCACGGATCCCAGGACGACGATGCCTTGTCCGTTGCAGCTGGGAGAACTCATTGGTTGCGCTAGGCCGAGATCGCCTGCCGGCGCGGCTGGTGGACGCTGAGTGCGGGGTGCTGGGCTGGGCGGTCGTGGGGCGCTGGCGGTTGATGGTGCGGGGCGTGTGATGGTGACCGGCGGGGCGGTTTGGGTCACCGTTTTGGGTTTGTCGATGGTCTCTGACCAAGGCGTCGCGGGGCTCAGCGTGGGACTTGCGACCGGCGGCGCCGAGGCCGGTTGCCCGAGGCGGGCGCCAAGGAAGGCCACCAGACCCACCGTCAGCAGGGCGGCGGCGACGCCCCCGGCGATGAGCGCGTTGCGCCGCGCTGTGCTCGCCGGTGCGGGCGGCGGAGGCGCAGTTGGTTGTGTGAGGGCGGGCGTGCTGGCTGCCGGGGGGAGTGGAGCGAGCTGGGTGGCGGCCATCGGGCCGACGATGCCGGCACCGCCGTGAGCGAGGGCGTTCGCGAAGTCGCGGCAGGTGTCGAACCGCTGGTAGGGCTCCTTGGCCATGGCCTTGGCCAACACCTCATCGAACTGTCCGAGGTTGGGACGGAGCTGCGCGAGTCGGGGCGGTGGCGAGGACAGATGATTGCCGATCACCACGGCCGGATTGGAATCCGTGAACGGCAGCCTGCCGGTGAGGAGATGAAACGCAGTGCATGCCAGCGCGTACTGGTCGGCGCGTCCGTCGAGGACCTTGCCGGTGAGCTGCTCGGGTGCGGCGTAGGCGAGGGACCCTACTGTCACATTGGTGGCGGTTAGGCCGTTGGTCTCGTTGGCTGCGCGTGCGATACCGAAGTCGGCCAACATAATTCGGCGCTCACCCTTGCCAGGGTTGGCGAGCAGGATATTGGCCGGCTTGACATCGCGGTGCAGTAGGTAGCGTTCGTGTGCGTAGTCGAGTGCATCGGCGATCGCCGCAATGACCTCCAGAACCTCGACTGTGGGCATCCCGTGGGGGTACCGGTCCCTCATCAGACGCGCGGCGTCGGTGCCGTCGACGTAGTCCATGGTGATCCACAGTTGGCCGTCGTCCTCGCCGCGGTCGTGCACGGCGACGATGTGGGGATGCCACAGGGTCGCGGCGATATCGGCTTCGCGGGCGAACCGTTGGCGATACTCCGGATCGGCGCTTACGCCGGGCGGGAGGATCTTCAACGCCTCCTGACGGGGCAGCCGCGGGTGTTGGACGAGGTAGACCTCGCCCATCCCCCCGGTGCCCAGGAGACGTTGGATGGTGTACCCGGCAAACACCGCACCATCAGGTATGGGCATGGGCGGATCTTACCCAGTTGCACTGACAGCCGGTGTCGAAAGTCGCAGGTGAGCGCGAGGGCCGTGTTCGTCGAAACCGGTCCCGGGATCTGGGTGCGCGACCGTATGGTGACCGTCATGCAGGAACACCCGCCCAGGTCGATCGCCCGTCCTATCACCGTCAGCCGACGACGGTTGCTGGCGGTCGCGGGAGGTCTTGGTGTCGGTGCATTCATCGGAGCCTGTGCCGAGAAAACCGGCGTGGAAGTGGTGTCAGCACCACAACCCGTTAGCGGGGCAAGCCCGCCCGCCACGGTCAATCCCAGTGCCTCTGCACTCACGGCCTCGCCAGAGCCTGTAGTCGAACCTGCAGCGCCGGCCACGGTTGTCATGCTGTGCCGTGCTGCGTGGGGCGCTCAATCCGCACGGGAGGGGGGACAACGGCACACCATCACCGAGATGACCCTGCATCACACCGCGGCTGTGTTGGGCGACAACAGCAACGCCCCGGCCCGGCTGCGCCAGCATCAGCAGTATCACCAAGATGGTCAGGGCTGGATCGACATCGCCTACCACGTCGGTGTCGACCGCAACGGCAACATCTATGAACTGCGCGACTGGAACCTGGCCGGCGACACCGCGACGGAGTATGACCCGGCGGGTCACTTCCTTGTCCTCTGCGAGGGCGACTTCGATCAAGAGTCCGTATCAGAGGCTCAACTCGACAGTGCGGCAAGGGTGTTCGCCTGGGCTGCCGGCAAATTCCAGATTGGATCCGAGACGCTGACGGGCCACGGCGACCACGCCGCGACTGCGTGCCCTGGTGCGAACCTCGAAGCTCATCTCACTTCCGGTGAGTTGAGGCGTCGGGTGGATGGTTACCTCGCGGACGGTCCAGTGGAACTCATCAACGTGTGTGGTCCGGAGGCGGACGCCGTCATTGCCGATATTACGGCGGGGCGCCGCTGAGGGTGCCGCCTGACGTCGTGGTTACCGCGGTGGCCAACCCACTGGTGCGGGTAAGCCGTTGACTGCAAGGTGTCCCAGCGCTGCGTGTGCGTGCCCTATTGAAATTGGCTGCGGAACTAGGTGACGATCCTATCTAGCATCACAATAGCGAGCCGCTCGGCGTAGTCGCCAGAGAGCGATGGGTCGGGTAGCTGCGGGTTAGTGCCGGTGTCAAGACATGTCTTCACTTTAACGACGGCATTCTCCCGGACCCCCAGTGCTAGTTGGCATGCCGGTGCATTTCCGTTCAAATTGTCTACCGATGTCATATACATCGTCATGAGCTCGTCGCCGACTACGAGACCGCTAAGGTACCAACCCCACCCCTTCTCGTAACCGGCGTCGTGACTCACCGAGGCATCCGACGAATACTCCAACGGATGGCCATTGGCACACGTCCGCCACTGCGCGGTCGACGAGACTAGGACTGCCTGCGCCTCCTCGGCTGTGGGGAACACGGCGACTGTCTGCTCAACCAAGCCGTCGATGGCCGAAACCGATTTCCCGAGTATCTGATTGCGAATCGCTTCGTATCCCGTGTCGGCGTACACCTGCTGTTCGGCGCCGAAGATGACCCCGGCGCAGCTGGGCGGGTCAATCGCGTGGGTGTTATCCGCTGTTCCCAGCGTCGAGTTGATCACTTCCACGGGCCCGCTCGGGTACCCCTCAAACGCGCCGCCGGTGGTAGAGGTGATCTCCGCCGGCGTCAACAGAACCGAATCAATCCGCGATGCAGGGAACACCGCGGGCGGTGGCGGCGGTAGTGGTGTCGTGGTGACAGGTACGAGCGGAATCTTTGTGGCAGATACGGAGGACTTCGTCGGCGGCGCCGCCACCGACGCATCCCGGTCGGTCCAGGGTTGCCAGGCAAGCGCGGCTACGGCAGCGGCCACTAGAAACGCCGTGGCGGCGCCAACCGACACGATCCAGTTGCGTCGCGACCCCCGGACAGGAGGCACAGAAGACGGCTTGCTCGCGCGCGGCGGGGCCGGAGTGGCTGGCGTCGTACGCGCCAGCACGGGGGCGGGTTGAGTTGCGAGCGTTGCAATAGGAGCCAGCTGCGTTGAGTCCTGCCCCGCAAGTGCCTGGGCGAAGTCTCCACATCGTGGGTACCGGTCCTCGGGCTTTTTGGCGAGGGCTTTGGCTAAAACCCTGTCCAGCGGCGCCAGTTCGGAGCGGGTCTCAGCCAAGGTAGGCGGCGGTGCGTTGAGGTGGCGACTGATGACTACTGCAGGATTGGAGTGCTGGAACAGCGGAACACCGGTTAGCAGGTGATACGCAGAGGCGGCGAGCGCATATTGGTCGGCTCGGCCGTCGATGTCGTCACCCATTAGCTGTTCGGGCGCTGCGTACGCGACTGTTCCGACTGCCATGTTGGTCGAGGTGAGCCCGCTGATGTCGTCAGCGTCGCGTGCGATTCCGAAGTCTGCAAGCAGGATTCGCTGTTCGTCATCATCGTCGACGTGGGTAAGCATGATGTTGGCTGGCTTGACGTCGCGGTGCAGCAGCCCCTGCTTGTGTGCGTAGTCCAAGGCGCTGGCGACCGCGGTGATGATGGCGACGACAGTATCGACGGGCATGCCGCTGGGGTATCGGTCAGACAGGAGCTCGGCGGCATTGGGGCCGTCAACGAAGTCCATTGATATCCACAGTCGCCCGTCAACTTCGCCGCGATCGTGTACTCCGACAACATGCGGGTGCCACAACGTGGATGCAAGGTCGGCCTCGCGCGCAGAACGAGCGCGGTAATCTCTGTCGGCGGAGACGTCGGCGCGAAGTAGTTTTAGGGCATCCCGACGGGGGAGCCTCGGGTGCTCGGCCAGGTACACCTCACCCATCCCCCCAGAGCCAAGGTTCCGCAGAATCCTGTACCCGGCGAAGACTTGACCGTCGGCCAACGACATCCGCGCATCCTACCGATACTCGCAGAGAGCTGACGCCACTGCGCTCGCAAGCGGCAACCATGACTGCTGCGTCCGGCAGGGATCACGCGGCGGAGACCGCAATTTCGCGGTTGACCAATTCCGGCAGCTCGGACTGACTACTCAGGAGTCGTCCGACTTACTCCCGTGCACCTCGGTCTTCTCGGGGCGGGACTTGTCTGCGAGGTACTCGCCCACTCGAATCAAGCCCTGTCCGGCGACCCCGACGGCTTTCCGGGCTGATTTAGACACTCCTTCTAGGGCCGCGGCTGCGGCATCCAACACGCCGGGAGTATCGACGTTCTCCCATTCCTCGATCTGATGGCGCCGTGCCGTGGCGAAACGGTCTAACTCATCGCGAAGGGTCGAACGCTGCTTCGCCAAGTCGCGAACTGCGAAGATTCGGAAACCTTCGATCGCTTCGGGCTTAGCGAAGTTGTCGAGGTAGTCCTTCGCACTTCGATATAGCTCGCCATCTTGTGCGAGCTGGTGCGCGAGGAGTTCCCGCGTATCATCGATCACTTGCTGGAGGTGCTCAGGCTGCTTGGCTTCGACTCGGGCCAACCGGAGGCGCTGCCACTGGTACAGCGCCTCCTCTGCGAACACGAGCAAGCTCAGAGTCTCTCCAAGTCGATTGTCTTGTACTGCATGCCGAAGCTTTTCTGCTCGATCCTGCACGGGCAGCTCAGAATCGAACGATTCCAATAACCGACTCACATGATTTCGTAGTTGCTCCACGGTGACGTTAAGGGCTGGACCTAGGCCCGCAAGCGCTTCCCAGTCTGCGTCGGGTAGCGCTCCATGTTTGTCGAGGAAATCGGTGGCGCGACGGATCGACAGGTGGTTGCCAAGCACATCACCCGCGCGCGATGCATCGGCGAGCTGAAGAACGAACTCAACTTTTCCTTCCACCCGACGTACGGCTTCCTCGACGTTGGCTATTGCAGCCTTGAGCGCCACCTGGACGGCGATCAACTGCACAGCGACCAACTGGGGAGGTGATATCTGTGCAGGTGCCCATTGGAGCTGGTTGAGGAACACTCCGTCCGCATTTCGAGTTGTCATCCGGAAGAACCCGTCCGTTCCGGGAATCCGAGGAATTGTCAATACCTGTGGATCGGCGTGTTTCAGGCGACCTCCGTTCCGGCTTGCTGATCGCCGTCTGAGGGCGGTGTCGGTGGGGTGATTTCGGTGGGGCGTTCGAGCAGTTTGCCCTTGTGGAAGACCGCGCCGGCGCGGACCAGGGCGACCAGGTGTGGTGCGTTGACGGCACGCCAGCGGGCCGCGGCGGCGTCGATGAGCTTGTAGGCCATGGCCAGACCAGCCGCACGTGATCCCGGCCCCTTGGTGACCTTGGTTCTCAAACGTACTGTGGCAAAGGTGCTTTCGATCGGATTTGTCGTGCGTAGGTGGATCCAGTGCTCGGCGGGATAGTGGTAGAACTCCAGTAGGGTGTCCAGATCGTCGGTGATCTTGGCGACCGCCTTGGGGTACTTGGCCCCGAAGTCGACCGTGAAGGCCTTGACCGCGACCTGGGCCTTGTCGATATCCTCGGCGTTGTAGATCTCCTTGAGCGCCGACAACGCCGACGCGTGCGCTGATTTCGGCAGGGCGGCAAGCACATTGGCTTGCTTATGAAACCAGCACCGCTGTTCTTTGGTGGCCGGGAACACCTCGCGTACCGCTTTCCAGAAGCCGAGTGCGCCATCGCCGACGGCGAGCACGGGTGCGGTCATGCCGCGTCGTTTACAGTCGCGCAGCAGATCAGCCCACGACTCGGTCGATTCCCGGTAGCCGTCGGTGATCGCCACGAGCTCTTTGCGGCCGTCCGCGCGCACGCCGAGCATCACCAGCAGACACAGCTTTTCCTGGTCCAGGCGGACCTTGAGGTGGATGCCGTCGACCCACAGGTAGACGTAATCGGTGCCCGACAGGTCCCGGGCGGCAAACGCGCGGGCCTCGTCCTGCCACTGGCTGGTCAGCCGGGTGATCGTGGTGGCCGAGAGCCCGGCACCCGAGCCCAGGAACTGCTCCAGAGCGGGGGTGAAGTCGCTGGTGGACAGCCCGTGCAGGTACAGCAGCGGCAGCACTTCGCTCATCTGCGGTGACTTGCGTGCCCAGGCCGGCAGGATCGCCGAGGAGAACCGTTTCCGTTCACCGGTGTCGGGGTCGACGCGTTTGTCGTTGACTCGCGGTGCTTTCACCTCAACTGCCCCGGCTGCCGTCAGCACCTCGCGGGCCTGGTGATAGCCGTTGCGGACCACCAGCCGATGCCCCTTCTCATCGAGCTGATCGGCGAACTGGGCCACGTAGGCGGCGACCTCAGCCTTCAACGCGGCGGCCAGCATCTGACGGGCGCCGTCGCGGACGATCTCGTCCAACAACGACCGACCAGCACCGCCAGTGCTTTCGTTGGCCTCGATGGCATCGTGAACTACGGTGAGCATGGGCGTACCTTCCCGAACCAGCGCGCCAACGCCGGCTCATGATCGGACCTTCGGATATTCAGATCATCCTCGGGAAGGTGCGCCCACTTTCACGCCCCCTCACCGAGGCTCATCCACAGGTTCTGATCATTGCTCCGGGAATCCACTTGCCGACTTGTAGAGCTTTCACGCTGTCGGGATGAAGCTGCACGAACTTACCGGAGTCAGCCAGGAACGCGGCGGCACCAGCTGCGAGGCCGGCGGCGTTGCCCACCGAGGATTTGTCGATCCCCACGACCCGCATTGTCTTGCCGGCAGCGGTGCGCAATCGCAATAGGTAAGCCTCTACCGCCTCCGGATCGCCACCGACCAGGAGCCCTTCTGGCTGCACCGATACCTCTAACTCGGCGTCTACTGCACGCGCCGGAAGGTTGCGGTTTTCCTCGTCAGTCATCCCTACCCCCTGATATCGCGGCTGAGTCTATGCGGACGCACAGACGTGCGCGCGACTAACGAGCGCGCCACTCTCGGGTGCGTCGAGGTCGATCGAATCGGGCTAAGCAGCATTGGTTGGTCGTACCCGGACAGGTTGCGACGAAACTCATATGGCTGGGTTGGGGCCATCAGAAATTCAATGTCCCGAACTGGCTGCAGAACGGAGAACGCCCCGCACGAGGGACCTAACCTCCGCATGATGAACGGAACTCCTTACCCGGTAGCAAATTAGCCGCGAGGGAGCGTCAGGGACGTTCACGGGCGAATCTGGGTGGGTGCTCTGTTCTTTCGGCCGGGGTCCGCGCTGACGCGTCAGACCCAGGGTCCATAATCATCGCTAATTGACACAGGTGACAGACGGCACATCGTCGGTTGCCTGTAACGGGGGTTATTACGAGGGGGCGCATGGTCGAGTTGGACGAAGACAGCGAGCGCCGGCGGACAACATGTTCACGTTTTTGAGCCGGTCCCAGCAGATGAGGGTCGGGCCAGTCCACCGTGGACAGGTTTGAGCGGGCCTTGTGGTTCGGCGGGCTGCCCGATCACGCGGCGTTCTCTCAGCGCATCGGATTGCGCAGCTCGATCCCGAGGCGCCGCTGCTCACCGTCGATAGGGGGCGCGAAACTAGACCCGCCCCCAGGGGGAGTTGGAAGCGTAGGGGCAGATTTGTGGCGCGGAGGCGACGAGGTGCCCGCGGTATTACGGTGACATGGCGCTCGGTGGAGTGCGAAGCATCCCGAACGTTTGGTCTGCTGTGTTGAATTGGCACCAAGCGCGCGTCCATCGCCCCGTTACAGCAGACGTTTCTAACGTAAACCCCCGTCTCTGTCGTCGCCCTGTCTTACTGTGCGTCGAGAGTCACCACGGGTTTGTTGAAGGGTTGGGGAGAACGTTATGTCGCTAACGGACTGGATGAGTGACGCCGACTACGAATGGCGAACCCGTCTGCAGTCATACAACCTGGTCATAGAGGCTAATTTTACGGTTGACGAAGTTCGGGAGGCGCAGTCCAAGTACGGCACCGCGGCGCGACATCTGCTGAACCAAGGGGTATCCCACCGCAAGATCATCAACCGGTATCCGGCACTGACCTTGATGATCTTGGTAGGGCACGCTTCGCTCGCGTACGACCAGGGTGCGTATTGGGAGAGCTTCTGGGAGGAACTCGGCATCGGGCGTGACGCCGAGTTCGAGGTTGAAATCAGGCGCAGCGTTGTAGATCTGCTCGACAAGTTCTCCTTGGCGCGTTTTCCAGACATCGAGCGCGAGAGCTCACGCAAGTACGTGATGATGTTCGCGCTGCATGCAGGCATCCCAGTGCACTGTCTGAGGGATCTCTTGGTCCTGATCAACGAGCACATCACACAGGGGCGGCCCGCGACTGGTGCCGCGCTCATGGAGTGGCTTCAAGAGCCGGGCAAGGAACATCGGGCATCAACCCTCGACGTGCCGGTGCGTAACTTTCTGCTGAACGGCGCCGAGTTCGCAGCTGACATCCTCGACCGCATCATCGAGTTCATCGAGGTTGCCACCGCTGACCCACAGTTCTTCGAGCGGCACCTGGACTCCTCGACGACGGGCCTGCCCAGCGTCCTGCTTGAAGAGTTGATCGAGCAGCTGAAGACGAAGCCGCTGCATTTCGAGCGCAAGCGCCTTGCCACCGTCAGCGGCTTACGACCGGGGTTCACCTACCTCATCGACGACGACGAAGTCGTACTGACACTTCCCACCCCACAGGCCGATGCCGACGTGCCGTGGCGTGTCTCGTTGGACGGGCATGTGCGCGAGGTTCTCGTTGCGCGTCGATGGGGAGGCGAGGCCAGTACTGCTGCTGCACGCGCGCCGGTATCAGAACCGATCCGCGAAGCGATCATCTCCCACCCTGCGCTCGCGGCTGCAACAGCGCTTCCGCTGGTTGTGCAGTCAGATCCGTTACTGACCTTCGACCAAAATGGCCGCTGGATTGCCCGGGGCGATGGGCTCAAGGACTGCGTGTGGGCGATCTACCCTGAAGACCACCAGCTGGTCGACAGCCGCACGCTGCGACAGGTTGAGTCTCAGGACTCCGGCCGTCCAGCCGGATGGCACGGGTGGCGAAGCGCCTTTGTCGATCTTGACGGCGTAGACGCGCTACAGCTCCTCAAGGACGAGACACCGATCGGTACGTCACGGTGGGTCCGCAAGGACGCGCGACCCCGATTCGAACTTGGTCCCGTAATACCGGCGACAGTCACCCTGGATGGTCGGACCGTCTACGGCCGACGACCCTGGGTGCTTCTCCCGGCGACACGCACTGATTCGCCGCCGACCTGGACGGTGCGGGTGAGGCCGTTAGGCGAATCCGAATGGATCGTCGACGAGGCGTGGCTGGGCGAAGAGGTCGAGACCTGCGTGGATCCGTTTGATGATGTCGAGGAACCTCAGCTCGGCCTCTTCGAAATTCTCGTGACCGGTCCGATGGGCTCAGACGCCCGTTGCGTGGCATTCCTTGCCGAGGGGGTGGAAGCTACTTTCGAGCCCGCGATCCGTGTCCCAGTATCCGGGGGGCTATCGACCTGTACAGCCGTAATCGCGAGCGAAGGGCTTGCCGTTACCCCGGGCGGGCCAGTCGAATTCGGCGCACGCGATATCGAAGTCGAGCTTGAGCTGGGCTCAGGACACGCTGCCGGGCAGATCTTGCTGAAGCCGCTCCACGTGGAAATCCGCAGCGGCGAAGTCGGTGTCCCCATCGCTTGGCGAATGACGGCCGACGTATGCGATCCCGATGACTTCACTCAAGATCGATTCGTCGCGATCCGTGCACCCGGCGTGGAGCGGGTTCAGTTCGCCTACTTTTCGGAGCTCGGTGATCTTCTGCAGCTCGATTCGACGCCGAGACGGCGCCAAGGTGATGTGTTCGAGTCACGTACCCAGCAGTTCGCAGACACCGTGCGCAGCCACCCGTCCGGTCGGATCGTGGCCACATTGCACACCGAGGTCGGGCCGATTGAGGTCACAGTTCTGCGTGCCCAACCGCGCCGACTTGCCACCGCTGTGAGTCTGAATGACACGGCGCTCGAGTTCGTCGACGCTGCTGCCTTGGATGACATGGCAGTGTTTGTATGGAGCACGACGGCGCCCTGGCGTGCCGCCGAGGTGTTACCCATCGTCGATGGGAAAGCCACCCTCCCCGAACATCTCGTCGATGCTGGCGAACTGCGTTGTCAGCTGTTCATCGACGATCCGTGGGTGTTGATCGACCCGCCGACGATTCCTCCTGAGACTGCATTTCGAGTGGAGCAGCCGGGATGGCGGAAGGACGGGACGCGGGACCAGGTGGAACTTTCGCACTACCTGGGTGGACCGTGTAGCGCACACGTGGAAGTCGGAGTGATGCCCGAGGTGTGGGCCGCGCTGGCGCGACTTCACGCCGACGGCACATCGGAGCGCTTCGCCGGCCTCATCAAGCTGTTGGTCGGAGCGCCCAGGAAGGCACTCGAGTGTCTAGGTGACAGCACAATCCCGGCGGGGGAAAAGATGGCGATGCTGATCCGCAGTGAACTTGTCAATCACAACTTCTCCGCCAAACAGACTCTCAACGAGCTGCATTCCCATCCTTGGTTCGGCTGCATGGTCGAACTTGCCGACTTGCCGTCGCTCTACAACCGCAGAGATGAGGTACGGGTCGAACGTGCCGAAACCCTTGCATACCTTCAGGACCGAGGCGGGGCTGTGCTGACCGAACTTCTGCAAACGGGCAAGGCTACCCGCTTTCATGATGCGAGTTTCGACACGCGGGTGATGGAGATGAGCTTTGTGCCGCGCAATCGGGTGGAAGCGAAGCTGCGCGAGATTCAGCAGGTGCCACGCGCACAACTGCACCCCGAAAACCTGCGCGTGGGTGTGTACGAGGCGCTATGCAGACGAACCGAATGGATGTCCTCGGCGTGGTCACCCAATTTCGCGCAGCAGGCGGTATTCGTGGTGAACCCGATCAAACGGGCCTCACCGCTCGCACACGAGGCGATCACACTGCGCATCGACCGGCTCCGCGGCATCGACGTCTCCGAAAATCCCTGGATGCTGATGTCCGTGGAGTCGCTGACGCTGGCCTTCCTTGCCAGGCTCGAAGCCTACAGACGAATCGAGGGGCGGTACCTGAACTCTGGCCTCCTGAGGGACTGGGCACGGTTGGCGCACCTGTGCCCGACGATGGTGGCCAATGACTTGCTCATCGCTGAAGCAGTGGTGCTGTATGACCGTCGTGGTGATCTGACTGGAGAAGACAAATGATCGATCGGCTTGATCCGCTTGAGACTTCGAAGGAAATCGAGGGAAGTTACAAGAGGTATCTGAAGACGCTTCTCGCTCCTCGCGACGAGCGCCTAGCCGCCGCGTTCGACGCCGAGATCGACCAAAGCACCCTTTTAACCAAGGGGCCGATCTTGGAGATGACGCCGCCGTATGAAACCGGCGCGACATGCCGCCAACTTATCGACGAGGGCGTGCTTCATCCTGACTTTGCACGGACCGACAGCGCGTCATTTTCCCTCGACCGACCGCTATACGTTCACCAGGAGACGGCGGTCCGCAAGTTCGTCGGTGGTCGTAATCTTGTGGTCAGCACGGGCACCGGATCCGGCAAGACTGAGAGCTTCCTCATCCCGATCATCAACTCGTTGATCGAAGAGTCCGCCCAGGGGACGTTGGGGCCGGGCGTTCGAGCACTACTCCTGTACCCGATGAACGCCTTGGCCAACGACCAGTTGAAACGGCTGCGGGCGGTGCTTGCCGGTGTCCCGGAGATCACTTTCGGCCGCTACACCGGTGAAACAGCGGAGGATGTGCGTGCCGCCGAAACGGAGTTCGTTCAGAACAACCCAGGTGTTCGCCGGCTGCCCAATGAGCTGTTGAGCCGCGACGAAATGCGCAGGACGCCACCACATCTGCTACTGACGAACTACGCGATGCTTGAGTATTTGCTGTTGCGTCCGGCGGACATCGACCTGTTCGACGGGCCGCACTCGGGAACGTGGCGTTTCATTGTGATGGATGAGGCCCACGTGTACGACGGTGCACAGGGTACCGAGGTTGCGCTGCTGATGCGCCGGCTCAAGCAACGTGTTGCACCAAAGGCAACTCTTCAGTGCATCGCGACGTCGGCTTCGCTGACAGGGTCAGTGCGCGACGATCCCCGCGGTGAGGCAATGCAATTCGCCACCAACCTCTTCGATGCCCATTTTGAGTACGTCGACGGCGATACTGGCCGGCAGGACCTGGTCGAGCCGGTCCGCAAACAGCATCAGCTGGAATCGAATTGGCGCTTGACCGGTGACCAGTTGTGGGCCCTTCGAAAAGGTTCGATGCAGGCGAGTGAGGTGGCCCCGCCTGGAGTTGACCTGGCGACGGCATTGTTGCGTGAGCAGTCGCTGGTGGAGCTCAAGGAGGCGCTGAGTTCCGGTCCCGTGGATGTTCGGCAACTCCGCGACCGCATCTGGCCTGGTGACGAGCAGTCGGCCGAGAAGCTGGATGCGCTCGTCGATGTGGGTAGTCGTGTGCGGGACGACCGCGGACACCCCGTCCTGTCCGCCCGATATCACCTGTTTGTCCGGGCCACCGAGGGGGCTTTCGTCAGCTTCAACGACGGCGGTCCACGGATCTTCCTCGGACGCCACGAGGTGGACCCGGATACGGGTCGGGCAGTGTTCGAGTTCGGGACTTGCACCCGCTGCGGTGCCGTTCACCTGGCTGGCGATCTGGAACATCGTGACAGTAAGGACTACTTCCGGCCGGCGAAGAACGCGGATGTTTCGGTTAGTTGGTTGGTGCTTGCCGACGATGATGGCGACATCGTCGTTGACGAGGACGAACTCACCCTGGCAGAAGACGACGCGAAGTCGGCGAAAAGTGACCCCACCACGAGGCGGCTCTGCACAGGTTGCGGATTGCTCGCCGATGCCGGAACCACCGCGTGTCCGTCCGCGAGCTGCCGCGGCGGACAGTTCCTTGCGGTGCGCGAGCATCCGCGTGCTACCCGAATCATGAGTCGCTGCACCGAATGTGGCACACAGTCCAGGCAGGGTGTCCGGCGTCTACGAACGGATGTGAATGCGGCGCCGGCCGTCGTCACTACAGCGCTCTATCAGCAGCTTCCCGAGGCCGCCGATGAGACCGCCGACCAAGTCGGCGGAGGCCGCAAACTGCTGATGTTCTCCGATTCGCGCCAGGCGGCCGCATTCGCGGCCCCGTACCTGGATCGCACTTACACTCGGATGCTTGAACGTCGCTATATCACTCAGGCGCTGGCCGATCCCGCGGCAACGGGAGCCGATCTGACGGTCGGAGAGCTGGGTCTGCTCACCCGGGAAAAAGCCCAAGCAGCGGGACATTTTGCCGCCAAACTGGGCAGCATTGAGATCACCCAAGCGGTGAACCAGTGGATCTCCGGTGAGTTGATGACACTGGAGACCCGGCAATCGCTTGAGGGTCTCGGTCTGATGCGCATAGCCCTACGGCCGGGAACTCCGGTGCCATTGCGCGGCTTCACCGCACTAGGACTCACTGAGGAGGAATCATGGGGGTTATTGAACGAGCTCATCAAGACTATTCGGCTGCAGGGAGCGGTTACGGTCCTGGACCGCGTCGACGTCAAAGATGAGCGGTTCGCGCCCCGGAACACTCGGGTGCGGATGCGTTCCACCGGGTCTGACCGAGCTAGGCAGATCATCAGCTGGAGTCCGAGCGGCGCCGCGGCTACCAATAGCCGGATAACCTTCTTGAGAAAGGTACTAGCCGCGCTGTCTAACGACACACCCGCAGAGCGGATTCTTGAGGGCTGCTGGAAGCTGCTGGAGTCGGGTGGGTTTCTGGCCGCTGAGGCCGACCGCGGGGTTGGCGGTCAGGTTTACCAACTCGACCACAGCATGCTGTCGACCACCAATGGTGCGGACTGCCAGTGGTATCAGTGCGATACGTGCCGTGTCCTGACGGCATTTTCGGTGCGCGAAATCTGTCCTAACAGCAGGTGCACCGGCAACCTCAAGCCGTTCGATCTGCCGGCGCCCCGGGACGACGCGAACCACTACCGCGTGGTCTATCAATCGATGAATACTGCACCGCTGACGGCACGCGAACACACTGCGCAATGGAACGCCAAGGAAGCAGCCACAATTCAACGTGAGTTCATCGGCGGCAAGGTCAATGTGCTGTCTTGCTCGACGACGTTCGAGCTCGGAGTGGACGTCGGCGACCTCCAGTCAGTGGTCATGCGCAACATGCCACCAAAGACCGCCAACTATGTGCAACGCGCCGGTCGAGCCGGCAGACGAGCAGCCTCCGCTGCGTTGGTGGTCACCTACGCCAAGCGGGCGGCCCACGATCTTGCGCAATACCAAAACCCGATAGGGATGATCGCCGGCCGCATGCGCATCCCGTGGGTTCCGATCGACAATGAGCGCATCGCCCGCAGGCATGCGCATTCCATTGCGCTGGCAGCCTACTTCAGGCACTGCTATGAGCAGCGTAACGAGAAGTGGAAGACTGCAGGTCAGTTTTTCTCACCTACCGCAGATGGTGGAGCATCGCCGGCAAGCCTTGTACGTGAATACCTTTCGCCTGTCCCGGCGGTGTTGGCGGAGGCGCTGCGTACCGCTTTGCCGCAGAGCGTTCAGACCGAGATAGGGGTCTCCGACGGTAGCTGGGTTGGGCCGCTGGTCGAGTTGCTCGACTCCGTCGAGAAGGAGCTGACCAAGGATGTCGCCGATATTGAAGAACGCATCAACGCGTCCGTTAAGGAACGAAAGTTCTGGCTGAGCAAGCGACTTGAGGACACAAAGAACACGATCACCGGTCGGGACCTGCTGGGTTTCCTGGCGAACCGAAATATTCTTCCGAAGTATGGGTTCCCGGTAGACACTGTCGAGCTCAGCACGCTTAATGCCGCCGACCCAGTGGGCCGACGCTTGGAGCTGGACCGGGATCTCAGCCTCGCGATTTACGATTATGCGCCCGGAAACGAGGTGGTGGCCGGAGGCAAGATCTGGACGTCAACTGGGTTGAAGACGCGTCCCGGTAAGGAACTCGTTCGCCACCAGTACCGGGTCTGCATGACTTGTAACCGGTTTGAGCGGGGCAGCGTCCTGGAGGCGGCGGACGAGTGTCCCAGCTGCGGGGAGCCCTTTAAACCTCCGAGGACGCTCATTGTGCCGGAGTTCGGTTTCATCGCAGCTAGCGATACGCGCGAGGTTGGTAGCGCGCCTCCGCAACGACGTTGGCGCGGCGGGAGTTACGTGGAGACCCACGGCGATGAGATCGGTCAACACCAGTGGACTGGGCCGGGCGGGTTGCGGGTGAACGCACGTGCGGGAGTTCGTGCGTGGCTAGCGGTCGTTTCTGACGGCGGACGTGACGGTTTCCAATTGTGTGAGTGGTGCGGCTGGGCCCGTGTCGCGGAGCGTGGCGGGCGGCGAAAGAAGCACAATCGACCGGATAACGGGCGGGACTGCGATGGCCCGCTGGAGAAAATCTCCCTCGGGCACCGGTACCAGTCCGATATCGCGGAGTTCACCTTTGACGGCATACCGTACCAGAGCGACCAACAATCGATCTGGCTATCTGCCCTGTACGCAATGCTTGAAGGAGCGTCGGTTGCACTAGAAATCAGCCGGGACGACATCGACGGTGCGTTGTCGTGGACCCCAGACCATCGCCGCAGCATCGCGCTGTTTGACACGGTGCCAGGAGGGGCCGGCGCAGCGAAGAAGATCGCCGAGAACATCGGCGTGGTCCTCGAGTCGGCCTACAAGCGGGTGACGAACTGCGACTGCGGCGAGGAAACCTCGTGCTACGGGTGTCTTCGCTCGTATCGAAATGGGCGCGTTCATGAGGAGCTGTCACGTCGCGCGGCGTTGCAAGTGATTGGTGGGGTGGTGGGGTGAACGGGGACGAGATTCTGATCGTAGGATCGCAAGTGAAAATAGGTTGTCTTCGCTGGGCTGTAGATCTTCTCAAGCACACGAGAGAGGCGAGGAACACGCCAGTAAAACCCCACCGCCGAGGCGGCCGGGTGCTTGTGCATAGAGTGTCATTCGAGGCACGGGTTTGGGCGTCCCGGTTGGCAAAGCGTCCGCCAACCGAGCAAACCTCCGTCGTTCGGGAGGAAGTATGAGGGAGGTTGGCACCCCCCAGGCCGGGGTGACTGAGGCAATCCGGCTGGTTCTCGGTATTGCGCGCCTCGGCGAGCAGGGCCTTAGGGGTTGGTGGCGCTCGCATGGCCTCGGAAAGGGCGGCCAGTACGTGCTCTCGACCGCTTTTCCACGAACCGCCAAGTCAGCGGCGCTTGAGCTTGACATCGTGTCCGCCGCGCGGCGGCACGACGATCTCCTCGGACGGCAGACCGCTTTGCACCTCTTCTCGAGCGCATTTCCTTTTCGACGCTGGGCGGAGGCGTGGCTCGCCGAGCAGAAGACGCTGGCGCCCGATGCGCTGTTTGATGTACTGGTGAGCTGGGATCTTGAAAATGCCCTGACTTCCTTACGAGATTGGGCAGGCGACGCGCCAGTTGGTGAACCAATTGGCGAGGGATTGCTTCTTGGACAGCTGACCGATGAAGAACTTATGAATGACGAATCTTCGCTCACTTACGCAAAGTTGCTTGCTGCGGCATACCTCGCTCAAGACTCGAACCTTCGACCGCCGTACTTCGACCTCAAGCATTGATGTTTACCGTCAACATTCAAAAGGGCGGAGCGATGCTCGATGACACCCGCCACCTCGCAGAAGTGTGGGATGACGACCTTGATGCCGCCCAGAACTTGAGTCGGATCGCGGCAGGAAACCTGCTCGGTAAGTCGTCACGGAAGCGATCAGACGACGTGCTGCTCCGGATATTGTCGCCGCGATTCGTTGCACCCGGCCCAGACGTGTTGCGGGCCGTACGCGGGCTTCGTGACGACCCCAGGGCCTTCCGAGAAGCGTGTTACTACGAGACCGCCCGTGACGAAACACTCCTGGCGGCGTTTGCCGAGGGTCCAGTCTTCGACTGGTACAGCGCAGGCCGAATAGGTGTCAGTATCGACGACGCAAAACAGTGGCTGGAAGCGCTCACCAAAGACGGAAGTCTTCCGGTGTGGACCGACACTGTCCGCACGAAGGTTGCACGCGGGTTACTTGCTGCAATGCGGGACTTCGGAATACTCAAAGGTGCCGTACATAAGGAGTTCAACACGCCTGGTATGACACCAAAGGGCTTCGCCTACGTGGCTTTCCGTGAGCATCAGCAGCAAGTTTCTGCGCGGGCACTTCTTGAGAGCCCGATTTGGCGTCGGTGGCTTTTGGACGACATATGGATCAGCGACCTGCTCACACAGGTAGACCGACTGGGACTTCTTCACTATTCGCGTGCCGGCTCTGCGGTTCGTATCGACTGGAAAGCTTCGGATCTTCAGGAGGTAGTCAATGTCCCTGCCTGAACCGCTTCTCGGCATCGGTAAACGTGTTGTGGAGCATTTCGATGACGGTGGGGATCCGCCGTTTCAGCTGTACGTGTACAAACCCACAGCCGAATGGGAGGTTCGGGCAGAACTGGAAGACCTCCGTCTTTGGTTCGGCGCTGCAGGCCGCAACGTGAACGTCGCGGCCGTGTCGCTGGCCCGCCTGTTCTGGGCAGCGTTGGAGGATGCCGGCTGGTTGGAGTCAGTGATCACAGCTGAACGAGACGCCGGCGGGGACCCGGAGGCGCTCTCGGAGGTTTACGCGTCAGTGGGAGAAGTCCTTCGAGACGAGCCAAGCCTGCCCGACCGTGTCAGAGCCGAACTGGCGGATGTCGATGATCGGACCGCAGTGTTTTTGTATCGCGCTGGATCCCTTTACCCCGCCTACCGAACGTCTTCGTTGCTCGATGATCTGCGGACAGATCTGAAGCTTCCGGTGACACTTCTGTACCCCGGCAAGGTAGTCGGTGAGTTTGGACTCAGCTTCATGAGTTGTTGCGAGCCTGCCTACGGATACCGCGCACGAATCGTTCCCCGAGGAGACACCGAATGAAAATAGTTGAACTCTTCAGACGCGACATTGCCCGTGACATTCCTGAAGTCATTCACGTCGATGCGGTGAACCGAGTTGCTGAGGAGATCGACGAGTACGTTGCTACTCGTCACATCAAAGAGCAGCTTGAGGAAGTTCTCGAAAACTATCAAGAAACCATTCTCAAGCCCACTGAGGATACCAACGTTTGGGTTAGCGGATTCTTCGGTTCGGGCAAGTCGTCGTTCGCCAAGATGCTCGGATACCTGGCCGAGAATCCATCCATCGAGGGCCGGACAGCGCTGGAGCGGTTCAAGGAGCGGGTGGACGCCCCGCGGATCGAGGCGCTGCTGAACGTCGCGCATGCCCAAGCGGCGGCGTTCAGCGTCTTTTTGGACATGTCGACAAGCCGCAACGTCGCCAGAGAAGGCGAAAGCATCGTCCTCCCGCTCTACCGGGCTCTCCTAGAGCGGTTCGGCTACTCGCGCAATCTACTGCTCGCAGAACTCGAATACGATCTGGAAACTGACGGCGATCTGGCCGCTTTCCAAAAAGCGTTCGCGCAGGTCTCGAAGGGAAATCGTGCGTGGATCGAGCGACGTGACGTCGGCTTCGCAAAGAGCGAGGCGAGCCATGCTCTACATATTCTCCGTCCCGACAAGTATCCGGACGTCGACTCATGGGCAAAGCAAGCGGAATCCGTTGAGGTCACGGCTAACTGGTTTGCAGAGCGTGCACTGAGCTTGTTGGAACGTCGAGGGGATGGCCGCAAGCGTTTGGTCTTCATCGTGGACGAAGTTGGCCAATATGTAGCCCGCAGCATCAGCCGCATGCTGGACCTGCAGGGCCTCGCCGAGGCGATGCAGAAGCGTCGGGGTTCGCTCTGGCTGGTCGTAACATCTCAAGAGCGGCTCGAAGACGTCCTCGACAGTCTGGAAGGCAAGCGCGTCGAACTAGCTAGGGTTCAGGATCGTTTCCCGATTTCGGCTGATCTCCTGCCAGGTGACATCAAAGAGGTCACTAGCCGCAGAGTGCTCGAGAAGACGTCGACGGGCCGCGAAGAGTTGCGTTTCCTATTCACGAAAAACCGCAATAAACTTCTCGCGCACACCCGTTTAGAGTCGGCCACGCGGTCCGATACGCCATCCGAGGATGATGTCCTCAGCTTGTACCCGCTGGTTCCGTACCAGGTGCAGGTACTTATCGATGCAATCTCGGCGCGTCGAGCACACGGCGGTGCATCGCCAATCCTTGGCGGCTCAAATAGAACGATCATCAAGCTCGCGCAGGTACTGGTGACCGACCCGAAAGCCGGCCTGGGTGAACATCCTATGGGCGATTTGGTCACGATCGATCGTGCTTACGACCAACTCGAAAGTGTCATCCCGACCGCGTGGCAGAGCGAAGTCGAGCAAGTGACGTCAAAGTATGGCCAGGACAGCATCGAGGCGCAGGTGATTAAGTCGGTAGCCTTGTGCAGCGACGTTGGCGCACTCTCATTGACTGCCGAGAACATCGCCGTACTGCTTCACCCCGCGATCACTGCAGAATCGGTGCTGTCCGAAGTCCGTGAGGCGCTCGACCACTTGGTCGTCGATGATCGGATTCGTCTCGGCGACGATGGCTACCAATTGCAATCCGCAGAGCAGAAGGACTGGGAAAAAGCACGCCGGCAGATCGACCTTCGCCCGGCCGAGGCCACGCGCATTCGCAGACTTATCGTCAAGGAAGGTCTGGCGGGCTTGACCGTCACGAGAGGGCGGGTTTTCAAGGTTGAAGTCACCGTCGAAGGTGAGAAGTTGACGGACGGTGACATCGCCCTTCACATCGAAGAGGCGGACGCGGGCCGCCGTTCAGACCTGCGCAGCCTGTCGCGCGAAGCTGCGGCAAAGACTCGACTGACGTGGGCCTTCGAAGAATCTCCCGATACCTACGAGGCAATCCTTGAGCTTCACCGCAGTCGGTCCATGATCGAGCGGCGCGACACGCCCTCTAAGACTGTCGCCGAAGTGGAGCTATTGGGTGAGGAGCGAGTTCGTCAGACACGGTGGGAGCGCCTCGTCGCGGAGCGGTTGGCGCGCGACCTGACCGGCGGACAAATAATTTTTCGAGGGACGTCAGAGGATGCGCCAGCGGCGGCACTGCGCTCCGCGGCCCAGCAGGCTGTTTCGCGACACATCGACGACATCTACGAGCGCATCGACCAGTTCTCCGCGAATGTCACTGGCCGGGATGTCCTCGCCGTCCTTCATGCCGACAATCTTGACGGGATCTCCCCTCAACTGCGGGAGGACGGCATCGGGGTCACGCACTCAACGTCTCAAGGAGAGCAGGTCGTCACCGACCGCGACCCGCTACTGGCTCTTCTGACCGAAATCAGGGACCGCGCGGCCTACGGCAACGAGGCGACCGGTAGGCACCTCGAGACGTTGTTTTCGGGACCGCCGTACGGAGCTCCGGTTGAGGTCATCCAAGCAATTTTGGCGGCCGGCATCCGCGCGGGCCTTGTTGACGTAATTCACCAAGGTTCACGGATCCGAGGTAGTGCGGATCAGCGGCTTGACCGAGTGTTCGGCGCTCTACCGCAATTCAGAGCCGCCTCGTTTGTGCCGCCTGTGGACGACGAGGTTTCCCTCGAAGTTCGTGTTGATCTCGCCGAGCGGCTGGGGCAGTTGATCGGTACTCGCCCGCCCGTGGCGACTGACCAACTAGCAGCACTCGTCCGGTCAACGTTCGTGTCGGATACGCAAATCGCAAGCCGCGTGACTGCTGGGCTCCGCGGGCTCGGACTCAAAGTGCCTGAGCCCGTCACTCGGGCGTCCGCGGTACTTGAGCGGCTGGACGATGCGTCAGACGCGGAGGTCGTTACTACAACCGTCCAATCTTGGGTAGATCTCGCGGCTGGGCGAGAGGCGCTTGTTGCACTGGACACCGTTGTGCAACAGGATCTCGAGACGTTGCGCAGTGCTCAGTCGGCGGCCAGAGCGGGCGATGAGGGACTCGCGTCAGATCTTGCTACGGAGCGTCTTGAACTCGTCGATCTACTTGGCGCGGAGGATCTCCCGGCTCACATCGCCAGGATCCGTGCAATCACAGAGCGCCTCGTTGTCGCCAGACTCTCAGCTATCGAATCCGCGAACGCAGAGCTGAAGGTAAAAGTCGCAGAGAAGTCTCGGCAGATCCGTGTGCAGTATGCAGACGTAAACGCCGCTGTCCTTGACGAAGCGCTGAGACCGCTCGAGGAGTTAGTGCCTACTGGGAGCGCTGTAGAGCACGCGCTCGGTCAACTCTTAGCCAAAGCCGAAGCAGTTGACACCCGCGCGATCAAGGTCGCTCGACAACTCGATGAGATCGTCGCGAAGGGCAAAGTCGCTCACCTCGTCATCCACGATCTCGTCACGAAACCCCTGACCACCGAAGACGAATTGGACACCGCGCTCGAACGAGTGCGGGATGCTGCGGCAGCTGAGCTGGCAAACGGAAAGCAGGTGCGCTTCACATGAGTAGCGCACTGGATCATCAGGCGCGCAATGCTTTTGATCGGTTCATTCAGCAAGCTCGCCGTCTACTCGAGGCCGATCTGGCCCGGGAGGCGGAAGGGCGGTACGGAATCCATGCCGTCGACGGCGAGATCGAAGATGAAAAAGACCTCCACCTTGATCCGACGGGCCTCAGCGCCCGCCGGGACATCGTTGACGTGCTCGACTTCCTCCGCCGTGAGGAGGGTTCACACGCTAGCGCCGCCGGTCGATTGATTCGAGAGGCCACATTTACGCACCTCAATCGATTGATCGCAATTAGGATCGCCGAAGAGGTTGGTCTTCTTCCGCAGTCGCTTTCTGAAGGTTCCTCCTCGACGGGATTCAAGGACCTATTGGAGGTAGCCCCACTTCTTTCACGCGAAAAATCTGGTGGATACTGGCTTTACCTCAGGCTTTGCGGTGACGAACTAGCCGCGGACCTGCCCCAACTCTTCGATCCGCGAAATCCTCTACTAGGTCTCGAACCGTCGGCAGCGGCGTTCGACGATGTCGTCACACTGATCCGCAGCGCGGAGCTCCGAGAAGTGTGGGACGCACCCGACACACTTGGGTGGGCTTACCAATTCTTCAATACTGGCGACGAGAGGCGCGCTATGCGCGATGAGTCGCAGGCCCCTAGGAATTCGCGTGAACTCGCCGTGAGGAATCAATTCTTCACTCCTCGGTACGTGGTGGATTTTCTTGTCCAGAACACGCTCGGCCGAAGGCTTATGGAGGCCAGTCCAAGTCCTGAGCTTCAGGCAGCGCTGCCGCTACTAATTGACCCACCAACTCAGCCAGGGACACCCCTCGCGTTGGATGACGTAAAGGTCATGGATCCGGCTTGCGGGTCCGGGCATTTCCTGCTCGGCGCCTATGACGTGTTGGAAGCCGCTTGGACGATCGAGGGCGTGACTCCGCGAGACGCCGCACCCCAGATTCTCGCATCGCTCTGGGGAATCGATATCGATAGCCGGTGCGCCCAGATAGCTGCTGCCGCTTTGACTTTCCGCGCCTCCCGACACAGGACGGTCGAAAAGCTGCCCACTCCGAACATCGTCACCGCGCGAGCACTGCCCGAAGCCACGTCAGAGGGGACTGCGCTGCTGTCCTCTCTTCCGAGCAGCCGGGCCCGGCTCGTTGCCTCAGTGCGCGATGCACTGCAAGGTGCGCCGGGACTCGGACCGCTGTTGAAAGCCGAACAAATACTCTCATCCGAGATCACATCACGCGTCCCTGGTGCGGACCGGGACACGTCGACACTCTTCGGGCACAGTGGCAGCGATGAGGACGCGTACGGTGAGGCCGAGGCCCAAGTCTTAGAAGTCCTCCACCGCTTAGCTGACAGTGCGACATCAAACCCAGCAGACCGGTTATTCGCCGCCGAAGCGGAGGATGCGATCCGCTTCGTGGAGGCTCTGCGCAACCGCTATGACGCGGTGCTGATGAATCCGCCATTCGGTGCCAGTGCGCTGCAAGCCGAAACTTACCTTCGGAGCGATTATCCGCTTTCCTGGACTGAGTTATATGCAGTGTTCTTTGAGCGTGCCATAGATCTACTCTCGTCCGATGGCTGTGTAGGTGCACTCACGTCTTCTCAATACTTGACGACCAAACGTCTAGCGGGGTTCCGAAGCCGATTGCTGAGAGAAAGCCGTCCTCTCGCTATCTTGGATCTCGGAGGAGGTGTATTGCACGGCGCAACGGTAAACACCGCGATAACAGTCATTCCGAAAACTAGAACGACCGGCTCCACCTTCTACTGCGACTTGAGTTCATTTTCCCCGGAGGCAAAGGCGTCGGCCCTTGCCACTGGAGAAATGCCAATTACTCAGTACAATTTAAACAGCTTCTCTTCAATTCCAAATTCTCCTTTTGCGCTGCATATGCCAGATTCGGTGGTATCCATGTGGCAGCATGGCGAGAGTCTTGAGCCTTCACTTGCAGTAGTCCGGACCGGTCCTAAGAGCTTTGATGACTTTCGGTTTCTACGGGCGTGGTGGGAGATTCCGCCCATGCGCCTTGCCGAGGGATGGAAGCGCTACTCGAAGGGGGGAGAATTCTGTCCTTACGTCTCGTATTCACATCTCCTGATCGATTGGCGAGCCGACGGGGCGACGTTGCGCGCCTATGGTGAGGAGACAGGCAGACTCGCCCAGGTGTTGCAGTCGTCGGCAAATTGGGACCGGTCTGGCCTGTGTTACCCAAGAATGAGCAGCATTGGTTTCGCGGCGCGCGCTCTCCCCGCAGGCGAGATCTTCGGGGAGAAGAGTATCGCAATCTTGCCCAACGCCGACGTGTCGGCGATACGCCTGATGGCACTCTTAAATTCGACTGCAGCCGCCGAAATGCTGCAGATATTCGGCCGCGGCCGCGCGACGGAGAATGGGGCCGTCAAATCACTTCCTTTTGGAACGGAGTTTCTCACTCGGCTGTCCAGCGTTGATGAACCGGTTGAGGAACTGATCGAGCTATTTGACACAGCAGAGGCAGCTTCCGAGCTATCGAGCACTTTCGAATTCCCCGCGATGCTAGGGATTGCTCGGAAAGATGCGGCGAATTGGATCAGCGGTCGAACATCACGCGCGGAGGAACTGCAGCGCAAGGTCGATGATGCAGTGGCCGCCGCGCTGGGAGTCCAGCGAATGGACCCGATGACGCCAGACCGTTCAGAGCTGATTCGGCGGGCATTTCCAGACGTCCAGAATGCCGACGTCCTCTGGGCGGAAGAGACCATATCGTATCTGGTCGGTCTCGCCTTCGGGCGGTGGGACGCTCGAAAACCCGGAGCCTGTCGACAGGCCCAGGGCAGAGGGGACGTATTTCAACGGCTTCCAGATTTTCCGCCGGGAATGCTTCGTGGAGCCGACGGTCGACATCCGGCCGATCGAGTGAGCGATTATCCCTTGCAGTTGCCACTATCTCACACACTGGTAGACGAGCCCCAGCATCAGTGGGACATAGTGGACAATGTGATGGATGCTGCTCGGGTCATGTACGAAGACGAGTATGAAACGGTCATTTCCGACGTCCTAGATGCGTTAGGCGACTCATCGCTTCGCACTCATTTGCGGGGTCCCTTCTTCAAATCACACTTGAAGCGGTATTCCAAGAGCCGTCGAAAGGCACCCATCTACTGGCCATTAACGATTCCGTCTGCAAAATGGGGTGTCTGGGTGTACACACCTGCGATCTCTAGAGAAACTCTGTACCTCATCTCGTCGGAGGCGAAACGGCGTGCGGCCTTTTCGGAGGCTGAGGTCGATCGGTTGGAGCGTGAGAAGGCTGGAGGCCAATCCCCAAGGAGTACCGGTCAGCTAGGTCGTGCCCTCGATGCCGAGCGCAACCTAGCTGAGGAATTACGGCAGTTCCGCGACGAAGCGGATCGTATTGCTAATCTCGGCTGGGCCCCAGACCTGTCCGATGGCATCGCCCTGTGCGCTGCTCCGTTGGCAAGCTTATTTCCTGCTTGGAGGGATTGTTCGCGGTACCGTGATGAGTTGCGAAATGGCCAGCATAAATGGGCACATGTCTCAAAATGGGCTGAGGAACTGTGACAAGTTCACTCCGATTGCAGATCAGATCTGAGCTTGAGAGGGCTGTGCGCCAGGCCGGCGTGGTCGTATGGCAGGACGAGCACCATGAATACGCTGGCGCCGCAAGGTCGATCTCGCCTGCGAACGTACCATTCGTTGCGTACGAAGGAAGTTGGTACGCAGTGCGCTGGGAGGTGGAACACCTACTCGCTTCTGAGAAGCCGCCCCAGTTGGTCGTTTATGCGTCGGCGCCCACGCCGGCTGACGACCCGCTGGCCGAGATTCGAGCACTCAGCAAGCAGTTCAAGCACCGCCTTTCTACCCTGGTTCGTCAGTCGCTCTCAGGTCAGCTAGCAGTGGCCCGCATCGACCAGATCGCGCGCGATGCAAGAACTTTGGACGAGGCGGAAGCCGCAGTCGGCGGAAGCGGCGCGGCGGATGTCCGCCTGATGAGCATCCTTGGTAGCGATGACAGCGTGCAGATGGCCCTAGCAGTGCTTGACGGCAGTAAAGACGACACAATCGATCGCGAAAATGTATGGACTGACGTCGCGAAAATGTTGGGCGACTCGTTTGGCGGCGTGCCCTCGGGCGCACGCGATGAACTGAGAAGCTCCTTCGCGCAGCAGATTCTGCTGTCTGAAGTGGCACAAGCGGCAGGAGGACTTACGGCAGACCTATCGTCGGTATGGGCTCCGCCGACCGCAGATCAACGCCGTCGCGCGGATGCCCTACTCCAAACCTGGCGCTATGCGCCGAAATGGCGCGCGACGTATCGGGACCTCGCTATCCACATAGACCAACAGCTAGACTTAAAGTCTGTACTCGTTTGGTCCGATGGCCTAAACGGCTGCTTCACCACGCCGTCAATCGAATCATTATGTATGACAGAGGTGGCACGGCAACTCGAAGCGGGTGACTTCGACGCCGCGAGCGTGTTGGCCGAACAACGCCTTGTAGCTGGAAACCCCTGGCGCGACGAACGCCCAGGCCAATCGTCAACACGCTGGAGTGACCAGTGGAGGGCTGTGCGTGCGGTGACGGGTCTGCATCGCTCGTTGCAACACCACACCGTTCCATCGGGCGCACTTCCCGCGATACTCGATTGGTATGTGAGCACGGCACACTCAGTCGATCATGCGCACCGCCACCTAGAGCTTGCGCGCGGCGCGTTGGCGTCTCACGGAATCCTGGAGCAGCACATCGCGAAAGTGCGCGTTGCGTACGAACAGTGGGTCGATACCGTCGCGAGAGCCGTCACACTAAACTTGTGTCAGAACGGCTTGAGTGGAGTCACACAGATTCCACAGGGCGAAATACATGACCGTTTCGTCAAGAACGCCGACGGACCAACGGCCTACATATGGGTGGACGCACTCCGCTATGAATTGGGCGTTGAACTTGTCGAAGCCATCCAGAGCGACATCAGTGAGCACGTGTCGCTCTACGCGGCGACGGCGGGAGCGCCGACCATTACCAAGGTCGGAATGACGAACCTCCTGCCTGCAGCCGCCGAGCGGCTCAGCGTCGAGATCGACGACGGCCGGTTGTCGATCGCGATCGGCGAACGCGAGGTTTCGACCGTCGAACACCGCATTGAGCGGCTGCGCGCTGCGCATGGGCCAGTTGCGAACCTCGACCTCGGGTCAGTAAGCCAACAGGGCGAGACGGAACTTAAGAGAGCGGTCAAGAATGCAAACCTCGTGCTCGTCCGCAGTCAGGAGATCGACGCCGCAGGCGAATCTGGTCTGCTGAATACTGCTTGGCCGCAGTTCGAGGCGACCAAGCAGGACCTGGCCAACGCCGTGGCCAAGCTCGGCCAGGCTGGCATTCGGCGCGTCGTTATCACGGCGGATCACGGATTTGTTGCACTGAGTCAATCCGTGGGAGACCCTCGGACCATAGACGCACCGATTGGGGGTGACGGTGAATTACACCGACGGTGCTGGGTTGGCAAGGGTGGAACCACCGCGGACGGCACGGCGCGGATTGCTCTTGCCGAACTCGGCATCCGAAGTGATCTCGACATTATCGTGCCCAAGGGACTGGCGGTGTTCAAAGCCGGTGGCGGAAAACAGTTCTTTCACGGTGGTCTTTCGGCTCAAGAGTTGATCACCCCAGTCATCGTCGTGGACTTGGAACCCGTTCAGCAGCCCCATAAATTGGACATATCGGTCACCATTGCGGGTGGGCGAATCACCACGGGCGTATTCGCAGCCACCGTCGAGTTCCTCGGAGACTTGTTCACCGATGCCGTCACCTTCCGCGTGGTCGTTCGTGGAGGCACCGAAAAGGAGTCCGTCGCCCGCGTGGTGTCGGGGGATGGATACGACCCTGAGTCGGGGTCGGTGACCATTGCGCCCGGAAGGCCGACCGTCCTTACCTTCCAAGTAGTTTCAAACCTGCAACGGAACTCGCAGATCGAGCTTCAGGTGGTTGATGCCCGCACCGGCCGGCGAATCGCTGAATCGATCACGCCAGTGGCCGCTTCGATCATTGTTGAGGAGGAACTGTGACCAATCCGATGGACGAGCTCGACCGGAAATCTAATGACGTGTTCGCCGGTCGCGTGGTGCGCAAGGATCTAGTGCGTCAGGTCAAGGTTGGCGCCAACGTCCCTAACTACGTTCTCGAGTTCCTGCTAGGCAAGTACGCGGCATCAGACGACCCGGCGGCAATCGCGACAGGGCTCGAGGTCGTGCGTAGCACACTCGCTGACAACTTCATCCGCCCAGACGAATCGGAAAAGGCGAAGGCTGAACTCAAACGACGCGGGCAGTTCCGCCTAATTGACAAGGTCGACGTACGGTTGCTCGCAAGTGAAGACAAGTACTGGGCGCACCTCTCGAACTTCGGTGAGAAGTTCATCCACATTCCGGACGATCTAGTCTACAAGTATGACCGTATGCTGGGCGGTGGCGTCTGGTCGCAACTGGACCTCGTCTACAACGCAACCGATGACGACACGACCAAGCGCCCATTCTTCATCAAGGCCTTGAAACCCATTCAAGTCGCCGCGTTCTCAATGGATGAGTATGCCGACGGCCGGAGGCAATTCAGTCGGGATCAGTGGCTAGATCTGTTGATGCGGACGATCGGCCTCGAGCCCGACGAGTACGACTTTCGTGGCAAGCTGCTCGCGCTGACACGACTTATTCCGATGGTGGAACGCAACTTCAACCTCATTGAGCTTGGCCCATGGGGGACGGGTAAATCGTTCGTGTATCGAGAGTCATCACCCAACGCAATCCTCATTTCGGGTGGCAAGGTGACCGTACCCCAATTGTTTGTGCACATGGGCACTGGCCGCGTCGGACTGCTCGGGATGTGGGATGTCGTCGCATTCGACGAGGTTGCCGGTCTCGAGATGTCCGATTCCACAGTGGTCAACATGCTCAAGGATTACATGGAGTCCGGGTCATTCGCCCGAGGCAAAGAGGAGACACCAGCCGAGGCTTCGATCGTCCTGATCGGCAACACCAGCAAGCCACACCAGGAACTCATCAGGACCGCGCATCTGCTAGCGGACCTGCCGAAGGCGATGATCGACCCCGCCTTCATCGACCGCCTGCACTTCTATTTACCCGGTTGGGAAGTGCCAAAACTCGAACACCGACTCTTCACTGACCATTATGGCTTCGTGTCCGACTATTTCTCAGAAGCTATGCGCCAGTTACGAAAGCGCTCATATGTCAGCGCGATCGATGCTGACTTCTCACTGGGCGATCATCTGAGCGCTCGAGACGAAAAGTCTGTTCGTAAGACAGTCTCCGGGCTCATTAAACTGCTTCATCCGCACGAAGAGTGGACTCGCGGGGAGCTGCGCGCGTACCTCGAGTTTGCAATGGAGGGACGACGCCGGATCAAAGAACAACTGAAGAAGCTTGCAGCGCACGACTACGCGAAGACCGCCTTCTCCTACATAGAGAGGGACACCGGCAGGGAGTATTGGGTTGAGGTGCCAGAGCAACCCGATGACATCGAACTTGAGATTGCCGGCGGGACGGCCACCAGCGGCCGAGCAATTGATGAGGTGGCGGAACCGCTGGCACTGAACACGACTGAACTCATGTCAAACGGTGAGAGCAAAAAGGTCGAGTTCAAGTCCTCTGCGACCTTCGACTGGGAAACCGGGAAGAAAAACAAGGAATTGGAGTTTTCTATCGCGAAAACCGTCGCTGGCTTTGCAAATTCACATGGCGGAACTCTGCTGATTGGAGTGAATGACGACGGTGAGGCCGTCGGCCTCGTCGACGACTTTCGACTGGCGAGCCAGAAGCGCCAGGACGCTGATGGTTATGAAAATTGGTTGACTTCGATGCTTGCGGAAAGTCTAGGGAAGGTCGCCACGACGTACTTGAGTGTGTCCTTCGATGAAGATAATGGGCACAATATATGTCGGGTGGATGTGACCCCTTCTAAGGTGCCGATCTTCATCCGTAGCCAGAAATCGCGTGGGGATTTTTATGTCCGCCTGAGCAACTCGACCAGATTGCTCAACACCGCTGAGGCGATGGAATACATCAAATCTCACTGGGCCTGAGCCAAACTGATGACAGTTGTGACACTCATTCCTGATAACGCCCCTTTGAAAAGGCGGCCAGATCATCGCCACTTACACCTCCAAGTAGATCTCGCTGACTAAGTCACCCCTACCTCCTAGGGTGTGGCATGTTCCCACTGAATGAGTCCAACGAGGTTTAGAGTCCTGTGGCCCGATGTCGGGTCAGAAGGGACGATGAACACATGGCTGGTCGGAAGCGGAACTCCGCGGAGGACATCGTGCGCAAACTGCGCCGGGCGGATGAGCTGGCTGCCGAGGGCAAGACTGGTGAGCAGATCGCCGCTGAGCTGCAGGTTTCGCCGGCCACGCTGTACAACTGGCGGCGCGCCTACGGCGGCATGGACACCGACGCCGCCAAAGAACTCAAAGAGCTGCGCGAGCAGAACGCCCGCCTCAAGCGGCTGCTCGCCGAAGCCGAACTGGAGAAAGACGCGCTGCGGGAGGTCGCGAAGGGAAAATTCTGAGCCCAGCTGCCAAGCGCCGCGCCGTGGACATGCTCAAAGACACGCTGAGCATGTCGGAACGGTTGGCGTGCAAAGCCGTTGGGCTGGCCCGCTCCACCTACCGCCGCCTGCCGTTGGCGCAGACCCCGGCCGACCCGGACGCCGAGATCAGGGCCTGGCTGCGCTGAGGTGAGCCCCTCGTAGTGGTCCAGTTGTTGTGCGGCTCTGATGCCCGGTGTTCGGGCAGGAAGAATCGGCAACGACATGGCAGCCAAGAAGCGCCGGCGGCATACGCCGGATCAGATCATCCGCAAACTCGCCGAGGGCAACAAGCTCCTCGGGACCGGACAGGAACTGGCCGAGGTGTGCCGGCACCTGGAGATCACCGAGTCGACGTGGCATCGCTGGGTGGCCCAGTACGGCGGCATGAAGGCCAGCGACGCCAAACGCCTCAAAGAACTCGAGGCCGAAAACACCCGCCTGAAGAAACTGGTCGCCAACCAGGCCCTCGACATCGACATGCTCAAGGAGATCTCGGAGGGAAACTTCTAACCCCGAACCGCAAGCGCAGCGCCGTGACGATGCTGCGTGAACGGTTCGGGGTCTCCGAACGGCGAGCCTGCACGGTCGTGGGCATCCACCGCTCCACGATGCGCCTGACGCCGACGCCGATCACCGATGAAGAAGCCGAGCTGCGGGCCTGGCTGCGCACGTTCTCCACCGACCGGCCACGCTGGGGATGGCGACGAGCCGCGGTGATGGCCCGCAAGGCCGGCTGGGCGGTCAACCTGAGTTTGGACACCTCGGTCGGTTCTCGCGCGTGTTAGGTCTTTGAACTGGGCTTTCTTTGGTGTGGGTGGGTGTTTGGGGGTACTAAACCTGTAGGTTCGTGCGGTGGCGTACGTGCGGAAAGTGCGCACTGCCTCGGGCGCGGTGGCGGTGCAGGTAGCGCGCAAAGACCAGGGTCGGGTGCTGATCCTGGCGCATCTGGGTTCGGCGCATACCGATGCTGAACTGGGCATTCTGCTGGAGCAGGCCAGGGCGATGGTGCTCGGTGGCCAGGTGGCGCTGGATTTCGAGGTGGCAGCGCGGGCCCAGTCGATGGTCGATGTGGCCGATTTCCGTGAGCAGGCGTTGATCGCCGAAGGGCACAAGTCAACGGTCGCAGCGCCGGTGGTGCCGCCCGGGCGCACGGTCGGGGCCAGCTCACGACTGCTTTATGACGTCCTGGGCCACGTCTATGACTGGCTCGGGTTCGATACTGTTGCCGATGCGGTGTTCCGGGATCTGGTGATCGCACGGATCGTCGAGCCGACCAGCAAGCTCGACGCATCGCGGGTGCTGGCTGATCTCGGCGCCCAACTGGTGTCCTACAAGACCATTGACCGCCATGTCCGCAAGATCCATGCCGGCGGACATCGCGACGCTATCGCCGCGAAATGCTTCGCCTACGCCTCTGACTGCGGCGGGCTGTCGCTGATTTTGTACGACGTGACCACACTGTATTTCGAAGCCGAAACCGAGGACTCCCTGCGCAAGGTTGGGTATTCGAAGGAACGCCGTGTCGATCCTCAAATTGTGGTCGGCCTGCTGGTGGACCGGACCGGATTCCCTTTGGAAATCGGCTGTTTCGAAGGAAACACCGCCGAAACCACCACCATCGTGCCGATTATCACTGGCTTTTTGGAACGCCACGACCTCAAGGGCACGCCGATGGTGGTGGCCGCCGACGCGGGGATGCTCTCGCAGACCAACCTCGCCGCGCTCGATGAGCACGAGCTGTCGTTCATCGTCGGCTCCCGCGTCACCAAGGCGCCCGGTGATCTGGAGTCCCATTTCCATTGGCACGGTGATGTTTTCACCGACGGTCAAATTATCGATACCGTGACACCGCGGCACGGCAACACCACGGTCAACAACACCAAGCTTCGGGCCGAGCCGGTCTGGGACCCCGAGAGCAGCACTGGTGCATGGCGTGCGATCTGGTCCTACTCAGCCAAACGCGCGCGCCGCGACGAGAAAACCCTCGCCGCCCAGGAAGCTCGAGCCCGGGCGATCGTCGACGGAAGCAAAGCAGCCAAGGCAGCACGATTAGTGAAAGTCCGTGGCCACGACCGCGTCGTCGACGAAACCAGCCTGGCCCGCGCCCAATCACTGGTCGGACTCAAAGGCTACGTAACCAATGTGCCAGCAACGGTCATGCCGGCAGCCGAGATCATCGCGAAGTACCACGACCTCTGGCACGTCGAGAAGTCGTTCCGAATGTCCAAAACAGACCTCGACGCGCGGCCCATGTTCAACCGCATGCGCGATGCCATCGAAGCCCACCTGACCATCGTGTTCGCCGCCCTGGCCGTCTCCCACGCCACCCAGTCACGCACCGGACTGTCGATCGCCAGGGTCGTCAAGAAGCTTCGGCCGCTGCGCAGCGCCACCATCACCATCAACGGTGCCACCCAGACCTTCCCGCCAGCAATTCCCGACATCGAGCACAAAATCCTGTCCGATCTTGGCTTCAACCCTGGGTACTAAGCGAAATGTCCAAACTCAGGCGACGAGCCGCGGTGATGGCCCGCAAGGCCGGCTGGGCGGTCAACAACAAGCGCGTCCGCCGACTGTGGCGCGACGAAGGTCTACGAGTGCCGCAGCGCCGCAGGAAGAAGCGGCTAACCGGGATCGGGACCGCGGTCGGGGCGATGTCGCCGATCCGGCCGAACGTGATCTGGGCGATGGACTTTCAGTTCGACACCACCGCCGATGGGCGCACCTTGAAGATGCTCAACGTGATCGACGAGTTCACCCGCGAAGCCCTGGCGGTCCACGTCGACCGGGCCATCAACGCCGACGGCGTCGTCGACGTCCTCGACCAACTGGCCGGCCAGCACGGAGCACCACACTACGTGCGGTTCGACAACGGGCCCGAGTTCATCGCTCACGCGGTCAACGACTGGTGCCGGTTCAACGGCACCGGCTCGCTGTTCATCGACCCTGGATCACCCTGGCAAAACGCCTGGATCGAATCGTTCAACGGTCGCCTGCGCGACGAGCTGCTCAACTCCTGGCGCTTCGACTCACTCCTGGAAGCCCAAGTGATTATCGAAGATTGGAGGATCGACTACAACGCCAACCGACCGCATTCAGCCCATCGCGGACTCAGCCCCGCCGAGTTCGCCCTACAGTGGACCACGACCCACCAACCCCAAGCCCGCATAGCGACTGGACCACCAAACGGGTCCCCCTCAGTTGCATCGGGCGCACATTGTCAGTGGTACCTCGCGCTTGGCTTGGGCTTTCTTGTAATCCTTCGCGGCCTGTGCCTTGGGTGTAAGTGTCGGTTTCCCGCCGTCTGGCGGAAGCTCAGCACCGAAGAACCGGTAGCACTCGAGCCGTGTCTTGGCGGCATGAACATCAAGATCGTCCAGGCTGTGCATCACAGCATTGTTCGTCCCATTCGAGGTCGCACGCTCAGCCGCGGCGAGCGCGAACTTGTAACCAGAGCCCACTGTGCCGTCTGAGGTCACACACAACGATGTCAGTTGCGGCCACCCGTTCTCGGTGCATGCGACGATTACCCGACCGAGTACATCGCCGATCCAGTTCATCACGAGGCCCCTGTGCGTAACGCCTGCCTGGGTCTGGACAAACTTGGCGAGCTGCGCGTACGTGACGAAGCCGTTGTAGCGCTTAGCCGTTTCCGTCAGCATCGCGACAGCGTGAGGATGCCATGCATCGAATGCATCCGGCATCGAGATCTTGTTGCCATCTTTGCCCTGCGGCACCGATGTACCTCCTCATTCTGTCGCTAGATGTGGTTCCAGCCGGTACCCGTTGGACGAGAGGCCCTTCCAGAGCTTAGTCGGCCATAGGCTCGGACCGCTGTGCCTGGGTGAACACCCGGCATCGCTGCGTCCGTTTCGACGCGCTTGCCGGTGCAGTAGCGCGGACATGGGCGGACAACGGTGATCGGCCGCGGAATGTCACCGGGTTGATCTAAGCTCCGCGCAGTTCGGGACTCGGACTGATTTGGTGACTTAAGGGGATGCGATGCCGTCAATCAGGAATAAATTTTGGCGCATGGCTCCACCGAGCGGTCTCGCTACGGCGGGCATTGCAGATATTCCGGTACTCACCTCGCCAGCGGGGCTTGTCGCCAAGCTCTCCGATCGGGACGGCCTGGTCGTCGCGTCGTGGGACTCCGAACTGCAGCAGGGGAGAGTTCATGCACTGGGGGTGGTCCAGACTGTCGAAAAGCCGGGTTCTGCAATCGTGGACTGGCGGCTAGCGAACTTCGCTGTAACTCCCTCTCCGCAGGGCCGGAGCAAGTGGGACACCATGCCGTTCTTCAGTTTCGATGACGCTGTCGCAGAACGCTATCGGCTGATGGAACACTTCCACGACGTGTTCGCCGGTGGACAGCCACGTACCGCTGAACTCAAGCTCGGCGCGCCGGTGGCGGATCAAGCGTTCGCAAACGATGCTGTGCACCAGGCTGATTCGAGTGTTGAGTTCCGGCCAGAACACACTGCTACGCGTGTGCCTCAGTGCAACCGGGTGTCGCCGGACGGCACCATCTTCTCCACGCCGGCACGTGGTGCCTACATGGGCAACAGAGCCGATCCTCGCAGATGGCTGGTGTGCGAGCTCTACGTCGACCGAGTTCTGAAGGCGCCGCGGACGAAGCTGTTCTTTCTCGATGAGGCGGTCGCGTTGGCTGCCGGCCATCGTCCATGCCAGACCTGCCGCCGAGATTGCTACCAAACATACATGGCGGCAGTGCAACACACTCACGCTGTGAGGGGAGCCCAGGAACTCGACCAGCTGCTGAACGCGGCACGGAAGTCGTCATACGCTCACGTGTCTGTCGGGTCCCTTCCCGACGGGACGTTTGTCGCGTTGGGGGCTGCGGACTACCGGCTGGTGTGGCGTGGTGCCCTGCACCGTTGGGCGCCCCACGGGTACGTCGACTCCGTCGCGCTCGCGGATGTCGAGCCGGACACAGTCGTCGTGCTGACCCCTGAACCTTCGTTGGCGGCGCTGCATAACGGCTATCCAGTGGACGTGCACCTCTCCGTCTCCTGAAGGAGTTCCGCGGTGGCTCCCGCTCAGGACCGCCAAACTTCTGCGTGCTGCTGCGCCTGTCTCGGCCGCGGCATCAGCGGCCCAGATGGCCATGAGCTTATTCGCCGTGAAGATTGCGACCCGCTTGGTCATCCCGGACTTGGTGTAGGTGCCGTGCGCGGCGAAGCTGGATCCTTCGGCGTCGCAGATCAGTTCGTTGTCGACGCACAAATCAACGTTTTTGGCGTATATCGCCGCCTATAACATCACCGCGGTGACGGCCCTCGCCCGGTCGTTGCATTCAAGGCCGCGAATTGTCGTCGGTCGCGAGTACCGTCCGCGGCATGAGTGACGGACGTCGACGACGCAAGGCAAAACAAACGCGACGAGAAGAGCGACGCCGAAAGAAGCGCAATCCAGAAGCGCTTGCCGAACCGCGTATCGCCGACCCGGCGCCGCCGACAGGTGTGACGTGGGGTCCGCGCGACCTGCTGGTTCTGACGAGCGAGCTGATCCAGGCGACGCGACCGGACCCGTTCGCGTGGCTGAGAACCGGTGACCGAGGGGAGCCGCCGAGCCTCGATGCGACCGTGGCCGGACTCATCGCTCAATGGGTCCCGAACAGCACCGCCGTGCTCGCGGTGCTCGCCGAACTCCTGGTCGACGACGAGAACCTACGGACTCGCTGTCGACTGGAGGTAGCCGCGCGCAGCCACCGACTGCCGCGTTGGATCATCGAGCTGACGCACATCGAGGTCTACCGCGCCGCCCGCATCACGCACGTGCTTGGTGACGGCGACGAACTCCTGATCGGTGTTCGCCTTGTAGACGGGCACGAACTGACGTGTGCCGTCTTCATCGACCACAACATGCTGTCAGAGGTCAAAGACGCAGGCTTGGTGTCGGATTCGACCGACAACGTGCTTGTCGAACTGGCCGAACGCAGCAACGATCCCGATACCAGCATCGTAGAGATGAGCCTCGCCGATGCGAGAGCGTGGATCGAACAGGGTCTCGACCAGCCGGTGATAACGAGGGAAATTGGCTCCTGGCCAGGTGTTCAGCCCCTGGTCCGGTGGTTGATCGGACATCTGCCCGAATTCGGCGAGCCTTACCGGCCACCGGTCTGGGGTTATCGGCCGACCTTGGAGTTGTGTGCCGAGTTCTTCGCCTCCAGCCAGGGTGCGCAGTTCCAGGACTACGAGCATCAGGAGTTGCTGCTAGAACTCCTGGAAACCGGCAACGGGGATCCATTGCGATGGAGTGTCGCGCGCATCGAACAAGCCCTGGGCGGCTCGGGGCCCTACGACGAGCACCTTTCGGTGGGGAGTGTGTTGGACGCTCCTGAACTTCTGCCCGAGTTCGTCCCGTTCGTACACGCGAAGAGCGGGATTCGGGACGAACTGACTGCACAAGCGCTTGCGGTCATCGACGAATTGGGCCCGGGTTATAGGCGGGAGGTGCTGGCAAGGGTCGAGTGGTCCGCGTGAACGCGTGACATCAGCGTAGGCCTCGGTGTCACAGCCCGCTGCTAGGGTGCCAACCGTAGGAAAGCTGGGGGGATATGGACATTAGATCGTTGGGCCACGCAGGCAGCGTCTCGTGCCGGGAGCCGTACTGATGACAGCATCCGCGCCGGGGCGCCTGCTCACCCCGTCGAAGGTGACGGCCTGGCTGGACTGCCCGCACTACCTGGCGTTATGCGCCCGGGTCGACGACGGCACCCTGCCGAGACCCGACTTCACCTTCGGCTCGTTCGCCGAGCTATTGCTGAACAAGGGCCTCGCGCACGAGCAGGACTGCCTGGACGAGTACCGGCGCCAAGGCAAGACCATCCTAGAAGTTCCGGAGAAAGCCAAGGGCCAAATCTTCTCGTCCTGGGTGGCCGGCACTGGTAACCCGCTCGACGACTACGACGTCGTCTATCAGATGCCGTTCATCCACAACGGTATTCGCGGTGTCGCCGACTTTGTGGTGCGCGTACAGGACCCCGATACCGGCGAGGTGAGCTACGAACCCGTCGACGCCAAGCTCACCCGCACTGAAGCCAAGCCCGGCCACGTGCTGCAGCTGTGCTTCTACGCCGACGCCATCGAGGCGTTGACCGGCCGACGCCCCGAACACATGCACATCTGGCTGGGCTCCGGGCGCATGGAGACGCTACGAGTCCGTGACTTCCAGCCCTACTGGCGCCGGCTGCAGAAGCACCTCGCGGTGGCGCTGGCCGGGGGACCGGCCGGCGGTACCGTCGCTGAGCCGTGCGCGCATTGCGAGTTCTGTAAGTTTCACCCGACCTGCGAAACATACTGGCGCCAAGTCGATTCACTGACCTACGTGGCCGGCATCCGCAAGCCCGACGTGACGGCACTGGTCGATGCCGACATCGCCACCCTGGCTGCCCTGGCCACCAACCAGGACCCGGTCGAGAATCTGGCACCTGAACGCCTGACCCGCCTGCGGGGACAGGCGGCGCTGCAGTTGACCGCCCGTGAACAGGCGCCGAATCGGCCGCCGTTTCAGCTGATCGAAGAAGGAGAACCGCCTTGGGGCCACGGATTCGAGTCGCTCCCCGAACCTGACGCCGGCGACGTGTTCCTCGACTTCGAGGGCCACCCGTTCTGGCGTGCCGACACCGGGCTGTTCTTCCTGATCGGACTCATTGAAAGGGATTCGAGTGGGCAGTGGCAGTACCGGTACTGGTGGGCGCACGACCTGGCCCAGGAGGCCGCCGCAGTCAAATCCCTCGTCGACTACCTCACTCACCGGCGCGAGCAGCACCCAGGCATGCACGTCTACCACTACAACCACACCGAACGCTCGGCCCTGCAGCGGATGGCTGAAACCCATGGCGTCGCGGAGGTCCCGCTGGCCGAGCTGATCGACACCGGTGCGTTTGTCGACCTGCTGCTGGTGGCGCGCAACAGCATTCAAGTCGGCACCGAGTCCTACGGGTTGAAGCACCTGGAGCGGTTGACCGACTTCGAACGCGGCCACGAGATCGATCAGGGTGCCGGAGCCGTCGTCCAGTACGAGCAGTACATGGCCGAGCCCAACCAGGCCGACCTCGATGCCATCGCCGCCTACAACGAGGACGACGTCCGGGCCACCATGGCCTTACGGGACTGGTTGATTGAGCACCGCCCACCCGAGCTGCCCTGGCGCGCCGCCGTCATCGAGCCCGACCCCGGCATTCCGGAGCTCGACGAATGCGTCGCGCGGCTGCACGAATTCGAACCGGGCACAGACGAACACAATCTCGGTGATCTGCTGTGCTATTGGCGCGACGAGTGGTTCGCCTATGTTGCGCCCAAGAAGGTCAAGCTGGCCGCCGACCCCCTCGACCTCCTAGACGATCCCGAGACCATCGCCGACTTGAGCCTCGTCGAACGTATCGAGCGCACCAGTAAGGCTGGCAAGGCCCTGTTGCCGGCGATGCGGTTCAGCTTTCCGGCACAGGATCTCGAGCGATTTCCCAGTAGCGGTGGGTCGGTCATGATCGCCGTCCCCACCGGAGAGTGGCGGTCCGCCAGTATCGACAAGTTGGACCGCGACGCACGGGCCCTCGACCTGCTGTGGAACGTGGATCTGCAGGAGATTGGCGGCCAGCCGCGGGCGGCGGTGTTGCATGATTGGGTCGCCGCAAAGCCCAAACCCGAGGCACTGCAAGACTTCGCGGAAGACCTCTTGGATGGCCGCGCACCCAACCCCGTGACGCTGGCCCTGCTGCGGCGCGAACTGCCACGCTTCACCGACCGGGCCCGCACGGAGTTCATCGACGACCTTGATGACATGACCGAGTGGGTCACCCACTTGGACCACAGCGTCGTGGCGGTGCAAGGCCCTCCCGGCACCGGAAAGACCTACCGTGGCGCACGATCGATCCGCGCGCTAGTACGAGCCGGTCAGCGCGTGGGGATCACCGCGGTCAGCCATTACGCGATCGCCAACCTGCTTGAGGGCGTGGTGGAGGCGTTCACCCAAACCGGCGAACTCCACCTGCTAAAGGCGGTGTGCAACGCGGGCACCAGTTCGGTGGCGCGGCTCCCCGGCGTCACGTACGGCGACAACAACAAGTGCGCCCGCGACGAGTACAACGTGGTGGCCGGCACCACCTGGCTGTTTTCCAACGACGCGATGCGCGACGCCCCCGTGGACGTGTTGCTGATCGATGAAGCCGGCCAGTTGGCGCTGGCCGACGCTTTGGCGGCCTCCGGTGCGGCACACAACTTGGTACTGCTGGGCGATCCGCTGCAGCTGCCGCAGGTGGCCGGGGCCAGCCACCCCGGCATCTCCGGTCGCAGCGTCCTGGACCACATCGTGGGCGACGACGTGCTACTGCCCGCGGACCGCGGGGTCTTTCTGCAGGAGACCCGACGGATGCAACCCGATGTCTGCGCATTCATCTCAAGCCAGATCTACGACGGGCGCCTGCACAGCTTCGAGGACTGCAAGCAGCAGACGACCGTCGCGGGGACCGGGCTGCGCTGGCTGAGAGTCGATCACGAGGGCAATCGCACCTGGTCGGTGCAGGAAGCCGACGCGATTGCCGAGGAGCTATCCCGGCTGATCGGCACGCCCTGGACCAACCAACAGGGTGAGACCAACCCGTTGCAGCCAAGCGATTTCATGGTGGTCGCCCCATACAACCTTCAGGTCAACGCCATCAAGGCCCGACTCGCCAAGGATCCGGCCCTGGTTGACGTCCCCGTGGGCACCGTCGACAAGTTCCAGGGCCGCGAAGCGGCGGTGGTGTTCTTCAGCATGGCCGCCTCCAGCGGCGAGGACATCACCAGGGGAGTGGACTTCCTGTTCTCCCGCAACCGGCTCAACGTCGCCGTCAGCCGGGCCCGCTGCCTGGCCTACCTCGTCTGTACTGATGCGCTGCTGGACACCCGGGCCCGCACGGTCGAGGACATGCGGCTGGTCGCCACGCTCAATGCGTTCGTCGAGGCTGCTGAGCCGTGACTACCCCATGGCCTGGCAATGCGTGTCGAGTGAAGATCAGCGGCTAACTCTGCCGATCGTCTGTGGTGTCTTCCTCTGCGAGCAGTGCAGTCACCGCCACACTCAGGGGATCCATGTCGTTGGCAATCACGTCGTCCACGATTGTGGCGTCGATGTCAAAGTATTCGTGTATCAGAAAGTTTCGCATAGCCGCGATCTGGCGCCACGGGATCTCGGGACGTCTGGAAGTCACGCTGGCCGGCAGCGCATTCACTGCCTCTCCGACGATGCCAATCTCCCGAAGCACTACTGACAACGCCATATCGGAATGCGGGTCGTCAAGTGACCGACGGAATTCATTGACCTTGCCGATGGCCGCGTGTATGTCGCGCAGGCGGTCCCGGGGCGATCTACTCACAGCGCAATTGCCTGCTGACGCGCAGTCTCGGACACTCCGGCCTTGAGGAGGCGCTCGTCGGCAACGTCAATGCGCATCTGTAGAAGCTCTTCGAGTTCGAGACGGATGCCAGACAAACGCGCCAGTCGACTGCCGGGTCCTACATCGGAAAGGTCGAGCAAGATGTCGACATCGCTGTCTGGCCCGGCATTGCCTTGTGCTACCGATCCGAACAGCCTCGGATTGCTCGCGCCATACTTCGTGAGGACGGCACAAATCGCTTCCCGATGCCGCTGAACCGTCTCCAGCGCTCGCCTGCTGTACGCACTGGTCATCCAGCTATTCTACCGGCGATGCCTGGTCGGGCGATGTTGATTACGAAGAGATGATGACCATGGGCGACACCGTAGATAATCAGGGCGTCCGTGCGAGACGAAATGGCGATCCGCGCTTTGCACAAAACCCTTCGTCGGCCAGCGTCCCGCCGTGCGGGTACCGGCCGCTTCCTTCTCCAGGCAGACGTCGTACGCGGTGCGTCCGGGGTCCGCAAGACGGGCGCGGTCGCAACAAGGCGATCGGACAATTGACCGGGGTCGAGCACGCCGCGCCAGGTCAGTTCGCTTTCGGTGTCTCGATCAGGCATCTCGCCTGCCGGCATCCGCGGGCTGCGGTGGTGATTGCAGTGCCTCTCCCAAGCGCTGCAACGCTTCCCGAAACGCCGGATTCGGATTCGCGTTGGGTAGCGCCGCGAGCACGTCCCGCAACGCCTCGTCCGCGCCGACCGCGCGCAACCGCGCACCATATAGCGCCGCGGTGGTGGGGGTACGGCTGTAGGCCTCGGCGCAATGCACCAACACCGTGCGCCCTTGAGCCCGAAGGGTTTCGATTGCGCGCACGGTATCGAGCAGGACGAAATCCAGGTGCGGGTTCTCGTCGGGATCGGTCTTGTCGATCAACCGCACCTCGACGTGCGGCATCCCAGCGGGCACGTCGGCGTCGGCCACGCGGCACAGTGAGACCACCGCGTCCACTTCGGCCGGCAGTCGACGCAGCGCCCCGACACCGCCGAGCAGAACGTCCGGATCGTACGGGTGAGGAGTGAGCGTGTTGATCCGCGAACCCGGATACGTCGGTCCCTTGGCGGGGCGGCCCTTGCGGTGGATGGCGGTCGCCAGCCCCACCAGTCCGCGCGCAGTCAGATCCGGCCAGCCGTGCAGCAGGTGGCGCCACTCCAGCGGCACGGCCGACGCACCGTAGGCCGCACCGAGCAGACCGCCCGCGATCGCCGCGACCGTATCGGTGTCATTGCCGGCCCGCACCGCCGCGTCGAGGCCGCGCCGAAGATGCTCGGCCCGGTCGGTTCCGGGCCCGGCCACGGTGGTGGCAATCGCCGACCAGGCAGCTTGCAGCGCCGCGACCACCCATCCGTTGTTGGCGAAATCGGAGGGACGAGACACTTCTGCCTGTTCGATCCGTGTCGACCAGACCTCTCGGCGGTCACCACCGATGTGGCGCAACCCGATTCGGACATCCAACTCCGTGGTCAGCACCGCATGACGGATCGCGCAGCACCACAACACCGTGGCATCGCCTGCATCGGGATCGAAATGGGTGAGCTCGCTGATCGCCCGGGCGGCCGCCACCAGGGCGTGCTCGTCATCAAGATAAGCCAACGCCACCGGCGCGGTCCGCATCAGCGAACCATTGCCGGCGGTGCGACCGGTGCGCTCGTGCAGCGTCGCCGCCGCGGTGCGCGCGTGGGCCGCCGAGATGCGCCCCTCGCGGGCAGCTGTGGCCAGAACGGACCGCGTCTGGATGCCGACATCCTTGGCGCCCAAAGACCACTCGTGCCAGCGAGCCACGATGGCGTCCTGCGCCGTCGACTCGCGTAGGTCCGCTCCCGTAGCGGCGACCTCGGCGATGGCAATCGCCATGGCGGTGTCGTCGGTCCATTCACTCGGCTCCCACGGCCCACCCCCGGCCATCTCTACCGGCAACTCGGGCCCTCGCGGCGGCTGGAACTCGTACGGCGCGCCCAGCGCGTCCCCCGCCGCGGTCCCCAACAGCACGCCCTCGACCCGGTCATTCAGTGATGCCATCTCCACCCCCAGTTCAATTTGCGCAAAAGTGCGCTAAATGAGATGGACTGTACGCTGGGGCACTGACATGGACAACAAGAACCACAGAGACAGCAGCGGACGCACCCTGGGGGACTACCCAAGACCCTCGGTTGCCGTCGACGCGGCTGTGCTCACCGTCGATCCTGCGGTCGGGTTGTCGGTCCTGCAGGTCAGGCGGACAGGAGGTCGAGGTTGGGCGCTGCCGGGCACCTTCCTGCACGCCGGCGAGACCCTGGCCGACGCCGTCGCTCGGGCACTGGCGGACAAAGCCAACGTGACCGGGTTATGCCCCCGCCAACTCCACGTCTTCGATGACCCAGAGCGCGACGATCGTGGCTGGGTGTTGTCGGTGGCGCACGTCGCCGTCGTCCCGCCAGATCGGCTAACCAGCCGCCTCGTCGCCACCACCCGACTGGTCCCCGTGCATGCACCGGGCCGACTGATCTACGACCACGCCGACATCATCGCGCTGTCCGTCGAGGACGTGCGCACCCGCTACGAAGCGTCGCCGGATCCCGACCGTCTGCTCGGCGAGGAATTCACCCTGCGCGACCTTCGGTTGGTCCACGAGGGCGTCGCGGGGTCCGCGCTGCAACGTGACACGTTCCGGCGTTCGATGGAGTCCCAACTCGTCGCGACCGGCGCCACCACGGCGGGCGGGCGAGGACGCCCCGCGGAGTTGTTCCGGCGACGGGTCAACCTCGAGTCATGAACGGCCGCGGCTCACCATCCGCCTGAAGTCACGGAGTGTTCGCGCTGAATTGTGCTCTCGCCCGACCAGCGGTAGGCGGTCAGCGCGCCGTCTTTCACCGCGCTGAAGTCGACGCACGCGGTGTAGTCCGTCCAGTCGTGCCGGTGTTTCGGAGGCGCCTGCCGCCAGTAATGACCGTAGACCACCGGGATTTCGTCGGTATAGACGAAGGACCGGGTGTCGCTCCGCAGTTCCAGGTCGGGCAGCGGCGGGTAGGGCTCGCCGGCCGCGGTGGTGAAATTGCCTGCCATTTCGGCGATGTCGCGCAGGGTGCGGCCGCCGTTGTTCCACCATTGTATTCGGGCGTTGTCGCGCGGCGTGCCGTCTTTGTCGTGGTAGGGGAGCTGCCCATGGTTGACCAGACTGATCTCGGGGCCCTTCAGCAGCGTCTCGACCGCACGGTACAGCGGATGGTGCTCGGTGCTGGCCGCCACCAGATGGTCGATGTGGGCGAACGGGGTATTCGATCCGCAGTGGTGCTCGACCACTGCGATGGAGTCCGCGTGCCAGCAGGCGTGGACGACCCGCAGGCCACCGAGATCCAGCCAGAGCGGAATCGTCTTGAACCACTGCAGGTATCGCTGCCGGTCAATGCCGGTGACCTGGTCGAGGAAGGCCTTGTGCTGTTTCGCGTTCTTCTCCGACCTTTCGTCGTCCGGGTCATCGTGTGGGCGTAGGTACTTCCCGCTGCCGGGCGGCCATTCGGTGTCATAGGCGAGGGCGTTGAACTCGTGATTGCCCATGACGATCCGGGCGCTGTCCGCATCGACCATGGCCTTGACCACCTCGAGCACGCGCAACTGTTCGTCGCCGCGATCGATCAGGTCGCCGACGAAGATCGCCTGCCGACTGGGATGGCGGTATGCGGCTGCGGGCTCGGCCATGTAGCCGAGTTCGGTGAGTAGTTCCTCGAGCTTGGTGGCGCATCCGTGGACGTCGCCGATGATGTCGTAGCCTTCGATTCGCTGAACGTTCATCTTGTGTGATCCTCTCAATGGGGTTCGGATAGAGCAGACTGGGACTTCGTGTTACCGCGGTCCGCATCAGAAACGACATGCGGTCGAATCTCACACGTCCCGGGTATCACTGAGGTCCAATCCGAACACCTTGGCGCGCAGACGATGTCGGTCTTCCACCCGCGCTTCGTCCCGACGTCTCTGGGCGGCCACGCCGAGGTGCACCTTCAATGCCTGGAGCCATTGCTTGCGGTGCCCAGGGCCAATAGAGGCGCAGTCCTTCGCTTGAGACATCGCGATATTCCCCGAGTTTCGTGCCTCTGCCAGGAGAGGCGCTCTTGCCCTCACCGGTTGGCGTGGGCCGCGTCGTCATCCGAGCCACCCGCGAGCGTGGGGTTGGCGTGCCGCTTAGTCGGAGCTTGGTACGGCATCTCATGACGCACCCCGACTATAACTTGGCGGTCTGACAGGCAAGGCCGAAAGGTCTTGATGGGGTGCGCATTCTTCGCTTACGCAACGAAACCTCTCGGTTCAGATCACCGGTGTACTCACGGCAGGGGATGGAGAATGGTGATGAGATCAGGTCGCACGCTAGACCGCCGCCATCACGGCTGCTGTGTGGCCCGAGCCCTGTACCATGACGATTGCTTCACGAGTTGCCGTCGCCAAGCTCCGACTGGACGGTACGCCAACCCCACGCTGGTGGGTGGCTCGGATGACGAAGCGGCCTAAACCGTTTGGTGCGGGCAAGAGTGTCTCCGTGGTGGAGACTCCCGGGCAGGGAGGGCGGATTATGTTCCGGTCGATTGATCAAGTCATCAGGCGCAACGTGCGTGCGCAGTGTCCGCGGCGACTGGAGCGGCCCAGGCAGGCGGGACGGGGCGACCGTCCTCGGCAGAAGAGGTTGTCATGAGCGCAGAGCGTGGCTGGATTGGCGAGCCACAGCCTCCCCGGCAGTGGCATGCGTCGCACTACTCCCGAACGGCTGATCAAATCGCGCGCCACGGTTCCTACGCGGCCGCCGAAGCTCATCGTCGTTCTAAATTGCAGCGCGCCGTGGAAGATACCTGGGTCGAACAGGAGATCAGGAATGCCAAACTGCGCACCGTGAACGCATCTGCTCCCTTGCAGATTGCGGCGCGATACGAAAAGGCATCCGGTGTTGGTGACGGTTGTCCGGCTGACGGCACATAGCTGTGTCTGCACCGGGCCTCGCTTCGCCGAAGAGCGGGCGACGGGCGCACCGCACGGGTGAGTCGCAATGACTGACCAGGACCGCACCCGCTGGGACGAGCGCTACCGGGAGCGCCCGGCACCGTCCATGGAATCGGTGGGTCCGCCGCCGGCGTTCGCCCACTTTGAAGACGTGTTCCCCACTGAGGGGCACGCCCTGGACCTGGCGTGCGGACCGGGCGTGACCAGCGTGTGGCTGGCCCGTCGCGGCCTCGACGTATGGGGCGTCGACGTCTCGACGATCGCCATCGACCAGGCCCGAGAGCTCGCTGCGCGCAGCGACGTTGGCGATCGTTGCCGATTCGAAGTCGTCGACCTCGACGCCGGGCTTCCGGCCGGTCCACCCACGGACGTCATTGTCTGCCAACGGTTCCGGGACCGTCGCCTCGATCAGGCGATCATCGACCGGTTGGCCCCCGGCGGGCTGCTGGCGATCAGCTGGCTGAGCGCGGTCGGCGCCGAACCGGGGCGCTTCCGGGCGGCGCCGGGGGAGTTGACGGCCTCCTTCGCCACACTGGAGACGATCGCCGCCGACGAACGTCAGGGCGAGGCGTGGATGCTGGCCAGAAAGACCTGAGCAACGGCCGTGGAGGCGCCCTCAGCCCGCGGCCCACTCCTTCGCCTGCTCCAGCTCGCCGAGACCGAATATCTTGAGCTCGCCGGGAACCATCCACGCCAGCACGTGTAGCGCGTGCACAATCCAGTCCGTGTCGGTGACGATCGCCATCCGCTTGAATGCGGAGTGGTGTTTGAAGAGCACACCGAAGCCCATCCGGATGTCCTCGGCCAGCCCGCCGCGGCCGAAGCCTTCGTAGTCCGGATCGATGACCTCGACGAACCTGATCTCATCGGTGTCCAGCAGCTGGCGCATCTGCGGTTCAAATGCGCGCAGTTCCTCGCCCGTGACTGTGCCCGAGACGCGAATCCCGGTCACGCCCTCGGGCGTGTCAGTCATCATCTCGATCACGGCATAACCCCCCTGTGCAGTGCCCGAAATCCACCCTACGCTCGCTACCGGACCACCGGCCACGGTACGGGAGTGACGGGCGGGCGGCCCGGGCCGGCCGACGACGGAACGCCAGCTTTAATCGGGCACTGCAGACATCGCCCGCGCGACCGCGCCGTAGCGTTCGAAACGCTCGAGATCGCTGGCCGCGTTGTACAGCACGAGGCGGGTCGCGACACCGGCGTACTTCTCGCCGAGGGCGCCGGCCAGACCGTCCCAGGTGGACTCGGTGGCGAACGCCGCGATGTGGTCGTCGGTGATCTGGTCCGCCATTCCGGCGAAGTCGCCGGCCTTCTGCTTCTCGCGGATCCGCGCGGTCGTCCCTTCGAACCCGGCCTCATCCCAGATGAACGCATAGTTGGGCGTGCTGCCGTAAAAGCTCAAGCTGGCCCGCACAAGCTCACGTTCGTTATGCCGTTCCTCGTCGGTATCCCCGACAATCGTCATGACCGGCACAATCACCGCGACCTCCGACGGCGATCGTCCCGACTTCGCCGCTCCCGCAGCGACATTCGGCACGACGTGACGCGCAATGTATCCGGGTTCGCCGAGCGGATGCACATGCAGCCCGTCGGCGACCTCGCCCGCCATCCGCAGCATCCACGGATTCACCGCCGCCACATCGACACTCGGATCGGGTGCGTCGATGGGGCCCGCGCTCCACTGGGGCGTCAGGAAGTCGAGGTCGTAGAACTCGCCGTGGTGATCAAGCGTCCCGGTCCGGAACGCGGCGAAACACGCCTTCACAGCGAGCACGTAGTCGCGCAGTCGGGGACCGGGCCGGTCGAAGGCCGCACCGTATCGCCGCACCACATGGGTACGCACCTGCGTGCCGAGACCGAGCCGGAACCGCCCGCCCGTGGCCTCTTGGAGCTCCCAGGCCGTCGCGGCCGTGACGAACGGACTGCGCGGAAACGCCACCGCGACACCGGTCAACAGGTCAAGGCCGGGCGCGCACTGCGAGGCCACCGCGGCATTGAGATACGCGGTTCGCCCGGTCTCGGTGAACAGGAGACCGGAGAAGCCGAAGGCCTGCGTACGTCGGGCGAGATCGCCGATCTTTTCCAGCGGCTGCGGAGTCGTCATCACGTCGATGTGCACGCTGCCACCGTACGCCCGCGGGATGGTGATCCCTAGGCTCGCTGAATGCTCCGCAGCAACCCATCCCAGTTTCCGCGCTCGACGTAGCGCATGACCTTCGCGCCCTGCTCCCCGTAGGTGCCACGGCTGTCACCGTCGAGCACCCATGCATGCTGTCGGTCCGCCCGCGCGGCGATCTGCGCAATGCGGCGTTTCCGCTGCGCTTCCCGGCGGCTCCGCTCGGCCTCTGCTTTCTCGCACTGCGTGACCAACACCTGCGAGACCACGACGGCGAGGACGACGACGACGATTACCGCCAGAGCGCCCAGGATCCACCAGATGTACTTGACGATCACGCCGATGATGAACAGCAGCCCCACCAATGCAGCGAATCCGCCGACCTGATTCCCTTGACCACCCATGTCGGTTCTCCCTCCTGACCCGCATGATGCCATCAGGTACCGACATCGAGTCCCGTTGCCGAAGAGGCGATTCGCCGCTCACACCGGTCCGGTATAGCCCTGATCCCGGGCCCACCCGACAACCGTCGGCTTGGCGTCCAGGCACATGGTGTTCACCGCTGACATCAGCACGATCGCCGCCTCGGCCGGCGCGAAACCGGTATTGCCCAGCTTGCCGAGCACCAGCGGCGGCGAAACCCCTTGGCGCAGTTCGTGGCAGAGCTCCTTGCCGATATCGATCATGTCGACCATCGACGAGTACCAGACCCCCGCGCTGTCGAGCTCGGAGATGAAGTCGTACTGGTCGGCCTGGGCCGGACCGGCGAACAACACCGATCCACACACCGCCAGGACAGCCGCAATTACCCCACGTTTGCGCATGATTCCCCCCTCGGATAGCGCTTACGAAAGGGAAGTTAGACCATGCCACCGACAGACACGGACAACTACGATCCCACCCACCATGGCGGAAAGCTGATGTCGAGGCGTTCCCGTTGCCGGTATCCCGCCCAGGTCGGCACCCCGGTGGGCTGCCCGAGGTAGATCCCACGCGCCGCGGCGACTACTCGTGCGTGCTGGGTGGGCCACTGCAACGACGAGGCCACCTCTTCGAGCACCTTCAGGTCGCGTTCCAGCACCCGGTCGACGAGCGCCACCGCGGGCAGCGCACCGCTCTTGTCGCCGTTGCAGCGCGCGCACGCCAACACCAGATTGGCGAGGCCGTCGATGCCCACCAATGACCACGGCAGGACATGGTCGATCGGATTGTTGGCGGGCAGATGGGTCCGGCAGTAAAAGCAGTGCGGCCCAAAGGCTTCCTTGAAAGGTTCGCGCACCAGCGCCATCGCAGTGCGCTCACGGCCGAACAGGTGCCCGGCGACGTCCGGCACTTCGGCGTCGAGGAACTTGTTCATCCGGCGCACGTCGTCGACCCACATGATCTCCAGCGCCGGCTTCAGTAGACCCGACAGCCGTGCCAGGCCGTGCGCCACACCAGGTTTGAGGACGATCGCGTCCCCGCGGTCACGCAACGTCGAGCGGCTCACCTTGTCGTGCAGGTAGGAGTCGTCGTAGAGAAACGCGTCGCTGGTCGATGCCCCGGGCAGTTTCTGCAGCCGATGCAGGGGTTGCTGCGCCAGGCACAAAGCGATGTCGTCGATGGCACGTTGGTAGGCCTCGGGTGCACGCAGGCGCGCGATGTCGACCGAGAACCCGCCGCGCCGCATTCCGGCCGCATCCCGCAGCGCCGCGGTGGCGGCCAGGATCCGCGCTCTGGGCTGGGTCGACTGGCGCAGCTGGTGGCCGTCGAAGGGCCGCACCTGCTGCCAGTAGATGCTGAGCACGCGATGGGCCAGGTCGGGGATCGGCACCTCGAGCGTGCCGGCGGGATCGGCCGGCAGGTTCTCCACGCAGTGCTCGAGCAACGCCATCAGCGTCGCCAGCTTGTAGGTGGCCGTGCGCAACCCGGCTTCGAGGATCGCGACGACGCGCTGCCCGAGTAGCAGCGGATCGGCAGGGTCAGTCACGCCGCACGCTCAGTGTCGGGACCCTGCGATAGACAGTCACCAACGCATTATGGCGAGGGGGACGGACATCGTGGCCAAACTCGTGCGGGACAACATCCCCGCGATCATCCGGGCGTCGGGCCGGAGCCCGGTCATCCGACAACTCTCCGACGTAGAGTTCCGCGCGGCACTCGAGGTCAAGCTCTCCGAAGAGATCGCCGAACTGCGAGTGGCCCGCGACGCAGAGGCGATCCTCGACGAGGCCGCCGACGTCCTGGAAGTTCTTGCCGCGGTTGTCGCCCTGCACGGCAAGACGGTCGACGACATTCTGGCCGCTGCCGCGCGCAAGCGCACCGAGTGCGGGGGCTTCGAGGAGCGCACCTGGCTGGAAAGGATTACGAAGTCTCGTTCAGGCCACGATGTTTTCGATGCGCTCCAACTGGCCCTTAATCACGGCTCTGGCGACGTCGGCGTCGTAGCGGGACTGCATGTTGATCCAGAACATGTCCGACATCCCGAAAGCCCGCGCCAACCGCAACCCCGTGTCGGCGGTGATGGCACGCCGCCCATGAACGATCTCGTTGATCCGCGGCAACGGCACGTCGATGGCCTTGGCTAGCTTGTACTGGCTGATGCCGAGCGGTTCCATGAATTCGCTGCGCAGGATCACCCCCGGGTGGGTAGGCGTGAAGTCCGCCATCGTCGTCTCCCTTCGCGTTAGTGGTAGTCGCATATCTCTACTCCTTCGGCACCGTCATTCCATGTGAAGCAGATGCGCCACTGGTCGTTGACCCGGACGCTGTACTGCGATGCGCGGTCGCCTTTGAGCTTCTCCAACCGGTTCCCGGGTGGGACGCGCAAATCGTTGACACTCTCGGCGGCGTCGATGATCTGCAATTTCTCCCGGGCCTTCTTGGCAATCTCGTTGCTGAACCGCTTCACGTAGGTCAGGTTCCACACTTTCTCGGTGTCGCTGTCCTTGAATGAGCGGATCACGCCAGCAATAGTAACGTCATGCGTTACTAACGGCAAGCGTTAGCGTGCTGTTGCTGTAGGCCGCCGTCACGCCGTCCACTTTTTTTACGAGGTCGGCGGAGGGGCGTTCTAGGATTATGAAACTCGCCTAAAATTCAAGAATGGCTTTGAGTATCAAAGATCCTGAGGCCGGCCGCCTCGCCCGGGAGCTCGCCGCGCGAACCGGGGAAACGCTGACCGAGGCGGTGGTCGTCGCGTTGCGTGAGCGCCTGACGCGCACCATCGGTCGTACCCAAGCCGCACCGTTGCGCGAGGAACTCGCGTCGATCCGTCGTCGCTGTGCGTCGTTGCCGTCCCTAGACGGCCGTTCCGCCGACGAGATCCTGGGCTATGACGACCGAGGACTGCCGTCCTGAAGTAATCGACACTTCCGCCCAGGTGCCCGGAGCAACCACTTCCGCCGGTACGCCATGATGGAACCCATGGATGGAACAAAGGTGAACCAGCCGATCCGGGCCCTCGGTGCGGTCTTGGTCCTGGTCGTGGCACTCGTGATGGCCGTACCGGGTGCGGGGCTGGCGCATGCCGCCCCAGCGGCGCCGGCCTGGGACGCCATCTCCATCGGCGACCCTGCGGCGCCCGGGCAGATCGACCTCTACCTGGACCCGCTGTGCCTGTACAGCGGGAAGATGATCCAGGCCCAGGGCGCCGAAATGGGTGACCGCATCGAGGCCGGCACCCTGCACGTCAACCTTCGCTTCGTGGACTTCCTCGACAAGCATTCGGCCAGCGGCAACTACGACTACCGGGCGATCTACGCGACGTACGTGGTGGCCGGCCAGTCCCAATCGAGTGACATCACCTGGCGCTTCATCCAGCAGATCTTCTCGGCCGAGCACCAGCCGAAGAAGAACGGACCCACCGATCTGTCCAACGATCAGCTGGCGGCACTGGCCCAGCAGGTGGGTGCACCCCAACCGGCGCAGGACCTCATCAGGTTCGGCTTTCCGATCGGGTATGACCCGCGCGCCATCGCCGCTAGCAACCTCACGCTGCTGCGCCAATTGCCGGAGTCGAGTGTGCCGCGCGTCGTGATCGACGGCCGGGCCGTTGACGGGGAATCGGACTGGCTCGACCAGCTCCCGGGCTGAGGGGTTCGCGACGCCCTAGGTGTAATGGCCAGGGAGGTTGTGAACGGCGTGGTGCGCGGAAGTAGGTGAGGACCTCCGGTATCGGTGTGGTTACCACACACACGCCGATCACCAGGAGGTCCTCGTGTCCCACGCTAATGCTTCGCTGACCCCGAAGGGGCGATTGAAACTCGCCAAGCTGATTGTCGATGAGGGTTGGTCGATCCGACGTGCTGCTGAGCGGTTCCAGTGCTCACCGGCCACAGCGAAGAAGTGGGCCGATCGCTACCGGGTCGGTGGCGCGGAGGCGATGTTCGACCGACCCAGCCGTCCGCGCCACAGCCCCAACCGGCTGCCGGCACGTCGGGAGCGTCGGATCGTCAAGCTGCGCTTCACCCGCCGCTGGGGGCCCGATCGGATCGCCGCACACCTGCACGTGCCGCGATCAACGGTGCAGGCGGTGCTCAAGCGCTACAAGATGCCCCTGTTGAGGCACCTGGATCAGGCCACCGGCCTGCCGGTACGCCGCCCGAAGCCCAACCGCTACGAGCACGCGGCGCCGGGCGATCTGGTGCACGTGGACATCAAAAAGCTCGGCCGTATCCCCGATGGTGGTGGGCACCGCAAGCTCGGCCGGCAAGCGGGGCGCAAAACCCGCAGCGGGATGGGCTACGCCTACCTGCACCACGCGGTCGACGACCACAGCCGACTGGCCTACTCCGAAGAACTCGACGACGAACGCAAGGAGACCGCCGCAGCGTTCTGGCGCAACGCCAACGCCTTCTTCGTAGACCATGGCATCATCGTTCGGCGCGTCCTCACTGACAACGGATCATGTTACCGCTCAAAGTGTTTCGCCGAAGCACTAGGCGATGTGATCACGCACAAGCGAACCCGACCGTATCGGCCGCAGACCAACGGCAAGGTGGAACGCTTCAACCGCACCCTGGCCGCCGAATGGGCCTACGCCCAGACCTACCGGTCCAACGACGCCCGCGCGCAGACCTACCAAGATTGGCTGCATCACTACAATCACCACCGACCCCACACCGGTATCGGAGGAAAGACCCCCATCGAGCGCCTACGCGTTCACAACCTGCCTGGTCATTACACCTAGGGTCGTGAAAAAGAAGCTGTCATCGGTATCGCTGCAGAAATGCGATTCCAGCCGGTTACTGGCAAGTATATCGATAGCGATATAAACTCGGCGATGTGCCTGACCCGAAGGAGATCGTCTGGATGGGTACGTCGCTGGAAGACCTGCGTGGCTGGTGAATGGCAATGAGCGTGTGGGATGACATCGCGGATAGCCGCGAGGAAGCCGAAAACCTCAAGGTTCGTGCGGCGCTGATGCGCGCCGTTCGTGCCCGTATCACTGACGCGAAATGGTCACAGGCTGTGGCGGCGGAGCATCTCGGTTTGACGCAGCCGCGGGTGTCCGACCTGTTCCGAGGGAAGATCTCGAAATTCTCTCTGGACGCGCTGGTCGAGATCGCGTCCAAGCTCGGCATCCACGTCCGCATCGAGGTGGACCAAGACTGCGCGCTGCCCGCCTGAGGTACAAGCGATCAACTGGCCGCACGGGGCACGCGAGCGGTAACACGTGTCCCACCCGTCACCAATCCCGGTGACCACGGGTGCCCAACCGGCGCGCCGCGACGCGTCCCGTCGGCCCGGTTATTAGTGTGGCCCGAAGAAATCGGGAAAGTGACATATCGATGTTGGTGCTGCACGGGTTCTGGTCCTCCGACGGTCTTTGTTTGTGGGGTGAGGACTCCGCGCTGGCGATCAAAAGTGCCAGCCAGGCGCTGCGGTCGGCGCGACCGCATCCGTTCGCCGCGTCCCCCGACGTGATCGCCGCGATCCATGCCGGCAAGCCCGGCAGCGCGGTCCTGCTGTTGCCGTCGCTGCGCAGCGCGCCGCTGGACTCACCCGAACTGCTGCGCATCACCCCGCGCCCGGCTGCGCGCACTGCGCCCGCACTGTTGCCGTGGACGGTTCCGGTGCTGTCAGTGCCGGCGACATCAGCGATCACCGTGCTGGATGAGCCTGCCGCCGACGTGCGCTATGGCGAGTCGATCACCTACCTCGCCGACATCGCGAGCTTCGCCGCGGAACTCGTGCGGCGGGGCCGGGTACTGCCGGCGCTCGGCTGGGATGAGCACGGACCCGTCGCGTGGTGGCGGCCCGTCGTTCAGGGCGCCGACGTCGTGGCCCTGAACGCTCTGGTGACGGCGATGCCGCCGGTATGTCGCGCCAATCCGGCCGCGCCGGCTGCCCACGACGTGGTGATGTCGGCGCTGCAGGGCTTCGTGGATGCGGCGGCGCGTGCGGCGATGCCGTCGGTCGAGGATCTGCTTCCGGCGCGGCGAGGCCGACGCCCGAAACGTGCACCGGCTGCGGAAGCCTGGGTGACCGCGCTCGCTGCGCCGGACGGCAGGGTCGATGCGGATTCGGGCGACCTCGACGCCCTCGCCGAGGCGTTGACGCCGTGGGACGATATCGGAATCGACGAGCCCGGACCGGCGCGGGCGACCTTCCGGCTCAATGAGATTGAAACGGGCGAGAGCGGCCCCCCAGGCTGGCGGCTGGAGTTCCTGCTGCAATCCATCGCCGACCCGAGCCTGCTGATCCCCGCCGAGCAGACCTGGGACGACGACGGCGGCCTGCGTCGCTGGCTCGACCGTCCCGAGGAACTGCTGCTGGGCGAGCTAGGACGGGCGGCGCGGATCTATCCGGCACTGGCCGCCGGCCTGCGCACGGCCCGGCCGTGCGGGATCGATCTGGATGCCGAAGGGGCCTACGACTTCCTGGCCACCGCCGCGCCGCTGCTCGACGAAGCGGGTTTCGGCGTGCTGCTGCCGTCGTGGTGGGACCGGCGCCGCAAGCTCGGCCTCGCGGTGTCGGCGTCGACCCCGGTCGACGGTGTGGTGGCCGGCGCCGGCAGATTCGGCCGCGACCAACTCCTTGATTTCCGTTGGGAACTCGCCGTCGGCGACGACACCCTCACCGCCGACGAGATCGCCGCGCTCGCCCAGACCAAGGCTCCGCTGATCCGGCTGCGGGGTCAGTGGGTGGCGGTGGATCCCGAACAACTGCGTCGGGGTCTGGAATTCCTCGAGCGCAACCCGTCCGGGCAGGCGAGCGTGGCCGAGGTCCTCGCGCTGGCCGCCGCTCATCCTGCCGACAGTGACACCCCGCTGGACGTCACCTCGGTGCGCGCCGATGGCTGGCTCGGCGATCTGCTCAGCGGCGCGGCCGCGCAAGCACTGCAACCGCTGCACACCCCACCCGAATTCGCCGCGACGCTGCGGCCCTACCAACAGCGCGGGCTGTCGTGGTTGGCGTTCCTGTCATCGCTGGGACTGGGCAGCTGCCTGGCCGACGATATGGGACTGGGCAAGACCGTTCAATTGCTCGCCCTGGAGTCCGTGCAACGCCACGATCAGCCCGGCGCTGCGCCGACACTGTTGTTGTGCCCGATGTCGCTGGTGGGCAATTGGCAGCGGGAGGCGGCGAAATTCGCTCCGGCACTGCGGGTTTACGCGTACCACGGGTCGACGCGGCTGCGTGGCGAGGCGCTGCGCGAGCACCTGGCCGACGTCGACCTGGTCGTCACCACCTACGGCACGGCGATCCGCGATATCGACGAGCTCGCCTCCTACCGCTGGAACCGGGTGGTCCTCGACGAGGCGCAGGCGGTCAAGAACAGCCTGTCCCGCGGGGCCAAGACGGTGCGCCGACTCGACGCCGACCACCGGGTGGCGCTGACCGGGACGCCCGTGGAGAACCGGCTGGCCGAATTGTGGTCCATCATGGACTTTCTCAACCCGGGTCTGCTTGGCTCCTCGGAGGTGTTTCGCGCCCGGTATGCGGTCCCGGTCGAAAAGTACGGACAGACCGAACCGGCCGAGCGGCTGCGAAAGATCACCCGCCCCTACATTTTGCGGCGACTCAAGACCGACCCGACGATCATCGACGACCTACCCGAGAAGATCGAGATCAAGCAGTACTGTCGGCTCACCACCGAGCAGGCGTCGCTGTATCAGTCCATCGTCGACGAGATGATGGAAAAGATCGAGAACACCGAGGGAATTGCGAGACGCGGCAACGTCCTTGCCGCGATGACCAAGCTAAAGCAGGTGTGCAACCACCCCGCCCAATTGCTGCACGACCGTTCGGCCGTCGGCGCCCGGTCGGGCAAGGTGATCAGGCTCGAGGAGGTGCTGGAGGAGATCCTGGCCGAGGGCGACCGGGTGCTGTGCTTCACCCAGTTCACCGCCTTCGCCGAGATGCTGGTACCCCACCTGGCGGCGCGTTTCGGTCAAGATGTGGCCTATCTGCACGGGGGCGTGCCGAAGAAACGCCGAGACGAAATGGTCGCGCGCTTCCAGTCCGACGACGGCCCGTCGATCTTCCTGCTGTCGTTGAAGGCGGGTGGCACCGGACTCAACCTGACTGCGGCCAACCACGTTGTACACCTTGACCGTTGGTGGAATCCGGCGGTGGAGAACCAGGCCACCGACCGGGCATTCCGCATCGGCCAGAAGAAGAACGTACAGGTCCGCAAATTCATCTGCACCGGCACTCTCGAAGAGCGGATCGACGACATGATCGAGGACAAGAAGGCCCTGGCTGATCTTGTGGTCGGCGACGGGGAAGGCTGGCTGACCGAGCTGTCCACCGGTGATTTGCGCACGCTGTTCACCTTGTCGGAGGGGGCCGTCGGTGAGTGACTGGTATCCGCCGCCGTCGCGGCCCCGCCCGGTCGACGGCGGTCTGAAAGCCCGCAGCGCCCGTGGCCGGATCGCCCAGACCTGGTGGTCGCAACGGTTCATCGAGGTGCTGGAGGAGATCGGCATTGGTAGCCGGCTGCAGCGGGGACGGAACTACGCCCGTCGCGGACAAGTGATTTCGCTGGAGGTGGGTCCGGGCCTGGTGACAGCGCAGGTGCAGGGCAGCCGGGCGCGTCCCTACCGGGTACGGATCGGTGTCAGAGCGTTCGGCAAGAGCGAATGGGCGCAGGTGGAAAACGCATTCGCCGAGAATGCTTGGTACGCAGCCGCTTTGCTCTCCGCGGAGATGCCCTCGGACATCGAGGTGGTGTTCGACGCTCTGGGATTGTCGCTGTTTCCTGCGACGATCCGTGAGCTGTCGCTGGACTGCTCGTGCCCGGATAGCGCCGTCCCGTGTAAGCACCTTGCCGCGACGTTCTATCTGCTGGCTGAGACGTTCGATGACGACCCGTTCGAGATTTTCGCCTGGCGCGGACGATTTCGTGAGGAGTTGCTGGAGAATCTGGCGGCGGCCCGGTCGCAGGGTCGACCGCCGGTCGAGCGCGCCGGACCGACCGAACCACAGCTCGCCGACTGCCTGGACTCCTACTTCGCAAGGCGGGCCGAGGTGCCGGTGTCGAGTCCGCCGATGACCCCGTCGACGACGCTGCTGGACCAGCTTCCCGAGGTCGCCGTCGCGGTGCGGGGCCGGCCGTTGGCCGAGATTCTGCGGCCGGCTTACGACGAGTTCGGGCGCGGCGGATCGTCCTGACGGCCAGGTTGGTGCACCCCAACCGGCTCGAGGCCTCCGATCGAGTTGCCCAGCTCCGAGCGACAACTAGCGACAACCGCGGCGGCCGAGCCGACCAGCGGGCACGTGTCGCTCGTTGTCGCTCGAAGGTGAGACCAACGGAAAGCATCGGGCACCTCCGCGCCTAGGAACGATCTTGTCGGTGGCCCGTGTCATTCTGTGCCTCAAGGGGAGCGTGGCGACCGCCACGTTCGAGGAGGGAGCGAAAGTGGCCGAGTTCAAAGACAAGTCGGCGGCGGCGCCGGGCTGGCATCCAGACCCGGGCGGGCAGCCTGGGCAGCGTTACCACGACGGAGAGCGTTGGACTCAGCATTTCGTGCCGACGCCGCCGCCCACCGTCGCACCGCAGGCTCCGGCCGTAGCGGTGGCGGTGTCCACCGGCGGCGGCGCAAACCACGCGTTGCACGCGGTCCTCATGGTGCTTTCGTGCGGGCTCTGGCTGCCGATCTGGATCCTGGTGGCCATCTTCAGCGCGGGGTCAGCATCGTCGGTGGCCATCGGAGGCGGTGCAGCCGCTGTCGCGCGAACAACCAACCACCGCCCACTGGTGGTGGCGGGCATCTTCGGTGGACTTGTACTTCTCGGCACCGCCGCACAACATCCTTGGCTGTTCATCGTTTTGGCGATTCTCGGCATCGCTGGCGGGTACGGGTTCTGGGCGCTGAAGTCGGCGCAGCAGCGCGAGGAGCAGCAGCGCCGGGAGGAGCTCCAGCGGGACTTGCTCGCCCAGCGCGCCGAATACGAGGATCAGCTCTATCAACAGGGCGATCCTCGGGGCGTCCACGGTCGATACCTGCCACCCGAATCGCCTTGAGACGACGGGCCGCAGTCCGGGCCCAAGGACTACTCGAGACCGAGCGCGGCCCGCAGGCGATCGGCGTTCATCCCACTGCCCGCGGCCGCACCGGCCGGAAAAGTGTTCAGCAGCTTGATCAGGTCACCGCGACGAGTCGGGTCCTCGGCGGCCTGCCGGGGTGTGTAACCGTTGAGTGCCGGGATCGATTCGTCGAGCCAGGTGGTTTCGTAGGTGCGGATGAAGGCGTCGAGGGCCGCGGCCACCTGCGGGTCCTGCGGGTCGAGCCGGCCCTCGCCGGCGTTCGGAAACCGTTCGGCCAGCGTGCGAACATCACCGATCGGCTCCCGGGTGTCGTCGACCACGCTCAGCGTGGGGTCCAGGCGGGCCAACGTGGCCAGCGCGTCGTCCATGCGTTGCTCGCTGTTGGTCTCCACGCGCAGTTCGTTGCCCTCGAGCGTAAAGATCGCCCGAATACGTTGCATACCTTGGGTGGTGACGTGCTCGTGCCACCGCTGACCGTCTAACCGGTCGAAGGCGGTGTCCAACTCGGCCGTCAGCCGAGCGGGGTCGTCGACGCGCGCGGTGGCCTCGCAGACCGCCATCGGGTGGCCTTCGGTGTTGGCCAACCTCGGCGGTGCGAACCGGGCGCTCAAGAACGCCACCAGCTCCTCCGGGTCGGGCTCGGAGTCGAGCAGCTTGACCAATGCGTCGCGCTGTTGCAGCGCCACCGGCTCGAGACCGCCGAGGAAAAGCAGCGCGTCTTCGGCGGGCGACAGGCGGCTGCAGATCAGATGCCCGGGCTTGAGCTGCTGGGTGGCGAGCCGATCCCGCACCGTGTGCGCGTCGCCGGTACGCACGTCGCGTAGGTCGACATCCTGGCCGGGGCGAACCGCCTCCACCTCGAACACCGATCGCTCGCCGAGCAGCCACTGTTCAGCCAGCAGTCGCTCGTCGTCGGGCAGCAGGAATCCGCGAACCCGAAGGAAATCCGCGAACGCGCCCCCTTCGAACAGCACGATGTCCATCATCAGCGGATCCTCAGCGGCTTGCGGATCGTCGTCGTAGCGTGCCCGTCCGAACTCGAGCTCCGTCAGCAGGTCGCTCCAGCCGGTCATCAGCACATGCTGGGTAGCCTTGCGATACAGCCAGGCGGCGCGCTCGGCGAGCGGGGGCTTTTCGTTGCCCAGGTGACACTTCTTGTATTTGCGCCCGGACCCACACCAACATGGCTCGTTGCGGCCCAGACCGGGCCGCGCAACGGCACGAAACGGTTCCAACAGCTTCACCTGCGGATGATCCGCAGCGAAACCCGCGCGTCGCAACAGCGCCAAGCTGCGCTCGGCGTCACCGCGATCGGAGCTGAAGCGGGCGAGATCGACCAGCGCGAGCGGCCAATCCGGGTCCATCGACTCGGCCGCCGACAACTCACGTTCGGCCTCCTCGACCGCACCGACGCGCTCGAGCATTAGCGCGTGTAGCCAGCGGCAGGCGACCCGTGCGGCGCGCGGCACCCGAGGCTCCAGCGTTTCGGCGAACAGGCCGAGCCCGGCTGGGTTGACGCGACCCAGGCCGACGGTCTCCTCCAGCAGGATCTCTGCCAGCAGCGGATCGGCCAGGACGGCCCCGAACTCTGCCATGACATCAGGACCGTCGACCGGTTCAATTTCTTCCGGTACGTCCTCCGGGTCGGCGCTCGCCAACAGCGCCGACATGGATTCACTGAGTTTGACCAGCGACCACACGGCGAGCGCGTCGTCGGGGTCGATGTCATGATGGGTGGCCAGAGCGTCGCACTGAATATCGAAACGCCAACGCTCGAAATCGAATTCGGCCGGCGCCAGCAGTTCGAGCTGGCGCTTCAGGCCAAGCTCGCCGATGATCTCCGACAGCGGCGGCGCCGGCTCGGTGAACGCCGCCGGATCCTGCAGGCACATCGCCCATACCGCGGCGTCGATGTACGTTGGCTTGTCAGGGGCGAGCATCGCCGCCAGCCGGGGGCCCAGATCCGTGGGCGCGGTCGCGTCGACGCGCTCGACGACAAGTCCTTGCGGACTGATGCGGATTCCCACCACATCGTCGGCTCCCGCGCCCAATGCGTCCAGCGTGCCCGGCGGCAAGACCAGCACCCCACCCTCGGGAACAAGGTCGTCCGGAATGCCGCGCAACTCCAGTAGCTCGTCGTCGTAGTCGCCGATGGCAAGTGCCACCGGCGCGCCGTTGGCGAGTTGACTGTAGGGCTCATGCTCGAACAGGACGCTGAGCGGGGCCAAATCCGGCGTCACGGTGAGGATGTCGTGCGTGGACTCTCCGGCGCTGAGGCGGTGTGTGAACACCCGGCCGGCGACGACCGTGGGCACCCACACCCACCGCTCATCGGTCAGTTGTCCTGCCGGACACTCCATGAATTGGAGGGTGTTCTTGATGACGGCCGCGGCGTCCGCGACCCCTTCGGCCCGCAGTCGCTGCTCGAGGGTGTCCTCGTCCAGTGGCCCGTGTTCGGCCAGGATTGTCGCCAACAGGTCGATCGGTTCCGCCATGGTGGAAACGGTACCGCCGTGTGCTCCGGCGGGCGGGCCGGCGGGGGCCTGCGAGTTGCCCACCTCTGCGCGACAACGAGCGGCAGACGGCGGGGCGGCTCGGTGAGCTGGTCGCCACGTCGCCACCACGGTGAGCGCGAGTTGTCGCTCGGAGGTGGGCAAACAGGGATGCACGAGGCAGATCCCGTCGCGGCCAGCGGCCTGGAACGGGACGAGCGGCTCAGCGCGGCCGGTCCACCGCGTACGTCCCCGCATCGTCCTGAAACACCGCGAGCACGCTGCGCGTCCGGCCGTCGACGACGACCTCGCAGCGGAACTCCGCACCCGCAGTGACAGCGGGGTCCTTCCCGCCGTTGCAGGTGACGTCGGTGAGCCCGTACACCCCGTACCCGTCCACCGGGTCGCGCAGGACCGCGGCGACGCCGTCCTCCACCGTGGACACGTCAAGCACGTTGTCGCGCACCGGGTTCAGCGATGACAGCCCCACTCCCAGCGCCGCGCCGCCCACCAGAACCACGGCGGCACCGACGGCGATCCACCCCGGTGACACCGAACGCTTCGCGGGCGACGGTGTGGTGGGCGCGGAAGGGTGCGGGCGAGGTGTCGGGGCCGACGGCGCGGGGACGGGCGGCCGCGGCCCGGGACCCTGCGGCGGCAACGGGGGAGGGGGCCGATAGGTGGGGCGCGGCACGCCCGGTTCCCGGTTCACGTTGCGCCACCAGGGCTCGTCGTCGCGGGGCGGGGGCGGTGCGGGCCGGCGCGGGGGCACCGGCGGTTTCGGGAACTCCACCGTCGGATCCTCGGGATGCGGGCGCCGCAGCCGATCCGGGCGCGGCGGCTCGCCGTAGGGCCCGCTCACTACGGGAACCTCCGGAAGCAGTCGTCGACGTCGCCGACCAGGCCGGACCGGAACGCCGAGACCCGGGTGAATCCGGACGGCACCACGCCGCCGTTGACGTCGCTGGCCACCATGCCGTTGGTGAGGATTCCCGACACCGCCTCGTCGAGGTCGCCGGTGCCCAGCGTGAGCGCCAAGTCGTCGCGTTCGGCCATCTGGTGCTGGGCGACCCCGGTCAGGCACGCGGTGCGCATCGCCGCCACACCGGATTCCAGGCTCACGCCCCGTTCCTGTTGCAGCGCAAGGACATACCGTGACACGACCGCCGAGAGCGCGGTGTTGTCGCCCTGCAGCAACACCTGCTCGCTCTCGTCGGCCGGGGTGCCGATCTGGCGCAGCAACCCCAGATTCACGCCCACGGTGTTGGTGTCGGGGCAATACCTCGCGGGTTGCCCCTCGGCCAGCGGGCAGTCGGTCTGGTCCACCGCAAGCCCCGGCGGTGTCACCGGGCGGAAAATGGTGGTGAGATCGTCCATCAGCGTCGCGACGGTGTCCTCGGTGATCGACAGATTGCTGGCGGGGATGCCGGGGTGGAACAGCAACTTCGACAAGTCGCCGCGGCGCTGCTGGATCTCGTCGAGAGTCATTGCCGCACAAGCTTCTGCGCCGATGTCGAAGCCCTGCTGCAGCGCGCTGACCCGATCCAGCGCGGTGCCGTGGGCCTCCGACGGCGGGGCCAGCAGCCGGAACAACGAGATGGGGTCGCGCATTGCGATGGCCCCGGCGATCACCCGGTCCAGGTCGCCGGTGGTGTTGAGGGTGAACTGCGGGGAGTGGCCCTCGGCCACCCAGCGCAGATAGGTGCCGGCCAGGCAGTCGGCCTGCTGCTCGCCCACCAGGGTGGGGGTGTCGGCGTCGACGAGCCGGGCCTGCACCTGCACGGCGTGGCCGTATTCGTGGGCCAGCACCCCGTTGATGGACATGACGCCGAAGAAGGTGTTGGCCACCGGCAGCAGGAACTCGCGGTCCCAGACCAGCACGTCGCGGGTGCGGCAGTAGGCGGCGTTGTACTTCAGGGCGGCGGCCTCGGCGCCGCACACCTGCGGGCTGTTGGGATCGGACGGGTCGATGGACACCAGCGTCTGCACTGGGGCGAACTGCCCGCCGAAGGCCTCGGAGTAGTGCTGGGCCCAGAAGTCCTCGATGTCCTCGATGGCCGCCAGCGCCGCCCGGTCGATCTCCCCGCCGTTGGAGTTCTGCACCCGGGCGGTCGATTCGGGCAGCGGACCGCGGAGGCCGCTCGGGCCGTCGGTGGCCGGCAGGCCCGCGACCCGGAACGGGTCATAGCGCATCGATACCGCGCGCCCCTCGAGCGTGTACTGCGCACACCCGGTGCCCAGCAACACGCACAGGAGCACGACCGCGACCTTCAGCCAGCGCAGATCCGGGCGAGAGGGCATATCCGAGTTCCGTCGGTCGGTGGAGCGGGGTCAGTGATCCCGCTCAGCTTCGCATAACCCGCGTCGCGGCCGCACCCGCGGGACCGCGCGCATACTGGCCCCATGCCGACCATCACCGCCGTTCAGGGCGACATCACCCGGCAGGATGTGGACGCCATCGTCAACGCCGCGAACAACGCGATGCGCGGCGGCGGCGGCGTCGACGGCGCGATCCACCGCGCCGGCGGCCCCGCGATCCTGCGCGACTGCATCGCACGCTTTCCCGACGGGCTGGCCACCGGCGACGCCGGCTGGACCACCGCCGGTGAGCTGCCCGCCCGGTGGGTGATCCACACCGTCGGGCCCAATTACAACGCCGGCCAGCGGGACCGCGCGCTGCTGGAGTCCTGCTACCGACGGGCGTTGCAGGTCGCCGACGAACTCGGCGCCCGCACGGTGGCGTTCCCGCTGATCAGCAGCGGGGTGTACGGCTGGCCGCGCCACGACGCCATCGCCGCCGCCATCGAGACCATTGCCGCCGCCGACACCGGCGTGCAGGAAGTCCGACTGGTCGTGTTCGACGCCGCGACCTATGACGCGGTGCGTGCGGAACTGGATTCATCGTCGCCCTGAAGCGGGCGATGCTGATGTGGGTGACCCGCAGCCTGCGGGTTACCTACTGATTGCCGGGGGAGTGTCCTCTGCGATCACTGCGGCAATGGCCTTCATTGGGAGGAACAAGTGCAGCGGATCCACCGGCGACGGCAGGAACTCCGCGTGGTGCAGGTAGAACTCTCGGGCGGAATCATCGCGGGCGTGGACTAAGAGTGCCGGTGCTGCAACAGATTGCGACAACATCAAGACGCGCTGCATTGCGTCCCGCAAGAGCCCCCACCCCAAGCCCAGGCCCTGCCATCGGCGGTCGACCGCCAACCTGGCCAGTAGGAAGCAGGGCACCGCATCGGGAGCCTTCTTGGCGATGACGTCCGGCGCTGCGCTGCGTGCGTAACCGGCGACCGTGATGGCGTAGTAGCCGACGACGCGGCCGGCATCTGTACTGACGTACGTTGTTGCGTTGCCGGCTCGCTGGATCTGCCAGCTGTATTTCTCAAGCCATTCGTCAAGTTCGACAGCGCCGGATTCAAAGTCTTTGCGGTCGTGAGCCTTTGTGAGCTTTTCGGGCTTGCTGGCTTTTGCCTGGCGGTGCGTCAACTCGTCTGTCAATCGTTTTCGGCGAACGGACTCTTGCGGTGTAAAAGTCGGCGAAGCCTGGGCATCGGCTCGAGTGGGGCGTCAAGCAAGGCCTTGAACTCGATCCATTGTGCCTCGCTGGCGACGAACCACGCGCGGTCAGCAAGTACGCGCTCGGCTCGCTCCACCACGCTGTCGAGGATGAAGTCTGTGACGGTGCTGTCCGTCTCTTCGGCCGCCTGCTGGATCAGTTGCCGCTGCTGTGCGCTGGCGCGGAAGTTCAGCCGCTGGTCGCGGGCCGCTTTCGTGCCCGCGGTGTCGGTGCTGCGCATGCTCTCCTCCTTTCAGGTATGTACATCGTACGTACGGGGGTGAGGGTGACGCTAGCGATTCGGCGTCTCACTCGCTACAAAGTCAGGTCCGGCACTGACCTGTCAGGGCATTTGCCTACCCTCTTGGTGTGGACTATGAGGCAATTACCGCCGTGCGGGACCGGCACCCGGCCTGGCGGCTGTTGCGCGCCGGCAACGCGGTGTTGACCCTGTCCTTTCTCGGGGAGTTCTTCGTCGAGGGCAACCGGGGAGCCTGCTCGTCCAGCGCAGTCGCGGACGCGTTGGACAATCATTTGTACGCGCTCAACGTCGAGAACGCCCAGGACCGCTATCCGAAGGAGCCGCGCGCCTATCTGGAAGATTGGGCGGCCACCGAGGCCGGGTATCTGCGCCGGTTCTACCCGGCCGGTGACGACGAGGTCCACTACGAGGTGACTCCGGCGTTCGAAAAGGCGTACGCCTGGGTTCTGGGCCTGCAGGGCCGGTCCTTTGTGGGAACCGAGTCCCGGCTGCACACCGTGGTCGAGTTGCTGCGCCAGATCGTGCATGGAACCGAGGTCGAACCCGAGGTTCGGCTGGCCGAACTGCACCGTCGACGCGCCGACATCGACGCCGAGATCGCCGCCGTCGAGGCCGGCACTGTGGCCATGCTGGACGCGACCGCGGTGCGTGACCGCTATCAACAGCTGTCCACCACGGCGCGCGAACTGCTGTCGGACTTCCGCGAGGTCGAAGAGAACTTTCGGCTCCTGGACCGGGCCGCGCGCGAGAAGATTGCCGCCTGGGAGGGCTCGAAGGGTGAACTGCTCGCCGAACTGGTCGGCAGCCGCTCGGAGATTGCCGGCTCCGACCAGGGGCGCAGCTTCGGCGCGTTCTACGATTTCCTGCTGTCCGAACAACGCCAGGCCGAGCTCGCCGATCTGATCGCCAAGGTCTCGGCCCTCGACACCGTCGAGGCCGACCCTCGGAGCCACAGCGTCAGGGGCATCCACCACGACTGGTCCGAGGCCGCCGACCGGGCCCAGCGCACCGTCCGGCAGATCTCCGAACAACTGCGCCGCTTCCTCGACGACCAGGTCTGGTTGGAGAACCGCCGCGTCCTGGACCTGGTCCGGGCCGTGGAGAGCGCCGCCCTGGAAGTCCGCAGCGCCCCGCCGTCCTTCGGGCTCGAGGTCGACGAACCTGGCCTGGAAATCGCGCTGCCGTTCGAGCGCCCGCTGTACCAGCCGCCGGCGGCGGTCGCCGTCGAGAGCCGCATTGCGCAGGCCACCGAGCAGGTCGACGCCGACCTGCTGTTCACCCAGACCTACATCGACCAGGCCCGCCTGGCCGAGACCATCCGTGCGATCCTGCCGGAGAATTCCTCGGCGCTGTTGTCCGATGTCCTCGCGGTCCATCCGATTGAGCAGGGCGCCGCCGAGATCGTCGGCTACCTTGCCCTCAACGACGAGGACGTGACCATCGACATGGACGACACCGACGAAACCGTCCTGGAGTACTCGGACCCCGCCGACTCCGACATCATCAAGCGGGCGAGACTGCCGAAAGTGACGGTGCGCCGGCGATGAATGTCGAACGACGATGAGCAACGAACGGGCGGTGGCCGCCGCCATCATCCGGCTGATGCAGGGCGTCGTCTACCGCACCTCGGACGAGGACACCTGGCTGACGCTGGAACGCGCAGGCGCCGGTGTCCGAGATCACTTCGCCACCATCGGCGTCGACGTGGTGGTCGATGACGCCGAAGGTTACGCCTATCTGCGTTCCCAGCCCGCCGAGGAAGGCGAGGAGGCATTGCCGCGTCTGGTGCGCCGCCGCGCCCTGACCTACAACGTCAGCCTGCTGCTGGTCCTGCTGCGCAAGCGGCTGGTCGAGTTCGAGACCAGCGGTGGCGACGGCCGACTGGTCCTGAGCACCGACCAGATCGTTGAAATGCTGCGGCTCTTCCAGGCCGAATCCACCAACGACGCACGCGTGGTGGACCAAGCCGAGAGCACCATCAAGAAGGCCGCGGAGCTCGGCTTCCTGCGCCAGCTCCGCGGGCAGCGCGACCACTGGGAGGTGCGGCGCATCCTCAAGGCCTACGTCGACGCCCAGACCCTGTCCGACTTCGCAGCCAAACTGCGCGAGTACGCCGGCGCGCCGGACCGGGGAGCGGGAGCCGACGATGAATGAAACACTTTTCAGCACAACTGAACTTGGCGAAGTCCGGGGAGCCGGATACCGCCTGCAGTACGCCGAGGTCTACAACTGGGGCACCTTCGACGACCAGGTCTGGCGGTTTACTCCAGGTACCGATACCGCGCTGCTGACCGGGGACATCGGGTCGGGTAAGTCCACGATGGTCGATGCGCTCACCACGCTGCTGGTGCCGTCGCACAAGGCCGCCTACAACAAGGCCGCCGGCGCCGACGCCAAGGAACGCAGCCTGCGCTCCTACGTCGAAGGCCACTACAAGTCCGAACGAAACGAGGGCACCGGGAAGTCGCGGCCCAAGGGTCTGCGCGAAAACAAACGCACCTACTCGGTGATCCTCGGTGTCTTCCGTAATCACGGCCACGATGAGACGGTCACCTTGGCCCAGGTATTCCAGCAGCGGGAGAGCACCGGACAGCCCTACCGATTCTTCATCACGGCAACCAAGGAACTGGCGATTGCGACCGACTTCGCCGATTTTGGCTCGGATCTGCGCGAACTGCGCAAGCGGCTGCGATCGGCCGGGGCCGAGATCTTCGATGAGTTTCCCAAGTATGCGACCTCGTTGCGTCGGCTGCTGGGAATCCGATCAGAGCAGGCACTGGAGCTGTTCCATCAGACCGTCTCGATGAAATCCGTTGGGAATCTCAACGATTTCGTGCGTGATCACATGCTCGAGCCCAGCGACTCGACCGAACGCGTTCGCGACATCATCGGCCATTTCGACGATCTGACCAGGGCCCACGACGCCGTCAAACGAGCGCGCGAGCAACTCGAGGCACTCGAACCCATCGTGGCCACCGCGGCCAAGTACGACGCCGCGCTCGCTGAGCGCGACGCGCTGGAGCGCGAACGGTCGGCGGTCCGGCTCTTCATCGCCGAACTTCGCTCCGGGCTGCTTGCCGGTGAGATCGCGGCGCTCGAGGCCGAAGGCGCGGCGCTGTGGACACAGCAGGACACCGCCGAATCCGAACAGCGCAAGCTTAACCATGAACGCGAATCCCTGATTGAGGAGCGCGCCAGGGCGGGTGGGGACCGCATCGGCGAGCTGGAGCGGCTGGCCCACGAGGCCCGGTCCCAGGCCGAGGCACGGCGGCAAACCAGAACGCTGTTCGATGCCGCCGTCGTCGACGCTGGGCTGCAACACGTTTCCGATGCGGCGGCGTACACCGCGTTGTCGACCTTGGTTGCCGACGAGCGCCTCCGGTTGACCACCGAGAAAAGAGACCTCGACTCGGCCATCGTCGACGCGATCGGGCGCGAACGCGAGTGCCAACGCAAGTGCGACATCCTCACCGAGGAGATTGTCAGCCTGGAACACCGCACCAACAACCTGCCCCACGAGCAGGTCGCAGTGCGCGCGGAGCTGTGCGCGGCGCTCGGGCTGACGCCGGAGGACCTGCCCTACGCCGGCGAGCTGCTCGAAGTGTACGACGAGAACGCGCAGTGGCGCGGCGCGGCCGAACGCGTGCTGCGTGGGTTCGCGCTTTCGTTGCTGGTGCCGCAGCAGCACTACGACGCCGTCACCGGATGGGTGAACGGCCGCAGGCTCACCGTTGCGGGCCGCGGCGGCAAGACGACTGGCGCCAAGCTGGTCTACGAGCGGGTGCCCCAGCATCGGGTCCGGTTGCAGTCGACAGGGGAGGACGGGTTGCTGCTGGCCGACTGTATCGATGTCCGGGAGGGGCCGTTCTACGACTACCTCCGCAACGAGCTGACCAAGCGGGCCGACTTCCGTTGCGCGGCAACCCTCGACGAGTTCCGCAGTCAGCGCCGCGCCGTCACCCGCGAGGGTCAGGTGCGCTACGGTGACCGGCACGAAAAGGACGATCGGCACCGCGTCGACGATCCGCGCCGCTGGGTATTGGGCTGGGTCAACGAACGAAAAGTCGCCGCGCTGCGTACCGAGCTCGCCGAGCTGGAGTACGAACGCGAAGGAGCCGCTGCCACGGCGGCCAAGCTTGGCGAGCAACGCGAGGTACTGCAGCTGCGCTTGGATGCGTTCCTGCGTGTCGAGGGATTTCGGTCCTGGAACGACCTCGACGTCGACGAGGCCGAGTCTCGCCTCAAAGCCCATGACGCCGAGCGGATTCGGCTCCAGGCCGGCTCGTCCCGGTTGGAGGAGATCACCCGGGCGCTGGACCGCAACGCCGAGGAATTAGCCGCCGTAGCGACATTGATCAAGGACATCACCGGTCAGTTGGCAACCACCGCCAAGGCTGCTGAACAAGCGGTCCAGGAACGCCAGCGCAACAACGAGTTCGTCGCCGCGCAGCCGGACGAGCAACGCGAGACGGCCTGCGCGTCCTACCCGGCCCTTGACCAACGCCTGGGCGCGAGCCGGCCCCACCGCGCGGCGGACTGCGCCGAGACCGAGACGACGCTGTCGGCGGATTTGCATCGGCGCATCGAGCGACTGACCCGTGAGCTCGGCGGATACGGTCAGAGCCTGGGGCAATACATGCTCGAGGTGCTTCGTCGGTGGCCCGAGTTGCGGACAGACATGGATGCCGACGTCGAGGCCCGCGGCGACTTCCTGACGTTTCGGGACCGGGTGGCCAACGACGATCTGCCGCGGTTCGAAAGCGAGTTCAAGGATCAGCTCAACAAGAACGCCATCCAGGAGCTGGCTGGGTTCAACAACTGGCTTCACCGGCAGGCGTCGGCGATTGACGAGCGTGTCGATCGCATCAACGAGGCCCTTGGCGCGGTGCCCTACAACCCGGGCCGCTTCATCCGGTTGGAGAAGGAACCCACCACCAACCAGGATGTTGCGCAGTTCCGTTCCGACTTGCGCAACCTGACCAACGACACCCTTGCTGTCGACGGTGACCAATACTCCGAGCAACGGTTCCTGGACGTGAAGCGGATCATCGAGCGGTTCCGCGGCCGCGACGGTTACGCCGAATCGGATAAGAACTGGAGCCGTCGGGTCACCGATGTCCGCAACTGGTTCGTTTTTTCGGCCTCCGAGCGCGACCTCGACACCGATGTCGAGTGGGAGCACTACAGCGACTCCGATGGCAAGTCCGGCGGGCAGAAGGAAAAGCTTGCCTACACGATCCTGGCGGCGTCCCTGGCTTACCAATTCGGGCTCGAATGGGGTGTCGAGCAGTCCCGGGACTTCCGGTTCGCCGTCATCGACGAGGCATTCGGGCGGGGCTCCGATGTCTCGACGCGCTACGCGCTGGAGCTGTTCGCGACCCTCGGACTGCAACTGCTGATCATCACGCCGCTGCAGAAGGTGCACGTCATCGAGCCGTACGTGAAGGCGATCGGCATTGTCGACAACCCCACCGGCACGTATTCGCGGCTGCAGACGATGACGATCGAGGAGTACCGGAACCGGCGGGACGGAGCTCGTCCGTGAGCCCCGGATGGACCACGCCAGATGACATCGCGGCGAAGGTCAGACGCCGGTGGGACAACGGATCCTTGTTGCGGGCCCACGCCAACCGTGAACCCTTCGCTCCGATCGAGGTGCCGCTGCGTGGTCCCACACCGGCGCAGATCGGTGACAACGTCGGGGCCGCTCGCGACTGGGTGGCGGCGCTGGACGCCGGCCGTCGCGACGACGCCCGGTACGCACTGGAATGGAAATCGGTCGGCGGCAGGCAGATTGGCCGCAACCAGTTGCCTGTTCGCGCGGTGATTTCCTCGAGTGATCAGGCGTGGGCGCTGCTGGGCGTTATCACCGTGGTCCGACGCTTCGATGAGTTACTGGTGTCGGTGCAACAGCATCCGCGGCTACGGAACTGGATGATCGCCAATCCCCATCGCGCGCTTGCACTCGCGCCGGAGCTGACGCAGCTGATCGCCGCCTACCTGTGGCTCGACGGTCACCGAGGGTCACAGCGGTACCTGCGCGAGATCAGCGCACCCGGTGTGGACACCAAGTTCGTCGAGCGCCGCCGATCGGACTTGGCCGGCATGTTTGGGATTTCAGCGACGGCCTCCGGATTCCTCGCCGAACTGGGCCTGCGTTCCAAGCCCGCACTGGTTCGGCTGCGGCCCGCCCCGTCGCTGGGTTTGCCGGTCCAGCTCACCGAGCTGGCAGCGCGTCCTGAAGAACTCGCGCAGCTCGATCTGCACCCCCGCATCGCGGTGATCATCGAGAATGAGATCAGCTATCTGAGTGCCAAGGTCCCCGACGAAGGCGTGGTGATGTGGGGGAAGGGTTTCGAGGTCGACAGCGTGGGACGGCTGCCGTGGCTGGACGGTACCGACGTCGTCTACTGGGGAGACATCGACACCCACGGATTCGCCATTCTCGATCGGCTACGGGCGTGGCTGCCGGCGACGCGGTCGGTGTTGATGGACCGGGCCACCCTGCTGGCCCATCGCGACCGGTGGGTGAACGAAGATCGTCCGGCGACGTCCGCACTCACGCGACTGACACCTGACGAGCACGATCTCTACCGGGAATTGGTGGAGGACAGCCTCGGCGATCGCGTTCGACTTGAACAGGAGCGAATTGATTGGGTTTGGGCTGATCAACGGCTGCAAGGCAGCGTTCGGGAGAGGCCATGACGAGCCCAGCCCCCGGACAGTTGTGTGTATATTCGTGTGTATGGCTCGGTTGAACGTGTATGTGCCCGACGAGCTGGCAGAACGCGCCCGGAAGCGGGGGCTGAACGTGTCGGCCCTGACGCAAGCTGCGATCCGCGCCGAGTTGGACGACACCGCTACCGATGCGTGGCTGGAGTGCTTGGCCCCCAGGAGCTCCAAGGCGCGGCATGACGACGTCTTGGCGGCGATCGACGCCGCCCGCGACGAGCTCGGCGCGTGAGCGCAGCTCCCTCGTTGCCGCCGGAACAAGTGGTCATCGACGCGAGTGCCATGGTGGATCTCGTCGCTCGCACTGACCGGTTCTCGGCGGTGCGTGCGCGGCTGGCGCGCACCGTGATGCACGCACCGGCTCACTTCGACGCCGAAGTGCTTTCGGCGCTGGGACGTCTGCAGCGTGGCGATGTACTTACCGCCGCGGAAGTCGATGCAGCCCTGGATGAGCTCCAACACGCACCGGTGACACGGCACGATCTCCCGCCGCTGCTTGCCGGCGCGTGGGCGCGTAGCGACACCCTCCGACTGGCCGATGCCCTCTATGTGGAACTAGCTGAGGCAGTGGGACTGACGTTGCTGACGACGGACCGACGATTGGCCAGTGTTTCGGCATCGGCGGAGGTAATCGCCTGAGTCCGGTTTGGGCCGCCCATCGCCGGTACGGTGGAGACCCATGGATGTTTACACCCTGGCCTTCGAATGGACGGACACCAACCGGCACTGGTTGATCGAGGTCCCGATCCGGGTAACCGCCTACCTCGTCGTCATCCTGATCGCGCGCTATGTGCTGCACCGGATGATCGAGCGGGCCGTCGCCGGACGAAACCACAAGCCCCGCGGCGAGCGGCCGGCGTTGCTGCGCACCCAGCGCGTGCCGTCGGCGACCGGCGCCGCCCAGGCCGCCGCGCGCCGGCATCAACGCGCGCAGACCATCGGGTCGGTATTGAAGTCGACGGTGTCGATCGTGCTGTTGATCTGGCTGGTGCTGGCCGTCCTCAACGTGCTCGGGGTGAACATCGCACCGTTCATCGCCTCCGCCGGTGTGGTGGGCCTGGCCATCGGCTTCGGCGCGCAGAACCTGGTCCGCGACTTCGTCACCGGCGTGTTCATGCTGCTGGAGGACCAGTACGGGGTCGGCGACACCGTCGATCTCGGCGCGGCCACCGGCGAGGTGGAAAGCGTCGGGCTGCGCGTCACCACGGTGCGCGACATCGACGGCACCCTCTGGTACGTCCGCAACGGGGAGATCGCCCGCGTCGGCAACATGAGCCAGGACTATGCGGTGGCCAGAATCGAGCTGCCGGTCGCGTTGACCACCGACCTCGGCCGCGCCGAAGCCGTGGCGCTCGAAGCTGCGGAGCAGACCATCGAGGATCCCGCGGTGGCCGCCCAGGTGCTCGGCGAGCCGGAAATGCTTGGCATTCAGGAGCTCTCGCCGGATCAGGTCACGCTGCGGATGACGCTCAAGACGCGACCGAATGCGCAGTGGTCGGTGCAGCGACGGTTGCGCCGCGACATCCTGCGCGCGTATGAGAAGCACGGTATCGGCCCGTACCCGCAGGTGCCCGAGCCTGCGGGGGCCAACACGGATTAGCCGGTCACGTCCGCTGCCAGCTGCGCCAATTTGGTGTCCAGCACCGTCGCGGCTGCCAGCAACGCCGGATTGTCCTCGACCACCATCAGCGACGACGGCTGCACGTAAGTCAGCGCGCTGCCGTCGTCCTCGGCGGTAAGCAGCAGTTCCACCGGCGCGAACAGCCCGGCGGTCACGTCGTGGCGCAGCAGGGTGATCGCGATCAGCGGGTTGCCGATCACCACCCGCAGCACCTGCCGGTCGATGCCGGCCTTGCGGATCCAGCCGCCGTGATTGAACACCGCGAACAGCATGAATCCGCTTGGGCCAACATGGGATTGAATCTCACGCTCGTAGGAGTCCCAGTCGCCGAATCGGACCGCGATGTCGTCGATCGGCACCGGAGCCGAGCCGACCGCGTCATACAACGCCGCGACCAGCGCGTCGAAACCCTGTGTGCTGCCGTACCGCAACCGCAGTCCTTCAAACGGGATCTCGCGCCGCTCAGCCATGGTGCACCACATTCGCGGCGGGCGTGCGGTCGATGACCAGGCTGAGCAGCTCTGGGCGGCTGTAGTGGCCGCGCGCATCCATCTTTGCTTTGCGTTGGTCGATCAGCGCGAAGTCCAGGTCGGCGATCACCTCGCCCTCGCCGGAACGCACCGGCTCGCCGAGCAATTCGCCCTGCGGTGAGACGATCGTGGTGAACGAGCCCGCCGTCAGGGGCCCGATCGGCCCGCCGGTGTCGGCGCCGATCTGCGCGCGCTGATCGGCGTCGAGCCAGCCGGTGGCATTCACCACGAAGCTGCCCGATTCCAGCGCGTGATTGCGGATGCTGAGTTCGGTCTGCTCGGCGAACAGCGGCCCGCCGAACGAGCCGGGGAACATCGCCGAGTGGATCTGCTCGCCGTCGGCGATCAGCGCGTACCGGAACAGCGGATGGTAGTGCTCCCAACACGCCAGCTGCCCGATCCGCCCGACCGCGCTGTCTACGGCGCGCAGCCCGGAGGCGTCGCCCTGACCCCAGATGATCCGTTCGTGGTAGGTCGGGGTGAGCTTGCGCCGCCGCTGCAGCAGCGTGCCGTCGGCGTCGAACAGCAGTTGTGTGTTGAACAGGCTGCCGCCGTCGCGCTCGTTGACCCCGATCGATACCACCACGCCGGCCTCGCGGGCGGCGTCGGCCAGGGCGCGCGTCGCCGCCGACGGGATGGTCACCGCCTGCTCCATCAGGCGCAGTTGCTCGGCGGCCATCTCAGCCGGTCGCTGCAGGAAGGAAAAGTAGGGGTAGTAGGGAACGATGGTCTCCGGGAAGGTGGCGAATTGCACGCCGCGGCGGCCGAGTTCGGTGATCTTGGCGACCACTTTGTCCACAGTGCCGTCCCGGCTGTAGAGGACCGGACTGATCTGTACGGCTGCGGCTTTCACGGTGGTCATGAGCGGCGTCCCTTCACTCGGTGATGTGTTCAGCAGAGCGGCAAGGCCCCCCGACTTATTCCTAAGTATCGATCGCTGAACTCAGCTAAGGGGCGCGGCGTGCCGGCATCGATGCAGGTCGAGGGAGGCGGCACGGGCTCCGGGGCGAGAATTGGCCCATAAAAGTGGCCCTGAATTGACCATAAATCTAGGCCACTGCGGGCGTAGCGTCGATCGCATGACCACCACCACGAACCCCCGTCGCATCTTCTTCGCGGGCGCCTCCGGGGTCATCGGCAGCCGAGTGCTCCCGCTGCTGATCGGCGCCGGTCACACCGTCGGCGCGCTGACCCGCTCGCCCGGCAAGGCCGACCATTTGGCTGCCGTGGGTGCCAAACCGCTTGTCTGCGATGTCTTCGATCGCCCCGCGCTGACCGCGGCGGTGCACGCCTTCGACCCCGACGTGCTGCTGCACGAACTCACCGACCTGCCCGACGCGCTGGCGGACCTGCCGGCCGACTCGTTGTTGAATGCGCGGATCCGCCGAGAGGGCACCCGCAATCTGCTCGACGCGATCGAGGACCTGAGTCGGACGAAGGTGGTCGCGCAGAGTGTCGCCTGGACCATGGCGCCCGGCGCGGAGGCCGAGGCGGTCGCCGCGCTCGAAGCGGCGGTCCTGGGCGCCCACGGCGTGGTGCTGCGCTACGGCTTCCTGTACGGGACCGGCACCTACTTCGAGAACGAGTCGGCGCCGAGGCCGCGGGTGCACATCGACGCCGCCGCCGCCCAGACGGTGGCGGCTCTGGATGCCCCGTCGGGAATCCTGACGGTGGTCGATCCGGCGTGAAAGACGCTGCGCCGATGAACATCTCCGTGTTTTTGTCGGCGGCCGACCTCGACGAGCGCTACACCGGCCCAGCCCGCGAGTTCGCCGAGCTGCTGGGCAAGGCCGGCCATACCCTGGTCTGGGGCGGATCGGACACCGGGCTGATGAAGGTCGTCGCCGACGGCGTGCGGGAATCCGGCGGCCGGCTGGTGGGGGTCTCGGTCGCCCTGCTGCGGAGCCTGGCCCGCGCCGACGCCGACGAGATGGTGTTCGCCGAGGATCTCGCTGAGCGAAAGGCGTTGCTGCTGGCGCGATCCGATGCGGTGGTGATCATGGCCGGCGGGCTGGGGACCCTCGACGAGGCGACCGACATCCTGGAGTTGCGCAAGCACCGCATCCACGACAAGCCGGTGGTGCTGCTGAATACCGCCGGCTTCTACGACGGGTTGATGATCCAGCTGCGCCGGATGGACGACGAGGGGTTTCTTCCGGTGCCGCTGGACACGCTGGTCTACGTCGCCGACGAGGGCGCCGACGCACTGGCCTACCTGGAGAACCTTAGCTCTCCGCGGCCACCAGGCTCCGCAGCTTGATGTCGGGGTTGTCCCGCTGAAACCCTTGCAGCCGCCACGGCGTGGAGAACAACACCAGCATCACGCCGTCGGAGCGGGTCATGACCTCCGCGGACACCTGCCGGTTCATGAACTCGGCGTCCTCGGGTTCCACGATCCGCGCCACCTGATACGGCAGCGACTCCAGCGCGATCGGCGCGCTCATCTCGGTGGCCATCCGGTGCGCGGCCACCTCGAACTGCATCGGCCCGACCGCGGCGAACACCGGGGCCTGATCGCCGCGGCGATCCGAGCGCAGCACCTGCACCACGCCCTCCTGGTCGAGCTGCTCGATGCCGCGGCGGAACTGCTTGTGCTTGCTGGGATCGGTGCCGCGGGCCACAGCGAAGTGTTCGGGGGAGAAGCTCGGAATCGGCGGATACTGCACGGGCACATCGCGATACAGTGTGTCGCCCGGACGCAGCACCGCCGCGTTCGCCAGCCCGATCACGTCACCCGGCCACGCGGTGTCCAACGTGGAGCGCTGCTGACCGAACACCGATTGCGCGTACTTGGTGACGAACGGCTTGCCGGTGCTGGCGTGGGTGAGCACCTCGCCGCGCTCGAAGGTCCCCGAATACACCCGCGCATAGGCGATGCGGTCGCGGTGCGACGAATCCATCCCGGCCTGCACCTTGAACACGAACGCGCTGAACGGGGAGTCGGGGGCGCGGTGGCCGCCGTCGATCCCCTGGGCGGCACTGGGGGCCGGCGCGAGGCCGACGAGCACGTCGAGCAGCTGGTTCACGCCGAAGTTCAGCGCCGCGGAGGTGAACAGCACCGGGGTCGACTCGCCGCCGAGGTAGGTCTCGCGGTCGAAGTCGGAGCCGTCGGCGGACAGCAGCTCGGATTCCTCGACGGCGGTCTCCCAGTCGACGCCGGCGGTGGCGGCGGCGTCGGCCGCGGCGATGTGTTCCTCGGGGGCGGCGGTGGCACCGCCCGCGGTGCGGGTGAACCGAATGAAGTTGCCGGAGCGGCGATCCAGCACCCCCTTGAACTCGCCGGCGATGCCCACCGGCCAGGTCAAGGGGGTGGGGCGCAGCCCGATCCGGGAGTGGATCTCGTCCATCAACTCCAGGGCGTAGCGGCCGGGGCGGTCCCACTTGTTGATCACGGTGATGATCGGGATGCCGCGGTGCTTGCACACCTGGAACAGCTTCAAGGTCTGCGGCTCAAGGCCCTTGGCGGCATCGATGAGCATGACCGCGGAGTCGACGGCCGTGAGCACCCGGTAGGTGTCCTCGGAGAAGTCGGCGTGGCCGGGGGTGTCGAGCAGGTTGATGACGCAGTCGCGGTACGGGAACTGCAGCGCGGTCGAGGTGATCGAGATGCCGCGGGCCTTCTCCATCTCCATCCAGTCCGACACGGTGGCGCGCCGACCTGACTTGCCGTGGACCGCCCCGGCCTCGGTGATCGCCCGGGCGTGCAGGGCCAGCGCCTCGGTGAGCGTCGACTTGCCGGCGTCGGGGTGGCTGATGACCGCGAAGGTCCGGCGGCGCTGTGCTTGGGCGGAGATACGGGAGTCGGCGGCGGGGGCCGCCAAGGCATTGTCGGTCATTTCGTTGTCCATGGTATGGCGCGACCGGGCACATCGATAAATCGGCCGCCGGGCACCGGCACCGGCGGGGGGTTTGCCAACGGCGAGTTTTGTCAGACCAGAGGACTAAAATGGAGTTGCTAGCGCACTCCGAGGGGGGACTTTGGGGCTATTGATTCCGGACTGGCCGGTCTGTGGCAACTGCCGCGAGGTGGCGTACTTCCGATGGATGGGCGGCGCGCACGCCTGCGACGGACCCAACACCACGCAGGTCCTGACGGTGGGACTGGAGGAACAACCGCGCCGCCTGGGCTGCGGGACGAGCTATCGCGTCCGGACCGTCAAGAACATCGTCATCGAGGGTGCCGAACTGCGGCACCTGGTGCGCTACATGGAACGAATCCACGACGACGACGAGGTCGACGAAGTAACGGTGCGGATCTGCGCCGACGGCACCCTGCAGTTCTTCGCCGCCGGCTTCATCCTCAGCGCGGTCATCGGCGCCGACGATCCCGACGGGTGCGAGCCGTGGTGAGGTCGGCCGGTGTTGGATCGGCTCACCAGGGTCCGTACTCGGCGCTGTTGGCACGCCGTAGCGCGTTGACATAATCAGTTCGCTCGTGGGCGACCTCGTCGGTGCCGAACGGTACCGCGAGCAGGCCGCGAAACTCGTTTATCGAGGCAAATCCCTTGGCGATCATCCACTCCCGCAGCCCGTCCAGCAGGACGGTGGTGTAGGCGGGGCCGTGGCGCAGCAGTGCGGAGGCGGTCATCACCACATCTGCACCGGCCAGCAGGAACTTGATGACCTCCGTCGCGTCCTCGACGCCCGTCGTCGCCGCCAGCGATGCCGCAATCCGACCGCGGAGGACCGTGATCCAGGTCAGCGGCAGCCGGGCCTCGTCCGCCCGCGACAGCGCGGTCCCTGGCGCTACTGCCAGCGTCTCGATGTCGACGTCGGGCTGCAGGAATCGGTTGAACAGCACCAGGCCATCCGCGCCGCCCAGGTCGAGGCTGCGGGCCATGTCGGCAGTCGCGCTGAAGTACGGGTTGAGTTTCACGGCCACCGGCACAGTCACCGCAGCCTTGACCCCCGCCAGGATGTCCAGATGCCGCTGTTCGACGTCGCGGCCCGAGACGTGCGAATCACCCGGCAGCACATTGATGTTCAGTTCGATCGCGGCCGCCCCGCTATCCTGCATCGACCGCGCGTATCCGGCCCAACTGCCGGGCGCGGTGGCGTTGAGGCTGCCGATCACCGGCACCGGGACGGCCTCGGCCGCGCGTTCGAGCAGGCTCAGATACTGACTCGGCCCGCCATCCTGTTCATCCTGGCGCAGCTCTTCTTCGAACAGCGAATACAGCACCACCGCACCGACTCCGGCGTCGACCAGCTGCCGGACACCGTCGACGGTTCTCGACAGCGGCGACGCGGAGGCCACCACCGGAGTCGGTAACTCCAGACCCAGGTAGCGAGTTTTCAATTCCATCAGCGGTCCCTGCCAACGTCGGGGTGGATGCCGTGGGCGACGCTCGCCTTCCACCGGATCGGTCGCAGCCAGCCTACGGTGCGCATACGTTCGAATCGGGAGACGTACGGTGAGGGTCAAACTAGCGTCGTCAGAGACGAAGGGGTCTGCCATGTCCGTCTCGGCCGAGCACGCTGTTCTCGTGGGTGTCGACGGTTCGCCGTCATCGAACGCGGCGGTCGATTGGGCCGCCCGGACCGCCGCGTTGCGGGGCCTTCCATTGGTCGTGGTCCACGTGACACCGGAGCCCAGGGCCGCGCTGGGGGTGAGCGTGATCCGGTCTCCGGAGGTGTGGCAGTCGCTGGAGAAGGAGACCAAGCGGGTGCTGGCGGACAGTCGCGCGCTCGCCGAGCAGGTCACCGCCGAGTCCGGTGCGCTCCACATCGAGGTCGCCGCGATCTCCGACGCAGTGGTGCCGGCATTGGTGAACCTGTCCAAGGACGCCGAGCTGGTGGTGGTCGGCTGCCGCGGCCTCGGCCGGATACCGCGGCGGTTGTTGGGCTCGGTGAGCACCGGTCTTGCCCACCACTCCGAATGCCCGGTGGCGATCGTCCACGACGAGAAACGGGGATCGCCGGCGGACCTGGCGAGATTGCCGGTGGTGGTGGGTATCGACGGATCACCCGCCTCGGAGGCGGCCACAGCCGTCGCGTTCGACGAGGCGTCGCGGCGCGGCCTCGAACTGATCGCGCTGCATGCGTGGTCCGACAACCTGAGCATCGAAGTACCCGGCAAGGAGTGGGAGTCGTCGCACCCCAAGGCGGCCGAAGCGTTGGCCGAGCGGCTCGCGGGGTGGCAGGAGCGTTATCCGGATGTGTCGGTGCGCCGAGTGGTGGTCCCGGACCGGCCGGCCCGCCGCCTCATCAAGCATTCCCAGGACGCGCAACTGGTGGTGGTGGGCAGTCGCGGTCGCGGCGGCTTCAGCGGGCTGCTGCTGGGGTCGGTCAGCGCCGCCGTTGCCGAAGCCGCGCACTCTCCGGTGATCGTGGCGCGGCCGTCCTGACTGCCGCGGCTAGCGCCCCAAGCGTCCGAGCACCCGGCGCACCAGTCCGTCGTCGGAACCCGTCGGCGGCTGCCGCTCGACATAGGGCCAGGGCCGATTGCGTTCCGGCACCGACGCGGCGCGAACCTGCTTGAGCTGCATCCGCAGCTGTTGGCGCAGCTCGTGCAGATCAGGGTCGGGCCACCGGTTGTCGGCCTCGATGGGGTCGGCGGTCAGGTCGTAGAGCTCCCACTGGTCATCGAGCGGATCGCTGCGATAGACCTCGCCGCCGATGCCGTCGCCGGCCAGGTGACGCACGCCGGGCTCGGTCCAGGTGCTCGGATCGTCGAACGTGCGTACCAGCTTCCACAGATGCCCCGCACCACCGCGGGCCTCGGCGTCCTCGACGCGGACCACCAGGCCTTCGAAGTTGGCCGCGACGTGCGCGGGCACCTTGATGCGTAGCGGCGCAGGCGGTTTCACGGTGGTGCCCAGTGAGCGTGCCGCACCGGATGCCCCGGTGTCGCCCTCGAGCACATTGTCGCGGGTCATCAGATAGATCGGCCGACCCTCGTCGGCGGGTGCCCCGGCCACCACCGGCATCAGATCGCGGCCGGGCAGCGGATGCACCTCGCTGAACGACTCGGCAAGGTCCTCGGCTGTCGCCTCGACATCGATTCCGGCGGCCCCCAACAGCGTGGGAACCAGATCGACGTGCGACGTCGGCGCCTCGACCGTGCGCGGCGTCGTCGCCTCGGTACCGATCCGGGCAACCACGAACGGCACCCGGGTGGCCTCGTCGTAGAGGTTGAACCACTTCTGATGCAGGCCGCCGTGCGCGCCGAGCAGGTCGCCGTGATCGGATGTGCGTACCAGCACCGCATTTTCGGATCCGCCGTCGGTGACCGCGCGCCGCACCCGGTCCAGCGGCTCGTCGACCTCGGCGTGCAGCCGGTAGTACAGGTCGCGGTACTGCTGCGCCTTGCGTCGGTAGGTCCGGGCGACCGCCGCCGTCGGGCCATAACCGGAGAAGTACGTCTCGCGGTAGGCGATCTGGGCGGCCGGCTTGCTGCGCAGGTCCTCCTCGGCGGTCGGCGCCGCCGGGACCTGCGGCGGATCCAGCACGGGGGAGGGGGCCAGCGGCATGCGGCGCGCCCACGCCGGAAACAGCACGATGTCATGGGGATTGACGAAGCTGGCCACCAGCAGGAACGGCCGCAGCGCCGCTTCATCACCGGCCCGCCGCCGCGCGTAACGGTCGTTGAGCCAGGCGACCACGCGGTCGGCGAACAGCGGATCCCGCCGAAACCCGCTGTTGGACATCGCGGCACCGTGCGGCTCCGGACCCACCCAGCCGGAGAAGCCGAACGGCCCCAGTGGATCGGCATCCAGGTAGGCCCGCACCGCGGCCGGATCGACGACGCCGTCGTCGTCGTTGGTGGCCAGGATCTCGCCGGTCTCCGGATCCTCGAGGTCGGCGTGCGAGATGTGCCACTTGCCGTCGTAATGGGTGTCGTAGCCGGCGGCGCGGAACCAGTTGCCCAGCGTCGGCACCTCGCCGCGGCGCAGCCACCGCAACCGGGAATCGTCATAGCGCTTGCCCAGCCCGTCGGTCTGGGTGACACCGTGCAGATCCGGGTACTGACCGGTGAACAGCGTCGGGCGGCTCGGCACGCACGCCAGCGATCCGGTGTAGTGCCGGGCGAAGCGGACGCCGTGCTCGTCGAACCAGCGTCGCCCGCCCAGCGTCCGGTGCCGCCACGCGAGCACCTCTTTCGACTCATACGGCGGGATCGCCCGTTCCTCATCGGTCATGAGGATGACGATGTCCGGTCGATCAGTCATGGGTGTCCTCCACTCGACGAGCCAGACCCGCGAGCATGGCATCGGATTGTTTGGCCAGCACGCGGGCGATGACACCGTCTGTCAGCCTCGCCGGCGGGCCGGAACCCCGCACGTTGCTCGTGATCGTCACCTCGGTGCCGGGGCCGGCGGGCCGCAGCGACCACCGGTTGCTGAGCGCACCCATGCGGCGTGGCAGGCCGACGATGTCGTAGGCCAGGGCGGCGTGCGGATCGAACTCGATGATGCGTTCGACCAGCGTGTTGCGGCCCACCTGCACGCGTCGGGTGGTGCCCAGCACCTCGGGTTGCGCGTTCAAAATGCAGGAATGATCCGCGCCGTCGAGCCAACTGCTGATTGCTCCAAAGTCCGCCAGAACGTCCCAGATTGCCTGCGGCGGGGCGGATATCACCCGGCTACGGCTCGCATGTGCCACACCGCCATCCAACACGATCGGCGAGGAATTTGCGCCGGATCGGCGCGGTGTGGGCGAGGTTTTGCGGTGCTGCCCCCTAGTCCAGCGCGACGATCGTCATGATCGTCACGCTGCCGCTGGCTGCGTCGGTGAGGGCCAGTCGTCCACCGGACAGGGCCGAGATGTGTCCGGGGCCGGTGTGGATGGTTTCGATGACGTCCATCCCGTAGTAATACTCCTGGATTTCGATGATCGACACGGTGCCGGCCGCGCTGTCCGCGACGTAGGCGTAGCGCCCGTCCTCGCTGATCGCCAAGCCGCTCACGGTCCCGGTGAGTTCGACCGAGCTTTGTTCCTCGAACCCGTAGTAATTGACGTCGTATTTGATCAGGCGGGTGATGTCGCCTTCGGTGACCGTCACATAGACCGACTCGCCGCGGGTCGCGAGCTTGCCAACGACGCCGTCGCCGAACTCGACGGTCCCGACCACCTCAGCGGTGAGGTTCGATTGCGCGGCGTCGCCACTCATCGCTCGTGCGCCGAGGTTGAAGCCGACCATCAGCAAGGACATGGCATGCGGACTTGTCGCGGCCACAGTCGTGGTGTTTGTTACGACCGCAACCTCTTTGAAGGTGGTGTCTGTCCCGAACGCCTCCATGCCGGTGACCGTGAGCGGTTCTTGTCCGGCGCCGTACAGGCCCAGGGAGGAGCCGGAATTGATGACCAATCCTCCGCCTAGCGACAGCCCTCCGCCCACCACCGTCACGCTGATCGGCGTGTCCGGGAGAACGATCCCGGTGTCGCTGATCACGAGTCCCGAGTCGCCGATGGTCGCCGTTTTGATCGCGTGGTCCGAGTTGGCCAGGATCCACGCATCGGAGTCCCGGTCGAAGCCGACGACGTTGGTGTCCTGCTCCCACTCCAACGTCTCGGTGATGGTGCCCTGCTCGTCGGCGATCACGAGGACGTGCGGCGCGAGTATCACCACATTGTTCCCCGGCCAGTCGACGACGGTGTAGGTCGCGGTCTCTGAGGGCTCGGCGGGAGTCCCGATGTAGACGGTGCTGGATTCCACGATGAAGGCAGTCGGCACCTGGATGTTCACCTCGACCGGCAGCACGGTGGTGCGTGCACCATCGCTGGCGGTGAGGGTGAACGCTGCCGTCGTCACGGCTGGCGGGCGCGCCGGATCGGGGGAGAATGTCCACTGCCAGGTGTGGGTGTCGGTTTGCGTGACGTGGACGTTGCCCAAGCCCGCCGCCGGTTGCGTCCACGTCAGGTGCACGGGGTCGGCGCTGTCGTCGGTGACTCGGATGGTGCCGGTGACCACCCCCCAGCTGTTGGTCACGGTGGTGACCCGCTCGATGACCGGCGCGGCATTGGTCGCGGCGAGGTTCACCGCGACGTCGACGACGGCGCCGTGTCCGCGGCCCGGCTTGAGGAAACCGAGCAGGCCGTGGAAGTGGAAGCCCTTGTCGACGACGGAGATTCGGAAGGTGTCGGTGACCCCGGCCGCGACTGCGGCCGCCGTCGCGTGGTAGGTGAAGGTCCCGTCCGCGTTCAGCTGCACTGCTCCGTGGGTGGGCTGCTCAACCAACCGGTACTCCAGCGGGTCGCCGTCGGGGTCGTATCCGACCACCCGTCCGGTGATGACGCTGGAACTCGTCGTTGGGTCGAGCGTGACCGTGGCGGTGGGGGTGGAGTTGAAGAAGAAGCTGTTGACCCGGCGCAGCGCCACCCAGGCCAGTTCGAGCAGCTTGGTCACCGGCGCGACGGGCGCGCCGGGCACCGTGGCCCCCGGGGCCAGCCCCACCAACCCCAACAGACCCGTCACGATCCGTAGCGGCACCGCCAACAGCTCGACGATCGGGTGGAACGACGGCGTGCCGGTGAGCGTCACCGGATCCGTCTGCGATGACACCTGCACGGCCAGCAGCGGATTGCTAACCGCCTCAGGCGCAACGACATCCAGCGATATGGTGGTCCCCGTCGGCTCCGCTGTCGCGTCGCCGGGGTCGGAGCCGGTGTCGAGCCCCAGCGCCGCCTCGTCGCGGTGGGTGGCGCTTCGGGACCCGTCGACGGCGGGGTCCTCGGCGGGCGGGTCCTCGGGTGCCGAGCCGGTTTCGGGTTCGGGCGCCGCTGCGGGGAGCTCCTCCGACGGTGCCGGGGGCACCGCCGGGTCGACGGGTTCGACCGGTTCGAGGGCCTCGGTTACCTCGACGAGTTCGACCTCGGCAACGGTTTCCTCGGCCACCGGTGCGGTCACACCGACCGTCGCAGACAGATCGGCCTCGGACAGATCGGCCACGGAATCCACGGCGGCGGTGGGTTTGTCGGCGGCGACGCTGCTGAGGGAGTCCTCGGCGACCGCACGCTCCGTTGCCGCGTCCGAGAGCTTGCCGACAGTTTCACCGGTGCTTGATTCCGCGGCCTCGTCCGCCGAGCGCAGCGCCTCGCGGATCTTCAGGCGGCGCGGCGACAGCTCACGTCGCGGCGCGTCACCGGCGGCGGCGGACTCGGCGTCGCGGCCAGGGGAGCGGATCGTGCCGCGCCGGGTCGGCTGCACGCGCTGTTCGGAGTCCGACGGTGCCGCCGAATCGGTGTCGGAGGAACCGGCGGACACCGACGATCCCGCGGAGCCCGAATCGGAGGAGTCGGTGTCGGCATAGGCCACGCCCTGCCCGCTCGAGACCGCGATGCCCAACCCGACCGCCACCGTCAAGCCACCCAGCCGGGACGCGTTCTTCGAACCATCCATGAGCTCATCTCCAGGTGGAGTAGGGGGACACTCCGCAGTCCGGGGCGGTCGGGGCCTTGCGCCGGAATATGTCATATCCGTCAATTAAAAGTGATGCGTTTGCTGGAAAAGGTGGACACTTTTTCACCGGTGTTGAGCGAAGCGAATAGTTCAGGTAACTAACGACTTGGCCCGTGGCGCGGTGATGAAACGTTTCGCACAGGAACAATCGTCAGTACAGGGCCGTAACGGCGACGGCGTAGAAGATAGCTGAACCCGGAGTCCTGAACGGCTGCTGCTAGACGGTGGGCGGCGCAACAGTTTGCCGACTTAACCGTGCCGGCCGCTCGGCCGACTAGATAGGCGGCGGCGGAGGCGGCGGCGGCATCGGCGCCGGGGGTGGCGGCGGTGGTGCCGGAGCCGGCGGGGGCGGGGGCGGTGGCGGTGGTGCCAAGGTGATCGGCGGCAGCCCCGGGATGTTGATGATGTTCGGCGGCGGAACCGGGGCCGGCGCCTCGGGCGGCGGTGGCGGATCCGACGGCCGGTCGTAGCGGGGCTGATACACCGGCGCGGGCGCGACCCCGGTGCTGGTGTTGATCGTGATGATCGACCCCGGGATGGTCTTACCCTTCGGCGTCGTCCCGACCACGGTGCCGCGGGCGGCCGAACTATTGATCGGCGTGGGCTGATCGGCGACCCGGAAACCCGCGTCGATCAACCGCTTCCGTGCGGCATCGAGCTTCAACCCGGTCACCGACGGCACCTCGCTGCCGGGACCGCCGTCGACGTAGCGGGGATCGGTGGGTGGCAGTTGCAGTGGGCCGAGGTCCTCGGCGATCGGCTTCATCGCCGTGTACCAGGTGCGCGCGGGCTCGTTGCCGCCATACAGGCTGCCGCTGCTGCACTTTCGCAGCGGATATGAGCAGATCCCCGACGGGTTGGGGGTGTCGTCGAAAATGTAGGTCGCGGCGGCGTACTGGTTGGTGAAACCCAGGAAGCCCGACGACCGGTGCGACTCGGTGGTGCCGGTCTTGCCCGACATCGGCAGGGTCCACCCCACCGAACCCGCTGCGGCGGTGGCGGTACCAATGGTGTGGTCCTCGCTCAAAGCGACCGCCAACGTGTTTGCCAGGCCCTCGGGGACCGCCTGCTCGCACGCCGGGGTCTCCAGTGCCACCTCGCGGCCGTTGCGGTCGAAGATCTTGTCGATGGGCGTCGGGGGACACCACACCCCACCCGAGGCCAGCGTCGCCCCCACATTCGACAGTTCCAGGGCGTTGACCTCGACCGGGCCCAGCGTGAACGAGCCCAGGTTCTGCCGCTTGAGGTAGTCCGCGAGGCTCTCGTTGCTGTCGGGGTTGTAGGCGCGGGCGGTGCCGGGCTCGGCGTAGGACCGCAACCCCAGCCGCACGGCCATGTCCACGGCCGGTGAAACCCCCACCTGCGCAATCAACTTGGCGAAGGCGGTGTTCGGGGACTTGGCCAGCGCGTCGGTGAGGTTCATCGGGCTTTGGAAGCTCGCACCGCCGGCGTTGCGGACACACCAGGTCATCGGCGGGCAGCCCGGCGACTCGCTGCTGCCCAGCCCCTTGCCCTGAAAGTTCTGCGGCACATCGAGCGGCGCGTTGATCCCCATCCCCAGGTCCATGGCCGCCGCCGCGGTGAACACCTTGAAAATGGATCCGGCGCCGTCGCCGAGCAACGAGTACGGCTGCGGTTGCATGGTCTCGCCGGCCTTGAGATCCAGCCCGAAGGTGCGGTTGTCGGCCATGGCCAGCACCCGATGGGAATCCTTGCCGGGCTTGATCACGCTCATCACGCTCGCGACGCCCTTGAGGTTGGGCGAGGCCACCGCGTCGACGCCGCGCTTCACGCTGTCCTGCACCTTGGGGTCCAGCGTGGTGCGGATCAGATAGCCGTTGCGCGCCACATCCTCCTTGCGCAGTCCGGCCCGCGCCAGGTACTGCAGCGCATACTCGCAGAAGAACGCGCGGTCGCCGGCGGCGATGCAACCCTGCGGCAGCGGCCGCGGATTGGGCAGCACCCCCAGCGGTTGCTCCTTGGCGGCGCGCAACTCCGCGGCCCGCTGCGGCAGGTTCTCGATCAACGTGTCGAGCACGACGTTGCGCCGGGCCAACGCGCCGTCGGGGTTGGAGTAGGGATCCAGCGCACTCGTCGACTGCACCATCCCGGCCAGCAGCGCCGCCTGCTGCCAATTCAGATCCGCGGCGTTGACCCCGAAATAGGTGCGGGCGGCTTCCTGCACGCCGTAGGCGCCCTGACCGAACGACACCAGGTTCAGGTACCGCGTCAGGATCTCGGCCTTGGGCAGCACCCGGTTCAGCGCCATCGCCATGCGCATCTCGCGCAGCTTGCGTGCCGGGGTGACCTCCACCGCGGCGCGTCGCTCGGCGTCGGTCTGCGCGGCGACCAGCAGGTTGTAGTTCTTGACGTACTGCTGCTCGATGGTCGAGCCGCCGCGGGTGTCGTCGTCGGCGCGCAGGTAACCGATCAACCCCGTCAGCGTGCCCGGCACGTCGACGCCATTGTGGTCGGCGAAACGCCGGTCCTCGATCGAGACGATCGCCAACTTCATGGTGTCGGCGATCCGCGCCGTCGGCACCGGCCAGCGGCGCTGGGCATACAGCCAGGCGATCGGTTTGCCGGTGACGTCGACCATGGTCGTGATCACCGGCACCTCGCCGGCGGCCATCTGGGTGGAGTCCGTGCGCACCGAGTCCGAGACCCGCATGGCGACCAGCCCGGCGCCACCGGCGAGCGGAAACACCAACGCGGTCACCAGCACCGCCGCCAGCACACAGTGCAGCGCCAATCTGGCGATGATCGCTCGCCTCGCTGACGGCTGGTCGGACATGGCGCTCAGCCTAGTCTCGCCGGGGATGGCCCGACCCACGCGAACGGCCAAGGTGCGGCGCCGAAGCGGTACCGCGTGCCACCCTGGGTTCATGCCGGGCAAGCGTTCGACCACGCGCCGGCCGCTGCGCGCCGATCTGGTCCTTTCCGGGGGCGGGGTCAAGGGCATCGCTCTGGTGGGGGCGGCGGTCGGGTTGAAGGACGCCGGCTACGCGATCCAGCGGGTGTCGGGCACCTCGGCGGGGTCGCTGGTGGGCGCCATCCTGGCCGCCGCGTCGCAGGGCGATCAACTGAGCAGCGCCCAGTTGCGTGACCTTGCGCTGAGCGTGCCGTACCGGAAGTTCCGCGACGCCGGTCCCATCGAACGGCTCCCGGTCCTCGGCCCGGCGTGGGGACTGGCGCGCGGCACCGGCGCCTACCGCGGCGACTTCGCGCACGACTGGGTGCGTGGTGAGCTGACGAACCTCGGCGTGCAGACCTTCGGCGACCTCGCCGTCGACGACCACGAGTTGCTCCCGGAGCGTCGTTACCGATTGGTGGTCACCGTCGCCGACCTGACGACCGGGCAACTGGTGCGGCTGCCGTGGGACTACCGGCGGGTCTACGGGCTGGACCCCGATGAACAGTCGGTGGCCGACGCGGTCCGGGCCTCGATGGCCATCCCGTTCTTCTACCGTCCGGTGACGCTGACCAGTGCTGCCGGCCAAGAGTCCACGCTGGTCGACGGCGGCGTGCTGTCGAACTTCCCGATCGACTCCTTCGACCGCCCCGACGGTGCGGCCCCGCGGTGGCCCACCTTCGGCGTCGCGGTGGTTCCGTATCTGCCCGCCCCGCGGATCGACGAGCTCATCCCCGGACTGCGGCTGCCGCTGGGCTGCACCGGACCGACCATGCTGGAAAGCCTGATCACCACCATGCTGGTCGGCCACGACCAGGCCCACCTGTCCTTGCCGTGGGTCAGGGTGCGGGCGATCCAGGTCGATTCCACCGACGTCGGCGTGTTGGATTTCGGCATCTCACCCGCTGAGACGAGAGTCTTGTACGACAAGGGGTACGCGGCCGTGACGCAGTTCCTGTCCACCTGGGACTGGCCGGCATATCTGCGGCGCTTCCGGCAGGCCCACGATGTAGACGCCGCGCGTTAGCGGCTCCGAAGTGCGGTCGGCAACAATGAGTGCGGTCGGGCCACCGCGCCTGCCAACACATGAGGAGGTGTTTGCACAGTGAGCAGCGCCGCATCGGGTCGCCCGCCGGGTAGACACACCGTGCTGGCGGACATCGACAGCAGCGCGTATCACTCCCTGCGGCAGCGGCCGGTCACCCGCGCCGAGCGGTACGCACTCGGCAAGAGCCTGCGCGACCGGGTGCATCGCGGCGAGCTGGCCGGCTGGGATCCGCCGCCCGACCGGCCGGACCCGATCCGCCTCATCGAGATCAACCACCATGGCCGCCAACCACATCTGATTCCGGTTCGGGTGGGGCGAATGGCCCACTCGCCGTACGGCTTTCTGCGCGGCAGCGCCGTGGTCATGGCCGAGGACGTGGCGCGGCTGCCCTCGACCGGCATCACGCCGGTGGTCTGCGGCGACTCGCACCTGGGCAACTTCGGGTTCTTCGCGTCCCCCGAACGCGATCTGGTGATCGACCTGAACGACTTCGACGAGGCCCATCCCGGTGGCTGGGAATGGGACCTGCGCCGCCTGGTGGCCAGCATCTGGGTGGCGGGGCGGCAGAACGGTGCCTCCGAGCAAGAATGCGGCGAAGCGGTCCGCTCCTGCGTCACCTCCTACCGGCTGGAGTTGCGCCGCCTGGCCGACGAGCCGCTGTTCTCCCGCTCCTTCACCCGCCTCGACGTCGACCGACTCGCCGGCGAGACCGCCCAACCGTTGGCCGATGAGGTGCGCCGCTCGGCGCGCCGGGCCCGCAACCGCACCAGTGACCGCGCCCTGCCCCGGTTCACCCAGGAGGTCGACGGCGTCCGTCGCATCGTCGAGGAGCCACCGCTGATCACCCGGGTGCCCGACCGGGAGGCCGAAGCGGTGGCCGTGGCGCTCGACGAGTACCTGTTGACGTTGTCCACGCACTGGCGTCGCGTGCTGGGCGGCTACACCCTGCTCGACGTCGCGCACAAGGTGGTCGGGGTGGGCAGCGTCGGGCTGCGTGCCTACGTGGCGTTGCTGGAGGGGTCGTCGCCGGAGGACGTGGTGTTCCTCCAGCTCAAGCAGGCCCGCCGCTCGGTGCTGGCGCGGTACGTGCACGGCGAGTCGGCCTGGCACGCCCATCAGGGCCAACGCGTCGTCGAATACCAGCAGGCGCTGCAAACCGTCAGCGACCCGCTGCTGGGCTGGACGACCGTGGACGGGTTGCAGTACTACGTGCGGCAGTTCCGCAACATGAAGGGCAGCATCGCGCTGGACGCGATGGATCCCCGGGCGCTCATCGACTACGCCGGCGTCGTCGGGCAGCTACTCGCCAAGGGGCACGCCCGCACCAGCGGCGCGTCGATGATCGCCGGTTACATGGGTCGCTCGGAGAAGGTGGACGACGCGTTGTGCGAATTCGCGCGCCGCTACGCCGACCAGACCGAGGCCGACCACGCGGCGCTGTTGGCCGCCGTCGACTCCGGTCGACTACCGATCGAGCGCGGGGTATAGCGCCGTCGGGTCAGCGTCGACCGACCTTGTCCAACAGCAGGTCGGCCATGCTGCGCGCACCCGAGACCGGGTGAAACGCCCGCGCCGCGTTGGTCAACGCCGTCTGGGCCTCGGCGCTGAGCTCGATTTCGGCTGCGGCGACGTTGAATTCGAGTTGTTCGACGCTGGACGCGCCCGGGATGGCGACCACATTCGGCAGGCTCAGCAGCCAGGCCAGCGCCACCTGCGCCGGCTTGGCGTCCACGTCGGCGGCGACCTGACGCAACACGTCGAGCAGCGGTTCGACGCGGCTGAGGTTCTCGGTGCCGAACAGCGGGTTGATCGCCCGCACCCCGCCGGGCCGATTGTGCAGACCGTACTTGCCGCCGAGCAGGCCCTGCGCCAGCGGACTGTAGGCGATCACCATCCGGTTCTCCCGTTCGGCGAACGGCACCAGGTCGTCCAGCGGCTGGGGGTTGGCCAGCGAGAAGTGCACCTGATTGCTGATCACCGGCCGGCCCAGCGCGGCGTCGGCCTTGCGCCACCGCTGCAGCGAGTAGGTCGACACCCCGGCCGCCCCGATCTCGCCGCGGTCCAACAACTCCCGCAGGCCGGGCATGATCACCGAATCCGGCACCACCGGATTGGGTTTGTGAATCTGATAGAGCGGAATCGTCGTCAGCTGTAACCGGCGGGCGCTGGCGCGGGCGCGCTGTTTGACCACGGCCGGGAACGGCGCGACGGGAAACACCTTGCTGGCGACCACGACTTCGGCGCGCTCGTCGCCGAGCGCCTCGCCCAGGATCCGTTCACTCTTGCCCATGCCGTAGACCTCGGCGGTGTCGAACAGCGTCACGCCGAGGGCGCGGGCCCGGCTGACGATCTCGCGGGCCGCCCCGGCGGCGTAGCTGTCGCCGTAGCCCCACTCGCGGGAACCGAACTGCCAGGTCCCGAGCCCGATCCGGCTGACCGGGCCCAGGCCGTCCACGTCAAGGTATTTCATCTGTCCCACCGTACTGATCTGCGCGGTCAGCGCGGCGGTGCAGCCTGGGTCAGTTGGAGTCCGTGGTCACCAATCGGGTCAGCGCACCCTGCGACGGGCGCTGCCGCACCCGCTGCGGCCACCAGAACCACTTGCCCATCAATGCCGCGATGGCTGGCGTCATGAACGCCCGGATCACCAGGGTGTCGAACATCAGGCCCATCCCGATGGTGGTGCCGATCTGGGCCACCACGATCATCTCGGAGGCCATCATCGACATCATCGTGAACGCGAACACCAGTCCGGCCGCGGTCACCACCGAACCGGTTCCGCCCATCGCGCGGATGATCCCGGTGTTGATGCCGGCGTGGACCTCCTCCTTCAACCGGGCCACCAACAACAGGTTGTAGTCCGCGCCGACGGCCAACAGGATGATCACCGCCATGGCCATCACCATGAAGTGCAGTTCGATGCCAATGAGGTGCTGCCACACCAACACTGATACGCCGAACGAAGCGCCCAGCGACACCAGCACGGTGCCCACGATGACCCCGGCTGCCACCAGGCTCTTGGTGATCAACAGCATGATGATGAAGATCAAACAGATCGCGGAGATGCCGGCGATCAGCAGGTCGTAGTTGTTGCCCTCTTGCATGTCCTTGAACGCCGCCGCGGTGCCGGCCACCTGGATCTTCGAGCCCTCTAGCGGAGTGCCCTTGATGGCCTCCTTGGCGGCCAGCTTGATGCCGTCGATGATCTTGATACCGTCGGGCGTCAGCGGGTCACCATCGTGAGAGATGATGAACCGCACGGACTTTCCGTCGGGGGAGATGAAGCTCTCCATCCCGCGCTTGAAGTCCTTGTTGTCGAAGATGTCCGGCGGCAGGTAGAACGTGTCGTCGTTCTTGGCGTCGTTGAACGCCTTGGTCATGGCCGTCTGATTCTCCTGCGAGGCGGCCATCTGATCCTGCAGACCCTTCTGGGTCTGGTACATCGTCAGCATCGTGTTGCGCATCTTGCGCATGGTCTCGATCTGCGTCGGCAGCAGCCGGACCATCTCCGGCATCAACGCACTGAGCCGGTCCATGTCGGGCAGCATGGCGACCATCTGCTGGGTCATGGTGTCGGTGCCGTCGAGCGCATCCATCATCGAGCGCATGGTGTGACACACCGGAATGTTGAAGCAGTGCGGTTCCCAATACAGGTAGTTGCGCAGCGGGCGGATGAAGTCGTCGAAATCGGCGAGGTGATCCCGTAGCTCGACCAGGTTGTCGGCCATGACGTGGGTCTTGCCGACCATGCTCTGGGTGGTCGCGGCCATCTGCGTCATCAACTCGACCATGCGGTCCATGGTGTGGATGGTGTTCTGCATGTCGTCGGCCTGCACCAGCATGTCGTCGATGCGGTCCATCTGGTACTTGCGGTTCATGTCCATCAACAGACCGCTCTGCCCCATCTGCGCGGGGATCGTGCTGTACTCCAGCGGTTCGCCCTCGGGGCGGGTGATCGACTGCACCTCGCCGATGCCCGGCACCCGGAACACCTCCTTGGCGATCTTCTCGATCACCAGGAAGTCGGCGGGGTTGCGCAAATCGCGGTCGGTCTCGATCAGCAGCAACTCCGGGTTCATCCGGGCCGCCGAGAAGTGCCGTTCGGCCGCGGCGAAGCCCTCCTGCGCGGGCAGGTCCGTCGGCAGGTAATTGCGGTCGTTGTAGTTGGTCTGATAGCCGGGCAGGGTCAGCAGCCCGACCAGCGACAGCGCGATCGTCGCCAGCAGCACCGGGCCGGGCCACCGCACCACGACCGTGCCGATCCGCCGCCACATCCGGATGCGCATGGCGCGGCGGGGCTCGAGGATCTTGCCGAACCGGGTGGCCACGGCGACCATGGCCGGCCCCAGCGTCAACGCGGTGGCCACGACCATGACCATGCCGACGAACATCGGGATGCCCAGGGTCTGGAAATAGGGGAGCCGGGTGAAACTCAGGCACAGCATGGCCCCGGCGATGGTCATACCGGAGGCCAGCACCACGTGTGCGGTGCCGTGGAACATGTCGTAATAGGCCGCCTCGCGGTCCATGCCGACGGTGCGGGCCTCCTGATATCGCCCAAACAGGAAGATCGCGTAGTCGGTGGCGGCCGCGACCGCCAGCGTCACCAACAGCTGGGTCGCGAACGTCGATAGGCCGATCAGGTCGTGATAGCCCAGGAACGCCACCACGCCCCGGGCCGAGGACAGGCTCAGCACCACCACGACCAGGGCCAGCACCGTCGTGATGATCGACCGGTACACCAGCATCAACATCGTGATGATGACGACGAAGATGACCGCCTCGATGACCCGCACGGAGCGGTCCCCGGAGACCTGCTGATCGTTGGCCAGCGCCGAGCCGCCGGTGACGTAGACCGTGAGGCCCGGCGGCGGCTCGAGACCCTCGACGAGTTCGGTGACCGCCTGCACCGACTCGTTGGCCAGCGCCTCGCCCATGTTGCCGGCCAGATACACCTGGACGTAGGTGGCCTTGCCGTCGGGGCTCTGCGCGCCGGCCTCGGTCAGGGGGTCGCCCCAGAAGTCCTGGACGTGCTCGACGTGCTCGGTGTCGGCCTCGAGCTTGTCGATCATGTCGTTGTAGAAGTGGTGCGACGCGTCGTCGAGCTGATCGTCGTGCTCGAGCACGATCATCGCCGAGCTGTCGGACTTGAACTCCTCGAAAACCTCGCCGACCCGCTTCATCGCGACCACCGACGGCGCGTCGTCCGGGCTCATCGACACCGAGCGCATCTGCCCGACGACCTCGAGCTGGGGCACCGTCATGTTCAGCAGCGCGACGAAGCCGATCCAGCCGATGATGACCGGGACGGCGAAGACGCGGAGCCACTTGGCGAGCCCGCGGCGCTTTTCGTGCTCGGGCGGGGGCGGGGCGCCCGGGGGCCGCTGGCCGAGCCGGGGATCAGTGTGCTCATGCGGGCATCACTGCGTCACAAAGCTCGCGCTAGTGCCGGTATCGGCCATCAGAAAAAACCACCCGTGGTCGGTCGGGGAATCGCATACGCGAGTCCGGCACTTCCGGATCTGTTAGTGCGACTAGTAAACCAGACGGCAGCCCGGTTTGGTCACCTCGGTATGCCGAGGGTCGGCAGGTCCGGCGCGGCGGGCATCCACCGGATTGCCGTCGGCAGCGGGGTCAGCTTACTCGTGACCCGCGGTCAATCGGCTTCGACGTCGGCGTCCGGTGGGGCGTCGCGACCCCGCCGCCAGGAGCGGTAGCCGCTGCGGGCCGCGAAGACTCCGACGACGGCCATCACGCACCACACCGCGATGGCCGTGTACGCCAGCGGTGCGGACAGGTCGCCGATGGAGGCGCCCAGGGCGGTGTAGACGAATGCCCGCGGCGCCGATCCGATGAACGCCCCGACCGCCATCTGCCACACCGGCACGCCGAAGGCGCCGAACCCGTAGGAGGCCAGCGCATCGGAGACGCCGGGAATGAAGCGCTGCCCGACCACCGCCCACAGGCCGCGCCGCTCGATCTGGGCGTCGAGCCGGTCGGCGCGCTCGTCGCCCAGCAGCACTCGGGCGCTGTCCCGGCCGGCCCGGCGCCCGCCGAGGCTGGCGGCGATCGCGGTGCCCACCGTCGCGCCCAGCGTGACGAACGTGCCCAGCACCGGCCCGAAGAGGAAGCCGCTGCCGGCGGCCAGGATGGGTCCCGGCACGAGGATCGCCCCGAGCAACGCGGAGATCACGACGTAGACCAGGGGCGCGGCCGGCCCGGTGGCGGCGATGAACCCGCGCACCGCCTCGACGTCGATCACCCGCTGTACCGCGACCAGATAGAACAGGGTCAGCAGGAAGGCCGCGAACGCCAGCAGGCGCAGCGCGTGGCGGCGGCGTGCGCCAGGGTGTGGTTCGGCGGGGTCGGCGATCATTGCGCCGACGGGCGTGCCGTCGCGTTGAACTCGATCGTCACTTCGTCGGCGACCTTCATCGCGCCCAGGGCCATCGAGTAGGGGCGGATACCGAAGTTCTTGTGCGACACCGTGGTTACGGAGCTCAGTTGTGATTGTCCGGTCACTTCGAGTGCGACGTCGGTGGGGCGGGAGACACCGTGCAGGGTGAGCGGACCGCTCAATAGGTAACCGGTGTCGGTGCCGGTGATGGTGGCGGCGTCGAACTCGATCGTGGGAAAGCGGTTGGCATTCAACGTCTTCAGTGCGTTGCCGCGCACGATGGCCTTTTCCGGCGCGGTGAGTGGGGTGAGGCCACCCGAACCGTCGACCACTCGCAACGAGTCGACATCGATGGTCAGGTGCGCGGCGGTCGGGATCTTTCCGGCCCAATCGATCGTGATGCGCCACGAGTCCATCGCGATGCTCAGGCGGTGCCCGATCCGCGCCGCGCGACCGGTGACGCCGGTGCTCAGGGTAAGGGTGCCGTCGTTCTGGCCGAGGCTGCGGGTTGGCGTGGTCACCGGATCAACATAGGGCAGGACGGGATTGGCGACCGCCTGAGGAGGTGCCGGTTCTTGTTGTCCCACCTCACAGCGACAAACAGCGACAATTCCGGGGGAGCGGGCCCGGCGGCTGGGTCAGGGCTGGGCGACCGGGGTTCCGACGGCCAGCGTCAGCGCGCGCAGTGCCGGGATGGCGGCTTGCAGTGTCGCGACCTGGGCCGCCGGGATTTCGGCGAGCGCGGTGGACACCGTGGTCGCGACGGCATCCTCGATGGCCTCTCGGTCTGCCAGTGCGCGCGCGGTGGGGCGCAGCAGTGACACCCGCCGGTCGTGGTCGTCGGTGCGCTTGTCGACCAGGCCGCGCGCCGTCAGTGACCGCACGGCGGCGCTGACATTGCTGGTCTGCATCGACAGCGTCGCGGCGATATCGGACACGCTGCGCCCGGGCTGGTCCATCACGGTGCGCAGCACTGCCAACTCGGATGCCGGCAGTGGTTCCAGCCCAACCTGAGCGGGGCCGAACCGGCCGATCCGCCAGGACAGGTCGTGCAGCGCCACCGCGAGTTCCCGGGTCGCAGCCAGCGACGCCGTCGAGGGCCCGTCGAGAGTGTCAGCCATCTCACGATCATATAGTTATGAATCGATAGGTATGATGAGATAACTAAATCCGATGAGAAGAGACTGCATGAATTTGCGCGGGGCGACCCCGGCGACATCCTCGCCGGCCGTTTCGTTGATTTTGGTATTGGCCCTGCTCAGCGCGGTGACGCCGTTCTCGATCGACATGTACCTGTCGGCCTTTCCGCGGATGGCCGTCGATCTCGAGACGTCGGCCTCGATGGTGCAGCTGACCCTGACGACATTCCTGATCGGCCTCGCGCTCGGTCAGCTCTTCGTCGGCCAACTCTCCGATCGCCTGGGCCGGCGGCGCCCGCTGCTGGTGGGCATCGTGGTCTGCCTGGTGGCCAGCGTGCTGTGCGCCTTCAGTCCGTCCATCGAGATCCTGATCGCATTGCGCTTCGTGCAGGGCTTCGCGGGCGCCGCCGGCGTCGTCATCGCGCGGGCCGTCATCGCCGACCGCTCTCACGGCAGCCAGGCGGCCCGGCTGCTGACCGTGATGATGGTGATCGGGATTCTGGCTCCCGTCATCGCGCCGATCCTCGGCGGTCAGGTGGTCGCCGAGTTCGGCTGGCGGGCGGTCTTCCTCGCGTTGGCGGGACTCAACCTGCTGATGCTCATCGGCGCAGTGTGGCTGGTCGGCGAATCGCTGCCGCCGGAGCTGCGTCGCCCGGCCGGCGTGAAAGCCTTTGCCCGCAGCGCCGTCTCGGTGTTGAGCAACCGGTTCTTCCTCGGCTACGCGCTGTGCCTGGGCTTCGCCTCGGCGGCGGTGTTCTCCTACATTTCCGGCTCGCCCTTTGTGCTGCAGAACATCCTGGGTTTCTCGCCGCGCGCCTATTCGCTGACCTTCGGCGCCTGCGCGCTGGCCGTGGCGTTCTCCGGTGTGCTCTCGGCACGGCTGGCCACGAGCATCTCGCCGCGTCGGCTGCTGCAGTGCGGGGTCTCGGCCATGGTGGTGGTGGGGGCGCTGATGCTGCTGAACGTGACCGTCGGCGGCGTGCTGCCGTGGGCCACCATCGCGCTGATGGCCGGCTTCATGGCGACCATCGGTTTCACCTTTGCCAACGCCACCGCGCTGGCGCTCAGCGAGGTCCGCTATGCCGCCGGAACGGGTTCGGCGGTCCTGGGCTTCGTCCAGTACAGCCTCGGCGCCACGGTCTCACCGCTGATCGGCCTGGCCGGCGACGCCAACGCGCTACCGATGGGTGCGATGATGCTGACCGCGGCGGCGCTGTCGGCGACGGCCCTGTTCGTGCTCACCCGCGGACATCGGCCATTCCGTGAAACCTCCTCGGCCGCAGCCGAAACCCCTACTCCTGCAGCAGCAGCGCTTGCCACGAGTCGGTGAGCGTCGCCAGGCTGATGCCGCGGTCGGCCTCCCAGCCGCGCTCGAGCCAGCGCTAGGGCGGGCTAGCGGATGGACAGCCCGGTCACCGCACGCGCGATCACCAGGCGTTGAATCTCGCTGGTGCCCTCGAAGATCGTGAAGATCTTGGCGTCGCGGTGCATCCGCTCCACCGGGTAGTCCCGGGTGTAGCCGTTGCCGCCGAGGATCTGGATCGCCTCGTCGGTGACGTACACCGCGGTCTCGCTCGCCACCAGCTTGGCCATCGAACCCTCGGCGGCCTCGAACGCCACGTTGTTGCGGGCCATCCAGCCGGCCCGCCAGACCAGCAGTCGTGCGGCGTCGACCCGGGTCTTCATGTCGGCCAGCTTGAAGGCCACCGCCTGGAATTCACCGATCTTGCGGCCGAACTGTTCACGTTGGCACGCATAGTCCAGCGCGTACTCGTAGGCGGCGCGCGCGACACCGACCGCCATGGCGCCGACCGAGGGCCGGGTGCGTTCGAACGTCTGCATCGCCGCCTGCCCGCGGGTCGAGGCGCCCGATCGGACCCGGGCGATGCGCTCTTCGAACTTCTCCCGGCCGCCGAGGATCATCTCCTCGGGCAGCCGCACGTTGTCGAGGACCACCTCGGCGGTGTGCGACGCGCGGATGCCGTGCTTCTTGAACTTCTGCCCCTGGGAAAAGCCGTGGGTGTCGGGACCGATGACGAAGGTCGCCTGCCCGCGGGTCCCGAGTTCGGGGTAGACGGAGGCCACCACGATGTGCACATTGGCGATGCCGCCGTTGGTGGCCCAGGTCTTGGTGCCGTTGAGCACCCACTCGCGGGTGGCCTCGTCGAATCGGGCCCGGGTCCGGATGCTGCCGACGTCGGAGCCGGCGTCGGGTTCTGACGAGCAGAACGCGCCCAGCTTCGGGTCACCCGGAGTGCCGAACATCTCCGGCAGCCACTGGCCGATCTGTTCGGGAGTTCCGCTGCCGGCCAGCGCCGCGGCGGCCAAACCGGTGCCCAGGATCGACAACGCAATGCCGGCGTCACCCCAGAACAGCTCCTCGAACACCGTCAGCATGCCCAGCCCGCTGGGTTCGACGGACTGCTGGGCGAACAATTCGGGGGAGTACAAGCCGATCTTGGCGGCCTCCTGGATGATCGGCCACGGAGTTTCCTCCCGCTCGTCCCACTCCGCGGCCGCGGGCCGCACCACCTCGGCCGCGAACTGGTGCACCCAGTCGCGCACCTCTATCACGTCGTCGCTCAGCTGCAATGAGAAGGTCATCTGGTTCTCCTGGACCCTGGTGCGGTGCTTGGCAGTCGCATGGCAATGTTCGGCAAAGTGGAGCAGCCCAGCATGGCATGCCCGCCCAACGAGCGACCGCCGGCATGCGGTGCGAACCTACTGACTCACCGCGGACCGGAGCAAGGCGGCCTCCGGCGAGTCGACCCAATCCGGCTTGCGCCCACAGCTTCGACTCCGGCCCCGTGGTCGGCGGGCAAACGCGGTCCCGATCGGCGGGCGGGCCCGGCGACCACGATCGACGGTGGTTGCTGCACGGGAGAGTCCGGCCGACGCGGGTTTTGGCCGATTGCCGACGGCGCCAGTCGTGGCTGCGACGGCCGCACCCGTCCCGGCACTCATCGGTTTTCCGCGCGGCTGGGGCAGATCTTTAGCGGCGATATGTTATCGGGGATTCGGGACGGCCGCAGCGGGACGGGGCGCGCCACCACGGGACTGCGCGCACGCCCGTCAGGTTCGATGGGCTTCGCTGGGGCCGGTGCGCACCCGAAGCCCGGTCGGATACCACGGCCGTCCCGCGCCGAGTCGAAAGACCCTGTGAAAGACGATGTTTCGGTAGTATCCGCCAATGTTACTGCGGCGGTGAATAACTGGGTGAACGCCCGGTTCCGATAGCCACCGTTCGACCCCGGCGGCATAGGTCGACGGCGGTACGGCGGCGTCCCGCCCCCGGCGGGCGAGCGGGTCAGCTGATGGTGAATCCGCATCGTCGACGCCGCGCGGCGTACTTGCAGCGTCGGCGGCAGCTGGACCTGCGGTGGGCGGCGCGGCATTGCTGAGAGCCGGTGTGCGGCGGGGGGGCCGGGAGGCCAAACCCGGTGAACTGGGCGATAACTGACTTCTTTGCCACGGATGCGCTATCGGCGCCGTTGCTCGGCGGGTGGTGACCCCATCCAGCGAATGATTCAAATCGCAATCAATCGGCGTGCCGGCGCTTTCCTGGGCGACCGCATGCGGAATTCGGCGACACCATTCCGGTGCTGCGAAATGGCAGGCAGGGCGGGCCCTGCTCAGGTCAAACCCCGAGGTGACGGCTGGTCCAGGCGACGGTGCAGCGTGACGGATTGAATGGCCAGGTCCGTGACGGATGGGCGCACAACCCGAGTTTTCGGATCGGGTCCACCGAAATTTTGCTAACCCGACTAATAGTCGCTGGTAATGCATTACGATCCGAAATCGCATGGGGAACGTGCCGATTCAGGCCAAGCCAGTGTGCGACGTCGGTCGCGTTCTCCGAAGCGCCGCATGTTTGCGGTGATCGCCGCGGGCTAATCCGCGGCGCGCACCGATGTGGGGCGGCACGGGTCGGGCGTGTCGAGGTCGGGCGTTGTCGCATGTGTGGCGACGCCGGCGAGGCACCCATGGGGCATCAGAGGAAGAGGGGCTCTGAGATTTTCAGGATTCTCAAGCAGGTGTGGATTCCACTGGTCATCGGGGTGGTGATAACTGCAGGAGGCTTTACCGTTTCGCGGTTGCACGGGGTCTTCGGCACCGATAACCGCCCCAGCTATACCGGCACCGAACGCGAGGAACGACGACCCCACGACCCTAAACACTTGGTGTACGAGGTGTTCGGCCCACCGGGGGCGGTCGCGGACATCAGCTACTTCGATGCCGATGCCGATCCGCAACACATCAAGGACGCGGCCCTGCCGTGGACGCTGGACTTTCCGATCACGGAGGCGACCGCCATGGGGAACGTCACCGCGCAGGGCGACAGTGACACGATCGGATGCCGTATCAGCGTGGGCGACGAAATCAGGGACGAAAAGGTCCGGCACGGGGTAAGCGCGTTCACCTTTTGCGTGCTGAAGGCCGCATGAGTCAGGTCAGCGAACCCGTCACAGAGCCGTTGCCAGTCACCCACCGTCCGTCCTGGATGGCGCGGCTGATCCGGCGGCTGGCCGTGCCGATCATCCTGGGCTGGTTGGCGATCGCCGTGATCTTGAGTGTCAGCGTTCCCTCGCTCGAACAGGTCGAGAAAGAGAATGCGGTCGCGATGGACCTCTCTGCCGCACCGTCGTTCCGGGCCATGCAACGCATGGGTGAGCTGTTCGCCGAAACCAACTCGAACGCGGTGGCGATGATCGTGTTGGAGGGCGACCAGCCCCTCGGCGACGAAGCACACGCCTATTACGACGAGATCGTTCGGCAGCTGCAAACCGATGAACACGTGCAACACGTCCAGGACTTCTGGGGCGATCCGATTACCCAGGCCGCCGCCCAGAGCGTCGACGGCAAGGCCGCGTATGTGCAGCTGACCCTGACCGGAAACGACGAGATCTCGGCGATCGAATCCGTGCGTGCGGTACGCGAACTCGTCGACGCGACGCCGCCGATACCGGGAGTCCAGGCCCACGTCACCGGCCCCGCCGCGTTCGCCGCGGATCTGGGACCCGCCGGCAACAGGACGGTCATGCTCGTCACGTCGCTGAGCTTCACGGTGATATTCGTGATGCTCCTGCTGGTCTACCGATCGGTCATCGCGGTCGTTCTGATGCTGGTGATCGTCGCGATCGAACTGATCGTGGCCCGCGGATTCGTCGCGTTACTCGGCGATCTGGGATTCATCGGGGTCACCACGTTCGTCGTCAATCTGCTGGTGGCGCTGGCCATCGCGGCCGGAACGGATTACGGAATATTCTTCACCGGGCGCTATCAGGAGGCGCGTCAGGCCGGCGAAGACAAGCAGACGGCGTTCTACACCAGCTTCCGCAGCGTCGCGAAGGTGGTGGTGGGTTCCGGTTTGACCATCGCCGGGGCGGTGCTCTGTCTGCACTTCACCCGGCTTCCGGTCTATCAAACGCTGGGTGTTGCGACGGCGATCGGCATGGTCGTCGCGGTGGTGGTGGCGGTGACGCTGGTGCCGGCGGTGATCGCCGTCGGCAGTCGCATGGGGTTGTTCGAGCCCAAGCGGAAGATCATGGCCCGGCGGTGGCGGCGAGTGGGCACTGCCGTGGTGCGTTGGCCCGCGCCCATTCTCGCCGCGACTTGCGCGGTCACCTTGGTCGGACTCTTGGCGCTGCCGGCATACCAGGCCAGTTACAACGATCAGAAGTTCATTCCGCAGGACATCCCGGCCAACGTGGGTTATGCCGCCGCGGCGCGCCACTTTCCGCAGTCGCTGATGATGGCACCGGACATTCTGCTGATCGAAGCCGATCACGACATGCGGAACCCGGCGGACTTCCTGGTGCTGAACAAACTGGCCAAGGCCGTACAGGCGGTTCCGGGAGTCTCTCGGGTGCAGGCCGTCACGCGTCCCGGCGGGGAACCGCTGAAGCACACCACGATTCCGTTCATTCTGAGTATGAGCAACGCCTCCCAGTCCGTGCTGATGCCGTTCCAGAAGAATCGAATGGACGACCTGCTGGTGCAAGCCGACGACATCACCAAGACCATCGAAACCATGAAGCGCATGCAGTCGGTGACCGAGCAGATGGTCAGCACCACTTCCGAGATGGTCGACAGAACGCACGAACTGCAAGACATCACCAACGATCTCCGAGACCATGTTTCGCATTTTGACGACTTCATTCGGCCCATCCGCAATTACCTGTACTGGGAGCCGCACTGCTACAACATTCCGGTCTGCTTCGCGATCAGGTCGGTGTTCGACACCCTCGACGGAGTGGACGAGATCACGGTGAAAATGCGCGGTCTCATCGAGAACCTGGATCGCCTGGACGCGATCATGCCGCAGATGCTCGAACAGTTTCCGGTGATGATCGAGACCATGTACTCGACCCGGGCGATGCTGCTGACCATGCACAGCACCATGGCCGGAATCATGGACCAGATGGACGAGGCGACCAATAACGCCAGCGCGATGGGCCGGGCGTTCAACGCTGCCCAGAACGACGATTCCTTCTATCTGCCACCGGAGGTCTTCGAGAACGAGGACTTCAAACGGGTCATGGACATCTTCCTGTCGCCGGACGGGAAGGCCGCGCGGATGCTCATCGCGCAGCGCGGTGATCCCGCGACGCCCGAGGGAATGGCGTTGGTTGACCCGATAGAGACCGCGGCGGAGGAGGCGTTGAAGGGAACTCCGCTGCAGAACGCCCAGATCTACCTCACCGGAACCGCGGCATCGGTGAAAGACATCGTGGACGGATCCACCTACGACTTGTTGATCGCCGCCACCGCGGCGCTGTGTCTCATCTTCTGCATCATGCTGATTGTCACCCGGAGTTTCATTGCCGCCCTGGTGATCGTGGGCACGGTGGCACTGTCGCTGGGCGCGGCTTTCGGTCTGTCCGTGCTCATTTGGCAACACATTCTCGGCATCCCCTTGAACTGGGTGGTCCTGGCGATGTCCGTCATCGTCCTGTTGGCCGTGGGTTCTGACTACAACCTGTTGTTGGTGTCCCGGATGAAAGAGGAGATCGGCGCCGGCATCAACACCGGCATCATCCGGGCCATGGGGGGCAGCGGCAAGGTCGTGACGGCCGCGGGCCTGGTGTTCGCGTTCACCATGCTGGCGATGGTGGTCAGCGACCTCGTCACCATCGGACAACTGGGCGCGACGATCGGTGTGGGCCTGCTGTTCGACACCCTGGTGGTGCGGGCATTCATGACGCCGTCGATCGCCGCCCTGCTGGGGCGGTGGTTCTGGTGGCCGCAACGGGTCCATCCCCGCCCCGTCAGTGCGGCCCGACGGACCGGCGCCCGCCCGCTGGTGCGCTCCCTCCTGCAGAAGGAAGAGCGCTGATCATATTGAACGCGTTGACCTTCCGCACGTTGACGGCCACATGAGCAATCGGCCGTCCTACATAGCTCGGACAATCCACCGGCTGGCGGTGCCGATCATCCTCGGCTGGCTGGTGGTCGTCGCCATTGCGACCTTCGCCGTACCGTCGTTGGAACGCGTCGGTGCGGAGAACTCGGTCTCGCTGAGTCCCCAAGGCGCACCGGCGTTCCAGGCGATGAAGCGCATGGGTGAGGTGTTCGAGGAGTCCGACTCCGACAGCGTGGCGATGATCGTGCTCGAAGGTGAGCAACCCCTGGGCGACGAGGCGCACCGCTATTACGACGATCTGATTCGTCAGTTGCGTGCCGACACCGTCCACGTCCAGCACGTCCAGGATTACTGGGGGGATCTGCTCACGGCGTCGGGGGTGGCCAGCGCCGACGGGTTGGGCGCCTATGTGCAGCTGAATCTCGCCGGCAACCAAGGCGAGGCGCTGGCCAACAAGTCTGTGGCGGCCGTCCGAGGCATCGTGGACCGGACGCCGCCGCCACCGGGTGTCAGCGTCTATGTCACCGGTCCGGCGCCGTTGGTGACGGACATGAACCACGCCGGCGACAACTCGATCATCAAGATCACCGCCGTCACCCTGGTCGTGATCTTCGCGATGCTGTTCTTCTTCTACCGCTCGATCGTCACGGTCGTTCTCCTGCTCGCCATGATGGGGATCCAGGTACAGGCCGCCCGGGGTGTGGTGGCATTCCTCGGTGATGAAGGCCTCATCGGACTTTCGACATTTGCGGTGAACCTGCTGGTTTCGTTGACCATCGCGGTCGGCACCGACTACTGCATATTCTTCACCGGGCGCTATCAGGAGGCCCGTCAGGCCGGTGCGGATCCGGAGACGGCCTACCACACCACCTACCGCAGTGTTGCGAAGGTGGTTGTCGGTTCCGGTCTGACGATCGCCGGGGCGATCTTCTGCCTGAGCTTCGCCCGGTTGCCCTACTTCCAGACCATGGGTGTGCCCACCGCGGTGGGGATGGTCGTGGCGATCGTGGTGGCCGTCACGCTGATCCCGGCGGCCCTTGCCGTGGGCGGTCGGTTCGGGCTCTTCGAACCCAAGCGGACGCTGATGTTCCGCCGGTGGCGGCGAATAGGAACGGTGGTCACTCGGTGGCCCGTGCCAGTTCTGGTCGCGGCGTGCGCCATTGCGTTCATCGGGATATTGGCGCTGCCCGGATATCAGACCAGCTACGACGACCGGCTGTATGTGCCACAGGACATCCCGGCCAACGTGGGGTACGCGGCGTCGGAGCGGCACTTTCCGGAGTCTCGAATGATGCCGGACATTCTGATGATCGAAGCCGACCACGACATGCGCAACCCGACTGATTTCCTGGTGCTCCACAAACTGGCCAGGAATGTCTTCGCGGTTCCGGGCATCGCCACCGTGCAGAGCATCACCCGACCCGAGGGCACCCCCATCGAACGCACGTCGATACCCTTTCAGATCAGCCTGCAAAGCGCCGGCCTGATGCAAGTGCTCCCGTTCGGCAAGGAGCGCATCAACGACATGCTCAAGCAGGCCGAAGGCCTGTCAACGATGATCGGCCAGATGGAGCGCACCTATCGGCTGATGAGTCAGATGTCCGAGATCACCGCCGAGACTGTCGTCATCAACCGGGAGATCGCAGAGGTCACCGACACCCTGCGGGACCACATCGCGGATTTCGACGACTTCTTCCGGCCCATTCGCAATTACTTGTACTGGGAGTCGCACTGCGAGAACATTCCGATCTGCCACGGCGTCCGGTCCATCTTTCATGCGCTCGACGTGGCCGATGAGATCAGCGATTCGATGCGCGAGATTCTCTGGCGGGTGGAGCGGATGTCGGCCTACCAGCAGCAGTTGGTGACCCTCTTCCCGCCGATGATCGAGACCATGAAGTCGATGCGCTTCATGATGCTGACCATGTACAGCACGATGTCGGGAATGTTCGCGATCATCGACGACTCGACCGCGAACGCCAGCGCGATGGGTCAGGTTTATGACGACGCCCAAAACGACGACTCCTTTTATCTGCCACCGGAGGTCTTCGACAACGAGGACTTCAAACGCGCCATGGGCCTGTTCTTCTCGCCGGACGGTAAGGCGGTGCGGCTGATCCTCACGCACCGAGGAGATCCCGGGACTCCGGAGGGCATCTCGCGCGTCGATGCCGTGCGGACCGCGGCCGAGGAGGCGTTGAAGGTGACACCGCTGGAGAACGCCACGATCTACCTCGCCGGCACCGCAGCGACTTTCAAGGATCTGCAGGAGGGCTCCACCTACGATCTGTTGATCGCCGGGGTGGCCGCGCTGTGCCTCATCTTGAGCATCATGTTGATCATGACGCGCAGTTTCATTGCCGCCCTGGTGATCGTGGGCACGGTGGCACTGTCGCTGGGCGCGGCTTTCGGTCTGTCCGTGCTCATTTGGCAGCACATTCTCGGCATCGAACTGCACTGGCTGGTGCTGGCGATGTCGTTGATCGTGCTGTTGGCGGTGGGTGCTGATTACAACCTGTTGTTGGTGTCCCGGATGAAGGAGGAGATCGGCGCCGGGTTGAACACGGGCATCATCCGGGCCATGGGGGGCAGCGGCAAGGTCGTGACGGCCGCGGGCCTGGTGTTCGCGTTCACCATGTTGTCAATGGTGGCCAGCGATTTGCGCATCATTGGACAGGTGGGTTCCACGATCGGGTTGGGGCTGTTGTTCGACACGTTGGTGGTGCGCGCGTTCATGACCCCCTCGATTGCCGCGCTGCTGGGGCGGTGGTTCTGGTGGCCGCTGCGAGTGCACCCGCGGCCTGCCAGCGTGCGCCCGGCCGACCGACGCCCGTTGGTCACCCAAGGAGGGTGAGTAGTGCTTCGCCGGTTGCAGATTCAGCAAAGCCCAGGTGCGATCGGAAACGCCCGTTTAGAGTCGCTACGTCGGGATCGGTTGTTAGGGAGGAGTCTGTCCATGATCCAACTGTCATTGACCCGAGTGGCCGCCGCCGTCGGCGGACTCGTGTTGTCGTTGGCCGCCGGCGCCGGGGTCGCGTCCGCAGCGCCGGATTTGGGCCCCGCGATCGACACCACCTGTAGCTACCCGCAGCTGGTTTCGGCGCTCAATGCGCAGGACCCGCAAGTGGGCAAGGCATTCAGTCAAATGCCGATGCTGCAGAACGGTTTGCGCAACTTCATCGCGGCGGGACCGCAGAAGCGCGCGGAGGTGGCCCAGCACGTGGCGGCGGCCCCCGCATTTCAGCCCTACCTGGGCACGATCGAGCAGGCCTTCGTCACCTGCCACAACTTCTGAGCGGGCCGTCCTCTCGCCGCCGGGACGAGGATTAGTCGACCACGCCGGTCAGGCCGAAATCGTCCAGGGTGTGCGCGGCCACCGCACGCAACGCGGCCTTGGTGTTCGTCGCGCCCGGTTGGTAGGCGCCGACGCTGAGGAAGATCTTGCCGTTGATGCGCCCCGACAGCACCATCATCCGGCCGCCGATCCGGTCGAGGAGCTGTCGCGACTCGCGTTGCCCTGTCCCCCTTGCATTGCCGTACTCGACGATGGTCCCGTCGGGGCAGCCGATCGCCGTGTGGAGATCGCCGAGGTAAGAACAAAACACGGACTGATCGGGATCGGCGGGCATCTTGGCGACCATCCGTTTCATCGCGCGCTCCGGCATGAATGACGACAGCCACAGGAGTTGCTTGGACTCGTCGGGCGTCTCCTTCATGGTCCGCAACGTTTTCTTGATGGCTGCCCGGATGTCGGCGAGCTCCTTGGTCAGCGGCGCCGGGTCGACGCTGACCCGGGTATACGACAGGGCCATCGCACGGGTGTCGTCCTCGGTACGGTCGCTGATGGGGATCTGTAGGGTTACGGCGCCGTCCTCGGCCCGTAGCCGCCCGATGCGCTCGCCGAGTTTCGCGGCGAAGGCCGCGGCCAGCGTGTGACTGCCGCCGCCAAGGGCTTCCGCGCGGGCGTCCCACTGATCCAGGTAGACGTAAATCGTGATCATCGGCACGAGGACGGTGTCGTCGCCGCCCACCGTGGCGACCGGTGCGGCGCTGCGTGACGCCGGTGCACGGCCCTTCGTCCGCTGCTCCCGGGCCTGTTTCCGGGCCAGCTTCGCCGCCGTGGCCACCGCCCGGATCGCCTCGGGCACGTCCCGGACCGTCTGCCGGGCATCCGCACCGAGGGCGCGCAGCTTGGTGCGCGACAACGGCGGCGGGTAGCCGAGATCGCGCGACTTGCCCAGGGCCGCTTCGGCAATCACCAGGGCGAGGCCGAGTCCGTCGATCAGGTTGTGCGAAAGTACCAGGCTGATTGCGGTCGACCCGTCGTCCAGCGGTTGGAGGCCGAGGTGCCACCCCGGTCCCGCTTGCGGGTCGATCGGTAGTTGCGAGCGTTCATCGACCCAGTCGCTGAACTCGGCCCGCGGACGGGGCCCCGCAGCGATGTCGAATTCCGTCGGCCGTCGATCGGCGACCCAGCGATGGCGGGCGATCGGCAACGCCGGGCGCTCGATGCGTCGGCCCAACAAGCCCTGACTGAGGTGTTGGTGAAAGCGGTGCACCCCATCGAGATCCACGCGATGCTCATAGCGCCACGTCACCTGGATGACCACCGCCATGCCCGCGGCGCGATGCTCGGCCAACAGGGCTTCATCGGCCGGCGCGAGATAGTTGTCCAGTCGCGCAACTGGTTCGGAACCGCGACGCCTACTCAGGGATTCGCGCGCACGACTCATCCGCCCAGGCACCACTAGCCTCCTTCATCGCCGAACAGTTCGATAGCCTAATCACTGCATCGCGAGGTTTTGGCGAAATCTGGGTCCTTTGCCTGGATCTGCCGAATCCGATCCGTCGCTCGATGCCAACCAGGGCCGGGCCCAACCGCTTTGACTTTGCGACTTTCGACCGGATCACCGTGGGGATGCTCCATGATGTCTACGTGGACAGCAGCACCGGCGACATTGCGAACATGCCCCGCGGCGGGCCGGACGCGTCCTGGCTGGACCGGCGGTTGCAAACCAACCGGCTGGAGTACCTGGACCGCGACGACGTCGACGTGCTGAAGCGCAAGGTCATGGCTGCGCTCGACCGCGCTGGGCGGCGACGGTGGATCGGAATTCATGAGAAGTGTGCCCGGATGGTGCTCCGCGAGGTCGCCGAGGTACCCGCGCCGAAGATCCTCGAACTCGGTGCGGGTCTCGGTGGGCTGTCACACAAGCTGCTGCAGATGCACCCTACGGCGCAGGTGACGGTCACCGACATCGACCCCACGTTTGTCGCCGGAATGGCCGACGGTGACCTCGGCCGTCATCCGCGAGCGACCGTGCGAGAGCTGGACGCGACCGAGATCGATTTCCCGGCGGGCCATTTCGATCTTGCGGTGTTTGCCCTGTCGCTGCACCACCTGCCGCCGGGACTTGCCGCCCGCGTGTTCGACGCGGGAACCCGGGCCGCCGAGAAGCTGCTGATCGTCGATCTCCCTAGGCCACCGGCGCCGATCCACCTGGGGTTGTTGGCGGTGGTGCTGCCGCTGACCAAGCTCTCGCCGCTGCAACACGACGGCTTCATCAGCTCGCTGCGCGCCTACAGCCCGTCGGCGCTGCGCGCGCTCGCGCGGCATGCCGACCCGGCCATCACCGTCGAGTTCCGCAGCCGACGAGGCTTGGGGCCGACGGTGGCGGTGGCCACCCGCGGCGCACCCGCATCCTGATCAGGCGATGTGAAAGATGGTTTCGACCGCCACCGCGATGCCGCCGGCCGCGGTGACGATCGCGAGGGTCACCCAGTCGGCGAGTTTCGGGCGCGCCGGCGCCGCGGACAGCTGACCGGTGCCGCCGCGGGCGGTGATGGCGTCACCGATCTCATCGGCGCGCCGCAGGGTCATGGCCAGGGCCGCGGCGACCAAGTCGATCAGATCTTGGGCCTGGGCTCGGCGCGCCGTTCGCTCCGGCGGTATCGACTTGGACCGCAGTCGATACGCCGCGTAGAGCACCTGGAATTCCTCGATCAACATGGGGAATGCGCGCAGCCCGAGCGCCAGCGCCACCGCCCACTCGTCGACCGGCATCCGCACCAGCCTGAGCGGTCGGGCCAAGGTCGTCAACGCGGGAACGACCTCGGCGACATTGGTGGTCCAGGACACCAGCGCCGCGAGCCCGAACAGCGCGAAAACCAGTGCGATGGCCTGCACAAAGCGCAGCGCACCACCGAATCCGACACTGACGGCGCCGAACTCGATCACCGGCTGGCCGCCGGCCAGCGCCGTGAACACGAACGCCACGGCGAACAACATCCACACCCGAGGGGGCCGGGACGGCACGGCGCCGCGCGGAATGTGGGCGATGCGGACCGCCACCAGCACCAGGGCCCAGCCCAGCGCGATGGTCACCCACCCGGGGTAGAACCACAGCAGCACCGAAAAACCGAAGACCACCAGGAGTTTGGTGCCCGCCCACAGCTCGTGGATGGGCGAGCTGCCCGGCACCGGGACCAGTAACAGTCCCCGACGGGGAGCGCGGCGGGCGGGCGCGGGGGCGGGCGTCGGCGCGGTGGTCATGGTGTGCTCTCCGCCGGGGTCGAAATCGGTTCCAGCAGTCCATCGCGCAGCCGCACGGTCCGCGGACAAACGTCCCGGAGCCCGGCGGCGTCCTGCGACAGCGCCACCACCGTCAGAGCCCGGTCGCGGCGCAGCGCGGCCAGCAACTGCACCAGGTCGCGTTGGGCGCCGCTGTCCAGGTTCGCCAGCGGTTCGTCGAGGATCAGCGCACGCGGCGAACGCGCCAGCAATCCGGCCAACACCACGCGCCGCATCTGACCCCCGCTGAGCTCGTCGATGCGCCGATCCGCCAGCTCGGGGTCCAGTCCGACCGACTCCAACGCCGCGGCCACCCGGGCCTCGTCGTGCTGCGAGAAGCGCGCTGCGGAGGCCACTTCAAGGCCGACGTGGCTGCGCATCAGCTGCAACCGCGCGGCCTGGAAGGACAGGCCCACGGCGCCGACGTTCTGGTCGGCGGGCTTGCCGTCGATGAGGCAGACACCGCTGGTGGGGCTCGTCAGGCCGGCCATGATCCACGCCAGGGTGGACTTACCCGAGCCGTTGCCGCCGTGGATCAGGACCCCGTCGCCGTGTGCCACGACGAAGTCGATGCCGCGCAGGACGGTCTTGGCCCACGGGGTGCGACTGCTGTACTCGTGGCCCACACCCGCGAGTTCGAGCACCGGAGTGCGACTGCTGTCAACGGGCGTGCGAGGCGAATTCGGCGCCGGCGCTCGGACCGGGTAGTCGGAGTCGATGGTCCTCGGCGCAGCGCCGAGGTCGATCGTGCGGTCCGCGGAGGCCGCGGCCTCGGCGTCGTGGGTGATGTGCACGAGCGCGGTGCGGTACCGCTTGGTCACCCCGGCGAGCACGCGCAGCAGGGCATCGCGACCCGATTGGTCGACCATCGCGGTGACTTCGTCCGCGATCAGCAGGGCCGGTTTCCGAGCCAGTGCCGCGGCCAGCGCCAGGCGCTGCAGTTCCGAGCCGGACAGGCTGTTGGTCTCGTGTTCCGCGAGGTCCGCCAGGCCGACATCGCCGAGCAACCGGCCGATGTCGACATCGGCTCCCGGCGGTAGCCCCCACACGACATCGTCGATGACCCGGGTGCCCAGCACCTGACTCTTCGCATGCTGCAGCACAACTGCGGTGCCGCCCAACTGGCCCAGGCCGACCGCGCCGGGGCGGCGCACCGCTCCCGAGGTCGGCTCTCTGCCGGCCAGAATCAACATCAACGTCGACTTGCCGGAACCGTTGGCGCCGGTGATGGCGACATGTTCGCCGGCCTCGATGCCCAAGCTGATCTCGTCGAGGGCGTCGCTTTCGGCACCCGGATACCGAAAACTCACCTTGTCGAACCGCACCGGTACCGGCGCGATTACAGATTCGCGGGCCCCGGTGGCGGCGGCAGTCAGCTTGTGCACCGCGGGGGTGCCGTCGCGCACGCGCTCCAACACCCGGGACAGCACCGACCAAGCGACGACGCACGCGAACACGAACGACACGGTGAGATAGCCGAGAAACAGCAGTGCCCAGTGCTGCAGTCCCTCGGCGACGTAGAGCTGCAACGCGGCGGCGGGGCCCGGCAGGTGCACCCATGTCAGCACGGTGGCGATCCCGTTCGCCGTCGCGGTCACCACGCCGAACATCAAGTGCCGCAACTGAGTCGACACCGCGAAGATCCCCACCCAGCACGCGGCGACGACGACCCCGGTGAGTAGGGACAGCACAAGCAGCGTGGGTATGCCCCGGCCCTGGCGTTTGACGTACCCGGTCAATCCGCCGACGCAGGCACAGTTCACAATCGCCAGCAAACCCCCGACGCCGGCGATCAGAAAGGTGATCACCCCGGCGGCAACCGTCGCGGCGACCACCGCGCGCAGGCGGTACCGGCTGGCGAGAAGCGCGGGCAGCGCCACACCCAGAATCCCCAACGACTGGGTGAGCGGGATTATCACGGCGATGATCACGATGACCGCGGAGAGTGCTCCGATGACCGCAGCATGTGCCAGTTCGTTCGGTCGAAGCGGGCCTCCCTCGTGAAGTCGATGGGAGGCAGCAGTCATTTCGGCAATTCTGCCAGACCACCCACCGTATGTTCATGGAACGGTTCGCACCGAATCCCGCCTGAGATGTGCGTGAATGGTGTGACGAGAAGCTGTGTTGCAGAAGATGATGAAGGGCGACGCGATGTCATCAACTCCCGAACCGCCGGGGCCGGTCGGCGTCCGGATCGGCGTGCGATGACCGGGGGTACGCAGCTATACGAACAGTCCGAGTTCCCGATCTTCCAGAACCGGATGTACGAGTCGGCTCTCGCGGCGCGCGCGTGTCCCCGTGGCGATATTCGTCTGGTCCAGGACGGCACCAGCGGCCTCGTGCGCAACACGGCGTTCCGCCCCGAATTGATGACGTATGACGCGACATATCAGAACGAACAGGCTCATAGCTCGGTGTTCAAGACGCACCTCGACCGCGTCGCCACCATCGTCATGCGGTACCTGGGTACCGACCGGCTGGTCGAAGTCGGTTGCGGTAAGGCGTATTTCCTCGAGCTGCTGCAGTCGCACGGGTGCTCCGTCACGGGCTTCGACCCGACCTATGAGGGTGCCAATCCCGCTGTCCATCGGCACCATTTCGGCGCCGGCGCGACCGTCGCGGCCGACGGGATCGTCCTGCGGCACGTGCTCGAGCACATCGAGGACCCGTTTGGTTTCCTCCAGAGTTTGCGGGACGCCAACGGGGGTGGACTGATCTACATCGAGGTCCCGTGCTTCGACTGGATCCTGCGTGCCAGAGCGTGGTTCGACATCTTCTATGAGCATGTCAACTATTTCCGGCTCCGGGACTTCGCGAGGATGTTCGGCCGGGTGGTGGACGGTGGACGTCTGTTCGCGGATCAATACCTATACGTCGTCGCCGACCTCGCCACCTTGCGAGCGCCGGTCGCCGATCCCGGGGACCGGGTGGACTTTCCGGCGGACTTCCTTGCTACCGCAACCAGTTCGCCCGCGGCCGCGCTGAACGGTTCGACAACGGTGTGGGGCGCGGCCTCCAAGGGTGTCATCTATTCGCTGCTGCGGGAACGCAGCGGCCATCCGGTGCATGGCCTCGTCGACATCAATCCCGCCAAACACGGCAAGTTTGTGTCCGCCACCGGCCTGCGCGTGATGTCTCCCGGGGAGGCGATGGCGACGCTCGCGCCGGGGTCGGACATCTGCGTGATGAACTCCAATTACCTGGCGGAGGTTCGCACCATCACGCGCGATCGGTTCAATTTGATCGGAGTGGACCATGAGTGACTTCGACGACGAAGTCCAGCACCGCATCGACGCGATGGCGCACGACGACCGGCTGCACGCCGATGCCGCTGAATTCATGCGGAGCTCGCTGTTGGCGAAGTATTCCTACAATTTCTCCTGGCTGTCGCGGCCGATCATCCAGTACCCCCAGGACATGGTCGCCATGCAGGAGTTGATTTGGCGCGTGCGGCCCGACCTGATCATCGAGACCGGCATCGCCCACGGCGGGTCACTGATCTTCAGCGCCTCCATGCTGGCCCTGCTGGACCTGGCCGACGCCGTCGAGGCGGGCGCGATGCTCGACCCAGCCCAGTCCCAGCGCACTGTGTTGGGAATTGACATCGATATCCGCGCGCACAATCGGGCGGCCATCGAGGCGCACCCGTTGGCGTCGCGCATTCAGATGATCGAGGGCTCGAGCCTCTCGCCCGCGGTGGTGACGGAGGTCCACGCCATCGCGGCCCGCCACGAACGGGTGCTGGTGTGTTTGGACAGCAACCACACCCACGGACACGTGCTGGCGGAGCTGCAGGCGTACGCGCCGCTGACCTCGATCGGCAGCTATTGCGTGGTGTTCGACACCATCGTCGAGGACATGCCGGCCGACATGTTTGCCGACCGTCCGTGGGCCCCCGGCGACAACCCGAAGACCGCGGTGTGCGAGTTCCTCGCGGGCCATGCCGAATTCGCCATCGACCGGAGTGTCGAGGACAAGCTGCAGATCACGGTAGCGCCGGCCGGTTATCTGAGAAGGGTCGAGTGAGCGCGAGACTGCTTCCGGCGCTGCATCTCACGACTCGAGTCCGGCGAAGTCGGCACCCAGCAACGGGTGGGTCAGATCGCGAGGCGAAACGTTCTGTGGCGGCAACGGCCAGGGCAGGGCCAGCCGTGGGTCGTCGTGACGGAGCCCGCCCTCGGCGGACGGGTGATAGCAGGCGGTGACGAGGTAAAGCAGTTCGCTTTCCGGCTCCAAGGCCTGGAATCCGTGCGCGAAACCCTCCGGGACGACCAGCATCTGCCCGTCGTCCGGCGACAATTCCTGGGCGTGCCACCGTAGGAAAGTGGGGGACCCCGCCCGCAGGTCCACCGCGACGTCCCAGATCCGGCCGCGCACACACCGGACCATCTTGGTTTCGGCGTGCGGTGCCCGTTGGAAGTGCAGGCCGCGCACCGTGCCGGCCTGTCCGGTCCGGGAATGGTTGATCTGCACGATCTCGCGACGTCCCAGCACGGGCTGTAGTTCCCGCGCGCAGAACAGGCGGGCAAAAGCGCCGCGGGCATCCCGATGCGGCACGGACTGCACGATCTTCACGTCGGCGATGGACGTATCGAGGATGTTCATCCGGTCGCCCACGCCAAACCCGAGTGGGCGGCATCGGCGACGTAAGCGCTCAGTTGATCGGCGCTCGGCACTTCACCGACTTCGATGAACCGGCGGTACCACTGGGCCGTGTGCTGGAGCGTGTGTTCAAAGCCCCAGACCGGGTGCCAACCCAGCCGCATCTTGGCGCGGGCAATGTCGAGCTGCAACAATCCCGCCTCGTGCGGTTCCGGGCCGGTTGCCAGCTGCCAGCGAAGCTGCGGCCACGTCAGCGCCAGCTCCCGCAGCACCTCCTCGACCGTATGGTTGCCCTCCCCATCGGGGCCGAAGTTCCAGGCATCCGCGCAGGCGGCGTCGCCGTCGAGCAACCGCCGGCCCAACAGCAGGTACCCGCTGAGGCAATCCAGCACGTGTTGCCAGGGACGGGTGGCCCGCGGGGCGCGAATGACCAGTGGCCGGCCGGCAAGAATCGACCGGGCCAGGTCGGGAATCAGTCGGTCCTCGGACCAGTCGCCACCGCCGACCACGTTGCCGGCCCGAGCTGTGGCGAGCAGCGGAGCCGACGGGTGCTGTAGAAACGCTGCTCGATAGCTCGCGGCCACGAACTCGACGCCGGCCTTGGAGGCACTGTAGGGATCGTGTCCGCCCAAGGGGTCACGTTCTCGGTAGGGCCACCACCATTCGCGATTCTCATAACACTTGTCGCTCGTCACGACCACCACGGCACGCACCTGTGGGGTATGGCGAACGGACTCGATCACATGCGCCGCCCCCATCACATTGGTGGCCCACGTGGTCACCGGCTCCCGATAGGACCGGCGAACCAAAGGCTGGGCGGCCAAATGAAATACCACCTCCGGCTGTTCGGTGGTGACGAGGTCGCGAACCGCCGCCTCATCGCGAACGTCGATGCGATGATCCCTGATGGGCAGCTGCAACTGTGTCCAGTGGCTCGACTCCGACGGCGGGTCCAAACCCAGCCCGATGACGTCGGCGCCGAGCATGTGCAGCCACAGGCACAACCAGCTACCTTTGAAGCCGGTGTGGCCGGTGACCAAGACCCGGCGGCCACGATAAGCGCCCCCGAATGCGTTCAACACCAGCACTTCCAGGGTGCGTCGCCGCTGTTCCACAGATCTTCGAGCAGGTTCTTGTCTCGAAGCGTGTCCATGGCTTGCCAGAATCCGGAGTGTTGGAAGGCCATCATCTCGCCGTCGGCGGCGAGCTGATTCAGGGGCCGGCCCTCCCACGGGGTGTGGTCGCCGTCGATGTAATCGAGTACCGCCGGGGACAGGACGAAGAACCCGCCGTTGATGAATCCACCGTCGCCGGGCGGCTTCTCGACGAAACGGGTCACCCGGTTGGCCGCGCATTCCATGGCCCCGTACCGTCCCGGCGGAAGTACCGCGGTGACCGTGGCATGTCGCCCGTGCCGACGGTGGAATTCGATGCTGGCGCCGATGTCCACGTCGCTGAGTCCATCACCGTAGGTGAAGCAGAAGGCGTCATCGTCCTGGATGTAGCCGGCCACGCGTTTGAGACGCCCACCGGTCAGGGTCTCGTCGCCGGTGTCCACGAGCGTGACCCGCCACGGTTCCGCATGGTGTCGATGCACTTCCATCTTGTTGTTGGACATGTCGAAGGTGACGTCCGACATGTGCAGAAAATAGTTGGCGAAATATTCTTTGATGGCGTAACCCTTATATCCACAGCACACGACGAAGTCATCGATGCCGTGATGCGAATACAGTTTCATGATGTGCCAGAGGATCGGCCGTCCGCCGATCTCCACCATGGGCTTGGGGCGGATCGTCGTCTCCTCCCGGAGGCGGCTACCCAGACCACCCGCCAGTAAGACGGCTTTCATTCGACCCGCCCCGACCGGGATCCGGGTGACCCCGACCTACCCTTGGGCCGATCCGCCAGGCCGGCGGTGTATTTCGAATCGCCACCGACCATGACGGTCGCATGCCCGAAAACCTCGACCGGAATATTGCGGGAGAACGTCTGGTCGAGGTGGCGCAGCAGCAGGAATGAACCGAGCCGTTCGCCCAGGAAACCCACCGCCCGGATCTGGAATCTGTTGTATTTCTCGAGGCGCCGGCCGAACCGGGTCAGAAAATGCCGGCCGACGATCTCGACCTTGGACAAATTCTCCACCAGCCAGGATTTCGGATAGATCCCGAGCTCGATACCGCCCGGGATGAAATGCTTGGCGGCCAGGAAATCGGCCGCGGACCGCGAGTTCAACACACCGATCTCGGCGGCAAGCGACGCGTAGTCGAGAATGTCTTGGCGGTGATGAACGGTCGCGTAGTTACCGAGGATGGTGTTTCTGATGTAAAGCGGTTGCGCAAGCAAGAATTCGAGGCCGGGTGCGGGGGCAACCTGTGCGAGTTCGCCCACCTTGTCGAAGTCCTCGAGGCACAACTCCCGCATGGTCGGATAGACGTGGGACTCCCGTCCCTCCGGTGCGGGCAGGGTCCTTTTCCGGTACGAGGATATTTCGACGAGTTCGACGTCGCCGGCCAACCGCTGGATCGCGAGGGGCACGACGTACGACCCCGCGGCGCCATACGCCAGCGGGCGGGCCTGGTGCCAGAACTGATCCAGTTGTCTCACATGAAGTGCGGAATCAGGCCGATAGTCGCCGAGTGCGATGCAGTCGTCATACCAATGCTCGGGCAGCAAGGGCTTCGTGTGACTGATGCAGAATCGGTGAATCATCGGTCGTGGGCAATGGTGGATATTCGGAGATGTTGGGATCTCCGGCCGGCTGTCCTACCGGCGTTAGCGGGTGCCACGACGATGATTTCTCCCCGAGTCGTCCAGCTGCGTCAGAAGTCGAGCGTATCAAGGCAATTCGCGAACGAGCCCGAATCGCGGGGAATTGAATGGGTCGTGAAACCACCAGTGCCCCTGCGGCACCATGAATCACTTGGGCAACATCGTTGGTGCCGAACAGGACTCGAATTCGGGGGCCGGCCTCGGCCGGTCAAACCTGAGCTTCTCGACGCACCACCACAATGTGGCCAGAGTGAAAATTAGCCACACTGGTGGCGACGCGGTAGTGGCCGTGCAATAAATCGACCAGGCCGCTGCCGAGGTCTGCCGGAGAAAAGCTGCTGTACAGCGTCCACCGATCGAAGTACACGTCTTGGATGAGGTAGGCACCGTGGTCGTTCAATGCGCCGTCGAAGAGCCGGCGGAAGGAGTTCACGATGTGTGAACTCGCGTGGCTGCGAGCATCGACGATGACGTCGAACGGCCCGAACTCAGCGGCCACGTCACTCAGCAGGGAATCGCCCTGCTCGCCGCAGATGCGGACATGCCGGCGCCGGGAATCGGCGATCGACACGAACTTCGAGTCGATGTCGATGCCGACGACCAGCGAGTCCGGGTGGAGGAAATCCCGCCACCTCGTCACCGAGTCGCCATAGAAACTTCCCATCTCGAGCATCCGCACCGGGCGGGTCCGATCGATCACGGACTCGTAGATCGCCGAGCAGGACGGCAACGGGTGCACTCGCGGAGTGCGGTCGGCGACCTCGGGTGGCTGCGCGTCGAGTTCGGTGTTCACGACCGACCACGTCATATTCGAAGCGGGACCCGGTCCCAAGGCCTTCGCGATGCCGCCTCGGACACGACGACGATGCCGCCGAGCGACGGGGGAGAACTTGAGGACGATGTTCACAGTGAGCAGGATGTGGTCTGCGTGAGCCGCGGCGGAGTGCAGCGGCGGGTCATACCTTGGATTGTCCCGAGCATCGCGTCAGTATGAACCGAGACCGGCGTCGGCGGGCGCACTTTCATCGATGGGCACCAGGCCGCGAGCGCGGAATGGGAGCCGTGTCGACTCAGAGCAAACCGTTTGCCAACTGGATGACCCCCACCACGCCGAAGATCGCTATCAAAATCCGTCGACGATAAGCGGACGCCCAGTTGTGCAGAGGTTGCAGTACGGCAAGGGTTTTCGCGGGCGCCAGCAGATAGCTGACGAGGGTGAGTTCGACCACCGCGAACATCGCGATGACGAAAACGATGATCGCGAGGATCTGCGTGCCGATCGGGGCCCCCGACGCCACGATGGGAGTAACTACGAACAGCACCAGCACGGGCGGTGGAAGGCCGCCTAGTCCGAATACGAACGAGACCCACAGGGCCCCGTCCTCCCATGCGGTTTGGAGGCGATGCAGCATTCTGCGGAATATCGACCCGCCGTCGGCGCCCGGTTCTTTCGGGTTGCCGAACGGCGATGTGATGGGGGGCTCGGGCTCTTGCACCAGGACCGAGCCATCGCCGGCCGCCACCGACAGGCGCACCCGTTGGCGTACCGCTCGATAGGTCATCAGGGCAGCGACGGAGACCATGAGCGCGCCCATGACGAGTTGAACGATGCGACCGGTGGTGCTGTTGCCCGGCGCCGCAATACTTTGCGCAACATCGCGAAAGCCCGGTGTCACGTGCAGCAGCATCAGCGGAATCAGCAGGCCCGCCAGGCTGATGATCGTGCTGCCGAGCCAGTAGGCCGCCAGGTTTTGCACCGGGCGCGGGCGCGAGATCATCAGGACGATGATGGCGAGTAGTACCGGATTGACCGCGAACATGAACGCCAGCCCCAGCACGACACCCCACACGGGCCCGAACACTACCTCCGTTGCTGCTCGCGCGTTGGCAGTTTCGGCGCCTGGCTGGGGGAGTCCGAGCGTCCAGGGCCGCACGGCAGGCCCGAAATCGGTGACAAGAAGGTGATTACCGCGCGGCGCCGGCACGCCTATGCCGGAGCTCGGGTTCGCTTGCGGCCGTGCAGCAACGGGCCGCAGACGGTTGCGGGAATGGGGACCGCGGCGCGGCGATGTGGGCTGATGGCGGTTGGCGGGATAGCTAGGCCCAGGTCCCGCGGCGCCGGTTAACCATAGCCAGGACTTCATAGTTCAGCTTGATGAGAGACGGTGGAAAGAACCGGTTGAGCTTGCGAATGCGTCGGAAGTCCTCGAACACCGGTTGGAATCCCTGCGTGCTGGTCCGGTATGCCTCGAACACCTGATCCAGCGCATCCTGGTCCCACGGTTCATCCCGGGCGGCGGCACACAGGATTTCGTAGACCACCGTCATCCAGTCGGTGCCGAACGGCTCCGTCACCGGACCGCTGTGGCGCTGGCGGCGCAGATCCGGGGTGAGGAAGTCGTCGACCGCCGCGGCACCGCGGGTGTCGAGATCGATCTCGAGCGCTCCCGTTATCCGTCCCACTTCTCGGCGCCAGTCGGTGAGCAGTTGGGTGTAATCGACGAAGACGCGGGGGATGGCGCGGGTGTTGACCTCGGCCAGCAGATTGGCTTTGAGCCACAACGCGCTGGTGAGTTCGGCCGAGGCGGGACTGTTCTGCGCCACCGACGCGATGACCTCCTGGGGGTGCCGCACGGTGATCGCGGTCCTGATGTCGAAGCCCGCCAGGCGCGCGGCCTCAAACCACAGGCCGGACAGCACCGTGATCCGCGGGTCCTTGATGACCACGACCGGTGCGGCCGGCAACGTGCGCAGAAACGATTGGATCTCGGCGATCCAATCGGCCTTCTCGTCGGCCGCGAACGCTCCCTCTTCCTGTAGGCGCAGGGTCGGATCGAAGGTGGTGCTGCGGTGGCGCTGCAGGATCGCTTCGTTGATGTAGTTCGCTGCGCGCGGTTCCCAATGCCCGAGCGGGTTGGCCGTCATGGCGCCCACCAGCCCGGTCGGGAGGGCGGCACCGCACAGTGCGAGGACCCGGGTGAGCGCCGATGTCCCAGACCGGTTGAAGCCCAATACGAACAGCGCGATGGGCCGAGTTGCGGTGCCGGGCTGCCCGTCCGGGCGCGATCCCTCGGCGGACCTCGCGACCGTGTGGCGACTCCGGATCATGTCGGCAGAATAGGCGGTAACCGGTCGCCGTCGTCGAGAATCGCGTATTGCCGCCGCGCCGGCCACGATTGCGCGGACCCGCAACACCGATGCGAGCCGCCCCGTCGTGGGTTGCACGGTGCGCGCAACTCGCAGTACTGCGCCGCGTCGTAGGTTAGCCTTTGTCTCGTTCTAGACCAGAGGGTTTGTGCTGCGGCGTGGTCGCCGCAGACCGGGGAGGGCATGTTCGTGCCGAGGGATCCGCGATGAGAGTGGTGCTGGCCAGCTATGGAACGCGTGGCGACGTAGAGCCTTGCGTCGCTACGGCCCTGGAGCTGCGGCGCCGCGGACATGAAGTGCGGGTGGCTGTTTCACCCGATCTGGTTGGCTTCGCCGAGTCCGCGGGCCTCGCGGCTGTGCCCTTCGGCCCCGAAACCCAGGCGTGGTCGGGGGCGCATCGGGACTTCTGGACGCGCGTGTTCGGCAACTTCTGGAAACCCCGAGAACTGATCGAGCTACGGCGTGAGATGCGCGAAGTGGGCGAGTCGATCATCGGGTTCTGGGATGAGATCACCAACACCCTGATGGCACTGGCCGAGGACGCCGATCTGCTGGTCACCTTCTTGAACTTCGAGCAGCCGGCCGCCAATGTCGCCGAGCACTACGACATTCCGTTGGCCACGCTGCATGTCTCACCGGTTCGCCCCAACGGTCACACGGTGCCGTTCCTGTCGCCGTCGTTGGGTCGGGTGGCGCTGGCGCTGTTCGAGTGGGCGAACTGGCGTGGGGTGAAGAGGTTCGACACCGCACAACGCCGTCGGCTCGGACTGCCGAAGGCCGATCGCTCGGCGCCCCGGCGAATCACCGAACGCGGATCATTGGAAGTTCAGGCCTATGACGAGGTCTGCTTTCCGGGGCTGGCGGCGGAATGGGCGGATTGCGCGGCGCAACGCCCGTTGGTCGGCGCGTTGGCGATGGAGTTGGCCACCGACACCGACGACGAGGTCGCCTCGTGGATCGCCGCGGGAACGCCGCCGATCTTCTTCGGGTTCGGCAGTACGCCAATCAAATCGGCCGACGAGACCCTGGCCATGATCAGTACGGCGTGCGCGCGGGTGGGCGCACGGGCCTTGGTTTGCTCGGCGTGGAGCGAATTCGACCACCTACGCGCCGACGACCACGTGAAGGTGATGCCGACGATGAACTTCGCGGCGGTCTTCCCGGCGTGCCGCGCCCTGGTGCACCATGGCGGAATCGGGACCATATCCGCCGGTCTGCGCGCCGGGATTCCGATGCTGGTCTACTGGACGGCGCTCGATCAGGGGATCTGGGCGTCGCGGGTCAAACGACTGAAAGTCGGCTTTGGTCGCCGCATCTCGGCAGTGACCGAGGGTTCGCTGGTCGCCGACCTACGCCGGATCCTTGAACCGCAGTATCTTGCGAGCGCTCGCGAGATCGCCACCGCGGTAACCGGACCCGCCGACAACATCGCCCGCACCGTCGATCTGCTGGAGGACTTTGCTGGGGTGGTCCACGTCGATTGACGGCCTCGATGACTGCTGCGATATCCGCTGGATGCGCCGAAAAATCATGATTCAATCGCACCGGCAGAGCTCTGACCACTCTCCCTAGGAGCAATCGTGACCACGCTCGATCGTGACCTCCGCTCGCGGTACTTGGACCTGATGCGGCGCAATCTCACCAGGGCAGGACTGCAGCAACGACTGCCCGAATCGTGGTCGTTGCGACGCCGGATGCTGTTCAGACTCATCATGAAAACCACCCCCGCACGCTGGCCGCCCGAGGCCGAGACGATGATCGGAATGGAGCGGCTCCGCAGTCTGCAGGACTGTGTCGAGACGGTGCTGGCCGAAGAAGTCCCCGGGGACCTGATCGAATGCGGTGTGTGGCGCGGCGGTGCCTGCATCATGATGCGCGCGGTGTTGGCCGCCTATGGGGACGACACGCGATCGGTCTGGTTGGCCGACTCGTTCGCTGGTCTGCCCCGACCGGATCCCGAGAAGTACAAGGCGGACAAGGGACTCAGGCTGGACCTCTTCACGCCGATACTGGGCGTGTCGGAGGAGGAGGTCAGGGCGAACTTTCAGCGTTACGACCTGCTCGACGACCGAGTCCGATTTCTTCCCGGCTGGTTCAAGGACACCTTGGAGCACGCGCCCATCGATCAGATCGCGGTCTTGCGGCTCGACGGCGACCTGTACGAGTCGACCATTCAGGCGCTCGACGCGCTGTACCCGCGGCTGTCACCCGGCGGGTTCTGCGTGGTTGACGACTACTACGCGATCGAGGCTTGTCGGCAAGCCGTCACCGACTATCGCGCGAAAAACGGAATATCCGAGGACATCGTGGACATCGACTGGAGCGGTGTGCTGTGGCGCAAACAGAGCTGAGGACGGTCGGCACGGTCTGTCGACTGTGCGCATCCGCCGGACCCCATCGGACGTTGAATGTTCGCGAAATGATGTTCGGGGTCCGAGAGCATTTCGAGTATTTCGTGTGCGCCGGCTGCGATACGTTACAGATCCTGGATGCGCTCGAGGGCGACGAGCTCCTGCGGCATTACCCGGAAAACTACTACTCCTATACCGCGGCGGATCAACCCCGGGTGTCCCGCTGGCTGGTGACCCAGCACGACAGTTTCAAATTACGTTCCGGCGGACGGCTATTCGGGCGCCTGCTGGCGACGCCGTTGCTGGACGGAGTTGTCCGGGCCCTGCTGGGCGGTGACGTGCCCGCCATGCTGGCTCGACTCGCGATCGACCGCGACGCGCGAATCCTGGATGTGGGTTGTGGCGGCGGGGAACTGCTGGACCGGTTGCGTCGGGTCGGGTTCACCCAGTTGACCGGGGCCGATCCGTACCTCCCGGCCGATGGCGCGACGCCGGGCGGCACCCCGCTGCTGAAGCGGGAGTTGGCCGAGGTCACCGGTGAATTCGACGTCATCATGTTCAACCATTCGCTCGAGCACATGCTCGACCCCATCGCGGCGCTCCAACTGGCGCGCGAACGGCTGGCCGCCGGTGGCCGCTGCTTGGCGCGGGTCCCGACCACCTCGTCCGAAGCCTGGGAGGTCTATGGCGCGGATTGGGTACAGATCGACGCGCCCCGGCACGTCTTCGTACCGTCGCGGCACGGGATGTCCGTGGCCGCGGAGCAGGCCGGGTTGCGGGTCGAGACGACGTTGGACGACTCGAGTCTGGGCCAGTTCCTCGGAAGCGAGGCTTATCGTCGCGATGTGCCGGTGACCGACCCCAAGATTCTGCGGCTGTTCGGCCCACGACAACTCTGGCAATGGGAGCAGCGTGCGGTGGACCTGAATCGAGCCGGTCGAGGCGACCAGACCGGCTTTGTACTGCGCGCCAACTAAGAAGTGACGACCTGCGGCAGGTGGCACCGGGTGCCCTTGCGAAGGGCGTCCCGGTGGCTTCTTTCGGAAACCGGCTCTACGTCCCGCTTTTCGGGGATATGCTGCCCAGCGGCTGGGCGGGGGTCAAGCTCCCGCTGTGATCCGCGTCTGCACGGGGAAGCGAAGGGCTGAGATCCGCGATGAAATTCGTCCTGTCATTCTATGGAACGCGCGGCGACGTCGAGCCGGGTATCGCTGTCGGTCGTGAGTTGCTGCGCCGCGGCCACGAGGTGCGGATGGCCGTCCCGCCCGATCTCGTCGGATTCGCCGAGGCGACTGGGCTTTCCGCGGTCGCATGCGGTCCCGACGTGCGGGTCTGGCAGGACGTGCACCGCGACTTTTGGGCCCGTTTCCTGCGGAACTTCTGGAAGAACTTCTGGCGGATCAGGGATCTGAAGGAGTTGCTGAGCGAGGATTGGCAGCTGTTCAGCCAATGCTGGGAGGACGTCAGCAACACGCTCAAGTCGATGGTTGAGGATGCCGACCTGTTGTTCACCGGGGTGCTCGGTGAGGAATCCGCCGGCAACGTCGCGGAGTATTACGGCCTGCCGTTGGCGACCCTGCACGTGTTTCCGATCCGTGCCAACGGCCAGCTGTTTCCGGGCATGCCGGCCCGGTTTGCGCGCACCATGATGCGGGTCTCGGAATACCTGGGTTGGCCCATGATGAAACGACTCGAGGACCGTCAGCGATCCGAACTGGGTCTGCCGAAGGCCACCGGTCCCTCGCCGTGGCGGATCGCCGAGCGTGGAGCGCTGGAAATCCAAGCGTACGACGAGGTTTCCTTCCCCGGGCTGGCCGAGGAATGGGCAAAGTGGGATGGCCGGCGCCCGTTCGTCGGTGCCCTCACGTTGGAGTTGCCGACCGATTCCGATGGCGAGGTCGCAGCCTGGATTGCCGCCGGCGCACCGCCGATCTGCTTCGGGTTCGGCAGCATGCCGGTGGACTCGGCTGGCGACACCCTCACGATGATCAGCGCCGCGTGCGAGCAGTTGGGTGAGCGGGCTCTGGTATGCGCCGGGGCGAGTGACTTCAGTGGCGTACCCCATTTCGAACACGTCAAGGTGGTCGAAGCGATGAACTACACCGCCGCGTTCCCGGCCTGCCGCGCGGTGGTGCATCACGGCGGCGCCGGCACCACCGCCGCGAGCCTGCGGGCCGGGATCCCCACACTCGTGCTGTCGACGGATCTCGACCAGACGATGTGGGGCGCCCGGGTGAAACGCCTGAAAGTGGGCACCGCCCGCCGATTCTCGGCCACCACCGAACAATCGCTGGTCACAGACCTGCGGACGATCCTCGAACCGGCTTGCGTCGCGCGCGCCCGCGAGGTGGCGAGCCGGATGACCCCGCCCGCCCAAAGTGTGGCAGCCGCCGCCGATCTGCTGGAGAACTTCGTCCGCGTCCGGCGTGTTGCCTGAGCGGCCACGGTGGGCGCCGCGATGAAGATCGTGTTGGCGAGCTACGGAACGCGCGGCGACATCGAACCGTGTGTCGCAATCGGTCGGGAACTACAGCGCCGCGGGCATGACGTGCGGATGGCGGTGCCGCCCGACCTCATCGACTTCACGGCGGCCGCCGGTCTTTCGGCGGTTGCCTACGGCCCGGACCTGCAGGGCGTCCTGGACGCGCACCGCAACTTCTGGACGCACTTCTTCCGCAACTTCTGGAAGGTCCGGGAACTGATCAGGCTGCGGCGCGAAGTCGTGGGGCCGTTCCTGCAGTGTTGGAAGGAGATCATCGCGACGCTGACCGAATTGGCCGAGGGCGCCGACGTGCTGTTCACCGGGGTCAACTTCGAGGATGCGGCCGGTAACGTCGCCGAGTACTACGACATCCCGTTGGCGACGCTGCACCTGTTTCCGTTGCGTGCCAACGGCCAGTTCATCGCGTTTCTCCCGGCCCGGTTGGGGCGAGTGGTGATGACGGTGTCGGAGTGGACCGCGTGGCGTTACGCGAGGCGGGTGGAGGGCGTCCAGCGCGGGGAGTTGGGCCTGCCGAAGGCCACCCGACCGTCGCCGTGGCGGATCACCGAGCGGGGCTGGCTGGAACTCCAGGGCTACGACCACGTGTGCTTCGCGGGGCTGGCAGACGAATGGTCCGAGTGGGCCGACCAAAGACCGTTCGTCGGGGCGTTGACGATGAATTTGGCGGCGGCAGCCGATGACGAGGTGGCGGCCTGGATCGCGGCCGGCCCGCCGCCGATCTTCTTCGGCTTCGGCAGTCTGCCGGTGGGGGCGGCCGCCGATACGTTCACGATGATCGTCTCCGCCTGCGCACAATTGGGGCAACGGGCGTTGATCTGCTCGGCCGGAACCGATGTGCAGGTGCGGGAGTCCGACCAGGTCAAGGTCGTCAGCGCAATGAACTACGCGGCGGCCTTTCCGGCGTGCCGCGCGGTGGTGCACCACGGTGGCACGGGCACCACCGCGGCCGGCCTGCGCGCCGGGGTGCCGGCGTTGATCCTGTCCACGGACATCGACCAAACGCTCTGGGGTGCCCGGATCAAGCGGTTGAAAGTGGGGACCGCCCGCCGACTTTCGGCCACCACCGAGCAATCGTTGCTTGCGGACCTGCGCACCATTCTCGAGCCCCACTATGCGGTGCGGGCCAGAGAGCTTGCCGCCCACATGACCACACCGGCCGAAAGCGTCACGACGGCCGCCGATCTCGTGGAGCAACTCGGCGGCCGACGCCGGTGATCAGGCAGGCGCGCCCGACACGGTTACCGCGGAGCCGAATCGTTCGACTCGGCGGCGCCGTGGGTACCGGCGGGGCACCCCGAGGCCGGCGCTGCCGGTGCCACCTCCCGGAACGCCCGGACTTCGAGACGCGCACCGAGGTGCGGGACGAAAGTGAGATGCTTCAACTTCCGCTTCTCATCGGGGGCCGACGTGGTGCACAACTCGACCCGCCGCAGGATTTCCCGTAACACCACGTGCATCTCGCTCATGGCAAAGGTGGCGCCCAGGCAACGGCGATTGCCGCCGCCGAACGGAATGTAGGTGTTGGGGGCCAAGGTGGTGCCGATCATCCGCTCCGGGTCGAACCGACCTGGCTCCGGAAACAGGGCGCCGTCGTGGTGTACCAATCCAATTGCCAGGTTTACTGTGACGCCGGCCGGCAGTCGGTAGCCCCCCACCTCGACGGGCTCGGTCAGGAACCGGGCCGCACTGAAGATCACCGGCCGGACCCGCAGCGTCTCCCTGGCCACCGCGTCGAGGTACTCATCACCGGCGGAGTCACCCTGTGCGCTGGCGTTCGCGGCGCGCACGGCCTTGGCCAGTACTTCCGGATGCCGGATCAGCCGCTCCAGCGCCCAGGACAGCGACGACGCGGTGGTCTCGTGGCCCGCCGCAATCAGCGTCATGAGCTGATCGCGCAATTCGCGGTCGTTCATCGTGCGTCCGTCGTCGTGGGCGGCGCGAATCAACATCGCCAATGCGTCGGTGCGGTCGGCGAGTTCAGGATCGGCGCGGCGCTCGGCGATCTCCGCGTTGAGCACGGCATCGGCTTCGGCGAAGCGGCGGTCCAGCGCCCGCCACGGTCGGTGGCGCCGCAGGTCGGGTTTGGCGATCGCGGGCGTCTCCCACGGCTTCAGGTACAGCAGCCGGGGTATGACATCGCGCAGCGCGGCCAGCCGCGCTGGATCGGTGGCGCCGATGACGGTCCGCAGGATCACCTCGAGGGTGATCTCGGTCATCTTGGCCTCTGCCGGGAAGCTCTGGCCCACCGGCCAACCGGCGATGTTCGCGGCGACGATCTCGGTCATCTGATCGATCTTGCGTGCCACGGCGTCGCGATGAAACGCCGGTACCATCAGCCGACGTCGATCGCGGTGTTCGTCCTCGTCGAGGACAAACAACGAGTTGCTGCCGAGGAGTCCGCCCAACATCGAATTCGCCTCGCCGGCATGGAAGACGCGCGGATCGCCGGCGAACACCGTCTTGATGTCGGCGGGCGCTGCGACGTACACGACGGTGCCCTTCAGCGGTTCACGGACCGTGAACACGTTGCCGTAGCGTCGCTGGCATCCCGTCAAAAAGCCCAAGCCGTAGCGCAACATCAAAGCCGACTGCGCAATCAGGGGCAAGGGAGGCCCGGGTGGCAGTGCGGAAGGCGCGGTATCGCTCACGGTGCGGAGTTCCTAGCTACTAGACGGTGTGCAAACTTCCCGACGTCCTCGGGCTGCGTCTGAAGCGGGTGTGCGCCGGTCGCGGGTCGACACTCGCCTCAGCGGCCTCCGGTGAATCCAACCGTACGAGGGTCGGCCTGGACGTGCACGCACTTTCGGCGGTTGCGCGTGCTCAGGTGCGAAGACCGCGGGATGCGGGTATGCCGCGGCCGCGGTGTAGTCAGCGGCCGCCCGCCAGAATCGCCAGTATCCCAGCGTCTTTGGGCCTCCGCACGGGTACCGCGCCGGAGCGAACGGCGGGGCGGCAGAGAGCAAAGTCAACGACGCGGCGGGTGGCACGGTGTGGGCTCGTCCGGTTCGATCTCGACGCGGCCATGAATAACCAAGTGGTACAAGGCAGCTCGAATGGCCTGGGCGCTGCGCGGCGGCGGGATCGGCCGCGTCGCCTATCGCATTGCCTGCTAACCCGCACGCGCCGCGGCGCAAAGTCGGGGCTGCGGCGCCGAGATCGCGCGCCCCGCAGTCGTTACTGGGCGCATCGTGGTTAACATTTGGGAATTCTCTGAAATCACGGGGCGGCGCGGCTAGCCTTTGGTGAGATTAGAACGTGTTCCACTTTTTCTGACCAGGTGATCGGTAATAATGTCGGCCAGCCATCCCCGGCGACGAGACGGGCAGCTATTGGTGCAGGTAGAAGGTGAAGGCGGGTGTGCTGTGCGGCCGCCTTCGGCAATGCTCCAACGTGTTACGAGTGTTATCGAACGAACACATCTGCCGCGTGGGAGCTGTTACTGACCGCATGACAGCTAACAATGATGGAGTTTCTGGAATCGCCGAACGACGCGGCTGGGTTCGGTTAAGTTAGAACGTGTTCCAATTTCGCCAACGAGATGGTCTGGAGATGCGTTGAGTATCAATCCCTTCGATGACGACAAGGGCAACTTCCTGGTTTTGGTGAACGAAGAGGAGCAGCACAGCCTGTGGCCTGCCTTCTCCGATGTCCCAGCCGGCTGGCGGGTGGTTTACGGCGAGGCCGACCGCGCCGCTTGTTTGGAATTCATAGAACAGAATTGGCCCGATATCCGACCAAAGAGTCTGCGCGAGAAGTTGGCACAGCCTCGGACTTGACAAGTCAACGGCTCGGGGGAGTCCGATGGACAGTAGTGACAGGATGTTCCCGCTGACGCGGGGCCAATTGGATATATGGCTTTCTGAGGAAACCGGTCAGTGCGGTGCCAAATGGAACAATGGCATGCTGGCACGGATCGACGGGCCGCTCGACGTCGGCTTGCTCGAGCAAGCCATCAGGCATGGAGTGGACGAGGCCGAACCGCTCAGGGCCGTCTTTTTCGAAGTCGACGGTCAGGTCTTTCAAAAGGTGGTCGAGCACCCTGAGATAGCGCTGACGATTTACGACCTGACCGGCACGCAAGACCCGGTGCAGGACGTTTACCGCCGTATCTCGGCGATCCACAGCGTGCCGATGCCGCTCGATGGTCCGCTGTTCAAATTTGTGCTGCTGCGGACGCGGCCGGACGAGCTGTATTGGTTTGTCTGCTGCCATCACATTGCGATAGACGGCATCGGCATGGCCACCCTGTGCCATCGGATCGCCGGCATCTATTCGGCGATCGCCACCGGTGCCGAGATTCCCCCGCCCATTTTCGGATCGTTGCGTAGCCTGATCGACTGCGAGTTGGAATACGAGGCGTCCGACGAATATCTCGACGATCAAGCCTATTGGGCTGAGAACGTGCCCCTCGACACCGACAGCCGCTATGGATTCCCGTCGGGAATTGCGGGTCGGCAGCGCGAGTACGTGCCGTCCCCGCCCGTTGAATTGGATCAGTCAATCGTCGCCAAGGCACGCGAGTTGTCGCACGAGTTGGGGGTGCGGCGAGCCGCGGTGATCACAGCGGCGTGCGCGCTATTGGTGCGCGGACAAGACGCCGGTGCCGGCGAGATTGTGTTCGATTTTCCGGTGAATAGGCGGGTGAGTCCACAGGCGGCGATGGTGCCCGGGATGGTCTCCGGGGTAGTGCCATTAGTGTTGAAAGCATCGCCGCGGGCGACGGTGGCCGCCTTCTGCGAGCAGGTGGACCGGCGGATCCAAGAAGCGCTGCGTCATCAACGTTTCCCGGCGCGCGCTATTGAGAACCGGGCGCGTGTCCAGGATTCCGGGCGGCCGTCCAAGCGGGCGGTCATCAATTTCATTCCGACCGCACGCCTGGCCGATTTCGCCGGTGCGTCCGGCTCGGGGACCGTGACCCATACCGGCATGTTGGATCAATTCGGTGTGGCCATCATCAGAAACGACGAACAGCTCTTCCTCAGCACCACCGGGGTGGGGCAAATGTTTGCCGGCTGCGATGCCCGCGACATCGCACACCGGCTGGAACGGGTGCTCGAGGCGATGACCGCCGATCCGGCGCGCTTGCTCTCGGAGATCGATGTACTCGACGGGAGCGCGCATACCCAACTGGCTGGTTGGGGTAATCGGGAAGCATTGACCCGGCGCGCGACCGCGGACTCGATCCCAAGTGTGTTCGCCGAGCAGGTGTCTCATTTCTCGGGGGCCGTCGCGGTCAGCTGTGCCGGTGCGCACGTGTCGTACCGGCAGCTGGACGAGGATTCGGATCGGTTGGCGCACAGGCTGGTCGAGCTGGGTGTGGGCCCGGGCGACCGGGTGGCTTTGCTGCTGCCTCGATCCGTCGGGGCGATCGTCGCGATACTGGGCGTGCTGAAATCGGGCGCGGCGTACGTGCCGATCGACCCGGCCGTGCCCGATGCACGGGTGGAGTTCGTGCTCGGTGATGCCCGACCGGTAGCGGCGGTGAGCACCGCGGCCCTGGCCGACCGGTTGAGCGCGCACGGGTTTGCGGTCCTCGATATCGATGATCCGGCGCCCGCGGTCGACACCGGTCCCGATTCGGTATTGCCGGATCCGGAACCCGATGACGTGGCGTATCTGATCTACACCTCGGGGACCACCGGCGCGCCGAAAGGGGTGGCGATTCCGCATCGCAACGTCACCAGGTTGCTGGAGGCGATAGACACCCGCCTGGACATGTCGGCGAATCAGGTGTGGACGCAGAGCCATTCGTTGGCGTTCGACTTCTCGGTGTGGGAGATCTTCGGCGCGCTGCTGCACGGCGGGCGGTTGGTGGTGGTGCCGGAGGCGGTGGTGCGCTCGCCCGAGGAATTCCACGATTTGCTGGTCGCCGAACGGGTCAGCGTCCTGAGCCAGACCCCATCGGCGTTCGATGCGCTGCAGGCCATCGACGAAGCCCAGTTCGAAAGGGGGCGCCAACTCGCCCTTGAGGTGGTGGTGTTCGGTGGGGAGGCGCTGGAACCGGTTCGGCTGCGAGGGTGGCTGGACCGGCACCCGCATTCGCCGCGCCTGATCAACATGTACGGGATCACCGAGACCACGGTGCATGCCTCGTTCCGTGAGATCGGCGCGGCCGACGTCGGGGACATCACCAGCCCGATCGGGGTGCCGCTGGCCGATCTGGCGTTCTTCGTGCTCGATGACTGGTTGCGGCCGGTGTCGCCCGGGGTGGTCGGCGAGTTGTATGTCGCCGGCCCGGGTCTGGGCGCCGGATATGTGGACCGCGGGGGGTTGACCGCCTCGCGCTTTGTGGCGTGCCCGTTCGTCGTTGGGGGAGCAGCCGGGCAACGGATGTATCGCACCGGGGATCTGGCGTGGTGGGACCCGGACGGTCAGCTCCGGTATCTGGGCCGGGCTGACGAGCAGGTCAAGATCCGCGGGTACCGCATCGAGCTCGGCGAGATCCAGTCGGTGCTGGCCGATTTGGCCGGCGTCGAGCAGGCGGTGGTGATCGTGCGGGAGGACCGTGCCGGCGACAAGCGTCTGGTCGGTTACATCACCGGTGCCGCGGACCCGGCCCAGCTGCGCGCCGCCCTGGCCCAGCGCTTGCCCTCATACATGGTCCCCGTCGCCGTGGTGGTAATGGAGGCGTTGCCGTTGACGGTCAACGGCAAGCTCGACACGCGTGCGCTGCCGGCTCCGGAATACCGTGACACCCAGCGCTATCGGGCGCCGGGCAACGCGGTCGAGGAGATCCTGGCCGGTATCTACGCCCACGTGCTGGGCGTGGAACGGGTCGGCATCGACGACTCGTTCTTCAACCTCGGCGGCGACAGCATTCTGGCCATGCAGGTGGCGTCGCGGGCCCGGGCAGCGGGCCTGGTCTGCCGACCTCGCGACATCTTCGTGCAGCAGACGGTCGCCCGCCTGGCCGATGTGGTCGGGGTGGCCGGCGACGCCACCGTCGTGATCGACGAGGGCGTGGGTCCGGTCGTGGCGACCCCGATCATGCGGTGGCTGAGGGGGTTTGAACGTCCCGACTGCGGCGTCGACGAGTACAACCAGACCGTGTTGCTGCAGGCTCCCACGGGGGTGACCGAGACAGACGTGCACGTGCTTGTGCAGGCCCTGCTGGATCGGCACGGGATGCTGCGCCTGCGCGCCGTGGCCGACGGCCCCGACGGCTGGGCCCTGACCGTGCCCGAACCGGGGGCGGCGGATGCGTTGGGCTGTGTGCGCACCGCGCCCGTGCTCACCGCGGAGGCGTTGGCGGCGGCGCGATCCCGGTTGGACCCGGCCAATGGGGTGATGGTGAGTGCGCTGTGGGTGGTCGGCGCCGGCCAGCTGGTGTTGATGATCCACCATCTGGCCATTGACGGAGTGTCGTGGCGGATCCTGTTGGAGGACCTCAACACCGGGTGGACCCAACTTCGCCGGGGCGAGCCCGTGGCCCTGCCGGCCGGCGGGACGTCGTTCGCGCGCTGGTCCGGATTGCTGGCCGAACACGCCCGTCAACCCGACGTCCTGCGCCTGGCGCAGGCATGGACGACGGTGTCGGCGACCCCGGCCGCCCTGCCGCCGACCCGGCCCGACCTGGACACCTATGCCAACGCCGGACGATTCAGCGCGGACCTCGACGCCGAGACGACGCGGCTGGTGCTCGGCGAAGTCCCCGCGGCGTTCCACCTCGGTGTGCACGACATCCTGTTGATCGCGTTCGCACTGGCGGTGGGGGAGTTGTCCGATGACCCCACCGCGCCGATCGGTATCGACGTCGAGGGCCACGGCCGGCACGAGGAACTTGCCGAGGTGGATCTGTCCCGCACCGTGGGCTGGTTCACCGCCAAGTACCCGGTCGCGCTGCGGATCGGCGGGGTGCGCTGGTCCCAGGTGCTGACCGGTGACTCGGCACTCGGTGCCGTGGTCAAGGACGCCAAGGAACAACTTCGAGGGTTACCCGACGGCCTCACCTACGGCCTGCTGCGCTATCTGAATCCCGACGTGGACCTGGCCGGAGCCGACCCGTCGATCGGTTTCAACTATCTGGGCCGCTGGGGTGGGCCACCGGCCGAGCACTCCGAGGATGCGTGGCGGCTACCCGCAGATGGCCTGTCGGTGAGCGGTATCGGGGCGGCGGTGCCGATACCGTTGGCGCACGCGGTCGAACTCAACGCGGCCACGGTCGATACGGACACCGGCCCCCGGCTGCGCGCCGACTGGACTTGGGCGCCGTCGGTACTCGACGCCGCGCGCATCGACCGGCTCGCTCGGTTGTGGTTCGAGGCGCTGGCCGGGATCTGCGCGCACGTGCAGGGCGGCGGAGGCGGATTGACACCCTCCGATATCGCACCGGCCCGGCTGCGTCAACGGCAACTCGACGAGGTGCAGGCCCAGTTTTCGGTCGCCGATGTGCTGCCGCTGACCCCGCTGCAGCAGGGCCTGTTGTATCACGCCGGCACCGCCCAGGGGCCCGCCGACGATGTGTACGCGATGCAATTGGACATCGCGTTGCGGGGTCCGCTCGACCGCGGCCGACTGCGTGACGCCGTGGGGGCCGTCCTTCGCCGCCATCCCCAGCTCGCGGCCCGCTTCTGCACACAGTTCGATGAGCCGGTCCAGGTGATCCTCACCGATCCCGTTGCGGCGTGGCGCGATATCACCGTTGGTGCCGAGGGGTCGGAGGCTCGCCTTCAGCAGGTGAGCGCCGCCGAACGCGCCGCGGTCTGCGCTCTCAGCGACCACGCGCCGTTCCGGGTCGCGCTGCTGCGCACCGGACCGGACCAGCACCGCTTCCTGCTCACCGCTCATCACATCGTGCTCGATGGCTGGTCGATGCCGATCCTGGTGCACGAGATCTTCGCCCACTATGCCGGGCGGCGACTGCCCGCCGCCGGGTCGTACCGCAGCTTCGTCAGCTGGCTTGCCGAGCGTGACCGGACCGCCGCCGAGGATGCCTGGCGTGCGATGCTGGCCGGATTCGACACGCCCACCCTGGTGGGCCCCGCGGACCGGACCACGCCGGGACGACGCGGCGTGGAATCCTTCCGGCTTCCCACCGAAATCACGCAATCCCTCGGCGAATTGGCGCGCGCTCGTCGCACCACCGTCAACATCGTGCTGCAGGCCGCCTTCGCGCGGCTGTTGTGTTGGCTTACCGGTCAGCACGACGTCGCGTTCGGCACCACGGTCTCCGGCCGACCGGCCGAACTGATCGGCGCGGACGCCATGGTCGGGCTGCTGATCAACACGGTGCCGGTGCGGGCCGCCCTGACGCCGACGACCACCACCGCGGACCTGTTGGACCAGTTGCAAGGTGCCCACAACGAGACGCTGGAACATCAGCACCTGGCGCTCAGCGACATTCACCGCATCACCGGTCAACAACGGTTGTTCGACACCCTGCTCGTGTTCGAGAACTACCCGATCGACACCACCGCACCGCTCGGCGTCGACGGTCTGCGAATCGCCGAGTTCGCCTTCCGCGAATCCAACCACTATCCGCTCGCCGTCCAGGTGCTGCCCGAGGATCAACTGGGCCTGCGCGTCGAATACGACAGTGCGATCTTCGATCAGGCCGGGGTGGCGGCGCTCATCGAGCGACTCAAGCGGCTGCTGGTGGTCATGACCTCCGACCCCGAGCGACCGCTGTCGGAGGTGGACCTGCTCGACGCCGGGGAACGCGTACGCCTGGATGGGTGGGCCAACCGGGCGGCGCTGGCATCGCCGGAGTCCGTCCCGGCACCGATCCCGGAATTGTTCACCGCGCAGGTGGCCCGCACGCCCGACGCCGTGGCGCTGACCTTCGAGGGACGGTCGATGACGTTCCGCGAACTCGATGCGGCCGCGAATCGGGTCGCACACCGGTTGGTCGGTGCGGGCGTGGGCCCCGGACAGGTGGCGGCCCTGATGTTCTCCCGGTCCGCCGACGCGATCGTGGCCATGCTCGCGGTGTTGAAGACCGGGGCCGCGTACCTGCCGATCGACCCGGCGCTGCCGCTCGCGCGCATCGAGTTCATGGTCGCCGACGCCGCGCCCGTCGTCGCGATCGTCCAGCCCGGCGCGGCCGGGCGCTTCGACGGAATGGCGGTGCGGGTCGTCGAGTTCGACGAGATCGCGACCGACGGCGGCGATTTCGCGCCCGGGACGGCCCTGCCGGGGCCGACGCCCGACGACATCGCTTACATCATCTACACCTCGGGCACCACCGGTGTGCCGAAAGGTGTTGCCATCCCGCATCGCAACGTGCCCGGGTTGTTCGGTGCGCTCGGCGCCGGGCTGCCGGCGGGACCGGGGCAGGTATGGACCCAGTGGCATTCCTATAGCTTCGACGTCTCGGTGTGGGAGATCTTCGGGGCGCTGTTGCACGGGGCGCGGCTGCTGGTGGTCCCCGAGGAGGTGGCGGCCTCGCCCGCGGATTTCCACGCGCTGCTGGTGGCCGAACAGGTCAGCGTGCTGAGCCAGACCCCGTCGGCGCTAGCGCTGCTGTCCCCGGACGGACTGGAGTCGACGGCATTGGTGGTGGCCGGCGAAGCCTGCCCCGCCGAACTGGTGCAGCGGTGGGCGCCCGGACGGGTGCTGATCAATGCGTATGGACCCACCGAAGCCACGGTGTACGCCTCGATCACCGCACCGCTGACGCCGGCGTCGGCGGTGCCGATCGGCGCTCCGGTCACCGGGAACGCGTTGTTCGTCTTGGACGCCTGGCTGCGGCCGGTGCCGCCGGGGGTGGTCGGCGAATTGTACGTGGCCGGACGCGGTGTGGGGTACGGGTATTGGCGCCGGTCGGGTCTGACCTCGGCACGATTCGTCGCCTGCCCATTCGGTGCACCCGGGACCCGCATGTACCGCACCGGCGATCTGGTGCGGTGGGATGCCGATGGGCAGCTGCAGTATCTGGGCCGCGCCGACGAGCAGGTCAAGATCCGTGGTTACCGCATCGAGTTGGGCGAGATCCAGTCGGCGCTGGCCGATTTGGAGGGCATCGAGCGGGCCGTGGTGATCGCGCGCGACGACGGTCCCGGCGGCACTCAGCTGATTGGCTACTTCACCGGCGACGCTGATCCGGCCCGGATCCGCGCTCAGCTGGCCGAGCGGCTCCCGGCCTATATGGTGCCGGCCGCGGTGCTGGCGATCGACGCGGTGCCGTTGACGGTCAACGGCAAACTCGACGCCCGTGCCCTGCCGGCACCGGACTTCGCCGCCACCGATCGGTACCGGGCCCCGTCGAGCCCGGTCGAGGAGATCCTCGCGGCCGGCTTCGCCGCGGTGTTGGGCCTGGAGCGGGTCGGCGTCGATGATTCGTTCTTCGACCTGGGTGGGGATTCGCTGTCGGCGATGCGGTTGGTCGCGGCCGTCAACGCGGGGCTGGATGCCGCTCTGGTGGTGCGCACGTTGTTCGAGGCGCCCACGGTGGCGCAGCTGGCACCGCGGCTCGGCGGACAACGCGCGGCGCGAACGCCGTTGGTGGCCGGCGAGCGGCCGGCGGTGGTGCCGTTGTCGTTCGCGCAGTCCCGGTTGTGGTTCCTGGATCAGCTGCACGGCCCGTCACCGGTGTACAACCTGACCGCCGCGTTCCGGATCGACGGGATGCTCGACGCCGGGGCGCTGAGGGCGGCGTTCGCCGATGTGGTGGCTCGCCACGAATCCCTGCGCACGCGGTTCGGCGCCCCCGACGGCATTCCCCGTCAGCTCGTTATCCCCTCGGATCAGGCCGAATTCGGCTGGGACGTGGTCGAGGCCACCGGCTGGAGCGAGGACCAGCTGCACCGGGAGATCGCGCACGTGACGCGGCATGCGTTCGATCTGGCCGCGGAAATACCGTTGCGGGCCCGGCTGTTTCGGGTCGCCGACGACGAGCATGTGTTGGCCGCGGTGGTGCATCACATTGCCGCCGACGGTTGGTCGGTCGCGCCGCTGATCACCGATTTGGGTCTCGCGTATGCGAGTCGATGTGCCGGGCGGGCCCCGAACTGGGCACCGTTGCCGGTGCAGTACGTCGACTACACACTGTGGCAGCGCGCGCAGCTGGGCGAGCTCGACGACAGCACCAGTCCGATCGCCGCGCAGCTGTCCTACTGGGAGCAGGCGCTGGCTGGGCTGCCGGAGCGGATCGCGTTGCCGACTGACCGGCCCTATCCGCCGGTGGCCGATCAGCGCGGCGCGACCCTGGATCTGGATTGGCCGGGCGAACTGCAGCAGCGGGTGGGCGAGGTGGCCCGCGAGCACAATGCGACCAGCTTCATGGTGGTGCAGGCCGCGCTGCTGACCGTGCTGGCCAAGCTCAGCGGCAACTCCGATGTGGCCGTGGGTTTTCCGATCGCGGGCCGGCGCGATCCGGCGTTGGACGAGTTGATCGGGTTCTTCGTCAACACCCTGGTGTTGCGGGCCGACCTGGCCGGGGATCCCACCGTGGCGGAGGTGTTGGCTCAGGTGCGCGAGCGCAGCCTGGCCGCCTACGAACACCAGGATGTGCCCTTCGAGGTGCTCGTCGAGCGGCTCAACCCGACCCGGTCGTTGACCCATCACCCGCTGGTGCAGGTGTCACTGGCCTGGCAGAACGCGCCCGGACTCGACAGCAACGGCCCCGCGGCCGCGCTGGCATTGGCCGACCTGCAGATCACCGGGTTGCCGGTAGCGAGCCACACCGCCCGGATGGACCTGCATTTCGCATTGTCGGAGCGGTGGACCGAATCCGGTGCCCCGGCCGGCATCGGCGGGACGGTGGAGTTCCGCACCGACGTGTTCGACCCCGCCACCGTCGAGACCCTGATCGGCCGGCTGCAGCGGGTGCTGACGGCCATGACGTCGGACCCGACGACGCCGGTGTCGTCGGTGGACCTGCTCGATGACGCCGAGCATGCCCGACTCGACCTGATCGGCAACCGCGCGGCCCTGACCGCACCGACCCCGGCCGCGTCCGGGGTGTCGGTCCCGGAGCTGTTCGCCGAGCACGTGGTGCGCACGCCGGAGACCGTCGCGGTCACCTACGGAGATCGATCGCTGACCTACCGGGAGCTTGACGAGGCCGCAAACCGGGTGGCCCACAGACTGATCGAACAGGGTGCCGGCCCCGGGCGGTGTGTCGCGTTGCTGCTGCACCGCTCCGCGGACGCGATTGTCGCGATCCTCGGGATCCTCAAGACCGGCGCCGCCTACCTGCCGATCGACCCGACCGTGCCCGACGCACGGCTGGAGTTCGTCCTCGCCGACGCCGCGCCCCGGTGTGCGATCACCGCCGCCGACCTCGTCGAGCGGTTCGACGGGCGGGGACTGGCGGTGATCGACATCGGCGCCGAATCCGAATCCCGCGAGGTCCACAGCGGTCCACCGCTCGCCGCAAGCCCCGCCGACATCGCGTATCTCATCTACACCTCGGGCACCACCGGGGTGCCCAAAGGTGTTGCGATCAGCCACCACAACGTCACCCAGCTGTTGGCGTCCCTCGATGCTGGGCTGCCGCGCCCCGGGGTGTGGCCGCAGTGCCATTCGCTGGCCTTCGACGTCTCGGTGTGGGAGATCTTCGGCGCCCTGCTGCGGGGCGGACGGGTCGTGGTCGTGCCCGAGGAGGTGACGGTCGCACCGGAAGACTTCCACGCGTTGCTGGTTCGCGAAGGCGTCGACGTCCTGACCCAGACGCCGTCGGCGGTCCGGGCCCTGCCGCGGACGGGGCTGGAATCGGCGGCGCTGGTCGTGGTGGGCGAGGCGTGCCCGCCGGAGGTGGTGGAGCATTGGGCACCGGGGCGGGTGATGATCAACGCTTACGGTCCCACCGAAACGACGATGTGTGTGGCGATCAGTGCGCCGCTGACACCCGGGGCGGGGGTGCCGATCGGGGCGCCGGTGGCGACCGCGGCGCTGTTCGTGCTCGACGAGTGGTTGCGGCCGGTGCCCGCCGGGGTGGTCGGTGAGCTGTACGTGGCCGGCGACGGCGTGGCGTGCGGGTATCTGGGCCGCCCGGACCTGACCGCCGCGCGGTTTGTGGCGTGCCCGTTCGGGGCGGCGGGTCTGCGGATGTATCGGACCGGGGATCTGGTGAGTTGGCGTCCCGATGGGCAGTTGCAGTATCTGGGCCGCGCCGATGATCAGGTCAAGATCCGTGGTTACCGCATCGAACTCGGTGAGGTCCAGGCCGCGCTCGCCGCGATCGAGGGCGTCGCGCAGGCGGTGGTGATCGCCCGTGAAGACCCGCCGGGCACCCAACGCTTGGTGGGCTATGTCACGGGTGCTGTCGATCCGGTCGAGGTGCGTGCGGCGTTGGCCGATCGGTTGCCGCCGTACATGGTGCCCGCCGCGGTGGTGGTGTTGGACGGGTTGCCGTTGACGGTCAACGGCAAGCTCGACACCCGCGCGTTGCCGGCCCCGGATTATCAGGACACCGAGCGGTACCGCGCCCCGGCCGATGCGGTGGAGGAGATCCTGGCCGGCATCTACGCCGAGGTCCTCGGGTTGGAGCGGGTCGGTGTCGATGATTCGTTCTTCGATCTGGGCGGCGACAGCATCCTGTCGATGCAGGTGGTGGCCCGGGCCCGGGCCTCGGGTGTGGTGTGTCGGCCCCGCGACATCTTCGTCGAGCAGACCGTGGCCCGGCTGGCGCAGGTGGTTGGGGTGACCGACGACGACGGCGGCCCGGTCGACGAAGGGGTCGGCGCGGTCCCGGTGACCCCGATCATCGAATGGCTGCGCGGGATCGAACATGCCGGCGGCGCGGTCGACCAGTTCAACCAGACGATGGTGGTCCAGGCTCCGGCCGGGACGGCCCAGGCCGACGCGGTGGCGATGTTGCAGGCCCTGCTGGATCGGCACGGCATGCTGCGGCTGCGCGTCGACGCCGACAGCGAGACCGGCCGATGGTCGCTGACGGTGCCCGACCCGGGCAGCGTCGACGCCGCCGCGTGCATCGAGGCGGTGGATGCGCTCACCGACGCCGCCCTGGTGCGGGCCCGGTCCCGGCTGAGCCCGGCCGCCGGGCGGATGATCAGCGCGCTGTGGGTGGCCTCCGAAGCACTGCTGGCGGTCAGCATCCACCACTTGGCGGTCGACGCGGTGTCGTGGCGGATTCTGCTCGATGACCTCAACACCGTGTGGTCCCGGCGGCGTCGCGGGCAGCCGGGCGCACTGCCACCGGCGGGGACGTCGTTCCAGCGGTGGGCGACGCTGCTGACCGAGTACGCCGGTCGGTCCGAGTTGCTGGGCCTGGCGGACACCTGGAACCGGGTGGCCTCGGCGCCGCCCGCGTTACCGGCCCCCCAACCCCAGGTGGACACCTTTGCCACGGCCGGGCACCTTTCGGTGTCGCTGGATGCCGACCTCACCCGAATGCTGCTCGATGAGGTGCCGACCGCGTTCCACGCCCGGACACCGGACATCTTGTTGATCGCCTTCGGGTTGGCGGTCGCCGAATTCGCCGGCGGCGTCGGCGGGCCGATCGGCATCGACGTGGAGGGCCACGGCCGCGATGAGGCCTTGAGCCCCGAGGTGGACCTGTCCCGCACGGTGGGGTGGTTCACCGCGAAACACCCGGTGTTGCTGGACTTCAGCGGGCTGCCCTGGCCCCAGGTGGTCGCCGGTGACGAGGCGCTCGGCGCGGTGTTCAAGACGGCCAAGGAACAGCTCCGGGCCCTGCCCGACGGGTTGACCTACGGCCTGTTGCGCCACCTGAACCCCGACGTCGAGCTGACCGGACCGGACCCGAGCATCGGCTTCAACTACCTGGGCCGGGTGGGCAACCAGGCCGGCGCCGACAGCGACGATCAGTGGCGCATCTGGCCGGCCGGACTCGAGTCGACCCGAGCGAGCGCAGCGGTACCGATGCCGTTGCCGCACACCGTGGAACTCAACGTCGTGGCCGTCGACGCCGGCGCCGAACCGCGGCTGCGCGCGGACTGGACCTGGGCGCTGACCGCGCTCGACCACGCCCAGGCCCGCCGCCTGAGCCAACTGTGGTTCGAGGCCCTGGCCGGCGTGTGCGCACACGTGCGAAGCGGCGGTGGCGGTCTGACACCGTCGGATATCGTTCCCGCCCGCCTGACCCAGCAACAGATCGACGAGCTCAAGCGGCAATACCGGATTGCCGACGTGTTGCCGTTGACCGCGCTGCAGCAGGGATTGGTGTTCCACAGCAGCACGGCCCACGACGCCCACGACGATCTGTACGTGGTGCAACTGGACATCGCCGTGACCGGCGCGCTCGATGAGCACCGGCTACGCGAAGCCGTGCACACCGTGGTCGGGCGCCATCCGCACCTCGCGGCCCGGTTCTGCACCGAGTTCGACGAACCCGTGCAGGTCATTCCCGCCGACCCGGAAATCGGGTGGCGGTACGTCGAATTGGATTCCGGCGGCTCGCAATCGGACGTCGAGGAGCAGATCCGCCGGGTCTGCGCCGACGAGCGCGCCGCGGTCTGCGATCTGAGCCGACCGCCGGCGGTTCGCGTGACGCTGATCCGCAGCGCACCCGACCGGCACCGGTTTGTGCTCACCAATCACCACATCGTGCTGGACGGCTGGTCGCTGCCGATCCTGTTGCAGGAGATCTTCGCCGGCTACCACGGCCACCGGCTGCCCGCGGCCGCGCCCTATCGCAGCTTCATCACCTGGCTGACCGCCCGCGACCAGGACGCCGCCCGGACCGCCTGGCGCGAGGTACTCGCGGATTTCGACGTCCCCACTCTGGTAGGGCCACCGCAGAATCCGGCGCCGGGATCGCGCGGTGTGCTGTCGCATCGGGTGGCCGAGTCGACCACGCGGGCGCTGCACGAACTGGCCCGCTCCCGACACACCACCGTCAACACCGTGTTGCAGGCCGCCTGGGCGGTACTGCTGACCGCGCTCACGGGCCAACCCGATGTCGCCTTCGGTGCCGTGGTCTCGGGACGGCCGGCCGAGGTGCCCGGAGCCGAGTCGATGGTGGGACTGCTGATCAACACGGTGCCGGTCCGCGCCGCGACCACGGCCGCGACCAGCACCGTCGACCTGCTCGAGCAACTGCAACGCGCGCACGCCAAAACCCTTGAGCACCAACATCTGGCTCTCAGCGAGATTCACCGCAGCACCGACCACGACCGCTTGTTCGACACCCTGTTCGTGTTCGAGAACTACCCGGTGGACCCCGGCATGCTGGCGGGTTCCGACGGCCTGCGGATCACCGAGATCAGCAGCCACGAGTCCACCGACTATCCGCTGACCATGCAGGCCATCCCCGAGGATGCGCTGCGCCTGCGCGTCGAATACGACACCGAGATCTTCGACCCCGCCGAAATCGACGCGGTGGCCCGGCGGTTCGAGACGGTGTTGGCCGCGATGACCACCGATCCCACGTCGCCGTTGTCGGCGATCGACCTGCTCGACGATACCGAACGCGACCGGCTCGCCGAGGTCGGCAACCGGGCGGTGTTGGCCGCCCTGCCCGCCACACCATCGGTGCCGGACTTGTTCCGGGCGCAGGTGTCTCGCGCCCCGGGCGCGGTGGCGCTGGTCTGTGGTGAGCGATCGCTGACGTACCGCGAACTGGAGGAGTCCTCGAACCGGTTGGCGTGGCTGCTGATTGCCCGCGGAGTGGTTCCGGGCGATCGGGTGGCGGTGATGTTTCCGCGGTCGGCCGAGGCGATCGTGGCGATCCTGGCGGTGCTCAAGACCGGTGCGGCATATCTGCCCATCGATCCGGCGCTGCCGGCCGCCCGCGTCGACTTCATGCTGACCGACGCCGTGCCGGTGGCGGCGGTGACCACCGCCGCATTGGCGCCCCGCTTCGACGGGTTCGACTTGCTGGTCCTGACGATCGAGGACCCCGCCGTGGCCGGGTACGCCCACACGTCGCCGCCGGCCCCGCACCCGGACGACATCGCCCACATCATCTACACCTCGGGCACCACCGGAACGCCCAAGGGCGTCGCGGTCACGCAGCGCAACGTGACGCAGCTGTTCGATTCGCTGCAGATCGGCGTGCCGCTGGAGCCAGGGCAGGTGTGGACGCAGTTCCATTCGTATTCCTTCGATTTCTCGGTGTGGGAGATCTGGGGTGCCCTGCTCTACGGCGGGCGGCTGGTGGTGGTGCCCGACGCGGTGCTCCGCTCCCCGGAGGACTTCCACGCGCTGCTGGTGCGCGAACGGGTCACGGTGTTGACGCAGACCCCGTCGGCGGCATCGGTGCTGGCGGTGCCGGGCCTGGAGGCGGCCGCGCTGGTGATCGGGGCCGAGCCCTGCCCGCCGGAGTTGGTGGACCGCTGGGCGCCGGGGCGGGTCATGGTCAACGTCTACGGTCCCACCGAGACGACGATGTGGTTGTGCGCCAGCGCGCCACTGGCGGCGGGCACGGGATCGCCGCCGATCGGGTCGCCGACGGCCTGGGCGGCGTTCTTCGTGCTCGATCCGTGGCTGCGCCCGGTGCCGCCGGGCGTGGTCGGCGAGTTGTACCTCGCCGGGGCCGGTGTCGGCGTGGGCTATTGGCGCCGTGCGGGTTTGACCGCGGCCCGATTCGTGGCGTGCCCGTTCGGGGAGCCCGGCGCCCGGATGTATCGCACCGGGGACCTGGTGCGGTGGCGCGCCGACGGACAACTGGACTACCTCGGCCGCGCCGACGAGCAGGTCAAGATCCGCGGCTATCGAATCGAGCTCGGCGAGATCCAGTCCGCATTGACCGCCGTCGACGGCGTCGAGCAGGCCGCGGTGATCGCCCGCGAGGACCAACCGGGGGACAAGCGCCTCGTGGGCTATGTCACCGGACGCGCCGACCCGGTCGACGTGCGCGCCGCACTGGCCGAACGGCTGCCGGGTTACATGGTTCCCGCCTCGGTCGTGGTCCTGGCCGAGTTGCCGGTGACGGTCAACGGCAAGCTCGACACCCGTGCGCTGCCGGCCCCGGACCACCACGTCGGAGCCGAGTACCGCGCCCCGTCGGGTGGGGTCGAGGAGATCCTCGCCGGGATCTTCGCCCGCATCCTGGGCGTGGAACGGGTCGGCGTCGATGACTCGTTCTTCGATCTGGGTGGGGATTCGGTCTCGACGATGCGCCTGGTCTCGGCGATCAACGCCGCCTTGGGCACCGACCTCGCGGCCCGCGCGGTATTCGAGGCGCCCACGATCGCCGAGTTGGCACCGCGTCTCGGCGACGGTGCGGGTCGGCTGGAGCCACTGGTGGCCCACGAGCGACCCGCGGTGGTGCCGCTGTCGTTCGCCCAGACCCGGCTGTGGTTTGTCGACCAATTGCAGGGCCCCTCACCCGTTTACAACATGCCGGTGGGTCTGCGGCTGCACGGGCGGCTCGATGCCGAGGCGCTCGGCGCCGCGCTGGCCGATGTGATCGCCCGACACGAGAGCCTCCGCACAACGTTCGATGCACCCGACGGAACACCCCGGCAGGTGGTGGGTCCGGTCGACCACGTCGACTTCGGTTGGGACGTCATCGACGCGGCCGGCTGGTCGGCGAGTCGACTCGAGGAGGCCCTCGCCGCCACGGCGCGGTACAGCTTCGACCTGTCCGTCGAAATACCGCTGCAGGCAACGTTGTTCCGCGTCACCGAGACCGAACACGTCCTGGTCGCCGTGGTGCATCACATTGCCGCCGATGGCTGGTCGCTCACCCCGCTGGTGCGCGACCTCAGCGTCGCCTATGCCAGCCGGTCTCGGGGCCGGGCCCCGGACTGGGCGCCGCTGGCCGTGCAATACGTCGATTACACGCTGTGGCAGCGCGCGCAACTCGGTGACCTCGACGACAGCGACAGCCCCATCGCCGCGCAGCTGTCCTACTGGGAAGACGCGCTGGCCGGACTGCCCGAGCGGTTGGCGCTGCCCACCGACCGGCCCTATCCGCCGGTGGCCGATCAGCGGGGTTCCACCGTGGCGGTGCAGTGGCCGGCCGAACTGCAGCAACAGGTGCGGGCGGTGGCCGGTGAACACAACGCAACGAGCTTCATGGTCATGCAGGCCGCACTCGCGGTGCTGCTGGGCAAGCTCGGCGCCAGTTCCGATGTGGCCGTGGGATTCCCGATCGCGGGTCGCCGCGATCACGCGCTCGATGAACTGGTGGGCTTCTTCGTCAACAATCTGGTGCTGCGCGTCGACCTGAGCGGTGACCCCACCGTGGCGGAGGTGTTGGCGCAGGTGCGCACCCGCAGCCTGGCCGCCTACGAACACCAGGATGTGCCCTTCGAGGTGCTCGTCGAGCGGCTCAACCCGACCCGCAGCCTGACCCACCACCCCCTCGTGCAGGTGGCGCTGGCCTGGCAGAACCTGCCCTGGCAGGACACCGGCCCGACCGACGGCCTGCGGCTGGGCGACGTCGAGGTCACCCCGCTGCCGATGCAGACCCAGACCTCCCGGATGGACCTGACGTTCTCCCTCGGGGAGCGGTGGAGTCCGACCGGTGAGCCGGCCGGGATCGCGGGGGCGGTGGAATTTCGCACCGACGTGTTCGACCCGGCCAGCGTCGAGACGTTGATCGAGCGGTGGCGCCGGGTGCTGACCGCGCTGACTTCCGATCCCGGCCAGCGGCTTTCGGCCCTCGATCTGCTCGACGAGACCGAGCGCGCCCGGGTGGACCGGTGGGGTAACCGGGCGGTATTGACCGCGCCCGTCCCGGCCGCGATGTCGGTGCCGGCCCTGTTCGCCCGACAGGCAGCGCGCGCGCCGGAGGCGGTCGCGATCAGCTTCGCCGGCCGGCAACTGACGTACCGGGAACTCGACGACGCCGCGAATCGGCTGGCGTACAGGCTGTCCTCCCAGGGGGTGGGGCCCGGCACCTGCGTGGCGCTGTTGTCGGAACGCTGCGCGAATGCGGTGGTCGCCATGCTGGCGGTGCTCAAGAGCGGGGCCGCATACCTGCCCATGGACCTCGCCCTGCCCGATGCGCGAATCGAGTTCATGCTCACGGATGCGGGCGCGACCGCGGCGATCACGGGCACCGGTCTGGCCGACCGGGTACGCGGATACGACCTGCTGGTGATCGACGCCGACGAGGTCGCGGCGTCGGCCACGGACGGGTGGGCCGGCGCCGGCACCACACTGCACGCACCGACTCCCGACGATATCGCCTACATCACCTACACCTCGGGCACCACCGGCGTCCCCAAGGGGGTGGCGATCACCCACCGCAACGTGACCCAGCTGTTGGGCTCGCACGACACCTTCCTGGCGGGGCAGGCCTGGACACAATGGCATTCGTATTCGTTCGACGCCTCGATCGAAGAGATCTGGGGCGCGCTGCTGCACGGCGGGCGGTTGGTGATCGTGCCGGAGTCGGTGGCGCGGTCACCCGAGGACCTCACCGCGCTGCTGGTGGCCGAACGGGTCACGGTGTTGAGCCAGACCCCGTCGGCGGTGGCGATGCTGTCGCCGGAGCGCCTGGGGTCACTCGCGTTGCTGGTGGCCGGCGAGCGCTGCTCCGCCGAGGTGGTGGAGCGTTGGGCGCCCGGCCGGCTGATGGTCAACGCGTACGGTCCGACCGAAACCACGGTGTGCGCGTCCAGGACTGCGCCCCTGACCGCCGGCTCGGGTGCACCGCCGATCGGCGCACCGGTGCCGGGGGCCGCGCTGTTCGTGTTGGACACCGCGCTGCGCCCGGTGCCGCCGGGCGTGGTCGGTGAGTTGTATGTGGCGGGCCGCGGCGTCGGCGTCGGCTATGTGAGTCGGGCCGGGCTGACGTCGACGCGGTTCCTGGCGTGCCCGTTCGGCGCCCCCGGCCAGCGGATGTACCGGACCGGGGACCTGGTGCGCTGGGACGCCGATGGGCAGCTGCGGTATGTGGGCCGCGCCGACGAGCAGGTCAAGCTTCGCGGTTACCGCATCGAGTTGGGCGAGATCCAGTCGGCGCTGGCCGATTTGGAGGGTGTCGAGCAGGCGGCTGTGATCGCCCGCGAGGACCGGCCCGGCGACTCCCGCCTGGTGGGCTATGTGACCGGCACCGCAGACCCGGCCAAGATGCGGACCCAGCTGGCCGAGCGGCTGCCGGCCTATATGGTGCCGGCCGCGGTGGTGAAGCTGGCGACGTTGCCGTTGACCGCCAACGGCAAACTCAACACGCGCGCCCTGCCGCCGCCCGAGTATTCCGACATCGACCACTACCGGGCCCCGGCCACCCTCACCGAGGAGATTCTCGCCGGCATCTACGCTCGCGTGCTGGGGGTGGAGCGGGTCGGCGTCGATGATTCGTTCTTCGATCTGGGTGGGGATTCGCTGTCGGCGATGCGGTTGGTCGCGACCGTCAACGCGGGGCTGGATGCCGCTCTGGTGGTGCGCACGTTGTTCGAGGCGCCCACGGTGGCGCAGCTGGCACCGCGGCTCGGCGGGGACGGAGACCGACTGGACCCGTTGGTGGCCGGCGAGCGGCCGGCGGTGGTGCCGTTGTCGTTCGCGCAGTCCCGGTTGTGGTTCCTGGATCAGCTGCAGGGCCCGTCGCCGGTGTACAACATGCCCACGGCGCTTCGGCTCCGCGGCGCGCTGGATGCCGAGGCGCTGGGGGCGGCGCTGGCCGATGTGGTGGCCCGCCACGAGACGCTGCGCACGCTGTTCCCGGCCGTCGAGGGCGTGCCGCGCCAACTCGTCGTGCCGCCCGCGGCCGCGCAGTTCGGCTGGGAGGTCGTCGAGGCCGCCGGTTGGTCGGCGGACCAGCTGGACCAGGGGATCAGGCAGGCGGCGCGGCATGCGTTCGACTTGGCCGCCGAAATACCGTTGCGGGCCCGGCTGTTTCGGGTCGCCGACGACGAGCATGTGTTGGCCGCGGTGGTGCATCACATTGCCGCCGACGGTTGGTCGGTCGCGCCGCTGATCACCGATTTGGGTCTCGCGTATGCGAGTCGGTGTGCCGGGCGGGCCCCGAACTGGGCACCGTTGCCGGTGCAGTACGTCGACTACACACTGTGGCAGCGCGCGCAATTCGGCGAGGTGGACGACAGCGGCAGTCGCGTCGCCGCCCAAGTCGCCTACTGGCAGGACGCGCTGGCCGGGCTGCCGGAGCGGATCGCGTTGCCGACCGACCGGCCCTATCCGCCGGTGGCCGATCAGCGCGGCGCGACCCTGGATCTGGATTGGCCGGGCGAGCTGCAGCAGCGGGTGGGCGAGGTGGCCCGCGAGCACAATGCGACCAGCTTCATGGTGGTGCAGGCCGCGCTGCTGACCGTGCTGGCCAAGCTCAGCGGCAACTCCGATGTGGCCGTGGGTTTTCCGATCGCGGGCCGGCGCGATCCGGCGTTGGACGAGTTGATCGGGTTCTTCGTCAATACCCTGGTGTTGCGGGCCGACCTGGCCGGGGATCCCACCGTGGCGGAGCTGTTGGCTCAGGTGCGCGAGCGCAGCCTGGCCGCCTACGAACACCAGGATGTGCCCTTCGAGGTGCTCGTCGAGCGACTCAACCCGACCCGCTCGCTGACCCATCACCCGCTGGTGCAGGTGTCACTGGCCTGGCAGAACGCGCCCGGACTCGACAACGCCGCCGGCGGGCCGGCATTGGGGGATCTCGAGGTCACGCAGCTGGCGGCGGATACCCACACCGCCCGGATGGACCTCAGCTTCTCCCTGGCCGAGCGGCGGAGCGGTGCCGGTGCCCCGGCGGGGATAGCCGGGACGGTGGAGTTCCGCACCGACGTGTTCGACCCCGCGAGCATCGAAACCCTGATCGAGCGCTTCGAACAGGTGTTGACGGCGATGACCGCCGATCCGCAGCTGCGGTTGTCCTCGATCGACGTGCTCGGTGCCGAGGAGCACGCGCGCCTCGCCGAACTCGGCAATCGGGCGGCGGTGACCGGGCCCACCGGTCCGCCGGTCTCGGTTCCGACGCTGTTCGCCGCGCAGGTGGCGCGCGCCCCGCACGCCGTCGCGGTCACCGATCAGGGGCGTTCGCTGACGTATCGCGAACTGGACCAGGCCGCAAACAGGTTGGCGCACAGGATCATCGCGCAGGATGCCGGCCCCGGAGGGTGCGTCGCGCTGCTGCTGGAACGCTCCGCGGAGGCGATTGTCGCGATGTTGGCGGTACTGAAGACCGGGGCGGCGTATCTGGCCGTCGACCCGGCGGTACCCGCGGCCCGAATCGACTTCATGCTGTCCGATGCCGCGCCGGCGGTCGCGATCACCGTCGCCGGTTTGGCCGACCGGCTGGCCGGGCGCGGCCTCCCGGTCATCGACATCAACGACGCCAACGACGCCGCGCTCGCGGACCCGCCCGCACCGGCGGAGCCAGCACCCGAGGACATCGCGTATCTCATCTACACCTCGGGTACCACCGGGGTGCCCAAGGGCGTGGCCGTCACCCACCACAACCTGACGCACCTGGCGCGTTCCACCCCGCACGACCTGCCGCCCGAACAGGTGTGGACGCAATGCCATTCCTACGCGTTCGACTTCTCGGTGTGGGAGATCTGGGCGGCCCTGTTGGGCGGGGCCCGGCTGGTGGTGGTGCCCGAGTCCGTCGCGGCGTCCCCCGACGACTTCCATGCACTGCTGCAACGCGAGCGGGTCAACGTCCTGACCCAGACGCCGTCGGCCGTGGCGGCGCTGTCCCCGGCGGGGCTGGACTCGGTGGCGCTGCTGCTCGGGGGTGAGGCCTGCCCGGCCGATGTCGTGGACCGGTGGGCGCCGGGCCGAGTGGCGATCAACGCCTACGGTCCCACCGAGATCACGGTGTACGCGTCGATGAGCGCGCCGCTGCTGCCCGGGTCGGGGGTGCCGATCGGGGCGCCGGTGGCGACCGCGGCGCTGTTCGTGCTCGACGAGTGGTTGCGGCCGGTGCCCGCCGGGGTGGTCGGTGAGCTGTACGTGGCCGGCGACGGCGTGGCGTGCGGGTATCTGGGCCGCCCGGACCTGACCGCCGCGCGGTTTGTGGCGTGCCCGTTCGGGGCGGCGGGTCTGCGGATGTATCGGACCGGGGATCTGGTGAGTTGGCGTCCCGATGGGCAGTTGCAGTATCTGGGCCGCGCCGATGATCAGGTCAAGATCCGTGGTTACCGCATCGAACTCGGTGAGGTCCAGGCCGCGCTCGCCGCGATCGAGGGCGTCGCGCAGGCGGTGGTGATCGCCCGTGAAGACCCGCCGGGCACCCAACGCTTGGTGGGCTATGTCACCGAAGCAAGCACCGGTACGGTGGATTCGGCGGCACTGCGTGCGGCGTTGGCCGATCGGTTGCCGCCGTACATGGTGCCCGCCGCGGTGGTGGTGTTGGACGGGTTGCCGTTGACGGTCAACGGCAAGCTCGACACCCGCGCGTTGCCGGCCCCGGATTATCAGGACACCGAGCGGTACCGCGCCCCGGCCGATGCGGTGGAGGAGATCCTGGCCGGCATCTACGCCGAGGTCCTCGGGTTGGAGCGGGTCGGTGTCGATGATTCGTTCTTCGATCTGGGCGGCGACAGCATCCTGTCGATGCAGGTGGTGGCCCGGGCCCGGGCCTCGGGTGTGGTGTGTCGGCCCCGCGACATCTTCGTCGAGCAGACCGTGGCCCGGCTGGCGCAGGTGGTCGGCGTGACCGACGACGACGGCGGCCCGGTCGACGAGCATGTCGGACCGGTGCCGCCGACGCCGATCATCCGGTGGCTGCGCACCGTGACCGGACCGGTCGACCAGTTCAACCAGACGGTGGTCGTGCAAGCGCCCGCGGGGGTCACCACGGCCGAGGTGGCGGCCGTTCTGCAGGCTCTGCTGGATCGGCATGCCATGTTGCGACTGCGCGCCGAGGCGGCCGGGGCCGAGGACTGGTCCCTGCAGGTGCCGGAGCCCGGCACCGTCCGGGTGCGGCTGGAAACGGTCGAGGCGTTGTCGGCCGAAGCGTTGACCGCGGCCCGGTCGAGGCTCGATCCGTCCGCCGGGACGATGGTCAGCGCGGTGTGGGTCCCGAAAACCGGCCAACTGGCCCTGATCGTTCACCACCTGGCCGTCGACGCGGTGTCGTGGCGAATTCTGCTGGAAGACCTCAACATTGCCTGGGCACAGCATCGCCGAGGCGAACCGGTGGCGTTGCCGGCCACCGGAACCTCGTTCGCGCGGTGGGCCGCGCTGCTGACCGAACACGCGCAATCCGCGGCGGTGGTGGCGCAGGTCGACGCGTGGCGCTCAGTGCTGGCGAGCCCGTCGGCGCTGCCGGCCGCGCAACCGGATTCGGACACCTACGCCACCGCCGGGCAGCTGACCGCGGCCCTGGACGTCGAGACCAGCCGCGCCCTGCTCGGCGAAGCCCCCGCGGCGTTCCACGCCGGGGTGCAAGACCTCCTGCTGATCGCGTTCGGATTGGCGCTGACGCACTTCCTGGACACCACCTCGGCGGTGGCCATCGAGGTCGAGGGGCACGGCCGCGACGATGACCTCGCACCCGGCGTCGACCTGTCTCGGACCGTGGGCTGGTTCACCACCAAATACCCGGTGGCGCTGAGAACCCGCGGCGTGCACTGGCCCCAGGTGGTCGCCGGTGACCCGGCACTGGGCACCGTGCTCAAGGACGCCAAGGAACAACTGCGCACCCAACCGGACGGGCTGACCTACGGTCTGTTGCGTTACCTGAACCCGGGCGTCGAGCTGACCGGACCGGAACCGAACGTCGGCTTCAACTACCTGGGCCGGCTGGGCGGGGCCGGTGCGCCCGACGCGCAGCTGTGGCAGGTCAGCCCCGACGCCGCGGCGTTCACGGCGGCGGCCGCGGCCACCCCGATGCCGCTGGGCCACACCGTGGAACTCAATGCCAGCACCGTCGAGACCGCGGACGGGCCGCAGCTGCACGCGGCCTGGACCTGGGCGCCCTCCGCGCTGGACGCCGCGCGGGTCGGCCGGCTCAGCGAGCTCTGGTTTGAGGCACTGCGCGGCATCTGCCGTCACATCCGCCAGGGTGGCGGCGGTCTGACCCCGTCCGACCTGGTCCCGGCCCGGCTCACCCAACCTCAGATCGACGAACTGAGCCAGCATCATTCGGTTGCCGACGTGTTGCCGTTGACGCCCCTGCAGCAGGGGCTGCTGTTCCACGCCAACGCCGCCCGCGGCGCCGAGGACGACGTGTACGCAATGCAACTCGACGTCACCGTCACCGGACCCCTGGATCCGGACCGGCTGCGCGGCGCCGTGCAGACCGTGATCGCCCGGCATCCCAACCTCGCCGCGCGGTTTTACCAGGAGTTCGACGAACCGGTGCAGATCATCAGTGCCGAGCCGACCGTTCCGTGGCAGTACCACGAGGTGACCTCCCACCCCGATCACGACGAGCAGATCCAGCGGCTGTGCGCTGCCGACCGCGCCGCGGTGTGCGATCTGGTCCATCAGTCGGCGTTCCGGGCGTCGTTGATCCGCACCGCCGACAGCGAGTACCGATTCGTGTTGACCTATCACCACATCGTGCTCGACGGCTGGTCGCTGCCGATCCTGCTGCGGGAGATCTTCGCCGGCTACCACGGGCAGCGGCTGCCGACCCCGGGTTCCTATCGCAGATTCGTCACCTGGCTGGCCGACCGGGACGTCGCGGCCGCCCACGAGGCCTGGCGTGACGTGCTGGCCGAGTTCGACGTTCCCAGCCTGGTCGCGCCGGGCCGGTCGCAGCCGGGACGGCGCGGCACCGAATCATTCCGACTCTCCGCCGAAATAACCGGTGCCGTAACCGAATTGGCGCGCAGTCAGCACACCACCGTCAACACCGTGCTGCAGGGGGCCTGGGCGCAGCTGCTGATGTGGCTCACCGGCCAGCACGACATCGCGTTCGGCGTCGCGGTGTCCGGCCGCTCGGCCGAGGTGGCGGGTGCCGACGCCATGGTCGGCCTGCTGATCAACACCGTGCCGGTGCGCGCCCACATCACGCCGTACACCACGGTCGCCGACCTGCTCGACGCCCTGCAGCGCTGCCACAGCGACACCCTGGACCATCAGCATCTGGCGCTGAGCGAGATCCACCGTGCCACCGGTCACGACCAGCTCTTCGACACCCTGTTCGTGTACCAGAACTACCCGGTGGACAGCGCGGCCCTGCACGCCACGGGCGAGTTGGCCATCACCGACGTGACCGGGCGCGAGTACAACCACTATCCGCTGACCATGCAGGCGATGGCCGGCACCGAACTGCTGCTCCGAGTCGAATTCGACACCGAGGTGTTCGACGCCGAGGGCATCCACAAAATCCTCGACCGGTTCCAGCGGGCGCTGGCGGCGATGACCGCAGATGTCACCCGGCGCCTGTCCGCCATCAACCTGGACGACGCCGAGGAACGGGCGGCACTGGAGGGATGGGGTAACCGGGCGGCCTTGAAGGGGGGAACCGATGTCGATTCTGGAGTCGTTCGCTGAGCAGGTCGCCAGCCGCTCGGGAGCGGTCGCGATCAGTTGCGGTGACCGGCACATGTCGTATCGGGAACTCGACGCCGCCTCGGATGAACTGGCGTACCGGCTGGCCACGCACGGCGTGGGCCCGGGATCGCGGGTGGCACTGTTGCTGCCGCGGTCGGTGGAGACGGTCGTGGCGATGCTGGGCGTGCTGAAATCCGGCGCGGCGTATGTGCCGATCGATCCGGCGGTGCCGGATGCACGGGTGCAGTTCGTCCTCGACGACGCGTCCCCGGCGGTTGCGGTGACCACCGCGGACCTGGCGGCCCGGTTGAGTGGAGCCGCACCGGCGGTCCTGGCCATCGACGATCCCGACGCGCGTGCGGCCGTCGCGAATGTGGTGTTGCCGCAGCCGTGTTCCGATGATGTGGCGTACGTGATCTACACCTCGGGCACGACGGGGGTGCCCAAGGGGGTCGCGGTCGCCCATCGCAACGTGACCGCGCTGCTGGCGGCGATCGACGACTGCATGGAGTTCTCGGTCGGTCAGGTGTGGTCGCAGTGTCATTCGTCGGCGTTCGACTTCTCGGTGTGGGAGGTCTTCGGGGCGCTGTTGCATGGTGGGCGGCTGGTGGTGGTGCCCGATGCGGTGGTGCGCTCCCCGGCGGACTTCCATGCGCTGCTGGTCGCCGAGCAGGTCAACGTCCTGAGCCAGACGCCGTCGGCGTTCTACGGTTTGCAGACCATCGACGACGCGCGCGCCGGGTTGGCGTTGGAGGCGGTGATCTTCGGTGGGGAAGCGCTGGACCCGCAGCGTCTTTCGGCCTGGCTGGACGATCAACCGGGGTCGCCGCGGTTGATCAACATGTACGGGATCACCGAGACGACCGTGCATGCCTCGTTCCGCGAGATCTCGGCCGCGGATGCCGAGAACGCGGTGAGCCCGATCGGGGTGCCGTTGCCGCATCTGGCCTTCTTCGTCCTCGACGACTGGCTGCGGCCGGTGTCGCCGGGCGTGGTGGGGGAGTTGTACGTCGCCGGGGCCGGGCTGGGCCTGGGTTATGTCGGCCGGGCGGGGTTGACGGCCGGGCGGTTCGTGGCGTGCCCGTTCGGTGGACCGGAGGCACCGGGAATGCGGATGTATCGGACCGGTGATCGGGTGTGCTGGGGCCCGGACGGTCAGCTCGAGTACCAGGGTCGCGCGGATGAGCAGGTCAAGATCCGCGGGTACCGTATCGAACTCGGCGAGATCCAGTCCGTGCTGGCGGATTTGGACGGTGTCGAGCACGCGGTGGTGGTCGTGCGGGAGGACCATCCTGGCGACAAACGACTGGTCGGTTACATCACCGGCAGCGCCGATCCGGCCGGGTTGCGGGCCGCCCTGGCCGAGCGGTTGCCGTCATACCTGGTGCCGGCGGCGGTGGCCGTGTTGGACGCACTGCCGTTGACGGTCAACGGCAAGCTCGACAAGCGGGCGCTGCCGGCCCCGGAATACCAAGACACCCCACGTTATCGGGCTCCGAGCAACGCCGTCGAGGAGATCCTGGCCGGCATCTACGCCACCGTCCTGGGCGTGCCGCGGGTGGGCGTCGACGACTCGTTCTTCAACCTCGGCGGCGACTCGCTGCTCGCGATGCGCCTGATCGGCGCGATCAACCGGGCTCTGGAAGCCGGACTGGCGGTGCACACGGTGTTCGACGCACCCACAGTGGCCCAGCTGGCGCGCCAGGTCGGCGGGGAGCACGATCGCCTGGAACCGCTGCAGGCGCGGGAGCGACCCGCGGTGGTGCCGCTGTCGTTCGCCCAGAGCCGGCTGTGGTTCGTCGACCAACTGCACGGCCCCTCCCCGGTTTACAACCTGGCGGTGGGGCTGCGGCTGGAGGGCCGGCTGGATGCCGAGGCGCTGGGTGTTGCCTTCGCGGACGTGGTGGCCCGGCACGAGAGCCTGCGCACGCTCTTTCCGGCCGTAGACGGGCTGCCCCAGCAGCTCGTGGTCGCCGCCGAGCGCGCCGACATCGGCTGGGCGGTGCGCGATGCGACCGACTGGCCGGAAAGCCGGCTGCGCGAAGCGGTCGACGAGACGGCCCGGCACAGCTTCGACCTGGCGGCCGAGATCCCGTTGCGGGTGCGGCTTTTCCGCATCTCCGAACAGGAACATCTGCTGGTGGCCGCGGTGCATCACATCGCCGCCGACGGCTGGTCCGTCGCGCCGCTGGTGGCCGATCTCGGGATGGCCTATGCCGGCCGCTGCGCCGGTCGACCGCCCGAGTGGGAGCCGTTGCCCGTCCAGTACGTCGACTACACGCTGTGGCAGCGCGCGCAGCTCGGCGAGCTCGACGACGACGACAGCCGCATCGCCACCCAGTTGCGGTATTGGGAGCACGCGTTGGCGGGGATGCCCGACCGGGTGGCGCTGCCGACCGATCGGCCCTACCCGCTGGTGGCCGATCAGCGTGGCGCGCGCGTTGCGGTGGAATGGCCGGCGCGGCTGCAGGAGCAGGTTTCCCGGCTGGCACGAGAACACAACGCCACCAGTTTCATGGTGTTGCAGGCCGCGCTGCTGACGTTGCTGTCGAAGCTCAGTGCCAGTGCCGATGTCGCGGTGGGCTTTCCGATCGCCGGGCGCCGAGACCCCGCCCTCGACCCGTTGGTCGGGTTCTTCGTCAACACGTTGGTGCTGCGGGTCGATCTGGCCGAGGATCCGAGCGTCGCCGAGATGCTGGCGCAGGTCCGCGAGCGCAGCCTGGCCGCCTTCGAGCATCAAGACGTGCCCTTCGAGGTGCTGGTCGAACGGCTCAATCCGGCGCGGTCCCTGACCCACCACCCGCTGGTCCAGGTGATGTTGGCCTGGCAGAACGTGCCCGGGCGGACCGGCGGCCCCGACGACCGGGTGGCGCTGGGGGAGCTGCAGGTCACCCAGCTTCCGTTGGACACCCAGACCGCCCGCATGGATCTGTCGCTGTCGCTGGCCGAGCGTCACACCGAAGACGGTGCGGCCGCGGGGATCTCCGGCACCGTGGAATTCCGGACCGACGTCTTCGACGCCGACAGCATCCAAACCCTGATCGGCCGACTGCGGCGGGTGATCGAGGCCATGGCGGCCGACACCACCCGTCGACTGTCCCGCATCGATGTGCTCGATGCCGAGGAACACGCCTGCCTCGACGCCTTCGGCAACCGGTCGGGATTGGCCGCACCGGTGACGGGGGAGTCGATCCCGGCCCGGTTCGCCGCGCAGGTGGTCCGTGCTCCCGAAGCGGTGGCGGTCAGCTGCGCGGGCCGTCACGTGACGTATCGCGAGCTGGACGAGGCCTCGAACCGGTTGGTGCACAGGTTGATCGAGGGCGGTGTCGGCCCGGGGCAGCGGGTGGCGTTGTTGCTGCCCCGGTCGCCCGAGGCGGTCGCGGCGATGCTGGCGGTACTGAAGATCGGCGCGGCCTATGTGCCGATCGACCCGGGGGTGCCCGATGCCCGCGTGCATTTCGTGCTCGCCGACGCCGCCCCAGCGGCCGCACTCACCACCGCGGACCTGGCCCACCGGGTCGCGGGGCGCGGTCCGGCGGTCCTCGATATCGACGATCCCGATATCGACCCGCGGCCCGTGCGCCCGCCGGCGCCGGCCGGCCCCGACGATGTCGCGTACCTGATCTACACCTCCGGGACCACCGGCGTGCCCAAGGGCGTGGCGATCCCGCATCGCAATGTGACCGTGCTGCTGGACGCGATCGACACCCGACTCCACTTGTCGGCCAATCAGACCTGGGCGCAGAGTCATTCATTGGCCTTCGACTTTTCGGTGTGGGAGATCTTCGGCTCGCTGCTGCACGGCGGACGGCTGGTGATCGTGCCCGACACCGTGGTCCGGTCGCCGGAGGACTTCCACGACCTGCTGGTCACCGAGCGGGTCAACGTGTTGAGCCAGACCCCGTCGGCGTTCTACGCGCTGCAAACCGTCGAGGAACTGGCCCCCGGGTTGAAATCCGATCTCGCGCTCGAAGCGGTGGTGTTCGGCGGCGAGGCCCTGGACCCGCAGCGCCTGTCGAACTGGGTGGATGACCACCCCGACTCGCCGCGGCTGATCAACATGTACGGGATCACCGAGACCACCGTGCACGCCACCTTCCGCGAGATCGTCGCGGCCGACGTCGACAGCACCATCAGCCCGATCGGGGTACCGCTTGGGCATCTGGCGTTCTTTGTGCTCGACGGGCGGTTGCAGCCGGTGCCGATCGGCGTGGTCGGGGAGTTGTACGTCGCCGGTGCGGGCCTCGGTCAGGGCTATGTGGGGCGTTCGGGGTTGACGGCCACCAGGTTTGTCGCGTGCCCGTTCGGGCCTGCGGGAGCAGCGGGCATGCGGATGTATCGGACCGGGGATCTGGTGTGCTGGGGCAGCGACGGGCATCTGCGCTATCTGGGGCGGGCCGATGAGCAGGTGAAGATCCGCGGCCACCGCATCGAACTCGGTGAGATCCAGTCGGTGCTGGCGGATTTGGACGGTGTCGAGCAGGCGGTCGTGATCGCCCGGGAGGACCGGCCCGCCGCCGTGCGCCTGGTCGGCTACGTCACCGGCGGCGCCGATCCGGTCGCGCTGCGCGCGGCGCTGGCGGAGCGGCTGCCGTCCTACATGGTCCCGGCCGCGGTGGTGGCGATCGAGGCGCTGCCGTTGACGGTGAACGGAAAGCTCGACACTCGGGCGCTGCCGGCGCCGGAATACTCCGACGTCGATCACTACCGCGCCCCGGCCACCCCCGTCGAGGAGACCCTGGCGGGCATCTTCGCCGAGGTGCTGGGGCTCGAACAGGTAGGGGTCGACGACTCTTTCTTCGACCTGGGCGGCGACAGCATCTCGGCGATCCAAGTGGTGTGGCGGGCCCGCGCCGCCGGCCTGATGGGCCGCCCCCGCGACATCTTCGTGCAGCAGACCGTGGCGCGACTGGCCCGCGTCGTGCGGTTCGCCGACGCCACCGGCGGTGCGGTCGACGAGGGCCTGGGACCGGTGATCGCCACTCCGATCATGCGGTGGCTCAAGGGTTTGGAAAGCCCCGACGGTCCGATCGACGAGTTCAACCAGACGGTGTTGTTGCAGGCTCCGGCGGGAGCGACCGAGGCCGACGTGGTCGTCGTGCTGCAGGCGCTGCTGGATCGGCACGCCATGCTGCGGCTGTACGCCGAGGACGACCGGGCCGGCGGGTGGGTGCTGACGGTCCCGGAGGCGGGCACCGTTTCCGCCGCCGACCGGCTGCACTCGGTGGAGGCGCTGACCGATGCGGCGCTGGTGGCGGCGCGGTCGCGTCTGGACCCGGCCACCGGCGCGATGCTCAGCGCGCTGTGGGTGTCCGCCTCCGGGCAGCTGGCGCTGATCATCCACCACCTGGCCGTCGACGGCGTGTCGTGGCGAATCCTGTTGGAGGATTTGGACATTGCCTGGACCCAGCACCGCGGTGGGCAGCCCGTGCTGGTGCCGCAGTCCGGGACGTCGTTCCGGCGGTGGGCGGAGCTGCTGCCCGAGCATGCCCGTGCCGCGGACGTCGTCGCGCAGGCGGCGGCGTGGCGGCAGGTGGCGGCGGTTCCGGCCGCGTTGCCCGCCCCGCAGCCCGGTGTCGACACGTTCGCCACGGCCGGTCACCTGACGGAGTTACTGGACGCCGAGACCACGCACATGCTGCTCGGCGAGGTGCCCGCCGCGTTCCACGCCGGGGTGCACGAAATCCTGCTGATCGCCTTCGCGTTGGCGTGGACGCAATACCTGGGGACCGGCGGCGCGCCGATGGTCATCGACGTGGAGGGGCATGGCCGACACGAGGAACTCGGCGATGTCGACCTGTCGCGGACGGTGGGCTGGTTCACCACCAAGTACCCCGTGGCCTTGAGTGTCGGGCAATCCCACGGCGGCCTGCGTTGGACGCAGGTGGTCGCCGGCGACGCCGCGCTCGGTGCGGTGATCAAGGACGCCAAAGAGCAGCTTCGGGCGCTGCCCGACGGCCTGACCTATGGGCTGTTGCGGTATCTGAATCCCGAGGTGGATCTGGCCGGGGCGGACCCGGTGATCGGATTCAATTACCTGGGGCGGCTGGGTGCGCCGACGGCCTATGCCACCGGCGACCTGTGGCGGTTCAGCCAGGAGGGTTTGTCGCTGGCCGGGGCCGGCGCGATGCCCACACCGCTCGCGCATGCGGTCGAACTCAACGCGGTCACCATCGACACCGACACCGGCCCGCATCTCAACGCCACCTGGACCTGGGCGCCCACGGCGCTGGACCGCATCGCGGTCACCCGGGTCAGCCGGCTGTGGTTCGACGCCCTGGCGGGCATCTGCGCGCATGTGCGTCGCGGCGGGGGCGGGCTGACGCCGTCGGACATCATGCCGGCCCGATTGAGTCAGCAGCAGATCGATGAACTCCACCAACAGTTTCCGGTTGCCGATGTCCTGCCGCTGACGCCGCTGCAGCAGGGGCTGCTCTACCACGCCAACATCGCCAAGTGCTCCGATGACGATGTGTACGCGGTGCAACTGGACATCGAGTTGACCGGTCCGCTCGATCAGCATCGGCTGCGAGAGGCCGTGCAGGCCGTGGTCGGCCGCCATCCCCACCTGGCGGCCCGCTTCTGCCCGCAGTATGAACAGCCGGTGCAGGTGATCCCGCGTGCGCCCGTCGCACCCTGGCGTTATGTCGACGCGCTGGCCGACGGCAGCGCCGCTGCGGTCGACGAGCGGGTCGACCAGGTCCGCGGGGCGGAACGCGCCGCGGTCTGCGACCTGTCGGCGCAACCCGCGTTCCGGGCCGCGCTGATTCGGGTGGGCGACCACCGGCACCGGTTCGTGCTCACCAATCACCACATCGTGCTAGACGGCTGGTCGATGCCGATCCTGATGCAGGAGATCTTCGCCGGCTACCACGGGTTGCGCCTGCCCGCGGCCTCGCCGTACCGCGGTTTCACGACGTGGTTGGCGGAGCGGGACCACGCCGCGGCACATGCGGCCTGGCGTGCGGTGCTGGCGGGTTTCGACACCCCGATCCTGATCGGCCCGCCCCGGAAGTTGGGATTCGGGCCGCGCCGGGTGGACACTTTCCGGATATCCGCGAAAACGACTCGGGCCCTTGGCAAGCTGGCGCGTTCGCTGCACACGACGGTCAACGTCGTGCTGCAGGGCGCCTGGGCCCAGTTGCTCAGCTCGCTGACCGGTCGGCACGACGTCGCGTTCGGCACCGTCGTCTCGGGACGCCAGGCCGAGGTCGCCGGCGCGGAATCGATGGTGGGACTGCTGATCAACACCGTGCCGGTGCGCGCCACGATGACCCCGCAGACCACCACGACCGACCTGCTCGAGCAGCTGCAAAGCGCCCAGAACGACACGCTCGAACACCAGCACCTCGCGCTCAGCGACATCCATCGGATCACCGGCCAGGAAACGTTGTTCGACACGGTCTTCGTCTACGAGAACTATCCGACCGACACCGGCACCCCGCCGGGCTTCGATGGCCTGGCCATCACCGACGTCACCAGCCGCGACTTCTATCACTACCCGTTGACGGTGCAGGCCGGGCCGGGCCGGGAGATGGAGCTTCGGGTGCAGTACGACACCGACGTGTTCGACGCTGCCGACATCGGGGCGTTGATCGAGCGATTCGAACACGTGTTGGCGGCGATGACCGCGCACCCGGGGCGGCGGTTGGCGTCGATGGATCTGCCCGACGCCCGCCACTACCCACGGCTGCGCGCCCTGAGCGAACCGGTCGGGGAAGCGGTCACCGAGGACCGTGGAACCGTCGGCACCTACCAGGCGCCGACGACGCTGATCGAGCAGATTCTGGCCAGCATCTACGCCGAGGTGCTGGGTGTGCACCGCGTCGGGGTGGACGAGTCGTTCTTCGACCTGGGCGGCGATTCGCTGTCCGTGCTGCGGGCGGTCGCGGCGATCAACGCGGCGCTGGATCTGGAGCTTGGAGTGCCTGATCTTCTTGCGGCGCCGTCGGTCCGGGGCTTGAGCGAGCAGCTGGATCGGCCCAGCAGCGCGGTGCCGGACGGGCCGGGGCCCAGCGGCCCCTGACCGCGCGGCTCACCACATGTGCGGCACCAGGCGATAGCGCGACTGCTGCGCATATTCGCGGTAGCCGTCGAGTTCTGCGGAGAGCAACTTCTCTTCGTCACGGATGCGAACGATCAGCACGATCAGGCCGGGAATGACGGCGAGCAATCCCCAATAGGATCCGAGGGCCAGCGGGATGCCGACGATGGTGATCACATTGCCGGTGTACATGGGGTGGCGCACCAACCCGTAAAGGCCGGTCGAGACCAACATTTGGCCCGTCTCCACTTGGACGGTGGAGGCCGCGAAGCTGTTCTGGATGATCACCAGGCTCGTCACGCCCAGTCCGATGATCACGAGGACGCTGCCCAGCACGCAGATCGCGGTGGGCACCGACGACCAGCCGAAGCGGTGATCCAGGGCGCTGACCACGATCAATGCCGCCAGGGACAGGTACCAGCAGCCGATGAGGACCTTTTGCACCAGGCGGGTTTCGGCAACCGGTCCCGCGCGCTTACGACGTTGGTGCGCGGCGGGATCCTTGCGGAGCAGATAAAGGCTGGGAAGCCACGTCGACAGCGCGAATACCGCGAGGAAAATCCAGGCCTGCCAGTAGTCGACCGTGCCGGCGAGCAGCGCCAGTACCGCACCCAGGGCGGCGAGTTCGACGATCCCGAAAACCAACATTCGCAGAATAGCTGTCACGGATTTCGACCTTCCCCCGACGCCGCGCCCACGGCTGAAACTCTAATCGAAGGTTGTTTCATCCGAACGGAATTGGCGGATGCCTCGACATCGACTACTTCGGGGCACCTCGGGCACGCTCAGATGCCCAGCAGCGCATCGATCCAGCCGCGCGCGAAGTAGAGCAGGAACCCGAACGCCACGATCCATAACAACGGGCTGATCTCGCGGGCCTTGCCGGACGCCGACCGCACCACCACCCACGCGATGAACCCGACGCCGATGCCGTTGGCGATCGAATAGCTCAGCGGCATCACCGCGACCGTGAGCACCACCGGCAGCGCCACCGAGAAGTCCGAGAAGTCGATCTCGCGCAGATGCGAGGCCATCATCGCCCCGACGATCACCAGGGCGGCGGTGGCGACCTCGGACGGCACGATCGCGGCCAGTGGGGTCAAAAACATTGCCGCCAAAAACAATCCGCCGGTCACCAGGCTGGACAGGCCCGTCCGGGCGCCCTCGCCGATCCCCGCGCCGGACTCGACGAACACCGTATTCGACGACGACGACGTCGCACCGCCGACCACCGCACCGGCACCCTCGACGACCAGCGCCGCGCGCAGTCGCGGGAAGTTGCCCTGCTCATCGGCGAGGTCGGCCTGCCGGGACAACCCGGTGAACGTCCCCATCGCGTCGAAGAAATTGGTGAACACCAGCGTGAACACCAGCATCACCGCGGCCAGGACCCCGACCCGCCCGACACTGTCGAGGCTGAATTCGCCCATCAACGACAGGTCCGGCATCGAGAACGGCGAACCGGACAGCGTCGGCACCGACAGGCCCCAGCCGCCGGGGTTCTCGGTCGCCGACCCCAAGTGCCAGATCGCCTCGATCGCCACCGCCACCACGGTGCCGCCGACCAACCCGATCAGGATGGCGCCGCGCACTTTTCGCGCCACCAGAATCCCGGTGACCAACAACGTCAGGATGAACACCGCGGTCGGCACGCTGTCGATCGAACCGGCGCCGTCGCGGCCCAGCCCGACCGGCGGGGACGGGCGGCCGGTGGACCCGACGAAGCCCGCGTCGATGAGCCCGATGAACAGGATGAACAACCCGATGCCCGCGGTGATCGCGAGCTTGAGCTGCATGGGGACCGCTTCGAAGATCATCTTGCGCAGCCCGGTGACCGCCAGCGCCACGATGATCAGGCCGTTGATGACCACCAGGCCCATCGCCTCGGGCCAGGTCACCAGGCCGACCACCGAGGAGGCCAAGAACGAGTTGATGCCCAGACCGGCCGCGAACGCGAACGGCAGCCGGGCCACCAGGCCGAACACGATCGTCATCGCGCCGGCGGCCAGCGAGGTCACCGCCGAGACCTGAGTGAAGCCCAGCTCATTGCCCGCGACGTCGGGGGTGCCGGACAGGATGATCGGGTTCAGCACGATGATGTAGGCCATCGCGATGAACGTGACGACGCCGCCACGCAGTTCGGTCGCGACGGTCGAACCGCGCGCGCTGATCTCGAAGAAGCTGTCGAGGCGGGTCACGGGGTCGACCTTAAGGGCTGCGGCCCGGACCCGCGCGGCGCCCCGGGTCCCTCGCCTAGGTCGACTCGACCGAACTCGACGCGGCGGCCAGGTCGAGCGCCGGCCGCACGGCCTCCAACCGCACCGCGACGCCGTTGAGGACCGACATCCCGGCCAGCACCTCCAGGTCCTCGACCCGGTTCGAGGTCAGCTCGTTGACGTTGACCCCCGGGTTGGCGTTGGCCAGTTGCCACCCACCGCCGCGGTGCCCCCAACCCTGCGGGATCGCGATGGTGCCGGGACCCACCTCGTCGGTGATCATCACCTCGGTCTCGACGGCGCCGTCGGCCGAGATCACCCGGACCCGGCCGCCGTCCGCCAGGCCGGCGGCCCGGGCGTCGTGGGCGTTGATGCGGGCGCGGTGCCGCCGGTTGCCCTTCATCAGCGTGGGGCTGTTGTGCATCCAGCTGTTCTGCGACTTCAGCTCGCGGATGCCGATGGCCAGCAGCGGAAATTCCGTGCTGGTGGTCGGTGCGTGGCCGAGCCGGCCGATCTCGGCGACGATCTGGTCGGGATCCAGCAGCACCTTGCCGCCGTTGTGCCGGACCACCTTGGCCAGCACGCCGTGCGGGGTGTGTTCGGCGAGCATGATGCCGTGCGGGCGCTGTTTCAATTTCTTGAGATTGAGGCCGCGGCGCCGCAATCCGAAGCGATCGCCGTAGGGGCCGGTCCGTAACAGCAGATCCATCATGCGCCGCGGCGTGAACCGCAGACCGCGCCGCTCGAGCCAGTGCAGCACCGGGTTGAGTCGTTCCATCGAACCGGTGGCCAGCATCGATATCCCCATCCGGTCGGCCAGATCGGTGAACACCTCCCACTCCTGACGGGCCTGTCCGTAGGGCTTGACGACGGCCTCGGTGGACTGGATGTAGACCGAGGGGCAGCACGCCGCGAACGCCATCGGCAGGTCGTCGCGTTCGAGCATCGTGGTGCTGGGCAGGATGTAGTGCGCGTGGCGGTTGGTCTCGTTGACGTAAAAGTCCAGGGAGACAAACAGATCCAGGTCCCGCAGCGCCTGGTCGAGGGCCGCGCTGTTGGGCACCGACAGCACCGGGTTGCCGGCGAGCACGAACAGCGCGCGCAGTTGGCCGGGGCCGGGGGTGGTGATCTCGTCGGCCATCACCGCGGCCGGGAAGGTGTTGTGGACGGCGGGGAAGTTGCCGATCCGGGAGCGCTTGGTGTCGTAGTCGAACGCGCCGGTCTTCTCGCCGGCGTCCTCCAGGGGGATGACCGCGTGCGACATCAGGCTGCCGCCGGGGGAGTCCAGGTTGCCGCTGACGACGTTGAGCACGTCGATCAGGAAGCTCACCAGGGTGCCGTGATGTCCCAGACAGGCACCGGTGCGGGCGTAGGCGACCGCGGTGGGCGCGGCGGTGAAGTCCCGGGCCAGGTCGCGCAGCACGTCGGCCGGCACACCGGTGCGCGCCGCGGTGTCCTCGGGCGGGAAGTCCGCGCACAGCGCCCGCAGCGTGTCGACACCGGTGGACTGGGCGGCGATGGCCCGGCGGTCCTCGAGGTGCTCGGCGAAGATGACGTGCAGCATCGACAACAGCAACCAGGCGTCGGAGTCCGGCCGCACCGCGACGTGCTCGTAGGCCGCGGCGGTCTCGGTGCGACGGGGATCGACGACCACGACGCGGCCGCCGCGCTTGACGATGCCCGCCAGGTCGTCGCGGATTCGTGGCGCCCGCAGCGCGCTGCCGTGGGAGATCAGCGGGTTGGCGCCGAGCATGAACAGGAAGTCGGTGCGCGGCAGGTCGGGAAACGGCAACTGGGTCGCGGCGCCGTAGAGCAGGCGGCTGGCGACGTAGCGGCTGTTGATGTCCTGTGAGCCCGCCGAATACAGGTGGTTGGCTCCGATGCGTTTCATGAAGAACCCCGACCAGATGCTGGCGGCATAGCCGAAAGCCGCCGGGTTGCCGAAGTATTGACCCACCGCGTCGCCGCCGAACTCGGTCAGGACGCGCTGCAACCGCGCGGCGATGTCGTCGAGCGCCGCATCCCAGGACACCGGGGTGAAGCTGCCGTCGGGTTGCCGGCGCAGCGGCGTCAGCACCCGGTCCGGGTCGTTCTGTACCTCGGTGAACGCGATGCCCTTCGGGCAGGCCCGGCCCTGCGACAGCGGATGGTCCTGGTCCGGCCGCAGCGAAACCAGGCGGTCGTTGTCGACCGTGGCGATCAGGCCGCACATCGGCTCACAGATCCGGCAGTAGGTGACCTTCTGTTCGACGGACAATGCCGCCCCAATCTCTCGGTGTCCGCGGGCCGGCGAACGGGCTTACAGTAATCATCACGATAACTGGCGGCGGGGCGTTCGGGCCGGCGTTTGGGCTAAGAGACCGGCAGCGCCGGCGGCAGCGCGACGGGCCGCGCCGCGACCGGCTGCGCGGCCGGTGGGCCCGCCGCCGGGAGCGCCGCGGGTAGCCCCGCCTGGCCCGGCAGCGGCGCCGGCGCGGGTGCGGGTGCCGGCAGGGGCGCCGGGGTCGGCGTGGTCAGGATGCGCACCAGGTCGGGCTTCATCGCCTGCAACTGCGAACCCCAGTAACCCCAGCTGTGGGTGCCGTTGGTGGGGAAGTTGAACACCGCGTTGCGGCCACCGGCGGCCAGATACCGCTGCTGGAAGTCCTTGTTGGTGCTCGCGGTGATGTTCTCCAGGTACTGCGCGCTGAAGTTGGTGCCGAAGTCCCCGCCGTTGTCCAGGTCCGAGGGGGTGCCGTTGCCGCAGTAGATCCACAGCGCGGTCCGGTTGGCCACCAACCGATTGATGTTGACCATCGGGTCGTTGCGCTTCCAGGCGACGTCACTGGCCGGGCCCCACATGTCCACCGAGTTGAAGCCGCCGGCGTCCTTCATGGCCAGGCCGATCAGCGTGGGCCACAGGCCGTGCGACGGGTTCAGGAACCCCGACAGCGAGCTGGCGAAGATGAACTGGCGCGGATGCCAGATCGCCAGCGTCAGCGCCGCGCCGCCGGCCATCGACAGCCCCACCACCGCGTTGCCGGTGGGGTCCTGGCCCTTGTTGGCGGCCAGCCACGCCGGAAGCTCCTGGGTCAGAAAGGTTTCCCACTTGTAGGTGGTGGTGCCGGCCGAGCCGGCCGCCGGCCGGTACCAGTCGGTGTAGAAGCTGGACTCACCGCCGACGGGCATCACCACCGAGATCCCGGACCCGTTGAACCAGTCGAACGCCGCGGTGTTGATGTTCCAGCCGTTGGAGTCCTCCTGGGCGCGCAGGCCGTCGAGCAGATACACCGAGTGCGGTCCGCCGCCGAGGAATTCGATGCGGATGTTTCGCCCCATCGACGGCGACGGCACGTCGAGGTATTCGATGGGCACTTGGGAGACCGCCTTGGCCTGCGGCGATGGCCCCACGATCAGGAACATCGCGGTCAACATCGCCGCCAGCAGGGTGGCGGTGGCCATCCGGGTCGAGGTTCTCAGTGCGTCCGTCACATCGGCAAGCTAGCCGGGCGCCGGTGCCGAACCCGGCACGCGCGGCCGCCCGTGATCGCGTTGTTACCAAGCCCTTTGGCGACCGTGACCTTGCGTTACTGCACGCCGGGCAGGTCCAGCACCAGCCGGGCGCCGCCCAGCGGACTCTTCTCCAGCCGCGCGGTCCCGCCGTGTACCTCGGCTTGCTGTGCGACCAGCGCCAGCCCCAGGCCCGACCCCGAACGCGAGGCCGTCGAGCCGCGGGAGAACCGTTCGAACACCTCGGTGCGTTCGGCCTCGGGCACGCCGGAACCGTTGTCGTCGACCGTGATCTGCACGCCGGTGGCCGAGCTGATCGCGTCGAGCCGGACCTCGGTGGCGCCGCCGTGCTTGACCGCGTTGGCGATGGCGTTGTCGATCACCAGCCGCAGACCCGCGGGCAGACCCACCATCAGCACCGTGGTGGAGGCGGCGAGGGAGACCTTCAGGTCGGGGTAGCTGCGCTCGGCGTCGTGGGCGGCGCGGTCGAGGATCTCGGTGATGTCGACGGGCACAAAGTCGTCGGCGGTGGTGAGTTGGCCCTGCGCCAGCCGCTCCAACGCCCACAGCGTGGTCTCGATGCGGCTCTGGGTGCGGATCACGTCGCCGATGAGCTCCTGGCGCTGGTCGGGGGGCATGTCGAGGGTGGACAAGACCTCGAGGTTGGTGCGCATCGCGGTCAACGGGGTGCGCAGTTCGTGCGAGGCGGCCGCCGCGAAATCGCGGGCCGATTCCAGCGCGGCCTTGGTGCGTTCCTGCTCCTTGCCGATCCGGGCGAGCATGCCCTCGACGGCCTCGCCGATCTCGACCGCCTCCCATACGCCGCGCACCTGCACCTCGTCCGGGGTGGACTGGGCGTTGATCGCGCGGGCCTGCTGGGCCAGCCGCCGGAACGGGGTGATCATCACCAGCGAGATCACCCAACCCACGACCAACGTGGTGAGGATCAGGCTGATGCAGATGATCAGCACCCGCATGTGCAGGGCGTCGATGCGGTCCTGCGTCTCCTCCAGCGGCGAGCCGAGCGCAATCGAGGCCGGGCCGACCTGGAAGGTGCGGACCCGATAATCGACGCCGTCGATCGTGGTGTTGGTGTAGCCGTCGTCGAACTCGGGCAGCACCACGTCGCTGGGGGTCGAGACCGTGACCTGCCCGATCCGGGCCGTTCGGACCAGGCTGCCCTCCTCGTGCTGCAGGTCGCCGCCGGCCGGCGGCGGCGCGGTGAGGATGTTGCTGAAGTCGCCGAGGCTGCTCACCGAGTCCAATCGGCGATCGAGCTGGCTGTACTGGTCGTTGATGATGCCGAACCACACCCAGCCGCCGATGACCAGGATGGTGCCGATGACGCCGGCCATCCCGGCGATGACGATGGTGCGCAGCGACAGGATTCGCTTGGGCAGCCGGAACAGCCAGGCCAGGAGGCCCGTGGAGGTGTCCGGAGTCGTCGCTGCGTTCATGCTGTCCCATCTTGCCCGACCCCGGTGGTCACCGGCGGTAGGCGTGGACGCTCACCGGTGGACGTTGCGCAGGCCGACGGCGTTGCGCAGCCCCGAGCAGTTGACGCAGCCCACACACCCGACACAGTTGGTGCAGTCGGCGCAGCCCACGCAGCCGATGCACAGGTGGCAGGCGAAACACCCGAGGCAGCCCAGGCAGCCACTGAGCATGAAAGACAATGCGGTCAGGAAGCTTCCGGCGATCCCGGCGCTGCCGGCAGTGGCGATCGAGCCGGCCACGCCCGCGCTGGTGACGGTGGCGATCGAGCCGGCCACGCCGGCGCTGCGGGCGGTGGCGATCGAACCGGCGACCCCGGCGCTGGCCTCGGTGGCCACGGATCGGACCACTCCCCGCGACGCTGTCATGGACCCGAGATTACTCAGCCGGCACCCTTGCCGTTGTCCACTCGGTACACCGAGCCGTGGATGGCCGCCGCGTCGTCGCTGGCCAGAAACGCGATCGCCTTGGCGACGTCGACCGGGTCCATCATTCCGCGGGGCGCGGCGATGCGCATGATCAGGTTCCAGTCCGCATTCTCGGGCGCGGCGAAGTCGGTGACCTGCGGCGTGGTCATCCCGCCGGGGCAGACCACGTTGACCCGGAGCCGTTCGGCGCTGTACTCAACCGCCAGCGCCCGGGTCAGGCCGACGATGCCGTGCTTGGCGGCGCAGTATCCGGACGAATACACCTCGCCCTCCAGCCCCGCCACCGACGACACGTTGACGATGTTGCCGCCGGCGGTCAGCAGATGCGGCAGCGCGGCCCGGCACAGGTGGAACGGCCCGGTCAGGTTCACTGCCAGGTCGTGGTCCCAGTCCTCATCGGTCATCGTCTGGGTGTGGCGCATCTGGTGGAATCCGGCGGCGTTGACCAAGACGTCGAGCCGACCGAACTCCTGCACACAGCGCTGCACGGCGTCGCGGCAGGCCTGCGGGCTCGCGATGTCGAACGACGCGTATTGGCCGCCGGGGATCTCGGCGAACACCGCCGCCATCCGCTCGGTGTCGCGGGCGATGCCGAACACCGTGGCGCCGCGCTCGGCGAACAGTTGCGCCGTGGCCGCCCCCAACCCGGAGGAGGCGCCGGTCACCAGGGCCACTTTGCCGTTCAACGAAGTCATCGGTGCACCCTTTCACGCCGGCGCTACGCGTGGCCGCGAGGGCGCGCCGGCGGCACCGCGGCCAGCAGCGCGCGGGTGTAGTCGTCGTCGGGGTGCTCGAACAACTCGGCGGCGGGCCGATACTCCACGGCCCGGCCGTCCCGCAGCACCAGGATGTCGTGGCTCATCCGCGCGATCACCGCGAGGTCATGCGCGATGAACAGATAGGTCAGGCCCAGGTCGCGTTGCAGGTCGGTGAGCAGATCCAGCACCCGATCCTGCACCGACACATCCAGCGAGGCCGTCGACTCGTCCAGGATCAACAGATCGGGTTCGACGGCGACGGCCCGGGCGATGCTGACCCGCTGCCGCTGCCCGCCGGAGAGCTCGTGCGGATAACGCGCTGCGAATTCGGGTGTCAGGCCCACGAGTTCGAGCAACTCACCGACCCGCGCGGCACGCCCGCGCGCACCGGCGGCCAGCCCGTGCACCCGCAGCGGTTCGGCGATCGCCGCACCGATGCGCTGCCGTGGGTTCAGCGACGAAAACGGATCCTGGAACACCAGGCTGATCCGGCGGCGCATGGAGCGGTCGGCGACATCGACGCCGTCGAGCCTCGCGGAGCCGGCATCCGGGCGAACCAGCGTGGTCAGCGCGGCGGCCACCGTCGACTTGCCGGACCCGGATTCGCCGACCAGTCCCAGCGTGGTGCCGCGGCGAATCTGGAACGACAGACCCTGCACGGCAGCGACCTTGGTCTTTCCCCGGGGGGTGTCGACGGTGAAGCCGACCGACAGATCGGCGACGTCGAGCAGCACCGGCGCCGCGGGGGCCGCGACGGGCCCGGCACCGCCGATCATCGGCCGGGCCGCGAGCAACTCCCGGGTGTAGGGCTGCTGCGGGTTGTCGAATACGTCGAGCACCGGCGCCTGCTCGACGGCGCTGCCGTCGTGGAGCACGGTGACCTCGTCGGCGACCTGGCCGATCACCCCCAGGTCGTGGCTGATCCACACCACGGCGGTGCCGAAGTCGCGCTGCAGGTCGCGCACCAACTCGATGATCTGGGCCTGGGTGGTGACGTCCAGCGCCGTGGTGGGCTCGTCGGCGATCAGCAACTCGGGGTCGCAGGCCAGCGCGATCGCGATCATCACCCGCTGCCGCTGCCCGCCGGAGAGCTGATGCGGATAGGAGTGCAGCCGCGCCGGGGCGGCCGGCAGCCCCACCGCCTCGAGCAGCTCCAACGCCCGGGCCCGCGCCGCGCGCCGCGTCGAGCCACGGTGCGCCTCAAGGGATTCGGTGATCTGGCGCTCCAAGGTCAGCAGCGGATTCAGCGATGTTCCCGGATCCTGGAACACGAAACCGATGCGGGATCCGTGCACGCCGCGCAGCACCCGGGGCGACGCCCCGACGAGTTGGGTCGCGGGCACCCCGGCCGTGCCGCCGAGCACGCTGGTGCCGCCGACCGTCGCGCCGGGCGCGTCGAGCAGGCCGGTCGCGGCGAGCACCGTCATGGACTTCCCGGAGCCGGACTCGCCGACGATGCCGACGGTCTGTTCGCGGGACACCGCGAACGAGACGCCGCGGACAATGTCCTGCGCGCCGATGCGCACCCGCAGGTCGGCGACGTCCAGCACGGCCGCGGTCATCGGGTCTGCCCCGCCCGGCGCGCCTCGATCATGGTGCGCTGCTTGGGGTCCAGGACATCGCGCAGGCCGTCGCCGAGCAGGTTGAACGCCAAGACGATGACGAAGATCGCGGCCCCGGGGAACACCGCCATCCACCAGGCCATGGTGACGAACCCCTGCGAATCGAAGATCATCCGGCCCAACGACGGCTGGGGCGGCTGGATGCCGAGTCCCAGGAAGGACAGCGCGGCCTCCGACAGGGTCGCGAACGCCAGCGACAGCGACGTCTGCACAATCAGCGGACCCGAGATGTTGGGCAGCACATGCCGGCTCAGGATGTAGCCGGCACCGGTGCCCATGGTGCGAGACACCGCGACGTAGGGTTCGGTGCGCACGCTGAGCGTGCTCGCCCGCGTCACCCGCGCGAAGATCGGGGTGAAGACGATGCCGATCGCCAGGGTCGTCGTGGTGACCCCGGGACCCAGGACCGCCACCACGGCCAGCGCCAGCAGCAGCACCGGGAACGCGAACATCACGTCCACGATCCGCATCAGCACCGAGTCCAGCCAGCCGCCGCGGTAGCCGGCCACCAGCCCGATCGCGATGCCGACGATCGCGGCGAACGCGACGCTGATCACCGCGATCCGCATCGAGGCCTGCACGGCCACCAGGACGCGGGAGAACACGTCGCGGCCCAACTCGTCGGTCCCGAACCAGTGCGCGGTGCTCGGTGCCTGTAGGGCATTCGGCACGTCGACCGCGTTGATCCCGTAGGGCACCAGCCAATTGGCGCCCAGCACGATCACCGCGACGACCAGCAGCACGACCGTGCCCAGGGCGGTGATCGGGTTGGTCAGCAGCAGTCGCCAGGACGAGACGCGGGTGGTCATGACAGCCTGATCCTCGGATCCACCACCGCGTACAGCGCATCGACGATCAGGTTGATCAGCAGGAACAGCACCGCGATCAGCAGCACCGCGCCCTGGATCAGCGGGTAGTCGCGCGCCGCGACCGCGTTGAACACGAGGCGGCCCAACCCTGGCCAGGCGAAGACCACCTCGACGACGATCACCCCGCCGAGGATCGTGGCGAGCTGAATGCCGGTGATCGTCAACACCGGCACCATCGCGTTGCGCATGATGTGCCGCGTCGTCACGACCCGCGGGGACAAGCCCTTCGAGCGGGCGGTGCGGACGTACCCCATCGAGGCCACCTCCAGGACCGCCGACCGCACGTAGCGCGTCATGATGGCACCGGCGACCAGCCCGACCGTCAACCCGGGCAGCACGATGTGCCGCAACCAGCCGGCCGGATCGTCGAGCAGCGACCGGTAGCCCGAGGTCGGAAACCATCCCAAGGTGGTCGAGAACAGCCCGATCAGCAGGATGCCCATCCAGAAGTCGGGCACCGAGACCCCGAATTGGCTTGTCACCCGGATGATCCCGTCGGCGATGCGGCCCTCCCGCAGCGCGGCCCACACCCCCAGCGGGACCGCGATGAGCAACGCGATGACGATGCCCACCAGTCCCAGCGACACCGTCGCCGGCAGTCGCTCGAGCAGCGTCACCGTGACCGGGTCGCCGTTGCGGAAGCTGACGCCGAGGTCGCCGCGCAGCGCCGACCCGAGATAGCCGAAGAACTGCTCGATCAGCGGACGGTCCAGCCCGCCGGCCGAGCGCAGCGCGGCGTAGGCCTCCGGGGTGTAGCGCGTGCCGAGCGCGATGCGGACCGGATCGCCGGGCACCAGATGTACCAGCGCGAACACCAGGATCAGCACGCCGAACAGGACGACCAGCGAGTACAGCAGGCGCCGCGCCAGGAACGTCACCAACGGGCTCATGAGTCCCCGGCGGCCGGGTCGAAGTACGCCCCGCGGAACCGGATTGCGCCGTCGCGGCGGGCCGCATAGCCGTGCAGTGCCGGATGCCAGGCCTGGATGACAGCCGGGTTGTACAGGAAGATGTAGCTGACTTCGTCGGCGATGCGGGTGGCCGCCCGCGCATAGTCCTGCGCGCGGGCCTGCTGATCGGTCTCGACGCGGCCGGCGTCCAGGAGGCGATCCACCTGCGGGTCGGAGAACTTTTGCGCGTTGCTGGTGCCGTCGGTGTGGTGCTGGGCGTAGTAGAAGTCGTCGGGGTCGATGTTGCCGAGCCAGCCCATCATCAGCATGTCGAAGTTGCCCTGGTTCTGTTCATCGAGCCAGGTGGCGAAGTCCACGGTGCGGATCTGGACGCGGAAGCCGAGCGGGGCCAGGTTGTCGGCGATGATCTGGGCCGCGGTGACCGTCTCCGGATACTCGTTGGTGACCAGCATGTCCAGCGTGCCCGGCTCGATACCCGCCTCCTGCAACAGCTTTCGGGACTGTTCCGGGTCGTGGCGGTACCGGTCATACGGCGTGTGCCAGGGATTGCCCCGCGGGATCGCGAGCTGATTGGCCGCCGCGGTGCCGTAGCTGGTGGCGGTCACGATCGACTCGCGGTCAATCCCGTAGGCGATGGCGCGCCGGACGCGGACATCGTCCCACGGGGCGCGGGCGCCGTTGAGCGCGAGATACCAGTAGTCGTTGCTGGGGGTGACGGCCAACTCGATCGAGTCGTCGTCGCCGAGTTGGGCCACGCGCTGCGCGGGAACCGAATCGGTCCAGTCGATTTCGCCGGCCTGCAGCGCCGACAGCGCGGTCGAGGGCTCCGAGATGAACCGGTAGGTCACCCCCGGGATCCGCGGTGGGCCGGCCCAATGGCGGGGATTGGCGCGCAGCGTGATCGAATCGCCGCTGCGGGCGCCGCTGAAGGCGAACGGGCCGGTGCCGACGGGATGAGTGGCGAGCGCCCCGCTTTCGACGTTGGCGCGCTGGACGATCGCCATGCCCTTGAAGCCGCCCAGGTTGGTCAGCAGATTGGGGGTCGGCCGGCTCAGGGTGATCACCACGGTGCGCGGGTCGGGGGCCGTGACGGCGGTGACGGCGCTGAACTTGTCGACGTTGGCCAGCTTCTCGTCGATGATTCGGCGGTACGAATACACCACGTCGGCGGCGGTCAGCGGGCTGCCGTCATGGAACGTGACACCGTCGCGCAGCCGAAACGTCCACGTGAGTTGATCCGGCGAGGTCTCCCAGGATTGCGCGAGCGCGGGCCGCATCCGCAGGTCCGCGTCGGGTTCGACGAGCGTGTCGAAGACGTTCTCGAGGACTTCGAACGAGAAGTAGGCGGTGGTCTTGTGCGGGTCGAGTTGATCGGGTTCGCCGGCGATCCCGGCGATCAGGTTGCCCGATGCGCCCGCACCGAGGTCGACGCGGGTCCCGGTGGCGCACGCGGCGAGCAGCAGCACCAGCGCAGCGGCGAGCGCGACCACTCGTCGCGTCATGCTCATCACCCGGCCTCATCGGGTCACTGTCTCGGCGTGCCCGACAAGCCTGTACCCAAAGCGGGCCCGGAATCAACCCGGGATCAGTCCGGCGCGCTCGACTCGTCGTTGTCCGGCTTGTCGTCGGACGCGGTTTCGGCCTTGGGCGCCGCGGTGCTCTCGGTCTTCCGTTTGGTCTTGGGGACGACGGCCTTGAGTGCCTTCTTCAGCGCAGCGCCGGGACGGTGCGCGGTGCCGGCGGTGTCGGGGCGGTTCCCGGCGACGAACTGGGACAGCGCGGCCCGGCGCGACTGCCGCCGGTCGTCCCGCGTCGACTCGGGCGCCTCCGAGTCGGCGGCGGTCAGGCGCTGGCGCAGTTCGATCTTCGATTCCGCCGCGGTGGTGGGGGAGGTCTGCGCCGGCGCCTCGTTTGATGCCGAAACTCCAGCCGAGTCAAGGCCTTTCGCGATGCCCGCGGCGGTCGCGTCGGCCAGATCCCTGGTCAGCTCGATCGGGTTGAGCTTCGGAATCAACTTCGCGCGGGTGGGCGCGCTGTAATCGGTGCGGTCATAACCGGCTTCGACCAGCACCCGCAGCGGCTCGTTGGCCGCGACCAGGATGGGCTCCGGCACGATTCCGTTGAAGGGCATCAGCAACGGCAGCCGCTCGGTACGGATCAGGTAGTAGGTCGTGTTGCCGTGCTGCTGGTGGTAATCCGGGTCATAGCCGGGCTCGCCCTCCTTGGGGATGGCGGCGAGCTGAGCCTCGAGATCCGCCACCCGCTGGGTCGGACCGTGCAGGTACGCGATGCCCAGCACCGCATTCGCGGTCGCGAGCAGGTTCAGCGGATAGGTGGGGAAGTCCGACCAGCCGCTGTATTGCCGGGCGATGTCGATGGTCTCGTCGCCGTTGTCGGGCGTGGCGCCGCTGAACGTGACGTCCAGGATCGGGATCTTGAGCCCCGCGAAGCGGGACAGGACGCCCCCGTTGGGGCGGTTCGGGTTCTCGACGAGGATGAACGTCGCCCCGGTGCCCTCCGGATGCGCACCCTTGTACTTCGAGGCCGCGACGGCGCCCTGGGAGAACGCGAAAACCACATCGCCGGAACCGATTTGCTCCTGGTCGAGCAGCGCGGCGCCCTGCGCGACGGACGCATCCCACTTCAGGTCGTCGAGCCCGCCGCGGGACACCGGCCAGAAGCCGGCGTTGTACTCGATCTTCTGCAGGCCGTCGCCCGGCGCCGGGGTGCCCGTACCGGAAAACACCCGGTCCATGAAGGTTTCGTACTCGGCGTCGGTGGGCTCGTCGCCGATGTCGGTGCCGCGCAGGTAGTACGCCTTGGCCAACAATTCCGGACTCGTCGCCAACGTGGGTGCCAGGCCGACGACCGCGGCGCCGACCGCCGCCACTCCGGCGACCCCGACCGCCGAGGCGCTCGCACCGGCCGACCATCGTCGGGTGCGCTGCGCGCGATGCCGACCTTGTGCTTTTCCCACCCCGGGACCCCCACGAACTCGTCGATAGTGAACGAGAGAAGCCTACGGCACGGATTTGCTGTGTGGGTGCCGGATCAGGCGATCGCGGGCACCTCGCCGGTCACCGGCAACACCACCGACGAGCCCTGATCGCAATCGAGATACTCGGTCGAGCAATCGCTCGGGGAGCAGCCCTGACTGCTGTGCCGGCAGTCATCGGGGGCGGCGGGGGCGGGGGCGGCCAGCAACAGGCCGAGCGGGAGCAGCAGGCCACCGATTCCGGCAAGTGCGGTACGAACTGCGGATCTCTGCATGGCTGACTCCTCAGGTTCATTCAGGCTACTCTCGTCAACCTGCACAAACGGGGAATTATTCGATTTCGATCGGCGCCGCGCACCCGCCTTTAAGGTGTGGGCAGCCCCCCCGCGAGGAAAGGACCCCTGTGCAGCGAGCACCGAAGCGGATCGTCATCTGGGGCACCGGTTTCGTGGGGAAGATGGTGATCGCCGAACTGGTCGGGCACCCGGAGTTCGAACTCGTCGGGGTGGGTGTCCACGATCCGGGCAAGCGCGGCCGCGATGTCGGGGATATCTGCGGGCTCGACACCCCGCTGGGCGTCAGCGCCACCGACGACGTCGACGCGCTGATCGCGCTGCGCCCCGACGCGCTGGTGCACTACGGCCCGACCGCCGCGCGCGCCGAGGACAACATCCGCCTACTCACCCAGTTCCTGCGCGCCGGCATCGACGTCTGCTCCACCGCGATGACCCCGCTGGTGTGGCCGGCGATGAAGCTCAATCCGCCGAGCTGGCTCCGCCCCATCGAGGAGGCCTGTGTCGCGGGTGCCGCGTCCTGCTTCACCACCGGTATCGACCCGGGCTTTGCCAACGACCTGTTCCCGATGACCCTGATGGGGCTCTGCTCGAAGGTGCGCCTCGTGCGCGCATCCGAGTTGCTCGACTACACCAACTACGAGGGTGATTACGAGTTCGAGATGGGCATTGGTCGCGAGCCCGAATTCCGTCCGCTGCTGGAGAACCCGGACATCCTGACACTCGCCTGGGGAGCCACCGTGCCGATGATCGCCCACGCCGCGGGCATCGAACTCGACGAGATCACCACCACGTGGGACAAGTGGGTCACGCCCACCGAACGCGCATCGGCCAAGGGCATCATCCCCGCCGGCCACGTCGCGGCGGTGCGCTTCACCATCAACGGCGTCTACCAGGGCCACACCCGCATCCAGCTCGAGCACGTCAACCGCATCGGCCGCGACGCCGCCCCCGATTGGCCCGCCGGCAGCGCCGACGACGTCTACCGGGTCGACATCGAGGGCACGCCCAGCATCTCCCAGGAGACCGCGTTCCGGTTCACCGATGGTTCGGGTCGCGACGCCGCCGCGGCGGGCTGCCTGGCCACCGGGCTGCGCGCGCTCAACGCCGTCGCGGCCGTCAACGACCTGCCGGCCGGCTGGGTGACGCCGCTGGATCTGCCGCTGATCCCGGGCCGGGGCACGATCCGCTGAACCCCCCGGGGTTCAGCCGCTGCACACGACCTTGGGGATGGGGTCGTAGACGACGGTGTGGGACTCGGTGCGAGTCTCTCCGGTGACGATGTCGCGCAGGGTGCGGGTGTCGGTGATGGTGAAGCCCGACCCGCCGCCACTGGCGATGCAGGATTCGCCGGCGGGGATCGTGACGGTGCGCGGACTCGTCGGGCGGCTGCGCGCGCTCTGCGCAGAGGTCACCTCGTAGCGTTTGATGCCGACCAACCGCACGGTGATGGAACTCGACGTCCACTCGGTTTGGAGCTGCACCGACGTCGGCCCGTCGTTGCGGAACTTCACATCCAGCACGTCACCGAACACCGTGGCTTCCCGGCCGGCCGGGTAGCGACTGATGTAGTAGCTGTGCTCGTGATGCTCGACGTCCTCCATGCCCGCGAAGTACCCGGCGTTGAACAGCGTGGTGGCCAGCTGGGAGACCCCGCCGCCGACGTCGCGCGCCGGCCTGCCGTTCTTGATGATCCCGGCCTCGACGTAGCCGGCCGCCGCGTTGCGCGGATTGGTTGCCGCGTTGAGGCTGAACGTCTCGCCCGGCCCGATCACGATGCCGTCGATCTGCTGGGCGGCGCGCCGGATGTTCCGGCCGGAGTCACCGGAGAAGCCGGTGGTCTGGAATTCGCCGATGACCTCGACGGGGCCCAGTTCGGTGATCTCCTCGAACGTGAACGTCGCCTCCTCGTCGACGTAGTCGGCGGTGATCTCGCGGTCGTCGGTGCTGCCGAGGACCGAGAGTAGATCGGACAGGGTCGCGTGGTAGTCGACCCGGCGGCCGGCCTGCTCGCGCGTCTTGACCGGTCCGGTGGCGGCGAAGTCGATGTCGGCATTGCGGCGCGCGGTCTCCGACGGCGCCAGTTGCGGGCGCAGCGCGTCAACGATCAGGTCCCGGTCGATCTCCGGTCGCAGCTGCCCGTCCTCGGTGCGGAAGGTCAGTGCCGCGGCGATGACGTCGGTGGCGATGACGGCCCGGGTGTCCTTGTCGCCCGTGACGGTGATCGGCCCGGACACGGCGGGGGTGGCGATGTCCCGCATCGCGGCTTCGACGGCGGCGGCGGTGGTGCTCGGCGGCAGTTCCACCATCGGGAGGTCGACGGTCGCGCCCGTGGCCCAGTCCCGCCTGAACACCTCGGCGGCGGCCGCGACGTCGAGTTGTCGGCCGGGCGCCGGATCGGCCGACACGGGTTTGCCGTCGACGAAAACGACGGAGCCCTCGACGGGTTCGGTCGCCACCCGGGCGGCGAGTTTCTCGAGCGTGGCGGTCAGGGCTTGCTCGTCCACCGACGAGACCACGTCGATCGGGGTTTGCACGAAGACCGACGTGAGCCGGGTGATCGGGTTCAGCGGCGGCGCGCCCGCCTGTTCGACGGTGGCGCGCGGCAGCAGGGTCAACTCGATCGAGCTCGGGTCCACCTCGGCCTCGACCGCCGCCAGCGTCACCGGGACCGGCCGGTCGACCCGCGGGCCGAGGACCTCGCGCAGCCGCTGCTCGGCAGCCTCGGGCGTCAGCCCCCCGAGCGGCACCCCGGCCGCGGCGACTCCCCGGGGCACCTTCCCGGAACTGATCGCCAGGTCAACGGCGTAGAGCGTGCCCAGCAGGAGGAGCGGGACACTTACGGTCAGATAGAGGCGGCGGCGCCGACGCAGACTGGCACCTGGCCCCCGCAGGGCGCCTATGACCGGCTTCCTGGCCCGCATGCTGGACACCTCAAACATCGTCAGGCTCGGTACGTCCGCAGCCGGCTTTTGCTCTGACCGGCTGTTCGCGCGGCGAGACCCATCCTATCGACAGGCCAACGGTCGCCGACCGCTGTGAATTCCCGCCAGGTAACACTCGAGCATCCGCAACCGAGATCCCAAGTAGGAATCTCGGGATGGAGCTATGAGGGACGGAACAAGGCTCGCGATCGGATTGTCGGTCGGGACCACGACCCTGGCCGCCGTCACATCGGACAACGCGGTGCGCAGGGCGCCGACGTTGGCGGCAGGTGGTGGGACCATCACCGACTTCGTCGATCGCGTCGGCGACCCCGTCGGCATCCTGGCCGCCGACGGATCCAGCCACCGCGCCGAGCGGGTGCTCGCCGAGGCGCTGCGGCAGACCGCGCACGAGGCCACCCGGGGCGGGCCGCTACCGGAACTGTCGGCCGTGACCGTCCCCGCGCATTGGCGCCCGTCCGCCGTCGCGGCCCTGACCGGTGCGCTGGCGCGGGTGCCCGAGTGGACGGGGCGGCCCCCGACGGTGCTCTCGGACGTCGCGGCCGCCACCACCGCACTGCAGCACGATCCGGGCCTGCCGACCCGCGGCGTCATCGCGGTGTGCGATTTCGGCGGCAGCGGCACCAGCATCACGCTCGTCGACGCGGCGGACGGCTACCGGCCGATCGGGGCGACGGTGCGCCACCCCGACTTCTCCGGCGACATGGTCGATCAGGCGCTGCTCACCCACGTCATCGACGGATTGGCCGGTGCCGGGTCGGTGGACCTCACCAGCACCTCGGCCATCGGGTCGCTGTGGCGGCTGCGCACGCAGTGCCGCATCGCCAAGGAGCGGCTGTCGGCAGCGGCGGTCACCGCGCTGCCGGTGGAACTACCCGAGTTCCGCGGCGATGTCCGCCTGACCCGAATCGAACTGGATGCGCTGCTACGGGCGCCGCTGGCCGAACTCATCGATGTCCTACACGACACACTGTCCCGCAACGGAATCCATCCCGTCGACCTCGCGGCCGTGGCCTCGGTGGGCGGCGCCGCCGCAATGGCCGCGGTCACCACCACCCTCTCCGAACATCTGCGGGTGCCCGTCATCACCTCGCCGCGCCCCGGTTTGATCGCCGCGACGGGATCCGCGCTGCGAGCGCTGCGCGGACCCGCCGACGACACCGCGACGAAAATGTCTGCGGCAATGCCGAATCCGGGCCCGGTGCCCGCCGCGCCGCCGGTGCCGTCCGCCGAGCCCACCGTGCTGGGCGCGCTCGCGTGGTCGCAGGCCCCCGAGGCCGAACCCGAGGCCCTCGACGGTCTCGAACTCAGCGAGGACGCCCCGCTCACCGGGCTCTCGAGCGCGCGTCCGGCGGTGCAGTTCGAGGCCGACGACAGCGCCGTCGATCCGCCGGTGCGGTGGTATCGCCGGCCGTTGGCCACCATGGCCGCCTCGATCGTGGTGTTGGTCGGCGCGGTCAGCGCGGTGGGGGTGGTGCTGGTCAATGATTCTGGCACCGTGCAGGTTTCGGACCCCACCCCGAGCATCAGCACCACGCCGCAGCCGCAGCTCGAGCCCGTGGCGCAGCCGCCCGCGGCGGCACCGGCTCCGGTCCAGCAGCAGCCCGCGGCCCGGCACCGTCCGGTGGTCGCCACCCCGGCCCCGGTCACGCGCACCCAGGTGGTGCAGCGGCAGGCGCCGCAAGCACCCGCGCCGCCGCCGAGCGAGCCCCCCGCGCCCGTGACGTCGACCGTGACCGAGACGGTCACACCGACACCGACACCATCGCCGAGCACCCAGGAGCCGCCACCCTCGGCACCGCCGCCCCGGCCGACCCGCCCGCCGAACCCGCGCCGGAACCCGAACCCGCGCCGGAGCCCGCGCCGCCCGTACCAGACCCGCCCGCCGAGGACCCCGCACCCGCGGCGCCGGCCCCGACGCGCCCGGATTGGCTGCCCACCATTCCGCCGATCCCGACCGTTCCCGGTCTGCCGCCGCTGATCCCGCAACCGCCGGCACCGGGCGGTTAGTCGCGCGAGCGCGGATGCTTGCGCAGCACCACCTTGGCCAGCGGGATGTGCATCCGGGCGGGGGCGGCCGCGATCTGGGCGGCGACGCGGCGCTCGAGCTGGGCGCTGAACTCGTCGGCGCGCGGATCGGTGCTGCCGCCACTGAGGGCGGCCACCAGGCAGCCGAACACCGACACCCGCATGAACGAACCCCATTTGGCGCCAAGGGCATTGGCGTCCTGATCCACCAGGAACTGCTGGTAGTACCGGTCCTCGGCGTCGGAGATCTCGACCGTTTCGATGGACAACCCCTCGTACCGGTCCTTGGGGGCGAACGGGGCCGCGAAGTCCTTCTCGCCGCGGCCGACGATCGGGATCGACATTGCGCGTAGTTCGTCGGCGGTGATCAGACCGGTGCCGACCATCTGCTTGAGCCCGGTGTAGATGCTCTCGACCAACGGCAGCAGCCCGGGTGCGCGGTCCTTGTCCACGCCCATCGTCAGCACCACGAGTCGGCCGTCGCCGACCAGCTCGCGGCCACGGTAGGCCACGAAGTTCTGCCAGTCCTGCGCGGCCTGCCGTTCGCAGGCGGCGCGCGCCCGCTCGTCGCTGCTCAGCGCGGGCAGGATGTGGTCGGGGATGGGCTGCGGTGTCTGCGACAGCCAGTGGATCGCCCACGACGACCAGCCCAGCGACACGCTCTGCGACGGCAATAGCTGTTGGTAGAACGAGCGTCCGATCGCCGAGCAGTACACCGCGGCATCCTTGCGCAGATAGCTGTCCGGATCCTCGGTCAACGTCTCGAACAGCGCGGTGAAGTCATTGTCCGGAATGTCGGTGTGCGCCACCAGGATCGCGTGCTCCTGGCGGGTCCGCCCGCGCAGCGTCCGGATGGCGGCCGACACCGGGAGCAGCGCGTTGTGGCCGGACGCCGCGCCGTAGTCGGCGATCACGATCGGGTGCGGCGGCTCGGGCACCGGCACGGCGTTGGCGGCGTCGACGAAAAGGTCGATCGCCGACTGTAATCCGGCCGCCTGCAGCCGCGCGGCGAAGGTGTAGTTGGGGCTGTCCGGCGACTCGGGCCGGACGACGATGCTCGACTCGCGCACGGTCAACTCCGTCGACGACGACGCAGCAACAGCCCGATCAGGACCCCCACCGCCAGCAACCCGGCGAAGAAGAACCAGATCGGCGCCGCGAAGCTGATCCACAGCACGTGGATGTCGACGCGGTCCCGGTTCTGGGCGATGAAGATCGCCGCCAGACCGGCCAGGATCAATGCCACCCAGTGGCGCAGCGCGAACCGGCGTACCCGCCCCGACGGTGCGGTGACGGTGTCCTCGGACGACATGGCTACCTCCAGCCTTGCGATGCGGCCCCTGCCGGGAACGGTAGTCCCCGGCGCGGCGCCGTGACACACTTCGGCCCGTGAAACCTCAGACACCGGACACTCTGTTGAAGGTCGGCATCGGGATGGTCGTGGCCGCGGCGATCGTGTTCGTCCTGGCGTTGCTGTTCGAGCCCGGTTGGTTGCCGTGGCTGTCGGCGGTGCTGTTCGTCAACGGCCTGATCGACATCTCGGTCGCCGGGTGGCTCAAGCGCCGCTAGTGTCCGCGCGCCACCCACTCGTCGTAGTTCACCATCTCGTCGCCGATCTTGGTGGTGTCCCCGTGTCCGGTGTAGACGACGGTGTCGGCGGGTAGCTTGCCCAGCCTCTCCTTGATGGAATCGAGGATGGTGGGGAAGTCCGAGAACGACCGCCCGGTGGCACCCGGCCCGCCCTGGAACAGGGTGTCGCCGGAGAACACCGCGCCCAGGTCCGGGGCATACCAGCACACCGAACCGGGGGAGTGTCCAGGCGTGTGGATCGCGTGCAGTTCGATGCCGCCGACCTTGATCTTCTGATCGTCGTCGACGGTGCGGAAATCGCTGTCCGGGTGCGTCATTCGCCACAGCATGTCGTCAGCGGGATGCATCAGGATGGGCGCGTCGAGCGCCTCGGACAGCTGCGGGGCCACGGTGATGTGGTCGTTGTGGCCGTGCGTGCAGACCACCGCCACCACGTTGCGGCCGCCGACGGCGTCGATGATCGGTTCGGCGGTGTGCGCGGCGTCGAAGACGATGACGTCCTTGTCGTCGCCGACGACCCAGATGTTGTTGTCGACGTCCCAGGTGCCGCCGTCGAGGCTGAACGTCCCGCTGGTGACCACCCGGGTGATGTTGGCAGCCGCACTCATAGTTTTCTCCTCTTCGGGTAGGCGTTCATCGGTCGAGTTCCACCACCGAGCGCAGCACCTGACCGTCGTGCATCTTGTGGAAGGCGGCCTCGACCGCGTCGAGGCCGATGCGTTCGGTCACGAACTTCTCCAGCGGCAGTCGGCCCTGCAGGTACAGGCTGATCAGGGTGGGGAAGTCGCGCTCGGGCAGGCAGTCGCCGTACCAGGATGATTTGAGCGATCCGCCGCGGGAGAAGAAGTCCACCAGCGGCATCTCCAGCGTCATGTCCGGGGTGGGCACGCCGACCAACACGACGGTGCCCGCCAGGTCGCGGGCGTAGAACGCCTGCTTCCAGGTTTCCGGGCGGCCCACCGCGTCGATGACGACGTCGGCGCCGAACCCGTCGGTCAGATCCTGAATGGTCTTCACCGGGTCGAGTTCGCGCGCGTTGATGGTGTGGGTGGCGCCGAATTCGCGCGCCCATTCCAGCTTCTTGTCATCGGTGTCGACGGCGATGATGGTGCGGGCGCCGACGAGCGCGGCACCGGCGATCGCGGCGTCACCGACGCCGCCGCACCCGATCACCGCGACGGTGTCGTCCCGGTTGACCGCGCCGGTGTTGATCGCCGCGCCGATGCCGGCCATCAGGCCGCAGCCCAGCAGCCCGGCCACCGCCGGGTCGGCCTGCGCATCGACCTTGGTGCACTGACCCTCGTGGACGAGGGTCTTGTCCGCGAACGCCCCGATGCCCAGCGCGGGGGTCAACTCGGTGCCGTCGGTCAGCGTCATCTTCTGCGCCGCGTTGTGGGTGTCGAAGCACAGGTGCGGGCGGCCCCGCTTGCACGCGCGGCACTGTCCGCAGACCGCGCGCCAGTTCAGCACGACGAAGTCGCCGGGTTTGACATTGGTCACGCCCGCGCCGACCGCCTCGACGGTGCCGGCGGCCTCATGCCCGAGCAGGAAGGGATATTCGTCGTTGATGCCGCCGTCGCGGTAGGTCAGGTCGGTGTGGCACACGCCGCACGCGATGACGTCCACCACCACCTCGCCGGGTCCGGGATCGGGGATGACGATGTCGACGAGCTCAACGGGCTCGCCCTTCCTTCGGGAGACCACACCACGCACTGTCTGACTCATGCCTACCAACCCTAGTGCTCCCGGATCGGTGCCGAACTTTCTGTGGAACGGCCGTCCATGGGTTGGGTCCGGTTTCGGAAGCAGGCTCGCTGTATCGCTGCTGGACGATTACGGTGGAATCTGGTGTTGGCCGAGCCCGTGACCGATCTGTTGGCCGCCGCGCGTGCAGCTCATCAGCGGCGGGAATGGCCGCTGAGCTATGAGGCCTATACGCGTGCCGCGACCCTGGCGCCGCTGGCGACCGAGGACCTGGACGCGTTCGCCTTTGCCTCGTGGCGGCTGGGCCACATCAAGGAATCCATTCGGGCGGCCGAACGCGTCTACGCCGACCTCGCCCGGATCGATCCGACCGCCGCCGCGATGAAGGCCAACGAGTTGGCGTTGGCCTGGCTGATTCGCGGTGACGTCAACATCGGCAGCGGCTGGATGAATCGGTCCCGCCGGTTGCTGGTCGACGTCGACGAGTGCCCCGTACACGGCTATCTGAACTATCTGGACGCCATCGTGGCCGCGATGACCCAGGACCTCGACGCGCTTGCGGTCCAGGTCGATTCCCTGCAGCAGCTGAGTCGGCGCCTCGAGGCGCCCGTGGTCGGCGCACTCGGCCTGGTGGCCGCCGGCCTCGAGGCGATCCTGCATGCGCGCACCGCGGAGGGCTACGCGCTGATCGACGAGGCGATCCTGCCGCTGCTGGCCGATCAGGTGCCGATCGAATGGGCCGGCGACATCTACTGCGTGGTGCTGCACCACTGTCACAAACTGGCCGACATGCCGCGGATGCGGGCGTGGACGGACTCGATGGAACGCTGGTGCGGACTGTCCGGGTCGGCGCCCTACGGCGGCGTCTGCGATGTGCATCGGCTGCAGGTGCGCGCCGGCACCGACGACTACCGGGGCCTGGAACAGGAGCTGGAGCGGGCCAGCCGGGCGTTGACCGAGGTCAACTCGTGGGCGGCGGCCGAGGGCTACTACCAACTCGGCGAGGTCCGCAGGCTGCTCGGCGAGCTTGACGACGCCGCGGCGGCGTTCGACCGCGCCCGATCGTTGGGCATGGACCCCCAGCCCGGTGCGGCCCTGCTGCTGTGCCGGCGCGGGGACACCCAGGGTGCATGGACCGCGATCCGGCTGGCGTTGGCCGGCGGGGATCGACTGGCCCGGGTCCGGCTCTTGCGCGCCGCGGTCGAGATCGCCCTGCGCCGCGACGACCTCGATCAGGCCGAAAGATGCTGCCAGGAACTCGAATCCGATGCGACGGCCTTCGCAACACCGGGCTTCATGGCATGGGCCGCGCATGCGCGCGGCGCGCTCAATGTGCGCAGCGGGGCGTTCGAGCCGGCCTTGGTGTCGCTGCAGGAAGCCCTGCGGGAATACCGGACCCAGCAGTCGCGCTATGAGACCGCGGAGGTATACGAGTGGCTGGCCCTGGCGCACCGCGGACTGGGCGATGAGGCGGCCGCGGCCGCCGATGCCGCGACCGCCGAAGCCATCTACGCCGAACTCGGCGTCGACCCGAGCGGCAGCTGCGGCTCCGGCTCGACTGCGGCGGGTGGATTGACTCCCCGCGAACTCGACGTGCTGGGCCACATCGCCCGCGGCGCAACGAATAAGCAGGTGGCGGCCGCGCTGTACCTCAGTGAGAAGACCGTCAGCCGGCACCTGGCCAACATCTACGCCAAACTCGGCGTATCCACCCGTACGGCCGCGGCCAATTGGGCCTTCCAACACGGCGCGGCGCAGCCGCAGACGCACTGACCTACACCATTTGCCCCACGGGTTTGCCTGGGCAAACGCACGATTCGCCCGATGCCCGGCGCCGCCACGGCGGCCTAAATTGGCTAGCCATGACAACGGTAGAAACTCAGTCCAGCACCGACCCCACCGAGGCCTTCGGCCAGCGGATGATCGGCATCGTCAACAATGCGGCGACCGCACTGCTGTGCAGCATCGGACACCAAACCGGGCTGTTCGACACGCTGGCCGGGTTGCCGCCGGCCACCAGCACCCAGATCGCCGATGCCGCCAACCTCGATGAGCGCTACGTACGAGAATGGCTCGGTGGCATCGTCAGCGCCGGCATCGTCGACTACCACCCGGCAGCTGGCACCTACGCGCTTCCGGCCCACCACGTGCCGGCGCTGGCGCGCTCCGGCGGGCCCGACAACATCGCCAAACTGGCCCAGTACATCGGAATCTTCGGCGAGGTCGAACAGCAGATCGTTGGATGCTTCCGGCACGGCGGCGGACTGCCCTACACCGAGTTTCCGCGCTTCCACGCGATCATGGCCGAGGAGAGTGGGGGAGTCTTCGATGCGGCCTTGATCAATGGCATCCTGCCGTTGGCCGAGGGTCTGCCCGAGCGGTTGCGGGCGGGCGCTGAGGTCGCCGACATCGGTTGCGGCAGTGGGCATGCGATCAACCTGATGGCGCAGGCGTTCCCGGCCAGCCGGTTCACCGGGTTCGACTTCTCCGCGCAGGCGTTGGCCACCGCGACCGCGGAAGCGGCCGCCATGGGGCTGGCCAACGCGACGTTCGTCGCCGAGGACGCGGCCCGCCTCGACGTCGAAAACCGGTTCGATGTGATCACGGCGTTCGACGCGATTCACGATCAGGTCGACCCGGCCGCGGTGCTGGCCAACATCTTCCGGGCGCTGCGGCACGGCGGCATCTTCTTGATGGTCGACATCAAGGCCTCCAGCAACCTGCAGGACAACATCGAGGTGCCGTGGGCGAGCCTGTTCTACACGGTCTCGACGATGCATTGCATGACCGTTTCGCTGTCGGCCGGCGGCGCTGGCCTCGGCACCATGTGGGGCGAACAATTGGCGCTGACGATGCTGGCCGACGCCGGCTTTGCCGATGTGACGGTGTGCGATGTCGACACCGATCCGTTCAACAACTACTACGTCGCCCGGAAGTAGCACGCACTAGGCTCGCGGCCCATGGGCGCACTCGAGGTTCTCGAAGACTGGCCGGTGACGGCCGCTGCCGCCGCGGTGGTCGGGCCGGCCGGGGTATTGGCCAGCCACGGCGATACCGCTGCGCCGTTCGCGCTGGCCTCGGTGACCAAGCCGCTGGCCGCGCGCGCGATCCAGGTGGCCGTCGAAGAGGGCGCGGTGGAACTCGACACCGCCGCCGGACCGCCGGGCGCCACCGTGCGCCATCTGCTCGCGCATGCCTCGGGGCTGGCGATGCGCGACGCTTCGGTGCTCGCGAAGCCCGGCGCCCGCCGGATCTACTCCAACTACGGTTTCCAGGTCGCGGCCGAGGCGGTCGAGTCCGCCGCCGACATCGAGTTCGTGCGGTATTTGAGCGAGGCGGTCTTCGTGCCGCTGGGCATGACCGGGTCATCGCTGTCGGGCGGGGCAGCGGCGGCGGGTTTCGGCGGCACCTCGACGGTGGCCGATCTGGCGGCGTTCGCGGGCGACCTGCTGACCCCGGCGCTGGTGTCGCCGCAGATGCACGCCGACGCCACGGCCGTGCAATTCCCCGGACTGGCCGGCGTGTTGCCCGGTTTCGGGTCACAGCGGCCTAACGATTGGGGCCTGGGCTTCGAGTTGCGCGACGGCAAGAGTCCGCACTGGACGGGCACCGCCAACTCGGCGGCCACCTTCGGTCATTTCGGGCAATCAGGCACGTTCATCTGGGCCGATCCCGCGGCGGAGCTGGCGCTGGTGGTGCTGACGGACCGCAATTTCGGGGAGTGGGCGCAGCCGCTGTGGCCTGCGCTCTCTGACGAAGTCCTGAGAGAATTCGGGGCACACTAGCGCAACAGCTGCCTCACAAGGCACAATAGACACGCGCGACACACAACTTGTGATGCTCGTTGGTTCACCGAGGCCGTTGGGGAAGACGTCCCTCGTCGAACTGAAGGAGCAGCCCATGCGTGCGTCGAACCAATTTGCCGACGCGACTACAGGCGTGGTCTACATCCATGCCTCACCCGCGGCGGTATGCCCACACGTCGAGTGGGCGCTTTCGTCGACCCTGAATGCCACGGCGAAGCTCACCTGGACGCCGCAACCGGCGATGCCCGGGCAGCTGCGTGCCGTCACCAACTGGGTGGGCCCGGTCGGCACGGGCGCGCAGTTGGCGAACGCGCTGCGGTCCTGGTCGGTGCTGCGCTTCGAGGTCACCGAGGATCCCAGCGAGGGCGTCGACGGTCAGCGCTTCTGCCACACCCCGCAACTCGGATTGTGGAGCGGGGCCATGAGCGCCAACGGCGACACCACGGTCGGGGAGATGCGCCTGCGTGCCTTGATGGCCGCCGGCGCCGACACCCTGGCCGCCGAACTCGACACGGTGCTGGGCACCGCCTGGGATGAGGCGCTCGAGGACTTCCGCAACGGCGGCGACGGCGCCGAGGTCAGCTGGCTCAGTCGCGGGGTGGGGTAGCGCGGGGCCCGAGAACCGGACGGGCCCGCCCTGCTCGCTTGCCGCCAGTGTGCGCGCGGGGTACGACAGGTCAGGACCGTAGCGTTCAGCCGTCGTGCTGCCACAGGCAGTAGCCGCTGAGCTTGAGCGTGAACAACCGATCCGAAACCCGCACGCGCAGCGGCTCACCGGGCCCGCCTGTCAACGGCTGCGGGTCGGAGGTCTGACCCGCCGCGACCACCTCGACCTGCTCGGCACCGCACCGGGTGTCGACGGATTGCGGTGTTCCCGTCCAGGTTCCAGCGCTGATCTCGGGATTGCGCATGCCGCTGAGCACGAGTTCGGGGCCGGTGGTCAGCCAACGGTCGGGTGCCGGGTAGGGATCGCGGTAGGTCTGCCAGGTGCCCTCGGCGCATTCCAGCAGGTTCTTCGCGCGGCTCGGGGCGGAATCTGCGGGCGGCGGAAGCGGCGTCAGCGCGCCATCGAGGTGCGCGGCGCACGGCGCGCCGGCCTGCGGCAGCGGCGGCGGGACCGACGGCGGTGGCCCGGGTTGGGCGTGGGCGCACCCGGTCGCCGCGACCGCGGCGGCCGCCGTAGCGGCCACCGCGGTCAGCGCGAGTCGGAGTTGCCTCACCTCAGGTGATGACCAGCTGACTCAGGTCGGATTCCATGAACTTCACGTTGTAGCTGTTCCAGAAGGACACGTTGTAGTAGAGGTACTGCTCGTTGCCCTCGCCGGCCGCGGCGGTGCCCGACAGCGGATGGATCATGGGCGCGTACATCCCGGTCCGGCCCGACAACGGGTTGTTGGCGATCAGGGTGTGGGTGTTCGACCAGGTGCCCTGCGGCGAGTCGGACACCCGCATCACCACGTTGTTGCCGCCGTCGGTGTAGGTCACCACGTACTTGTCGAGGTACTCGTTGTACTGCACCGACATCTCGCTGACGTTGCCGCCGGTGGGCAGTCCGCCCACGATGAAGCCGTTGAAGAAACCGGCGAACATCTTGTTGAGCTGACCGAGGAAACCATCCTTGGGCAGGAACGAGATGTAGTTGCTGTTGCCGCCGCCGATCACCGAGGTGGCCGCCGACGGGTCACCGGTCACCCAGTTGCCGGTGCCGTCGGCGTTCTCGCCGGCCCAGTACTGGTAGGCGCCCAGGTCGGTGAACTGGCTTTCGGGAACCCGCGCCAGATAGGCCGAGCCGGCCCGGCCCGACGGGGTGCCGTAGACGTAGATGTACTTTTCGGTCTGCTCCGGGGTGGTCCACGAGTTCGGGTCGTCGTCGGGGCCCTGCACCAGCGCGTTCTGCTGGAAGTTCTGGTTGCCGAATTCGAAGTTCTTGTTGGCCCGCAGCCACCCCGAACCCCGCACGGTGTCCGGGTCCACGGTCCAGGTCTCGCCGCCGTCGGTCGAGACCGCGATCGCGGAGTAGTTGGTGGTCCAGCTGCCGGGGTTGTCCCAGGTGCGCACCGACATCACGGTGGCGTACTGGGTGTAGGTGCCGTCCTCGGCGTTCTGCACCGCGATCGCCGACGTGGGGATCATCGTGTAGGTGGTGCCGAACCAGCCGGTGTAGCCGGGGTCGTAGATGATCTGCGCGGCACCCGCGGCCGGGGGCTGCAGGCCGTACCACGTCGGTGTGCCCGGTACGCCGGGACCGGCACCGGCGTGGATCAGCGCGTCCCGGAACGAAAGACCGTCGGCCAGGTTGGTGTCCACCGAACGCAGCAGCACATTGTTGCGCCACCCCGTCGTCATCGCCTGATCGTCGAAGGTGTCACCGAACAGCGTGTAGACGATCGGTGTGCCGTCCTCCTCGTATCCGCCGACCCACATGATGCCGAGGTCGGTCCCGCCGATGAACCAGTTCTTGGTCTTGTCGCCGGTGATGAATCCCAGGTCGCGCAGGATGGACGGACCGGAGATCTCCGGCGCGTCGGTGAGGCCCGGATTCGCCTGCCACGGCTGCGTATCCGCGGCGGCGACCGCGGCCAGCGGCTGCACATCGGTGGACACGGCCGGGGCGTCGGCGTCCTTGGCCGAGGTCAGTGCCGCGCCTCTGGGGTTGAGCACCCGCTCGGACTCGCGTCGGGCCGCGGCGGCCAGCGCCCACAGCGCCGCCGACGGACCCGGGGCAACGGGGCTGGTCCCCGCGGCCAGCGGCGACAGGCCGGCCGCCACCAGCAAGGCCGAAACCATCGACGTGCCGGTGACCTCGGCGGCCTCGGGTGCTTCGAGCGTGACCGTCTCCGTCGGGGCCGCCGCCGCGGCGAACGCGGTGATGGGCGCCGGGGTCAGGTTGCGGGCGGGAATCGTGATCAGCGTACGAGCCGGACCGGTGAGCGCGGCGAGTCCGCGCGAAGATTCGGTGGCGACCGCGTCGCCGAGCCGGCGGGCGGGCGTTTCGGTGCGCCCGGTCCCGCTCGGCGGCGTCGGGGCCACGGCGGCCGGGCCGAGTTGCGTGGCATCGGATTTGCCGGTCTTGTCGCGCGCCGCGGTGGACGCCTCGCTGGCCTCGGGGTCGGCCGGGCGCGGGCGTAGGTTGGCCAGCGGGCGCTCTCCCGCGTCGGTGCCGTCGGCGGGGACGGCGGCGAGGTTCTTGCCGGCGTCCTCGAGCTTGGACCGCAGCGTTGCTTGCCGTTCGCCGAGTTGCGACTGCGCGCGCTCCAGCCGGCTCTGGGTGCGCTCGAGGGCGGACCCGGCCCGTTCGGCGCTCGCCTCGGCCTGCTTGCGGACGCGCTCACCCAATTTCGACAGCGGCCCCTTCCGTGGGGTCTTCGCGGTGTCGTCGTCGGAGGTCTTCGCCGGCTTCGTGCTGCTGCCGGAGCCGTTGGAATCCGAACCGGACGAGCTGCTCGCACTGTCCGAGCTGCTGCTGGCGCCGCCGGAGTCGTCGGCGACGGCGATTCCCGTCCCGGTGGTCAACGCCACGCCGATACCGAGGGCCACCGCGAGGGCGCCGACGCGGCCGATGCAATTAGCTGATTCCATGACGCTCCGTTACGTATTGACCAACGTGTCGAGCCTGCCGAAAGTGATGCCCAACTGCGACGTGAGCACGTTACGACGCGCTTATTCGCCGATCACATCTTTAACAGAAGTCTCACAGATGCATAGCTTTGCGCCCGGGATTTGTTACCGAACGGACCGAAATTGCGCGCTTCGGCTCGGAGCTAGCCGCTCGGGTCGGGGCGCAACAGCCGCAGGGCCGCGGGGACCGCGGTGATCTGGGCGGGCAGGGCGCAGGCGAAGTCGCCGTCGGCATAGGCATTGATGCCCGGACATTCCACCGCCACGGTGCCGACCCGGCGGGTCGTGACGGTGTCGAGTTCGACGTGCGTGCCCTTGAACACCGTGGGGAACAGCCGGATCAGCCGGCCGCGGGAGGCCGAGGCGATCATCGTGACGTCGAGCAGCCCGTCGGTGGGGTCGGCGCCGGGACAGATCAGCATGCCGCCGCCGTAGCTGCGGGTGTTGCCGATCGCGGCCATGGTCAGCTCGGTGTCGAGGGGCGCGCCGCCGTCGAAGGACAGCCGGAACGGCAGCAGTCGCAGCTTCGAGAGCTCGGCGAGCATCGCCAGGTTGTAGCGCATCCGGCCGTGCGGCCACCGCATCCGGTTGGCCCGATCGCTGACCAAGGAGTCGAAACCGGTGGCGACGACGGTGCCGAACCATTTTCGGGTGCCATCGGCGCCTTCGATGAGACCCAGATCCACCGTCGCGGCCAATCCGTCGGCGACCACATCGGCGGCGGCCTCCGGGTTGCCGGTGGGGATGCGGTATTCGCGGGCGTGGTCGTTGCCGGTGCCGGCCGGGACGATGCCGAGCGGAACGTCGTTGCCGGCCAGCTCCTGCAGCGCCAGGGCGATCGCGCCGTCGCCGCCGACGACCACCAGCGCGTCGGTGCCGAGGTCGAGCTGTTCGCGGATCAACTGCCGCGCATGGGCGGCGTCGCGACCCACGACCGCGGTCACGTCGACACCGCGCTGCTGCAACCGGGCGATCGCGCGTTCGGCCGCATGCGGCGCGTTGCCATGCCCGGATGCCGGATTGGTCAGCACCGTCACCCGGGAGATGGCCCTCGTCACGGAATCAGCTTGCCCGGGTTGAGGATTCCGGCCGGATCCAGCGATTCCTTGACCGCCCGCAGGATCTGGACCCCGAGCTCGCCGACCTCATCGGTCATCCACGGCCGGTGATCGGCGCCGACTGCGTGATGGTGGGTGATGGTGCCGCCGGTGCGCATGATCGCCGCCGAGGCGGCCCTTTTCACCGCGCCCCACTGCGCGATCACCTCGGCCGGGGTGTCGCCCCGCTGGCCGGCGACCACGGTGAAGTACAGCGAGGCCCCGGTCGGATACACATGGGAAATGTGGCACATCACCAATGCCGGCGTGCCGGATTCGGCCAGCGACTCCGTCAGCGCCGCGGTCACGGCGGCCTTGAGGGCCGCCAGATTCGACCAGCTGGTGGCCGTCTCGAGGGTTTCGCACAGGGCGCCGGAGGCCAGCAGCGCATCGCGCAGATACGGCGCGGCGAACCGGCCCTGCTCCCAGGCCCGTGCGGGCTCCTCGCCCAGCGAGGTCGCGCCGTGGACCTCCAGCAATGCGCGGGTTTCGGCGTGCCGGCTCGCGGTGTGTTCGGCGGTGCCCTCGAACAGCGTGACCGCCAAACAGCCGCCGGTGATCTGCTGTGCGCCGATGTGCTCGGTGGTGGCCAGGTTCACCCCGGTCTCGGCCTCGTCGGAAAGCCGGATCACCGTCGGGCCGGTGCCGGTCTGCACCACCGCGCGCAATGCGGCGGCCCCGGTGCTGAAATCGGGGAAGGACCACGCCTCGTAGCGGGTGGTGGCCGGCACCGGATGAACCCGCAACCGGACCCGGGTGATGATGCCGAAGACGCCCTCGGAACCGACGATCAACTCGCGCAGGTCCGGTCCGGCCGCCGATTCGGGGGCCCGGCCCAGCTCGAGCACCCCCGCCGGCGTCACCGCGGTCAGCCCGCGGATCATGTCGTCGAATCGACCGTAGCCCGCCGAGTCCTGACCGGACGAGCGGGTGGCCGCGAAGCCGCCGATGGTCGCGAACTCGAAGCTCTGGGGGAAGTGCCCCAGCGAGAAACCGTGCTCGCCGAGCAGCGCCTCGGCCTGCGGACCCGTCACGCCGGCGCCCAGTTCGGCCTCCCCGGACACCTCGTCGAAATCGAGCAGTCGGTCGAAGCGGCGCAGGTCCAACGTGATCGCCGCGGCGAACGGGCCGCGGATCGGGTCCAGACCGCCGACCACACTGGTGCCGCCGCCGAACGGGACCACCGCGATGCCGTGCTCGGAGCAGTACCGCAGGATTTCGGCGATCTCTTCCTCGGTGCCGGGGGTGAGCACCGCATCCGGCGCGTCCTGCGCCCCGCGGTCGGCCCGGCGCAACAGATCCGGAGTCGACTTGCCGCCGGCCCGCAGCAGCCGGGCGTGGTCGTCGGTGCTGCAGTGTGGCGCGCCGACGAGGCCGGCCAACGCAGCGCGGTCGGTCTCGGCCAGCGTGCAGGCGCGCACCCGGACCTCGTCGAGTGGCAGTTCGGGCCGGTCGACCTCCGCTACGCCGAGCGCCTGCGCCAGCAGCGCGCGGATGCCCTCGGAAAGCGGCTTGGCCGCGGCCGGGTCGCCCCAGGCGTTCCATTTCATCGGAGGAAGAATCATGCGTTACAGTATTACAGATGCTGTCAATCAGTAATGCAGATTCGGACGTCGGCGAGCGGATCCTCGCCGCCGCGGCCAGCTGCGTGCGCGACTACGGCATCGACCGGGTGACGCTGGCCGAGATCGCGCGCCGGGCCCGGGTCAGCCGACCGACGATCTACCGGCGCTGGCCGGACAGCGACGCGATCCTCGCGGCCCTGCTCACCCGCCGGATCGCCGAGGTGGCGGCCGAGGTGCCCAAGCGGGGCGCCGATCGCGCGGCGATCGTCGGGCGGATCGTGGCGGTGAGCCAACGCCTGCGCGACGACGAGCTGCTGATGGCGGTCATGCATTCCGCGCCCGAATTCGCGATGACCTACATCACCGAGCGCCTCGGCACCAGCCAGCAGCGGCTGATCGACGCACTGGCCACCGACCTGATGGCCGCCCAGGCGCACGGCAGCGTGCGCGCCGGGGACCCGCGTCAGTTGGCCACCATGATCGTGCTGATCACCCAGTCGACGATCCAGTCCGCGCAGATTGTCGAACCGATCCTGGCCGCCGATGCGCTGGCGGTCGAGTTGTGCCACGCCCTGAACGGATACCTCCAGCCATGACCAGCTACAGCGCCCTCAACGCCGACCGGCGCCGCACCGAGTTGACCGAACTGGCCGACGGGCAGGTGCCGGACGTGTTGGTGATCGGCGGCGGCATCACCGGCGCCGGCATCGCCCTGGACGCCGCGACCCGCGGACTGAGCGTGGTGTTGGTCGAGCGCCACGACCTCGCGTTCGGCACCAGCCGGTGGAGCTCCAAGCTGATCCACGGCGGGCTGCGCTATCTGGCCACCGGAAACGTCGGGATCGCGCGCCGCAGTGCGGTTGAGCGCGGGATCCTGATGACGCGCAACGCACCACACCTGGTCCGGGCGATGCCACAGTTGGTGCCGCTGCTGCCCACGATGGGGCGCGCCGAGCGCGCGCTGGTGCGCACCGGATTCCTCGCCGGGGATGCGCTGCGCCGGCTGGCCGGCACCCGGGCCTCGACGCTGCCCCGCTCCCGCCGCATCGGCGCCGAGGAGGCCGTCCGACTTGCCCCCACGGTGTCGCGCGAGGGCCTCGACGGCGGATTGCTGGCCTACGACGGCAAATTGATCGACGACGCGCGGCTGGTGGTGGCCGTCGCGCGCACCGCGGCCCAGCACGGCGCCCGCATCCTGACCCGCGTGGCGGCCGCCGAGCTCACCGGCCGATCGGCCCGCTTGACCGATGCCCTCACCGGCCAGTCGTTCGACGTCACCGCGCGCGCGGTGATCAACGCGACCGGGGTGTGGGCCGGCGCGCTGGACTCGTCGCTGCAGCTGCGGCCCAGCCGCGGCACCCACCTGGTGTTCGACGCCGCCGCCTTCGGTAATCCCGTTGCCGCCCTGACCATCCCGATCCCGGGTGCGCTCAACCGGTTCGTCTTCGCCATGCCCGAGCAGCTCGGCCGCGTCTACCTCGGACTGACCGACGAGGACGCCCCCGGCCCCATTCCCGATGTGCCGCAACCGACCGCGGCGGAGGTCGACTTCCTGCTCGACACCGTCAACACCGCGCTGGCCACCAGGCTGTCGACGGCCGACGTGCTTGGCAGTTACGCGGGCCTGCGGCCGCTGATCGACGCCGGGGCGGGCAGCACGGCCGACATCTCGCGCAACCACGCCGTCATCGACGCCCCCTCCGGCGCCATCAGCGTTGTCGGCGGCAAGCTCACCGAGTACCGGCATATGGCCGAGGACGTCCTCGATCATGCGGTCGCCGCGCGCGGACTCGCGGCCGGACCCTGCCGGACGCGCAACCTGCCGCTGCTCGGCTCGCCGGCCAACCCGGGTGCCCGGATCGCGCAGGCGCCCTCGGCGCTGCCGTCGTCGCTGGTGGCCCGCTACGGCGGGGAGGCCGCCAAGGTGGTCGTGTCGGCGACCTGCGAGCGCCCGAACGACCCGGTCGCCGACGGAATCGATGTCATCCGAGCCGAATTCGAGTACGCCGTGACCCATGAGGGGGCGCTGGACGCCGGTGACATCCTGGACCGGCGCACCCGGATCGGCCTGGTGCCCGCCGACCGCGAGCGCGCCGCGGCGGCCGCGCAGGAGTTCGTGGGCGGCTGAGCGCCCGTCAGCGCGCCGGTTCCGAGTCGTACGCGCCGCGCCAGACGTCGACGGCCTCCTGGACGGGGATGCTCAGCGCCTCGCACACCCCGACGATCGTCCCGAACCCCGGGCTGGGCATCCGGCCGACCTCGATCTTGCGCAGGGTCTCCGGGGAAATCCCGGCGGCGCGGGCGACGACGCCCGGGTCGCGGCCGGCCCGCGCGGTCCGGATCAAGCTGCCGAGGCGCTGGCCTGCCAATAGTTGTTCGTGCGTGAGGGGTTCGCGGACCATGCCGAAATCGTAGCGGTATTTGAATACCGCCGGTGGTAGCGTGCGTCGGTATATAAATACCGACAGAAATGGGTGCGCGTGATCGAACTGAAGACCCCGAGCGAGATCGACAAGATGGCCACCACCGGCCGCTTCGTTGCCGAGACCCTGGCGGCGCTCTCGGAGCGGGCCGCGCCCGGCGTGAACCTGCTGGAGCTCGAACAGCAGGCCCGAAATCTGGTCGAGCGTCGCGGTGCGGTGTCCTGCTATTGGGACTACGCGCCGTCCTTCGGTAGCGGCCCGTTCCGCAACGTCATCTGCCTGTCGGTCAATGACGCTGTCCTGCACGGTCTTCCGTTCGACTACGTGCTGCGGGACGGGGACCTGCTGAGCATGGACTTCGCGGTGTCGATCGACGGCTGGGTCGCCGACGCCGCGGTGTCGGTGTCGATCGGAGCCGGGTCGGCCGCCGACGCCGAGCTCATCGGCTCCACCCGGGAGGCGTTGGCGGCGGGGATCGCGGCCGCCGTGCCCGACGGCCGGCTCGGGGATATCGCCGCGGCCATCGGCGGCGTCGCCCGCCGCTACGGCTACCGGGTGAACGACGACTTCGGCGGACACGGGCTGGGCCGGACGATGCACGAGGATCCGCATGTGCCCAATCGCGGGAAGGCCGGTCGCGGTCTGCGGCTGCGACCGGGCATGACGCTGGCGTTGGAGCCGTGGTGGTCGGCGACCACCGAGAGAATTGTCTTCGACCCCGACGGTTGGACGTTACGGATCGCCGACGGGTCCCACGGGGCGCACTACGAGCACACGATCGCGATCACCGAGGACGGTCCCCGGGTGCTGACCGCGCTGGAGTAGCAGCCGAGCGGGATTACAGCGGGATGTTCTTGTGCCGACCGCGGCGGGCCGGCGCCTCCGCCAGGGCCTGGGTCAGCACGCTTCGGGTCTGCGCGGGGTCGATCTTGGCGTCCACGACGCCGATCTCGATGGCGCTGTCCACGCCGCCGGCGATCCGCTCGTGCTCGAGCGCAAGTTCCTCGTGCAACGCGTCGCGCTCGTGGTCGGGGGCGGCCGCGAGCTTCCTCTTGTGCAGGATGCCGACCGCGGCCTTGGCGCCCATCACGGCGACCTCGGCGTCCGGCCAGGCGAATACCTTGGTGGCGTTGAGGGACCGCGAGTTCATCGCGATGTAGGCGCCGCCGTAGATCTTGCGGGTCACCAGCGTGACGCGGGGGACCGACGACTCGCCGAAGGCGTGCAGCAACTTGGCGCCGCGGCGGACCACGCCGCCCCACTCCTGATCCACCCCGGGCAGGTAGCCGGGCACGTCGACGACGACCACGAGCGGAATGCCGAAGCCGTCGCACAGGCGCACGAAACGCGCTGCCTTCTCGGCGCTTTCGGAGTTCAGGCAGCCACCGAGGCGCAGCGGGTTGTTGGCCAGCACGCCCACGGTGCGGCCGGCCAGCCGGCCCAGGCCGACCACCATCGACGGGGCCCACTTGGCCTGGAATTCCTCGAACGGCGCATCGTCGTCGAGCAGCGCGTTGATCAGCGGGTGCACGTCGTAGGCACGCCGCGCGGATTCGGGCAGCAGCGCCTTGAGGTCGGTGTCGCCGGCCTCGGCCTTGCTGCGGTCGAAATGGCCCTGCTGGCAGAAATAGCTGACCAGGCGACGACCGCGGGCGTAGGCGTCGAGCTCGTCGTCGGCGACGATGTGGCACACGCCGGACTTGCGGTGGTGGGTGTCGGGGCCGCCGAGGCTGGCCATGTCGACGTCCTCACCGGTGACGCTGCGCACCACGTCGGGGCCGGTGACGAAAACCCGGCTGTCCGGCGCCATGATGATGACGTCGGTGAGCGCCGGTCCGTAGGCGGCGCCGCCGGCGGCGAACCCCACGACCACCGAAATCTGCGGGATGTAGCCGGAGGCGCGGATCATCGCCTCGAAGACCAGGCCCACCGCATGCAGCGCCTTGACGCCCTCGGCCAGCCGCGCCCCACCGGAGTGCCAGATGCCCACGATGGGACTTTGCTCGGCGATCGCGAGGTCGTAGGCGTTGACGATGTGGCGGCAGCCCTCGACGCCCATCGCACCGCCCATCACGGTGCCGTCGGTGCAGAACGCAATGGTCCGCACACCGTTGACGGCGCCCGCGGCGGCCAGCACACCCGAGCGGTCCCTCTCGTGCAGCAGCTCGACGCTGCCGTCATCGAAGAAGGCGGACAGTCGCAGCAGGGGATCGCGTGGATCTAGCGACTCGTTTACCGCTTCGGGGGCCATGGTCGTCATGTGTGTCTCCTAAGCCTTTCGTGGCTCTAGTACTTGCCGAAGGCGAGTGCGACGTTGTGCCCGCCGAATCCGAATGAATTGCTCACCGCGTAGCGAAAATCGCCGCTGCGCGGCTTGCCCGCCACCACATCCAGATCGATCTCGGGATCGAGATTCTCCAGATTCAAGGTGGGCGGGATGATGCCGTCGCGCAGGGCGAATAGCGTCAGGATGGACTCGACCGCACCTACCGCGCCCACCGAGTGGCCCAGGGCCGACTTCGGTGCGTACACGGCGGGGCGGTGACTGCCCATCGCGTTGTTGATGGCCCTGCCCTCGGCCACGTCACCGACGCTGGTGGCGGTGGCATGGGCGTTGATGTGATCGATGTCGGTGGGGGACAACCCGGCGAGTTCGATCGCGCGGGTCATCGCGTAGCCCGCGCGCTCGCCGTTGGGGTCCGGGGCCACCATGTGGAAGCCGTCGGAGGTGATGCTGGCGCCCATCAGGCGGCCCAGGATTTTGGCGCCGCGGGCCTTGGCATGCTCCTCGGTCTCGATCACCATGAGCGCGCCGCCCTCGCCGAACACGAAGCCGTCGCGGTCCTTGTCGAACGGTCGGCAGGCGCCGGCCGGGTCGTCGTTGTTGGTGGACATCACGATGCGCATCTGGGCGAAGCCCGCGATCGGCACGGCCTCGATCTTGGTCTCGACGCCGCCGCAGATCGCGATGTCGGCCTCGCCGAGCACGATGTTGCGCCACGCCTGGGCGATGCCCTCGGATCCGGAGGCGCATGCCGAGACCGGGGTGATGACCCCGGCCTTGGCGTGGCGCTCCAGGCCCACGACGGCGGATGCGCCGTTGGGCATGTACATCTGAACGACCAGCGGGGATACCGCCCGGATGCCGCGTTCGCGCATGCCGTCATAGGCGAACACCAGGGCTTCGGAACCGCCCATGCCGGTCCCGATCGACACCATCAAGCGAGTGGTGTCGACCTCGGGGGAACCGGCGTTCTCCCATACGCGACGGCCGAGCACCGTCGCCATCCGTTGCAGATAGGACATACGCCGCAGCTCTACCTTGGTGAGCTCGCTGTCAAAATCTTCGAGCAGGTGCCCCCCGATGCGCACCGGCAGGTCGTACTGTTCGACGAACGGATCCTCGAGTCGACGGATGCCGCTTTGACCGTCCAACAGTCCTTTCCATGTTGACTCCGCGTCGGTTGCCAACGCGGTCGTCATTGCGATGCCGGTGACAACAACGTTGGGGAGACCGTTTCCAGTAGTCGCTCCCATGCTGCTGCGTATGCCCCTTCTGCTGATACCGACCTGGTCGGATGGCCGGATTCCTACGCGGTTCGCTGCGCAAGCTCCGCGAACCGCTCCGTCATCCGGCTAGTACTTCCCGAAGGCGAGCGCGACGTTGTGCCCGCCGAAGCCGAACGAGTTGTTGATGGCGTATTGGTAATCGCCATAGCGGGGCTCGCCGGCCACGATGTCCAGATCGATTTCCGGATCCGGAGTCTCGTAGTTGAGGGTTGGCGGGATGACACCGTCGCGCAGTGCCAGCACCGTCAGCGCCGATTCGAGCGCGCCCACCGCGCCGATCGAGTGGCCCAGCGCCGACTTCGGCGCATAGACCGCGGCGTGACCCACTCCGGCCACGCGCAGCGCGTTGGCCTCGGCGGTGTCACCGATCGGGGTTGCGGTGGCGTGGGCGTTGACGTGTTGGATGTCGTTGGCCGACAGGCCAGCGGTCTCCATCGCGCGCAGCATCGCCTTGCCGGCGCGCAGGCCGTCCGGCGCCGGCGCCACCATGTGGTAGGCGTCCGACGTGATGCCTGCACCCATCAGTCGGGCCAGCGGCTTGGCGCCGCGGGCCAGGGCATGCTCTTCGGTCTCGATGATCAGCAGCGCGCCGGCCTCACCGAACACGAACCCGTCGCGGTCCTTGTCGAACGGACGCGAGGCACCGGCCGGATCGTCGTTGCGGGTGGACATGGCGCGCATCATCGAGAACGCCGCGATCGGCAGCGCCTCGATGGCACCTTCCACGCCGCCGCAGACGGCGAAGTCGGCGTCACCCATGACGATCTGCCGCCAGGCGTGGGCGATGGCCTCCGAACCCGAAGAGCAGGCCGACACCGGGGTCATGACCCCGGCACGGGCACCCAGCTCCAGGCCGGCGACCGCCGCGGCACCGTTGGGCATGATCATCTGAACGGCCAGCGGGGACACCTTGCGGGGCCCGCCCTCGTTCATCAGGTCATAGGTTTCGACGATCTTCTCGCCGCCACCGAGCCCGGTGCCGATGACCACCGTGAAACGCTCCGGGTCCACCTCAGGTGTGCCTGCGTTGTCCCAGAGTCGACGGGAGAGCAGCTTGGACATCCGCTGCACGTAGGACATGCGGCGCATGTCGATTCGCGTCATGTGGTCGTCGACGTTGTCGACCAGGTGCCCACCGATCCGCGCGGGCAGGTCCCACTTGGCGACCCAGTCGTCCTCGAGTACGCGGATGCCGCTCTCGCCGGCCAGCAGGCCCTTCCACGTGCTCTCGATGTCCGCGGCAAGCGCCGTGGTGGCCTCCACGGCGGTCACCACGACGTTGGGGAAACCGCCGTTAGCAGTGGAAGGTCTGGTCACTGGCTGAACTTATCGCGAAGGGCAGCAGCGGCCTCGGGGTTCTCTTCCTCGAGCTTCTGGATGTAGGAGACGACGTCACCCACGGTGCGCAGGCCGGCGAGGTCCTCGTCGGGGATCTTCACGCCGTACTTGTCCTCGGTCTGAACCGCGATCTCCACCATCGACAGCGAGTCGATGTCCAGGTCGTCGACGAACGACTTCTCCGGGGTGACCTCGGAAGGCTCGATACCGGTTACCTCTTCGATGATCTCGGCGAGACCGGCGATGATTTCTTCTTGGCTAGCGGCCACAGTGTGGCTCCCTTCATTCTTTCTAATGTCCCGAGAACGGATGCGCCACGGGGTTCGTGCGTATGTGGTTGTACCGGTGAACAGTTCGCGTTACAGCGCAGCGAGTCCGTCCAGGTCTGCGGGGGTCTTGACGGCATGCGTCGGGACACCCCGAAGTTCGCGCTTGGCGATGCCGACCAGGGTTCCGGCGGGCGGGAACTCCACGATCGCGCTGAGTTGCCGGTCGCGCATCGTCTGCGTGCACAGATCCCAGCGGACCGGCTTGGTGAGCTGGGCGACCAGCTTGGTCATCGCATCGGCGGCCGAGCTGACGGGCCGGCCGTCGGCGTTGCTCAGCAGCGTGACGCGTGACGTCGCGGCGTCGCCGAAAATATCGGTGGTCTGCACCGCGGCCGCGGCGGCCGAATAGCCGTCGGTGGCCGAGGCCATGAACTGCGTGTGGAAGGCGCCGGCGGTGGCCAGCTGGCGCACCCGGGCCTTGGCCGGGGGGTTCTCCGCGAGCTTGGCCAGCGCCTCGACGCGGCCGGCCGCGACGATCTGACCGGCGGCGTTGCGGTTGGCCGGGACCAGGTCGAGATCGGCGAGGGCCGACAGCACCTCGGCCTCGTCGCCGCCGAGCACCGCGGCCATGCCGGTCGGCTCGTCGTTGCAGGCCTTGGCCATCTCTGCGCCGCGGGTGGCGGCCAGCTTCACGGCATCGTCGGCACTGATGATCCCGGCGATCGCGTACGCGGCGATCTCGCCGACCGAATGACCGGCGACGATCACCTCGGCCGTGGCCAGCAGGCCCCGGCGGGTCAGTTCTTGATGCGCCAACAGCGTGGTCGCCACGACCAGGGGCTGGGTCACCGCGGTGTCGGTGATCTCCTCGGCGGTGGCGGTGGTGCCCAACCGGGCCAGGTCCAGGCCGCTGATCTGCGACCAGGCGGCGAGCTGCTCGGCCGCCGCGGAGGCACCCTCGGAGGGCTCGAGCCACGGGGTCAACATTCCCGGGGTCTGCGAACCCTGCCCGGGAGCGAGCAGCGCAATCACAGGTGTCGGTTCAGGCACATGTCTAAGAGAACACTGTGAAGCCGCATTTGCGGGGTGTAAGACATTATGAACCTTGTCTTATGTTTTTGTGGAGAGCCTACAAAACGGCACGTGATGCGACGTCATCGAGATCAGACCGCGACCTGTTACGCCTGCTGGCCGCCGCCGAACGCGTCCATCGCGACCGTGGTGAGGTGCTTCACTGCGCTCTTTGACATGCGTGGAGGGTGTGACTGGGTGGTCAGCCGACCGACCGTCGCGGCCACCCGTAGCACATACGCGTCCCGCGGCGCGGTCGGATCGCGACCCGTGAAATCGGCGATGCGCTTCAGACGGTAGCGAACGGTATTTGGATGAACGAACAACTTGCGCGCGCACGCTTCGATCGCACCGCCGGAGTCGAGATAAGCGTCCAATGTCTCGGTCAACGCCGGACCCGCGTCGGCCAGTGGTCGCATCACGTCGGAGTGCAGCGTGGCGATGGCGGATTGATCGCCCATCAGGGCGCGTTCGGGCAGGAGTTCGCGCGCCGAGACCGGCCGCGGCGCCGCCGACCAGCCGGCCACCGCCGTCATTCCGGAAATCGCTTCACTGGCACTGTGATACGCGGCGATCAGCGACGGCGCGGTGGGGCCGACCACGACCGGCCCGGTCGAGAATGCGGTCAACAACTCGGCAAGGAATTTGTCCGTAGGGGACAACGGCCCCGACACGATCGCGACCAGCCAGGTGCCGTGGATGTCGGTCAGCGCGGCGCGACCGTGCCGCAGGGCGGCCTCGCGGATGTCCTGGCTCGCCACGTCGACCCGATCCTCCGGCGGGGTCCCCACCACGACCGTGGCCGGCGCGTTGGTGTCCCAGTTCAACGCGGCGGCCCGCGACAGCAAATCCTGGCCGGTGTCGCCGCGCACCACGGCGTCGACGACGCTGGCCTCCATCCGGCTGTCCCACGAACCCCGGGCCTCGGCGGCATCGGCATAGGCCTTGGCCGCTGCGAACGCCAGATTGCGGCTGTAGCGCAGGATGCCGATGGTCAGCGCGATGCGCTGCTCGTCGTTGCGCGCCAGCATCGGCACGACTTCTTCGAAGAACTCCATCGACACCCGCACCATGTCGACGGTCTGCCGCAGGGCGATGTGCCGGGTCAGGTCCTGAGGCACCAGCGCGAAGGCCTCCGCGGTGTATCCGACGTCGCTGTCCGGGTCGTGCAGCCACTCGGCGAAGTTGACCACCGCCGTCTGCAGCACCAGTTGCACGCTGGCGCGCTGCGAGGCCTCCAGGCCGGCGAAGAACGGCAACCGCTCCTGCATGGCCTGGGCGGCGTCGGTTGCGAGCCGGCCGGAGTGCTGCTTGAGCCGGCGGCGCAGCGAGTCCGGCACGTTCTCCAGCAACTCCTGCGGAGAACGTGCCGGCTCGAACGACACCACGGATTTGTCGGTCATCCCTAAAACTTACGCCGTTTTTCTGGCGGAAGCTCCAAATTCGGCCGGTTCGACGAGCGGTGTAGTTCCGCGAGGAAGAGGCCGGGCGGCAATTGAACCGATCACTAGGCGCTGCCGGTGTCCTTGAACGAGACGCCGGCGGCGAACACATCGTCGATCTGGTACTGCTTGGCGGCCGCCACGCTGACCGACGGATCGATCTCACCGTCGCGCGCCAGTGCCGCGAGCACCGCGACCACGACGGACTCGGCGTCGGTGTTGAAGTACCGCCGCGCGGCCGGGCGGGTGTCGGAGAAGCCGAACCCGTCGGTGCCGAGCGTGACGTAGGTGTTGGGCACCCACGGCCGGATCTGTTCGGGCACCGCGCGCATCCAGTCCGAGACCGCCACCACGGGCCCGTGCGTGTTTCTGAGCGCCTGCGTCACATAGGCCTCACCGGCCGGTTCGCCAGGGTGGCGCAGCCGGCGCTTCTCCAGTTCCACGCCGTCCCGGTTGAGCTCACCCCAACTGGTCACCGACCAGACGTCGGCGGCCACGTCCCACTCGGCGGCCAGCATGTCGGCCGCGCGCAACGCCTCCGGCATGGCCACCCCCGAGGTCAGGATCTGCGCGGTGCTGGTGCGCCTCTCGGTGGCGGCGCGGTAGCGATAGATGCCGCGCAGCAGCCCCTCGGGGTCGAAGTCCGCCGGCTCGGCGGGCTGCACGTAGGGCTCGTTGTAGATCGTCATATAGAAGAAGACGTTCTCCGGGTCCTCGCCGTACATCCGGCGCAGACCGCTTTCGACGATGTGGGCGATCTCGTAGCCGAACGCCGGGTCGTAGGCCACCACGGCCGGGTTGCTGGAAGCCAGCAGCAGCGAGTGGCCGTCGGCGTGCTGTAAACCCTCGCCGGTGAGCGTGGTGCGGCCCGCGGTGGCGCCCAGCACGAAACCGCGGGCCATCTGATCGGCCGCGGCCCAGAATCCGTCGCCGGTGCGCTGGAACCCGAACATCGAATAGAAGATGTAGATCGGGATCATCGGCTCGTTGTGCGTCGAGTACGACGTGCCCACCGCGGTGAACGAGGCCGTCGAACCGGCCTCGTTGATGCCCTCGTGCAGGATCTGGCCGATCTCGCTCTCCTTGTAGGCCAGCATCAGCTGTGCGTCCACGGAGGTGTACAGCTGCCCGTTGCGGTTGTAGATCTTGAGGCTCGGGAACCAGGAGTCCATCCCGAAGGTGCGGGCCTCGTCGGGGATGATCGGTACCAACCGCGGCCCGATGTTCTTGTCCCGCAACAGTTCCTTGAAGGTCCGCACGGTCGCCATCGTGGTGGCGATCTCCTGCTGTCCGGAGCCCTTCTTCAGCGGCTTGTAGGCGTCGGGGCCCGGCAGCGTCAACGCCTTGCTCTTGACCCGGCGCTCGGGCAGGAAGCCACCGAGCGCGCGGCGACGGTCCAGCAGATAGCGGATTTCCGGGGCCTCCGGGCCGGGGTGGTAGTACGGCGGCAGATACGGATCGCGTTCGAGCGCCTCGTCGCTGATCGGGATGCGCTGGGTGTCGCGGAAGTCCTTGAGGTCCTGCAGCGCAAGCTTCTTCATCTGGTGGGTGGCGTTGCGACCCTCGAAGTGCTTACCGAGCGTGTAGCCCTTGATGGTCTTGGCGAGGATCACCGTCGGCTGGCCCTTGTGCTGCAGGGCGGCGCGGTAGGCGGCATACACCTTGCGGTAGTCGTGGCCGCCGCGCTTGAGGTTCCAGATCTGGCGGTCGCTCATCTGCTCGACGAGCGCCTTGGTGCGCGGGTCGCGGCCGAAGAAGTGGTCGCGGACGTAGCCTCCGTCGTTGGCCTTGTAGGTCTGGTAGTCGCCGTCGGGCGTCGAGTTCATCAGATTGACCAGCGCGCCGTCACGGTCGGCCTGCAACAACACATCCCACTCGCGACCCCAGACCACCTTGATGACGTTCCAGCCCGCGCCCCGGAAGAACGACTCCAATTCCTGGATGATCTTGCCGTTGCCGCGCACGGGGCCGTCGAGTCGCTGCAGGTTGCAGTTGACGACGAAGGTCAGGTTGTCCAGCCCCTCGAGCGCGGCGACGTGCAGCAGGCCGCGGCTTTCGGGCTCGTCCATCTCCCCGTCGCCGAGGAAGGCCCACACATGCTGGTCGGTGGTGTCCTTGATGCCCCGGTCAGCCAGGTAGTGGTTGAACCGGGCCTGGTAGATGGCGTTCATCGGGCCCAAGCCCATCGACACCGTCGGGAACTGCCAGAAGTCGGGCATCAGCCGCGGGTGCGGATACGACGGGATGCCGCCGCCGGGGTGACTGTGCTCCTGGCGGAAGCCGTCGAGTTGGTCGGCGGTCAGCCGGCCCTCGAGGAAGGCGCGCGCATAGATGCCGGGGGAGGCGTGGCCCTGGATGAAGATCTGATCGCCGCCGCCGGAATGGGACTTGCCGCGGAAGAAGTGGTTGAAGCCGACCTCGTAGAGCGCGGCCGAGGAGGCGTAGGTGGAGATGTGGCCGCCCACTCCCACGCCGGGGCGCTGGGCGCGGTGCACCATGATCGCGGCATTCCAGCGGATCCACGCGCGGTAGCGCCGCTCGACATCCTCGTCGCCCGGAAACCACGGTTCGAGTTCGGTGGGAATGGTGTTGACGTAATCGGTCGAGGTCAGCGCGGGAATCGAGACACGCTGCTCGCCGGCGCGCTCCAGCAGGCGCAGCATCATGTAGCGGGCCCGGGCGGGTCCCGATCGGGCCAGCATGTCGTCGAAGGATTCCAGCCACTCACCCGTCTCGTCGGGGTCAATGTCGGGCAGGTACGAGGCCACGCCTTCCCGGATGACTCGGACGCGATCGGGTTCACCTGCGGTGCCGGAGTTTTGGGCCAGGTCTTGGCGCACGAACTCGGTCGTCAACGCAACACTCCTTGATAGGCGACGCGGGGATTTCCCGCATTCCCTCACTATCCTGCCCCCTTTGTGTTGCTCGTCGCATGCGGCCCGTATCCACCACCGCACCGCACGAGCGTCCGCAGCCGGTAACGTCACCGCTGTGCGGAGGGGAATCAGGCCTGCGGGAACGCTCGTTGCCGGACTTGCCGCGGCCGGGATGCTCGGGGTGGCCGGGTGCACATCGATCGTCACGGGCGACGCCTCGGTCGACGCCGCCGACGTGCCCGCCTACCGGACATCGGTGTCGGTGTCGCAGTCGGCGGCCTCGGTGACCTCCAGTGTGCGGGAGTCCCAGCGGCAGGCGTCGGTCACCACGCAGGCCGTCCGCACGGTGTGCGAGACCCTGAGCACCAGCAGCGCCGAGGCCGTCAAGACGGTCAACGCCTACGTCGCCGCGGTGAACTCGGGGGGCGACATCGCGGCCACCGTCGACCCCGCGCGCGAGGCCCTGAACAGCAGCGCAGGCCGGGTTTCGGCCGAGATCAACGACACCCTGCCCGCCGAGTTGCGCGATGCGCTCACGGCCTGGGCGGATGCCTCCCGCGCGGCCGGCGAGGTGCTGGCCGGCCCGGCCGGTCCCGCGGAGTTCAACTCGGCGATCGACCGGGTGAACACCACCCGAACCCGGGCCTTGAACCTGTGCGACACGGCGTACTGACGGTGCGATTTCCGACGGTCCCGGTGCGTTGCTCATGACCGGCTTATGCCGCTGTGCGACGATTAGACAATTCGGTCATTAATCACCATCACGGTGCTAAGGGAGGTCAACGGTGGTCGCGGCGGACAGCGCCTCGAACTATGCCCAGAAACTGGGCATTCAAAGAGATCAAGTAGTGCAGGAACTGGGCTGGGATGAGGACACCGACGACGACATTCGTGCCGACGTCGAAGATGCCTGCGGCGCTGAACTGCTCGACGAGGACGCTGACGAGGTCATAGATGTCGTGCTGCTGTGGTGGCGCAACGACGACGGCGATCTGGTGGACGCGTTGATGGACGCCATTACCCCGTTGAGTGACGACGGGGTGATCTGGGTCCTGACACCCAAGACCGGCAAGCCCGGTCATGTCCAACCAGCAGAGATCGCCGAATCGGCACCCACCGCGGGGCTGATGCAGACCTCGTCGGCCAACCTGGGCGACTGGAGTGCCAGCAGGTTGGTGCAGCCGAAGTCGAAGGCCGCCGGGCGGCACAGCTGATGCTGGCCCCAGGCGAGACGGCCCCCGACTTCACCCTGAGAGACCAGCACGGCCAACCGGTTTCGTTGGCGGACTACCGGGACGCCAAGAACGTCCTGGTGGTCTTTTTTCCGATGGCTTTCACCGGCATCTGCCAGGGCGAGCTGGACGAGATCCGCGACAACCTGCCGCGTTACGAGAACGACCAGACCGCGACGGTCGCGATCTCGATCGGCCCGCCGCCCACCCACAAGATCTGGGCACTGAACAGCGGCTACCTGTTTCCGGTCCTGTCGGACTTCTGGCCGCACGGCGCGGTCGCGCAGGCCTACGGCGTGTTCAACGAGCACGCCGGTGTGCCCAACCGGGGAACCTTCCTGGTGGACAAGTCGGGCGTGATCCGGTTCGCCGAATGCAAGGAGCCCGGCGAGGCGCGCGACGAGAAGGTGTGGGCTGCGGCGCTGGCCGCGCTCAACTGATCGGGACCGCAATTGGATTCTGGGCCGGGGTTTTCGGTAGCCTGCCACGGCACGGGCGTGTAGCTCAGCGGTAGAGCTCTGGTTTTACACACCAGCGGTCGTAGGTTCGATCCCTATCGCGCCCACCAACGTATTCCTATGTGCGAGGTCAACTCAGGCCGGAGTGGTGTCAACAGTGCTGACCGGTTCGAGCCCGTGAGCCCAGCGCTCCCCCCGACCGCATGCAGCGCTTGGTCGATGCGGCGCCGTTCCCGCAGCGACAGGAAGAACGAACCCCGCGGTGCTCACCCCAGCTTGCGCACGGCGACCAGGTGCTGCGGCAACCCGTCCACCCAGCGTTCGACGGCTTGCTCGATGACCAGATCCTGCCCGGTCAGCCGCCGGTGGTGCTGGTGCAGGTGCTCGCCCCAGGACCGCACCACGAACGTCTCGACGAACGTGTGCTCGCGCTCCGCGCTGCGGTAGAGCCGCCACCGCGCCGCGCCAGTACGTTTACGGGACCGGCCCATCACGGTCATCGCCGCCAGGAACTCGACCTCATCCGCTGGTTCGACCCGATACTCCGTCATCACCAGGACCGGACCGTCGAGCGGCTCGGGCTCGAAGACCAACGTCGGCTCCGGCCAATGCGTCGACGGCGTCAGGTCGATGTTGCCGGTCTTGGCGTGCAGCGGCCACCACAGCGCCGACAGTGCGCAGCAGCCCAGCAGCGCCGCGCTGACCAGCAGGCTGGTGACGGTCGACGTCGCACCGGCGAGCAACCCCCACCACAATGACCCCAACGCTTGGCCGCCCATGAAGATCATCAGATACACCGACAGTCCGCGGGCGCGCACCCAACCCGGCAGGCTCAGCTGCATCGACGCGTTGAGCGTCGCCAGGCACAGCAGCCAGGCGGCACCGCCCATCACCAGTGCCACCATCACCACGGCGAAGACGGGTACCAACGCCAGCACCACCGTGGCGGCGGCGAACCCGACGGCGGCGATGATCAACAGCGGGTTCTCGTCGAACCGGAATCGCAAGCGGGACAACCCAACGGCACCGAGCACCGCACCCAGGCCGAGCGCCCCCAACAGCAATCCGTAACCCGACGAGGACAACCCCAGTTGGCGACTGGCGACCACCGGCAGCAAACCCCACAGTGCGCTGGCAGGGGCGATGAACAACGCGGTCCGCAGCAGGATCCGTCGCACGATCGGTGAACTGCGGATGAACCGCGCACCGGCACCGAGCGCAGACAGCGCGCGCTCGGCGGGAAAATCCCGCTGCGGGGCGGCGGGCCGCCACATGATCAACACGGCGACGATGCCCACGAACGATACGGCGTTGAGCGCGAACACCACCGTCGGACCGGACAGCGACACCAGCGCCCCGGCAATCGCCGGCCCGATCGAGCGTGCCGCGTTCAAGCTCATGCTGCCCAGCGCGGCCGCCGCCGGGATCTGTTCGGGGGGAACGAGATCGGGTTGGATGGCCTGCCAGGCCGGCCCGGTCAGCGCCGTACCGCAGCCGATCACGAACAGCAGCAGCAACAGCACCGTCGGGGTGGTCAACCCCGCGCCGGTCAGTATCGCCAGTAGAGTCACGGCTGCCGCCATCGCGCCCTGGGTGGCAAGAAGCAGTCGCCGACGGTCGACGAGGTCGGCCAGCACTCCCGCCGGTAGGGCCAGCAGCATCACCGGCAGCGCGGTGGCGGTTTGTACCAGCGGCACCAGTACCGCCGCCTGCGGATCGTCGACGAGCATCCATTGCGCGCCCACCGTCTGCATCCATGTGCCCAGGAACGAGACGAACTGCGCGATCCACAACGCCCGGAAGACCCGCGACCGCAGTGGCGCCCACGTCGACATTCGCGCCGTGGTCATGTCCTACCGCCACATAGCCTCACCGGGTCAATGTATCGACGTCGGGCCCGTCGGGATGGCGTAGGGCGAACCCGCTTCAACCCTGGATACCCGGCAATCAAGAAACAAGTGAGTGCTGTCGGCCCGTTCACCGACGGCTCCGGTACGACCGTGAAGTCCGGTCGCTACCTGCGTGCCGGCGCCGATCAACTCGTCAAGGCCGCCGGGTAGGGCGAAACTACGCGACGATCGGCACCGCGACCTCATTGCGCCGCCGCCACGGGATGGTCCACGGCGGGTCGTAGAACCAGGCGACGACTTCGCCGTCGGACTCGATTCCGCTGTCCTGCAACACCTTGAACAGCTCCGCCGCCTGCCGGGTGACCGCCAAGGGACTGCGGTCGCCGGTGAAGCGCAGGACCGCGAACGTCTCGGGCGGCACCTCGACCAGGCGCACCTCGTCGTCGTTGGGCACCGGCAGGGTTTGCAGCGACCACTTGGCCGGCATGTAGAACCGGATCACCGATCCGCCGTGCGGTCCGGGCAGTTGGGCGACGGGCGCCGTCATCGCGATCTTGTCGCTGGACTGGGCCACCGGGGCGGTCATGGCGATCGAGGCCCGGCGGTTGTTGGCACCGAAGATGTAGCCGGCCAGCCGGCGAAAGCCGGTGCTGCGGGCCTGTTCGTCGTCGCCGAAAACCGTGGTCTCGGCCGCGAGGCGGGGACCGTACCGGCGGATCTCGACAGCCTCGGACAGCGGTTCGGACAGATACATCGGCTCCTCGGTGCCGATGCGGATACCGACGATGCCGCCGAGGCCCTCGGCCACCTGGGCGATGCCGGAGACGATGCGCGTGATCATGGCACCGGTGTACCCACTGGCGAGGCCTCAGCAACACCCACCGGCGTGCCGGCGCTGCGCGAGATGGGCATGGTCGGTGTTGTCGCCGGCCCCGACCGCGGCCAGGAACTCGTCGAGGTCGACCCGCCGACCGCCCAGCCAGGTCCCGGCGACCCGCACCGTGTCGATCAGCTCCTCCGGTGCCACCGTCCACGGATCGGCCGTCAGCTCCGTGAAGTCGGCGAGCTTGCCGACTCTGATCGATCCGACGAGATGTTCGCGGCGCAGCGTCCGCGCGGCGTCGACGGTCTGCGCGCGCCACGCCTGCTCGAGGGAGATGGCCTGATTGGCGCCATACACCCCGCCCGCGCGGGTGCGACGCGTCACCGCGGTCGCGATGTTCATGATCGGCGCCGGCGGCGAGACCGAGCCGTCGTTGTGCAGCGAGACGCAGGCACCCGAGGCGACGGCGTCCGCGAAGGCCGCCCACTGCTCGCCGCGCGCGGGCTCGAACATCTGCCCGGCCAGCAGGTCGCCCCAGTAGTAGTACTGGAACGGGGCCATCGACACGTGCACGCCGAGCCGGGCCGCGCGGTCGAAGTGCGCGCGGGTGCCCGCACCGGCGTGCTCGAGCCGCCACCGGTGGTCACTACCGAGTAGGCGGTGCCGGGTCAACGCGTCCTCGTAGGCGTCCAGTGCCAGATCCAGGGCCAGGTCACCGTTGGCGTGAAAGGCCATCTGCCAGCCGGCCGGTGCCGCCACGTCGAGGATCGCGCCGAGTTGGTCGCGGTTGTAGTTCATGGATCCCGCGCCGCCGGCGGTCGCCGGGTCGATGCCCGCAGTGCGGGTCGCGGGCGTATCGAGGTAGGGGAACGAGATCGCGATGTTGCCGACCCACGGCGAACCGTCGGTCCACAACTTGACCCCGGCCTTGGTCAGCATTTCCTCGCCGGCGGCGAAACTCGCCGGCTCGGCGTAGGTTTCGGTGAGCGACATCTCCCACATGCTCACCCGCAGCGGGCACGACGGCGCCGCGGCCAGCGCCTCGTAGCCGGCGGCGAACTTCGGGTCATAGGTCATGTCCGAGGCGGAGGTGTAGCCGCCGCGCGACATCAGCGCGTAGTAGCTCGCGCCCGAGAGCAGCGGATCGCCCATCTGTGCCAGCAGCGGCCCGGTCACCGCGGTGAGCACCGGTAACTCGAAGCCCTGCCCGTTCAGTGCGCCGTCGGGGTTGCGTCCGTAGTGCGCGGCCGTCGGGTCGTGCGGCGGCGCGCTGTCCCAGCCGTACTGGCGCATCAGCGCGGAGTTGAAATACACGCCGTGCCCGGAGTTGTCGGTGACGACGGCGACCCGGTCGCCGAAGATGCGGTCCAGCTCATCGGCGTTGGGGGCCGGGTGGCCGTGCAGCAGCGCGTCGTAGCCGGCGAACCACAGCGGGGTGTCGGGGGCGGTGTCGGCGATCGCGGCGGCGAACGCCGCCTGGACACCCGCCCAGGTCGGCACATCCCACGGTGCGATCGAACGCGCCGGCGCCTGCGTTGCCACCCCGCTGATCAGCGGATGGCTGTGCGGCTCAACGAATCCCGGTGCCAGGACCGCGGCGCCGGTGTCGATGACGGCCGCGTCGGGCAGGGCCGCGGCGCACTCGGCCAGGGTGCCGACGGCGACGATGCGGCCCTCGCGCACCGCGACGGCATCGGCGCGGGGGCGCTCCTCGTCCATCGTGAGCACCGAGGCGGCGGTCAGGATCGCGTCGTCCATGACGCCAGTGTGTCAGCCCGGCGGCGCGAAGAGCTCCAAAGCGATGCCATCGGGATCGCGGAAACTCAGCCCCGAGCCGTAATGCGCGTCGACGATGCCGCCGTGCGCCACCCCGAGTTCGTCGAGGCGCGACGCCCAGGTCTGCAGTTCTGCCCGCGATGCGACCCCGAACCCGATGTGGTCGAGGCCGACCCGAAACTCGCTGAACTTCTCCTCGACCGGGGCGGCGCCGTGCTGATGGATGCCGAACAGGGTCCCGCCGTCCAGCGCCCAGACCACGTGGTGGAAGCCGCCCTCGGTGTCCTCGTCGAGCGCGGGCTCGGCCTCGAACAGGGCGCGGTACCACGGGACGCTGACGGACAGGTCGCGAACGGTCACAGCGACGTGGGCGATCGTGGGAAATGCCATGAGAACTCCTCCTAGACGATCCGCTGGCCGCGGCGGGCCCGGGCCCGCATGTCCCAGAGATAGAGCTCGTAGCCCAGGATCCAGGCCCGGTGCGGGATCAGCCGGTCGGCCAGCCGCAGCGCCGCCAACAGCCACTCGAATCGGCGTTGCGCCGCCGATCCCCAGGACAGTCGCATCATCGCGCGGAACTCCGGCGGCAGGAATCCCGTCGTGGCGAACAGGTTGAACCGGCCCGCGGTGGCGCGCACCGGCCACGGCAGGAACGCCATCGAGGCCACCCCACGCAGATGTTCGCGCACCGGTGGGTCGATGTTCAGCTCGTCCAGGCTGCGCTTCCAGTACTCGTCGAAGGCCAGCCGGTCGGCGGGCCACATGTCCGCGCGCACCTGCAGCGTGGTGCCCAGCCGGCGGGCGTCCTGATAGACCGCGTCGGCCGCCTCGTCGTCGAGGGGCCCGTACAGAAACTCGTGCTGGTCGATGTAATAGCGATACAGACACGCCGCCACCCACAGCTGTAGTTTGGGGTCAAAAGCGTTGTAGCGCACCGGAGATGACGTCGTCGAGCGGACCTGCGCGTGCGCGGTGTCCACGGCGTCGCGGATCAGTTTCCGGTCGTCCTCGGTGCCCATGGTCGCGACCGCCAGGTAGGTGCCGGTGGTGCGGGCGCGTTTGAACGGGTGCTTGTAGACGTTGCCGCTGTCCACCGGGCTCTCCAGGACGCCGTAGCCGACACCCGGCAGCGCCAGCTGCATGATCACGTTGGCCGCCGGCAGCAGCGCCGCTGCCGGGTTGAGCAGGTCGACGACCCGCGTCGGCCGCTGCACTGGGCTCATGCCATCGAGTAGACCACCTATGAGACGCTGCTGAGGATGATTCCGCCCAGAACCCGGGCGCGGGCCGCCGGTGTTCTCCTCGGATACCTCGCCGACCTGCTGCTCGCCGATCCGCGTCGATACCACCCGGTCGCCGGGTTCGGCACCGTGGCCGCCGGTGCGGAACGGCTCACCCATCGCGACAGCCGGGCTGCCGGCGCCGCGCACGTCGCGCTGTTGCTCGGCGGGCTCGGTGCCGCGGCGGCGTTGGCGGCGCGCGCGGGCGACCGCGCGGGGCCGGTCTGGTCGACGACCGCAGTGGCCGCCGCGACCTGGGTCGCGCTGGGCGGAACGTCGTTGTCGCGCACCGGAACCGCGATGGCCGGCCTGCTCGAGGCCGACGACGTGGCCGGCGCCCGAGCGCTGCTGCCCGCGCTGTGCGGGCGCGATCCGCAGTTCCTCGACACCGACGGGATCGCCCGCGCGGCACTGGAATCGGTGGCCGAGAACACCTCGGACGCCACGGTGGCACCGCTGCTGTGGGCCGCGGCCGGGGGAGCGCCGGGCGCGCTGGTCTACCGCGGCATCAACACCTTGGACTCGATGATCGGGCACCGCTCTCCCCGCTACCTGCGATTCGGTTGGGCCGCAGCGCGAATCGACGACGTCGCGAACTATCTGGGGGCGCGCCTCGCGGGCGTCCTGACGGTGGCCTGCGCCCCGTTGGTCGGCGGCTCGGCGACCGGCGCGTTGCGCGCGTGGCGACGCGATGCGCGGCGCCATCCCAGTCCGAATGCCGGGGTGGTGGAGGCGGCGTTCGCGGGAGCGCTCGGGGTGCAACTCGGCGGGCCCACCCGGTACCGCCACGAACTGCAGCTGCGGCCCACCCTCGGGGCCGGGCCCGACCCCGCCGCCGCGGACCTGCGCCGCGGGGTGGTGTTGTCGCGGTGGGTTCAGGCCGGGGCCGCGGTGACCGCGGCGGGGCTGGTCGCGGCGCTCAGCGGCGTCGGCCGTAACGGTCGGCGAGCTTGTCCTCGACCGTGACCGGCGGCGGCGCGCTGCCCTCGGGGGTCGGTGCCGGACGCTCCCGGCGCCGGGCCTTGACCTCGGTGTAGACGAAGTAGCCGAGTCCGATCGGGGCCAGAATTCCGAACGCGATCCACTGGATGCCGTAGGACAGGAACGGTCCGGCATCCAGGTGCGGCAGATCGCGAACGCTCAGCGCACCGGGTTGCTCGGGGGTCAGCTGCAGATACGAGCCGGTCAACGGGACGCCGAACATTGGCGCCAGCTGTGCGGTGTCGATGGCGTAGACCTGCTGCACCCCGTCTTCGTCCAGCGGGGCCCGGTCCGGCGGCGCATTTTCGCTGTCGCGCAGCCGTGCCGTGATGGTGACCTCACCGGTCGGAGCCGGTTCGATCTGCGGCATCCCGGTGCCCTGCACGGGCCGCACCCAGCCGCGGTTGATCAACACCGTCGGCCCGTCTTTCACGACGAACGGGTTCAGCACCTCGTAGGACGCCTCGCCGTCGATCACCCGCAACCGCGCCAGGATCTGTTTGTCGGCCAGGTAATGTCCGGTCGCCGTGACGCGCCGCCACTGCGCCTCGTGCGCCTCGGAATCCTGATGCGGCAGAAAGGTCCGCAGCGGTACCGGATCCTCCTGGACCGCTCTGCTGATCTGGTCCATCTCCCGTGAATTCTGGGAGTTCTTGTTGAGCTGCCACGGGGCCAGCACCGTGAAGCACAGGTAGGCGAAGGCCAGGGCCACGATCGCCAGCACGATCCAGCCGGGTCGCAACCAGGACGGCCACTTCACGGCGCGTGGCCTTCCAACCTGTCGTCGATCCAGCCGTGCAAACCGGGCAGGGCCGCCTCGATGACCGTGAACACGTCCTCGAAGTCGGTCATGCCGCCGTAGTAGGGATCCTCGACGTCCAGGGGATGCCGGGCCGAGCGGGGATCGAACGACCGCAGCATCCTGACCCGTTCCGGTTCGACGCCGAGTTGCGTCAGCAGCCGCATGTGGTTGCGGCCGAGCGCGATCACCAGGTCGGCCGCCAAGTGGTCATCGCCGACCTGGGCGGCCACATGGTCGCTGGGGTAGCCGTGCGCCTCGAGCACCTTCCGGGCGCGGGAGTCGGCTGCGTCGCCGGCATGCCAGCCGCCGGTGCCGGCGCTGCTCACCCGTACCCGCTCGGCCAGGCCGCGGTCCGCGATCTGGTGGGCGAACATCTTCTCGGCCATCGGCGAGCGACAGATGTTGCCCGAGCAGACGAAGGTGACGTGCACGCGATCAGACACCGAGCACCTCGCGTAACGCGGCCACGTCGTCGACCAGCTGCGGCGCCGGCGCCTCGGGAGTGAAGTCGTCGCGTCCGTACCCCCAGCCGACGACCACGGTGTCGATGCCATGCGCGGCGGCGCCCTCGACGTCGTGCAGGCGGTCACCGACCATGAGCACGCGCTCGGGCAACGGGGTGAGCTGGGCCAGCGCGTGGGCCACCACATCGGCCTTGAGCGCGCGGATCCCGTCGGGGCTGGCCCCGGCGATGACCTCGAAGTATCCGTCGAGTCCGAAGTGCGTCAGGATGCGCTGCGCGGTGGGCTCGGCCTTCGAGGTGGCGACGGCCATCCGCACGTCGGCGGCCCGCAGGTCGATCAGCAGCTCCTCGACCCCGGTGAACGGGGTGTTCATCGACCAGCCGCGCGAGACGTAGTCGGCCCGGTAGGCCGCGATCGCCGCGTCGGTGCGCTCGCCCAGACCCATCGCGGCGAAGGTGTGATGCATGGGTGGTCCGATGATCCGGCTGACCAGGTCACCGGCCGGTACGGGGGCTCCGACCTGCTCCAATGCGTGGCAGAAGCTCGCGACGATGCCCTCGGCGGAGTCGGTGAGGGTGCCGTCGAGGTCGAAGATCACCAGTTGGGGTTGTTCAGTGGTCAGCAGGGTAGGGGCCAGTTCGGTCACGCCACCATTGTCCCCGATGCGCGGACCACTACTGTTTGCAGGCGTGAGTGTGCGCTTGGGTGAGGTCATGGCGGTGCTGGACGCCGCTTATCCGCCGGAGCTGGCGCGGTCCTGGGATTCGGTTGGTCTGGTCTGCGGCGATCCGGACGAGCCCGTCGACTCGGTCACCGTCGCGGTCGATGCGACGGCCGCCGTCGTCGACGAGGTGCCCGCGCGGGGGCTGCTGCTGGCGCACCACCCGCTGCTGTTGCGCGGGGTGGACACCGTGGCCGCAAGCACCCCCAAGGGTGCGCTGCTGCACCGGCTGATTCGCACGGGCCGGTCCCTGTTCACCGCCCACACGAATGCCGACGCGGCAGCGCCCGGGGTCTCCGACGCCTTGGCGCAGACCCTCGGGTTGACCGTCGAGGACGTGCTGGAGCCCGCGCCCGGCGGAGCCGATCTGGACAAGTGGGTGATCTTCGTGCCCGGTGAATCCGCCGAGGCCGTCCGCACGGCGGTGTTCGCGGCCGGGGCCGGCCAGATCGGCGACTACTCGTGCTGCAGCTGGAGCGTCACCGGCACCGGCCAGTTCCTGCCGCACGAGGGCGCCGCACCGGCCGTCGGCGCGGTCGGGAGCGTCGAGCGGTTGCCCGAGGACCGCATCGAGGTGATCGCGCCCGCCGGTATCCGGGGCCGGGTGCTCGCGGCGATGCGCGCGGCCCATCCCTACGAGGAACCGGCCTTCGACGTCTTCTCGCTGGCGTCGTTGCCGGCCGGCGTGGGGATCGGCCGGATCGCGACGCTGCCGGCGCCGATGCCGTTGGGCGAGTTCGTCGCCCGGATCGGCGCGGCGCTGCCCACCACCACCTGGGGCGTGCGGGCCACCGGCGAGCCGGACCTTGCGGTGTCTCGGGTGGCGGTGTGCGGAGGCGCGGGGGACGGACTGCTCGACCGGGCCGCCGGTGCCGGGGTGCAGGCCTACGTGACCGCCGATCTGCGCCATCATCCCGCCGACGAACACACCCGCCGATCCGGGGTGGCCCTCGTCGACGTGGCGCATTGGGCCAGCGAGTACCCGTGGTGCGCGCAGGCGGCCGGACTGTTGGCGGCCGAATTCGGCGACGCGCTGCCAGTACGGGTCAGTGATATTCGGACCGACCCTTGGACACTGGGAGTGAACTGATGAAAGCCGACGCCTGGCAACAGCGTTCGTTACTCGAAATCTCGGAGCTGGACGCCGAATTGGCCCGGATCGCGTACCGCGCCGGCCACCTGCCCGAGCAGCAGCGGTTCCAAGAAGTGGAGGCCGAGCAGCAGGCGGCCCGCGACCGGGTGGCGGTGCTGCAGATCGCCGCCGAGGACATCGACGCCCAAGTGGCGCGGCTGGAATCCGAGATCGACGGGGTGCGCCAGCGCGAGGACCGGGACCGCGTCCTGCTCGCTTCGCCCGACACATCCTCGAAGCAGCTCACCGAACTGCAGCACGAGTTGGAGACCCTGCAGCGCCGGCAGTCGTCGTTGGAGGACTCGCTGTTGGAGGTCATGGAACGCCGCGAGGATCTCGAACGGCAGATCGCCGAGGAGTCGGCCGGCATCGAGAAGCTCGACGCGGACCTGGCGGAGGTGCGCCGCGAGCGCGACGCCGTCTTGGCTGAGATCGAGAACACCCGCACCGAACGCACACAGCGCCGGGAAACCCTTACCGCCGGCATCGATCCCGCACTGTTGGCGCTCTACGAGCAGCAGCGCGCCAAGGCGGGTATCGGCGCCGGTGCGCTGCAGGGCAGGCAGTGCGGCGCCTGCAGCATCGAGATCGACCGCGGCGAGATCGCGCGGATCACGGCCGCGGCCGAGGACGAGGTGCTGCGCTGCCCCGAGTGCAACACGATTCTGTTGCGGGTCAAGCGATGAAGGTTCTCGTCGAGGCCGACGGCGGCTCCCGCGGCAACCCCGGCCCCGCCGGGTTCGGCGCGGTGGTGTTCTCGGCGGACCGCTCCGTCGTGCTCGCCGAGAGCAAGGCCGCGATCGGCGTGACCACCAACAACGTCGCCGAGTACCGCGGCCTGATCGCGGGACTGACGGAGGCGGCGAGCCTCGGGGCCACCGAGGTGTCGGTGGCAATGGACTCCAAGCTCGTCGTGGAGCAGATGTCGGGGCGGTGGAAGGTCAAGCACCCCGGCCTGATCGAGCTGCACCGGGAGGCCCGCGGGGTGGCCGCACAGTTCGACCGGGTCGACTACCGCTGGATTGCGCGCGCCGAGAACTCCCACGCGGACCGATTGGCCAACGAGGCCATGGACGCCGCGGCCCAGCTCGCGGGCGAAGCCAGACCGGCTGCCGCGGAAGCGAAGTCCGCGCCGCAGGAGAAGTTGGCGGCGCCCGGGTGGACGGGGGCCAGCGGCACCCCGACCCGGCTGCTGCTGCTGCGCCACGGTCAGACCGAGTTGTCGGTCCAGCGTCGCTACTCCGGACGGGGAAATCCCGAACTCACCGCGCTGGGCCGCCGGCAGGCCGAGGCCGCGGCGGGCTACCTGGCGCGCAAGGGTGGCGTCGCGGCGGTGATCTCCTCACCGCTGCAACGCGCCCACGACACCGCGGCCGCCTCGGCGAAGGCGCTCGGGCTCGAAGTCAGCGTCGATGAGGACCTCATCGAGACGGACTTCGGCCGCTGGGAGGGCCTGACGTTCGGCGAGGCCGGCAGCGCGGATCCGGACCTGCACGGCCGGTGGCTGCGCGACACCAGCGTCACCCCGCCCGGCGGGGAGAGCTTCGACGACGTGCATGCCCGGGTGCGCCGGGCGCGCAACCGCATCATCGCCGAGCACGGCGGTGCCACGGTGCTGGTGGTCTCCCATGTCACGCCGATCAAGACGCTGCTGCGGATGGCGCTCGATGCCGGGCCGACGATCCTGTACCGGTTGCACCTGGACCTGGCGTCGCTGTCGATCGCGGAGTTCTACCCCGACGGGCTGGCCTCCGTGCGGCTGGTCAACGACACGTCGTATCACTGAGCGTCAATCCTGCAGGTGGATGCGCTCACCGTGCGGACCCAGGATGGTGATGGCTTCCACCGGCCCGTCGACCGCCCCGAACCAGTGCGGCGTCCACGTGCTGAACTCGACGGCCTCGCCCGCGGTGATGGTGAAATCCCGCTCGCCGAGGATCAGCCGCATCCGACCCGACAGCACATACATCCAGTCCTGACCCTCGTGCACCGGGAGTTCGGCCGGCGGGGTGCGTCGTCGCGCACTGACCCGGATCTTGAACGCGTGCAGTCCGGCCGCGGGACCGTGCCGGGTCAGCGGCCAGAACGTCACGCCGTCGTGGGTCTGCGGCGTGCCGCGCACCCGGGGGTCGTGCTGTTCGGGTTCGCGCAGCAGGTCGTCGGTGCTGACCGACAGGGCCGCGGCCAGGCGGGGGAGATGGTCCAGCGCGAGGCGGCGTTTGCCGGATTCCAGCCGACTCAGCGTCGAGATGTCGATCTGGGCCCGGGAGGCCACGTCCTCGAGGGTCAGGCTTTGTTGGGTGCGCAGTTCGCGCAGTCGGCGGCGCACCCGCAGATCGACGTCATCGTCCGGTTTTGCCGACATGGCAAATCATCTTGCCATCATCTGCGGGACGCGGGCAAGCTTGGATCCATGGAAAGCACTGACACACAGCAGATGTGGGAAGACCGCTACGCGGAGTCGGAGCGGATTTGGAGCGGACGCCCGAATGCTCGGCTGGTCGAGGTGGTCTCCGACCTGCCGACCGGCACCGCGCTCGAGTTGGGCTGCGGGGAGGGCGGCGACACGGTGTGGCTGGCCCAGCGTGGCTGGCAGGTTGTCGCCGTCGACATCGCCAACACCGCCCTGCAGCGCGCGGCCGAGGCGCTGACGGCTGCCGGCGACGACCTGGCGACGCGCGTGCGGTTCGAACGGCACGACCTGACGGTCTCGTTTCCCCAGGGGTCCTACGACCTGGTGACGGCGCACTTTCTGCACTCGCCGCACGGGTGGGACCGGAATCCGCTGATGCGACGCGCCGCTGCGGCCGTCGCCCCCGGCGGCAGGCTGCTCATCGTCGACCACGCCGAGGCGCCACCGTGGTCCGAACGGATCCACGATCACGAGTTTCCCAGCGCGGAGGCGGTGGTGGCGGGCATGGAACTGGATCCGGCCCAATGGGAGCGCGAGCGGGTGGAACGCGCCGAGTGGGAGGGCACGGGTCCCGACGGTCGGCCGGGCAGTCTGGTGGACAACGTGATCGTGCTGCGTCGTCGCTGACCAGCGGGAATTGGCGTGTCGTACCCCCATGCCACAATCGAAAGCATGTTCGAAGGAGTGGTGGAGGTGGGGCCCGGCGCCGATGAGGCGGCGTTGGTGGCGCATATCGGCGAGTTGGAGACGTTGAAGGCGCGCGCGACCGCGGCGCAGGCGCGGGCGACGGCCGCGTTGGCGCAGCGCAGGGCCGCCGCGGAGGTCGAGCGCGGGGTGCCGGCGGCGCGGCGGGGTCGTGGGTTGGCCTCGGAGGTGGCGTTGGCGCGGCGGGATTCCCCGGCGCGCGGTAATCAGCATCTGGGGTTCGCGAAGGCGTTGGTGTTCGAGATGCCGCATACGTTGGCGGCTCTGGAGCAGGGGCTGCTCTCGGAGTGGCGGGCGACGTTGATCGTGCGGGAATCGGCGTGTCTGGATGTCGAGGATCGCCGCGTCCTGGACGCCGAGTTGTGCGCCGATGCGGCGGCCTTGGTCGGTCGGGGCGACGCGCGGATTGTCGCGGAGGCCAAGGCGATCGCGTATCGGCTGGACCCGCACGCCGTGGTGGACCGCGCCGCCAAGGCCGCGTCGGAGCGCACCGTGACCATCCGGCCGGCCCCGGACACCATGACCTACCTGACCGCGCTGCTGCCGGTGGCCCAGGGCGTCTCCGTCTACGCCGCGCTCAAGCGCGAGGCCGACGTGTGCTGTGATGGTCGCTCCCGCGGCCAGGCCATGGCCGACTCCCTGATCGAGCGGGTCACCGGCCAACCGGCGGAGGCTGCCGCTTCGATCGCGGTCAACTTGGTGCTGACCGACGAGACGCTGCTCGCCGGCGGTGCTGACCCGGCGCGGGTGGCCGGATACGGGCCCATCCCGGCTGCGGTGGCGCGCACCCTGGTGCGGGCGGCTGTGGAGGATGAGCGCTCCCGGGCAACGCTGCGTCGGCTTTACAAGCATCCGGTGTCGGGGGCGTTGGTGGCCATGGAGTCGAGGTCGCGGAACTTCCCGAAGGGTTTAGCCGAGTTCATTCGGCTTCGCGACGACACGTGCCGGACGCCGTACTGCGATGCGCCGATCCGGCATACCGACCACGTGACACCGAATGTCCGCGGCGGCGCGACCTCGGCCGCCAACGGGCAGGGGCTGTGCGAGGCGTGCAACTACGCCAAGGAAGCCGACGGTTGGCGGGTCAGCGCCTGGGCCGACGAGAATGGTCAGCACAGCACGGAATTCACCACACCCACCGGGCATCGCTATCGATCCACGGCCCCGCCGGTGCTGCCGGGTTCGCCGCCGACCGAGACCAGCGAGCTGGAGCGTCACACCAGGCTGCTGCTGTGTGACCTGCACGCCGCGTGAGCGTGCTCAGCCGGTTGGCAGCTCGGCGAGCTGGGTCAGGCGCACGCTGTTGCCCGACGGGTCCCGGAAGCCCGAATCGACGCCGTAGGGCGTATCGAAGGGTGCCTCGGTGAATTCGACGCCCCGTCCGCTGAGTTCCCGGTATGCGGCGTGGCAGTCGTCGGTGGTGAGGAACACCGTGCCGGCGAACCCCATCGCGACGAGGTCGAGCAGTTGGCGCTGGGTGGCGTCGTCCATCATCGGGGGACCGGGCACGGCCATCAGCACGATGCTCACGTCGTCCTGACCCGGCGGGCCGACGGTCAGCCAGCGGAACCCCTCCATCTCCGGAAATGAAACATCCTGGCGCACTTCCATTCCGACCTTCTCGGTCCAGAACGTGCAGGCGACATCTTGGTCGTGGACCCAAAGCTGGGCGCTTCCGATTTTCAACATGGCGGAAACCTACGACGCGGACGCGTGCCGCGTCTTCTCCTGGTGTGCTGTCTTGCGGGTGTGCTGGCGCAGTATGCAACTGGGCACCCGGGCGTAGGCCGCGGCAGCGGGCAGGCTCGCGCGGTACGCCGCCGGCGGTCTGCCGTAGACCCGGGCGAAGGTCGTGGTGAACGACCCGACGCTGGAGAAGCCGACCATTGCGCAGATGTCGGCCACCGAGCGGTCGGTGTAGCGCAGCAGTGCGGCGGCCCGCTCCAAGCGGCGCGACTGCAGATACGCGCTCGGCGATTCGCCGAATGTGCGGGTGAACATCCGGCTGAAATGGGCCCGCGACAGGCCGGCCGCGGCGGCGAGATCGGTCACGGTGATCGGGTCGGCGTACCGGGCGTCGACGAAGTCCTTGGCGCGCATCAGGTAGCGCGCGGGCGGCAACATTTTCCCAGTATGACCCATTGATCGGGTACGTTGATGGGCGCGAACGAGTTGGCTGGGCGGCCGCGGAACCTGACGGTTTCGAGGAAAGTCCGGACTTCACAGAGCAGGGTGATTGCTAACGGCAATCCGGGGTGACTCGCGGGACAGTGCCACAGAAAGCAGACCGCCAGCAATGGTAAGGGTGAAAGGGTGCGGTAAGAGCGCACCAGCATTCCGGGTGACCGGAGTGGCTAGGCAAACCCCACCCGAAGCAAGGCCAAGAGGCCGTGCCCAGCACGGCTGCGCAGGCGCTCGAGGGCTGCTCGCCCGAGCCTGCGGGTAGGCCGCTCGAGGTACCCGGCGACGGTGTACCCAGATGGATGGTCGCCACCGCACTGCGCCGGTCCACCGGAGCGGTGCGGGACAGAATCCGGCTTACACGCCAACTCGTTCGCCCTAATTCATGGCCTTGGCCAGCGCCTTGAGCGCCGCGTCGAGGTGCTCCCGGCAGCGCTCCGCCAGATCGTCCTCGCGCTGATACAGCACGCCGTAGGTGAAGGTGTCCTCGCCGGCGGCGTGCGCGGCCTCGGCTTGCTGGCTGAGGTGGTTGCGGCTGACGACGGCGTCCTGATGGTCGCCGAGCAGCGACTGGATGGTCTTGGCCGCCTCGGACACCTTGCGTTTGCCGGTGGCCGCGGCGGTGTACCGCAACCGCTTGGCGCCCTTGCGAATCCGGTGTAGCGCCTCGTCGCGGTCCTCGGCCGCGTCCGCGGCGGCGGCCTTGGCGTTCTTGGCGGCCTTGCGGACTCGCTTGTAGGCGGCGTCGAGGCTCACCGGCTTGTGCTCGGCGTCGGCGTCGGCCGGTCCGGCGGTGGCGGCCAACTCCTCGAGCGCATCGAGCAGGCGAAAATACCGGGGCGTGCGCATCGCCTTCAGCGAACGCCGCAGCCCGGTTTCGTAGCGGCGCTGGGCGCCGTCGACGAGACGCTCGCGCACCGAGCCGCGGATCAGCTCCGGCGGCAGCTCGTCGAGGGCTTCGGCGTACTTCGCGGCCAGCACCTCGGCGTCACGGGCCACTCCGAGGACGGCCGCCAGCTGGCGCAGTTCGTCGAGCACCCAGGCGTCGTCGGTCAGGCCGAAGGAGTCCTCGGACTCCTTGAGCAGGCTGCGCAGCTTGCGGATCGTCACGCGCATCTGATGCACCGCGTCGAAGGTGTCGGAGCGAACCGCGCGATCCCACAACAGCAGCTCGCCCACGAGTTCGGCGACCGCGCGGTGCACCGGGTCGGTGGGTGCCAGCTCGGCGGGCCGGTCACCGACCGTCGTGTCCAACACCCGGGCCAGCTTCGATCCGTGTGCCGCCGGCGTCGCGCCGGCGTCCAGCAGCCGGTTGCCCAACCGGTCCAACAGCATCCGGTCGTCGGTCTCGACGAGCTCGAGCTCCCATTCGCGCCACTGCTGCTCGGCTTCGCCGGCCGAAGCGCTGACGTGGTCGTCGCAGAACTCGGCCAGGACCGCACCGTCGGTGCCCCGCAGCCGCTGCAGGTGCCGTGTCGTCTCGATCCGCGCGACCGGCCCGAGTGGGCGCTCGCGCACCACGGCCAGTACGACATCACGCAGCTGCTCGGGGACCTCCTCGGACTCCAGCGGCGCCACCACCTCGGTGCGGGCATCGGGCCCGGCCGGCAGCTTGAGGTGCCAGCCGGCGTCGTCCCCGCCGGTGCGACGACGCAGCGTGATTTTGTTGGCAGCGAGGTCGTGCCCCGGTGTGTCGAAATAGACAGCATCGAGTGTTTGTGACGGCGACCTCTCGGCGTGGCTGACTGAAGTCAGTCCCTCGAACGAGGGCGAAACCGCGTCGGCGGCGACGTCGTACTTGCGCTCCACCTCTGTGTAGCGGTTGCCTTTCGACTTCTGAGCTGCCGTTTTGGCCGTCATGTCACCTTCGATCGACAGGGCGAGGTCCTGCTCTCAGGATGCCACACGCGTCTCACCGGTCGCGCGTTTTGACCCACGCCCCGACCTGAGCGGCGGTGGGCGCGACACGACGAATGGACCCGATCGCGCCCGCTTGCCTCAGAGACCTCTTAGAATTGCCTCATGAGCATCGGGTCGAACACGCTACGGGTCGAGGATTACCTCGACGGGGAGGGCAATATCGCCCTCCCGGCGGGTACGACGTTGACCTCGTACTTGGAGCACAACGTCGCCCTCCTCGGAGACGAGGCCGCCTACCGCTACCTGGATTACACCCACGACCGTAACGGCGTGGCGATCGAGATCACCTGGTCCGAGCTGGGCTCCCGGCTACGCGCGGTGGCCGCGCGGCTGCAGCAGATCACCGCTCCGGGCGACCGGGTGGCCATCCTGGCTCCGCAGGGCGTCGACTATGTGGTGGCCTTCTTCGCGGCGATCGCCGCCGGCAACATCGCGGTGCCGCTGTTCGCCCCGGAGCTACCCGGCCATGCCGAACGCCTCGAGGCCGTGCTCTCCGACGCCAAGCCCACGGTGGTGCTGACCACCTCCGAGGCCGCGGCACCCGTGCAGGACTTCCTGCGGCCCCGGCCACGGCAGCGTCGCCCCCGCGTACTGGCGGTCGACGCGGTGCCCGTCACCGTGGGCGCCACGTTCGTCGCCCCCGAGATCGACACCGACGACATCGCCTATCTGCAGTACACCTCGGGGTCCACCCGCGTCCCCGCGGGCGTGGAGATCACCCACCGTGCGGTGTGTACCAACGTGTTGCAGATGATCCTCTCGGTGGGGTTGGACCGCGATATCCGCAGCGTCAGCTGGCTGCCGCTGTACCACGACATGGGCCTGTTGATGATCATGTTCCCGGCGCTGTGCGGCGGCCACATCACGCTGATGTCACCGTTGGCGTTCGTGCGGCGCCCGAGTCGCTGGATCGCCGAACTCGGCGCCCAGGGCCAGGCCGGCCGAACCTTCGCCGCGGCACCGAATTTCGCCTTCGAACTGGCGGCCACCCGGGGTCTGCCCGCCCCCGGGGAACACCTGGACCTGAGCAATGTGGCGGGTCTGATCAACGGTTCGGAACCGGTCAGCATGGCCTCCATCGAGAAGTTCACCGCGGCGTTCGCGCCCTACGGCCTGCCGGCCACCGCCGTCAAACCGTCCTACGGCATGGCCGAGGCCACGCTGTTCGTGTCCACGGTGGATCCCGATGCCGCCCCGAGAGCGGTCTATCTCGACCGCGACCAACTCGGCGCGGGCACCGCCGTGCAGGTGGCGCCGGACTCGCCGAACGCCATCGCCCAGGTGTCCTGTGGCACGGTGGCCCGCAGCCAGTGGGCCGTGATCGTCGATCCCGAAACCGACACCGAGTTGGCCGACGGTCAGGTCGGCGAGATCTGGTTGCAGGGCGACAACATCGGTCGCGGGTACTGGCGCCGTCCCGAGGAAACCGAGCTCACCTTCGGTAACAAGCTGCAGTCCAGGCTGGCCATCGGCAGCCGCGCCGATGGCACCGAGTACGGTGAAACCTGGCTTCGCACCGGTGATCTCGGCGTTTTCGTGGATGGCCAGCTGCACATCACCGGCCGGATCAAGGACATGATCATCGTCGACGGCCGTAACCACTATCCGCAGGACATCGAGGCCACCGTCGCCGCGGCCTCGAGCGCGATCCGCGCCGGTTACGTGGCGGCCTTCGCGGTTCCGGCCGACGACGGCGCCGGCGAGCAGCTGGTGGTCATCGCGGAGCGCGCGGCCGGGGCCGGCAAGGTCGATCCCGCACCCGTGCTCGCCGCGGTCCGGGCCGCGGTCTCGCGGACCCACGCGCTGCCGATCGCTGATGTCCGGGTGGTGGCCGCCGGCACGATCCCGCGCACCACCAGCGGCAAGCTGGCCCGCCGGGCGTGCCGGGCCGAGTACCTGGCCGGGCGGATCTAGGGGGGTCGACCCCGATACCACCGGGGGCGATAACGTCACGGTCATGAGTACCGAGCCGGCCACGCCCTCCGAGATGACCTACGAGACCCTGCTGTTCGCGCAGGACGGCCCGATTGCGCGGGTCACGCTCAATCGACCCGCAGCCGCCAACGGCATGAACGACGTGATGACGCGCGAGCTGGCGGACGTGGCCACCCGCTGCGCGGTGCCGGGCACCAAAGTGGTGGTGCTGACCGGAGCTGGCCGGTTCTTCTGTGCCGGAGGCGATCTCAAGGCGATGGCGACCTCCCCGCTGGGGCCCGGTCCATTCGTCAAGGGCATCGCCGACGACCTGCACCGGGCCATCTCGACCTTCGCCCGGATGGACGCGGTACTGATCACTGCGGTCAACGGTGTCGCGGCCGGGGCCGGCTTCTCGCTCGGTGTCAGCGGTGACCTGGTGGTGGCGTCCGCGTCGGCGTCGTTCACCATGGCCTACACCAAGGCCGGGCTGAGCCCCGACGGCGCCGCCTCCTACCACCTGCCGCGGCTGATCGGTGCCCGGCGCACCGGTGACCTGATGCTGACCAACCGCACGCTCTCGGCGGCCGAGGCGCTGGACTGGGGGCTGGTCAACTACGTGGCCGACGACGCCGATTTCGCGGCGCGGGTCGACGAGTTGGCCGCCGGGATCGCCTCGGGCGCTGCAGGATCGGCGGCCGCGGTCAAGAAGCTGCTACTGGCGTCGTACGATAACGACATCGAGACCCAGATGGCGTTCGAAGCCCAGCTGATCGCGGAGAACGCCGACGGCGCCGACGGTCGCGAGGGCATCGACGCGTTCCTGAACAAGCGGGCGCCCAACTACGGCTGAAAGCAGTGCTCCTCGGCCGGGAAGGTGCCGCCGGCGACCTCGTCGGCGTATTGGCGTGCCGCCCGGCCCAATTCGGCGCCGACCTCGCCGAAGCGCTTGACGAACTTTGCCGTCCGGCCCGCGGTCATCCCGGCCATGTCCTGCCACACCAGCACCTGGGCGTCACAGTTGGGTCCGGCGCCGATGCCGACGGTGGGAATGGTCAGCTTGCCGGTGATCTGGGTCGCCAGTTCGGCGGGCACCATCTCCAACACGACCGCGACGGCGCCGGCCTCGGCCACCGCGATGGCGTCGTGGACGGTCTGCTCGGCGCCGTCCCCGCGGCCCTGCACCCGGAAGCCGCCGAGGCCGTTGACGCTCTGCGGGGTGAAACCGATGTGCGCGATCACGGGAATGCCGGCCTGCGTCAACACGGCGATCTGCTCGGCGACACGTTCGCCGCCCTCGAGTTTGACGGCGTGCGCCCCGGTTTCCTTGAGGAATCGGGTGGCCGTCGCGAGCGCCTGCTGCGGGCCGGCCTCATAACTGCCGAACGGCAGATCGGCGACGACGAAGGCGTGCGGCGCGCCGCGCACCACCCCACGTACCAGCGGGATCAGCTCGTCGACGGAGATCGGCACGGTGGTGTCGTAGCCGTATACGACGTTGGCGGCCGAGTCGCCCACCAGCAGCACCGGAATGCCGGCGTCGTCGAAAACCCGCGCGGTGGAGTAGTCGTAGGCGGTGAGCATCGACCATTTATGGCCTTCGCTCTTCCATTTCTGCAGGTGATGAGTGCGCACCTGGGGGCGGGGCTTGGTCGCCGACGCGGTGGCGGCACCGCCGTAGACGGGTTGATCAGAGGCTGAAGACGTCGCTGCAGACATCATTGTCGTGTCCCTTGTCATTGTCGGGTCGATCCTCGAGGCCCATCCGGGTCCCCGGGTCGATTGACGCTTCCCAAGTCTGCCATCGAGACGCGCCAAGGTGAACAGCCAGATGAGTGGACTTTCTCACACGCTTGCGGCGCGCGGCCTTACGATCGGCGGATGCCCGGTTACCAGCGGCTCAGCGGCCTCGACGCCAGTTTCCTGTATTTGGAAACGCCCAAGCAGCCCTTGCACGTGTGTTCGCTGATCGAAATCGACACCTCCACCATCCCCGGCGGCTACAGCTTTGACCGGCTGCGCAACGACCTGGCGGTGCGGATCACGGCCATGCCGGAATTCCGGGAGAAGCTCGCGGACAGTTTCCTCAACATCGATCATCCGGTCTGGGTGGAGGACGAGGACTTCGACGTCGCCCATCACGTGCACCGGGTGGGCCTGCCCGGCCCCGGGGGGCGGGCCGAGTTGGCGGAGATCTGTGGACATTTCGCATCGCTGTCGTTGGATCGCAGCAAACCGTTGTGGGACATGCTGGTCATCGAGAACATCGACGGCGCCGATGCTTCGGACGGCCGGTTGGCGGTGATGATCAAGGTGCATCACGCCGCGGTGGACGGCGTGACCGGCGCCAACCTGATGTCGCAGCTGTGCACCACCGAGGCGGACACGCCGGCGCCGGAACCCGTGGCCGCGCCCGGCGGTGCCGGCCAGTTGGAGATCGCCCTACGCGGCTTGGCGCGCTTTGCCACCCGGCCGGTGAACCTGGCCACCAAGGTGCTGCCCGACACGGTCACCACCGTGGTCGACACCGTGCGTCGCGCGCTCGACGGTTCTGCGATGGCCAGCCCGTTTCGGGCCCCGCAGACCGCGTTCAACGCCAGCATCACGGGCCGGCGCAACATCGCCTTCACCGAGGTGGACCTCGAGGACATCAAGACCGTCAAGAACCATTTCGGCGTCAAGGTCAACGACGTGGTCATGGCGCTGGTCTCCGGCGTGCTGCGCCGGTTCCTGATCGAGCGCGGTGAGCTGCCGGACAGTTCGCTGGTGGCGATGGTCCCGGTTTCGGTGCACGACCGGTCCGACCGACCCGGACGCAACCGCGTCTCGGGGATGTTCGCCAGCCTGCACACCGAGATCGACGACCCGGCCGAGCGCCTGCTGGCCATCGCCGAAGCGACTTCGGTTGCCAAGGAACACAGTTCGGCCATCGCGGCGTCGCTGCTGCAGGACTGGTCGCAGTTTGCGGCCCCGGCGGTGTTCGGCGTGGCGATGCGGGTCTACGCCGGATCGCGGCTGACCGAGGCGCGGCCGGTGCACAACCTGGTGCTGTCCAACGTGCCGGGGCCGCAGGTGCCGCTGTATTTCCTGGGCGCCCAGGTCAAGGCGCTCTACCCGCTGGGCCCGATCTTCCACGGGTCGGGGTTGAACATCACCGTGATGTCGCTCAACGGCGCGCTGGACGTCGGATTGATCTCTTGCCCGGAGTTGCTGCCGGACCTGTGGGACCTCGCCGACGCCTTCGCCGCCGGCATCGACGAGTTGCTGGCGGCCGCCGCAGACACGCGTTGACAAGCGCCGCGGCAAACTCATGGCAGCATTGGTTGCCATGAGCCTGCTTCGCCCTCGGTCGTTCCTGCGCGCCACGATTGTCGTGACGGCGGTGACGACGTTGGCCCTGGGCGCCGTGGGGTGCGCCAAGGTCATCGACGGTCGGGCCGCCCTGGCCGAACCCCGGATCGGCGAGCCAGTGCGCTGGGAGCCGTGCAAGTTCACCGGCGGCGCCGAACTGGAACTGCCCCCGGACACCGAGTGCGGCCGGATCGCGGTGCCGGTCGATTACGACGACGCCGACGACCCCGACGCGGAGCTGATTCAGCTCGCGCTGATTCGTTTCCCGGCCACCGGGGACAAGATCGGCTCGCTGGTCGTCAACCCGGGCGGGCCGGGGGAGTCGGGCATCGAGGCCGCCATCGGGATGGTGGACCTGCTGCCCGAGGAGGTGCACGAGCGCTTCGACTTCGTCGGATTCGATCCGCGCGGAGTGGCGTCGTCCAAGCCGGCGCTGTGGTGCAACTCCGACGCCGACAACGACCGGCTGCGCGCGGACCCGCAGGTGGACTACACCCCCGAGGGTGTCGAGCACATCGAGAACCAGACCAAAGAGTTCATCCAGCGCTGCGTCGACAAGATGGGCACCGACTTCCTGGCCAACGTCGGAACCAACAACGTCGCCAAGGATCTGGACCAGATCCGGGCCGCCCTCGGTGACGACAAGCTGACCTACCTCGGATACTCCTACGGCACGCGGATCGGTTCGGCCTACGCCGAGCAGTTCCCGCAGAACGTGCGCGCGATGATCCTCGACGGTGCCGTCGACCCGAACGCGGATCCGATCGAGGCCGACATCAACCAGGCCGCGGCGTTCCAGGGCGCGTTCGACGACTACGCCGCGGACTGCGCCACCGACCCCACCTGCCCGCTGGGCACCGACCCGGACAAGGCCGTCGACGTCTACCGCGACATGGTCGAGGCGCTGGTGTCGGAGCCGGCCTCGACCAAGGATCCGCGCGGGTTGTCCTACAGCGACGCCGTCGTCGGGACCATCATGTCGCTGTACTCACCGGCGCTGTGGCGGCACCTGACCCAGGGGCTGAGCGAGCTGCGCGAGGGCAAGGGCGACACCATGCTGATCCTGTCCGACATGTACATGCGCCGAGATGCCAACGGGCACTACACCAACGCGACCGACGCGCGGATCGCGGTCAACTGTGTCGACAAGCCGCCGATCACCGATCGTGAGACCGTCGTCGAGACCGACCGCCGCATCCGGGAGGTGGCGCCGTTCATGAGCTACGGCGAGTTCACCGGACACGCGCCGATGTCGACGTGCGCGTTCTGGCCGGTGCCGCCGACCAGCGAGCCACACGAGATGTCGATTCCGGATCTGCCGGCGCCGCTGGTGGTCTCCACCACCGGAGACCCGGCGACGCCGTATCAGGCCGGCGTGGAACTGGCCGAGCAGCTCAAGGGCGGGCTGATCACGTTCGAGGGCACCCAGCACACCGTGGTGTTCCAGGGGGAGGCCTGCGTCGACGAGTTGGCGTCGGCGTACCTGATCGACGGCACGATGCCGCCGCCGGATTCTCGATGCTGAGCCGCCGTTTCCGTACCGATACCGGAGCGTGACCGACCGGGGCCAACGGCGGGCCATGGCGCATGCAACGATGGGCGGCATGCAGCGCTGGAAGCACGTGGGCACTGCGCTGCTCAGCGGTGCACTGTTGTTGTTCGGCGCGCCCTTGCCGACCGCGGTTGCGGAACCGCAACCGGTTGTCCCACAGGCTAATTGGGGATCGTGCCAGCAGTTCTACGAGGACCCTGGCGGTATTCCCGGCGCGCAGTGCATGCTGCTGCCCGTCCCGTTGAACTACGACCAGCCCGCGCTGGGCACGGTGAACCTGGCGGTCATCCGGGTGCCGGCCTCGGGCGCGCGCATCGGCGCGCTGTTCGTCAACCCCGGCGGCCCCGGCGCCTCCGCCGTCGACACCGCGGCCAGCATGGGGGCCGCGTTGGCCGGTTCGCCCATCAACGAACATTTCGACCTGATCGGCTTCGACCCGCGCGGTGTCGGCTACTCGACGCCGGAGTTGCGGTGCCGCACCGACGCCGAATTCGACGCGTGGCGCCAAGAACCGATGGCCGACTTCAGCCCGGCCGGTGTCGCCCACATCGAGGCGCTGTACCAGCAGTTCGCCGACCGCTGCGCGGCCCGGATGGGCCCGGAGTTCCTGGCCACGATGGGCACCCACCATGTCGCCCGCGACATGGACACCGTGCGTCAGGTCCTCGGCGAGGAACAGATCAACTACCTCGGGTTCTCCTACGGCACCGAAATCGGCACGGCCTACCTGCAGCGCTACGGCCAACACGTGCGCGCGATGGTCCTCGACGGCGCGATCGACCCCACCGTCGACCCGGTGAACAAGAGCATCAACCAGATGGCCGGCTTCCAGCAGGCCTTCAACGCCTACGCCGCGGATTGTGCGCAATCCGCACAGTGTCCGCTGGGCCAAGACCCCACGCAGTGGGTGGCCAGGTATCGCCAGCTTGTCGACCCGCTGGTGGTCCGGCCCGCGCCGACCGGCGACCCCCGCGGCCTCGGTTACGCCGATGCCATCACCGGCACCTTCAACGCGCTCTACAGCCAGCGGCTGTGGAGTTTCCTGACCAGCGGGCTGCTGGGCCTGCAGCGGGGCACCGCCCCGGGAGATCTGCTGCTGCTCGCCGACGAGTACGAGGGCCGCGACCCGAGCGGGCGCTACCGCAACAACCAGGACGCCTTCCACGCGGTGCGTTGTGTCGACGCGCCGACCTCCCCGGATCCGGCCGTGTGGGCCGCCGCCGACCAGCGCATCCGTGCCCTGGCACCGTTCGCGTCCTACGGCGGCTTCACCGGCTTCGCCCCGCGCGACATCTGCGCGTTCTGGCCGGTGCCGCCCACCTCGGCACCGCAGCCCGCCGCACCCGCGCGGCCCGGCACGGCGGTGGTGGTGTCGACGACCGGCGACCCGGCCACGCCGTACCAGGCGGGCGTCAGCCTGGCCCAGCAGCTGCAGGCGCCGCTGATCTCGTTCGAGGGCACCCAGCACACCGTGGTGTTCAGCGGGCACGAGTGCATCGATGCCACGGTCGTCAACTACTTGGTCGACGGCGTGGTGCCCGGCAACATGCGGTGCTGAGCGCCGGCCTCGCGACACGCTTGTAACACAGAATTAACAGCCGCTGCCTAGGCTCGCACCATGGACCGTCAGAAGGAATTCGTGCTGCGCACGCTCGAGGAACGGGACATCCGATTCGTCCGGCTGTGGTTCACCGACGTGCTCGGATACCTCAAGAGCGTGGCAATCGCGCCGGCCGAACTCGAGGGCGCGTTCGAGGAGGGCATCGGATTCGATGGCTCCTCCATCGAGGGTTTCGCCCGGATATCGGAATCCGACACCGTCGCCCGGCCCGATCCGTCGACCTTCCAGGTGCTGCCGTGGACCGACGACGGCGGCCAGCAGCATTCGGCGCGGATGTTCTGCGACATCACCATGCCGGACGGCTCACCGTCGTGGGCCGACTCCCGGCATGTGCTGCGTCGGCAGCTCGCCAAGGCCTCCGACCTCGGGTTCTCCTGCTACGTGCACCCCGAGATCGAGTTCTTCCTGCTCGAGCCCGGCCCCTATGACGGCAGCGTCCCGGTGCCCGCGGACAACGGCGGCTACTTCGACCAGGCCGTGCACGATTCGGCGCCGAACTTCCGGCGGCACGCGATCGAAGCGCTGGAAGCAATCGGCATCTCGGTGGAGTTCAGCCACCACGAGGGCGCGCCCGGCCAGCAGGAGATCGACCTGCGCTACGCCGATGCGCTCTCGATGGCCGACAACGTGATGACCTTCCGCTACGTGGTCAAGGAGATCGCGCTGCGCGAGGGCGTGCGCGCCTCGTTCATGCCCAAGCCGTTCAGCGAATACCCGGGCTCGGCGATGCACACCCACATGAGCCTGTTCGAGGGCGAGACCAATGCCTTCCACAGCCCCGACGATGTGCTGCAACTGTCCGACGTGGGCAAGTCGTTCATCGCCGGGATCCTCGAACACGCCAACGAGATCAGCGCGGTCACCAATCAGTGGGTGAACTCCTACAAGCGGTTGGTGCACGGTGGCGAGGCCCCGACCGCCGCGTCGTGGGGTGCCGCCAACCGGTCGGCGCTGGTCCGGGTGCCGATGTACACCCCGAACAAAGCTGCCTCGCGACGCGTGGAGGTGCGCAGCCCCGACTCGGCGTGTAACCCCTACCTGGCCTTCGCGGTGCTGCTGGCCGCCGGTCTGCGCGGCGTCGAGAAGGGCTATGTGCTGGGCCCGCAGGCCGAGGACAATGTCTGGAGCCTGACGTCCGAGGAACGCCGGGCCATGGGTTACCGCGAGCTGCCGGGCAGCCTCGGCAACGCGCTGCACGCGATGGAGAACTCCGAGCTGGTCGCGGAAGCGTTGGGGGAGCACGTGTTCGACTTCTTCCTGCGCAACAAGCGCGCCGAGTGGGAGTCCTACCGCAACAGCGTCACGCCGTTCGAGCTCAAGCAGTACCTCGCGCTGTAGCGCGGTTACTGCGCGGGCCTCCAGTGCGTTAACGTTGCTGCCGTGTCCAGACCCGTGACGCAGCGGCCCACCGTGCCGGGGGTGGGGCGGCTCGGTCTCGTCGAGCGCACCGCCCCGGCGGATTTGACGCGCCTGGGGTGGGACACCGACGCGCACGTGGAGTTGCTGTGGTCGCTGTCGCGGGCCCCGGACGCCGACGTCGCGCTGCGCGCCCTGGTGCGCCTGGCCGACGCGCTGGAATCCGGCTGGCACGAACTGGACGGCGCGCTGCAGAAAGACAAGGTGCTGCGCGGGCGGCTGTTCGCGGTGCTCGGGTCATCGCTCGCGCTCGGCGATCATCTGGCGGCCCACCCGCAGTCCTGGCGGCTGCTGGCCGGATCCGACGATCCGGCCGAGGGCCTGCCCTCGGCCGCGGAGCTCACCGCGATGTTCCTCGACTGCCTGGCCCAAAATGAAGGCCCCGCAGCCGTTCTCGAGCTGCGCACGCTGTACCGGGACCGGATCCTGGTGCTGGCCGCGCGCGATGTGGCGCCCACCGTCGAGGATGAGCCGGTGTTGTCGCTGGCCACCGTCGGGGCGCACCTGGCCGACCTGGCCGACGCGGCACTGACCGCGGCGCTGCACTACGCCGTCGGCGAGGTGTGCAAGCCGGACGATCCGGCGCCCAGATTGGCCGTGGTCGCGATGGGCAAATCCGGGGCGCGGGAATTGAACTACGTCTCCGACGTCGACGTCATCTTCGTGGGGGCGACCGCGGACGCGATCGAAACCCGGGTGGCGGGCGAGATGATGCGGATGGCCTCGGAGACCTTCTTCGAGGTGGATGCGGCGTTGCGGCCCGAGGGTAAACAGGGCCCGCTGGTGCGCACGCTGGACTCCCATGTCGCCTACTACCAGCGGTGGGCCAAGACCTGGGAATTCCAGGCGCTGCTCAAGGCCCGTCCCGCCGTCGGCGACGCCGCACTGGGGCAGCAATACGTCGACGCGCTGCTGCCGATGGTGTGGACGGCATGCGAACGCGAGGACTTCGTCTCCGATGTGCAGGCCATGCGCCGTCGGGTCGAGGAACTGGTGCCGGCCGACGTGCGGGACCGCGAGATCAAACTGGGCACCGGCGGCCTGCGCGACGTCGAATTCGCGGTCCAGCTCCTGCAATTGGTGCACGGCCGCAATGACGAAGCGCTGCACGTGGCCTCCACCGTGGCCGCGTTGGCCGCGCTGGGGTCGGGGGCCTACATCGGACGCGACGATGCGGCCAACATGACCGCCTCGTATGAATTCCTGCGCCTGCTGGAGCACCGGCTGCAGTTGCAACGGCTCAAACGCACCCATCTGCTGCCCGCACCCGAGGACAACGAGGCGCTGCGCTGGCTCGCCCGCGCCGCCCACGTGCGCCCCGACGGCACCCACGACGCCCTCGGCGTGCTGCGCAAGGAACTCAAGCGCCAAAGCGTGCGGGTCTCGCGGCTGCACGCGAAGCTGTTCTACCAACCGCTGCTGGAGTCCATCGATGCCTCGGTGGAGTTGCGGGGCGGGATGAGCGCCGACGCCGCCGAGCGTCAGCTCGCCGCACTGGGCTATCAAGCACCGGCCAGCGCACTGAGTCACCTTGCGGCACTGTCGAATCAGAGCACGCGCCGGGGTCGCGTGCAGACGATCCTGCTGCCCACGCTGCTGGACTGGCTTTCCGACACCCCGGATCCGGATGCGGGCCTGCTGCAGTACCGCCGGCTCTCCGAAGGGCTCGGGGAGTACCGCTGGTTCCTGGCGACGCTGCGCGACGAGAGCGCGGTGGCCAAGCGGTTGATGCGGGTGCTGGGGACCTCGGCCTATGTGCCGGATCTGCTCCTGCGTGCGCCCGAGGTGATCCAGGCCTACGCCGACGGACCCAGCGGGCCCAAGCTGCTCGACGTGGACCCCGAGGGGGTGGCGGGGGCGTTGGTGGCCGCCGCCGGCCGGCAGTCCGATCCGGCCAAGGCCATCGCCGCCGCGCGCACGCTGCGCCGGCGCGAACTGGCCCGGATCGCCTCGGCCGACCTGCTCGGGTTCCTCGAGGTGCGCGAGGTGTGTCGGGCCCTGACCGCGGTGTGGGTGGCGGTGCTGCAGGCCGCGTTAGAGGCCGTCACCCGGGTCAACGTCGACGCCGACGGCACCGCGCCGGCCACCATCGCGGTGATCGGCATGGGCCGCCTCGGCGGCGGGGAACTGGGCTACGGCTCGGACGCCGATGTGATGTTCGTCTGCGAACCGACCGCCGGCGTCGAGGAGGCCAAGGCTGTCAAGTGGGCGGTGCTGATCGCCGAACAGATCCGCGCGCTGCTCGGCACCCCGAGTGTCGATCCGCCGTTGGAGGTGGACACCAACCTGCGACCCGAGGGGCGCAACGGCCCGCTGGTGCGGACGCTGGCCTCCTACGAGGCCTATTACCGACAGTGGGCCCAGCCGTGGGAGATCCAGGCGCTGCTGCGGGCGCACCGGGTGGCCGGCGACCTGGAGTTGGGCGAGCGGTTCCTGCTGATGGTCGACAGCACGCGGTATCCGCCCGGTGGCGTGTCCGCCGACACCATGCAGGAGATCCGCCGGGTCAAGGCCCGCGTCGACGCCGAGCGGTTGCCGCGCGGCGCGGACCCCAACACCCACACCAAGTTGGGCCGCGGCGGTCTGGCCGACGTCGAGTGGACCGTGCAGCTGTTGCAGTTGCGCTACGCGCACCAGATCCCGGCGCTGCACAACACCTCCACGTTGCAGACCCTGGATGCGATCGGCGCGGCAGAGCTGATCGCCGAGAGCGACGTCGATCTGCTGCGGCAGGCCTGGCTGACCGCGACCCGAGCCCGCAACGCCCTGGTGCTGGTGCGGGGCAAACCCACCGACCAACTGCCCGGGCCGGGCCGGCTGCTCAACGCGGTTGCCGTGGCGGCCGGCTGGCCCGACGACGACGGCGGCGCGTTCCTGGACAACTACCTGCGGGTGACGCGGCGCGCCAAAGCGGTGGTGCGAAAGGTCTTCGGCAACTAGCGCCGCGCGGGTCCAAAGTGGGCCCCGCGCGGGTTTTATTGAGTCGTCAATGCTAAGACAAGTAGATGCAGTTCACCGATGAGCCCGTCGACGCCGACGAGGCCAGGCGCCAGCGGGCCCGCTACGAACCGTTCACCGAGGCAGTGCGGGACTTGATCGACGCCACGATCCGCACCCAGGCCGGCGCCGCGGACATCGCCGCCGCGCAGCGCTCGATCGAGGCGGTGACGGCGCGGCTGCGCGCCACCCAGATCGACGGTCCGTACGGGGTCCAGTTCACCACCGAGGGCGACGGCATGTCCTGGGGCAACCCGGTGATCGGCGTGCGCAATCCGATGGCACCGCCGCTGCGGGTGGAGTCCGACGGCGCGCGGTGCTGGGCGGAGTTCGATCTCGGCGCGGCCTATGAGGGCCCGCCGAACCACGTCCACGGCGGGGTTTCGGCGTTGATCCTCGACCACCTGCTCGGCGAGGCGGCCAGCGCGGGCGGGAACACCCCGGTGTTCACCGGCACCATCTCGATCAAGTATCTGCGCGGCACGCCGCTGGGCGCGCTGCGGGCCGAGGCCTGGGTGGAGCGGGTGGACGGGATCAAATCCTATGCGCGCGGGGTCATCTCCGATATCACCGGAATTACCGTCGAGGCCGACGGGGTCTTCATCACGCCGCAGTGGGCGCGCGATCCCCGGTGAAGTTCTACGTCAGCACGGCGTTTTTGGATACCCGGGAGGCCGTCGAGATCGCCCGGGCCGCAGATGATCTCGGCTATGCCGGCATCGCCATTCCCGATCATGTGGTGAACCTCGAGACGTTGCAGACGCCCTACCCCTACACCGAGGACGGGCAGCGCCGTTGGGACCCGTTCACCGATTGGCCGGACCCGTGGGTGATGATCGGCGCGATGGCGCTCGTGACGACCCGGCTCCGGTTCGTCACCACCGTCTATCTGCCCGCCATGCGCGATCCCTATTCGGCCGCCAAAGCCATTGGTACGGCCGCGGTTTTGGCCCAGGGCCGGTTGGAACTCGGGGTCGGTGTCGGATGGTGCGCCGAGGAGTTCGAGCTGCTCGGCCAGCAGTTTGCCCGGCGCGGCAAACGCACCGACGAGATGTTGGAGTTGATGAAGGCGCTGTGGGCGCCCGGCTGGACGGAGTTCGCCGGCGAGTTCTACACGACTCCCAGGCTGGAGATGGAGCCGACGCCGCCGGCCATTCCGATCTACGTGGGCGGGCTCTCCGACATCGCGCTGCGGCGTGCGGCGCGCCACGACGGCTGGGTGGGCGACCTGATCACCACCGACCAGGCGCTGCAGCGGGTGGACCAGCTACGGGCACTGCGCGCCGAAATGGGCCTGACGATGGACGATTTCGCCGTGTTGACCCCGCTGGTCGATGCCTTCACACCCGAGCACTACGCGCGGGCCGAGGCCGGGGGCATCACGGGAATAGTGACGATGCCCTGGGTGTTCTACCCAGCGGGCCGCGGCGGCCTGGCCGATAAGATCGACGGCCTACGCAGGTTCCGCGACGATCACCCGGCGGAGTGACCGCGCCGCATCGAAGCCATTGCGGTCAGCGACATCTGCTGCTACCGAGCAGATTTCGGCACGCACATGTGGCGTCAATCACGTCGGGGGAGGTTTCCAAATCGGGTATTCCAATGCACAATGGGAAACGGAATACTTGAATAATTCCAGAAAAGGGTGTGTTTCCTATGACTCTACTGACAATCGGTGACCAGTTTCCGCAGTACGACCTCACGGCGGTCATCGGTGGTGACCTGTCGAAGGTCGATGCGAAGGCTCCCGAGGACTACTTCACCACGGTGAGCAGCTCTGACCATCCCGGTAAGTGGCGCGTCGTCTTCTTCTGGCCGAAGGACTTCACCTTCGTCTGCCCCACCGAGATTGCCGCCTTCGGCAAGCTCAACGATGACTTCGAAGACCGCGACACCAAGGTCCTCGGCGTGTCCGTCGACAACGAGTTCGTCCACTTCCAGTGGCGGGCCCAGCATGACGACCTCAAGACGCTGCCGTTCCCCATGGTCAGCGACCTCAAGCGGGATCTCGCCACCGCCGCCGGTGTGCTGAACGCCGACGGCGTCGCGGACCGTGCCACGTTCATCATCGACCCGAACAACGAGGTCCAGTTCGTGTCCGTCACCGCGGGCTCGGTCGGCCGCAACGTCGACGAGGTGCTGCGGGTGCTCGACGCCCTGCAGTCCGACGAGCTGTGCGCGTGCAACTGGAAGAAGGGCGACCCCACGATCAACGCGGGTGAGCTCCTGTCCGAGGCGGTGTAGTCGTGAGCCTTGACAACATCAAGGAGGCCCTTCCGGAGTATGCGAAGGACCTCAAGCTCAACCTCGGCGCCATCGTGCGGACCACCGAGCTGACCGAGCAGCAGCTGTGGGGCGCCCTCGTGGCGACCGCGGCGGCCACCAAGTCCGACCGGCTGCTCAAGGAGATCTCCGAGGACGCACTGGATGTGCTGTCCGAGGAGGCCTACCACGCAGCTCTCGGCGCGGCGTCCATCATGGGCATGAACAACGTGTTCTACCGCACCAAGGGCCAACTCGACGGTCAGTACGACGACCTGCGCGCCGGTCTGCGGATGAACATCATCGGTAACCCGGGTGTCGACAAGGTGGACTTCGAGCTGTGGTCGCTGGCCGTGTCGGCGATCAACGGCTGCGGCCACTGCCTGGCCGCACACGAGAAGACCCTGCGGGATTCCGACGTGTCGCGCACCGCGATCTTCGAGGCCATCCGGTTGGCGTCGATTGTTGCGGGCGTGGGGCAGGCGCTGATGACGACCGAGGTGCTGGCCAAGGTCTGAGCGTGACCATACGAAAATGCCCCGGGCACACGGCCATTGCGGCCGGACTGCCCGGGGCTTTCTCGTGCTACAGCGATTTCGCGATGATCTGCTTCATCACTTCGTTGGCGCCGGCGTAGATGCGCTGCACGCGGGCGTCCTCGTACATCCGGGCGATCAGGTATTCGCGCATATAACCGTAGCCGCCGTGCAGTTGCACGCAGCGGTCGACGATCGCGCATTGCTGGTCCGTCAGCCAGTACTTGGCCATCGCGGCCTCGGTGGCGTCGAGCTCACCACGCAGATGCGACACCACGCAGTGGTCGAAGAAGATTCGGCAGGTGCGTGCCATGGTCGCGCACTCGGCGAGTTCGAACGCGGTGTTCTGGAACTCGAACAGGCTGTGGCCGAAGGCCTCCCGGGCCTTGGTGTAGGCCACGGTCTCGTCGACCGCGCGTTCCATCCCGCCGATTGCCTGGGCCGCGACGCACAACCGCTCCTGGGCCAGCTGATCGATCATCTGGCCGAAGCCCTTGCCCTCTTCGGGGCCGAGCAGGTTGGCCACCGGAACCCGCACATCGGTGAACGACAACTCGGCGGTGTCGGCGCCGTGCTGGCCGACCTTGTCCAGTACCCGGGTCACCTGGAAGCCGGCGGTATCGCGCAGATCGACGATCAGCAGCGAGATTCCGCGGGCACCGGCCTTCGGATCGGTCTTGACCGCCAACACCACCATGTCGGCGGACCCGCCGTTGGTGATGAAGGTCTTGGACCCGTTGATCACGTACTCGTCGCCGTCGCGGACCGCGGTGGTGCGGATGGCCTTGAGGTCGGAGCCGGCGCCGGCCTCGGTCATGCCGATGGCGCCGAGCACCTCGCCGGTGGCCATCGGCGGCAACCAGGTCTTCTTCTGCTCCTCGGACCCGTAGTTGACGATGTAGTGCGGAACGATGCCGCTGTGGACCGCGATACCCAGCGACAGGTCACCGGCATAGCCCTGCGCGTCGAAGACGGCCACGTCGTGGGCGAAGGTCCCGCCGCCACCGCCGTATTCCTCGGGCACCGAACACAGCAGCAGGCCGAGTTCGCCGGCTCGGCGCCAGACGTCGCGATCGATGTGGCGTTGGTTGTCCCACTTCTCGACGTGGGCGACGACCTCGCGCTCGAAGAAACCCTTGGCGAGGTCGAACAGCGCCGAAACCTCGTCGTCGTACCAGGACGGAACATGCTTAGTGGCCATGCAGGGCAGGTTATTATCTGCGTTGCACCGCCCAAGATCCGGGACCCGTGAAGACCAGCAGCAGGAGCGCGAAGCAGAACAGCACCGCCGGTTCGCCGCCGTTGTTGATCGGCCAGAAGTCGCTGGGGAAGTGCTGCCAGAAGTAGGCCACCGCCATGTGACCGGCTCCGATGAACGCCGCCTCCCTGGTGAACAGCCCGATGGCGACCAGCGCGCCGACGATGATCTCGATCACACCGGCCCACCACGTCGGCCACGCGAACATCTCCGCGGTGGGCCCGGCGGCCGGCCACCCGAACAGCTTCGACGTGCCGTGCAGCAGGAACAGCAGACCCACCACGATGCGAAAAACGCTCAGCATGTGCGTCGAATAGGTGCCGACGCGCGTACCCAATTGATTGGTCATGTGCTGACGATAGAGCGCGGTGGTGTCGGTTGCGCCAACCCGGGATCACAGTTCGAGCAACAGTGTCACCGGCCCGTCGTTTATTAGCGCGACCTGCATGTTCGCCCCGAACACCCCCTCGGCGACCTCGGCGCCGAGGTCGCGCAACGACGCGGCGAACGCCTTCACCAGCGGCTCGGCGGCCGGCGCCGGCGCCGCGGCGTTCCACGACGGGCGGCGACCCTTCACGGTGTTGGCGTACAGCGTGAACTGGCTGACCACCAGGACCGGCGCACCGACGTCGGACGCGCTGCGCTGATCGTTGAGAATGCGTAGTCCCCAGAGCTTTTCGGCCATCCGGCGAGCCGTGGCCGCGTCGTCGTCATGGGTGACACCGACGAGTGCGACCAGGCCCTGGGTGGCCGGCGCGATGGCGCCGACCACCCGGCCGTCGACCGACACACTCGCCGAAGTCACCCGCTGCACCAGCACCCGCATGGCTCGCGGGAGCTTTACACGTCGTAGTACAGCGAGAACTCGTACGGATGCGGACGGATCTGGATCGGCATGATCTCGTTCTCCCGCTTGTAGGAGATCCAGGTCTCGATCAGGTCTTCGGTGAATACCCCACCCTCGGTGAGGTATTCGTGATCCTCCTCGAGCCGGTCGATCACTGCCGACAGCGAGGTCGGGGCCTGCGGGATGTTGGCGGCCTCGTCCGGCGGCAACTCGTAGAGATCCTTGTCGACCGGGGTCAACGGCTCGATCTTGTTCTTGATGCCGTCGATGCCGGCCATCAGCATCGCCGCGAACGCCAGGTACGGGTTACCCGAGCTGTCCGGGCAGCGGAACTCCAGCCGCTTGGCCTTGGGGTTGTTGCCGGTGATCGGGATCCGCACGCACGCGCTGCGGTTGCGCTGGCTGTAGACCAGGTTGATCGGGGCCTCGTAACCGGGGACCAGGCGCTTGTAGGAGTTCACGGTGGGGTTGGTGAACGCCAGCAGGGACGGCGCGTGGTGCAGGATGCCGCCGATGTAGTGCCGGGCCAGGTCCGACAGGCCGGCGTAGCCCGATTCGTCGTGGAACAGCGGCTGTCCGTCCTTCCACAGCGACTGGTGGGCGTGCATGCCCGAACCGTTGTCGCCGAACAGCGGCTTGGGCATGAACGTGACGGTCTTGCCGGCCTGCCAGGCGGTGTTCTTGATGATGTACTTGAACAACTGCACGTCGTCGGCCGCGGCCAGCAGGGTGTCGAACTTGTAGTTGATCTCGGCCTGACCGGCGGTGCCGACCTCATGGTGACCGCGCTCGAGGATGAAGCCCGCGTTGGTCAGGTTGGTCGCCATCTGATCGCGCAGGTCGACGTAGTGGTCGTACGGGGCAACCGGGAAGTACCCGCCCTTGGGCCGGACCTTGTAGCCGCGGTTGGCGCTGCCGTCGGCCTCGAACGGCTCGCCGGTGTTCCACCAGCCCGACTCGGAGTCGACCTCGTAGAACGTGCCGTTGATGCGGGAATCGAAGGTCACCGAGTCGAAGATGTAGAACTCGGCCTCGGCACCGAAGTAGCAGGTATCGGCGATACCGGTGCTCACCAGGTAGTTCTCGGCTTTGCGGGCCACGTTGCGGGGGTCGCGGGAGTAGGCCTCGCGGGTGAACGGGTCGTGCACGAAGAAGTTCAGGTTCAGCGTCTTGGCGGCGCGGAAGGGGTCGATGCGCGCCGTGTCGGGGTCGGGCAGCAGCATCATGTCGGACTCGTGGATGGACTGGAAACCGCGCACCGACGAGCCGTCGAACGCCAGGCCGTCCTCGAACACGCTTTCGTTGAACGCCGATGCCGGAATCGAGAAGTGCTGGACCATGCCGGGCAGATCACAGAAGCGGATGTCGACGTATTCGACCTGCTCGTCCTTGATCAGCTTGATGATGTCATCAGCGTTCTTTTCAGCCACTTAGTACTCCTTCATAAGTACGGAGATTGCACACTTTCGTGTAACTCGCGCCTGACGCTATGGAGCCGATGTTGCACGGCAGTCAACCGTATGTTGCATGGACGTTACGGCAATCTGAGGCCCCCTATGCTGGAGGACATGGCTCGTGCGACGTCGTCCTGGCTTTCCGGTGGTGATCCGGCGGATTCGGCACCGGATTCGAGGTATCCCGGCGAGTTGCTCGGTTTGCCCGAGAGCGGGTCGCAATCCCTGGCGTCGAGCGGACGCCGCATCCTCGCGCTGCTGCTGGACTGGCTGATCGCTTACGGGTTCGCGGCGCTGCTGATGAGCCTCGGGCTGTTCTCCCAGGCACTGTTGTCGACGGCCGTGCTGCTGGTGTGGCTGGTGGTGGGCGCGGTCTCGGTGCGGCTGTTCGGGTTCTCGCCTGGTCAACTGGCGCTGGGATTGATGGTGGTGCCGGTCGACAACCGCATCCATGTCGGTCTCGGCCGCGCCCTGGGACGCGGTGCGCTGCTGGCGCTGGTGATTCCGGCGTTGTTCATGGACGGTGACGGCCGTGGCCTGCAGGACAAGTTCACCCACACCGCGGTGGTGCGCAGGTAGTTTCTCCGGCCGAGTCAGACCTGAGGCGACGGGCTTCTCGCACTTTGCCTGCGTGGTTTCTGACTCGAGCTCAGGCGGCTGCGGTTGTGGATAGCCGAGCACGCGACGTTCGCCTGATCTGGCATTTTGCCTTGGATGGCTCACGTGTTCATCGGCAGCGAGGCGCTCGCGGCCGGCAAGGTCACTCGCTATGAACTCAGCACGCGTTATCAGCGGGTGTTGCCCAATGTCTATGCGCCCAAGCGTGCCTCGCTGTCCCTCTTTGATCGCACGACCGCGGCATGGTTGTGGTCCAAGCGAAAAGGTGTCGTCACCGGCTTGGCGGCCTCGTCGCTGCACGGTGCTCGCTGGGTGAAAAGCGAAGTGGCGATCGAATTGAACTTGGCCAACAACAAGTCGCCCGCAGGGGTGTTGACCAGGAACGAGACGCTGCCTGAGGGGGAGGTCACCCGCCTTAAGGGGATGGCCATCACCACAATTGAGCGCACCGCCTTTGATCTCGCGCGCCGCTTACCGGTGGGCAAGGCGGTTCAACGACTGGACGCGCTGGCCCACGCCACCCATTTCAAACCGGCGGACGTGCTGGAACTCCTGCAAAGCCATCGTGCGGCAAGGGGGTGTTCAAGAGTCCCCAGCATCTTGGACCTCATTGACGCGGGCGCACAATCGCCGCAGGAGACGTGGCTGCGGCTGCTGTTCATCGATGCGGGATACCCGAGACCACAAACCCAGATTCCGATCCTGGGCCCGACTGGCTTCCCCAAGTACTACCTGGACATGGGTTGGCCGGAGTTGATGGTGGCCGTCGAATACGACGGTGAGCAGCATCGGCGCGATGACGGCCAGTACCGCCGCGACATCGGCCGCTCGGAGTACATCGAGCGAATAGGCTGGCGTCGTATCAGGGTGATCGCGGGCGACACCGCGCCCAGCATCTTGCGGAGAGCTGAATTGGCCGGCTTGCGACGCTGATCAGATCGAGTCAGACCTCAGGTGAGGGCCTTCTCGCACTTTGCCTGCCAGTTTTCTGACTCGGCTCAGCACCAGCTACTTGCGGCGGACGGTGCGGCCCACGCCGCGCATCTTGGCCTGGGCGGGCAGCGGCCCCTTCGGCATTGCCGCCGGGCCGATCTTGCTGCCCAGCGCCACCAACTTGGACTCCAACGCGTCGATCTGCTTGGCCGGGATGTTGGCCGGCAGCCGGGTCAGATGCCGCTCCAACTTGGCCAGCGGCACCTCGCCCTCGCCATTGCCGACGATGACGTCGTAGATCGGGACGTCGCCCACCAGGCGCGCGGTGCGCTTCTTCTCCTGCGCGAGCAGGGGCTTGACGCGGGTGGCCGAGCCCTCCGCGACGAAGATCACCCCGGGCCGCCCGATCACCCGGTGCACGGCATCGAAGTTGCCGGTGGCGGCGACCCCCGGCGTCACGCGCCACTTGCCGCGGAGGTTGTCCAGCGCCCACGCGGCCGCACCGGTCTGCCCCTCGGCCTTTTGGTAGACGGACTTCTGGGCGCGGCGGCCGAAGACGATGAAGGCGATGAGCGCCCCCAACACGATGCCCAACGGGATCATCATGTACATCGTGAAGCCGCCGATCGCGACGCCACCCAGTACCGACAACCCGACGACGACCAAGAAGGCCAGGATCATGTAGGGCAGCAGCCGCTTGTCTTCTTTGCGCTGCATCTGGAACGCCTGCCAAAGCTGACTGCGACGCTGCTTGGAAGCGGCCTTGCGGGCGGCCTTGGCCTCAGCCTTGGCGGCCTTGGACGCGGCAGGTTTACGGGGTTTCGCCATACAGCAAGGATAAGGGCTGAAAATTAGTGCTTGGCAGCGGTGCGCTGCTCGACGGCCTGGGCGTAGAGGCGGCCGGCGCGGTAAGAGGAGCGCACCAGTGGACCGGCGAGTACTCCGGCGAAGCCGAGACGCTCGGCGAACGCGGCATGCTCGACGAATTCCTCGGGCTTGACCCAGCGCGCGATCGGATGGTGGCGCACCGAAGGCCGCAGGTACTGGGTGATGGTGACGATGTCGCAGCCGGCCCCATGCAGATCGCGCAGCGCGGTCTCGACCTCGTCGGGGGTCTCGCCCATGCCGAGGATCAGGTTGGACTTGGTGACCAGGCCGTCCTCGCGCGCGGCGCTCAGCACGTCCAGGCTGCGCTGGTAGCGAAACGCCGGACGGATGCGCTTGAAGATCCGCGGCACGGTCTCGACGTTGTGCGCCAACACCTCTGGGCGCGTCTCGAACACCTCGGCCAGCTGCTCGGGGATGCCGTTGAAGTCCGGGATGAGCAGCTCCACCCCGGTGCCGGGATTGAGCGCCTTGATCGCGCGCACCGTCTCGGCGTACAGCCAGGCGCCGCCGTCGGGCAGATCGTCGCGGGCCACGCCGGTGACCGTCGAGTACCGCAGGCCCATCGCGGCCACGCTTTCGGCGACCCGGCGCGGCTCGTCGCGGTCGAGTTCGGCCGGCTTGCCGGTGTCGATCTGGCAGAAGTCACACCGGCGGGTGCATTGTTCGCCGCCGATCAGGAACGTCGCCTCGCGGTCTTCCCAGCACTCGTAGATGTTGGGGCAGCCCGCTTCCTCACACACGGTGTGCAGGCCCTCGCGCTTGACCAGCGCTTTGAGTGCGGTGTACTCCGGTCCCATCCGGGCGCGGGTCTTGATCCACGGCGGTTTGCGCTCGATCGGGGTCTCGGCGTTGCGAACCTCGAGACGAAGCAGCTTGCGGTTACCGGGATCGACACTCACAACGATGATGCTACGCGGTGCGACTCTTTGCGCTGGACCGGCAACAGTCCGTCCAGCGCGTCGCACACCGCGTCGCTGACCTGCCGGCGCACCTCGGCGACCCCGACGGGTCGGCCCAGTTCGGCCGAGAGCGAACTGACCCCCGCATCGGCGATCCCGCACGGCACGATGGCGCCGAACGCGTTCAGGTCACAGTCACAGTTCAATGCGAAGCCGTGCAACGTCACCGCCCGCGCGACGCGGATGCCGATCGCGCCGATCTTGCGCTCCGGCCGTGGGACGCCGCCGACGACCTGTTCGGGCAGCCAGACCCCCGAGCGGCCCTCGACCCGGCCGGCGTCGAGTCCGAGCCCGGTGCACACGCTGATCAGCGATTCCTCCAGGCGCCGAACGAAATTCACCACATCCAGCGGCTCGGCCAGGCCGATGATGGGATAGCCCACCAATTGTCCGGGCCCGTGCCAGGTGATCTTGCCGCCGCGGTCGGTGTCGACCACCGGGGTGCCGTCCACCGGGCGCTCATGGGCCTCGGTACGGCGTCCCGCGGTGTAGACCGGCGGATGCTCGAGCAACAGCAGCGTGTCGGGCCCGCCGGCCACTCGGGCGTCGGCGCATTCCCGCTGCAATTGCCAGGCGTCCTGATAGTCGATGCGACCCAACTCGCGCACCTCGATCGGCGTGCTCGCCGCTCGAATCGAGGCCGTGGTCATGGGATTCACAGTACTCGCAGCGGCACCTAGGCCCGCCGCATCACATAGGACAGCGCCTCGCCGATGGTGTTGTGCTCGAACCCGAAGCCGGCCCGCTCCAGCGCCGCCGGGATGGCCCGCTGCCCCGTCAACAGCCCCTCGTCGGCGAAGTCGCCCATCGCGATCCGGGCGGCGAATCCCGGAATCGCCAGCAGCGTCGGGCGATTCAGCGCCCGACCCAAAGCCGCGGTGAACTGCGCGTTGGTGACCGGGGCGGGTCCGGTGAGGTTGACCGGCCCGGACAGCTCGGAGTTGGTGAGCGCGAAGCGAAGTGCGCGCACCTCGTCGACCAGGGTGATCCACGGCATGTACTGCCGCCCATTGCCCAGCCGGGCGCCCAGGCCGAGCGCAAAGAGCGGCCGCAACCGGGCCACCAGGCCGCCGGCGGGGGAGAGCACCAGGCCCGTGCGCGCCAACACCACCCGGGCGCCCGCCGCGGTGGCGGCCTGGGTTGCGGCCTCCCAGTCCTGACACAACCTGGCCAGGAAACCCGTGCCGGCCGGGGCACTTTCGTCGACCGTGCGATCGCGGGTGTCCCCGTAGTAGCCCACCGCGCTGGCGTTGATCAGCGTGGGCACCCCGGTGCGCGCGACGGCCGCCGCGAGCACCTCGGTGGGTTCGATCCGGCTGTCGCGCAGGCTCTGTTTGAACGCGCCCGACCACCGGCGACCGCCGACGTTGACGCCGCACAGGTTGACGACGGCGTCGACGCCGGACAGATCGTCGGGATCGAGTTCACCGGTATCGGGATTCCAGTACCGCTCATCCGGGTTCGACGGTGCCCGCCGCACCAGTCGGGTCACGCGGTGACCGTCGGCGCGCAACGCCGAGGTCAGCGCCGAGCCGATCAGCCCGGAGGAACCGGCGATCGCAACGGCGGTGGCTGCTTGCCCGGCCACCGGCTAGAGCCCCAGGTCGGCCTCGAACGCACCTTCCTCGAGTCTCTTCTTGATGGTGGTCAGGAAGCGGCCCGCGTCGGCGCCGTCGATCAGCCGGTGGTCGTAGGTCAGCGGCAGGTAGCAGATGGACCGCACGCCGATGGACTCGTTGCCGGTCTCGTCGACCACCACCCGCGGGCGCTTGACGATCGCGCCGGTGCCCAGCATCGCGGCCTGCGGCGGCACCAGGATCGGGGTGTCGAACAGCGCGCCCTGGCTGCCGATGTTGGTGATGGTGAACGTGCCACCGGACAGCTCGTCGGGCTTGAGCTTGCCGGTGCGGGCCCGGTTGGCGATGTCGTGGATGGCGCGGGCCAGCCCGGCCAGCGACAGATCGCCGGCGTTGTGCACCACCGGCGAGAGCAGGCCCTGCTCGGTGTCGACGGCGAAGCCGAGGTGCTCGGCGTCGAAGTAGGTGATCTCCTTCTTGTCCTCGTCGTAGCTGGCATTGATGTTCGGATGAGCCTTGAGCGCGTCGATCACCGCGCGGGCGATGAACGGCAGGTAGGTCAGGTTCACTCCCTCGCGTTCGCTGAACTCCTGCTTGGCCCTGGTCCGCAGCGCCACGATCTTGGTCATGTCGACCTCGTGGGTCTGCGTCAGCTGCGCGGTGGCCTGCAGCGACTCGCGGGTCTTCTTGGCGGTGATCTGCCGAATCCGATTGGCCTTCTGCGTGCTGCCGCGCAGGTGTGCCAGCGGGCTCGGAGCGGTCGACGCCGCCGGAGCCGCGCTGGCCGCGGGAGCGGACGGCGCCGCCGGTGCCGGCGCGGCCGGAGCCTTCTTGGCCTCCGCGGCGGCCAGCACGTCCTGCTTGCGAATGCGTCCGCCGACGCCGGTGCCCTTGACCGACGCCAGGTCGACGTCGTTCTCCACGGCCAGCTTGCGCACCAGCGGCGTGACATAGGGCGTGCTGTCGGACTCGCCGGCCGGCGCGGCCGCCGCAGCGGCGGGCTTGGGCTCGGGCTTGGGTTCCGGCTTGGGAGTGGCGGCCGGTTCCGGCTTGGCTTCCTCGGCCGGCTTGGCCTTGGGCTCCGGTTCGGGCTCGGGTTCCGGCTCCGGCTCCGGCTCCGGCTCGGGCTCGGGTTCCGGCTCGGGTTCCGGCTTGGACTCCGCGGGTGCGGCGTCCTGGTCGCCGATCACGGCGAGCTCGCCGCCCACCTCGACGGTGTCGTCCTCCTCGGCGGCGATCGACAGCAGGGTGCCGGCCACCGGCGACGGGATCTCGGTGTCGACCTTGTCCGTGGACACCTCGAGCAACGGCTCGTCCACCTCGACGGAGTCGCCGACCTTCTTCAGCCAGCGGGTCACGGTGCCCTCGGTGACGGACTCGCCGAGTTCGGGCATGGTCACCGAGGTCCCGGAACCGCCACCGGAGGAGGGTTCGGCCTTGGCGGCGGGCGCGGGTTCCGGCTCGGACTGCGGCTCTGGTTCGGGTTCCGGCTCGGGCTCGGGCTCGGACTGCTCCTCGGAAGCATCGGCGTCGCCGCCGGCAGCGCTGTCGTCGTCGGCGTCGCCGATGACGGCGAGTTCGCCGCCGACCTCGACGGTGTCGTCCTCCTGGGCCACGATCTTGGTCAGGACACCGGCGACCGGCGAGGGGATCTCGGTGTCGACCTTGTCGGTGGAGACTTCGAGCAGGGGCTCGTCGACCTCGACCGTGTCGCCCTCCTGCTTGAGCCAGCGCGTGACGGTACCTTCGGTAACGCTCTCTCCGAGTTCGGGCATCTGTACGGACACGGACATGTCAGCTGACTCCTCGAAGGTCGTTTGCACCGGTTGTCCTCTGGCTTACCACAGCCTTGTGAGCGCTGCCGGGAACCGATGGGGATCGTCGGGCATCCATCCTGTCACTGCGTGGGTTCTGTCACGAACTCGGGCTGAAAGCAGACTCTGGCACTATCGAAACATGGGTTTTTTCGACCGCTTCCGGAGGTCCGGCAGACGCGGCTCCGCAGAGGTGGCCTACCTGCGTGACTGGGTGGCCTCGCACCACGGTGTGGAGGCCTACATCGAGCCGAAAACCACGGTCACCGACGTGACCGCGTGCCTGGTGGCCAGCGACGGCGAATGGACGCGGCGCAGCGTCGGGGAGGTCGGCGCGCAACGGTTGTCTGCGCAGTTGCGCATTCCGGTCTACGACGTGCAGAAGGTGGGTTACCCGCAGCGGATGCGGGACTTCGACGCGCGTCGGCGGATCGAACGCAAGAGGGCGCTGCGCAGGGAACTCGAGAGCTGACCGATCCCTTGACATCCCGTTACCGGCGGTATGAGGTACTGGCAGGCATGGAACGACGGGAGAGTCAGGGATGACCAGTGCGCGCTACGTGGACGCCGGCGACGGCATTCGGATCGCGGTCTACGAGGAGGGCAACCCGGACGGCCCGCCGCTGGTGATGGCGCACGGCTGGCCCGACTCGCACGCGCTGTGGGACGGCGTGGTCGCCGAACTCTCGGATCGGTTCCGCATCATCCGCTACGACAACCGCGGTGTGGGCGCCTCGACCGTCCCGAGGCCGGTGCGCGAGTACACCATGGCCCGACTCGCCGACGACTTCGCGGCCGTGGTCGCCGAACTGAGTCCCGGGGTGCCCGTGCACGTGTTGGCCCACGACTGGGGTTCGGTGGCCACCTGGGAGTACTTGAGCCGGCCGGCGGCCACCGCGACGGTGGCATCGTTCACCTCGGTGTCGGGCCCGAGCACCGACCACTACGGCGCGTTCATCTTCGACGGGCTGACCCGGCCGTACCGGCCGCTGCGATTCGCGCGCGCCGTCGGACTGGCCGCGCGGATGGCCTACTGGTTCCCGTTCTCGGTCCCGGTGCTGGCGCCGGCCGCGATGCGGGCCGGGCTGGCCCGCCGGCTGCAGGCCAAGGATTCGCCGGGCGCACCGAAATACCGCGGCGAGAACTTCGATGACGACGCCGCCAACTCGATGAAGATCTACCGCGCCATCGCGTTTCGGGCGCCGACCGTGCGCCGCGATCACTACGTGTCGGTTCCCGTGCAGCTCATCTGCAACGACAACGACCCGGTGGTACGCGGGTACGGCTTCACCGACGAGGCGAAGTGGACGTCGCGGCTGTGGCGTCGTGACCTCAAGGCCGGGCACTGGGCGCCGTTCTCGCACGCCCCGGCCATTGCGCGGGCCGTCGTCGAACTCGTCGACCACCTCGAGGGCGCCCCCGCCGCCCGGGCGCTGCGCCGCGCCGAGGTGGGCCGGGTCCGCGGCCTGTTCGGCGACACCCTGGTCTCGGTGACCGGGGCCGGCAGCGGCATCGGCCGCGCGACCGCGCTGGCGTTCGCCGCCGAGGGGGCCGAGGTCATCGTCAGCGACATCGACGAGGCCGGCGCCAAGCAGACGGCCGCGACCGTCACCGCCCGCGGCGGCGCCGCACACGCCTACGTGCTCGACGTCGCCGACGCCGAGGCGGTGCAGCGCTTCGCCGACGAGGTCTGCGCCACCCACGGCGTGCCCGACGTCGTGGTCAACAACGCCGGGGTCGGGCAGGCGGGCCCGTTCCTGGACACCCCGCCGGCGGAGTTCGACCGGGTGCTCGACGTCAACCTCGGCGGCGTGGTCAACGGGTGCCGGGCGTTCGCGGCCAAGATGGTGCAGCAGGGCACTGGTGGTCATCTGGTCAACATCGCCTCGATGGCCGCCTATGCGCCGTTCGGGTCGATGAACGCCTATTGCACCTCCAAGGCCGCGGTGTACATGTTCTCCGACTGTCTGCGGGCCGAATTAGCCTCCGCGGGAATCGGTTTGACCACGGTGTGCCCGGGTGCGGTCGACACCAACATCGTGGCGGCCACCCGCTTCGACATCGACCCCGACGCGGGTGAGGCCGCCCGGGCCCGTGCCCAGAAGGTGTTCCTGCGGCGCGGCTACAGCGCGGACAAGGCGGCCAAGGCCATCCTGGCCGCGGTCCGCAACGACACCGCGATCCTGCCGGTCACGCCCGAAGCGCAGGTGGTCTACGGCCTGTCGCGACTGCTGCCCGGGGCGCTGCGCCGCGCCGCGCGCGCGGAGGCCTTCTAGGGGCCCGCTAGCCCTTCTCGGCGATGTCCTCGAGGACCGCGAGCATGGTCCGGGTCGGCACCCCGGTGCCGCCCTTGGGGGTGTAGCCCCACGGACCGCCGGTGTTGTAGGACGGGCCGGCGATGTCGATGTGCACCCACTGGACCCCGTCCGCGACGAACTCGCGCAGATACACGCCGGCGACCAGCATCCCGGCGAACCGTGACGAGCCGACGTTCGCCAGGTCGGCGACGGTGGACTTGAGCTCGTCCTTGAGTTCATCCGGCAGCGGCATCGGCCAGCCGTTCTCGCCGACCCCCTGGGACAGTTCGGCGACCCGGTCGCGGAATTCCTCGGAGCCCATCACGCCGGGGATCCGCGCACCCAGGGCCACGGTTTGGGCGCCGGTCAAGGTCGAGGTCTCGATCAGGTAGTCCGGATCGTCCTCACAGGCCCGCACGATCGCATCGGCCAGGATCAACCGGCCCTCGGCGTCGGTGTTGAGCACCTCGACCGTGGTCCCGCCGTACTGGGTGAGCACGTCGCCGGGGCGCTGCGCGGTCGACGACGGCATGTTCTCGGCCATCGGCACCGTCGCGATCACGTCGATGGGCAGCTTGAGTCGCGCGGCCAGCACCACGGTGGCGATCACCGCGGCCGCCCCGCCCATGTCGGAGGTCATGTGATGCATGGACGCGGCCGGCTTGATCGAGATGCCGCCGGTGTCGAACGTGACGCCCTTGCCCACCAGCGCGACGGTCTTGGCGTCCTCGCGGCCGGACCGATGGATCAGCCGCACCAGCCGCGGCGGCCGCGACGAGCCCTGCCCAACCCCGACGATCCCGCCGAACCCGTTCTCCTCGAGCGCCTTTCGACTCAGCACCTCGACCTCGAGGCCCGCCGCCTTGCCCAGCGCCTTGGCGCGTTTGGCGAACTCCGCGGGGAACAGGTGGCTCGGCGGGGTGTTGACGAAGTCCCGGGCGGTGGCCACCGCCCCGGCGACCGCGGCCGCGCGCGCGGCCCGCTGCTGCGCGTCCTTGGCCTTCGACAGCACGGTGATCGACCGCAGGCCGGTGTCCTTCGGTGCGGTCTTGGCGCTGCGAAACTCGGTGAAGCGGTAGGCACCCAGGATCAGGCCCTCGACCGTCGCCTCCAGGTCCAGCCCGCCCAGCGTGCTGATCACCGCCTCGGTGCCGTTGAGCGAGCGGGCCGCGGTCCCGGCGGCCTGCCGGATGACCTCGGCCGGCCACTGGTCCCGCGGTTTGCCCAGCCCGACGGCCAGCACGCTGGCCACCGGAAGCGAGGGCACCACCACGCGGCTGACCTGATCGACGCCGCCCTTGGCGCCCAGGGCCGCGCACGCCGACTCGATCTCGGCGATGGCCGCCGCGTCCAGGACGTCGCTGCCGACCACCGTGGCCGTGGCCTCGGGGTTGTCCGGATCGCCGCTGACCACACCGACGATCAGCACGGCCGGGTCCGCGGCGCGGTCGGGCAGCGTTTTGGCGACGGTGACGGCGGGGGACTGGTAACCAAGTTCAGTGCTCACGGTCTTCACCCTATCGAGGTGACTAGGGTGGATGGCCGTGACCGACAACTCAGGTGACCTATTGCACGGACCGCTCGAGGACCGCCACCGCGAACTCGGGGCCAGTTTCGCCGAGTTCGGCGGGTGGTCGATGCCGGTGTCCTATGCCGGGACCGTCAGCGAGCACAACGCGACCCGCACCGCCGTCGGGCTCTTCGACGTCAGCCACCTGGGCAAGGCGTCGGTAAAGGGCCCCGGTGCGGCAAAGTTCGTCAACGCCTCGTTCACCAACGACCTGGACCGGATCGGGCCCGGCAAGGCGCAATACACGATGTGCTGCACCGAAACCGGCGGCGTCATCGACGATTTGATCGCCTATTACGTCGGGCCCGACGAGATCTTCCTGGTGCCCAATGCCGCGAACACCGCCGCCGTCGTCGCAGCGCTGAGAGCCGCTGCGCCCCAAGGTGTCACCGTCACCGACGAGCATCGGTCGCTGGCCGTGCTGGCGGTGCAGGGGCCCCGCTCGGCCGAGGTGCTCACGGCGCTGGGGCTGCCCACCGACATGGACTACATGGGCTACGTCGACGCCGAATACGCTCGGGTGCCCGTGCGGGTGTGCCGCACCGGCTACACCGGTGAGCACGGCTACGAGTTGTTGCCGCCGTGGGATTCGGCCGCGCCGGTCTTCGACGCGCTGGTGTCCGCGGTCAGCGACGCCGGCGGCGAACTCGCGGGCCTGGGCGCGCGCGACACCCTGCGCACCGAGATGGGCTATCCGCTGCACGGCCACGAATTGTCGCTGCAGATCACGCCGGTGCAGGCCCGCTGCGGGTGGGCGATCGGATGGAAGAAGGAGCAGTTCTGGGGTCGCGCGGCGCTGCTGGCCGAGAAGCAGGCCGGACCGAGCCGGCTGGTGCGCGGCCTCAAGGCCGTCGGCCGCGGGGTGCTGCGACCCGAGTTGACCGTGCTGTCCGCGGGCGCCGAGGTCGGTGTCACCACCTCGGGGACGTTCTCCCCGACGCTGAAAACCGGCATCGCCCTGGCGCTCATCGACACCGCCGCCGGAATTGACGACGGCGCAACGGTCACCGTCGACGTGCGGGGACGCGCGCTGGAATGCGAGGTCGTCCGGCCGCCCTTCGTCGATGTCAGCCCCCGGTAACTCGGTGGCGCTCGGTTATACAATTCCTCTCATGACCAACGGCCCTCTCGAGTTCTCGCTTGCCCGCCATCCCAGCCCGGCAAGCGACGAGGTACGGGCGAAGCTGCTGGCCGATCCCGGATTCGGGCGGTATCACACCGACCACATGGTGTCGATCAACTACAGCGACGGCCGCTGGCACGACGCGCAGGTGCTGCCGTACGGGCCGATCGAGCTGGACCCGTCGGCCATCGTGCTGCACTACGCGCAGGAGATCTTCGAGGGGCTGAAGGCCTACCGCTGGGCCGACGACACCATCGTGTCGTTTCGTCCCGAGGCCAACGCGGCGCGGCTGCGCACCTCGGCGCGCCGGCTGGCCATCCCGGAACTGCCGGAGGACGTGTTCCTCGAGTCGCTGCGGCAGCTCATCGCGGTCGACGGCGCCTGGGTGCCGCCGGCCGGGGGCGAGGAGTCGCTGTACCTGCGGCCGTTCATCTTCGCGACCGAGCCCGGCCTGGGGGTCCGGCCGTCGAACGACTACCGCTACCTGGTGATCGGATCGCCGGCCGGGGCCTACTTCAAGGGCGGGGTCAAACCGGTCAGCGTGTGGCTGTCCACCGAATATGTCCGCGCCAGCCCGGGCGGCACCGGCGCGGCCAAGTTCGGCGGCAACTACGCCGCCTCGTTGCTGGCGCAGGCCGAGGCCGCCGAACACGGCTGCGATCAGGTGGTCTGGCTCGACGCGATCGAACGCCGCTACATCGAGGAGATGGGCGGGATGAACCTGTTCTTCGTGTTCGGCAGCGGCGGCTCGGCGCGGCTGGTGACACCGGAGCTGTCCGGCTCGCTGCTGCCGGGCATCACCCGAGATTCGTTGCTGCAGTTGGCCACCGACGCGGGCTTCGCCATCGAGGAACGCAAGATCGACGTCGAGGAACTGCGCAAGGGCGCCGCCGACGGCGAGATCACCGAGGTTTTCGCGTGCGGCACCGCCGCGGTGATCACCCCGGTGTCGGTGGTCAAGCACAGCGACGGTGGCGGCGGGGAGACCGAATTCACCATCGCCGACGGCGAACCCGGCGAGGTGACGATGGCATTGCGCGACACCCTGACCGGTATTCAGCGCGGCACCTTCGCCGACACCCACGGCTGGATGGCGCGTCTGAGCTAGCCGATCGCCAGGCCGAGGGCGGTGAGCGTGGTCGCCGTCTCGACCGCGGCGCCGAGCACGTCGCCGGTGATCCCGCCGAAGCGGCGCACGCAGTGCGCCACCAGCAGCGCCACCAGCACCAGCACGACCAGCACCGTGACCGGACCGTGCCAGGGCCGCGGCGCGGCGAAGGCGGCACCGGCGGCCAGTGCGAGCACCCACACCGCGACGATCCACCGCGGTTGGGTGCCCGCGGCCAGGGCGCCCAGGGTGCTGCCGTCGGCGGCCGGCACGCCGCGTCGGCACACCAGCACCGCCGCGACCCGGCCCGCGGTCACGGCGACGACGATCCCGAGCACGCTCAGTTCGGCGAACGCCAGGGCCTGCAGCCCGATCGCCACCACCACGGCGGCCACCCCGAACGGTCCGGCCGTGCCCTCGCGCATGATGGCCAGCGCCCGCTGCGGGGGCCCGTAGCAGCCCAGGCCGTCGGCGGTGTCGGCCAGCCCGTCGAGGTGCAGGCCGCGGGTGGCCAACAACAGCACGGCCACCGCGAGCAGCCCGGCGATCGGGTTGCCGGTGCCGAACATCGCGGACCCCGCCCAGGCGGTGCCCGCGGCCAGGGCGCCCAGCGCCAGACCCACCACCGGAAGCGCCGTCACCGCGCCCCGACCGAACGCGCCGCCGGGCACCGGCAGCACCGTCGCGAACGCGAAACTGCCCCGCAGCGCGCCGATCACGAATCCGATTGCCCGGATATCCCGGCCGAGTCGAAGGTCGCCATCGATGCCAGCGTCGCCACGGCCGCGCGCACCAGCGGCAGCGCCAGCACCGCGCCGGTGCCCTCGCCGAGGCGCATGTTCAGGTCGAGGAGGGGCTCGAGTTGCAGCTGCGTCAGCGCCAGGGTGTGCGCCGGTTCGGTGGAGCGGTGACCGGCCTGCCACCAGGCGCGCGCGCCGGGGGCCAACCGTTCGGCCACCAGCGCGGCGGCGCTGACCACGACGCCGTCGAGCAGCACCGGGGTGCGACGCACCGCGGCCTGGGCCAGGAACCCGGCCATCGCGGCCAGGTCGGCGCCGCCGGCCACCCGCAGCAGCCCCAGCGGATCGGAGCGCACCGGATGGGCGCGGTAGAGCGCATCGCGCACCGCGGCGGTCTTGCGCATCCAGCCGTCGTCGTCGATGCCGGTGCCGCGGCCGATCACCGCCACCGGTTCGGTGCTGGTCAGTGCGCACACCAAAACCGTTGCCGCGGTGGTGTTCCCGATGCCCATGTCGCCGGCGATCAGCAGGTCGGCCCCGGCGTCGACCTCCTCGTCGGCGATGCGCTGACCGGCGGTGACCGCGGCCTCGACCTCGTCTGGGCTCAGGGCGTCGGCGACGGCGATGTCGCCGCTGGAGCGGCGCACCTTGTACGCGGCTGTCGCGGGGCCGGCGGCCGCGCTGTCGACGGCGATGTCCACCACCCGCACCCCGGCGCCGGCGATTTCGGCGAGCACGTTGATGGCCGCGCCGCCAGCGGCGATGTTGGCCACCATCTGGGCCGTGACCTCCGGCGGATACGCCGACACCCCGGATCGGGCGACGCCGTGATCGCCGCAGAACACCACCACCCGCGCACGTTCGAATTGCCTTGGCGGGCAATGCCCCTGGCAGGACGCGGCCCACACCGACAACTCTTCGAGGCGCCCCAGCGAACCCGCCGGTTTGGTCAGACGATCCTGCCGGGCGCGCGCTGCCGCGGCCACCTCGGCATCCGGCGCGACCACGTCGGAAAATGCCGGTGTGGCCATCAGGCTGCCGCCATAGTCGGTCAGGAGATCTTGTCGCCGCGGTTGACCTGCGGCTTCGGGGCGCGCATCCGGCGCAGCTGCGAGGCGCGGCCGGCGGCGTAGAAGCCCAGCCGCCAATTGCTCTCGGTGTTGTCCGGGAACTTCTCGTCGACCGCCTTGTTGACCCGGCGGGACAGCACGATGGCGTCGATGGCCATCATCGCCATCAGGATCAGCATGGCGGGGGAGATGTAGTACTGCACCTGCGGCACCGCGAGCATCGAGAAGATCATCAGCAGGGCCGCGGGCATGAACAGACCCAGCACGTTGTAGCGCGAGTCGACCAGGTCTCGGACGTACTTGCGGACGGGGCCCTTGTCGCGCGGCAGCAGGTAGCCTTCCTCGCCGGCCATCATCCGCGCGCGGTTCTCGTTCAGCCGGGCGCGACGCTCCAGCCGCTCGGCCTTGCGCTCGGCCTTGGGCAGCTTGGGGCCGGCCATCGCCTTGCGTCGCTTGCGGGCCTCGGCCGTGGTCATCGGGGCCGGCGCGATCGGGCCGCGACGGCGGCGCTCGTCACGCTTGGGCGTCGGGCGACCCTTGGGTGCGGTGGTCTTGGCCGATCCGGCCGCCTCGACACCCGCGATTTTCTCGACGGTCGACTCCGAACCAGGTTCGTCGGCCGGGTTGGTGTCGCCGTCGCCGTTCTTTCGACCCAGCAGCTTCACGCCTGCCAGGTTACTTCGCTCCCGTTGGGCGTCCGGCACGCACCCGTCGGGGCGCGGCCGATCGCCGCGGGACTACGGGAATAGCGCGGCGAGGAGGTACCGTTAGAAGCATTGGTGGTAATGGGGTCAACGGACCCTGCCCACCGGTAAGCGACCCCGCGAGGGAACCCGAGGAGAAGGTAATGACTGTTCAGGACGAGTCGGCGACCACCACGACGCACGGTGCGACCCTGACCGCTGCCGCTGCCGCCAAGGCGAAGTCCCTGCTCGAGCAGGAGGGCCGCGACGACTTGGCGCTGCGGATCGCCGTGCAGCCGGGTGGCTGCGCCGGCCTGCGCTACAACTTGTACTTCGACGATCGGACCCTGGACGGCGACCTCACCGCCGAGTTCGACGGCGTCAACCTGACGGTCGACCGGATGAGCGCACCGTACATCCAGGGCGCCTCGATCGATTTCGTCGACACCATCGAGAAGCAGGGCTTCACCATCGACAACCCCCAGGCCACGGGCTCGTGCGCATGCGGGGACTCGTTCAACTGAGCGCCACCGACCGCTAGAAGGCCCCGGCCGTCCGCAGGACGTAGGAACACACCAGGATCTGGTTGTCGTAGCTCAGCAATTGGGCCACACCCTGGCGTTCTGCCGGGCCGCCGCGGGTTCCGCGGGCCGGCTCGGTGCGCATCGTGAACAGCACCTGAGCGGCGTTCGGGGACGCGTAGACGATCGCGTCCACCGAGGTCACCTCGGCCTCGGAGAACTGCTTCTCGAACGCGTCGCTGGACATCTTCGCCAGCGCGTCGTCGGACCGCCGGTCCTTGACTCCCTCGTAGATCCCGCACAGCGTGTTGCGGGCAATCACTTCCAAATCCTTGTTCGACAGCGCGTCGAGGTAGGTCTGGATGGCCTCCTGCGCACTCTCGGCGGTGATCGCCGGACCCGTCGTCGTCGACGTCGACTTCTCGCCACCGGCGAACACCAGCGCCACCACGATGCCGGCCACCGCCGCCACCGTCACCAGCCCCGCGACCAGCAACGGCCAGCGCGGCGCCTTCGGGAACGGCACCGGCGGCGGCAGTGGGGTGGGGTAGGCCCCGTCGGCCGAACCGCCGTAATTGGGCCCATAGGTGGGCGGCACCGGGTAGGGCCCGGATGGGTCGGTACCCTGGTGCGGCGGATACGGGCCGGCCATGGCTTTCCTTCCCATGCGGTGCGGGAGTCGGGTGAACGTGGTCGAACCATTCCGCGCCAACGGCGTTCGACTGCGCGGACGCGGTATGCAGACTGGCTCTGCTAGGCAGGTTATCGCAACTCGGCACCGGCCAATGTGACCGCGGCGGCCGATAGGCTTGGATAGATCGACTATCGATGAAGGGCGGACCCGTTCGTGACAATTGCTGTGACCGGCTCGATCGCAACTGACCATCTGATGAGGTTCCCGGGCAAGTTCTCGGAACAGTTGTTGGCCGAGCACCTGCAGAAAGTGTCGCTGAGCTTCCTCGTCGACGATCTGGTGGTGCGTCGCGGCGGTGTCGCGGGCAACATGGCCTACGCGATCGGGGTGCTCGGCGGCGAAGCCGCGCTGATCGGCGCGGCCGGCGTGGACTTCGGTGAGTACCGGAAATGGCTCGAGGACTCCGGGGTGGACTGCAATCACGTGCTCGAGTCGAAGACCGCGCACACCGCGCGCTTCGTCTGCACCACCGACCAGGACATGGCCCAGATCGCCTCGTTCTATCCGGGCGCGATGTCGGAAGCCCGCAACATCTCGCTCGCCGACTACGTCTCCGCCAGCGGCGCACCGGAATTGGTGATCATCGGCGCCAACGATCCGGCGGCGATGTTCGCCCACACCGAGGAATGCCGCAAGCTCGGCCTGCCCTTTGCGGCCGACCCGTCCCAGCAACTCGCCCGGCTGTCGGGGGAGGAGATCCGCGCGCTGATCGACGGCGCGGAGATCCTGTTCACCAACGACTACGAGTGGGATCTGCTGCTGAGCAAGTCCGGCTGGACCGAGGCCGAGGTGATGGCCCAGATCGGCCTGCGGATCACCACGCTCGGCGCCAAGGGCGTCGACGTGGTGCAACCCGACGGGACGACGCTGCACGTCGGTGTCGTGGCCGAAACCGTCCGCACCGACCCGACCGGTGTCGGCGACGCGTTCCGGGCCGGCTTCCTGACCGGCCGCAGCGCGGGGCTGGCGCACGAGCAGTGCGCGCAACTCGGCTCGTTGATCGCGGTGCTGGTGCTCGAGACCGACGGCACCCAGGAGTGGGCCTGGGACCGGGATGCGGGTCTGGCCCGGATCAAGGACGCCTATGGTGCCGAGGCCGCCAGCGCGATCGCCGCGGCGCTGGTCTAGCTGGCGGTAACACCCGCCCAGATTGACGCTTTGCCGGACACCACTCGCACTTTGCGGCCCAAACTCACCTTTGGGCGCAAAGAGCGGGCGGGTTACAGCTCGACGGGGTAGGTCGGCTCGCTGATCCGCGGGGTGATGGTCTGCTCGACGAAGATCGCGTGCCAGAGCATGAAGATCAGCACCGTCCACAACCGCCGGCTGTGATCGGCGCCGCCGGTGCGGTGCTCGTCGAGCATCCGGCGCACGGCCGCCCGGTCGATCAGCTGGTCGGTCTGCGAATCGGCGATCATCTGCTGCGCCCACTCGAGCAGTTCCCCGGCGCGCAACCAGTGCCGGATCGGCACCGGGAAGCCGAGCTTGGCCCGGTTCAACACGTGGGCGGGCACGATGGGCTCCAGGGCCCGTCGCAGCGCGTACTTGGTGGTGGTCCGGGTGATCTTCTGGTCCAGCGGTAACCGCGAGGCCACCGCGAAGACCTCGGAGTCCAGGAACGGCACCCGCAACTCCAGCGAGTTGGCCATCGTCATCTTGTCGGCCTTGACCAGGATGTCGCCGCGCAGCCAGGTGAACAGGTCGATGTGCTGCATCCGGGCCACCGGATCCCAGCCCGCGGACTCGGCGTACAGCGGCGCGGTGACGTCGGTGTGCACCCAGTCCTCGCGGAAGCCGGGCAGCACCGCGCGCAACTGCGCATCGTTGAAGCTGCGGGCGTTGCCGTAGTAGCGCTCCTCGAGCGTCAACGAGCCGCGGTGCAGCAGGCTCTTGCCGCGCATGCCCTCCGGCAACGGCTGCGCGATCTTGCCCACCGAGCGGCGCAACCGGCCCGGGAAGTAGTCGAACGGCTTGAGGGACAACGGCTCCCGGTAAATGGTGTAGCCGCCGAACAGTTCGTCGGCACCCTCGCCACTGAGCACCACCTTGACGTGCTTGCGGGCCTCCCGGGCAATGAAGAACAGCGGCACCAGGGCCGGATCGGCGACGGGCTCGTCGAGATACCAGACGATCTGCGGCAACGCCTCGACGAACTCGGCCGCGCTGACCACCTTGGTGACATGCCGGGCGCCGATCGCCTCCGCGGACGCGGCAGCCACGTCGACCTCGGAGAAGCCCTCACGCTCGAATCCGGTGGTGAACGTGATCAGGCGCGGGTTGTGCCGGATGGCCAGCGCGGCGATCGCGGTGGAATCGATCCCGCCGGACAGGAACGCGCCGACGGTGACGTCGGCGCGCATGTGCTTGGCCACCGAGTCCTCCAGGACCGCGGTGATCTCGTCGTAGCGGGCCTGATCGGTGCCGCGCCGGGAGCCGTTGGCGAACGGCACCGCCTCGAAGCGCGGTTCGAAGTAGCGCGTCACGGTGGGGGCGGTGCCCGGCCGCAGGCGCGCGTGGCAGCCGGACTCCAACCGTCGCACCCCGCGGTGCAGGGTTTCGGGCTCGGGCACGTACTGCAGCACGGTGTAGTGCTGCACCGCGCGGACATCGATCGTGGTGTCGATGCCCAGCGGACCGGCCAGCTCCATCAGGCACTTCTTCTCGCTACCGACCACGGTGCCGCCCGGACCGGTGGCCATGAACAGCGGCTTGATGCCGAACGGGTCCCGGGCGCAGAACAGCTCGCCGGCCTCGGTGTCCCAGATCGCGAACGCGAACATGCCGCGCAGCCGGTTCAGTGCCGCCGGACCCCAGTGGTGATAGGCCGCGACGATCGCCTCACTGTCGCCCTCGGTGGCGAACTCGGCGCCGTATTGGGCGCTCAGTTCGGCCCGCAACTCCAGGTAGTTGTAGATCTCGCCGTTGAACACCAGGACGTAGCGCTGCGGCGCCTCCGGCGGGCCCCACCGCAGCGGCTGATGGCTGTGGGCGATGTCGATGATCGAGAGCCGATTGAACCCGAGCACCACGTGCTCGTCGGACCAGGTTCCGGGCTCGTCGGGGCCGCGGTGGCGCATCAGGTGCGAGGCCCCCGCGACGGTCTCCACGATTTCGCTGGTGACGGACCGGTCCGGGTCGCACACCAGAGCTAGCAGTCCGCACATTGTTGGCAAGTATGCCGCACTTGCGGCGGTGCTCACGCAGCAGGACTGAGGACGCGCACCGCGGATCGGGTAGGTGTGTCGCGCCCGGCAAGTGGGCGTGGTCTACGCTGCGTAGTATTCGATTCGCGCCGGATTTGGCTGCGATTGATGGACAGGAACTCATACAGGAGGCACCGACGTGAAAACCCGCGGGCTCGCCTTGCCACAAGGCCGTTCTCGTCGGTTCCGCACAGTGGGTCTAGCGGCAACGCTGGGCGCACTGGCGGTCACCCTCAGCGGTTGCAGCTGGCAGGACGTCATCGGGCTGGGTTGGCCCAAGGGCATCACCCCAGAGGCGCACGCGAACTACAACCTCTGGATCGGCTCGGTCATCACCGCGTTCGTCGTCGGTGGCCTGGTCTACGTGGCGTTGTTCTGGACCTCGGCGTTCCACCGCAAGAAGGACACCGACACCGAGTTGCCGCGCCAGTTCGGCTACAACATGCCGCTGGAGCTCGTGCTGACCGTCGTGCCGTTCCTGATCATCTCGGTGCTGTTCTACTTCACCGTGGTGGTGCAGGAGAAGATCATGCACAACGACCCGAACCCCGAGGTCGTGGTCGACGTCACCGCATTCCAGTGGAACTGGAAGTTCGGCTACCAGAAGATCAACTACGCCGACGGCACGTTCAACTACGAGGGCGCCGACGACGAGGCCAAGGCGGCCGTGCTGTCCAAGCCGGAGAGTCACGGCGACGGCGAGCACCAGGCCGTGGGCGCCATCGCCGGCCTGAACCCCGAGGACCGCTCGTACCTGAACTACAACAAGGTCGAGACGCTGGGCACCAGCGAAGAGATCCCGGTCCTGGTGGTGCCCGCCGGCAAGCGGATCGAGTTCCAGATCGCCTCGGCCGACGTCATCCACGCCTTCTGGGTGCCGGAGTTCCTGTTCAAGCGGGACGTCATGCCCAACCCGGTGCAGAACAACTCCCAACACATCTTCCAGGTCAGCGAGATCACCGAGACCGGTGCGTTCGTCGGGCGTTGCGCGGAGATGTGCGGTACCTACCACGCGATGATGAACTTCGAGCTTCGGGTCGTCGAACCGAACGACTTCAAGGCCTACCTGCAGCAGCGCATCGACGGGAAGACCAACGCGCAGGCATTGCAGGCCATCAACCAGCCGCCGCTGGCCATCACCACTGCACCGTTTGACACGCGACGCGGCGAGCTGGCGTCCGCGCCGGGCAACTAAAGGACGAGGACCGCCTCCATGCATATCGAATCCAGGTTGTTCGAAATCCTCACCGCATTCTTCGTGGTGACCACCGCGGTCTATGCGGTGCTGACGGCGATGTTCGCCCAGGGCGGCGTCGAATGGGCCGGCACCACGGCGCTCGCGCTGTCCGGCGGCCTGTGCCTGATCATCGGTACGTTCTTCCGGTTCGTGGCGCGGCGGTTGGACACCCGGCCCGAGGATTACGAGGATGCCGAGATCAGTGACGGCGCCGGTGAATTGGGCTTCTTCGCCCCGCACAGCTGGTGGCCCGTGTCGGTCGCGCTGTCCGCATCGGTGGTTGCCGTGGGTGTGGCGCTGTACCTGCCCTGGCTGATCTTCTCCGGGTTCTGCATCCTGATCTTGACCGTGGCCGGACTGGTCTTCGAGTACTACCTCGGGCCCGAAAAGCACTGAGCACCCACGCTCTGCGCGTGGCGAGATCCGCGTCGAAGGTCACAATCAGCGAGCGATACGGCGTGCCGTCGATCCGTCGAGCCGGTTCGGCGCCTCCCGTTCGGTAGTGTTGCCGGGGCGCAAACCGAACGGGTGTGCCCGTCGCGGGTGATCCAGTCGAGAAGGACAGGCGAAGATGAGCGGGCCGAATTCTCCGGGACCGGAGTCTGCGGACGGACCGGACAGCACATCCGGTGACGCCGGGCCGACCGAGGAATACGGTGCCGGCGATATCCCCCCGGCCCCCACCGATTTTCCGTCGCAGGCCTACTCCGCGCCCGAGTCCGAGCAATTCGTGTCCGGGCCCTACGTGCCGGCCGATCCCGACCTCTACGACTACGACAGCTATGACGAGTCGACCCAACTGGTCGACACCGGGCCACCACCGCGCTGGCCGTGGGTGGTGGGGGTCACCGCGATCGTCGCCGCGATCGCCCTGGTGGTTTCCGTGTCGCTGCTGGTGACCAGTACCGATACCGACACCCTGGCGACGCCGCAGACCTCGACACCCACCGCGCCGCCGGTGCAGGACGAGATCACCACCCCGGAGCCGCCGCCCCCGCCGCCACCCACCGAGGAACCGCCGCCGCCGCCACCCCCACCGCCGCCGCCGCCGCCGGAGACCGTGACTGTGGTCCCGGAGCCGCCCCCGCCGCCCCCGCCGCCGCCCAGCGAGGAACCGCCGCCGCCGCCCGCGACGACCACCGCGGAGCCGCCGCCGCCGACCACGACGACACCGACCGGACCGCGGCAGGTCACCTACTCGGTGACCGGGACCAAGGCGCCGGGCGACATCATCTCGGTGACCTACGTCGACGCCTCGGGGCGCCGGCGCACCCAACGCAACGTGTACATCCCGTGGTCGCTGACCGTGACCCCGATCTCCCAATCCGAGGTGGGTTCCGTGCAGGCCTCCAGCCTTTTCCTGGTCAGCCAGTTGAACTGTTCCATCACGACCAGCGACGGGACCGTGTTGTCGTCGAACTCGAACAACGCCGCCCAGACGAGCTGCTGATGGCCGCCCAGCGGAGTTTCTCGCGGTCCCCGGAGACCACCGACCGGGCACTGATCGTCGCGTGCGCGGTGGTGTGGCTGCTCGCGTTGGGCTTCTTCGTCGCGGCCGGCGTCGCGCTGACCGATCTCGGGCGCGGTCAGCCGCAGGCCCCGACCGCCGAGGGTGCGACGCCGTGGTTGCTGTACTCGGTGATCGGTGTGTCGGCGGTGGTGATCGTGGCCGCGGTCCCGCTGTTGCTGCGGGCTCGCCGCGGCGACTGGCCGCAGTCCCGCCCCGCGCGGGGGACGACAGGCCCGGTGACCCCGCCGGTGCGTGCCGCGGTCGCCACGCCACGGGCCGGCAGCGCGCTCCCGCCGGCCGCCGTGGACCGGCTGTGGCTGCGCGGCGGCCTCGGTGTGCTGACCCTGATGGGTCTGGCCCTGGTCGCCGTGGCGATCGGCACGCACCTGATGGCGGTGGACTCGGTGACGGCGTCGTGGGTGGCCTACGGCGTGGCGGCGCTGCTGACCGTCGCGATGATCGCCGTCCCGCTGTACCTGCTGCGTGATCTTCGCGCGGCGCTGGACTCCCGCGCCTGACGGCTCAGCCGTCCGCTTTCGGGCTCCCATGACCCCGAGCCCCCATCGGTATCGTCCGGGCCGTCCTGGGCGCGACTGGCGTCCCGCTGGACCCGGGGGCCGGCGCACGCCCGACCGGCCGCCCGCTAGCGGGGGAGGGGAGCGGCGCATTGCAGCCACCCCGGGAAAGTCGTAGCCACCCCCGGAAAGCGATCAGGGCCGTCACCGGAATCCGGTGACGGCCCTGAGCCGTTGAGACGACGCGATGGTCGGCTAGTGCTGTCCGTTCGAGCCGTTGCCGTCCTGGTCGCGCTCCTGGTACTGCTGCAGTGCGGTCAGCGCGCGCTGCTCGGAGACGTGTGCGGCGGTGCCGAGCGCCTGGGCCTCCTCGACCGGATCCGGGGTCAGGAAGCTGCCCATGCCCGGTTCGCCCGCGGAGCCCAACTTGTTCATCTTCTTCGGCACCGCGGCACCCACGTACTCGAGCGGGATCGGATGACCGTGCTCGTCGACGGGGCCCAGCGGCTGGTGCAGTTCGATGTACGCGCCGTGCGGCAACCGCTTGATGATGCCGGTCTCCACACCGTGCTCGAGCACCGCGCGGTCGCTGCGCTGCAGGGCGATGGCCCAGCGGTAGGCGATGAAGTAGATCAGCGGCGGTAGCACCACCATGCCGATCCGGCCGATCCACGTCGTCGCGTTCAGCGAGATGTGGAACTTGAACGCAATGACGTCGTTCATCGCCGAGAAGGTCAGCACCAGGTAGAACGCGATGGCCATGGCGCCGATCGCGGTGCGCACCGGAGCGTCACGCGGACGCTGCAGCAGGTTGTGGTGGGCATTGTCGCCGGTGAACCGCTTCTCCAGGTACGGCCAGGCGATCAACAGCGCGAACACCAGGCCCATCCCGAGCGCCACCCAGGTCGACGCCGGGATGGTGTAGTTGCCGGGGTAGAGCTCCCAGTTCGGGAAGATACGGGCCAGGCCCTCGGTCCACATCATGTAGAAGTCCGGCTGGCTGCCCGCGGAAATCTGGGATGGCCGGTAGGGGCCCAGGTTCCAGATCGGGTTGATCTGCAGCAGACCGCCCATCAGGCCGAGCACGCCCACCGTCATCGCGAAGAACGCACCGGACTTCACGGCGAACACCGGCATGACGCGCACGCCGACGACGTTCTTCTCGGTGCGGCCCGGTCCAGGGAACTGGGTGTGCTTCTGGAACCACACCAGGGCCATGTGCGCACCGATGAGGGCCAGCATGATGCCCGGCAGCAGCAGAATGTGCAGCGCATACATCCGCGGGATGATGATCTCGCCGGGGAAGTCCCCGCCGAAAAGCGCCCAGTGCAGCCAGGTTCCGATCACCGGCATGCCCAGGGTGATCGAGGAGAACGAGGCGCGCAGGCCGGTTCCGGACAGCAGCTCATCGGGCAGCGTGTAGCCGAAGAAGCCCTCGAACATCGCCAGGATCAGCAGCAACGAGCCGATGACCCAGTTCGCCTCACGGGGCCGGCGGAACGCACCGGTGAAGAAGATGCGCGCCATGTGCACCATGATCGACGCGGCGAACAGCAGCGCGGCCCAGTGGTGGATCTGGCGGACGAACAGCCCGCCGCGGACCTCGAAGCTGATGTTCAGTGCGGTCTCGTAGGCCCGCGACATCTCGACACCGCGCAACGGCTGATACACGCCGTCGTAGGTGACATGGGCCATCGACGGGTCGAAGAACAGCGTCAGGTAGACACCGGTGATCAGCAGGACGATGAAGCTGTACAGCGCGATCTCGCCGAGCAGGAATGACCAGTGGGTGGGGAAGACCTTGTTGAGGACCCCGCGCCGCACCGCCGCCGACGGGTGGTAGCGGGAATCGATCGCGTCACCCTGTCTTGCGATCACCTCACCGAGTTTCGGACTCATGATTTGCGCTCCCAGAAGGCCGGACCAACAGGTTCGATGAAGTCACCGTTGGCCACCAGGTAGCCCTCGGTGTTGATCGTGATGGGCAGCTGTGCCAGTGCTCGCGCCGCCGGGCCGAACGTCGGCCGGGCGAATTCCAGTGCGTCGAACTGCGACTGGTGGCACGGGCACAGGATGCGGTAGCTCTGCTGCTCGTACAGCGACGACGGGCAGCCCAGGTGCGAACACACCTTGGTGTAGGCGAACAGGTCGCCGAAGTTGAAGCTCTCCTGACCCTGCCGCTTGACCACCCGGTGCATGTCCTGGGTCTTGATCCGGATGAGCATGACCGGGTTGCGGACACCCATCTGGATCTTGGTCAGCTTGTGGGCCGAGTCCACCGTGGTGCCGTCGCCGTCGGAATCCCGAAGCGGGAACACGGTTTCCATGCCGCCGGCGTCGATGTCCTCGGGACGCATCTTCAAGAACGGCGCGTGGCTGTCACCGGTGGCGCGGGCCAGGTAGATGGTCTCGCCGTGGAATCGCGGGGTCCAGTCGGAGGTCCACAGCACCGCCTTCTTGCCCTCGGCGGTCGGCACGACGGGCTTCCACGGGTTCTTGATCAACCCGCCCGCGAAGGCCACCAGCGTGCCGAGACCGAAGGCGCCCAGGCCCAGGCCGAGCGAGGCGCCGATCATCTTGCGGCGCTTGATCGTCGAACCCTCGAAAGCGTCGGCGAGGTTGGCGACGACGGTCTTGCGATCGAACTCCGAGGAGGCGCCGTCGTGGCGGTCCTGGATGGTGATCTCTTCGGGGATGAACTTCTTCTGGAAGAGCACCGCGCCGATGCCGATCGCGAGGATCGACACGCCGAAGGTCAGGCCGTACATCGGGGTGGCCAGGTTGTACCACCAGCTACCGGGATTGTGCTCCCACGGCCAGAACAGGAAGACCAACAGCAGCGCCAGCCCGCTCAGACCGCCGAGCAGCAGCCAGCCGGCCACCGAGCGTTCCGCGCGCTTCTCGGCCCGCGTGCCCTCGATCGGCCAACGCGGCTCCTTGAAAACGATGTCGACGCCGTCTTGCTTGCCACCGAGTGCGAGCAGTTCCTCCCGCGACATCGCGGCCAACTGTTCGTCGGTGGGTCGTGTGCCCTGATTCTCGGTCATGCTCTTGCCCCGATCCACATTGTGATACCGATCATCACGGTCATGCCCAGGATCCAGATCACCATGCCCTCGGACGTCGGTCCGAGCGCGCCCAGCCCGTAACCGCCGGGGCTCTTGGCCTCGGAGACGGTCCGGACGTAGCTCACGATGTCCGTCTTCTCCTCGGGAGTCAGCTGCCGGTCCGAGAACTTCGGCATGTTCTGCGGGCCGGTCAGCATCGCGGTGTAGATCACCTGCGGACTGGCACCGCCCAGCGCCGGCGCCCATTTACCGGACGACAGCGCGCCGCCCTGACCGGTGAAGTTGTGACAGGACGCGCAGTTGAGGCGGAAGAGGTCGCCACCGCGCGCGAGGTTGCCGTGCGTCAACGAGTCCTGGGCGATTTCGCCGTTGGCATCGCGGAGCACCATGGGGCCGCCACCGTTGGCCTGGATGTAGGCGCCCAGAGCGTCGGTCTGGTGCTCATCGAAGCTGACATCCTTCTGCGGGGCCTGCGCGTTCTGGCTCATCATCGGCATCCGCCCGGTGGAGACCTGGAACCACACCGCGGCCTCGCCGACACCGACCAGGCTGGGCCCGCGGTCGACGACACCCTGCAGATTGGCGCCGTGGCAGCTGATGCACGACGTGTCGTACAGCTGCTTCCCGGTACGGATCAGCGCCGACTGGGATTCGTCGGCGACTGCCACCTGGGGCTTGGGCGTCAAGATGGCGGCCAGCCCACCGGCTAACGCGAGGGCCATAAGCAACAGTGTCCCTGCCGTCAGTCGGCGGCGCCACCGCCGCCGGGACCGGTCACCGTTGGCCGACCCGATCAACCGCGAGATATTCAACCGAGCTCTCCTGTTCTGAGGATTTTCAGGGCTGCTTGAACTCATCGGACGAAGTAGATCGTGGCGAACAGCGCGATCCAGACGATGTCCACGAAGTGCCAGTAGTACGACACGACAATCGCCGCGGTGGCCTGCGCCGGGGTGAACTTGCTCATCGTGGTGCGCAGCAGCAGAAGCACGAAGGCGACCAGGCCGCCGATGACGTGCAGGCCGTGGAAACCGGTCGTGATGTAGAAGACCGAACCGTAGGCGCTGCCGGGGATCGTGGTGCCGTGCTGCACCAGGTGGATGTACTCGTAGCCCTGGCCCAGCACGAAGAACGTGCCCATCGCCAGGGTCAGCAGGTACCACCGACGCAGCCCGAACACGTTGCCGCGCTCGGCGGCAAACACGCCCATCTGGCAGGTGAACGATGATGCGATCAGCACCAACGTCACCGGCACAGCCAAGGCGAGATTCAGCTCGGTGGGGGGTGGGGGCCACTCGCCACCGGCCTGTGCGCGCGCTACGAAATACATCGCGAACAACCCAGCGAAGAACATCAGCTCGCTGGAGAGCCACACGATGGTGCCGACACTGACCATGTTTGGCCTGTTCAGCGAATGTACGCGCGACGTGATTGCAGTCCCAGAGGTACCTACAGCGCTCGTCACGCCTAGAAGTATGACGCTTTGTAGTTGTCGAACTCCACCCGGGGATGCATTTGGTCCAAAGTGTCGCCGTCCCGGATGCCGTCTCCGGCCCGCGACGTGCGAATATCGAGGTTGTGACTGACGCAGCTGTTCGGCCGGACCCGGCCGCCGCATCCTCCTGGCCGAAAATTCTGGGCCGCCTTACCGAGTTGGAGCCCCTCCAGCCGGGCGAGGCCGGCTGGGCCATGGAACAGATCATGACCGGATCGGCCACGCCGGCGCAGATCGCCGGATTCGGGATCGCGATGAAGATGAAGCGCCCGACCCCCGCGGAGGTGACCGAGATCGCCGACGCCATGCTTTCGCACGCCCGCAAGGTGCCGACGGACAAGATCGGCACCGACACCGTCGACATCGTCGGCACGGGGGGTGACGGCGCCAACACCGTCAACCTGTCGACGATGGCCGCGATCGTCGTCGCCGCCGTGGGCATCCCGGTGGTCAAGCACGGCAACCGGGCGGCGTCGTCGCTCTCCGGTGGGGCCGACACCCTGGAGGCCCTCGGGGTGCGCATCGACCTCGGGCCCGACGACGTGGCCCGCTGCGTCGCCGAGGTCGGCATCGGCTTCTGTTTCGCGCCGCAGTTCCACCCGTCGTTGCGCCATGCCGGCGCGGCGCGGCGCGAGATCGGCGTCCCGACCGTGTTCAACCTCCTTGGGCCGCTGACCAACCCGGCCACCCCGCGCGCCGGGCTGATCGGCTGCGCTTTCGGGGATCTGGCCGAGGTGATGGCCGGGGTGTTCGCCAGCCGGCGCTCGAGCGTGCTCGTGGTGCACGGCGACGACGGCCTCGATGAACTCACCACGACCACGACCTCGACCATCTGGCGGGTGCAGGCCGGCACCATCGACCGGTTGACCTTCGATCCCGCCGGGTTCGGGTTCGCCCGCGCCCAGCTGTCCGAACTCACCGGCGGCGACGCCGAGCACAACGCCGCCCAGGCGCGCGCGGTGTTCGCCGGCGAGAAGGGCGCGGTGCGCGATGCCGTGGTGCTCAACGCCGCCGGGGCGATGGTGGCGCACGCCGGGTTGTCCAGCGGGGCGGACTGGCTGCCGGCCTGGGAGTCGGGCCTGGCCCGCGCCACCGAGGCCCTCGATTCGGGTGCGGCCGAGCGGCTCCTGGCCAAGTGGGTGCAGTTCAGCCGGCAGCTGTAACCGCGACCGGCGGGCGGGTCCGGCGCGCCTGCTCCCGATCCGCCAGCGCCTCGGTGTACTGCTCGGCGGCCAGTCGCGCCGAGCGCGCGGCGGCGGCCCAGCCGGCGAACCGGCCCGCGCCGCGGACCGACGACGCCCAGCCCTGGCTGGTTCGCACGATCCTGGTGCCCGGTGTCGCCAGCCAGCGAGCCAGCAGCGCGGTCTCCTCGACGAGGGCCCCGCCCAGCGGCGCGGATTCGGTGAGGATGGTCTGCGCGCCGACGCACAGCGCCTCGACCACCGGCATGGGCGGGATCCCGCGCCGGGCGGTGCCCGCCGCGGCCAGCTGACCGTGCCGCAGCACCGCGAACTGCCAGCCGCCGGCCCCGTCGGGTGCGGCGGCGACGAGTTCGTCGATCGCGGCCAGCGCCGCCAATCGCTGTCCCCGCCAGGCGGTCTCGATGGCCACGGCGGTCTGATCACGCAACCGCGCCGCGCTCTCGAAGCGTCCGCGCCGCGCCAACTCGTCCACCCGGGCGATGGCCGCGGCCAGCGGCGCGTCGTCGAGCCCGGCCAACACCGCCGCCGCGTGCGCCACGGTGGGGGCGTAGTCGGCCGCGGAGATGTCGCGCGCCGCCGGGCAGGGGGACACCTCGCGTTCCGGGCAGGACGGCCCGTGCCGGGCCGAGCGCCCGAGCCGGGTGGTGCAGGTGCGCACGCCGGCGAACCGGGCCAGCAGTGCCGCGGTCTGCGCGGCGTCGGCGCGGACCCGAAACGGTCCCAGCACGCGGCCGTGGCGCGGGGCCCGCACCACGGTGAAGCGACCGAATGCCTCCTCGGACAACGCGACCCACCACCAGCGCTGCGGAAACTTCGAGCGCCGGTTGAAGGGCGGGGCGTGTGCGGCCAGCAGCCGTAGTTCCCGCACGCCGGCCTCCAGCGGGTGCGCGCATTCGACATGGTCGACGGCCTCGGCCAGTCCGACCATCTCGCGCATCCGCGCCCGTGTGTCCGAGCCGTTGAAGTACTGACCGACCCGGCGCCGCAGATCCGTGGCGGTGCCGACGTAGAGCACCTCGGCGGACGGACCGCGGAACAGATAGACGCCCGGACGGTTCGGCAGCCGCGCGGCCATACCGCGCTTCTGCCGCTGCGCGGGCGTGACGTCGGGCAGGTAACCGCGCAGCGCCGGGTAGGTGTGGACGCCTTGATTGCCGACCCGCTCGATCAGCCCGTGCAGCACGTCGACGGTGGCCTTGGCGTCGTCGAGCGCGCGGTGGGTGGGCGTGGTGGTGGACCGGAACAGCCGGGCCAGCTCGGACAGGCGGACGCTGGGTGCCTCGTCGCGCGGCAGCACCCGCCGGGCCAGCCGCACCGTGCACAGCACCGGGGGACGCGGCCACGCGATGTCGCACTGTGCGGCGGCCGCGCGCAGGAAGCCGATGTCGAAGCCCGCGTTGTGGGCCACCAGCACCGCGCCGCGCGCGAACTCCAGGAACATCGGCAGCACCGCGTCGATCGTGGGTGCGGCGCGCACCATCGCGGTGGTGATCCCGGTGAGGTGGACGATCTGCGGCGGGATGTTTCGACGCGGATCGACGAGGGTGGCAAATTCTCCGAGCACCTCGCCGCCCCGGATTTTCACCGCCCCGATCTCGGTGATCGCGTCGCACTCGCCGCCCGGCTGCTTGGGGGCGGCGCGTCCGCCGGTGGTCTCGAGGTCGACCACCACGAACGTGGTGTCGCGCAGCGGGAGGTCCGCGGACGGGTCGAAGTCCGCGAAGCTCAGCTGCCCACCATCAGACGAACGCACGTTCGAATACGTTAGGGCGGGGTCCGGACAATTCCCGGTCGTCGCGGTGCGCGTGTCGCGGCGGCCGGCTCGGCCGCGACTTGTCGGTGCCCTGCGTTAGCGTCCGGCTGCAGCCCGCCGCGAGGCGGGACCGAGAGATGGGACGCGGCATGACAGGAACAAGGCGAACCGCACCGCGGCGCGTAGAGGAATCCCACGAGACGGCGACACCCCGTGACGAGTCCGGTCCGGCTTCGGAACCGCTGGTCATCGACTGCGATGACTGTGCTGTACGGGGCCCGGGTTGTCACGACTGCGTGGTCAGCGTGCTGCTGGGAGTGCCCGATGAGTTGCTGGCCGATGAGCGGGCGGCGCTGGAGGTGCTCGCGGAGGCGGGGATGGCCCCGCGGCTGCGCCTGGTGCCGGTGCATCGCAGCCCACGGCACGGGGTGGCCTGAAGCTCCGGGCCGGGGCGCCGGGTGGGTCCGGTCGCTCGGGCGTGCCGACGCGCGCAGGGGCGGTTAGTACTGCTAGATTTGCAGCTTCTGTTGGACAACGCCGATACCGTTTCGTAACCTATCTGAGACCAAACGCGGTCGGGGGCGACGCGGCAACGGCAACAACGCAGGCAGTTGTAAGCAGTTTAAGGACGCGAAATCTTGAGGATCGACGGCACGAACTGGACCGCTCGCATCATCACCCAACCCCTCATACGGATCGCAATCTGCATGATTGCCGGCTTGACCGTGTTGAGCGGAGCGCTCGCCTCGGCTGTGTATGCGGACCCGCAGCAGGATGCGCTGGCAAAGTTGACCGAACTCTCGCGTGAGGCCGAACAGACCACCGAGGCCATGCATTCGGCCCAGCTCGATCTGAACGAGAAGCTCGAGGTCCAGGCCGCCGCCGAGGCCAAGCTGGCCGCCGACCACGCCGCGGCCGAAGCCGCGCAGGCCCAGCTGGCGGTCTTCCAGGCCGGCGTGAACAAGTTCGCCGCCGCCCAGTACATGGGCGGGCGCACCTCAGGTTTCAACGCGATCCTGACCGCCGGATCCCCGCAGGGGTTGATCGACACGCTCGCCGTGCAGCGGGTGATGGCCACCGAGATGTCGGCGCAGATGAGCAATTTCCGCGCGGTCAGCGAACAGGCCAAGACTGCCGAGGCCAACTCGGTGCGGTCGGCGGCAGAGGCGAAGACCGCGGCCGAGCAGGCCGCCGCGGTGCGCGCCGATCTGCAGTCCAAGCAGAGCGATCTGCAGCGCAAGATCGCCGTGGTCCGCTCGCAGTACAACGCGCTGACCCCGGAGCAGCGGGTCGCGTTGGCCGATCCGGGCCCGGTCCCGCCCGCCGCGCAGCCCGGACCCGACATCCTGGCGCAGGGCCCCGAGGGCATCCCGCCGGGTGATATCGCCCCGCCACCGGAGGCCGCCGCGGTGCCGGTGCCCGGCGGCGGTACTTCGCAGGGAGCGATCGCGGTGCAGGCGGCGCTGACCCGCGTCGGGTCGCCGTACTCCTGGGGTGGCTCCGGCCCGAGCGCCTTCGACTGCTCCGGGCTGGTGATGTGGGCGTTCCAGCAGGCCGGCATCTCGTTGCCGCATTCGAGTCAGGCCCTGGCTCGCGGTGGCACCCCGGTGTCCCGGGATCAACTGCAGCCCGGCGACGTGGTGAACACCTACTCCGATGCCTCGCACACCAGCATCTATGTCGGTGACGGCATGGTGGTGCACGCATCGACCTACGGCGTACCGGTCAGGGTGGTGCCGCTGGATGGCGCCGGACCGTTCTACAACGCCCGCCGTTACTGAGCCCGGGGCACGCCCCTGGACACTCGCGCTGGCCGTGGTGGCCGCACTGGCGGCGCTCGTGGCCGCCGCGGTGTTGCTCAGGCCCGGCCCGCCGGAGCCCGTGAGCGTGCCGCAGACCGCCCCGCCCGCCGCGCCGCTGACCGTCGGTGCCGGCCGCTCCGTGGCGCTGCTGAGCCTCGGAGGCCCCGCCACGGATGCGGTGTTGAGCCGGGTGGCCGCCGAGATCGGCCCCGCCACCGAGCGGGTCGAGCGGTTCTGGGGCACCGACTGGTCCCGGGAGATCACCGTGGTGGCCACCGACTCCGTCGCGCAGTTCGCCGCCGCCGCACCCGGTGCGTCTCCAGACATGGCCGCGGTCGCGGTGGCCGATCACGTCGACCTCGATCGAGGTGTGGCCGACGGGCAGCGCATTGTGCTGGGCCCCGCCGCCGACCGGATGAGCGCTGCGGCGTTGCGAATCGTGTTGACCCATGAGCTCTTTCACTATGCCGCCCGCGCCGCCACCGCCGCCGAGTCCCCGCGCTGGCTGACCGAAGGGGTCGCCGATCACCTCGCCCGCCCCGCCCCCACCGGACCGCCGGGCGCGCTGCCCACGGCGCTGCCCGCCGACACCGATTTCGCCACCGAGGAGCCCCAGCTGTCGCGGGCCTACGACCACGCCTGGCTGTTCGCCCGGTTCCTCGCCGAGCGCCACGGCGAGCCCGCGCTGCGGCGGCTCTACGAGCGGGCCGCGGGGCCCGAGCGGGTGGCGGCCGGTACCGCGCTGCGCGAGATCACCGGCGCCGGCCCGGAGCAGCTGCTGGCCCAGTGGCGGCAGTGGTTGTCCGAGCCGCGCTAGCATCGGCAGGCTATGACTCGAGTCCTGCTGGTAACTAATGACTTTCCGCCGCGGCGCGGCGGCATCCAGTCGTATCTGGAAGAACTGGTGGGGCGCCTGGCGACCGCCGGGGGCCACGACGTCACGGTGTACGCACCGAAATGGAAGGGCGCCGAGGCCTATGATGCCGCAGCCGAGGCCGCCGCCTACCGCGTGGTGCGCCACCCCGCCACCCTGATGTTGCCCGAACCGTCGGTCGAGTCGAGAATGCGCGGACTGATCGAACGCCACGACATCGAGACGGTCTGGTTCGGTGCGGCCGCACCGTTGGCGCTGCTGGCGGGCCGCGCCCGCCGGGCCGGTGCGCACCGCGTGCTGGCCAGCACGCACGGCCACGAGGTGGGCTGGTCGATGCTGCCGGTGGCGCGCTCGGCGTTGCGGCGCATCGGGGACGGCACCGACGTCATCACCTATGTCAGCCGCTACACCCGGGGGCGCTTCGCCTCGGCGTTCGGGTCGCACGCGGCCCTGGAACACGTGCCGCCCGGGGTGGACACCGACCGGTTCCGGCCCGACCCGGCCGCCCGCGCCGAGCTACGCCGGCGCTACGGCCTTGGGGAGCGCCCCACCATCGTGTGTGTGTCCCGGCTGGTGCCGCGCAAGGGTCAGGACATGCTGATCCGGGCGTTGCCGCGGATCCGGCAACGCATCGACGGGGCGGTTCTGGTGATCGTCGGGGGCGGGCCCTACCTGCCGACGCTGCGCAAGCTGGCGGCCGACCACGATGTCAGCGACCACGTGGTGTTCACGGCGGGGGTGCCGGCCGACGAGTTGGCCGCCCATCACGTGCTCGGCGACGTCTTCGCGATGCCCTGCCGCACCCGGGGTGCGGGCCTGGACGTCGAGGGCCTGGGCATCGTGTTCCTGGAGGCCTCGGCCAGCGGCCTGCCGGTGGTGGCGGGCAACTCCGGCGGCGCCCCCGAGACGGTGCTCGACGGAACCACCGGCACGGTGGTCGACGGTCGCCGCCCCGACGAGATCGCCGCCGCGATCAGCGCGGTGCTCGCCGACCCCGAGCGCGCGGCCGCGAAGGGTGCGGCCGGCCGGGAGTGGGTGTTGGCCAACTGGCGCTGGGACACCCTGGCCGGCCGCCTCGGCGACCTGCTGACCGGCTAATCCTTGCGGTAGATCGCCTCGATGTCCGCGGCGAACTTCTCCGCGATGACCTTGCGCTTGACCTTCATCGTGGGGGTGAGTTCGCCGGTGTCCTCGGTGAAATCGACCGGCAGGATGCGGAACTTGCGGATGCCCTCGGCGTGCGAGACCAGCGCGTTGGCCGCCTTGACGGCCTGCTCGACCTCCGCCGTCAGATCGGGATCGGTGGCCAGATCGCCGACCGAGGCGTCGGCGATCTTGCCGTTGCGCTGCTTCCAGCCCTCGAAGGCCTCCGGGTCGATCGTGATGAGCGCACCGATGAACGGCTGCGCGTCGCCGACGGCCATCGCCTGGCTGATCAACGGGTGCGCGCGCAACTCATCCTCGAGCACCGCGGGGGCGACGTTCTTGCCGCCGGCGGTGACGATGATCTCCTTCTTGCGTCCGACGATCTTGATGAAACCGTCGTCGTCGACCTCGCACAGGTCACCGGTGCGGAACCAGCCGTCGTCGAACGCTTCGGCGGTGGCCTGCTCGTTCTTCCAATAGCCGTCGAATACCACGCCACCGCGCACCAGCAGTTCGCCGTCCGGACCGACCCGCATGCTGTTGCCGGGCAACAGCTTTCCGACGGTTCCGACCCGGACGTTGCCCACCTGATTGACGGCGATCGCGGCGCTGGTCTCGGTCAGGCCGTAGCCCTCGTAGATCGTCAGCCCGACGCCGCGGTAGAAGTGGCACAACCGAGCGCCCAGTGGGGCGCCGCCGGAGATCGAGGCCCGGCAATCGCCGCCGAGGGCGGCCCGCAGCTTGTGATAGACCAGCCGGTCGAACACCGCGTGTTTGAGCTTGAGCAGCAGGCCCGGACCGCCGCGATCCAGGGCCTCGCTGTACTCGACCGCGGTCTGTACGGCCAGGTCGAAGATCTTGCCCTTGCCGCCGTCGGCCGCATTCTGGGCGGCGGTGTTGTACACCTTCTCGAACACCCGCGGGACCGAGACCACGATGGTCGGCTTGAACACCCCGAACAACGGCACCAGGTTCTTGATGTCACTGGTGAATCCGACGGTGACCCGGTAATTGAACGCCGCGATGGTCAGCGCCCGCGCCAGCACGTGGGCCAGCGGCAGGAAGACCAGCAGCCGTTCGCCGTCGTTGAGCAGCGTCGGCATCGCGGACTTGGCGCCGCGGATCTCGTAGACCAGGTTGGAGTGGGTCAGCTGGCAACCCTTGGGCCGGCCGGTGGTCCCGGAGGTGTAGATCAGGGTGGCGGGGTCGGCGGTGCGGATGCCCTCGACCCGCTTGGTGACCTCCGCGGGATCGACGCTCGCGCCGGCCTCGGCGAGTTGGTCCAGCGCGGTCGGTCCGGTGGACTCGATCTGATAGACCCGGCGCAGGTCGGGCAGCTCGTCGGAGAGCTCACCGACCATCGCGGCGTGCGCGTCGCTCTCGGCGAACACAAGCACCGCGCCGGAGTCCGACAACACCCACCGCACCTGCTCGGCCGAGGACGTCTCGTAGATCGGCACCGTCAGCGCGCCGACCGCCAGGATCGCGAAGTCGAGGATCGCCCATTCGAACCGGGTTGCCGACAGGATCGCGACGCGGTCGCCGGGCTGCACGCCCTCGGCGATCAAACCCTGTGCCGCCGAACGAATCAGGGCGGCGGCCTCGGCCGCGGTGACAGCACGCCAGTGACCGTCGACCAGGCGCTCATAGATCACCAGGTCGGGGTGGTCGCGCTCATGCTCGAATACGGCGTCGACGACGGTGTCGTGCTCGCCGACGTCAAAGGATGCGGGAACACTTAACTCACGCAATGCTCAAGGCCTCTCCAGGTCGGGTCATCGTCACTCAGCCTATCGCCACCGTCGCCGCGGTGTGACGGTCCTCACGGTTACCGGCGGCGGACGCCGGGGGATTGCGGTGCCGCCGGGCCCGATATGTGAAGCTAACCGCATGAACAGCATCCAGGTGGCCGACGAGACGTTCTTGGCGGCCGAACCGCAGCTGGTCGGCGCGGCCGTCGCCGAGCCGGCCCGGTGGCGCCGGTGGTGGCCGGACCTGCACCTGCAGGTCGTGGAGGAGCGCGGCGAGAAGGGCATCCGGTGGACCGTCGGGGGCGCGCTGACCGGAACCATGGAGATCTGGCTCGAACCCATGCTTGACGGGGTTCTGCTGCACTACTTCCTGCATGCCGAACCCGCCGGAGTCTCCGCGCACGACCTGAAGAAGCTGAACCTGGCCAAACTCGTGCACCAGCGCCGGGTCGCCGGCAAGAGGATGTCGTTCGAGATCAAGGCCGAACTCGAGGCCAACCGCCCGGTCGGGGTGGGGCCGCAGGCACAATGACGAAACCGGCCGTACGCGCCGGGGTACCGTTTTAGCCAAAGAGACGGGCCGGGGCAGCGGCGCGGGTTTCACGACGAGCTTCGAGGTTAGGCAGCAGGTGGCGGACAAGACGACCCAGACCATTTTCATCGATGCCGATCCCGGCACGGTGATGGACGCCATCGCCGATATCGGCTCCTACCCGGAATGGGTCAAGGAGTACAAGGAGGCCGAGGTGCTCGAGGCCGACAGTGCCGGCCTGCCGAAGACCGCCCGCCTGGTGCTCGACGCGGCCGTGCTGCGCGACACCATGGTGTTGTCCTACGAGTGGCCCGCGGATCGCAAATCGGTGCGGTGGTCACTGGTGTCGAGCTCGTTGCTGCGGGCGCTGGACGGCGCTTATCGCTTGGCGCCCAAGGGCTCTGGGACCGAAGTGACCTATGAACTCGCGGTCGACCTGCAGATCCCGATGATTGGACTGCTCAAGCGCAAGGCCGAACGCAGGCTGACCGACACGGCGCTGAAGGATCTGAAGAAACGAGTCGAGGGCTGATCGAATCCGGCGAGCCTGTCTCCGCTGACCGCACCCGGATCAGCCTCTTCGTCGGCAAGGGTGGGGTCGGTAAGTCGACGCTGGCATGCGCCACCGCGGTCCGCGACGCTCGCGCCGGGCAGCGGGTCCTGGTGGTCTCGACCGATCAGGCCCATTCGCTCGGCGACGTGCTCGGAGTAGCGGTGGCGCCAACCGGCGCCCGCGAACCGGTGCGGGTGCTGACCGACGATGCCGACGCCGGCGGGGGACTGCTGGAGGCGCTGGCGCTGGACACCCTGGCGCTGCTGGAGTCGCGCTGGCGTGAGATCGCCGGCCCGGTGGCCGACAGGTTTCCCGAGTCCGAGCTGGGAGACGTTGCCCCCGAGGAGCTTTCGGCGTTACCGGGGATTCAGGAAGTGCTCGGGCTGCACGAGGTGGGGGAGTTGGCCGCCGCCGGCCAGTGGGACCACATCGTGGTCGACTGTGCCTCCACCGCGGATGCGCTGCGCATGTTGACCCTGCCGTCGACGTTCGGGCTGTACGTGGAGCGGGCCTGGCCCCGGCACCGCAGGCTCTCGGTGCTCGACGACGGCGGTGCCACCGGGGCCATCGTCGAACTGCTCGAACGCATCAGCGGCGGGGTCGAACGGCTCTCGAGCCTGCTGACCGACGGCACCGCCGTCGCGGCCCACCTGGTGCTCACCCCGGAACGGGTGGTGGCGGCCGAGGCGGCCCGGACGCTGGGTTCGTTGACCCTGATGGGGGTGCGGGTCGCCGAACTCGTCGTCAACCAGGTTCTGATCCAAGACGATTCGTATGAGTATCAGAATCTTCCCGAGCATCCGGCGTTCGACTGGTACGCCGAACGCATCGCCGAGCAGCGGACCGTGCTCGACGAGTTGGCCGGCACCATCGGCGGCGTCGAAATGATCCTGGTGCCGCACCTGCCCGGTGAGCCGATCGGTCCCAAGGCGCTCGGTGATCTGCTCGACGGTGTTCGGCGCCGCGACGGGTCGCCGCCACCGGGTCCGCTGCGCCCGAGCGTGGATCTGGAGTCCGGCGCCGGGCTCGAATCGGTGTACCGGATGCGGCTAGAGTTGCCGCAGGTGGATTCGGGCGCGCTCACGCTCGGCCGGGTCGACGACGACCTGATCATCGGAGTGGGCGGTATGCGGCGCCGGGTGCGGCTGGCCTCGGTGTTGCGGCGCTGCGTCGTGATCGGCGCCCAGCTCAAGGGCAACGAATTGACCGTCCGATTTCGACCTGATCCGGAGGTGTGGCCACAGTGAGTGGAACGCACCCCGATCTGGGCCCCGAGTTGCGCCAGTTGGCGCAGGTGATCCTGGACCGCCTCGACCCCGCGGTGCGGTCGGCCGCGCTGCTGGCCGCCGCGCGCAGCACCGACGGGCCGGGCAGTTGCCAGCAGGTGTGGTGTCCGGTGTGTGCGCTGGCGGCGCTGGTCACCGGCGAGGAACACCCGCTGATCACCGTGATCTCCGAACACAGTGTGGCGCTGCTGGCGGTGATCCGGGCGGTACTGGACAACACCGACGGCGCCGGAACCGCCGACGAGGGCCCCGACGGGCCCGAGCCGCCGCCGGAACCGCCGCGCGGGCGTTACGAACCCATTCCCGTCACCATCGAGGACTAGCCGGGGCGGCTCGGTAGAAGCACCCCGTCGGGGTGGGTAAAGTTGCCCGCAGCATCGTGTGGTGCGGCCAAAACGGGAGGGTCCATGTGGTATTGGCTTTTCAAGTACATCCTGCTGGGACCCCTGCTGGCGTTGATCGGCCGCCCCAAAGTCGAAGGACTCGAACACGTTCCGGCCGACGGTCCGGCGATTCTGGCCAGTAACCACCTGGCCGTGATGGACAGCTTCTACCTTCCGCTGGTGGTGCGTCGGCGGATCACCTTCCTGGCCAAGCAGGAGTACTTCACCGGAACCGGGCTCAAGGGCCGGTTGCTGGCCTGGTTCTACACCGTGGCCGGGCAGGTGCCGATCGACCGCACCGACGCGGACTCCGCGCAGGCCGCGCTGGACACCGCGGTGCGCATCCTCGGCCAGGGCAAGCTGCTGGGCATGTATCCGGAGGGCACCCGGTCGCCGGATGGTCGGCTCTACAAGGGCAAGACCGGCCTGGCCCGGCTGGCGCTGGAAACCGGTGTCCCCGTCATTCCCGTCGCGATGATCGGAACCAACGTCGTGAACCCGCCGGGGCGCAAGGGGCTGCGGTTCGGCCGGGTGCGGGTCCGGTTCGGCGAGCCGATGGACTTCTCCCGGTTCGAGGGGATGGCCGGCAACCGGTTCATCGAACGCGCGGTCATCGACGAGGTGGTCTACGAGCTGATGGGCCTGTCGGGTCAGGAATACGTCGACATCTACGCGGCGAGCCTCAAAGAGGGTGCAGCGCCTGCGCAGAACGGCCAGTCGTCGGCTCGGCTGCCGCAGTCCGCGGCGGGCTGAGTCTGGGCCCGGCGATCCGGCCCGCCATCAGGCCGGCCACGAGGATCGTCGCGACGGCCCACCAGATGTAGGAACCGCCGAGCAGTTGGCGCCACCAGGCGGCGTCGGCTTCCTGGTGCTCGGGCAGCAGGTCGATCGGGGTCCAGATCATCAGGGCCAGCCCGGCCGCCGTGACCACGCCCAGGGCCGCATTGCGGTGCCGCACCGCCAGCACCGCGGTCACCACCAGCGTGGGCAGCACCCACACCCAATGGTGCGACCAGGACACCGGCGACACCACCAGGCCGAACAACGCCACGCACATCAGCGCCAACACCGATTCGGGACCGTCGGAGCCGGCGGTCAGGATCCGCCGCACGGCCCACGCCGTGAGGCCCAGGACGGCGAAGCAGGCCAGCACCCACAGGACGAACCGCAGGTTCTCGCCCAGCCCCAGCCGCGCCAGCGCGCCCGAGATGTTCTGGTTGGTGTTCAGCGTGGCGGTGCCGATGCGGTCGGTGTTGACGACGGTCGTGGTCCAGTACTCGATCGAGTCCTGCCAGGCCATCGCGAAGCCCACCAGCGTCGCGACCACGAACGAGGCCGCGGCCACCAGCAGCGCCCGGCCGTCGCGGCGCAGCACGAAATAGAGCAGGAACACCGCGGGGGTCAACTTCAGCGCGATGGCCAGCCCCAGCAACATCCCGCGCGGCCACGGGGTGCGCCGCGGCACGCAGTCGGCGAGCACCAGCGTCATCAGCACCACGTTGATCTGGCCGAAGTCAAAGTTCGATCGCAGCGGCTCCAACCACAGCACCGCCGGCGCGGTGATGGCCGCGGCCACCCACCACCGGTGCGAAGGTGCGCTCGGCAGGACGTCCAGCCGCGTCAGCACGACCATGGTGGCGACCACCAGCAGCACCAGCGTGGTGGCCGTGATCGCGATGCTGGCCGCCGGCAGCGACAACCAGGCGAACGGGCTGAAGAACACCGCCGACAGCGGCGGGTAGGTGAAGGGCAGATCGATCCCGCCGACCGTGTGGAACGTCGCGCCTTCGCTGTAGAGCGGCTGCGAATCCAGCCAGGCCCGGCCGCCCATCCGGTAGACATCGATATCGATGCGGTACGGGTTGGGCGCGAACAGCCGCCACACCGCGTAGCCGAAGGCGGCCACGGTGGCCAGTTGAAACACCCGCCAGGCGGTTTGCCGCCGTCGCTGTTTAGTCATGACCCGAACAGCGTATCTGTGTCGTACCGCCACAAGGTTTTCCCACGGCGTAAGTTCACCGCCGTGCCGCAATGGTCAGTCGACTTCCACTGGGACGTCATCACGCCGAGTCGGGTGCCATTGATGTGGTGCCTGATCGCGTTCATCGTCACGTTCTGCATCACGCGGACGATCGTGCGCTACATCCGCGCCACCGCCGACAGCGATCGGCCCAAGAAGTGGTGGCAGCCGCGCAACCTCTCGTTCGGCGGCACCGACGCCGGGGGTGACGGTGGGGGCTTCCATCTGCACCACGTCGTGATCGGCGTGATCCTGGTGCTGGTGTCGGGGATCGCGATGGTCACCCTGGCGGTCGACGGCGGGGTGGGGGCGTTCACCACGGCGGCCGTCTTCTTCGGTATCGGTGCGGCGCTGGTGCTCGACGAGTTCGCCCTGATCCTGCACCTGCAGGACGTGTACTGGTCCGAGGACGGCCGCACCTCGGTGGACGCGGTGTTCGTCGCGGTCGCCATCGCCGGTTTGTTGGTGCTGGGGTTCAATCCGCTGGCGTTCTTCGACCTCGACATCTGGCGTGCCGACGACTCCTGGGCGGTGCGCTCGGCCGTGGTGGCGTGGGCCGTCGCGAGCCTGCTGTTGGCGCTGGTGACGCTCGCCAAGGGCAAGGTGTGGACGGGTCTGCTGGGGATGGGCATACCGCCGCTGCTGGTGATCGGCGCCGTGCGGTTGTCCCGGCCGCACGCGCCGTGGGCGCGCTGGCGGTACCTGCACCGACCGCACACCATGCATCGGGCGTTGGAGCGCGAACGGCGCATTCGCCGGCCGATGGTGCGGGCCAACCTGTGGCTGCAGAGCGCGCTGGCCGGGATGCCGCGGTTGCCCGACGATCCCACGGTCGATGCCGCGTTGGACCGTCAGGTGCACGCGGCACCGGCGCCGGTGGCTGGTTAGGCTGCTTCGACGTGCGGTACTTCTATGACACCGAGTTCATCGAGGACGGCCGCACCATCGACTTGATCTCGATTGGTGTGGTGGCCGAGGACGGTCGTGAGTATTACGGTGTCTCAACCGAATTCGCGCCCGAAAAGGCCGGTAGCTGGGTCAAGAAGCATGTGCTGCCCAAGCTGCCGTCGCCGTCGTCGCAGCTGTGGCGGTCGCGCCGGCGCATCCGCGAGGACCTCGAGGAGTTCTTCGGCGTCGGCGGCAGCGAGCCGATCGAACTGTGGGCGTGGGTGGCGGCCTACGACCACGTCGCGCTGTGTCAGCTGTGGGGTCCGATGACCGAACTGCCGCTGCAGATTCCGCGGTTCACCCGGGAATTGCGGCAGTTCTGGGAGGACCGGGGCAGTCCGCGGATGCCACCGCGGCCGCCGGACACCCACGATGCGCTCGTCGATGCCCGCGACCAACTGCGGCGATTCGCGCTGATCACCGAACTGACGGGGCCGCCCGGCGGCCCCTGATCGTCGCCTCCAGCCCGGCATTGGCGCGGGGGGAGCCCAGCTACCATGTAAGGGTGAACTGGACCGTCGACGTACCCATCGAGCAGCTGCCGTCGCTGCCGCCCTTACCGGATGACCTGCGGCAACGCCTGGATTCCGCGTTGGCCAAGCCGGCCTTGCAGCAGCCGAGCTGGGATGCCGAGCAGGCCAAGGCGATGCGTACCGTGCTCGAGAGTGTTCCGCCGGTCACCGTGCCCGCCGAGGTGGACAAGCTGCAGACGCAGCTGGCCGCGGTGGCCCGTGGCGAGGCGTTCCTGCTGCAGGGCGGCGACTGCGCCGAGACGTTCGCCGACAACACCGAACCGCACATCCGCGCCAACATCCGCACGCTGCTGCAGATGGCGGTGGTGCTGACCTACGGCTCGAGCATGCCGGTGGTCAAGATGGCCCGCATCGCCGGGCAGTACGCCAAGCCGCGGTCCTCGGATACCGATGCGCTGGGCCTGAAGTCCTACCGCGGTGACATGGTCAACGGTTTCGCCCCCGATGCCGCGGTGCGCGAACATGATCCGTCGCGACTGGTGCGCGCCTACGCCAACGCGAGCGCCGCGATGAACATGGTGCGCGCGCTGACCTCCTCGGGCCTGGCCTCGCTGCAGTTGGTGCACGACTGGAACCGGGAGTTCGTCCGCACCTCGCCGGCCGGGGCGCGCTATGAGGCGCTGGCCGCGGAGATCGACCGCGGGCTGCGCTTCATGTCGGCCTGCGGGGTCAACGACCGCAACCTGGACACCGCCGAGATCTATGCCTCGCACGAGGCGCTGGTGCTCGACTACGAGCGGGCCATGCTGCGGATGGCGCATCCGCTCGACAACACCGACGAGCCCGGCGAGGCCAAGCTCTACGATCTGTCCGCGCATTACGTCTGGATCGGCGAGCGCACGCGGCAACTCGACGGCGCGCACATCGCGTTCGCCGAGGTGATCGCCAACCCGATCGGCGTCAAGATCGGCCCGACGACCTCACCCGAATTGGCCGTGGAGTACGTCGAGCGGCTGGACGCGCAGAACGTCCCGGGCCGGCTGACGTTCGTCAGCCGGATGGGCAACAACAAGGTTCGCGACGTGCTGCCGCCGATCATCGAGAAGGTGCAGGCCTCGGGCCACCAGGTGATCTGGCAGTGCGACCCGATGCACGGCAACACCCACGAGGCGTCCACCGGCTACAAGACCCGCCACTTCGACCGCATCGTCGACGAGGTCCAGGGCTTCTTCGAGGTGCATCGGGCGCTGGGCACCCATCCCGGCGGCATCCACGTCGAGATCACCGGTGAGAACGTCACCGAGTGTCTCGGTGGGGCACAGGACATTTCGGATACGGACCTGGCCGGCCGCTATGAGACGGCGTGCGACCCGCGGCTGAACACCCAGCAGAGCCTCGAGCTGGCGTTCCTGGTCGCCGAGATGCTGCGCGACTAGAAACCTCCGGCGCTACGGACCCAGCAGCGCGGTGAGGTTGCTGCCCAGCGACCACCCGGCGGCCGCCACCGAACCGGTGAGCACCAGCACGACGGCCAGCCAGAGGATGGTCGTGCGCCGGGCGCGCTGCCGGGCCCAGGCGAATTCGGTGATGTCGATGCCGGCGAACTGCCCGGCCGGCGGCAGCTCGAAGTCCTGATGTTCGGCCGTCGCGTCGTCCCAGTCGTCGGGGCCCCGGGTCATGGCGCGGGTCGGGTGGCGCACCGGCAGGATCGGGGCGGGCGCCGCCGGTGCGGCGTGCCGCTCGGTGGTGTGCTCGTGTATCCGGCTCTGGTGGATCTCGGCCGACGCATGCTGGGCGGAGTTCCGCGGCGCCGGCACCTGGAAGGCCGGCAGGTTCAACTCCGCGGCGATGGCCTCCAGATGCTCGGCCATGGCCGCGGCGTCCGGATAGCGCCGGTCGGCATCGCGCGAGGTGGCCCGCAGCACCAACTCGTCGAACTGCACTGGCACGCCTTCGATCTGGGTGCTCGGGGCGGGCACGTCATGATCCATCCGCTGATACGCCAACGCCAGCGCGGTATCGCCGGTGAACGGCGTTGCGCCGGTCAGCAATTCGTAGGTCAGGATGCCCACCGAATACACATCGCTGCGGGGATCGGAGCTACCGCTGGCGACCTGCTCCGGCGACAGGTAGGCGGCGGTGCCCAAAATCACACTGGTGGACGTGATCCCGGCCTCGGCCATCGCTCGCACCAGGCCGAAATCGACCAGTTTGACCTCGCCGTCGTCAGAGATCAACACGTTTTCGGGCTTGACGTCGCGGTGCACCAGCCCGGCTCGGTGCGCGACCCCGAGCCCGCCGAGCACCGGACGCAGCACCGCGGTCACCGCGTGCGGCGGCATCGGTCCGCGCTCGCGCAGCAGTTCGCGCAGCGTCCCGCCCTCGACGAGTTCCATCACCAGGAACGTGTGCCGGTGGTCCCGGCCCTGGTCGTAAACGGCCACCAGGCCCGGATGCTTCAGCCGGGCCACCGCCCGGGCCTCGAGCTGGAACCGGGTGAGGAACTGCTGATCACCGGCGTAACGGGGGTCCATCACCTTGCAGGCCACCGGACGGTCCAGCCGGGTGTCCAGCCCCCGGTAGACCGTCGACATGCCGCCGGTCGCGATCTTGGTCTCCACCAGGTAGCGGCCGTCGAGCAGCTCACCCTCGAGCGGATCGGTCGGCACGGTTGGCGTCACTGGGCCATCGTAGGTGGACTGTTGACGCGGTGGTGAAAACCCCGGCTCAGCGTGCTTAGACTTGACCCCGTGAGCAGCATTCCGGCCGCGGACGACGTCCTCGACCCCAACGAACCGGTCATCGACCTCGCAGCAGTCGCCGAGATGCTCGGCATCGCGGTCACCAGAGTCCATCAACACCTCCGCGACGGCCACCTGATCGCGGTGCGCCGCGGTGGCGTCCCCGCGGTGCCCGAGGCGTTCTTCACGCCCAAGGGCCAGGTGGTCAAGCTGCTGACCGGGCTGCTGGCGGTGCTGCGCGACGGCGGCTACCGCGATACCGAGATCCTGCGCTGGTTGTTCACCGCGGACCCGTCGCTGACGCTGACCTTCGACGGCAGCCGCGAGGTCCGGGAGAACGCCCGGCCCATCGACGCGCTGCATTCCCACCAGGCCCGGGAGATCGTGCGCCGGGCGCAGGCCATGGCCTACTGACCGGCGCTACCGATCCACGGCCTGCCGGGGTACATCGGCGCGGCGCAGGGAATACCACGCGCCCACCCCGCACGCGGTGGCCAGCAGCACGTGCACCCAGGAGTACATGCCGTGCGAGCCATCGGGTTTGAAGATCACCATGATCCATGTCGAGAAGCCGGCGATGCCGGCGAGCCAGGTGCGGGACTGGGTCAGCGGCGCCAGCACCGCCAGCAGCCAGGTGTAGTACCAGGGCAGCGCCGCGGGCACGAACAACACCACCACGCCCATCGCCCAGGCGGTGCCGGCCAGGGCCTCGCGGTCGGTGTGCCGGAACCGCCACCACAGCACCGGCAGTGCCAGCACCATGACCAGGATGCCGCCGATGCGGGTGACCTCCAGCACCGCATAGAAGTTCACGTCGAAGAACAGTCCGCCGATCGCGTTGCTCAGGTTGGCGATCGCGGTCGGGATGGTCAGCCAGTTGATGATCTTGACCGAACCGGCCAGCGCCGTCAGCCAGCCCAGACCGACACCGGCCAGCCACGACAGCACCGCGAACACCGCGACGAAGATTCCCACCGACCCCGCCGACGCGGCCAGGAAGGCCGTCACCGGATGTCGTGGGGCGCCCTCGGTTCCGCGTTGCGCGGGTCGATTCTGCAACTGTCGCATCCACACCCAGACCAGAAACGGCAGCGCCACTCCCGCGGTGGCCTTGACCGCCACGGCGGCCGCGACCAGGGCGATCCCGGCGATCGGACGCCGATCCAGGGTCAGCGCGATGCCGGCGGCCATCAGCCCGACCATCAGCATCTCGTTGTGGACGCCACCCATCAGATGGATGATCACCAGCGGGTTGAGCACGCAGATCCACAGCGCCACTGCGGCATTGGCGCCCAGATGGCGGGCGATCCGCACGGTCGCCCAGATCAACAGCACGAGCCCGGGCAGCATGCACAGCCGCAGCACCATGGTGCCGGCGATCACGTTCTCGCCGACCAACATCGTGACGAACCGGGCGATCAGGATGAACGCCGGCCCATACGGCGCCGTCGTCGTCGTCCAGATCGGACTGACGTCGTCCAGCAATGCGTTCGGGTTCTCCACCGGCCCGACGGCGTACGGGTCCAGGCCGTCGCGCAACAGCGCACCCTGGGCGAGGTAGGAGTAGGTGTCGCGGCTGAACAGTGGGACCGAGGCCAGCAGCGGCGCCAACCAGAAGCCGGTGGTGGCGACCATGGTGTACACCGTGGTGTCCTGGTGCACCACCCGTCGGCCCAGCCAGAGCCACGCGACCAACATCAGCGCGACGCCGCTCCACAGCAGGATCGAGGAGACCACCAGGCCGTGGCCGAACCGCAGCCAGGACAGGTGCCACCCCTCGAGCACCGGGTCGTGTAGCCGCGTGCTGCCGGCGCCGAGGCCGCCGGCGCAGATCAGCAGCGCACCCACGAACCCCAGCAACGCGGGGCGGGCCTCTTCGGCGCCGGCGAATTCCCGCAGCCGCGCCACACCGGCCTTGTTCACGGCCGCGTCACGCGGTTCGGTTGGCGGCCAGCCTGGCGAGCTCGGTGAGCCCGACCTTGGCCGCCGGGTTGATCGCCGCGGCGTCGATGGCGCTCAGCGCGGTGCGGGTGAGTTCCTCGATCCGGGATTCGACCGCCGACAGGGCGCCGACGGACTCGATGACGCCGCACAACTCGCGGACCCGGTCCTCGGTGAGGTCGGTGCCGACCGCGCCCCGCAGCAGCTCGGCGGCCGCCGGATCGGAGGCGTCCGCGCGCTCGATGGCCTCGGCCAGCAGCACCGTGCGCTTGCCGGACCGCAGATCGTCGCCGGAGGGCTTGCCGGTCACAGTGGGGTCACCGAAGACCCCCAGGACGTCGTCGCGCAGCTGGAAGGCGATGCCGAGATCGGTGCCGACGTCGTGGAACACCGTCTGGATGTCCGGGCGGTCGGCGCCGGCCGCCGCCCCGAGCTGCAGCGGGCGGGTCACGGTGTAGCTGGCGGTCTTGTAGGTGTTGACCTTCATCGCCGAGGCGATGGTGTCCGCGCCGCTGGATTCGGCGACGATGTCGAGGTACTGGCCGCCGAGCACCTCGGTGCGAATCTGCGACCACACCTGCCGGACCCGCAGGCGCGCGGCGTCGGGCAGCGGCGCGGTCGCGACGATGTCGTCGGCCCACACCAGTGACAGGTCGCCGAGCAGGATCGCCGCCGAGAGGCCGAACTGCTCGGGCGAGCCGTTCCAGCCGTGGCGGCGGTGCACGTCGGCGAAGTGCATGTGCACGGTCGGCATGCCGCGCCGGGTCGCCGAGGCGTCGATGACGTCGTCATGGATCAACGCGCACCCGTGCAGCAACTCGAGCCCGGCGAACAACAGCAGCATGTCGGCGCGGTGCGGATCCTCGTCCGCGCCGGCGACCGCGCGCCAACCCCAGTAGGCGAACGCCGGTCGCAGGCGTTTCCCGCCGCGCAGCACGAAATCCTCCAGGGCCGCGATCAGACCGTCGTAGTCGTCGCCGATGTAATTGGTATCGCGGCGGCGTTCGCTCAGGTAACCGCGCAGTTGTTCGGTGACGGCATCGACCAACTCACGGGCGGGCGGTGCCGCGTTTTCGACGCTCAGCGTCCGGCCCCTTTCTTCCAGAGATCCCGACTGATCAGACTAGAGCGTAGGTGCTCGGCCGGCGCACCGAGCACGATGCCCTGCCGCGGCTAGGCATCGTCCTCGGCGGTTTCGGCACCCACCCGCGGGGAGCGGTCCCGCGCCGACCATGCCAGCGCCCCGATGGCCGCGGCGACGAGCAGCGAGGCGATGCCCAACACCCAGGCGGCCCCGGTGAACGAGCGGGTGCTCGGGTCGGTGTAGCGGGCCTGGGCGTTCATGGTGTTGACGATGCCGGGTTCCAGCTCCCACTTGACCACGTCGGTGCCGATCCGGTCGCCGTTGGTCGAGGTCACCTCCCCGGGGAAGGACGCGGTGAGCTCCACCTCGGCCTCGGCGTCCGAGAGTGAGGTCAGGTCCACCCGGCCCTCGAGGATGACGAGGTTGCCCGCCCGGCGCAACGACAGGTCCACGCCCGCGGCGTCGCGGTTCATGTTCGCCAGCTGCGGAAGCTCGGCGAAGCTCAGGTTGGAGAACACCGCCTCGGATCCGACGAAGCCGTCGGCCTCGTAGTCGGAGATCGCCACCTTGTGCGCGAACGGCAGCTCGTTGCGCAGCTGCGGACCGGGGTCGTCGGCGTTGCGCGGCACGGCCGCGGCGATGATGCGCCCGGAGACCACGTCGTCGGGGGACACCGTGATCGAGGCGCGTACCCGGACACAGCCGACGGCCATCGGGACGAGCAGCAGGAGCAGGACGACCAGGGTGAGCAGACGCTTACGACGCTGACCATGGTGTTGCACGGTGTCTCGCGGCACCCGAGTATCCTGCCAGACTCCCCGCCCCGACCGGCGGTCCGGCGTCGAACTCGGCCGTTCTACAGCGGCAGCGGCCGACCCAGGATCGCGAACGGCCGGGGATCCCCGGCGAAGTGGTAACCCCGGATGACGTCGTCGAAGCCGAGCCGGCGATACAGCCGCCAGGCCCGATTGCTCTCGCCGTTGATCTCCGGAGTCGACAGCAGCACGTTGGCCTCGGTGCGGTCGCTGAGCAGCCGGCGGGCCAGCGCTTCGCCCAGGCCACGGCCCTGGGCGCGGGGGTGGATGTGCAACTCGGTCAGCTCGAAATAGCTCGACATCAGCCGTTCGATCGCCTCGAGCGGCAGCCCGCTGCGCTGTAGGCCCTGCAGCACCTGCTGCTGCCACCACTGATCCGGCGCCCCGCAGTAGCCGTAGGCCACGCCGAGCAGCGGCGCGTCGGCCAGCGCCGCGGAATCCCCGGATTCGTCGGTCTCGACGGCGGCGACGGCCTTCCAGCCGCGCCGGCGCATGTGCTCGAGCCACATCGACTCGCGTTGGTTCTCGGTGCCGCGCGGGTAGCGCATCGCATCGACATAGACGTGCAGCGCCTCGCGGAGGCGGCGCTGCATGTCGTTCGGCGACAGGTCGATGAGATACATGGCCAAGGCCGGCTGCCCTCCCGGAGCGTGGGATTCGGGGGTCGAAAGCGTGCAAACTCATTATGTCGGGGAAGGTGGTGGCCGCGGTGTGTGCGCCCTGGGCCTAGAATCGTGAGTCAACAAGGTGGTCCCATACAGATTCACCTCGTATCATTGATGAAGACGGTCCGCCACGCGTGGGCCGGCACCGACCGAAGCACCGACCGAAACGACCCGCCGCGCCGGCAAGGAGGGACGAATGCCACTCTCCGAGCATGAGCAGCGCATGCTTGATCAGATCGAGAGCGCGCTCTACGCCGAGGACCCCAAGTTCGCATCCAGCGTTCGTGGTGGGACGTTGCGCGCGCCGTCGGCCCGCCGCCGCTTCCAGGGCCTCGCGCTGTTCGTGGTCGGTCTGGCGATGCTGATTTCCGGTGTCATGATCAAGGCCACCTGGCTCGGCGACCTACCGGCACTGTCGGTGCTCGGGTTCATCGTGATGTTCGGTGGCGTGGTCTTCGCGGTTTCCGGGCGACGTGAGGCGGCACCGGATCTCAAGCTCGTCGACGGTCCGGCGGGCGTGTCGCGGGCCAAGAAGGCCAAGGGCGCCGGGGGGTCGTTCACCAGTCGGATGGAAGACCGCTTCCGGCGCCGTTTCGACGAGTGACGTCCGGGTAGTTTCGCCCCGTCAGGGCCGGCCGCGAGGCCGGCCCTTTTTGTTTCCCCACTTTCACCCCACCTTGCCCCACCGCGGCCCCACTGGGCTGTTTCCGCAGCATGGAGCCCGTATTCCAATGCGTCGGCAGAGTTTGCCAGCCGGCGCAGGTCCGGTGCTGGCGCGTCTTGTCCTGGGCGGATGGGCGCAGAGTGGGGGACGGCGACATTTTCATGGCGCCAGATGGAGAAAAGTGGGGGATTGTGGGGTATGGTGGCGGAGTACGGAGCGAGGGGGTTTCGGACCTGACGGTTCGAGGGTGGAGGTGACGAGTGTTTCTCGGCACTTACACGCCCAAGCTCGACGACAAGGGGCGGCTCACGTTGCCCGCCAAATTCCGCGACGCACTGGCAGGAGGGTTGATGGTCACCAAAGGCCAAGATCACAGCCTCGCCGTGTATCCGCGGGCCGAGTTCGAGCAGCTGGCGCGCCGGGCCGCCAGCGCCTCACGGAGCAATCCCGAGGCGCGGGCCTTCCTGCGTAACCTGGCCGCGGCCACCGACGAGCAGCATCCGGACGGTCAGGGCCGGATCACCCTGTCGGCCGACCACCGGCGCTACGCGGACTTGTCCAAGGAATGCGTCGTCATCGGCGCGGTCGACTACCTCGAGATCTGGGACGCCCAGGCCTGGCAGGACTACCAGCAAACCCACGAAGAGAACTTCTCCGCAGCCAGCGATGAAGCACTCCGCGACATTATCTGATGAGCCTGTACCGGCTATGGCCCCTGCAACGTGGCCTCTGCCCGAACCGGCCCTGGCGTACTTCCCCAACGCCAGGTCCGTATCGGACAGGGACCTCGCTGCAGGGGCCGTCATTCACCTGAGGGGCGGTGTCGACATGGCTGATCAACAAGGCCAGTTCGGTCACCTGCCCGTGCTGCTCGACCGCTGCGTCGAACTGCTGGCCCCGGCGCTGACCCGGACGGCCGCCGACGGATCCGGTGCGGTGGTGGTCGATGCGACCCTCGGTGCCGGCGGTCACTCCGAACGGCTGCTGAGCGAGTTCGCGGGACTGCGCGTGATCGGGCTGGACCGCGATCCGGGCGCGCTGGAACTGGCCGGCGGGCGGCTGGCTGGTTTCGGGGACCGGTTCACCGCGGTGCGCACCCGTTACGACGGACTCGCCGACGCGTTGGCCCAATGCGGCTACGCCGAGCGACGTTCGATCGACGGGGTGCTCTTCGATCTGGGCGTGTCCTCGATGCAACTCGACCGCACCGAACGGGGCTTCTCCTATTCCGTAGACGCGCCGTTGGACATGCGGATGGATCCGGACCTGCCGCTCACCGCGGCGGACATCCTCAACACCTACGACAAGGCCGCGCTGACGCGGATCCTGCGCGAGTACGGCGAGGAACGTTTCGCCAGCCGCATCGCCGGGGCCGTGCTGCGGCGACGCGAGACCGCGCCGTTCGCCTCGACCGCCGAGCTGGTCGAACTGCTCTATCAGGCCATCCCGGCGCCGGCCCGGCGCACCGGCGGCCACCCGGGCAAGCGCACCTTCCAGGCGCTGCGGGTCGCCGTCAACGCCGAACTGGATTCACTGCGCGCGGCGCTGCCCGCCGCGCTGGCGGCCGTGCGGGTCGGCGGCCGTGTGGTCGTGATGGCCTATCAGTCCCTCGAAGACCGCATCGTCAAGAGCGTCTTCGCCGACGCGACGGCCAGTCGCACCCCGGCCGGGCTGCCGGTCGAACTTCCCGGCCACGAACCGGAATTCACCTCCCTGACCCGGGGCGCCGAGCGTGCCGACGCCGAGGAGATCGAACGCAATCCGCGCAGCGCGGCGGTCCGACTGCGGGCCGTGCAGCGAGCGACCGAAAGGGGCCAGGCATGAAGACCAAGCGCGGCACCGGGCCCAACGCGGCCGCGGCGCGACGGGCGGGTAAACCAGCGGCTCCGACCCGGAAGCCGGTGCGCCGCCGTCCCCACGCCGGCGATCCGCGCGAACCGCGGCGGGCCGAGGCACAGCGTCGGCGCGAACAGCGCCGGCCGGTCGAACCGCAACCCCGCGACGGCCGCACCCGCAACCGGGATCCGCGCGGGTTGCAGCACGGCCCGGCGACCGCACCGGCGCGACGGCCGGTGCGGCCCAAGAACGCCAACCAGGCGAAGGCCCGGGCCAAGGCGCGCAAGGCCAAGGCGCCCAAGGTTGTCCGGATACCGCTGCGGGAACGGATCCTGACCCGCATCGCGTCGATCGATCTGCATCCGCGGACGCTCGCGGCCCGTGTCCCGTTCGTGGTGCTGGTGATCGGCGCGCTCGGGATGGGTCTCGGCGTCACGCTGTGGCTGTCCACCGACGCCGCCGAGCGCTCCTACGAGCTGGGCACCGCCCGCAAGGCCAATCAGGTTCTGCTGCAACAGAAAGAAGCGCTCGAACGTGATGTGCTCGAGGCGCAGGCCGCGCCGGCGCTGGCCGAGGCCGCCCGCAATCTCGGGATGATCCCGTCGAAGAACACCGCGCATCTGGTGCAGGACCCGGCCGGGAACTGGATCGTGGTCGGTGAGCCCAAGCCGGCCGAGGGCGTGCCGCCGCCGCCGCTGAACACCCCGCTGCCCGAGGCGCCCGCGGTCCCGTTGGCAACCGCGCCCGGGGCCAATCCCGAAGTCCTGGTGCGCCCGTCGGAGCAGGTGCTGCCACGCGAGCATGTGCCCGGGGTCGCGACGTTGCCGGGGCCCGTAGCGGCGCCCGGACCCATGGACGCGCCGCCGCCACCACCGGTTGAGGCGCCCGCGCCGCTGCCGGCTCAGGCGCCGCCGGCATGAGTCGGGGACCGGGCTCGGCCCCGCGGGCCGGCCAGGAGCGTTCCGCACGGGCGCGGCGCAGCCGCCCCATGTCCGATGTCGAGTCCGGGACGGCGTCCTTCGAGTTCCGGCAGCGCGTCGGTATCGCGGCGATCTTCCTGGTGCTGATCGTGGCCGCCGCGCAACTGTTCAGCCTGCAGGTGCCGCGCGCGGCCGGGCTGCGCGCCCAGGCGGCCGGACAGTTGAAGGTCACCGACATCGAACCCGCGATGCGCGGGGCCATCGTCGACCGCAATCTGGACAAACTCGCCTTCACGATCGAGGCGCGGGCATTGACGTTCCAGCCGGTGAAGATTCGTGAACAACTCGCCGAGGCCAGGGCGAAGTCGGCGGAGGCCCCCGAACCCAACGAGCGACTGCGCGACATCGCCCGCGCCGTCGCCGAGCACCTGGACAACAGCCCGGACGCCGCCACGGTGCTCAAGAAGCTCAAGAGCGACGACACCTTCGTCTATCTGGCCCGCGCCGTCGATCCGGCGGTGGCGACGGCCATCTCGACCGAGTTCCCCGAGGTCGGCTCCGAGCGGCAGGACCTTCGGCAGTACCCCGGCGGGTCGCTGGCGGCCAACATGGTCGGCGGAATCGACTGGGACGGCCACGGATTGCTGGGCCTGGAGGATTCGTTGGATGCGGTGTTGGCCGGCACCGACGGTTCGATCACCTACGACCGCGGTTCCGACGGCGTCGTCATTCCCGGCAGCTACCGCAACATGCACAGTGCGGTCAACGGCTCGACCGTGCAGCTGACCATCGACGACGACATCCAGTTCCATGTGCAGCAGCAGGTGCAGATGGCCAAGGACGCCTCCGGCGCCAACAACGTCTCCGCGCTGGTGCTCGACGCCAAGACCGGTGAGGTGCTGGCGATGGCCAACGACAACACCTTCGACCCGTCCCAGGACATCGGCCGCCAGGGCGACCGCGAGATGGGCAACCCGGCCGTCTCGTCCCCGTTCGAACCCGGCTCGGTGAACAAGATCGTCACCGCGGCCGCCGCGATCGAGAACGGCCTGACCCATCCGGACGAGGTGCTGCAGGTACCCGGCTCGATCAACATGGGTGGCGTCACCGTCGGGGACGCCTGGAAGCACGGCGTGATGCCCTACACCACCACCGGAGTGTTCGGAAAGTCCTCCAACGTGGGCACTTTGATGCTCGCCCAGCGCATCGGGCCGGAGCGCTACTTCGAGATGCTGCGCAAGTTCGGTCTCGGCCAGCGGACCAATGTCGGGCTGCCCGGCGAGAGCGCCGGGCTGGTGCCGCCGATGGAGCAGTGGTCCGGCAGCACCTTCTCCAACCTGCCCATCGGACAGGGCCTTTCGATGACGCTGCTGCAGATGACGGCGATGTTCCAGGCCATCGCCAACGACGGTCTGCGCGTCCCGCCGCGCGTCATCAAGGCCACCATCGCCCCGGACGGCACCCGGTCCGAGGAGCCGCGGCCCGAGGGGGTGCGGGTGGTGTCGCCGCAGACGGCGAAGACCGTGCGCAACATGTTCCGCGCCGTGGTGCAGCGCGACCCGATGGGATATCAGCAGGGGACCGCGCCGCAGGCCGCCATCGACGGCTATCAGGTCTCCGGAAAGACCGGCACCGCACAGAAGATCAACCCGGCCTGTGGTTGCTACTACAGCGACGTCTTCTGGATCACCTTTGCGGGCATGGCCACGGTGGACGATCCGCGCTACGTCATCGGCGTGATGATGGACGCGCCGCACCGAGCCTCTGACGGCTCGCCCGGATCCTCGGCGGCACCGCTGTTCCACAGCATCGCGTCCTGGCTGATGCAACGCCAGAACGTGCCGCTGTCGCCGGACCCCGGCCCGCCGCTGTTGCTGCAGGCGACGTAGGAGAATCGGCAACGCCCTCGGTAGGGTGTCAGGCTGATCTGGACACCGTCAGCGGTGTCGCGCGGGGACGGAGGTGACGGTGACGGTGGACTTGCGGCCCAGCGCTATCGCCGGTACCCCGCTGACGCGGTTGGCCGAGACCATCGGCGCCGGCCTGGCCGCCCCGTCGGCCGGGGCCGTCACCGTGACGGGGGTGACGCTGCGGGGCCAGGACGCCCGGCCCGGCGACCTCTTCGCGGCCCTGCCCGGATCGCGCGCGCACGGCGCCAAGTACGCCGCCGACGCGGTGGCCCGCGGTGCGGTGGCCGTGCTCACCGACCCGGCGGGCCTCGAGGCGCTGGCCGCCGAGCCGCCCGCACCGGTGTTGGTGCATCCCGACCCGCGATCCGTGCTCGGTCCGCTGGCCGCGCAGGTTTACGGGCGGCCGTCGGACCGGTTGGCGGTCATCGGCATCACCGGTACCTCGGGCAAGACCACCACGGCGTATCTGGTGGAGGCCGGCCTGCGCGCCGCCGACCGGCGCGCCGGTCTGATCGGCACGGTCGGGGTGCGGATCGACGGCACCGATGTGCCCAGCGCGCTGACCACTCCGGAGGCCCCCGCGGTGCAGGCGCTGTTGGCGCTCATGGCCGAGCGCGGCGTGGACACCGCCGTGATGGAGGTCTCCAGCCATGCGCTGTCGCTGGGCCGGGTCGACGGGGTGGACTTCGCGGTCGCGGGGTTCACCAACCTCTCGCGCGACCATCTGGACTTCCATCCCACGATGGCCGACTACTTCGAGGCCAAGGCCCGGCTGTTCGCGGGCGAATCGGGGCTGGCCGCGCGCCGGGCGGTCATCTGCATCGACGACGACGCGGGGCGGGCGATGGCGGCGCGCACCGACGACCCGGTGACGGTGAGCACCACCGGCCCCGCGGACTGGACCGTCACGGACATCCTGGTGCTCGGCGACGGCACCCAGGAGTTCACCGTCGTCGACCCGGCCGGCGTGCACCACCTGGTGGGGATCCGACTACCCGGCGCCTACAACATCGGGAACTGCCTGGTGGCGTTGGCGCTGCTCGATGCGGTCGGGGTGGCGCCGGAACAGGCCGCGCCCGGTTTGATCCGAGCCACCGTGCCCGGCCGGCTGGAACCGGTCGAGGCCGGTCAGGATTTTCTGGCACTGGTGGACTACGCCCACAAACCCGGCGCGCTGCGCGCGGTGCTGGAAACGTTGCGCGCCCAGCGCGGCGCGGGACGCGTCGCGGTGGTGTTCGGCGCCGGCGGCAACCGCGACGCGGGCAAACGCGCGCCGATGGGTCAGGTGGCCGCCGAACTCGCCGACCTGGTGGTGGTCACCGACGACAACCCCCGCGACGAGGATCCGGCGGTCATCCGCGCGGCGGTGCTGGCCGGCGCGCGGGCGGCAGGTGCAGCCGCCGAGATCGTCGAGGTGGGCGATCGCCGCGCGGCCATCGAGCACGCGGTGCGCTGGGCGCGCGCCGGTGATGTGGTGCTGATCGCGGGCAAGGGCCACGAGACCGGACAGACCGCGGCGGGGGTCACCGTGCCCTTCGATGACCGTGAACAGTTGGCGGCCGCGCTGGCGGCCCGACGGGAGCACCCATGATCGAGTTGTCGCTGGCCGAGATCGCCGAGATCGTCGGCGGTGAACTCGCCGACATCGATGCGGCCGCCGCGGCGCGGGTCGTGGTCACCGGCGCGGTCGAATTCGACTCGCGCGCAATCGGACCCGGCAGCCTGTTCCTGGCGTTGCCCGGGGCGCGCAGCGACGGACACGACTTCGCGGCCGCCGCGGTGGCCGCGGGCGCGGTCGCGGTGCTGGCGGCCCGGCCGGTGGGGGTGCCGGCGATCGTCGCGGCGCCCGTCGGGGCCGGTGATCGCAGCGCCGGCGTGCTGGAACACGACCGCGACGGCTCCGGTGCGGCCGTGTTGGCCGCGCTGGCCGCGTTGGCGGCCGAGGTGGCCCGGCGGCTGACCGCCGACGGGCTGACCATCGTCGGGGTGACCGGCTCCGCGGGCAAGACCTCCACCAAAGACCTTCTGGCCGCAGTGCTTTCGCCGCTGGGGGAGGTGGTCGCGCCGCCCGGCTCGTTCAACAACGAACTCGGCCACCCGTGGACCGTGCTGCGAGCGACACCGGCCACCGACTATCTGATTTTGGAGATGTCGGCGCGCCACCCCGGCAACATCGCGGCGCTGGCCGAGATTGCGCCGCCGCGCATCGCGGTCGTCCTGAACGTCGGCACCGCGCACCTCGGCGAGTTCGGCTCGCAAGAGGTGATTGCCGCTACTAAATCCGAACTGCCGCAAGCTATTCCGGAGACCGGCGTGGTGGTGCTCAACGCCGATGACTCGGCGGTCGCCGCGATGGCCGAGGTCACCGCGGCCCGGGTGGTCCGGGTCAGCCGGTCGGCGCCCGCCGACGTCTGGGCCGACCAGCCGACCCTGGACCCGATGGCCCGGCCCCGCTTCACGCTGCACTGGGACGACCGGTCCGTCGACGTGCAGTTGGCGGTGCACGGCGACCACCAGGTGTCCAACGCGCTGTGCGCGGCCGCCGTCGCGCTCGAATGCGGCGCCACCGGCGAGCAGGTCGCGGCGTCGCTGGCCGCGGCGGGACCGGCGTCCCCGCACCGGATGGCGGTGGCCGACCGGCCCGACGGTGTCACCGTCATCAACGACGCCTACAACGCCAACCCCGACTCGATGCGCGCGGGCCTGCAGGCCCTGGCCTGGATCGCCCGGGCCGGCGGCGCGAAGCGGCGCAGTTTCGCCGTGCTGGGCGAGATGGCCGAACTCGGCGAGGACGCGATTACCGAGCACGACCGCATCGGCCGACTCGCGGTGCGCTTAGATGTCTCTCGACTTGTCGTAGTGGGAACCGGGAGGGCTATGGGCGCCATGCATCAGGGTGCGGTCATGGAGGGATCGTGGGGCGCCGAGGCGACCCGCGTCGACGACACCAGGGCGGCCCTGGCGTTGCTGCGGGCCGAACTGGAACCCGGCGACGTGGTGCTGGTCAAGGCCTCGAACTCGGCCGGCCTGGCCGTGCTGGCCCAGACCCTGCTCGAGGACGCCGGATGAGGCTCATCCTGATCGCCGTCGGCATCTCGCTGGCGGTGTCGATTCTGCTGACGCCCGCGCTGATCCGGCTGTTCACCAAGCAGGGCTTCGGCCACGAGATCCGCGAGGACGGCCCGCCGAGCCACCAGACCAAGCGCGGCACCCCGTCGATGGGCGGGGTGGCGATTTTGGCCGGCATCTGGGCCGGCTACCTGGGCACCCACCTGGTCGGTGTGGCGCTGCACGGCGAGGGTCCGACGGCCTCGGGGCTGTTGGTGCTGGGCCTGGCCACGGCGCTGGGCCTGGTCGGATTCCTCGACGACCTGATCAAGATCCGCCGGTCGCGCAACCTGGGCCTGAACAAGACCACCAAGACCATCGGACAGGTCTCGGCCGCGGTGCTGTTCGGCGTGCTGGTGCTGCAGTTCCGCAACGCCGACGGCCTGACCCCGGCCAGTACGCAGCTGTCCTACGTCCGCGAGATCGCCACCGTCGCGCTGCCGACGCTGCTGTTCCTGTTGTTCGTGGTGCTGGTGGTCTCGGCCTGGTCGAACGCGGTGAACTTCACCGACGGCCTCGACGGGTTGGCCGCCGGCAGCATGGGCATGGTGAGCGCGGCCTATGTGCTGATCACCTTCTGGCAGTACCGCAACGCGTGTGCCACCTCGCCCGGGCTGGGCTGCTACAACGTCCGCGACCCGTTGGACCTGGCGTTGATCGCGGCCGCCACCGCGGGTGCCTGCATCGGCTTCCTGTGGTGGAACGCGGCCCCGGCCAAGATCTTCATGGGCGACACCGGTTCGCTGGCGCTCGGCGGCATCATCGCCGGGCTCTCGGTCACCAGCCACACCGAGGTGTTGGCCGTGGTGCTCGGTGCGCTGTTCGTCGCCGAGATCGTCTCGGTCGTCGTGCAGATCCTGGCGTTCCGCACCACCGGCCGGCGCGTCTTCCGGATGGCGCCGTTCCACCATCACTTCGAGCTGGTCGGTTGGGCCGAGACCACGGTGATCATCCGGTTCTGGTTGCTCACCGCGATCGCCTGCGGGTTGGGCGTCGCGTTGTTCTATGGCGAGTGGCTGACCGCGATCGGTGCCTGACGTGCTGGGCCCGTTGGTGTCGGGGGAGCGGGTGCTGGTCGTGGGGGCCGGTGTCACGGGCCGGGCCGCGCTGGCCGCGCTGCGCCGGCTGGACGCCCGCGCGGACCTCACCGACGACCGCCCTGCCGCGCTCGCGCCGTATGCCGCCGACGGCGTCGCGGTGATCGACCCCGGCGCCGCCGCGGCGCAGATCGCCGACTACGCGCTGCTGGTGATCAGCCCCGGTGTGCCGCCCAACGCTCCGGTGCCGGTCGCGGCAGCGGCGGCCGGGGTACCGGTGTGGGGCGACATGGAGCTGGCCTGGCGGCTGGATCAGTCCGGCCACTACGGGCCGCCGCGGCGCTGGCTGGTGGTCACCGGCACCAACGGCAAGACCACCACCACCTCGATGCTGCAGGCGATGCTGACCGCCGGCGGGCAGACCAGCCTGCTGTGCGGAAACATCGGCGACCCGGTGCTCGACGTGCTCGCGCAGCCGTCGCAGCTGCTGGCGGTCGAGGCATCGAGCTTCCAGCTGTTCTGGTCGGAGTCGGTGCGGCCGGCGGCCGGGGTGGTGCTCAACGTCGCCGAGGACCATCTGGACTGGCACGGTTCCCCGGCGCATTACGCCGCGGCCAAGGCCAAGGTGTTGACCGGCCGGGTGGCCGTCGTCGGGCTCGACGACCCGTGGGCGGCGAGCCTGCTGGGCCCCGCGCCCGCCCCGGTGAAGGTCGGGTTCCGGCTCGGTGCGCCGGGACCGGGTGAGCTCGGTGTCGTCGACGGCATGCTGGTCGACCGGGCGTTCGCCGACGGGATCGCGCTGGCGCCGCTGGATTCGATCCCGGTGGCCGGGCCCGTCGGCGTGCTCGACGCGTTGGCCGCGGCCGCCCTGGCCCGCTCGGTGGGCACCCCCGCCGCGGCGATCGCCGCCGCGCTCGCCTCGTTCACGGTGGGCCGGCATCGTGCCGAATTGGTGGCGGTGCGGGACGGGGTCAGCTATGTCGACGATTCCAAGGCCACCAATCCGCACGCCGCCGAGGCATCGATCCGGGCCTATCCGAAGGTGGTGTGGATCGCCGGGGGTTTGCTCAAGGGGGCGTCGGTGGACGCGCTGGTCACCGCCGTCGCCGACCGCCTGAGCGGGGCCGTGCTGATCGGCCGGGACCGCGCCGCGGTTGCCGAGGCGTTATCACGACACGCACCCGATGTACCCGTCGTTCAGGTTGTGACGGGGGAGGATGTTGGGGTGCCTGGGACAAATGAGTCTTCTGTGACTCGTGTGATTGACGCCGGGTCGCCCGGCGCAGCGGTGATGACCGAGGCGGTGACGGCCGCACGGGCGCTGGCCCGCCCCGGCGACACGGTGCTGCTGGCGCCCGCCGGCGCCTCGTTCGACCAGTTCAGCGGCTATTCCGATCGTGGCGATCGGTTTGCCGCGGCGGTTCGCGCGCTGACCGACGCCGGACAGTAGGCCCGCGCGATGGCGGCCAATGTGATGAGCCGATGGTGGGGCCGGGTACGTCCCGGGCGCGAGGACACCCCCGCCAAGACCTCGACCGTGGCGACGGCTCCGGTGCCGCGCACTCGGTTCGGGGCGTGGCTGAGCAAGCCGATGACGTCGTTCCACCTGATCGTGGCCATCGCCGCGCTGCTGGTCACGCTCGGCCTGGTCATGGTGCTGTCGGCCTCGGGCGTGCACTCCTACGACGCCGACGGTTCCCCCTGGTCGATCTTTGCCAAGCAGGTGCTGTGGACCGTCATCGGGCTGGTCGCGTTCTACATCGCGCTGCGGATGCCGGTCGCGCTGATGCGCCGGCTGGCCTTCCCGGGCTTCGCCTTCTCGATGGTGTTGCTGGTGCTGGTGCTCATCCCCGGTGTCGGCACCCTGTCCAACGGTTCACGCAGCTGGTTCGTGGTCTCGGGGTTCTCGATGCAGCCCTCGGAGCTCACCAAGATCGCCTTCGCGATCTGGGGTGCGCACCTGCTGGCATCGCGACGGCTGGAACGCGCCTCGCTGCGGGAGATGCTGATCCCGCTGATCCCGGCGGTAATGATCGCGTTGGCGCTGATCCTGCTCCAGCCCGACCTCGGCCAGACGGTGTCGCTGGGCATCATCCTGCTGGCGCTGCTGTGGTATGCGGGCCTGCCGTTGAAGGTGTTCCTCACCTCGACGCTGGCGGTCTTGTCCGCCGGGGCGGTTCTGGCGGTTTCGGCGGGCTACCGCAGCGCGCGCGTGCAGTCCTGGCTCGACCCGTCCGCCGATGCCCAGGGCTCCGGCTATCAGGCCCGGCAGGCGAAATTCGCGCTGGCCAACGGCGGCATCTTCGGCGACGGACTGGGCCAGGGTAGCGCCAAGTACAACTACCTGCCCAACGCGCACAACGACTTCATCTTCGCGATCATCGGCGAGGAACTCGGGTTCGTCGGGGCGATGGGGCTGCTGGGCCTGTTCGCGCTGTTCGCCTACACCGGCATGCGGATCGCGCGCCGCTCGGTCGATCCGTTCCTGCGGCTGCTCACCGCGACCACCACGCTGTGGATCCTGGGCCAGGTCTTCATCAACGTCGGGTACGTCGTCGGACTACTGCCCGTCACCGGTCTGCAGCTGCCGCTGATCTCCGCCGGCGGAACATCGACGGCAACAACGCTTTTCATCATCGGCGTGATGGCCAACGCCGCCCGGCACGAGCCCGATGCGGTGGCCGCACTGCGGGCCGGCCGCGACGACCGGATGAACCGGCTGCTGCGGTTGCCGCCGCCCGAACCCTATGTGCCGAGCCGGGTGGAGGCGCTGCGCGACCGGTTGCGCACCCAGAAGCCGGCCAGGAAGGCACCCCCGAAACCCGTCAAGAAGGGCGCGGCCAAGGGTAAGCAGAGCGCCCCGGCGCCGGCCCGGCGGCCCGCCAAGGCGCGGGCGGATGATCGCGGCGCGCGCAGGTCGGTGCATCATGGAGACGGTCAACGCCGCGCGAGGTCCACCCCGCAGGCGCGAAAGCAATCGGCTGCTGCGGGCGCGGGTACTCCCAAGCCCCGCCGGGCCAGAGCAACGGAAGGTCAGCGTTACGGGTGAAAGACTCGATCTCGGTAGTCCTGGCCGGCGGCGGGACCGCGGGTCATGTCGAACCCGCGATGGCGGTCGCCGATGCGCTGCGGGCCCTGGACGCCGAGGTGCGTATCACCGCGCTGGGCACCGCGCGTGGTCTGGAGACCCGACTGGTGCCCGAGCGTGGCTACGACCTCGAACTGATCACGCCGGTGCCGCTGCCGCGTAAACCCAACGCCGATCTGATTCGGTTGCCGCTGCGGGTTCGACGCGCCGTCCGCGAGACCCGCGCCGTGCTCGACGCGGTGCACGCCGACGTCATCATCGGATTCGGCGGCTACGTCGCGCTGCCGGCCTATCTGGCCGCGCGCGGGGGACTCACCGGCCGGCGCCGGGTGCCGGTGGTGATCCACGAGGCCAACGCCAGCGCCGGTATCGCCAACAAGGTGGGCGCGCGCACCGCGGCCCGGGTGTTGGCGGCGGTGGACGGATCGGGCCTCAACGGCGCGGAGGTGGTCGGGGTGCCGGTGCGCTCGACGATCACCGGCCTGGACCGGGCGGCGTTGCGCGCGCAGGCGCGGGCCCACTTCGGCTTCGCCCCGGACGCGCGGGTGCTGCTGGTCTTCGGTGGTTCCCAGGGCGCGGCGTCGATCAACCGGGCGGTGTCCGCGGCCGCGGCTGCGTTGGCCCGCAACAATATTGCCGTGCTCCACGCGCACGGCCCGAAGAATGTGCTGGACCTGCGCACGCCCGCGGCCACCGACGCCCCCTATGTCGCGGTGCCGTACCTGGACCGGATGGATCTGGCCTATGCCGCAGCCGACCTCGCGATCTGCCGGTCCGGGGCGATGACCGTCGCCGAGGTCTCGGCGGTCGGGCTGCCCGCGGTGTATGTGCCGCTGCCGATCGGCAACGGCGAACAGCGCCTCAACGCGCTGCCGGTCGTCAACGCCGGCGGCGGGGTGCTGGTCGCCGACGACGAGCTGACCCCGGAGTTCGTGGCCGACACCGTCGCGGGGCTGCTCACCGACGACGCGCGGCTGACGGCGATGACCGCGGCCGCGGCCGCGGTGGGCCATCGGGACGCGGCGACCCGGGTCGCCACGGTTGCGCTGGAAACCGCACGCTCGGCCCGGCCGCGGGTGCACCGATGACCGCGCAGCTGCCCGAGGAGCTGCGCCGGGTCCACATGGTCGGCATCGGTGGCGCCGGGATGTCCGGCATCGCCCGGATTCTGCTGGACCGCGGCGCGCTCGTATCCGGTTCGGACGCAAAGGAATCCCGTGGCGTGATCGCGTTGCGGGCGCGCGGCGCACTGATCGACATCGGACACGATGCGGGCGCCCTCGACCTGTTGCCCGGCGGCCCGACGGCGGTCATCAGCACCCACGCGGCGATCCCGAAGACCAACCCCGAGTTGGTCGAGGCGCGGCGACGCGGAATCCCAGTGGTGATGCGCCCCACCGTGCTGGCCAGGCTGATGGACGGCCACACCACCGTGCTGGTGTCCGGTACCCACGGCAAGACCACCACCACCTCGATGCTGATCGTCGCGCTGCAGCACGCCGGCATGGACCCGTCGTTCGCGGTCGGTGGCGACCTCGGTGAAGCGGGCACCAACGCCCACCACGGCAGCGGCGATTGCTTCGTGGCCGAGGCCGACGAGAGCGACGGTTCGCTGCTGGAGTACACCCCCGATGTCGCGGTGGTCACCAACATCGAGGCCGACCACCTCGACTTCTTCGGCAGCCCCGAGGCCTACACCGCGGTGTTCGACGAATTCGTGGACCGACTGACCCCCGGGGGCGTGCTGGTCGTGTGCGTCGACGACCCCGGCGCCGCCGCGTTGGCCGACCGGATGGCCGCTCGGGGGGTGCGGGTGCTGGCCTACGGCAGCCCCGGCGGGCGCGAATTGGCCGGCGCGCTGCTGTCCTGGCAGCAGCAGGGGACCGGCGCGGTGGCCGAGATCCAGTTGGCCGGGGAATCGCATCCGCGCGCGATGCGGCTGTCGGTGCCGGGTCGGCACATGGCCCTCAACGCGTTGGCGGCGCTGCTGGCCGCGATCGAGGCCGGCGCGCCCACCGAATTGGTCCTCGACGGGCTGGCGGGTTTCGAAGGGGTGCGGCGGCGCTTCGAATTGGTGGGCGCCGCCAACGGTATTCGGGTCTTCGATGACTACGCCCATCACCCGACCGAGGTGCGCGCGGTGCTGTCAGCCCTGCGCACGGTCGCCGAGCACAGCGGGGGCGGTCGGACACTGGTGGTGTTCCAGCCGCACTTGTATTCGCGTACAAAGACTTTCGCCACCGAGTTCGCCGACGCGCTGAGCGCCGCCGACCAGGTGTTCGTACTTGATGTGTATGCCGCCCGGGAGCAGCCGATCGTGGGGATCAGCGGTGCGACCATCGCCGGGCAGGTCAGCGCCGCGGTGCGGTATCTGCCCGATCTGTCGACGGTGGCGCCCACCGTGGCCGAGGTGGCCCGGCCCGGCGACGTCATCGTCACCATGGGCGCAGGCGATGTGACGATGCTGGGCCCGGAGATCCTGATCCAGTTGCAGGTGCGGGCCAATCGCGGCGCACCGGGCGGGACCGGAGCCTCCTGGTGAGCGGGCCCACCGAGCCGACGCCACCGGCCGAGGAGGCGGAACCGATCCTCGAGCGCGACGCCCAGCTGGACACCGGACCCGTCGCGCAACCGGCCGCCGAGGCGGCTGCCGAACCGCCAACCGCACCGGAGAGTGCCGAGGGCCAAACCGACTCGGAGGAAATCGATTTCGAGGGTCCGCGGCGGCGGGCCCGCCGGGAGCGCGAAGAGCGCCGGGCGGCCCAGCAACGCGCCCGCGCGATCGAGGACGCCCGCCGCGAGGCCAAACGCCGGGCCAGCGGACTCGTCCCGCCGGGGGCGCCCACCCCGCGCGGCAGGGTGCGCGGCCTGCGCGCGGCCCTGCTGACCACGCTGGTCGTCATCCTCGGGGTCGGCGTGGGGCTGATCCTGTACTTCACCCCGGTGATGTCGGTGCGCGACGTGCTGGTCGTGGGCACCGCCGAGGTGCCGGTCGAGGAGGTGACCGAGGTCGCGCAGGTCGCGTTGGGCACCCCGCTGCTGCAGGTCAACACCGGTGCGGTGGCCGACCGGGTGGCGGAGATCCGCCGGGTCGCCAGCGCCCGGGTGCAGCGCGAATATCCCTCGACGCTGCGCATCACGATTGCCGAGCGGGTGCCGGTCGCGGTGATGGACTTCCCGGACGGTCCGCACCTGTTCGACCGCGACGGCGTCGATTTCGCCACCGCGCCGCCGCCGCCGTCGCTGCCGTATCTGGAGGTCGCGACCCCGGGGCCGGCCGATCCGCCGACCCAGGCCGCGCTCGCGGTGTTGACCTCGCTGCGTCCGGAGGTCGTCGAGCAGGTGGGTCGGGTGGCCGCCCCGTCGGTGGCCTCGATCACCCTGACCCTGGTCGACGGCCGGGAAGTGGTGTGGGGCACGCACGGCCGTACCGAGGAGAAGGCCGAGAAGCTGGCGGCGTTGCTGACCCAGCCCGGACACACCTATGACGTGTCGAGTCCGGACCTTCCCACGGTCAAGTGAGACCGAAATTGCCTCCCGACACGTCGGCGCGCCTGCCGGACTAGCTGCCGCGACACCCATACCGTCTTGGTTACGCGGAACTACTTGACATAACTCTAAGCCTGTGGTTGAGGTTGAGGGTTTGCAGGTCAAGGGTTCTGCACCGAGTTCGGCACAACCCGTCCCATGGGAGGAAGACATGACCCCCCCGCACAACTACCTCGCCGTCATCAAGGTGGTCGGCATCGGCGGCGGCGGCGTCAATGCCGTCAACCGCATGATCGAACAGGGCCTCAAGGGTGTCGAGTTCATCGCGATCAACACCGACGCTCAGGCGCTGTTGATGAGCGATGCCGACGTCAAGCTCGACGTCGGCCGCGATTCGACCCGCGGTCTCGGCGCCGGCGCCGATCCCGAGGTCGGTCGGAAAGCCGCCGAGGACGCCAAGGATGAGATCGAAGAGTTGCTCCGCGGCGCCGACATGGTGTTCGTCACCGCGGGCGAAGGCGGCGGCACGGGCACCGGTGGTGCACCCGTGGTGGCCACCATCGCGCGCAAGCTCGGTGCCCTGACCGTCGGCGTGGTGACCCGCCCGTTCTCGTTCGAGGGCAAGCGCCGCTCGAATCAGGCCGAGATCGGGATCACCTCGCTGCGCGAGAGCTGCGACACCCTCATCGTGATCCCCAACGACCGGTTGCTGCAGATGGGTGACGCCGCGGTATCGCTGATGGACGCGTTCCGCAGTGCCGACGAGGTCCTGCTCAACGGCGTGCAGGGCATCACCGACCTGATCACCACACCGGGCCTGATCAATGTCGACTTCGCCGACGTCAAGGGCGTGATGAGCGGCGCCGGCACCGCGCTGATGGGCATCGGCGCCGCGCGCGGCGACGGTCGGGCGCTCAAGGCCGCCGAGATCGCGATCAACTCACCGCTGCTCGAGCAGTCGATGGAGGGCGCCCAAGGCGTGCTGCTGTCGGTGGCCGGCGGCAGCGACCTGGGGCTGTTCGAAATCAACGAGGCGGCCTCGCTGGTCCAGGACGCCGCCCATCAGGACGCGAACATCATCTTCGGCACGGTCATCGACGACTCGCTCGGCGACGAGGTGCGGGTGACGGTGATCGCGGCGGGCTTCGAGGCCGGTGCGCCGAGTCGCAAGCCGGTGGTGAGTCCGGGGGCCGCGCCCGGGTCGACCCAGCCCATCGCCGCCGGTAAGGCCGGCAAGGTGAGCTCACCGCTGTTCGACCCGGTCGACGCCGCGAGCGTGCCGCCGCACTCCAACGGCGCCACGGTCCGCGTCGGCGGCCCGGACGACGGCGGCATTGCCGACGACGACGTCGACGTGCCGCCCTTCATGCGTCACTGACGGGTGTTTCGCGTACGGCGCGTGCTGACCACGCGGGCTGGTGGCGTTTCGAAGCCGCCCTACGACACCTTCAACCTGGGTGACCATGTCGGCGACGACCCGGCCGCCGTGGCGGCCAACCGCCGGCGGTTGGCGACGGCCACTGGCCTCGGCATCGACCGGGTGGTCTGGATGAATCAGGTGCACGGCGTCCGCGTCGAAACCGTCGACGGCCCCCGGGCCGTCGCCGTCGACGACACCGACGCCCTGGTGAGCGCGACGCCACGGCTGGCGCTGGCGGTGGTGACCGCCGACTGCGTTCCGGTTCTGCTGGCCGATGCCCGGGCCGGCGTAGTGGCCGCCGCGCACGCCGGTCGCGTCGGTGCCCAAAATGGCGTGGTGCCCGAAACCGTGGCAGCGATGCTGCGCGCGGGCGCACATCTCGCCGATATTTCGGTGTTGCTCGGACCGGCGGTCAGCGGCGCCAACTATGAGGTGCCGGCCGCCATGGCCGACGAGGTCGAGGCGGCGCTACCCGGCAGTCGCACCGTGACCGCGCGGGGCACCGCCGGGCTGGACCTGCGCGCCGGAATCGCCCGTCAGCTCAAGGATTTGGGTGTGGCGGCCATTGACATCGACCACCGTTGCACGGTGGCCGACCGGAACCTGTTCAGCCACCGGCGTGGCGCTCCGACCGGTCGACTCGCGTCGTTGGTGTGGCTGGAATGACCGAATCAACGGGCCGTGCTATCGAGCTGGCAAATTCATTGGCGGCACTTCGAATTCGATTGTCAACGGCCGCGGAAAATGCGTCCCGCAAAGTCGAAGAAATTGAATTACTGCCAATTACCAAATTCTTTCCGGTAACCGATATTCAAATGCTGGCGGAGTTGGGGTGTCGCGCATTCGGGGAATCGCGCGATCAGGAGGCCCGCGCCAAGATCGAGGCGCTGCAGCGGGTGTGGGACTGGCCCGCCGACGCGCGTTGGCACATGGTCGGGCAGATCCAGCGCAACAAGGCCCGCTCGATCGCCGCCTGGGCCGCGACGGTGCATTCGGTCAGCAGCGCGCGGGTGGCCGCGGCGCTGGATCGGGGTGTGGCCGAGGCCCGTTCGGCCGGCCACCGCGCCGACCCGCTTGGGGTCTACGTCCAGATCAGTCTCGACGGCGACGTCTCGCGCGGCGGCGTGGATGTGCACCAACCCGCCGCGGTCGACGCATTGTGTGCGCAGGTCGACGCCGCGGCCGGGCTCGAACTCGTGGGGCTGATGGGCGTCCCGCCGCTGGGGGCGGACCCCGACGTGGCCTTCGCGGCGCTGGCGGCCGAATTGCGGCGGGTCCAGCGCAGCTATTCGCAGCGCCTCGGGCTGTCCGCGGGCATGACCGAGGATCTCGAAATTGCCGTCAAACATGGATCAACTTGCGTGCGTGTCGGTACCGCGCTTCTGGGTCCACGACCGCTAACGTCACCGTGAGTAGTCACTCCAGTCACATCTTCATCACAGGCACCAAGACTTTAACCCATCGAGAGGGTCCACGATGAGCGCACTTCACAAGGTCAAGGCCTACTTCGGGATGGCACCGTTGGAGGACTACGACGACGAGTATTACGACGACGACGACCGCGGTCCCCGCGCCGCCTACCCACGCCGCGAACGCTTCGACGACGGGTACGAGCGGGGTCGCTACCCGGAGCGCGACCACGAGTACAGCGACGAGCCCGAATACGCCGGCGCCTACCGCGGCGGCTACGGCGACGACGCCCGGTTCCGGCCGCGTGAGTTCGAACGTCCCACGCCGCCGCGCCTCGGCGCGCTGCGCGGCCCCACCCGCGGCGCGCTGGCGATGGACCCGCGCCGGATGGCGATGCTCTTCGAGGAGGGCAGCCCGCTGTCGAAGATCACCACGCTGCGGCCCAAGGATTACAGCGAGGCGCGCACCATCGGCGAGCGCTTCCGCGACGGCACCCCGGTGATCATGGACCTGGTGTCGATGGACAACGCCGACGCCAAGCGGCTGGTCGACTTCGCCGCCGGCCTGGCATTTGCGCTGCGCGGATCGTTCGACAAGGTCGCCACCAAGGTGTTCCTGTTGTCGCCGGCGGACGTCGAGGTGACGCCCGAGGAGCGCCGCAAGATGGCCGAGGCCGGCTTCTACGCGTACCAGTAGGGGCTGCCGGTAGGCTGACCGAGGCGTCGACCGACCGGTGTCGGCAGCATCACCACCTCGTCAGTAAGGTCACTCTCGGTTGAAGATCGTCTTCGAAATCCTGGGCTTTGCGCTGTTCATCTTCTGGCTGCTGCTGATCGCCCGAGTGGTCGTCGAGTTCATTCGCTCGTTCAGCCGGGACTGGCAGCCCAAGGGGCCCACGGTGGTGATCCTCGAGATCATCATGACCCTCACGGATCCGCCGGTGCGGCTGCTGCGTCGCCTGATCCCGCCGCTGAATCTCGGGGCCGTGCGGTTGGACCTGTCCATCATGGTGCTGTTGCTGTTGGCGTTCATCGGTATGCGAGTGGCGTTCGCCGCGGCTATGTAGTTGCCGTCGGCGGGCCGTTCCGGACTACTGCAAGCTCGGCAATATCGCAGCCGAGTAAGATTGAAATTCGCTCTTAATTATCGGGCTGCTTAGCTACCGACGGTTCTGGTGTGACAGGATGGGCGGTAGTTACAAACCGGGCTACCAAGTTCGTAGACCGTCCTAAACTTGTCAGATCGGTTGGACCGTCCAGACTCAAGGGGACAGATAATGCCGCTTACACCAGCCGACGTTCACAACGTCGCGTTCAGCAAGCCGCCCATCGGTAAGCGCGGCTACAACGAAGACGAGGTCGACGCATTCCTCGACCTGGTGGAAAACGAGCTGACCCGCCTCATCGAGGAAAACGCCGATCTGCGTCAGCGGGTCGCCGAACTCGATCAGGAGCTCGCGGCCGCCCGCGCCGGTGGCGGCGGACAGTCCACCCAGGCGGTGCCGCTGTACGAGCGCGAGCCCGAGCCCGCCCAGCCGGTATATGAGCCGCCGCCCGCAGCGGCTGCGCCGGCGGCCCCGCCCAGCGAAGAGGCCCACATCAAGGCGGCCAAGGTGCTGGCGCTGGCCCAGGACACCGCAGACCGGCTCACCGGAACCGCGAAGGCGGAATCCGACAAGCTGCTCGCCGATGCCCGCGCCAACGCCGACGCGATGGTCAGCGAGGCCAAGCGCACCGCGGAGACCACCGTCTCCGAGGCCAAGGCCCGCGCCGACGCGATGCTCGCTGATGCGCAGACCCGCTCGGAGACCCAGCTGCGCCAGGCTCAGGAAAAGGCCGACGCGCTGCAGGCCGATGCGGAACGCAAGCACTCCGAGATCATGGGCACCATCAACCAGCAGCGGACCGTTCTCGAGGGCCGGCTGGAACAATTGCGGACCTTCGAGCGCGAATACCGGACCCGGCTCAAGACCTACCTGGAGTCGCAGCTCGAGGAGCTGGGCCAGCGCGGTTCGGCGGCCCCGGTGGACTCGAGTGCCGGCGAGGGCAATTTCAACCAGTTCAACCGAGGCTCCAACTAACCGACCGGCGGGGAGTTTTCGATGTTGATCGTTGCGTTGGTATTGGCTGTCATCGGGCTGGCGGCACTGGTGACCGCGGTGGTGACCAGTAACGAGCTCATTGCGTGGGTGTGCATCGCGGCGAGCGTCATCGGGGTGATCCTGCTGATCATCGACGCGATCCGGGAAAAGCAGCGCACTGGCGGAGCAGAGCCCGAAGCGGCACCGGCCGACGAGGTGGCCGATCCCGACGCGGATTCCGTCGATCAGACCTATCAGACCTTCGACGCCGACTACCCCGACGAGGGCGCGGTCGGCGACAGCGCCGGCGAGGCCGGCCTGGAGGCCGGGACCGACACCGCGCTCGACACCTCCGACGAGAACAAGCCGACCAACCCCTAGCTCAGCAGCGCACGCACCTCGTCGTCGCTGGTCTGGTCGAAGTGCTCGTAGGACAGCCCGACCGCGAGGAACGGGCTCGGCGTGTGCGGACACACGAAGGCATCGGCGACATCCCGGAAGTCCCCGACCACGTCGGCGGGTGCGGTCGGCACCGCGATGACGACCCGGGCCGCTCCCTGATCGCGGGCATCCAGGGCCACCGCACGCATGCTGGCTCCCGTAGCGATGCCGTCGTCCACCAGGATCACCACCCGATCCCGCATCGCGGCGGGTCCTCGACCGCCCCGGTAGGCGGTCTCGCGGCGACGCAGTTCCCGACGCTCGGCCGCGACCACGGAATCGATCGTGTCGGGGGAAATCCGTAACGACCGCACCAGGGCATCGTTGAGCACCATCCGGTCCCGGGTGATCGCGCCGAGGGCGAGTTCCTCATGCCCCGGGGCGCCCAACTTGCGGACCACCGCGACATCGAGTTCGGCCCCCAAACCGCGGGCCACCTCGGCGGCCACCGGAAGACCGCCGCGCGCCAACCCCACCACCAGCGAGTCCGCGTCAGCGCGCCCGGCGGACTGCAGCGCCGCCAGGACGGCCTGACCCGCCTCGGCTCGGTTGCGGTAGCGCGGTCGGTGCATGGCGGGCGGCGAACGCAGTCGCTACTTCTCGACCGCGACCAACTCGGCGCCGCAGGTGCACCGGTATGCGCCCGCGGCATCCGGGCAGTCGCACGGCGCCTCGATCCGTACCCGACATCCGCAGCCCTCGTGCGCACACGTCAACACCGTGCCGGCCTCATTCGTTGACATCGAATCACCCTCCCTTACCGTTTGTTCGATCGTGCCTCACCCACGTTGCGCCGCGGGCGACTTTGGGATGCGGTCGAGAATTGGCTGCCAGGACCGCAGCGGCCGCAGCAGTTGGTTCTTCTTGTAGTGGTGCTCGCTCATCCGATGCAGGATGTCGTCGAGTGCGGCGACCGCATCGCGGATGTAGGGGCCCTTGTTGAGCATCACGCATTCGGCGCGTTCGCTCATCGCGGCGTCGCTGATCTCGGCCCGCGACGGGTTACCGGTCTTGGCGAGCTGCTCGAGCACCTGGGTCGCCCAGATCACCGGCAGATGCGCCGCCTCGCACAGCCACAGGATCTCCTCCTGCAACTCCGCGAGCCGTTCGTAGCCGCATTCCACCGCGAGGTCCCCGCGCGCGATCATCACCCCCACCTTGGGGCGGCGCATCGCGGTGATCAGCAGGCGCGGCAGATGCTCGAACGCGCTGGGCGTCTCGATCTTGAGCACCAGGCCCATCTCATGGGCACCGAGCCGGTCGAGCTCGCCGAGCAGCCGTTCGACGTCGCCGGGGTCGCGCACGAACGACATCTCGATGAAATCGGCGAACTCGGCGGCCACCGCGGCATCGGCGAGGTCCTGTGCGGTGGGCGCCGACGCCGACAGCGTGGAGTCGGGCAGGTTGATGCCCTTGTCGGCCCGCAACTTCGAGCCGCCCGCGCCCGCGTGGGTGATCCGGATCCGCAGTCGCTCACCGCCGTCGCGGTCGGTCACGGTGCCGGCGATCTTGCCGTCGTCGAACAACACCCGGTGACCGACCTGGGCGGCGTCGATCACCTCGGCGTGCGTGCAGCCGATCCGCGCCCTCCCGTGCGTCACCGGAGCCGGCCGGCAGTCCCGGGTCAGCTCCAGCACATCCCCGCGGCGCAGCCGCAGCGCCTGTCGGACCTGCGGCAGCTCACCGATCTCGGTGCGATCCCGGCCTCCCCGTACCCGCAGCCGGGTACCGGTGGCCACATAGGTGGTGTTCGGGACGGTGACCAGGCACCCGGCCGCCGCGACATGCTCCACGACCGTGAGCCGACGCCGGGAGCCACGGGTATCGCGCAGCATCAGCACATCGCCGGGCCGCCGACGGGCCAACCAGGCGCCCGCCACCGGGAGCACCGACATGCCCTCCACCGGCGCCGGGGCGGGATCCTGAATCGAGGTCAGCCACGCCCGCGCGGGTTCGACGACCCGGCCGAGGTCGTTGCGTCGCGGCCGCAGCTTGACCCGGCGCGGCCCGGATTCCAGCGGTCCCGTGCGGACCTTGGGTCCGGCCAGATCCGCCGCGACCAGACACGTCCGCCCGGTTTCCCGGGCCGCCCGCCGCACCTGCCCGGCGATGGCACGCCAGGTGTCGGGGTCGTCGTGGGCGCAGTTGATCCGCGCGATCTCCATGCCCGCCGCCACCAGGTCGCGCACCAGCGCGGAGTCGGTGGCCGCGGCCGAGGGCATGGTCACCATGATCCGGCTCGCGCGCTGTCGCGGCGCGGGCCCCAGCAACGCGGCGGCGTGCTTGGCCAGCAGCACCGCGCCGTCCCCGATCGGCACCGCGCTGTCCTGCGGGGCCGCCGCGTCCGCGCCGGACATCGCGGTCAGCGCGGCCCGCACGGCGCGCAGGGTGGCCTGCACGTGCGGTTCGCTGCGGCCCAGCGAGGACAACCCGAGCCGCGCGAGTCGGTGCTGGGTATCGCGCAGATCGCGGCGCCGAATTGCCAAGTAGTGCACCATGTTCCGGGCCGAGTCCTGATACTCGGGGGCGGCGCGGTCAATGAGGTCGGACCAGGCCGCCTCGCCCTCGGCGAGGTCATCGAGGAGGCCGTCGACGACATCGCGCAGGGCGCTGACTTCGGCTTCGTCGGTCATCCTTCGAGGTTAGCCGTCCCCGGCCGCGCGCGGTCCGGGCTCACGCGGGACCAATTTGGGATGTGAGGCACTAGTGACACCGCGGTCACGCTCGTGCAATCGGTGCGGAATTGCCGGCCAGTACACCTGAGGCAAGCAGCAGCGAACACCCGGAGGCAACATGTCAGCACTGTCGTTCACCCGTAACCGCGATATCGACGACTGGGACGCCGAAGACGTCGAGGCGTGGGAGGGCAAGGACGGCAAGGTCGCCGGGAAGGACATCGCCAAACGCAATTTGATCTGGTCGATCGTCGCCGAACACGTCGGCTTCTCGATCTGGTCGATCTGGTCGGTGATGGTGCTGTTCATGCCCGAGGACGTCTACGGCATCGACGCCGCGGGCAAGTTCTATCTGGTGGCGGTGCCGACCCTGGTCGGCGCGTTCATGCGGATTCCGTACACCGTCGCCCCGGCCCGCTACGGGGGCCGTAACTGGACCGTGGTCAGCGCGTTGCTGCTGCTCATCCCGACGGCGTTGACCTGGTACTTCATCACCACGCCCGGCACCTCCTACACGACGTTCATGGTGGTGGCGGCGTTCGCCGGCCTGGGCGGGGGCAACTTCGCCTCATCGATGACCAACATCAATGCGTTCTATCCGCAACGGCTCAAGGGCTGGGCCCTGGGCCTGAACGCCGGTGGCGGCAACATCGGGGTGCCGGTGATCCAGTTGGTGGCACTGCTGGTGATCGCCACCGTGGGCAACACCGCACCGGAGATCGTGTGCGCCGGGTACCTGGTCGCGATCAGCCTGGCGGCGCTGGGGGCGGCGTTGTTCATGGACAACCTGCGCAACCAGCAGTCCAACCTGGGCGCGCTCGCGGAGGCGTTGCGCCACAAGCAGTCCTGGGTGATGAGCTTTCTCTACATCGGCACCTTCGGGTCGTTCATCGGGTTCTCCTTCGCGTTCGGACAGGTGCTCCAGATCAACTTCCTGGCCGGCGGGGACAGCCCCGCGCAGGCCGCGCTGCACGCCGCCCAGATCGCTTTCCTCGGACCGCTGTTGGGCTCGATCGCCCGCCCGTATGGCGGCAAGCTGGCCGATCGGGTCGGCGGCGGCCGCATCACCGCCTACACGTTTGTCGCGATGACCTTCGCCGCCGGAATCCTGGTGGTCACCGGGATGCTCGACGACGCGGCCCCCGGCGCCCCGACGGGCGCCCAGATGAGCGCCTATGTGGCCGGATTCATCCTGCTGTTCATCCTCTCCGGAATCGGCAACGGCTCGACCTACAAGATGATCCCGTCGATCTTCGAGGCCAAGGCGCAGGATCGGGACGACCTGGACCGGGCCGGCAAGGCCGCGTGGTCACGCAGCATGTCGGGTGCGCTGATCGGATTCGCCGGTGCCGTCGGTGCCCTGGGCGGGGTGTTCATCAACGTCGTGCTGCGCGCCTCCTACGTCAGCGACGCGAAATCGGCGACCAACGCCTTCTGGGTGTTCCTGGGCTTCTACGTGGTGTGCGCCTTCGTCACCTGGTTCGTCTTCCTGCGGTTGCACCGCGCGCACACCGGCGAGCACATTGGCCGCTCCGATGGCCGCCCTGCCTCGCTGGCGGTGCGGTGACGCCGGCGGCAGCGCGCACCACCCGCACGGCCTGCTCCTATTGCGGGGTGGGGTGCGGGATCACCGTCACGACCGCGCCCGACCCGGGCACCGGGGCACCGGTGATCGCCCGGGTGGCCGGGGACAAGCTGCACCCGGCCAACTTCGGCCGGTTGTGCACCAAGGGCGCCACCCACGCCGAGCTGATGGCCGCCGACGGTCGGCTCACGACCGCGCTGGTGCGTCCCTCGCGGACCGCGGCGCCGGTGCCCACCCCGCTGGACGACGCGGTCGCCGAGGCGGCCCGGCGACTGCGGGCCGTCATCGACGAACACGGGCCCGACGCCGTCGCGCTCTACGTGTCCGGCCAGCTGTCGATCGAGGCCCAGTACCTGGCGACCAAGCTGGCCAAGGGATTTCTGCGCACCGTGCACCTCGAGTCGAACTCCCGGCTGTGCATGGCCAGCGCCGGAACCGGCTTCAAACAGTCGCTGGGCTCCGACGGCCCGCCGGGCTCCTACACCGACTTCGACCACACGGACCTGTTTTTCGTGATCGGCTCCAACATGGCCGACTGCCATCCGATCCTGTACCTGCGCATGCTCGACCGGGTCAAGGCCGGCGCCAAGCTGATCGTGGTGGACCCGCGCCGCACCGCCACCGCCGACAATGCCGATCTGTACCTGCCGATCCGGCCCGGCACCGACCTCGCGCTGCTGAACGGCCTGCTACACCTGCTGGTCCAGAACGGCGACACCGACCGGGAGTTCATCGCCGAGCACACGCAGGGCTGGGAGGCCATGCCGGAATTCCTCGCCGATTACCCGCCGCGGCGCGTCGCCGAGCTGACCGGACTGCCCGAAGCCGACATTCGCGCCGCCGCGGCCATGATTGCCGCGGCGGGGGACTGGATGACGTGCTGGACGATGGGTCTCAACCAGAGCACCCACGGCACCTGGAACACCAACGCGATCTGCAATCTGCATCTGGCCACCGGCGCGATCTGCCGCACCGGTTCCGGACCGATGTCGCTGACCGGGCAGCCCAACGCCATGGGCGGACGCGAAATGGGTTACCTGGGGCCGGGTTTGCCCGGCCAGCGTACGGTCGCCTCCGCCGCGGACCGCGAGCTCGTCGAACGGCTGTGGGAGCTGCCGGCCGGCACCATCCGCCCGGACGTGGGGCCCGGCACGGTCGAACTGTTCCGCCGGCTGTCCACGGGCGAGATCAAGGCCGTCTGGGTGATCTGCACCAACCCCGTTGCGACCGTGCCGAACCGGGACACCGTGATCGCCGGGTTGCGGGCCGCCGAGCTGGTGATCACCCAGGACGCGTTCGCCGACACCGCCACCAACCGCTATGCCGACATCGCGTTGCCGGCCGCGCTGTGGGCCGAATCCGATGCCGTGATGGTGAATTCGGAACGCACGCTGACCCTGCTGCAGCAGGCGGTGCCGGCCCGCGGTGCGGCCCTGCCGGACTGGGAACTGATCTGTGCGGTTGCCGACCGGCTGGGATTCGGGGCGCACTTCGACTACAAGTCCAGCGAGCAGGTCTTCGACGAGATCCGCCGATTCCACAACCCGGCAACCGGATACGACCTGCGCGGCGCCAGTTACGAGCGGCTGCGCGAGACGCCGCTGCAGTGGCCGGTGCCGCCCGAGGACGCCCGCGGTGGCGAGGCGGACCGTCATCCGATCCGATACCTCAACGACGGCGTCAGCCAGGACCTGTTCATCGATTCCGACGGCCACCGACCGCGACTGGCCTTCGCGACCCCCACCCGCCGCGCCGCGTTCCACCCGCGGCCGCATCTGCCGGCCGCTGAACTGCCCCACGAGCACTATCCGTTGGTGCTCAACACCGGTCGGCTGCAGCATCAATGGCACACCATGACCAAGACCGGGAAGGTGGCCAAGCTCAACAAGCTCAACGGCGCCCCGTTCGTGGAGGTCCACCCCGACGACGCCGCGGCCCTGGGCATCGCCGCCGGCGCGGCGGTGGCGATCCGATCGCGGCGCGGGCAGGCGGTGCTGCCGGCCGTGCTGACCGATCGGGTCCGGCCGGGAAACGTCTGGGCGCCGTTCCACTGGGACGACGCCGACGGCCGGGCACGCAACATCAACACGGTCACCAACGACGCCGTCGACGCCGATGCCCTGCAGCCGGAACTCAAGTACTGCGCGGTACGGCTCGAGCCGGTCGCCGAGAACCCCGTCGCCTCCTCGCCGGCCGTGGTCCCCGACACGGCGCCCGCGACCGGGCCGCTGCTGCTGTGGGCCTCGCAGACCGGCAACGCCGAGGAGTTCGCCGCGACCCTCGGCGGCCGGCTCGGCGGTGTGCGGTTGCGGACGCTGAACGAGACGGCGCTGGCGGACCTGCCGGACGCCGGCGAGGTCGTGATCGTCACCAGTACATTCGGCGACGGCGGCCCGCCGGATAACGGGGCGGACTTCTGGGCCCGGCTCGCCGCGCCGGCGGCGCCCGCCCTGGCGGGCGTGCGGTTCGCGGTGCTGGGCCTCGGCGACCGCGCCTACGCCGACTTCTGCGGGTACGCGAGAGCACTGGATGCCCGGTTGGCCGAACTGGGCGCCACCCGAGTGCTCGAGCGCGCCGAGCACGAAGTGCACGACGACGAGCCGCTGGGGCGGTGGGCCGACAAAATCGTTGAGCTGGTGGCGGATTCACCCAGCCCCGCGACCGGCACGGCGCCGCGCGCGCCCGCGCCGTTCACCCGCACCCGGCCGATCGCGGCGCCGCTGTGCGGCAACGCGCGGCTCACCCCGCCGACCGCGGCCAAGGAGGTCCGGCAGTTCGGCTTCGACCTCAGCGGCCACGACGTCGAGTATGCCGCGGGTGATTCGCTGGGCGTCTACGTCGCCAACAGCGCCGATGTCGTGGACGAGTGGCTCGCCGCCACCGGACTGTCCGGTGCGACCGGCGTCGTCGTCGACGGCGCGGAAACCGAACTGCGGCAAGCGCTCACATCCCATTACGACCTCTGCAAGGTGACCCCGAACCTGCTGGACTTCGTCGCCGAGCACAACCCGGACCGGGCGGTGGCCAAGCGGCTGCGTCGGCGCGATGTCCTGGAGAAATGGTTGGTGGATCGCAACGGCCTCGATGTGGTGCGGGAGTTCCCGGTGCGCGCCGAGGCCGAGCAGTGGCAGGACGTGCTGGTGCGGTTGACCCCGCGGCAGTACTCGATCTCGTCGAGCCCGCTGGTCAGTCCGGGCGAGGTGCAAGTGACGGTCTCGGTGCTGCGGTACCGCAGCCCCGAGGGCGCGCCACGCGGCGGGGTGGCATCGACCTACCTGGCGGAGCTGCCCGTCGGCACCGGCGTGGACGTGTTCCTGCAGCGGTCGCCGCATTTCCGCCCGCCGCGGGACCCGGCGACCCCGATGATCATGGTGGGGCCGGGCACCGGCATCGCCCCGTTCCGGGGTTTCCTGCAGGAACGGCGGGCGCTCGGGCACACCGGCGCCAACTGGCTGTTCTTCGGCGATCAGCATCGGGAGCAGAATTTCTATTACCGCGCCGAACTCGAGGACATGGTCGACGACGGTTTCCTCACCCGGCTCGATGTGGCGTTCTCGCGCGATCAGGCCAAGCGGGTGTACGTGCAGCACCGGATGCGCGCGGCCGGCGCGCAGCTGTGGCGCTGGCTGGCCGAGGGCGCCCATTTCTACGTGTGCGGGGACGCCGCCCGGATGGCCCACGACGTCGACGCCGCGCTGACCGACATCATCCGCGCCCACGGCGGCATGAGTGCGGAGGCCGCCCGGGATTACAAGCGCGAACTGATCGCCGAGAAGCGCTACGTGCGCGATGTGTACTGAGGATGCACGGGGTGTGATCGCGGCTTCGCCGCTCAACACTCTCCATCTGGGTGTCCGAGGGGGGACTTGAACCCCCACGCCCGTTAATAGGGCACTAGCACCTCAAGCTAGCGCGTCTGCCATTCCGCCACTCGGACATCGCCCGCCGCGACAGCTGCGCAGCGGGCAGCTAAGGCTAACGGATCGGGTTGCGTTGCCCCAAACCCAACCCCCGCATTCGCGGCGAGAACTGGTAGACAGGGCACTGTGACCCCGCCTAGCCCCGCCGTCGACGAGGTGGTCGACCTCGTCAGCACCCTGATCAGGTTCGACACGTCCAACACCGGGGTGCCCGAGACCACCAAGGGCGAGGCCGAATGCGCGCAGTGGGTGGTGCAGCAGCTCGAGGCCGTCGGCTACGAGTGCGAGTGCATCGAATCGGGTGCGCCGGGCCGGGCCAACGTCTTCACCCGGCTGCCGGGCGCGGACCGCACCCGGGGGGCGCTGCTGCTGCACGGGCACCTGGACGTCGTCCCGGCCGAGGCCGCGGACTGGAGCGTGCACCCGTTCTCCGGGGCCGTGGAGAACGGCTACGTGTGGGGCCGGGGCGCGATCGACATGAAGAACATGGTTGGCATGATGATCGCGGTCGCCCGGCACTTCAAGCGGGCCGGCATCGTCCCGCCGCGGGACCTGGTGTTCGCCTTCGTCGCCGACGAGGAGGCCGGCGGCAACTACGGCTGCAAATGGCTCGTGGAGCACCGGCCCGACCTGTTCGACGGGATCACCGAAGCGATCGGGGAGGTGGGCGGCTTCTCCCTGACGATCCCGCGCCGCGACGGTGGTGAGCGTCGGCTGTATCTGATCGAGACCGCGGAAAAGGGCATGCTGTGGATGCGGCTGACCGCGCGCGCCCGCGCCGGGCACGGCTCAATGGTGCATGACGACAACGCGGTGACGGCCGTGGCCGAGGCGGTGGCCAAGCTGGGCCGCCACCAGTTCCCGATCGTCATGCACGACGCCGTGGCCGAATTCCTGGCCGCGGTCACCGAGGAGACCGGCTACACCTTCGACGCCGACTCGCCCGATCTGGACGGCGCCATCGCCAAGCTCGGTCCCATCGCCCGCATCATCGGGGCCACCCTGCGCGACACCGCGAATCCGACGATGCTGTCGGCCGGATACAAGGCCAACGTGATCCCGGCGACGGCCGAGGCGGTGATCGACTGCCGGATAGTCCCGGGTCGGCAGGCCGCGTTCGAACGCGAGGTCGACGAGATCATCGGACCGGACGTGACCCGCGAATGGATCACCGCGTTGCCCTCGTACGAAACCACTTTCGACGGCGACCTGGTGGCGGCGATGAACTCCGCGCTGCTGGCCGTGGACCCCGAGGCCCGGACCGTGCCCTACATGATGTCCGGCGGGACCGACGCGAAACACTTTGCCCGCCTGGGTATTCGGTGTTTCGGTTACGTTCCGTTGCGGCTGCCACCCGAACTGGACTTCGCGGCACTGTTCCACGGCGTCGACGAGCGGGTGCCGGTGGATGCACTGAGGTTCGGCACCGAGGTGATGGAACACTTCCTGAAGAACTGCTAGGCCCGATACAACTCAACCAGAAAGGGACACCATGGCTTTTCCGTACAACCCGTATGACCACCTGCCGAAGCTGCCCGGTTTCACGCTCACCTCGACCTCGGTGACCGACGGCCAGCCCCTGGACAACGCCCAGGTCAGCGGACTGATGGGGGCCGGGGGAGAAGACGTGTCCCCGCAGCTGAGCTGGTCCGGCTTCCCCGAGGAGACCCGCAGCTTCGCCGTGACGGTCTACGACCCGGACGCGCCGACGGCCTCGGGATTCTGGCACTGGGCGGTCGCGAACCTGCCCGGCACCGTCACCGAACTGCCCGCCGGCATCGGCGATGGCAGCGAGTTGCCCGGTGCGGCAATGACGCTGACCAACGACGCCGGAATGCGCCGGTACGTCGGCGCGGCCCCGCCGGCCGGCCACGGGGTGCACCGCTACTTCATCGTGGTGCACGCGCTGCAGGTCGAGACGCTGGAGCTGGACGAGAACGCCTCGCCGGCCTACCTGGGTTTCAACCTGTTCATGAATGCCATTGCCCGCGCGGTCATCCACGGCACCTACGAACAGAAGTAACACCGCTCCCTTTTCGCGAGCGCCCGAGGTTCTGCGGGCAAACCCGGGCGCTCGCCGGGCCGGGGCGATACCGTAGCCGAGATGGTGGATGACGCACTTCGGGAGCGCCGGCTGTCGGTGATCCGCGAGCACATGGAAACCGAGGTCACCAAGGAGTTCGACCGCACGCTGGCGACCTTCAACGGCCATCCGCGCTACGAGATCATGGCCACCGGGCAGATCTTCGACGGCGCGGACGAGGTCATGGGCTACTACCTGACCACCCGCACCGCGTTCCCCGACCAACGCCACGAGAATGCGCGCTTCCACGTCGCGGACGACGCGGTGATCGTCGAATTCGACCTGCTGGGAACCAATCTGGGGGAGTTCTACGGGTTGCCCCCGACGGGGAAGTCGTTCCGGGTGCCGATCATCGCGGTGTTCTTCTTCGAGGGGGAGCGAATCGTCAACGAGCGCATCTACTTCGACTCGGCGAGCCTGGTCTCTCAGATCGGCCGCGCCGAGTTGCTGTCCGCCGCCGGGGACGGCGGGGGATGACGGTCCCTCACCTCAACCGCGGCTCGCCGAGCCCACCGCGTCGCTCAGCGAGGCGAAGCCGCCCGCCCGCAAACGCTGTGCCAGGCCGTCGTGAATGTTCTTGGCCCACCTGCCGCCGCCGTAGATGAAGCCGGTGTAGCCCTGCAGCAGGGTGGCCCCGGCCGTGATGCGTTCCCACGCGTCGTCGGGGGTCTCGATGCCTCCGACGCTGATCAGCACCAACCGCTTTCCCACCCGGGCGTACAGCCGCCGCAGCACCTCCAGCGAGCGGGCGGCCACCGGTGGTCCGGAGACCCCGCCGGCACCCAACTCGTCCACGCCCGGGGTGCGCAGCCCCGCGCGCGACACCGTGGTGTTGGTGGCGACGATGCCCGCCAACCCCAATTCCAGTGCCAGGTCGGCGATGTCGTCGATATCGGAGTCGGACAGATCCGGCGCGATCTTCACCAGCACCGGGGTGGTGGTCTCGGCCAACACCGCGGCGAGGATGGGCCGCAGCGTCTCCACCGCCTGCAGATCCCGCAGGCCCGGGGTGTTCGGCGAGCTCACGTTCACCACCAGGTAGGCGGCCAGCGAGCCCAGCAGGCGGGCGCTGGCCCGATAGTCGTCGACCGCCTGCTCCGGCGGCGTCACCTTGCTCTTGCCGATGTTGACACCGATCGGCACGTCCGGACGGTGCCGGGCCAACTGCAGTGCCAACTCGCCCGCGCCGTGGTTGTTGAAGCCCAACCGGTTGAGCAGGCCCCGGTCCGCGGGCAGCCGGAACAGCCGCGGCTGCGGATTGCCGGGTTGGGCCTGCGCGGTGACGGTGCCCACCTCGGCATAGCCGAACCCGAGCGCGCCCCAGGTGTGCAGACCGCGGCCGTTCTTGTCGAAACCGGCGGCCAGCCCCAGCGGTCCCGGAAACCGGACGCCGAAGACGGTGCTGGCCAGGATCGGGTCGGTGGGCGCGAGCATGGCGTGCAGTCGCCGGCGCGCGGGCCCCAGCGCGGTGGCCGAGCGCAACGCGGCGAACACCACCGTGTGGATGCGTTCGGCGGGCACCGCGAACAGGCCGCGGCGTAGCGTCTGGTACACCTACAGCTCCGGGATCGGATCGGCGTGCGGGTTGAGCACGCGGGACTTCTTGCGGCGCAACAAAACCCGACGGCTACCGTCGCTGTACAGGCGCACCTTGGACAGCTCCCAACCGCGATACTCGGCCTCGATCGACAGCCGGGTCGAGGCCGTCAGCCGGGTGACATCGGGCGGCAGCCGCAGCGGAACCCATTCGTACTCATCGGACAGGTCGACGTCCCACCCCACTGGAAGTCGGGTGCGGGCGGACCGGCGGGTCAACGCGAACCCGTCGCGTCGCCGATCACCTGAACCCCGGCGCCCGACCCCGACACCACGTACAGGGTGTCGGTCGCGGGGTCGTAGCCCAGGCTGTTCGGTTGCTGCACGGTCGGATAGCGGACCTTCTCGACGGGAATACCGGTGGACAGATCGTAACCAACCACGGAGTTGGCCGCCGTCTGCGACACCCACGCCAGCTGCGCCGACCCGGCCAGGCCGTACGGCGCGGAGGCCACCGGATAACGCTGCCGCATGATCAGCGGGTTCGCCGAGAACACCAGCAGTTCCTCGCCGCGGGTGTCGGCGACCAGGATCCGGCCCACCGGATCGGCGACGATCGTGGTGGCGCCGTCGCCGGCCCGCAGCGCCTGGGCGGCCTCGCCGTCGGCGTTGATCGCGGTCACCGAGGTCTGTCCCCGATCCAACACCACGGCGGTATCGCCCGCGGTGACAATGGAATCCACCCGCGCGAAGATCTTCCGCTGATGGCTCACGGTCGCCACCGAACCCGTGGTCGGGTCCAGGATGAAGATCGCGCCGTCGGCGCTGCCGAGCACCATGCGGCCGTCGGCGCGCCGCGCGATCGCGGTGAAGTCGGTCTCGGACTGATCGCCCACCTCGACGCGGGCCGTCGTCGCCGACCGATCCGCAGCGCCGATATCCACGATGAAGTAGCCACCGCGGGTCGACAGGTACACCTGCCCCTCGCCGTTGCCGGCCAGCGCGGTCGCCGGCCCGGGCAGTTCGATGACCCGGCCGGGCCCGCTGCCGCCGCCGAACACCGTGAGGACGGCCGGGGCCGCGGGTTCAGGTCCGGGGCTCAGCACCACGAGTGCGGCGCCGACCGCATCGAAGGTCGCGGCCTGCGGCGTTCCCGCCAGCGGCCGCACGACGCCCGCGGGCGGGTTCACCGCCGGCGGCGACACCGCGGGGGAGGCCGGCGGGATGGTCGGCGGGGCCACCTCGACCGCATCCTGCGAGCACGAAACGCCGCCCAGCAACGCCAGCGCGGTGATCACCGCGGCGGCCCGGCGCCGGACCGGCGGTTTGCTGGGGGCGGAGCTGGGAAACGACACGGGCAACTTTCGCTGGTGGGGCATCGGGCACCGACTCTATCCGCCGGGGTCGTCGACCCGGCCGGGCCCGGCGGTATGGTCGGCGCATGTCGTGGACCGCAGACCCCGGACCCGACGGGGAGTTCGTCGTCGAGGTCATCGCCACCGGGCTGCACGCCAGCGGGTTCGGCGCGCTCGGCGACGGCCGGCCCTTCGCGTTCAACGTGCGTGACCGCCAGGATCTGGTCGTCGAGGTCTACCGGCCGCGCCTGGTCGGCCCGGTGCCGCAGGACGAAGACGTGGTGGCCTCGCTCACCCGCAACTGCAAGGACATCGACCTGACCGACGAACGCAGCCTGATCGCGGCGGTACGCGACGCGGTCGCCGAGGCGACGGCCGGCCCGGCGCGCTGAGCGCCTCGGGCGACTCGTCACGTACGGTCGTCGGCGTGGAAGTGGCGGCGATGTCCTGGCTGCAGGTGGTGGTGCTGTCCATCGTGCAGGGACTGACGGAGTTTCTGCCGGTGTCGTCGTCGGGCCATCTGGCGATCACCTCGCGGCTGTTCTTCTCCGACGACGCCGGTGCCTCGTTCACCGCGGTCACGCAGCTGGGCACCGAGGCTGCGGTGCTGTTGTACTTCGCCCGGGACATCAACCGGATCGTGCGGGCCTGGTTCACCGGGATCTTCGACCGGACCCGCCGCGACAACCTCGATTACCGGATGGGCTGGTTCGTCATCATCGGCACCATCCCGATCTGCGTGCTCGGGTTGGCGTTCAAGGATGAGATCCGCACCGGCGCCCGCAATCTGTGGCTGGTCGCCACCGCGCTCATCGTCTTCTCCGTGGTCATCGCCGTCGCGGAGTACGTGGGGCGCCAGACCCGCCACATGGAGCAGCTGACCTGGCGCGACGCGGTCATCGTCGGCCTCGCGCAGTGCCTGGCGCTGGTCCCCGGGGTATCGCGGTCCGGCGCCACCATCAGCGCGGGCCTGTTCCTGGGCCTGGACCGGGCACTGGCGGCCCGGTTCGGTTTCCTGCTGGCCATTCCCGCGGTATTCGCCTCCGGGCTGTTCTCGCTGCCGGACGCGTTCGCTCCGGTCAGCGCCGGGATGAGCGCGACAGGTCCGCAACTGCTGGTGTCCGTGCTGATCGCCTTCGTGGTGGGATTGGCGGCGGTCGCGTGGCTGTTGCGCTTCCTGGCCCGTCACAGCATGTATTGGTTCGTCGGCTACCGCCTGGTGCTGGGCGCGGCGTTGTTGGTCCTTCTCGGAACTGGAGTGATGAGCGCGACATGACCGTAATCCTGCTGCGGCACGGCCGCTCGACCTCCAATACCGCGCACACCCTGGCGGGCCGCAGCGCCGGCGTCGACCTCGATGACCGCGGCCGCGAACAGGCCGCGGCCCTGGTCGATCGGTTGGCGACGCTGCCGATCAAGGCGTTGGTGCGGTCCCCGATGCTGCGCTGCGAACGCACCCTGGAGCCGTTGGCGGCCGCACTGGCGCTGGACCCGACCGTCGACGAGCGGATCAGCGAGGTCGATTACGGCGCCTGGACCGGCCGGGCCATCGGCGAGTTGGTGAAGGAGCCGCTGTGGAAGGTGGTCCAGCAGCAGCCCAGCGCCGCGATCTTTCCCGACGGTGAGGGCTTGGCCGAGGTACAGGCCCGCGCGGTGTCCGCGATCCGCGAACACGATCGGCTGCTGGCCGAGCAGCACGGCGGCGACGCGCTGTGGGTGGCATGCACCCACGGGGACGTGATCAAGGCCGTGGTGGCCGACGCGCTCGGCCTGCACCTGGACGGCTTCCAGCGCATCACGGCCGACCCGGCCTCGTGCAGCGTCATCCGCTACACCGCGCTGCGCCCGTTCGTGGTCCACGTCAACCACACCGGACCGGCGCTGGCCAGCGTCCTGAGCGCCCCGCCCGCGGCCGAAACCAACGGTGAGAACCCCGCGGCAGGGGACGCTGTCGTCGGCGGCTCCACGGACTGAAACCTGACCCGCCGGTGGCAGCCGGTATTTTGGAGGGGCCATGGCCCGAGCAATTCATGTTTTCCGCACGCCCGACCGCTTTGTGGCCGGGACGGTCGGTGAACCCGGAAACCGGACGTTCTACCTGCAGGCGGTCCACGACAACCGCGTGGTCTCGGTGATGATCGAGAAGCAGCAGGTGGAGGTCCTCGCCGACCGGATCAGCGCGCTGCTGGTCGAGGTCAACCGGCGGTTCGGGACGCCGCTGCCGCCGGAGACCGCGGAGGTGGAGGACCTCAGCCCGCTGGTGATGCCGGTGGACGCCGAATTCCGGGTCGGCACCATGGGCCTGGGCTGGGACTCCGAGGCCCAGACCGTGGTGGTGGAGTTGCTCGCGGTCACCGACTCCGAGTTCGACGCCTCGGTGGTGCTCGACGACGCCGAGGAGGGCCCGGACGCGGTCCGGGTGTTCCTGAGTCCGCAGTCGGCGCGGCAGTTCGCCAACCGGTCCCAGCGGGTGATCTCGGCGGGTCGGCCGCCGTGCCCGCTGTGCGACGAGCCGCTGGATCCCGAGGGCCACATCTGTGTCCGCACCAACGGCTACCGGCGCGCCGAACTCTTCGGGTCTGATGATGACCCCCAACCGTGAGCCCGCGGAAGTCCTGCAGCACGGAGAGCTGACGGTCCTCGGCAGGATCCGTTCGGCGAGCAACGCCACCTTCCTGTGTGAGGCCGAGCTGGACGGGCACCGGACGCACTGCGTGTACAAACCGGTCGCCGGCGAACAGCCGCTGTGGGATTTCCCCGACGGCACGCTGGCCGGACGCGAGTTGGGAACGTTTCTGATCTCGGCGGCGCTCGGCTGGGACATTGTGCCGCACACCATCATTCGATCCGGTCCGGCCGGTGAGGGAATGGTGCAACGGTGGGTGGACCAGCCCGAGCCCGAGCCCGACACCGAGTCCGAGTCCGAGCTGGACCTGGTCGACCTGTGCCCGGCCGATCAGCTGCCCGCGGGCTACCTCCCGGTGCTGCGCGCCCAGGACTACGCCGGCGCCGAGGTGCTGCTGATCCACGCCGATGACCCACGCCTGGCCCGAATGGCGGTCTTCGACATCCTGGTCAACAACGCCGACCGCAAGGGCGGCCACATCCTGTCCGGCATCGACGGTCAGGTCTACGGCGTCGACCACGGCCTGTGCCTGCACACCGAGGACAAGCTGCGCACGGTGCTGTGGGGCTGGGCGGGCAAACCCATCGACGACGCCGTCCTCGAGGCGGTCAGCGGTCTGCAGCGCGACCTCGACGGTGCGCTCGCCGAGCAGCTGGCCCCGCTGGTCACCGGCGCGGAAATCGCGGCGCTGCGGACCCGGATCCGCGAGGTGCTCGACGACCCGGTGATGCCCTCGCCGCACCGCTCGCGGCCGATTCCCTGGCCGGCCTTCTGACTCAGGCCGGTCGCCAGGTCAGGATTCCGCCGTCGGCCAGCTTGGACAGGTGCAGCTCGTCGTCGGTGACCAGGTAGGTCCGCACGAACTGCAGCGACGTGGTCACCTGCTCGTCCATCGACGGTTGCGCGCAGAACATCTCGGTGACGGCGATCGGGCCGAACGTCAGCGACCCCGAGGTGCCGTCGGCGCTGGGCTCGGCGGTATACGGGCTGGTGCCCCGGTTGCAGTCGAGCTGGAAGGACGCCCGCCCGTCGGCGCCGAATGCCACGGTGAACTTGCTGGGATCGGGCACCGAGGTGGGCTGCTGGTCGGCCATCGACTGGATCGACACCAGCTGCCAGCTGGTCCCCGTCAGGGTGCGGGTCGGCTGCTCGTTTGCGCAGGCCACCAGCGCCGCGGCGGCGGTCAGGATGATCGCGGCCGACTTCGCTGTTGTACGCATGTGCCGAATTTACCGACAGCCCAACCCCAGCTCAGCGCCACCACACTCATCGCGGATACTGACACGGTGACAGTGGCAGCCGGCAGCAGCACGAATCAGACGGATGCCGCCCTTGCCGCCGACCTCGCTGTCGACGCCGGCAAGCTGCTGCTGGCGGTGCGCGAAGAGGTGGGGTTCGACTATCCCTGGATGCTCGGCGACGCCGGTGACAGCCGCGCCAACACCCTGCTGATGCGGCGGCTGGCCGCCGAACGCCCCAACGACGCGGTGCTCTCCGAAGAGGCCCCCGACAATCTGCGCCGACTGCAGTCCGACCGGGTCTGGATCATCGACCCGGTCGACGGCACCCGCGAATTCTCCACCCCGCACCGGCCGGACTGGGCCGTGCACATCGCGCTGTGGCAACGCGTCGGCGGTCCCGACGGCCGCATCACCGACGCCGTGGTGGCCCTGCCCGCCACCGGTGAGGTGTTCCGCTCCGACACCGTGCAGGCCGCGCCCCGGCGCGATCCCGGCGCGCCGATCCGCATCACGGCCAGCGCCAACCGACCACCGGCCGTGCTGTACCGGATGTCCCAGTACGTGGACTTCGAGCTGGTTCGGATCGGATCGGCCGGCGCCAAGGCCATGGCGGTGGTCCGGGGCGACGTCGACGCCTACATCCACGCCGGGGGCCAGTGGGAGTGGGACTCGGCCGCACCGGGCGGGGTCATCCAGGCGGCGGGTATGCACGCCTCCCGGCTCGACGGATCCCCGATGCTCTACAACCGGCCCGATCCGTATCTGCCGGATCTGTTGATGTGTCGGGCCGAGCTCGCTGACGTGCTCCTCGGCGCGATCCGGTCGGCCAGTTGATGAGCGCCGGCGGAGCCCGAATAGAGTTCGAGGCTATGCAATCGTGGTCGGGGGCTTCAGTTCCGGAGTTGCCTGGGCAGGCACCGCAGTTGCGGCTCTACGACAGTGCGGACCGGCAGGTCCGTCCGGTCTCGCCGGGGCCCACTGCCACCATGTACGTGTGCGGGATCACCCCGTACGACGCGACGCATCTGGGGCACGCGGCGACCTACCTGGCGTTCGACCTCATCCATCGGATGTGGCTGGACTCCGGGCATCAAGTGCACTACGTCCAGAACATCACCGACATCGATGATCCGCTGTTCGAGCGCGCGGCCCGCGACGGCGTGCACTGGCGCGACCTCGGCGAGCGCGAGACCCAGCTGTTCCGCGAGGACATGAGCGCGCTGCGGGTGCTGCCGCCGCGCGACTACGTGGCCGCCACCGACGCGATCGACGAGGTCATCGAACTCGTCGAGAAGATGCTGGCCTCCGGCGCGGCCTATGTGGTCGACGACGCCGAGTTCCCGGACGTGTACTTCCGGGCCGACGCGACCGCGCAGTTCGGCTACGAATCCGGCTACGACCAGGACACCATGCGCGCCCTGTTCGCCGAACGCGGCGGCGATCCCGACCGGCCCGGCAAGGCCGACCCGCTCGATGCGCTGGTGTGGCAGGCCGCCCGCGAGGGCGAGCCCAGCTGGGATTCGCCGTTCGGTCCGGGGCGCCCCGGCTGGCACATCGAATGTTCGGCGATCGCGCTGACCCGGCTCGGCATGGGTTTCGACGTCCAGGGCGGCGGCAGCGACCTGATCTTCCCGCACCACGAGTTCTCGGCCGCGCACGCCGAATCCGTGACCGCACAGCGCCGTTTCGCCCGGCACTACGTGCACGCGGGGATGATTGGCTGGGACGGCCATAAGATGTCCAAGAGCCTCGGCAACCTGGTGCTGGTGTCGGGGCTGCGCTCCGACGGGGTGGATCCGGGGGCCATCCGGCTCGGGTTGTTCGAGGGGCACTACCGCGCCGACCGGTCCTGGAGTCCGCGGGTGCTCACCGATGCGCAGCAGCGGCTGGCGCGCTGGCGGGCCGCGGTCGCGCTCCCGGCCGGTCCGGCCGCCGCCGATGTGCTGGCCCGGGTGCGCCGCTACCTCGCCGACGATCTGGACACCCCCAAAGCGCTTGCCGCTCTTGACGGCTGGTGTACCGACGCGCTCGAGTACGGCGGGCACGACGAGCAGGCGCCGAAACTGGTGGCCGCCGCCGTCGACGCGCTGCTCGGGATCGCCCTCTAGCGTCCGAACCCCGGACTGCCGCCGGGACCGCGCCGACGCAGGTACCGCTCGAACTCGGCGGCCAGCGCGTCGCCGTCGATCTTGCCCAGCGCCTCGTTCATGTCGACCTCGGCGTCGCCGCGCTCCTCCAGGGATGCGACGTACTCGGCGACCTCGTCGTCCTCGGAGGTCATCTCGGTGACCGCCTGCTCCCACTCCTCGGCCTGCTGCGGCAGATCCGCCAGCGGCACCTCGATGTCGAGCACATCTTCGACCCGGCGCAGCAGCGCCACGGTGGCCTTCGGATTCGGCGGGTGCGACACATAGTGGGGGACCGCGGCCCAGAACGTCACCGCGGGGATGCCGGCGGCCACGCACGCGTCCTGGAACACCCCGGCGATCCCGGTCGGCCCCTCGTAGCGGGTCTCCTCGAGACCGAAGTACTCCGCGGAGTCCGACGAATAGGCCGCCCCGGACACCGGGACCGGCCGACTGTGTGGGGTATCGGCGAGCAACGCGCCCAGGATCACCACGGTGTCGACGTCCAGCTTCTCGGCGATGGCCAGCAGTTCCGCGCAGAACGAGCGCCAGCGCATGTTGGGTTCGACGCCGTGCATCAACACGATGTCGCGGTCGCTGCCGGGTGGGCGGCAGTGCGAGATCCGCATCGAGGGCCAGACCAACTCCCTGGTCACGCCGTCCAATTGGCGGATCACCGGGCGATTGACCTGATAGTCGTAGTAGGACTCGTCGTCGATGTCCATGATCTTGGCGGCTTCCCAGATCGCATCCAGATGCTCGACGGCATCGCTGGCGGCGTCGCCGGCATCGTTCCAGCCTTCAAAGGCCGCCACAATGATGGTCTTGTGGAGTTCGGGCAGATCAGCTCTGCGGGAATCCGGCGAGGTCACTTACCCAGCGTACGACGTTGGGTGCGTGCTGAGTGCGGGCGCGCGCAGGCCGCGGGGGAATGGCACCGATCCGTCGAGGTGACCGCCGCGAAAACGACTCCCGGGGCGTGGGGTGTTCAGACGAGGACCGGGTGACCACGTAGACTTTTTCTGCCGAGAGGCGTTGCAACGGTTAATCGGGGCCTGGCACCTTGATATCCGCCACGCTCGGCAGAGTCAAGGACGCCTTCCGTAACGGAAGGATGTTGTGTGAATACCACTGAGCAGCAGACATCTGAGTCCACCACGGTGCAGCCGAACACTCGTCCCGACTGCACCGAGGAACTCACGGCGGCACTGCGCCAGCGGATCATGGTCATCGACGGGGCCATGGGCACCGCCATCCAGCGCGACCGGCCCGACGAGGCCGGCTACCGCGGCGAACGGTTCCAGGATTGGCCCAGCGACCTGCAGGGCAACAACGACCTGCTCAACCTGACGCAGCCGCAGATCATCGAGGCGATCCACCGCGAGTATCTCGAAGTCGGCGCCGACATCCTGGAAACCAACACGTTCAACGCCACCGCGATCTCGTTGTCGGACTACGGCATGGCCGAGTTGAGCTACGAGCTGAATCACGTCGGCGCAGCGCTGGCCCGGGCGGCGTGCGACGAGTTCAGTACTCCGGAGCGGCCCCGCTATGTCGCCGGGGTCCTGGGGCCGACGACGCGGACCGCGTCGATCTCGCCGGATGTCAACGATCCGGGCGCCCGCAACATCTCCTATGACAAGTTGGTCGCCGCCTACCTCGAGGCCGCCAACGGCCTGGTCGATGGCGGTGCCGACATCATCCTCGTCGAGACGATCTTCGACACCCTGAACGCCAAAGCGGCGGTGTTCGCCATCGAGACGCTGTTCGAGGAGCGGGGACGCCGCTGGCCGGTGATCATCTCCGGCACCATCACCGATGCGTCCGGGCGGACGCTGTCCGGCCAGGTCACCGAGGCGTTCTGGAACTCGATCAGGCACGCCAAGCCGCTGGCCGTCGGACTCAACTGCGCCCTGGGCGCACCCGAGATGCGGCCGTACATCGCCGAGATCTCGCGCATCGCAGATACTTTCGTGTCCTGCTACCCGAACGCGGGCCTGCCCAACGCCTTCGCCGAATACGACGAGACTCCGCAACGTCAGGCCGCGTACCTCGCCGACTTCGCCGACGCGGGCTTTGTCAACCTGGTCGGCGGCTGCTGCGGAACGACGCCGGCGCACATCGCCGAAATCGCGAAGGTGGTCGAAGGCAAGCCGCCGCGTCAGGTGCCCGAGATCCCGGTGGCCACCCGGTTGTCAGGTCTGGAGCCGCTCAACATCGACGACAACTCGCTGTTCGTCAACATCGGTGAACGCACCAACATCACCGGCTCGGCGCGGTTCCGGAACCTGATCAAGGCCGAGGACTACGACACCGCGGTGTCGGTCGCTCTGCAGCAGGTCGAGGTCGGTGCGCAGATCATCGACATCAACATGGACGAGGGGATGATCGACGGCGTCGCCGCGATGGACCGCTTCACCAAGCTGATCGCGTCCGAGCCGGACATCAGCCGGGTCCCGGTGATGATCGACTCGTCCAAGTGGGAGGTCATCGAGGCGGGCCTGAAGAACGTGCAGGGCAAGCCGATCGTGAACTCGATCTCCATGAAGGAGGGCGAGGAGAAGTTCATCCGGGAGGCGCAGCTGTGCCGCAAGTTCGGCGCAGCCGTCGTCGTCATGGCCTTCGACGAGCAGGGCCAGGCCGACAACCTGGAGCGCCGCAAGGAGATCTGCGGCCGCGCCTACCGGATCCTGACCGAGCAGGTCGGCTTCCCGGCCGAAGACATCATCTTCGACCCGAACTGCTTCGCGCTGGCCACCGGGATCGAGGAGCACGCGACCTACGGCATCGACTTCATTGAGGCCTGCGCCTGGATCAAGGAGAACCTGCCCGGGGTGCACATCTCCGGCGGTATCTCGAACGTGTCGTTCTCGTTCCGGGGCAACAACCCGGTCCGCGAGGCGATCCACGCGGTGTTCCTGTTCCACGCCATCAAGGCCGGCCTGAGCATGGGCATCGTCAACGCCGGTGCGCTGGTGCCCTACGACTCGATCGACGCCGAGCTGCGGGAGCGCATCGAGGACGTCGTGCTGAACCGGCGCGAGGATGCGGCCGAGCGGCTGCTGGAGATCGCCGAGCGATTCAATAGCAACGACAAGCCCGAAGATCCCGCGGCCGCCGAGTGGCGATCCCTGCCAGTCCGCGAACGGATCACGCACGCGCTGGTCAAGGGCATCGACGCGCACGCCGAGGAGGACACCGAGGAGCTACGCGCCGAGATCGAGACCGCCGGCGGCCGTCCCATCGAGGTGATCGAGGGCCCACTGATGGACGGTATGAACGTCGTCGGGGACCTGTTCGGCGCCGGCAAGATGTTCCTGCCCCAGGTGGTCAAGTCGGCCCGGGTGATGAAGAAGGCCGTCGCCTACCTGCTGCCGTTCATCGAGGCGGAGAAGGAAGCCAACGGCACGTCCTCGGTCAAGGACACCAACGGCACCATCATCATGGCGACGGTCAAGGGCGACGTCCACGACATCGGCAAGAACATCGTCGGAGTCGTCCTGCAGTGCAACAACTTCGAGGTGATCGACCTCGGGGTGATGGTGCCCGCGAAGAAGATCCTGGACGCGGCCAAGGAGCACCAGGCCGACATCATCGGGTTGAGCGGTCTGATCACCCCGTCGCTGGACGAGATGGTCAACTTCGCTGTCGAGATGGAACGCGAAGGCCTGCAGATCCCGCTGCTGATCGGCGGCGCGACGACGTCGCGCGCGCACACCGCCGTGAAAATCTCCCCGCGTCGCAGCGGCGCGGTGGTCTGGGTCAAGGACGCGTCCCGCTCGGTTCCGGTGGCGGCCGCATTGCTCGACGACAAGCAGCGTCCGGCGCTGCTGGAGGCCACCGAGAAGGACTACGCATCGCTGCGGGAACGGCACGCCCAGAAGAACGAGCGGCCGATGCTGACGCTGGAGAAGGCCCGCGCGAACCGGACACCGATCGAGTGGGGCGGCTACACCCCGCCGGTGCCCGCCCAGGGCGTCGGGGTGCGGGAGTTTCTCGATTACGACCTCGCCGAGTTGCGCGAAGTCATCGACTGGCAGCCGTTCTTCAACGCCTGGGAGATGAAGGGCCGCTTCCCCGACATCCTCAATAATCCGGCTTCGGGTGAGACCGCCCGCAAGCTGTACGACGACGCTCAGGAGATGCTCGACACCCTGATCAAGGAGAAGTGGCTGACCGCCAACGGGGTGATCGGGTTCTTCCCGGCGAATGCGGTGGGTGACGACGTCGAGGTCTACACCGACGAGACCCGGACCACGGTGTTGACCACGCTGCACAACCTGCGCCAGCAGGGCGAGCACCGCGCGGGCATCCCGAACCGGTCACTGGGCGATTTCATCGCCCCGAAAGAAACCGGGGCCGCCGACTTCGTCGGCGCCTTCGCCGTCACCGCGGGCCTGGGCAGCCAGGACAAGATCATGGAGTTCAAGGCAGACCTCGACGACTACAGCGCGATCCTGCTGGAGTCGCTCGCCGACCGGTTGGCAGAGGCCTTCGCCGAACGGCTGCACCAACGGGTCCGCAAGGAGTTCTGGGGCTACCAGCCCGACGAGCAACTCGACAACGAGGCCCTCATCGGCGAGAAGTACGTGGGAATCCGACCGGCGCCGGGCTACCCGGCCTGCCCCGAGCACACCGAGAAGGCCACCCTGTTCGAGTTGCTGGACGTCACCGAGCGCACCGGCATCGAGTTGACCGACTCGATGGCGATGTGGCCCGGTGCCGCGGTCAGCGGCTGGTACTTCTCGCACCCGCAGTCGCAGTACTTCGTGGTCGGCAGGCTGGCGCAGGACCAGGTCGCCGACTACGCGCGGCGCAAGGGCTGGACGCTGCAGGAGGCCGAGCGCTGGCTGGCGCCCAATCTGGGCTACAACCCGGAGGACTGACCCCGCATCCGAGCGCAGCGCGGACCGTCGGTGTGCGATATCGTTGGCGCCCGGCCGGACAGCTGTGGATCGTTGCGCACGCCGGCGGCGCCACCGGTGCACAATGCAGCCATGTTCGAGGACGAGTTGGACGCCCTCTACGCGGGCCGGCCGGAAGATTTCGTCGCGCTGCGCAACGAGCTGGCGGCGGCCGCGAAGGCCCGCGGCGAACCGGACCGCGCCAGGCTGATCCGCGCGGCCCGAAAACCCACCGTTGCCGCGTGGGTGGTCAATCGGCTGGTCCACACCAATCCCGATGCCCGACGGGCCCTCACCGACCTCGGCGAGCGACTGCGCACCGCGCACACCGAGATGGACGGTGCGGCCATTCGGCGGCTGTCCACCGAACAGCGCGGACTGGTCAACGAGCTCGTGCGGGCTGGATTCGACGCCGCCGAGCTGCCGCGGCCGTCGGAGGCCCTGCTCGACGACGTGGCGGGCACATTGCACGCCGCCATCGCCGACGCGGAACTCGCCGCCCAGCTGGGCCGGCTGAGCAAGCCGCTGCGCTGGTCGGGTTTCGGCGAGTTCCTGGTGGGTGAGGTGGCTGAGGCCGAAAGTGCCATCCCGGACACCACGCCGGAGGAGGCGGCGGCGGATGCCTGCCTCGGGGCCAAGATTGCGCTCGCCGACGCCAAACGCGCACACACGGAGGCCGAACGAGCGGCGTCTCGTCTCCGCGACGAGCTCAGGGAAGCCGAGCACTACCTCGACGCGTTACGCAAGCAACTCCCCGTCGCGGAGGCTGAACTCGCCGCCATCACCAGCCGCCACGACCAGGCGGAGCAGCGCAGCCGCGAGGCCGCCCAAACTCTGAAAGACCTCAAGGCGCGGGTGCGAGAACTGTCGAGACAGTGATGCGTGTCAGGCAAACAGTTCGGCATTGCGCGCCGCCCACTGGGCCACCGACTCGGCCGGCGTGCCGGTCAGCTCGGCTACCAGGGCGTTGGCCTGCTGCGGTCGGTCGCTGCCCTTCGCGATCTCGTCGAGATACCAGCGCGCGTACTCACCCATGGCCGGACGCAACACCGCCTCACCGTCGGCGCGGCTGCACTGCTCGCACGTGACGTCGACCCCGATACCGACACCGACCTGCTCGGCGATCTGCGCGCGGTTCAGCGCCACCGGCCCGGTGATCGGATACACCTTCCCGTGGTGCGCGTCGCGGGGGTCGACCAGCAGTGTCGCCGCCACTCGGGCGATGTCGTCCATCGAGATCGGCGCCTCGACCACCGACGGATAGGGGTCGCGCACCGTGCCGGTGGTCCGGATCTGGTCGGCCCAGATGGTGAAGTTGTCAGTGAACTCGCCCGGCCCGAGCTGGGTGTGCGCCAGCCCCGACGCCGTGATCTTGTCGGCGTGTTCCTGCCAGTCGCCGGCACCGGACAGGGCCACCACGTAGTCCACCTTCGCGCTCCTGACCATGTCCAGTGTGGCGTCCAGCGTGGCCGGCAGCGGCGCCAGATACATTCGTTCCACGCCCTCGAGTGCGGCCGGCAGCGATTCGGGCGCACCGAGATAACCGGTGATCGTCGTCACCGTGTCGGGCAGACCCGCCTTGCGGGGGTTTTTGGTCAACGCCCGGATATCTTTGGCGCCCAGCTCAATCAAATGGTCCACGACGCGGCGCCCGATGTTGCCGGTGGCGCCGGTCACAAGTATCGCCATGCCCTCCACGGTAATCGGGGAGACCGACACCGCAAGGATTTCGACTTCGCATCCGGCGATGACACAATCGGGGCCATGCGTGCGGTGCTCTGGGACATGGACGGCACGCTCGTCGACTCCGAAAAACTCTGGGATTTGGCGCTGCAGGAGTTCTACCGGCAGCACGGCCGCGAACTCACCCCCGAGGTACGCACCTCGACGGTCGGTGGATCCAGCGATTCGGTCATCGCGATCCTCTACGCCGACCTCGGATTGGCACCCGACCCCGCAAAGATGGCGCACACCGCCGACTGGATGCACGACTACGTCGGCGAACTATTCGAGACCGGCCTGCCGTGGTGTGCCGGCGCCCAAGAGATGTTGGATGCGCTCACCGCGGCCGAGGTGCCGATGGCGCTGGTCACCAACACCCGCCGCGACCTCACCGAGAAGGCGCTCAACAGCATTGGCCGCCATTATTTTTCGGTGTCCGTCTGCGGCGACGAGGTGCCCAGCGGAAAACCGGCCCCGGACCCGTACCTGCGCGCGGCGCAGCTGCTCGGCCTGGATCCGGCGCACTGCCTGGCCATCGAGGACTCGGCGACGGGCACTGAAGCGGCCGAGGACGCGGGGTGCGCGGTTCTGGTCGTCCCCAACGAAGTGGTGGTGCCCGGCAGTCCACGACGCCGACACCTCGAGGCCCTGACCGATCTCACGGTCGCGGATCTGCGCGCGATGTACGCCGAGGTCGACGGCCGCGCGCGCAAGGCTGGTTAGAACGGCCTGTCCCGCGCGGCGGCAAGTGCTTAAATGTGAGGCAACTCACGCACTCGGCGTCGTCGGGAAGGGGATCGATGTCCCAGGGTCCGGAAGTTGACGCGGAATTCTCCAGCGGGCGCAGTGCGGTTCGGATCGCGTCCGTCGCTGCGTTGGGTGGTCTGCTCTTCGGCTACGACAGCGCGGTGATCAACGGCGCCGTCGATGCGCTGCAGAAGCATTTCGAGATCGGCAACGCGTCACTGGGTTTCGCGGTGGCCTCGGCCCTGCTGGGCGCGGCCGCGGGTGCGATGACCGCGGGCCGGCTGGCCGACCGGATCGGCCGACTCGCCGTGATGAAGATCGCCGCGGTGCTGTTCCTGCTGAGTGCATTGGGAACGGGGCTGGCGACCGACATTTGGATGGTCGTGGTGTTCCGGATCGTCGGCGGCATCGGAGTCGGGGTGGCGTCGGTGATCGCGCCCGCCTACATCGCCGAGGTGGCGCCGCCCCAGATCCGTGGCCGGCTCGGGTCGCTGCAGCAGTTGGCCATCGTGTCGGGCATCTTTTTGTCGTTGGCCATCGACTGGGTGCTGGCGCACCTCGCCGGCGGCTCGGATCAGGAGCTGTGGCTGGGCTTGGAGGCCTGGCGATGGATGTTCCTGATGATGGCCATTCCCGCCGTGGTCTACGGCACGCTGGCCTACACCATTCCGGAGTCGCCGCGTTATCTCGTTGCCACCCACCGGATTCCGGAGGCGCGCCGGGTGCTCACCCGGCTGTTGGGCACCAAGAACCTGGAAATCACCATCAATCGGATCAAGGAGACGCTGGAGCGCGAGGACAAACCGTCCTGGCGGGACCTGCGTAAGCCGACCGGCGGCTTGTACGCCATCGTCTGGGTGGGCCTGGGACTGTCGATCTTCCAGCAGTTCGTCGGAATCAACGTGATCTTCTACTACTCGAACGTGCTGTGGCAGGCGGTCGGATTCGACGAGAGCTCGTCGTTCACGATCACGGTGATCACCTCGGTGGTCAACATCCTGACGACGCTGATCGCGATCGCGCTGATCGACAAGGTCGGTCGCAAACCGCTGCTGCTGGTGGGCTCCTCGGGCATGGCGATCACGCTCGCCACCATGGCGATCATTTTCGCCAGCGCACCGCTGGTCGACGGTCAGCCCCGGCTCGAGGGCGCGACCGGGACCATCGCACTGATCGCTGCCAATCTGTTCGTCGTCGCGTTCGGGATGTCGTGGGGCCCGGTGGTCTGGGTGCTGCTCGGCGAGATGTTCCCGAACCGGATTCGGGCCGCGGCCCTCGGCCTGGCGGCGGCGGGCCAGTGGACAGCCAACTGGTTGATCACGGTGTCGTTCCCCGAACTGCGCAACTTCCTGGGTGCCGCCTATGGGTTCTACGCCCTGTGCGCGGTGCTCTCGTTCCTGTTCGTGTGGCGCTTCGTGCGGGAGACCAAGGGTGTCTCGCTGGAGGACATGCACGCGGAATTGCTGCGCGAGGGCAAGCCGACCGACGAGCCTCAGGTCACCTAGCGGTCCCGCCGATCGAGGGCATGAAAGAATCACTGCCCGTGAAGACGTTCGAGGAGCTGTTTGCCGAACTGGGCGAACGTGCGCGCACCCGACCCACCGGCAGCGCGACGATCGCCGCGCTGGACGCCGGCGTGCACACCATTGGCAAAAAGGTCCTCGAGGAGGCCGGCGAGGTCTGGATGGCCGCCGAGCACGAGTCCGACGAGGCGCTGGCCGAGGAGATCAGCCAGCTGCTGTACTGGGCGCAGGTGTTGATGCTCGCGCGCGGCCTGACGCTTGATGACGTCTACCGGAAGTTGTGACCGCCATGCTGCGAGTAGCCGTACCCAACAAGGGCGCCCTGAGCGAATCCGCCGCCGAGATCCTGTCGGAGGCCGGGTACCGCCGTCGCACCGACCCCAAGGATCTGACGGTCATCGACCGGGACAACAACGTCGAGTTCTTCTTCCTGCGGCCCAAGGACATTGCGATCTACGTGGCCTCGGGTGAGCTCGACCTGGGGATCACCGGCCGCGATCTGGCCGCCGAATCCGGGGCCCCGATCGTCGAACGGCTGGCGCTGGGCTTCGGCTCGTCCACCTTCCGGTACGCCGCGCCGGCGGGCCGGGATTGGGCGGTGGCCGACCTGGCCGGCAAGCGGATCGCCACCGCCTATCCCAACCTGGTGCGGAAGAACTTGTCCGATAACGGGATCGAGGCCACGGTCATCCGGCTCGACGGTGCGGTCGAGATTTCCGTCCAACTCGGCGTCGCCGACGCGATTGCCGACGTCGTCGGGTCCGGCCGCACGCTGCGCCAACACGATCTGGTGGCCTTCGGCGAATCGCTCTGCGACTCCGAGGCCGTCCTCATCGAGGCGGCCGACCGGCCGGCCGACCGCGCCCGCGATCAGCTCAAGGGCCGGGTGCAGGGGGTGGTGTTCGGTCAGCAGTATCTGATGCTCGACTACGACTGCCCGCGGTCGCTGCTGGATCGCGCGGCCGAGGTCACCCCTGGTCTGGAGTCGCCCACGATCTCGCCGCTGGCCGACCCCGCCTGGGTGGCGGTGCGAGCACTGGTGCCTCGCAAGTCCGTCAACACCACGATGGACGAGCTTGCCGCCATCGGGGCAAAGGCCATTTTGGCGTCCGACATCAGGTTCTGCCGCTTCTGATCGTGTTAGCGTCCCGGTGTGACGACGCACGTTCTGGTCCTCCTGCTGGCGCTGCTGATCGGGGCGGTCGCCGGGCTGCGGGCCTTCACCGCCCCGGCCGCGGTGTCCTGGGCGGTGGTTCTGCAGTGGATCAACCTGGACGGCACCTGGGCCTCCTGGCTGGGTAACTGGATCGTCGTCGCCCTGTTGACCGTGCTGGCCGTCGCCGAGTTGGTATCCGATCAGCTCCCCAACACCCCGAACCGCACCTCGGCGGCGCCCTTCGCGGCGCGACTGGTCACCGGCGCCTTCTCGGGTGCGGCGCTGGGCACGGCCTGGGGCTACACCTGGGGCGGCTTGGGCGCCGGGATGATCGGCGCGGTACTGGGCACCCTCGGCGGCTTCGAGTTGCGCCGCCGGCTGACCGACAAGGTGGGCATCGACCTGCCCGTCGCGCTGACCGAGGATGTCGTCGCGGTGTTGGCCGGTTTCAGCATCGCGGCCCTGACAGCGGCGCTGTGACCGAGCGCTTCGACGCGATCGTCGTCGGAGCGGGACAGGCCGGCCCGCCGTTGGCCGGGCGACTGACCGAGGCCGGGAAGACGGTCGCGGTAGTCGAACGCAAACTCGTCGGCGGCACCTGTGTGAACTACGGCTGTATCCCGACCAAGACCCTGGTCGCCAGCGCGTACGCCGCGCACACCGCGCGTCGCGGCGCCGAATACGGGGTGGGCACCGGGGACATCGCCATCGACATGGCAAAGGTGAAGGCGCGCAAGGACAAGATCATGCTCGACGACCGCCACGGTCTCGAGTCGTGGCTCGACGGCATGACCGGGTGCACCTTGATCCGCGGCCACGCCCGGTTCATCGGACCCAAGACCCTGCAGATCGACGGCGCCGACCCGGCCGTCATCGAGGCGGACCGGATCTTCCTCAACACCGGCGGGCGCGCCGTCGTCCCGGAGATTCCGGGCCTGGCGGACTGCGACTATCTGACCAACGTTGGGATACTCGAACTGGACACGGTGCCAGCGCATCTGGTGATCGTGGGCGGTAGTTACATCGCGCTGGAGTTTGCGCAGATGTACCGGCGCTTCGGTGCCGAGGTCACGGTCGTCGAACGGGGCGCGCGCCTGACCTCCCGCGAGGACGAGGACATCTCCGCGGCGATCAAGGACATCCTCGAAGCCGAGGGCATCAACGTCGTGCTCAACGCGGCCGATATGCGATTCGACCGGTGCGACAACGGGTTCGAGCTGACACTCGGCGCCGGCGCCGCACCGATTGCGGGCAGCCATCTGCTGATGGCGACCGGACGCCGACCCAACACCGACGACCTCGGACTGGAGGTGGCCGGGGTCGAGTGCGACGAGCGGGGCTACGTCAAGGTCGACGATCAGCTGCGCACCAGCGCGGATGGGATCTGGGCGATGGGGGACTGCAACGGCCGGGGTGCGTTCACCCACACCTCCTACAACGACTTCGAGATCGTGGCGGCCAATCTGCTCGACGACGACCCGCGCCGGGTGTCCGACCGCGTCATGACCTATGCGCTCTACATCGATCCGCCGTTGGGGCGGGCCGGGATGAGCGTGGATCAGGTACGACGGTCGGGCCGGCCGGCACTCGTGGCCACCCGACCGATGACCAGGGTGGGTCGCGCCGTGGAAAAGGGTGAGTCCCAAGGCTTCATGAAGGTGGTCGTCGATGCCGAGACCGAGCAGATCCTGGGCGCGGCGGTGCTGGGCGTGGGCGGTGACGAGGTCATCCACTCGATCCTCGACATCATGACCGCCAAGCTGCCCTACACCGCGATCTCGCGCACCATGCACATCCATCCGACGGTCAGCGAACTGGTGCCGACCCTGCTGCAGGATCTGCAACCGCTGAGCTGACTCAGGTGCAGCAGTTCGGATCCAGGACCACGCACAGCGCCTGCAGCGCCTCGGGGCGCACCCGGTGAAAGACGTTCATCCCGCGACGGTCCGAGATCACCAGTCCGGCTTTGCGCAGTTGACTCAGGTGATGGCTGACGGTCGATTCGGTCAGATCCAGCAGGGCGGCCAGCTCACCGCTGATCTCCTCGCCGGTAGGGGAGTTGAACAGGTGCGCGAGGATCTTGACCCGGGCCGGATCGGCGATGGCCTTCAAGCGCATGGCGATCTGCAGGGCGTCGTCGTCGCTGATCGGCCCGGCCGCCACCGGTGCGCAACACACCGGTGCGCTCATGTCGATCACGGGTAAGGCCTTGGGCATGGATCCATCTTGCCAGGGATATTGACATATATCAAAAAGGGGAGGATTCTGGCGATTGTCCGAAGTTCGATATATGTCACAATCCTCTCGAGGAGGTTCCCATGTCCCGGGTTCAACTCGCCCTCAACGTCGACGATCTCGACCAGGCGATTGCGTTCTACACCAAGCTGTTCAACACCGCGCCGGCGAAGGTCAAGCCGGGCTATGCGAACTTCGCGGTCGCCGAACCGCCGCTGAAGCTCGTGCTGTTGGAGAACCCCGGCCGCGGCGGCACCCTCAACCACCTCGGCGTGGAGGTCGGCAGCAGTGAGCAGGTGCACTCCGAGATTGCCCGACTGTCGGGCGAGGGGCTGTTCACCGCCGAGGAGATCGGCACGACGTGCTGCTTCGCCACCCAGGACAAGGTGTGGGTGACCGGACCTGCGGGCGAGAAGTGGGAGGTCTACACCGTGCTGGCCGATTCGGAAGAATTCGGCAGCAGTCCGCAGCACCTCGACCCGGAGGCCCAGGCGGCCACCTGCTGTGGCGGCCAGTCCGGCGCGGAGGACGCGGCGGAGGCGGCGGAGGCCGCCACCGCCTGCTGCTGACGATCACTGGCTCGACTTGCGCCCTGCTTCGACAACCATCAATATAGATGAATGTCGAAGCCAGGGTCGCGGGTCGCCGATGCGCCAGGCTGTCCGCCCGGGGCGCTGCTGCCGGAACCGCTGTCGGCCACCGCGGCGACGGAGATGGCGGTGAAGCTCAAGGCGCTGGCCGATCCAGTGCGCCTGCAGTTGCTCTCCGCGATCGCGAGCCGCGCCGGGGGCGAGGCGTGCGTGTGCGATATCGCGGTCGGGGTGGAGGTTTCACAACCGACCGTCTCGCATCACCTCAAGGTGCTGCGCGATGCCGGTCTGCTGACTTCGCAGCGTCGTGCCTCGTGGGTGTACTACGCGGTGGTGCCCGACGCCCTGGCCAGCCTGGCTGTGCTGCTCGGGGTGGCTGACCCGGTCGGGGCGCGCGGATGACCGCCGCCGCGCCGGCGGTGGTCGGCAGAATGTCCACCCTCGATCGCTTCCTGTCGGTGTGGATCGGTGCCGCGATGATCGCCGGCCTGCTGCTGGGGCGGTGGGTTCCCGGTCTGAACACCGTCCTGGAAAGCGTTCAGATCGACGGCATTTCGCTGCCGATTGCACTCGGACTGCTGATCATGATGTATCCGGTGCTGGCGAAGGTGCGCTACGACCGCCTCGATACCGTCACCGGTGATCGCAAACTGCTGCTGTCGTCGCTCGTGCTCAACTGGGTGTTCGGCCCGGCGTTGATGTTCGCGCTGGCCTGGCTGCTGCTGCCCGATCTGCCCGAGTACCGGACCGGGCTGATCATCGTCGGGTTGGCGCGGTGCATCGCGATGGTCATCATCTGGAACGACCTGGCGTGCGGCGACCGCGAAGCCGCCGCCGTGCTGGTGGCGCTCAACTCGGTCTTCCAGGTCGTCATGTTCGCGGTCCTGGGCTGGTTCTACCTTTCGGTGCTGCCCGGCTGCCTCGGCCTCGATCAGACCACCATCGACACCTCGCCGTGGCAGATCGCCAAGTCCGTGCTGATCTTCCTCGGCATCCCGCTGATCGCCGGATACCTGTCCCGGCGGATCGGCGAGCGAGCCAAGGGCCGCGACTGGTACGAGTCGACCTTCTTGCCGCGCATCGGGCCGTGGGCGCTCTACGGCTTGCTGTTCACCGTCGTGATTCTCTTTGCGCTGCAAGGCGAGCAGATCACCAGTCGCCCCCTCGACGTCGCCCGCATCGCGCTGCCGCTGCTGGCTTACTTCGCGATCATGTGGGGTGGCGGCTACCTGCTGGGCGCCGCGCTGGGGCTGGGCTACGCCCGGACCACCACCCTGGCCTTCACCGCGGCGGGCAACAACTTCGAGTTGGCCATCGCGGTCGCCATCGCGACCTACGGCGCGACCTCCGGCCAGGCGCTGGCCACCGTCGTCGGCCCCCTCATCGAGGTGCCGGTGTTGGTCGCCTTGATTTACGTCTCGCTGGCGTTGCGAAAGCGGTTCCGCGACGCCATTTCATCGAGCCCGCACCCGTCTGCCCCCGAACCTGGAGTCCGCCCATGACCGATCTCGCCATCGACCAGCAACTCGCACTGCGCACCGCCGCGACCCGGCTGCACGCCGAGTTCGCCGACACTTTCGGTACTGAAACCATCGAACGATTCCTGCACTCCTCCTATGACCAATTCGCCAGCCGCGCCACCATTCCCAACTTCCTGCCGCTGCTGGCCGAGCGCTTCGCCCGCCAACGCCTGCAGGCTTTGGCCCGGGTGGAAGGCAAAGTCAGCGACGGCAGACCCACCGTGCTGTTCCTGTGCACCCATAACGCCGGCCGCTCACAAATGGCCCTGGGTTTCTTCGCCCACCTCGCCGGCGACCGCGCTGTGGCCTGGTCGGGCGGGTCCGAACCCGGAAGCGAAATCAACCACGCCGTCATCGCCGCCATGCGTGAGGTCGGCATCGACATCACCGGCGAATACCCCAAACCCTGGACCGATGAGATCGTGCAAGCGGCTGATGTTGTGATCACCATGGGATGCGGCGACGCCTGCCCCATCTTCCCCGGGACCCGTTACGAGAACTGGGACTTGCCCGACCCGGCCGGACAAGACCTTGACACCGTGCGACCCATTCGCGGCATCATCGAGACCCGGGTACGAAATCTGCTGGCCGACCTGAACGTCGCTGTCGACTAACCGCAGCAGTGCTGACCGCGCCAGGCCTCCACGCCCTCGCGGGCGGCGACCGCGGCGATCACCAGTGCCGCAACGGAATCGCTCCACCACCAGCCGAACAGGCTGTTGAGCGCCAGGCCGGCCAGCAGGACCGCCGACAGGTACGTGCACAACAACGTCTGTTTGGAATCGGCGACCGCCGACAACGATCCCAGCTCCCGGCCGGCGCGGCGCTGCAGCCACGACAGCACCGGCATGATCGCCAGACTCAGGGCGGCCAGAACGATGCCGATCGTCGAATGTCGTGGCGGCTCGCCGACGCCGACCAACGACTGCACCGCGTCGACGGTGACATAGGCGGCCAGCGCGAAGAACGAAAATGCGATCACCCGCAGCGCCGTCTTCTCCCGCGACTCGTGATCGCGCCCGGCGAACTGCCACGCCACCGCGGCCGCCGAGGACACCTCGATCACCGAGTCCAACCCGAAGCCGATCAACGCGGTCGAGCCGACCCGTGCACCCTCCGGGATCGCCACCGCGGCCTCGATGATGTTGTAGGTGATGGTCGCGGCGACGAACCAGCGGATGCGCCGGGTCAGTAGCTGTCGCCTCGCCAGGTCCAACTCGGCCGCCATCAGCAGCACCCGTCCCCGGTGCCGATCGAACAGCAGCACTCCGGATCCACCGTCAGGACCAACCCAACGAGGTCGTCGAGGGCTTTGGCGATCCGGGCGTCGGCCAACTCGTAACGAGACCGGCGCCCCTCCGGCACCGCGACCACCAATCCACAACCGCGAAGGCAGGCAAGGTGATTCGACACAATCTGACGAGACACGCCGATTTCGTCCGCCAGATCGGACGGGTAACGCGAGGCCGTCCGCAGCGACATCAAGATCTGGGCCCGCGTGGTATCGGATAGGGCATAGCCGAACCGGGCCAACGCGTCGCGATGCATCACCGGCACTGTTTGCATGCCGGCCATAATACATATCTTTCTGAATTCAGAACATTATGGATCTAGCGCGGCTGCACCAACAGCGTCTGCGCCGAGGTGCCGATGAAACCGGAGTGGTCAAAGATCTCGGCCGTGGTCACGCCGAGGCCGTCGGGGCCGATGGAGCCGCGGGCCCGCACCGCGAACTCGTCACCGGTCGGCAGCCGATGCAGATGCACCGTGGTGTCGGTGTTCATGAAGATGAACTCCTCGGGGTTCAGCGCCGAGCCGATGCCGTTGGCCGAGTCGACCACCATGGCCAGTCGCTGCAGGGCCGTGGTGGGCTCGTCGTCCACCAAGGCGACTGTCGGTCGCAGCCAGAAGATCCGGGCGCCGGCCTCGTCCTGCTGACGCTGCCAGGCCACCGACTCCAAGTAGCCCGGGGCGTCCCACCAGAACTCCGGCAGCGGTATCGCCTCGTTGCGGACCAGCGGGGGATACCGGTCCGACGCCCCCGCGGAGGTATCGCTGGTGGCCAACGCCCACGCCGACACCCGGGCCACCGGTCGATCCGGATCGGCCACCGGTGCCATCTCCGCACAGACCAGGCTGATGCGCTTACCGGGACGCGGAACGAAGGTCCGGACCGTCAGCGGTACCACCGGGATCGCGCCGAGGATGTCGAGAACCAACCGCCCGATTCGCAGGCCCGAACCCTCGAGGTGGTGTTCGATTTCCCGGGTCAACAGTGCCAGCGGGGGAGAGCCGTGTTGGATTTCGGGGGTCCAGTTGCTGCGTGTCAGGTCGGTCGACTCGTAGGAGTCCGGCGACACCCGCCGGTAGTAGCAGGTCACGCGGCCACCACCGGCCAGCCGGGGTACGGCGGCGGCGTGCCGCCGAAGGCCGGACAGTGCGCCTGATGGCTGCACCAGTTGCAGAGCCGCGACGGCTTCGGCGGGAAATCGCCCGTCGCACCGGCTGATTGAATGGCACGCCACATCGCGATCAGCGTCTTCTCGAAGCGCAGCAGTTCCTCGCGGTCGGGCGTGTAGTCCAGCACTTGGCCATCAGCCAGATATACCAGTCGCAGCCGCGCGGCCAGCACCCCCCGCGATCGCAGCAGCGCGATCGCGTAGAACTTCATCTGGAACATGGCCTTGGCCTCGGCGAAGCCGCGGGCCTCCGGCGGGGCCTTGCCGGTCTTGTAGTCCACGACGCGCACTTCGCCGGTGGCGGCGACGTCGATCCGGTCGATGAACCCCCGCAACAGGGTCCCGTCGTCGAGTTCGACCTCGACGCGTTGTTCGCAGGAATCCGGATCGAAGCGGGTGGGATCCTCCAGCCGGTAGTACCCCGACAGCAGCGCCTGCGCCTCGGCCAGCAACTGCTCGCGTTGCTCGGCGCCGAACGCCTCGGCGAATTCGGGCTCCTCGGCCGCCAACAGCTCCCAGGCGGGCTGGACCAGCGCGAGCGCGGTCTGCGGATCGCGTTGCGGTGCCGGCAGCGCGTAGAGCTGTTCCAGGGCCGTGTGCACGACCGATCCGCGCGCCTGGGCGGCCGAGGGTGGCTCCGGCAGCCGGTCGATGGCCCGGAAGCGGTACAGCAGCGGGCACTGCTTGAAGTCGGCTGCCCGCGATGGTGACAGAGCGGGACGGTGCATACCCCGCAGCCTATGCATCGGCACTGACAAGGCATGGCAGGCTGATGAGCTGTGTCTGACGCAACCGGTCCCTTCCGCGTGGGTGACCGCGTGCAACTCACCGACGCCAAGGGGCGTCACTACACGATGCTGCTGAGCGAGGGCGGTGAGTTCCACACCCATCGCGGCGCCATCGCCTTCGACGACGTCATCGGCCAACCCGAGGGCTCGGTGGTGAAGTCCACCAACGGCGATCAGTTCCTGGTGCTGCGCCCGCTGCTGATCGACTACGTGTTGTCGATGCCGCGCGGCGCCCAGGTGATCTACCCGAAGGACGCCGCGCAGATTGTGCACGAGGGCGACATGTTTCCCGGTGCGACGGTGCTGGAGGCCGGCGCCGGATCGGGCGCGCTGACGTGTTCGCTGCTGCGTGCGGTCGGCCCGATGGGACGGGTGATCTCCTACGAGGTGCGCGCCGACCACGCCGAGCACGCGGTGCGCAACGTCGAGACGTTCTTCGGCGAGCGGCCACCGAACTGGGAGCTGGTACTCGCCGACCTCGTCGACTACCCAGCCGAGCCCGAGGCTCCGCAGGTCGACCGGGCGGTCCTGGACATGCTCGCACCGTGGGACGTGCTCGACACCGTGGCCCGCGCGCTGGTGCCCGGCGGGGTGCTCATCGTCTATGTTGCGACCGTCACCCAGCTCTCCAAGGTCGTCGAGGCGCTGCGCGCCCAGCAATGCTGGACCGAACCGCGGTCCTGGGAGACCCTGCAGCGCGGCTGGGACGTCGTCGGGCTGGCGGTGCGTCCGCAGCACAACATGCGCGGACACACGGCGTTTCTGGTGTCGGCACGGCGGCTGGCGCCGGGGACCGTCACCCCGACCCCGCTGCGGCGCAAACGCCAAGTCTGAGTCAGTCGTCGCTGCGGGTGAGACCGCGGCGCGTCGACAGCAACTCGATCTCGGGACGCGCGGCCACCAGCCGTTCGGCGGCGTCCAGCACGTCCACTACGTGTGCCCGGTCGCCGGCCACGGTCGAGATCCCGATGCCGGCCCGACGGTGCAGCTCAGCCGAGCCGGTCTCGCCCGCGGCGACGGCGAATTTGCGGCGCAGTTCGGCCACGATGGGCCGGACCACCGAGCGTTTCTCTTTCAGCGAACGCACGTCGCCGAGCAGGACATCGAACTCGAGCCAGCCGATCCACATGCCGCTCAACCGGGTGGCCCGGGCGCCTGTGTGGCCTGGCCGCCGAAGGCCAGCAGCAGTTCGGCGGTGTCGCGGGTCAGCTGCCAGCCGCCCGCGGTCGGTTGGAATTCCATCGGGAAGGTCAGCGGTCCGGACTCGGGCCGGACGGGCGTGGCGGTCACCGTCGCCCACACATTGCCCGGCTCGGTCTCGGACCAGGCCAGATCGCTGGCGGTGAAGGTGACTGGCAACAGGTGATTGTCGGCCAGCGCCTTGGTGAAGTCGTCGAGGACGTCGGTTTGAGCTGCGGTCGCGCCCTCGACGAGCGCAAGCTTCTCCGAACCGGGCACGGCCGGATCGGCCAAGCGGGCGAGCACGTCGGTCAACGCCGCCGCGTCGGGCAGCGGCGTGGCCGGGGCAGCCGGCTGCGCCGTGCTGGTCGCAGTGGTCGGGACGCGGGCCGGCTCGGCGGTGTCCTGCGAGCACCCCGACAGCCCGAACGCCGCCACGAAAATCGTGGCGGCGCTCAGGACTGCGGAGAAGCGGTTGTTCAACTCATCCGGCGAACATGGACAGCACCTGCGAGGCCGAACCCCGCGAGAGCTTCCAGCCGCCCTGGTTGACGAACGTGATGTTCTGCGTGGTGGATGCCATACCGGGCCCGGAGGCCGTGACGTTGGCGGTGGCCGCGCCCGGTCCGGCCGGTGCGATGTCGGCAATCGTGAAGTTCAGCGGCAGCAGGCCCTTGGCGACGGCGTTCTTCATCAGCCGGTCGGCGGTCTTGCCTTCGATGATCCCGATGCCACCCTCGACCAAGTAGCCCTTGCTGCCGAACGGCACACCCGGATTGGCCAGACCATTGAGCACGCCGTACAGGTCGCTGTCGGTCGGAACCGCGGCCGCGGGGTTCTGCGGCAGCGGCGCGCCGAAGACGGCGAGCTGAGCCTGCGGCGCCGGAGCGCTGGCTGAAATGGAAGTCACACCCGCGGCTGCGGCGCCGGCGATAACCGCGGCACCCGCAATGGCTGCCACGCCTGTGGCTAGGAATTTCATGGTCAAGGCGTCCTTTCGTTGCCGACTCAATCAGCAGAGGCTAACAGTGGGTACTGGTGTGTCGAATGGCTACACCACACACAAAGGCTGAATCGCCGGTAGCGTTGAAGTTGTTACTGCGCCAACTTTCGGTGCGGGAGAGGAGCGCAACATGAGTGAGTCGGAGCGTTCAGAAGAATACTCGGACGGCGTCGGCATGGGCATGTCCAGCGAGGATGCCGCCGAGCTCGAGCAGCTGCGGCGGGAAGCCGCGGTGCTGCGCGAGCAGTTGGCCGAGGCCGCGGGCAACCTCGGAAGCGCCCGCAGCGCACGCGATGTGCATCAACTCGAGGCCCGGATCGACTCGCTCGCCACGCGCAACGCGAAATTGATGGAAACTCTTAAAGAAGCCCGTCAGCAACTCCTCGCCCTGCGCGAAGAGGTGGACCGGCTGGGGCAGCCGCCCAGCGGTTACGGCGTGGTCCTCGACGTGGCCGACGACGAGACCGTCGACGTGTTCACCTCGGGCCGCAAGATGCGTCTGACGGTCTCGCCGAATATCGACGTCAACACCCTGAAGAAGGGCCAGACCGTCCGCCTCAACGAGGCGCTGACCGTCGTCGAGGCCGGCAACTTCGAATCCGTCGGCGAGATCAGTTCGCTGCGCGAGATCCTGGCCGACGGCAAGCGCGCCCTGGTGGTGGGGCATGCCGACGAGGAGCGCATCGTGTGGCTGGCCGAGCCGCTGATCGCCGCCAACGACCTGCCCACCGAGGTCGCCGAATCGCTGACCGCGGCCGAGTTAGAGCTGCGGCCCCGCAAGCTCCGGCCCGGGGATTCGCTGCTGGTCGACACCAAGGCAGGCTACGCCTTCGAGCGCATTCCCAAGGCCGAGGTCGAGGACCTGGTGCTCGAGGAGGTGCCGGATGTCAGCTATCACGACATCGGTGGCCTGACCCGGCAGATCGAGCAGATCCGCGATGCCGTGGAACTGCCGTTCCTGCACAAGGATCTCTACCGCGAGTACTCGCTGCGCCCGCCCAAGGGTGTGCTGCTCTACGGTCCGCCCGGCTGCGGTAAGACGTTGATTGCCAAGGCCGTGGCCAATTCGCTGGCCAAGAAGATGGCCGAGTTGCGGGGCGAGGAATCCCGGGAGGCCAAGTCGTACTTCCTCAACATCAAGGGCCCCGAGCTGCTGAACAAGTTCGTCGGTGAGACCGAGCGTCACATCCGGCTGATCTTCCAGCGGGCCCGCGAGAAGGCCTCCGAGGGCACTCCCGTGATCGTGTTCTTCGACGAGATGGACTCGATCTTCCGCACCCGCGGCACCGGCGTGAGCTCGGACGTGGAGACCACGGTGGTCCCGCAGTTGCTCAGCGAGATCGACGGCGTCGAGGGGCTCGAGAACGTCATCGTGATCGGCGCGTCCAACCGCGAGGACATGATCGATCCGGCGATCCTGCGGCCGGGTCGGCTCGACGTCAAGATCAAGATCGAACGTCCCGATGCCGAGTCGGCCCAGGACATCTTCAGCAAGTACCTGACCGAGGCCCTGCCGATCCACGCCGACGACCTCGCCGAGTTCTCCGGCGACCGGTCGCTGACGATCAAGGCGATGATCGAGAAGGTCGTCGACCGGATGTACGCCGAGATCGACGACAACCGGTTCCTGGAAGTCACCTACGCCAACGGTGACAAGGAAGTCATGTACTTCAAGGACTTCAACTCCGGGGCAATGATCCAGAACGTGGTGGACCGGGCGAAGAAGAACGCGATCAAGGCGGTGCTGGAGACCGGTCAGAAGGGTCTACGGATCCAGCATCTGCTGGACTCGATCGTCGACGAGTTCGCCGAGAACGAGGACCTGCCCAACACCACCAATCCCGATGACTGGGCCCGGATCTCGGGCAAGAAGGGCGAGCGGATCGTGTACATCCGCACCCTGGTCACCGGCAAGAGCAGCAGTGCCAACCGGGCGATCGACACCGAGAGCAACCTGGGGCAGTACCTCTAGGTGGCCGTGTAGGTCCGGTAGCGGTCCCGCGCCACCAGGGTCAGCCGCAGGTCGTCGATCAGTGGGTCGAGAAACTGCGCGCGATATTCGGCGTCACCGACGGCGCGGGCCGCGAGGTACATGAACGTCAACGCGGTCAAGAACATGGTGACCTGGATCAGGGCGTCCGGTATAGGCAGCGTCATGCCGAGCACCTTGCCGTCGGAGGGCCCGCCGTGGGTCCACGCGGCCAACAGTTCCGGACTGATCAGGATCAGACCGAACACGCAGAAGATCATCCCGGTGGCCACCGCGACGGTGAGCACCTGAACCAACTGCGACAACGCCACCACGTAGACCACGTTGAACCGTTCCGGCCCGGACAGCGGTACGCGACGCGGCCGGTCCGGCAGGTTCTCGAACGGCGTGCCCGCCAAGGCCTTTGCGTCTTCGGCGCTCTTGGCGGCGGGTTCGAGGATGGGCCGGACCCGGTTCAGGGTGTTCGACACGAGGAACACCGCCGCGATGGCGAACAGGAACAGCAGCGCGAACCAGAGGCGGGCCCGACTGATCGTGGACGCCATGGTCCACACCGGTGAGTTGAAGAACACCAGCACGGTCAGCAGCATCACCGGCAGCGCCCGCACCACCAGCGCGCCGATCGAGGCGAGATTGGCCAGGGTCATGCGGCCGGCCCAGCCCACGAAAGCGCCCACCCCCGTTGCCGTGCACAGCAATATCACCGCGATGACCACCGCGTCGAGCGCGATGTCGAAGAACACCAGCGCGGACGGCCCGCCGAAGACCGCGCCGAGTATCGCGGCACCCACCGCAACCGCGGAGGCGACGCCGCGCCACCGCGCGGGCTCGATGCGGTTCACCAGCCAGCCCGCGAGGGCCGCGGCCGGCAGCACGGCGACGACGACGAACAGGACGAACCATTCGGTGCGCGTGGGTGACCCGTCGATGTCGATGGTGTGTTGACCCGTGACGGCCACGATGAGGATCGACGACGCCATCATGACGCCGAACGCGGCGAGCGCGGGCGCCGATCGGGACCACACCCGACGCACCAGGGTGCCGGGCCGCAGCACGTAGGGCAGGCCGTGGCGCAGGAACCACCGTTCGACGGCGACGCGCTGGGCGGCCTCCGTGGCGGGCATCAGCGGCGTCCGGGGAGCGCGAAGTCGGTGGTCATCTCGCCGTTCACTCCACCCTGTCCGGCCGGACAGCGCAAGCATCGACACGGTTGGCGGGTGGGGGTGCTGCGCGGCCTCGTTCCGCGGCCGCTGCGCGGCCCTCTAGGCTGGGCCTTATGCAAAGGATCATCGGCACCGAGGTGGAGTACGGCATCTCGTCGCCGTCCGACCCGACCGCGAACCCGATCCTGACCTCTACGCAGGCGGTGCTCGCCTATGCCGCGGCGGCCGGAATTCAGCGGGCGAAGCGGACGCGTTGGGACTATGAGGTGGAGTCGCCGCTGCGCGATGCGCGCGGATTCGACCTGAGCAGGACCACCGGGCCGGCACCGATCGTCGACGCCGACGAGGTAGGGGCGGCGAACATGATCCTCACCAACGGTGCCCGGCTCTACGTCGACCATGCCCATCCGGAGTACTCCGCGCCCGAGGTCACCGACCCGATGGACGCGGTGATCTGGGACAAAGCCGGCGAGCGCGTCATGGAGGCCGCGGCGCGCCACGTGGCGTCGGTGCCCGGTGCGGTCAAGCTCCAGCTCTACAAGAACAACGTGGACGGTAAGGGCGCGTCCTACGGTTCGCACGAGAACTATCTGATGAGCCGGCAGACCCCGTTCTCGGCGGTCATCGCGGGTCTGACACCGTTCCTGGTGTCCCGGCAGATCATCAGCGGCTCCGGGCGGGTGGGGCTCGGCCCCTCCGGCGACGAGCCGGGATTTCAGCTGTCCCAGCGGGCGGACTACATCGAGGTCGAGGTCGGCCTGGAAACCACGCTCAAGCGCGGCATCATCAACACCCGCGACGAACCGCACGCCGACGCCGACAAGTACCGCCGACTGCACGTCATCATCGGCGACGCCAACCTGGCCGAGACCTCGACCTACCTGAAGGTGGGCACCATGTCGCTGGTGCTCGACCTGATCGAGGAGAACGTCGACCTGTCGGATCTGGCGCTGGCCCGCCCCGTGCACGCGGTGCACGTGGTCAGCCGCGACCCGTCGTTGCGCGCCACCGTCGCGCTGGCCGACGGACGTGAGTTGACCGCCCTTGCGCTGCAACGTATCTACCTGGATCGGGTAGCGAAGCTGGTGGACAGTCGCGATCCCGACCCGCGGGCCTCGCACGTCGTCGAAACCTGGGCCCACGTGTTGGATCTGCTGGAACGCGATCCGATGGAGTGCGCCGAGATCCTGGACTGGCCGGCCAAGCTGCGCCTACTCGAGGGCTTCCGGCAGCGGGAGAACCTCAGCTGGAACGCCCCGCGGCTGCACCTGGTGGACCTGCAGTACTCCGATGTCCGGCTGGACAAGGGTCTGTACAACCGGCTGGTGGCGCGCGGCTCGATGAAGCGTCTGGTCACCGAGCAGCAGGTGCTCGACGCGGTGGACAATCCACCGACCGACACTCGGGCCTACTTCCGGGGTGAATGTTTGCGGCGGTTCGGCGCCGACATCGCGGCCGCGAGCTGGGATTCGGTGATTTTCGACCTGGGCGGCGATTCGCTGGTGCGCATTCCCACCCTGGAACCGCTGCGGGGGAGCAAAGCGCACGTCGGAGCGTTGTTGGATTCCGTGGACAGTGCGGCCGAGCTGGTCGAACAACTCACGAACTGACTGCTATCCGGGGCAATGCGGTTATTGCCCGGTAGGGTGAAGAGACATCTGGCGTTGCACAGGAGGATTAGCGATGGCTCAGGAGCAGACCAAGCGTGGCGGTGGCGGCGGCGATGACGACGACGTCGACTCCGGCACTGGTGGCGGCCAGGAACGTCGCGAGAAGCTGGCCGGGGACACCGACGATCTACTCGACGAGATTGACGACGTTCTCGAGGAAAATGCCGAAGATTTCGTGCGTGCATACGTGCAAAAGGGCGGCCAGTGAGCTGGTCGTTCAACGCTCCCAATGATCGTCTGGCCCCTCAGTCACTCATAACTGACCTTTCGTCGTTTGCTGATCTGCTGCGCCGGCAGGCGCCGGATCTGCTTCCGAATGTCCGTGATGCGGTCGGGTCCGGTGCGGATTTTCCGCATGGCACCACGATCGTGGCGTTGAAGTATCCGGGCGGCGTGCTGATCGCCGGTGACCGGCGCTCGACGCAGGGCAACATGATCGCCGGCCGCGATGTGCAAAAGGTCTACATCACCGACGATTACACCGCCACCGGCATCGCGGGGACCGCGGCCATCGCCGTCGAGTTCGCGCGCCTCTATGCGGTGGAGTTGGAGCATTACGAGAAGCTCGAGGGTGTGGCCCTGACCTTCCCGGGCAAGGTGAACCGCTTGGCCACCATGGTGCGCGGCAACCTCGGGGCGGCCCTGCAGGGGTTCATCGCGCTGCCGCTGCTCGTGGGGTACGACCTGAGCGATCCCAACCCGCAGGGCGCCGGCCGGATCGTGTCGTTCGACGCCGCCGGCGGCTGGAACATCGAGGTCGAGGGATACCAGTCGGTGGGCTCGGGTTCGCTGTTCGCAAAATCGGCGATGAAGAAGATGTATTCACGGGTCACCGATGCGGACTCCGCGCTGGCCGTGGCCATCGAGGCGCTCTATGACGCGGCCGACGACGACTCGGCCACCGGCGGGCCGGATCTGGTGCGGGGCATCTATCCCACCGCGGTCACCATCGGCGCCGAGGGTGCCGAGGATGTGCCCGAGCAACGCATTGCCGAACTCGCCCGCGAAGTGATCGCCGGGCGGTCCCGCTCCGATACGTTCGGTCCCGACGACAACTCCGGGATCAACGCCGCGCCGCGAGGTGACGCATGAGCTTCCCGTACTTCATCTCGCCCGAGCAGGCGATGCGTGAGCGCAGCGAATTGGCGCGCAAGGGCATTGCCCGCGGGCGCAGCGTGGTGGTGCTGGCCTACGCCGACGGCGTACTGTTCGTCGCCGAGAACCCCTCGCGGTCCCTGCAGAAGGTCAGCGAACTGTACGACCGCATCGGTTTCGCCGCGGTGGGCCGGTTCAACGAGTTCGACAACCTGCGCCGGGGCGGCATCCAGTTCGCCGACACCCGTGGCTACGCCTACGACCGCCGCGACGTCACCGGTCGGCAGCTGGCCAACGTGTACGCCAACACGCTCGGCTCGATCTTCACCGAGCAGGCCAAGCCCTACGAGGTGGAACTCTGCGTCGCCGAGGTCGCCCACTTCGGTGAGTCGAAAGCGCCTGAGCTGTACCGGATCACCTACGACGGCTCCATTGCCGACGAGCCGCACTTCGTCGTGATGGGCGGGGTCACCGATCCCATCATCGCGGCGCTGAAGGACACCTACACCGAGAATGCCGAGCTCGCCGATGCCGTGCGGACCGCGGTCGCCGCGCTGCAGGCCCCCGAGGGCGACGCCGAACCGCGGGTGCTCGGCGCCGCGACCCTGGAGGTCGCGGTCCTGGAAGCCACCAAGCCACGGCGGGCCTTCCGACGCATTGTCGGACCCGCTGTGGAAGCGCTGCTGCCGCAGCAGGACGCGTGACTCAACCGGAATCATGGCGGGCCCGCTCGGATTTGATCCGCTGAGCCTGTTCGGCTCGTCGGGTGCGCTTACGTCTGGGCATCTGTAGGCCACGGTTCGCGATCGGCGCAGCCGGTCGGGTCGCGTCGGGTGCCGGCAGGGGCGCGGTGGTGGTGTCCCAGTGCGGAAACACGGCTTTACTGCCCGGGTAGGTGGTGTAGGTCTTCCCGGTGGGCGTGGTCCAGGTGATGGAGCCGTCCGGATGTTGGGTTTCGGACCATTCGCTCCAAAAAGTTTTGAGCAGGTGGTGTTTTCGGCAGAGGCAAGCCAGGTTGGACGGATGGGTCGGCCCGCCTCGCTCGTCGGGGATCGTATGGTCGACGTCGCAGATCTCGGCGGACGCGCTGCAGCCTGGGAACCGACAGGTCAGATCGCGGGCGCGGATGAACCTCGCCAGCTTGGCCGAGGGGCGGTAGCGCGGTTCGGCGGTCTGATCCGGGGCCCGCAGCGGGCTGATCTTGGCGCCGGCGTCGATGAGTTCGGCCAGCTGCGCCGGCGGGACCACTCCACCGCCCTGCAGCACCGCCGCGTAGTACGGATCCTTAGTCGGCGTGGCTTCCGGCTTGGCCGTGTGCGCGCTCTGGACGGCGCGCTCATCGGCGACCACGTGGATGACCACTGAGTCGGCCCGTGAATCGGTTCCGGCGCCGACACATTCGGGCTTGCCGCAGCGGCATGCCAGCCGATCGGAGCCGGCGAGAAGAGCTCCGACGGCATCGGAGCGCCGCTCGCCGATGGTGCGCGGATCGTCGGAGCACACGCCGCGGATCATCGCGCGCAGCCGACGATCGAAGAGCACAGCATCCGGGCTCTTGAGGCTGCCGTACAGCGACGAGGTCCCGGTGGCGTCGTCGGGCTTGCCGAATTGCACATCGCGATAACGGATGGCGGCGTTGTACTCATAGCGCGCCGACGGGTCATGTTCTTCGAGCACGGCGTCGATGGCGTTGTCCAGGCCCTTCTCCGAAAGTGGGCCCCACCGGGTGGCCTGGATGGCCAGCTCGGAATCGATGGTGGCCATCGCGTCGCTGTCCACCACCAGTCTGGTGCGCCACGCGATGGTGGCCGCGATGGCCAGCGAGATGGCACCCTCAGCCAGGCGTGCAGCGGTCCTGGGAAGGCGGGTGCGCAGGGCGTAGGCCAGGTGCATCTGGCTCGAGGCCCGGCGATGGCTGATGCCGAGCGCGGCGGCGATCTCGGCTGCGGCACTGTCCCACCCGTCGCAGGCCCACAGGCCACGCTCATCCTCATCGTCGCCCAGCCGGCGTTCCATCAGCTCGGCGATCGCCGCCAATCGTGTGGCTGCGGCCCCGCTTTCGGCGCGGGACCCCGCCTCGATGGCGGCCACCACGGCCGCATCGTCGGCGCCGGCCAACGATGCGGGTGAGGGCAGTGATTCGAACATGCTTTCGATGCTAATTGGGCTGGTGGTGGTGCGCCGCCCGGATCTGGCGGATTGTGGATGAAGGCGCAACTGTGGATAACCGGCGATGAGTTCCATCCACGGGGTAGGTCTGTTCCTGGGGACAGCCAACCGATCTAGGGGATTACATGCAGACACTCGAGGGCAAGGTCGTGCTGGTCACCGGCGGCGCGCGTGGGCAGGGCCGGGCGCACGCCCGCACGCTGGCACGTGCGGGCGCCGACATCGTCGTCTGCGATATCGCCGAACAGGTCGGGGGTCTCGATTACCCCCTGGCCTCGCCGGCCGACCTGCGCGAAACGATCGGCCTGGTGGAGTCCCTCGGACGACGATGCGTCGCGCTGACCGCCGACGTCCGCAGCCTCGCGGATATGCGGCGGGTGGCCGACGGGGCCGCAGAGGTCTTCGGCGGGATCGACATCGTCATCGCCAACGCCGGCATCGCCAGCTCGGCACCCATTGCGGAGATGAGCGAACAGCGTTGGCGCACAATGATCGACGTCAACCTCACCGGAGTCTTCAATACCTTCCGGGCGACGCTGCCGCGGCTGCTCGAGCGCGGTTGCGGGCATCTGATTGCGACGTCGTCGATCGTCGCTCGGACCGGCGCGGCCAACTCCGGCCACTATGCCGCGGCCAAGGCCGGGGTGGTGGCGCTGGTGCAGTCGCTGGCGCACGAGGTGGCCGAGCACGGCATCGTCGTCAACGCGGTGCTGCCGGCCGGCGTGAACACGCCGATGATCCACAACCCGACGACGTATCGGATGATCCGACCGGACCTGGAGAACCCCGGCCGCGCGGACGCCGAGGAGATGTTCGCGCAGGGTCGCCCGCGGCCCGGACTGCTGGAACCCGAGGATGTGGCAAACGCCGTGCTGGCTTTGGTGACCGGCCAGGTGCGCTGCCAGTCGGGGGAGTCGCTCACGCTGTCCAACGGACTGTTCTAGCCAGTCCGACTCTGGTGCCCTCGGTGAGACTCGAACTCACACTGGACGGGTTTTGAATCCGTTTCCTCTGCCAATTGGGATACGAGGGCAAGCACCGTTGGTGCGAGATACCACCTTAGATGATGCCCAAAACCGTGCCCGCGCTCGCCCATCGTTGAACCTCACGCGACAATGGGCGCTATGACCGAACCCCACGTCGACGGCAGCAAACCGCATCGCGTTCTCATCGCCGAGGATGAGGCGCTGATCCGCCTGGACCTGGCCGAGATGCTGCGCGAAGAGGGCTATGACGTCGTCGGGGAGGCCGGTGACGGCCAGGAGGCCGTCGAACTCGCTGAAGAGCTCAAACCCGACCTGGTGATCATGGACGTCAAGATGCCCCGTCGGGACGGCATCGACGCGGCAGCCGAGATCGCTGCCAAGCGGATCGCGCCGATCGTGGTGCTCACCGCGTTCAGCCAGCGTGATCTCGTCGAACGCGCGCGCGACGCCGGCGCCATGGCCTACCTGGTCAAGCCGTTCTCCATCACCGACCTGATCCCGGCGATCGAGCTGGCGGTGAGCCGGTTCGGCGAGGTCAGCGCGCTCGAGCTGGAGGTCGCCACGCTGTCGGAACGCCTGGAGACCCGCAAGCTCGTCGAGCGCGCCAAGGGCGTGTTGCAGGTCAAGCAGTCGATGACCGAACCAGAGGCCTTCAAATGGATTCAGCGGGCCGCCATGGACCGGCGCACCACGATGAAGCGGGTCGCCGAGGTCGTCATCGAGACTTTGGACAGCCCGGACGGCGCGGCGCCGACCAGCTGAGGCGCTTCTATAACAGATTGGTCACGAGGCCCCTAGCTGACGTCGTTGGTAACAACCACGCATTAGCGTCGAGTTTCGAATGTGCCCTGGGCGTCTAGGACAACTGATTAGGAGCGTTTCTCGATGAAGAATCGGACCCTCGCTCGCGTCTTCGCCGTGGCCGGCGTAGCTGCGCTCGCCATGACCGGCTGCTCAGCCGAGGAGAGCGATGACACCGCAACCGGTGACGGCGCGGAAACCACCACGGAGACCGAGGCCGAGGTCGCCTCGACCGAGTGTGAGCCGCCGCAGGCCACCGTCGGCGCGAATCCCGACACCAGCCCGCTGAAGTTCGGCACGCTGTTGCCGGAGACGGGAACGCTGGCGTTCCTCGGGCCGCCCGAGGTGGCCGCCGTGCAGGTCGCCGTCGCGGAGATCAACGACGCCGGCGGAGTGCTCGATCAGCCCGTGGGCCTGGTGACCGGCGACTCCGGTGACACCACCACCGACACCGCCAACACGACGGTGGACCGGGAACTCGCCGAGGGGGTCGACGTCATCGTCGGCGCGGCATCGTCGGCGGTCTCGCTGAAGGTGATCGACAAGATCGCCAGTGCCGGTGTGGTGATGTTCTCGCCGGCCAACACCTCCGATCAGTTCGTCTGCTACCCGGACAAGGGCATGTACTTCCGCACGGCGCCCACCGATGTGCTGCAGGCGCAGGCGCTCTCGCAGTTGATCACCGGCGACGGTGCGCAGCGCGTGGCGATCCTCGCGCTCAACGATCCGTACGGGACCGGCCTGGCCGCCAACACCGTAGAGAACCTGGAGACCGCGGGCATCGCGTCGGATCAGATCACCAAGATCATCTACGACCCGAATGCACAGTCCTTCAATGCCGAGGTGGACCGGGTCAAGGAGTTCAACCCGGACGCGGTCGCGGTGCTGGGCTTCGAGGAGACCGCCAAGATCGTGACCCGGATGCACGAGATCGGGATCGGCCCGTCGGACGGCATGCTGGTGTACGGCACCGACGGCAACATGGGTAACGCGCTCGGTGAGGGCGTGGCGCCCGGTCTGCTGACCGGGATGAAGGGCACCACACCGCTGACCGACGTCGGTCCGGAGTTCGAGGCGCGGCTGACTGCCGTCGATCCGGGGCTGGTCGACTTCAACTACGGCGGTGAGGCTTTCGACGCGGTGGTGATTTCGGCGCTCGCCGCCGAGCAGGCCAAGTCGACGGCCGGCGTCGATATCGCCGCCAACATCAACGCGGTCACCCGGGACGGCACCAAGTGCACGTCGTTCGTCCAATGCCGGGACCTGATCCGTGCCGGCGAGGACATCGATTACGACGGCGTCACCGGCGAGTTGGCGTTCGGGCCCGCCGGGGAACCGTCCGTCGGGTCCTACGGTCGACTCGAGTTCGGTCCGGACAACAAGCTGACGACCACCGATTTCATCGTCGTGCAGGGCTGATCGGCGACAAACACTGCGGGCCGGGCGTATTCGCCCGGCCCGCATTGGCTTTCGTGAGCTACTTCTCGCTGCGGCCGGCAAGCGTTCCCAGATACAGCTCGATCACTTTGGGGTCGTTCATCAGGTTCCGGCCGGTGCCGGTGTAGGCGTTGGTGCCCTGGTCCAGCACATAGCCGCGGTCGCAGATCTGCAGGCAACGCCGAGCGTTCTGCTCGACCATGATGACCGAGACTCCGGCGGCGTTGATCTGCTTGCAGCGGATGAACACCTCGTCCTGGAACATCGGTGACAACCCCGCGGACGGCTCGTCGAGTAGCAGTACCGAGGGCTCCATCATCAGCGCACGGCCGGTGGCCACCATCTGCCGTTCGCCGCCCGACAACGCACCGGCCTTGACCTTTCGGCGCTCGGCGAGCAACGGAAACAATTCGCTGACGAACTCGAATCGTTCGCGAAACTTCGCCGGGCGCAGATAGATCCCCATCTCGAGGTTCTCCTCGATGGTCAGCGACGGGAACACATTCTGGTTCTGCGGGACGTAGCCGACCCCCTTCGTGACGAGGACGTGTGCGGGGGCGGCCTTGATGTCCTCGCCGCGCAGCGTCACCGTCCCCGCGCGCACCGGGATCAACCCGAACAGTGTCTTGAGCAGGGTCGACTTACCGGCGCCGTTGGGTCCGATGATCCCCACGATCTCGCCCTCGCGCAGAAAGAAGTCGCAGCCGCGCAGAATGTCGACTTCCGGGAGATAGCCGGCGATGAGGCCGTCGGCGCGCAGCAAGGCGCCCTCGGCCAACTGATCGTGGGTGGCAGGGTCAGTCATCGGCACTGCCCTTCGGGTCGATGGCGGGCTCGGACAGGTCGCCGCCGGCCTCGATGGTGTCGGCGACGGCCTGCTCGATCTCCTCGGCCAGTTCGGCGGTGGCTCCGACCGGGTTGCCGTCCGCGTCGAATTCGAGCGCCTGATCGTGGTGGCTGCCCAGATAGGCGTCGACGACGGCGGGATTGTCGGCCAGTGCGCCCGGCGGTGATTCGGCGATCACCGCGCCCTGCGCCATCACCACGACCCAGTCGCTGATGTCGCGGATGACGTCCATGTCGTGCTCGACGAAGACCACCGTCATCCCTTGTGCGCGCAGTGTTTTGACGTGCTCGAGCAGGCTTTCGGTCAGTGCCGGGTTGACGCCGGCCATCGGCTCGTCGAGCATCACGACTTTCGGGTCGGTCATCAGCGCGCGCGCCATCTCGAGCAGTTTGCGTTGGCCGCCGGACAGCGAGCCGGCCATGTCGTCGGCCTTGGCGTCGAGCTTGAACCGGACCAGCATCTCGCGGGCGCGTGTGGTGATCTCGGCTTCCTGTTTGCGCCACCGGAACGGCAACAGCGAGCTGACGATCCGCTCGCCGATCTGCCCGGTCGCACCCAGGCGAACGTTGTCCAGCACCGACATCCGCGACAGCGCCTTGGTCAATTGGAACGTCCGTACCACTCCCTGGCGGGCGACGCGGTGCGGATGCTGGCGGCCCAGGTCGACGCCGTCGAGGGTCCAGGTTCCGGTGTCGGACCGGTCGAAGCCCGTGAGCAGGTTGAAGAAGGTGGTCTTGCCCGCGCCATTCGGGCCGATCAGTCCGGTGATGTGGCCGCGTTGGATTTCCAGATGCGCCACGTCGACGGCCTTGAGGCCGCCGAACGAGCGGGAAATATTGTCCACCACGATGATCGGATCCGGCTTGGCCGACCCCGGCTCGGCGCGGACGTAGGCGAAGGCGGGGCTGGCGGTCGAGTGGGTGCGGTCAGCCATCGAGTTGCACCTCCCGTTTCTTGCCCATTATTCCCTGCGGTCGGAACACCATCAGCACGATGATCAGGATGCCGAGCAGGACATAGCGCGTCGCGCCCACCTGGGCGTCGGTCAGGGGGAGCAGCGGATCGGGCCCGGAGATCGCCTGCCGCAACAACGCATCCGGGATGGCCAGCAGGAACCAGAACAGCATGGCGCCGATGACGGGCCCGAACACCGTCGCCGCGCCACCGAGCAGCAACGCGCCGAAGGCGTAGAACGTCTGAGATGTCGAGTAGAAGTCGGGATGGATCGACTTCGTCTGCAGCGCGTTGAAGACCCCGCCCATGCCGCCGATCACCCCGCCGAGCACCAAGGCCTGCAGCTTGTAGGCGAAGACGTTCTTGCCGAGCGCGCGGGCGGCGTCCTCGTCCTCGCGGATCGCCTTGAGTACCCGGCCCCACGGGCTGTGGGTCAGCAGGTAGACGAAGGCGCAGAGCACCGCCACCAGGGTCCAGCCGACGACCATGGCCCACAGGTCGTCGCCGACGAACTTCATGCCCAGCAGCGAGTACTGCTTGCTGGAGTCGAACGGACTGAATCGGGTGAAGGGGTCGGCAAATCCGTACAGCCCGTTGGTGGAACCGGTCACCGGGTTGGCCGCGGTGGATCGAAATATCAGCCGGAGCACTTCGGCGGTCGCGATGGTCGCTATCGCCAGATAGTCGGCGCGCAGCCGCAGCGTGGGAATGCCGAGGACGACGGCAAGCAGCCCGGCCGCGAGCAGGCCGACCAGGACGCCCACCCACAACGGCTGCTGGTACGTGACCGTCATGACGCCCACGCCGTAGCCGCCGAGCAGCGCGAAGCCGATCTGGCCGAAGTTCAGCAGGCCGGTGTAGCCGAAATGCAGGTTCAGGCCGATCGCCAGCAGCGCGTAGAAGATGGCCGACGGCCCGATGAGTTGAGCGAACGACGACTGCAGCGCGGTGAGGATGTCCATCGGTACCTCACCCGATCCTTTCGCGCGAGCCGAGAATGCCCTGGGGGCGGACGATCAGGATGAAGATCAGGATGAGCAGTCCGCCGATGTACTTCAGGTCGGGGTTGATCACCAGCGTGGACAGCTGGACCAGCAGGCCGACGATCAGGCACCCCAGCAGCGCCCCGTAGGCGGTCCCGAGCCCGCCCAGGGTGATGCCGGCGAACATCAGCAGCAGCAGTTTGAAGCCCATCTCCCATTGCACCCGGCCGCCGAGTTCGGACATGGCCAGCAGCACCCCGCCGAGTGCCGCCAGACCGCCGCCGAGGCACCACACGTAGGTGATCACCCGCTCGACGTTGATCCCGGAGGCCGCGGCCAGGTCCTTGTTGTCGGCGACCGCGCGCATCGCCTTGCCGACCTTGGTCTTCTGCAGCAGCAGCGCGACGGTCACCAGCACCACGACGCTGATCGCGATCGTCAGGAGGGTGATGTCGGTGACCGCGACCGGACCCCACTGGCGTTGGGCGCTGACGGGGTAGTCCGCGAACGCCTGGGTGCGGTCCGAGAACAGCATGAGGATCAGATAGCGCAGGGCGATCGCGAGGCCGATCGAGACCACCAACTGTGGAATCAATCCCACTCGTCGCTTGCGCAGGGGACGCCAGACGCCCGCGTTGTTGAGCCAGCCGACCGCGACGCCTGCCACGACGGCGAGCAGCGACGCGGCGATCAACCCCATCCCCATCGCGACGTTGAAGATCCACGCGAAGACCGCGCCGAGGGTGACCAACTCGCCGTGGGCGAAGTTGGTGAGGCCGGTGGTCCCGAAGATCAGGCTCAGCCCGATGGCGGCGACCGCGATCACCAGTCCGAACCGAAGGCCATCGATGGTCAACCGGATGACGCGTTCGTAGAGCGGGGTGGACATCCCGGTCCGCACCTCACCGAAGGTGAAGATGACGTTGTTGGTGCGGCCCGCGATCACGTCCCGGGTGACCGCGTGCTGCACGCTGACTCCCTCGGGCAGGCTCTCGGCGTCGACCTCGAAGGTGTGCGGTCCGATGGGCACCTGAAAAGTCCACCGGCCGGTGTCGTCCGACTCGGTGACGGCGACCTCGGTGCCGTCGGGGTCCAGCGCGCGTACCCGGGCGTCGGGGACGGGCGTGCCGGCGTTCACCAGCCGGCCCGAGACCGTCGCGGTCTCGTCCTCCTGGGCGCCGGCGGGACCGGCGCAGAGCAGACCCGCGAAGACCGCGACAATCAGCAGGAGGAAGCCACGCACTACGAAGTGTTTCCCGGGGGAGGGCAACCCCACTGACAAAACCTCCGTTGCGGTCGATCACGCACGGCCGGCGTGATGCGGCTTCCGGGACCCTATTAGGTTTCGGCGCTACCCGGCGCGCTTCTGGGATGTCAAATGTTTATCAGTTGTTGCGCGGGTGCGCCGGATAAGGCACCGCGAGTCGGATTGGCAGAATTTCATGCCAAGATGTCACTACTGCCACTTTCGGGGCGCGCATGGCCGCGCCAAGCTGGTGTTCATGATGGTGCTGATGCTCTTTCTCGGGATGCTGGTGGCGGTCTCGGTGGCGGCGGTTCTGGATCTGACGCCGGACACCCATCGTCAGGCCTCCCAGCACGGGGACCTCCAGTTCTGATCGACGGCCGCGCCGCGCGTCGGGTCGTTGGCTATGTTTACCCGTAGTCCGGCGAGGTGGAGGTCGATGTGCGCGGTGCCGTACGAGGTGTTCTTGCCCTGAGTGCGGCGGCCTGTGTCGTTCTCGCCGGGTGCGCGCAATCCTCTTCGGGCGAGCAGGCCGACGCCAGCGCGCTGCAGATCGTGGAACAGGTGCGCATCGACCAAAACGGCGATCAGGTGCTGCCCGAGACGACGCCGGCGCGGCCGCCGGCCAGTCCGGCAGGTGATGGCAGCGCCGTCTGCCCGCCACTGTCGCTGGCCACCGCCGCGACGCTGACCGGTCCCGATGCCGCGCTGGGCCGCGGTGTCACAAACGGCATCCAGTTGGCCGTCGACGACCACAACGCCGCCAATCCCGGGTGCCAAGTTCAATTGAAAACCTTTGACACCGAAGGTGATCCGGACACCGCACGGGAGAACGCGCAGCAGATCGTCGAAGACGCCTTCACCCTGGGGGTCGTCGGTCCGGGCTTCTCCACCGAGGCGATGGCCACCGGCGAGATCTTCGACCGCGCCGGCATGGTGGCGGCCACCCCGTCGGCCACCAGCGTCGCGTTGGCCGATCAGGGCTGGCGCACCTTCGTCCGCGGTCTGGCCAACGACGGCGTCCAGGGCATGGCGGTGGCCAACTACATCAAGAAGCAGTTGGGTGCCGGTGCGGTGTGTGTGGTCGACGACGGCACCGACTACGGCACGGGGCTGGCGCAGGCGGTGCGCGAAATCCTGGGGCCCACCGCCGATCCCGGCTGCGGTGTCGCGCTCGATGCCGGTGCTCCGGCGGACGCGGCGACCGCCATCAAGGAACGCAACCCGGATGCGGTGTTCTTCGCGGGTTACTACTCGCAGTCGGCGCCACTGGTACGCGCCTTACGCGATGCGGGGGTGACCGCCGACTTCGTCAGCGCCGACGGGAGTAAGGACCCCGAATTCGTCACGCTGGCAGGGGAATCCGCGCGCGATGCGGTGTTGTCGTGTTCCTGCGGTCCCGACCGGCCGGAGTTCGTGACGGCCTACACCGAGAAGTTCGGCCAAGCGCCGGGAACCTTCAGCGCCGGGGCGTACGACCTCGGGACGATCCTGCTGGCCGGGATCGATTCCGGCGCCAGGACCAGGCCGGCGCTGCTGGACTTCGTGCAGAACTATCGGGGCCGCGGTCTGGAACGCGAGTACCAGTGGGCCGAGAACGGGGAGCTCGCCAGCACGATGATTTGGATCTACAAGGTGCAGTGACCGCGCGTCAGCGCGCAATCCGAAAACGTTTCACCCGTGACGTGGCTCCGGAGACCAGTTCGACCCGGCTGGGGGCGACGCCGAAATGCTCGGCGAGCACCCGGATCACAGCCGCCGTAGCCTTGCCCTCCAGGGCTCGCTCGCGCACGTACACGGTCAATTGGTCCGTCGGGTCCGTCGCTTCCTCGACCAACGGACCCTTCTTGCTGCCCGGTTTGACCCGGACAGTCACCACCTCGTCGCGCTGCTCAGCGGGCAACGACGACGGATGAGCCGTGGCCGAACAGGCCCTGGTTGGCGGTGACGCCCACCGTCGCACCCTCGACCTGACGACCGGTGGCCTGACCCTTGAGTTGCCAGTTCAATTCGCAGACCTGGGCGATGGCCTGGGCGGGGATGGCTTCGCCGAAGCAGGACAGGCCGCCGGACGGATTGACCGGCACCCGGCCGCCGATCGAGGTCGCCCCGCTGCGCAGTAGTTGTTCGGCTTCGCCTTTGGCGCACAGGCCCAGGTGTTCGTACCAGTCCAGTTCCAGCGCGGTGGACAGGTCATACACCTCGGCAAGGCTGACGTCCTCGGGGCCGATGCCGGCCTCGGCGTAGGCGGCGTCGAGGATCTGGTCCTTGAACACCCGTCCCGGCGCCTCGACGACGGCGGTGGAATCGGTGGCGATGTCCGGCAATTCGGGCAGGTGCTGCGGGTAGCGCGGGGTCACGGTGGAGATCGCCCGCACCGACGGCACGCCATCGAGGGACCCGAGGTGTTTTTCGGCAAAGGACTTGCTGGCCACGATCAGCGCTGCGGCGCCGTCGGAGGTCGCGCAGATGTCGAGCTGGCGCAGCGGGTCGGCGACGACCGGGCTGGCGAGCACGTCTTCGACGGCGGATTCCTTGCGGTAGCGGGCGTTCGGGTTCTGTAGGCCGTGCCGGGAGTTCTTCACCTTCACTTGGGCGAAGTCTTCGGCGGTGGCGCCGTAGAGGTCCATCCGGCGCCGCGCCAGTAGCGCGAAGTAGACCGGGTTCATCGCCCCGATCAGATGGAAGCGTTGCCAGTCCGGATCGTTGCGGCGTTCGCCGCCGACCGGCGCGAAGGCGCCCTTCGGGGTGGTGTCGGCGCCGATCACCAGCGCCACCTCGCAGAAGCCGGCCAGGATCTGGGCCCGGGCGCTCTGCAGGGCTTGGGATCCGCTGGCGCAGGCCGCATAGCTGGAGGACACCGGAACGCCGTTCCAGCCCAGCTTCTGGGCGAAGGTCGAGCCGGCGATGAACCCCGGATAGCCGTTGCGGATGGTGTCCGCGCCGGCCACGAACTGAATTTGGCGCCAGTCCAGGTTGGCCTCGGCCAACGCGGCGCGAGCGGCCACCACACCGTATTCGGTGAAGTCGCGGCCCCACTTACCCCACGGGTGCATGCCCGCACCCAGGATGTACAGCGGTTCGGGTGTGCTCACGCGATCCTCCAGGCGTAGGTGCTGCGCTCGACGCCGTCGTCGTCGGTGTAGAGCGCCATGGTGGTGAGCTCCATCTCCATCCCGACCGAAAGGTCGGCGGCCAGGGTGCCCTCGACGACCTTGCCGAGCACGATCAGACCCTCGTCGGCCAGTTGCACCGCGGCGATCGCGAACGGCTCGAAGGGATCCGAGGCCGGATACGGCGCCGGCGGCGGATAGCGGTTCTCGGTGTAGCTCCAGATCGTGCCGCGCCGCGACAGCGGCACCAGATCCAGCGCGTCGCTGTCACATCCCGGGTTGGGGCAGTTGTTGGTCCGCGGCGGAAAGACATAGGTGGCGCACGCGGCGCACTTGCCGCCGATCAGGTGGGTCTCGCCGGCGTCGTCGGTGGCGAACCACCCCTCGATCGCGGGTTGGGTAGCTGCTGGCACGCGGTTCAGCGTACCCAGCCGCGCCCGCATTACTGAAACGTGTTCCAGTTATCGGGACGCGGGCCGGATCAGGCCACCTCCAAGGTTCGGATCTTCGGCCACAGGGTGTCCCAGCTCTCGGTGCGGCCGGTCAGCAGCCAGACCCCGATCTCGTCGCCGCCGCTGTCGAGGGTGTGGACCTCGGTGAAGTACGGACGCAGCCGATCCGGTCCCCCCTCGCCGAGGAACAACACCGAGTCGACCTCGGGCCCTGGCGGCGGGAAGTACCCATAGCTGCGGGTCGGACTGAATGCGGCGGGCAACCCGTAGGTGTTCGAGTAGCCGTCGATGTAGGCCGCGACGATGTAGGACTCACCGACGAGCGCGGTGCGCTGCCGTTGCTCCGGCGGCAGATCGGAATAGGCCGATGCCGCCTTCGCGGCGATGTTCTCGCCGATATCGGAGCGGGTCAGCGTGGCGCCCAGGTACAGCCCGCTCACCGCCAGGGCGACACTGAGCCCATAGGCCGGCCACACCGCCCGTTGCCACCGCGTGAGCCCCGCCTCGCGGCGCCGTTGCAGACCCAGCGCACCGACCGCGGCCAGGACGGCGAAGAAGCCCGCCAGGTAATACGGCCGGCCGGCCGTGATGACGAACAGTGCGTACAGCACGACGAAGGTGACGCCCAGGAAGCGGTAGGCGCGCAGCGCGGGATCGCGGGCCAGGCGGACGAGTCCGTACAGCGCGAGCGCGGCGGAGGCCACCCCGGCCCAGGCGATCAACTGCACCGCGATGCCGGGGCGGCCCCCGTAGAGCGGTCCCGCCTCGCCGGTCACCACCTCGGCCATCCCGAGCTGCGGCCAGCCGTGCCGCGCCTGCCACCACAGCGTGGGCGCAACAATCACCGCGCCCATACCGACGCCGCCCCACAGCAGCGGCCTGCGCAGCAGCTCGCGCGGCCCCACCGCGGCTACCGCGACCAGGAGCACCGCACACAGCAGCAGGACCTGGAACTTCGTCATCGCCGCGATGCCGGCGACCGCACCGAGCGCCAGCAGCAGTCGATCATCGCGGAGCCGGATCCAGCGCACCAGCAGCCACAGCAGGACCAGCCAGCTCATCGGCTCCAGGACGTACGGCGTCAGCCAGTGTCCGCCGACCGCGGCCCACAGGGCAGTGGCCTGCGCCGCGGCCGCCAAGGTCTGGGCACGTCCGTCGCAGCCGATCTCACGGGCGATCAGCGCGGCCAGCACCACCGCACCCATCGTTGCCAGGATCGCCGGGACCCGCAGCGCAACAATCGAATCGGTGAAAAGACTATCGCTGAGGGCGGCCAGCGCCGGGGTCAGCGGCGGCTGGTCGGCCGAGCCCCAGTCGAGGTGGCTACGGCCAATGGCCAACATGTACACCTCGTCGAACCAATAGCCGCGCCCCGCGACGGCGGCGCCGAGTTGCGCGATTCCCACCGCTGCGGTGATGACGGCCACGGCGCGCACGGCCAGCGGCGGCACATCGACGGACGGGGGCACGGGCGGGTTGTGTGTCGTTGATCTAGTCACCGCTGGGCCAGGGTAGTGCCGACCCGGGTGTCACCGCCGATGCCTAGAGTGGTGAACCGTGAGCCCTGCAGCGACGGACACCGCCCCCGAAACAGTGTCGACCTCGAAGCCCACGCTGATGCTGCTCGACGGCAACTCGCTCGCGTTCCGGGCGTTTTTCGCACTCCCCGCCGAAAATTTCAAGACCCGGAGCGGGCTCACCACCAACGCGGTCTACGGCTTCACCGCGATGCTGATCAACCTGCTGCGCGATGAGGGGCCGACCCACATCGCGGCGGCCTTCGACGTCTCGCGGCAGACCTTTCGCAAAGAGAAGTATCCGGCGTACAAAGAGGGTCGCTCCGCCACCCCCGATGAGTTCCGCGGCCAGATCGACATCACCAAGGAGGTGCTGGCCGCACTCGGCATCACGGTGCTGGCCGAGGCCGGTTTCGAGGCCGACGACATCATCGCGACGCTGGCCACCCAGGCCGAGAAGGAGGGCTACCGGGTGCTGGTGGTCACCGGCGACCGGGACGCGCTGCAACTGGTCAGCGACGACGTCACGGTGCTCTACCCGGTCAAGGGCGTCAGCGAGCTGACCAGATTCACCCCGGAAGCGGTGGTGGCGAAGTACGGCCTGACCCCGAACCAGTATCCCGACTTCGCGGCGCTGCGCGGCGACCCGAGCGATAACCTGCCCGGGATTCCGGGGGTGGGGGAGAAGACCGCCACCAAGTGGATCACCGAGCACGGCTCGTTGCAGGCGTTGGTCGACAACGCCGACACGGTCAAGGGCAAGGTGGGGGACGCGCTGCGCGCCAACCTGGCCTCGGTGATCCTGAACCGGGAACTCACCGATCTGGTCAAGGATGTGCCGCTGCCGCAGACCCCCGACACGCTGCGCATGCAGCCCTGGGATCGCGACCAGATCCACCGCCTGTTCGACGATCTCGAGTTCCGGGTGCTGCGCGATCGGCTGTTCGACACCCTGGCCTCCAGCGATCCGGAGGTCGACGAGGGCTTCGACGTGCGGGGCGGTCTGCTGGCCCCCGGCGAGGTGGTCGGCTGGCTCACCGAGCATGTCAACGACGGGCAACGCGCCGGGCTGGCCGTCGTCGGCACCCACCTGGCGTTCGACGCCGATGCGACCGCGCTGGCGATCGCCGCCGCGGACGGCGAAGGCGCCTACATCGACACCGCGGCGTTGACCCCGGAGGACGACGCCGCGCTCGCCGCCTGGCTGGCCGATCCCGCACGGCCCAAGACGCTGCACGAGGCCAAGTGGGCCATGCACGATCTCGAGGGCCGCGGCTGGAGCCTGGCTGGTGTCACCTCGGACACCGCGCTGGCCGCATACCTGGTGCGGCCGGGGCAGCGCAGCTTCGCCCTCGACGACCTGTCGCTGCGTTACCTGCGGCGCGAGCTGCGCGCGGATACCCCTGAGCAACAACAGCTCTCGCTGCTTGACGACTCCGATGGCGTCGACGACCAGGCGGTGCAAACCCTGATCCTGCGGGCCAGCGCCGTCGTCGACCTGGCGGCCGCACTCGACGAGGAGCTGGCCCGCATCGAGTCCTCGGCGCTGCTGACCGAGATGGAACTGCCCGTGCAGTCGGTGCTGGCCGCGTTGGAGACCCGCGGCATCGCGGTCGACCTGGACAAGCTGACCGAGCTGCAGAGCCAGTTCGGCAACGAGATTCGCGACGCCGCCGAGGCCGCGTACGCGGTGATCGGCAAGCAGATCAACCTGGGCTCGCCCAAGCAGCTGCAGGTGGTGCTGTTCGACGAGCTCGAGATGCCCAAGACCAAGCGCACCAAGACCGGTTACACCACCGACGCCGACGCGCTGCAGTCCCTGTTCGAGAAGACCGGCCACCCGTTCCTGCAGCATCTGCTCACCCACCGAGACGTGACCAGGCTCAAGGTCACCGTCGACGGGCTCCTGAACGCGGTGGCCTCCGACGGGCGCATCCACACGACGTTCAACCAGACGATCGCGGCGACGGGCAGGCTTTCCTCTACCGAGCCGAACCTGCAGAACATCCCGATCCGCACCGACGCCGGTCGGCAGATCCGCGACGCCTTCGTGGTCGGCGACGGGTACGCCGAACTGATGACCGCGGACTACAGCCAGATCGAGATGCGGATCATGGCGCACCTGTCCCGCGACGAGGGGCTCATCGAAGCGTTCAACACCGGCGAGGACCTGCACTCGTTCGTGGCGTCGCGCGCGTTCGGCGTCGGGATCGACGAGGTGACCGCCGAACTGCGGCGCCGGGTCAAGGCGATGTCCTACGGATTGGCCTACGGGCTTTCGGCGTACGGGCTGGCAGCTCAGCTGAAGATCTCCACCGAAGAGGCCAAGGCCCAGATGGACCAGTACTTCGCCCGTTTCGGCGGGGTCCGGGACTACCTGCAGTCGGTGGTCGATCAGGCTCGCAAGGACGGCTACACCTCCACGGTGCTGGGCCGCCGGCGTTATCTGCCGGAGCTGGACAGCAGCAACCGCAATGTGCGGGAGGCCGCCGAACGCGCCGCGCTCAACGCGCCGATCCAGGGCAGCGCGGCCGACATCATCAAGGTTGCGATGATCGAGGTCGACAAGGCGCTGCGCGCGGCAAACCTGAAGTCCCGCATGCTTTTACAGGTGCACGACGAGTTGCTGTTCGAGGTTGCCGCGGGCGAGCGGGAACAGGTGGACGCACTGGTGCGCGAGAAGATGGGCAGCGCCTACCCGTTGGACGTGCCGCTGGAAGTGTCGGTGGGTTACGGCCGCAGTTGGGACGCCGCGGCGCACTAGAGCCGGGATCATGAACGAACAGCGGATCGGTTACATCGCGCGGCTGGGCGCCGCGATGGCGGCCTCGAACTACCCGGTCACGATGGTTCGCCAGATGATCGGCCGTTCCTCGTCGGTGTATGGGCTCGACGCCACGTTCATCGCGTTGCCCAACCATGTTCAGGTCGTCGGTCCCGCCGCGGAGTCGGGGTCGGTGGTCAAGGCCGCCCACATCAGCGGCGACCTGCGCTTCGACCAGAACTTTCCCTTGGCGCGGCTGATCTCCGAGACGCTGCGCGGTCGAGTCGACCCGGTCGAGGGCGAAGCCAGGCTGGAACGGATACAGGCGGCACCCGCCCCGTATCCGAGCTGGGTGACCGTTCTGGGCTACGGGGTGTGGAGCGCGGGCCTGGCGCTGGTGTTGGAGCCGACCGCGATGAACGTGTTGGCGGCCACCGTGCTCGGCTTCATGGTGGGGCTGTTCTGGGTGGCCGGCCAACGCATTTCGGGTCTGGCCTATCTGGTACCGGCGATCAGCGCGTTCGCGGTGACGGCGATCTGCATCCTCGGCGCTCGCCACCTGGAGCTGGACCACGTCGGGTTGCGGGCGTTGATACCGCCGCTGGCGATGTTCCTGCCGGGTGCGGCCATCACGCTCGCAATCATCGAACTGACCTCGCGCGACGTCATCTCCGGCTCCAGCCGGCTCATCGCCGGGTTCGTCCAGATCGTCCAGCTGGCGTTCGGCATCGTGATCGCCGCCCAGGTGTTCGGACTCGATGAGAGCCAACTGAGTCCCGAGGCGATCAACAAGATCGGCCCGTGGGCCCCGTGGCTCGGTGTGGTGGTCTACGCGCTCGGGGTGATGCTCTTCATGGCGCCGCCGCGATCGTTCGTGCCCTGGCTGGTCCTCATCTGCTACATCGCCTTCGCCGCGCAGTTCCTCGGGGACCTGGTGCTGGGCAGCTATGCCAGCGGGTTCTGTGGGGGTCTGGCGCTGTCCGTGGCCGCGCTGGTGTTGTCGCGCCGGCGCGATTCACCGCCCGCCATCACGATGATCCTGCCGGGCTTTTGGCTGCTGGTGCCCGGATCGATGGGCCTGATCGGGGTGACCGAGATATTCGGCGCCGACGGTGACGATGCGTTACCCGCGACGCTGATCTCGATGATTTCGGTGGCCTTCGGCCTGCAGGCGGGCCTGGTGCTCTGGCGCGCGGTGCGGCGCCGGCCCGCGCCGTAGTCGGCCGGCCGCCCGCCCGGGAATAGCAGGGGCGGAGGCACTGTTGGTCGCAATTGCGAGACGGTATCGTCCGTAATTGATGAAAAGGAACTCTCCGATGGAACAACTCGACGACCAGCAGCGCCGGCGGCGGGCGCACGCCGCGATCGATCGGCTGCAGCACGCCCTGCTCGACCACGACATGCCGGCGTTCGCCGATGAATGGGCGCCGGACGGCACCATGTCGTTCCCCTTCGCACCGCCCGGCTGGCCGGAGCTCGACAGCCGCGAGGCGGTGCGGGCTTACGTGTCCGACTACACGCAGACCTTCGACGTCGCGGCCATCACCCGGCAGATCCGCCACGACACCGCGGACCCGGACACCGTGATCCTCGAGTGGGCGGTGAGCGGGCGCGTGCTCAAAACAGGCAATCCGTACGAGATCGCCTACGTCGCCGTCATCACCGTGGGTGCCGACGGCATCAGTGTCTATCGCGACTACTGGAATCCGCTGGCCGCCGGTGCGGCGCTGGGCGGGCTCGACGAGATGATGGCAGCCTTCAGCGTGGCGGGCGAGAAGTGAGGACGACGGTTCTCGTCCTGGGTGCCACCGGAACCACCGGAGCGGCCGTGGTCGAGGAACTGCGCCGATTTTCGGACCTGTCGCTCCGCACGGCCACGCGGGCGCCGGCGGCACCGACCGACCTCGAGCATCGCGTCTTCGACTGGTTCGACGCTGCCACGTGGCGCCCGGCACTCGACGGGGTCGACCGCCTCTATCTGTTGGCGCCGGTCGGTCACCCAGACCCCGTCACGGTGGTCGGCACGTTCGCCGAGCTCGCCGCGGCAACGGGCCTGCGTCGCGTCGTCATGCTCAGTTCGTCGGCGGTGGCCTCCGGGGACGCGGGTCTCGGGGCGGTCGACGCGCTGGTGCGCACAACCTTTCCCGAATGGGAGATCCTGCGACCGTCGTGGTTCATGCAGAACTTCGTCGGCAGTCATCCGCTCGCCGAAAGCGTCCGAGCGACCGGCGAATTCATCACCGCCACCGGGGACGGCAGGCTTCCGTTCATCGACGCCAGGGACATCGGCCGGTGCGCCGCCGCGCTGCTCGGCGCCGCGCGTAGCAGCACTGCCGAGCACGTCCTGACCGGTCCTGCGGCACTGAGCTACGACGAGGCCGCCGCGGTGATGTCCGAAGTCACCGGCCGGCGGGTCACCCACCGCGCCGTCGCCCCCGAACGCTACGTCGACCGTCTCGTCGCGGCCGGTCACGACGCCGAGTTCGCCGCCGGTCTGGTGGCTCTCGACGGGCTCGTGCGCGACGGTGAACAGGCGCGCGTCACCGACGCCGTCGAGCGGCTCACCGGAAGTCCGCCGCGCAGCTTCGAGGACTTCCTCCGCAGCCGGCGGTGGCCGTGAGTGCGGGGCGTCCGCGCGACGAACGGGTGACCGAGGCGATCCTGGCTGCGGTGTACAACGAACTCGCCGAGGTCGGCGTGCGCGGCCTCACCATGGAGGCCGTCGCCCGGCGGGCCGGCGTCGGCAAGAGCGCGCTGTACCGGCGATGGCCCTCGAAGGTCGAGCTGACCGCGGACTTGTTGCGGACGCTGAGCGTCACCGGTGCTCCGGCGCCCGACACCGGATCGCTGCGTGGTGACGTCCTGGTGCTGCTCGACGAGGTGCAGGCCTGGCTGACCGACCCGAAGGTGCGCTCCATCTATCCGGACCTGCTTGCCGAGGCGCAGCGCAATCCCGCCCTCGGTGTCGCGCTCATGGACCATGTCGGCCGACCCCGGCGGACCCGTGGGCAGACCGTCCTGGACCGGGCCGCGCAGCGCGGGGAACTGGCCGAAGAAGCCGATTGTGAACTGATCCTCGATGCGATCGCCGCGCTGGTGTTCTGGCGGGTGATCGCGCTGAGCCGACCGGTGACCCGGGCACATCTGCAGAAGGTGGCATCCCTGATCTGCGCCATGGCCGCCGGCGCGGGCGCAGCGGGCTCCGCCTCATGATCTCCCTGTCGTTCGGCCTGCCGGCCGGGCTGGTGCTCTGGCAGATCTTCGGGGCTCAGCGTGCCCGGTAGTCGTTGAGCCAGTGCAACGTCGGGGCGACGTGGGCCCGCGCCGCGTACACCCGGTAGGTCTCGTCGTTGCGGAGTTCGATGACGCGCTGGTCGCCGAATCCGCGGTCGATCCGATCCTGGGCGAACGCCAACTCGACGACCTGCACGGCGAAGTGCCGCACGCCCTTGGCGGCGGGCTTGCCGTGCTGGGCCGCTGCGGCGACCGCCACCTTGCGCGAACCCAGGGATCCCAGCCAGGTGGCTTCGTCGGCGGTCACCACCCCCGCGGCGACCATTCCGGGTAGCTTCGCCGCTACGACGCGCTGCTCGCGGCGTCGGCTGTGCACGGCGAGAACGATGGCCAGCGCGAAGATCGGCATCATCCACAGCACGTACACCCCGAAATAGGCCTTGGGACCCAGCAGCGCCGAGGCGTTCCACAGCCCGTGCAGCAGGACCGCAGCCAGATAGCCGGCCACCAGATATCCGACCTTCAGCACGGTGTGGCGCTGCTGCAGCGCGAGGTACACCGCGATACCGATGCACGTGGTGAACAGCGAATGCGCGAACGGCGCCATGACCAGCCGTAGGCCGGCCGTCGCCAGCGAGGCACCCATGGTCTCGCCGCTGGCGATGTAGAAGATGTCCTCCATCCAGGCGAACCCGGCCCCGACCAGCCCCGCGAACACCAGGCAGTCGGTCATCGAGTTCAGTTCGAGCCGGCGCACACCGGTCATCATCAACAGCAGGAACAGACCCTTGGCCGCCTCCTCGATGGCCGGCGCACCGATGGCGATGGTGAAGAAGCTGGTGGCCGATTCGGTGGTCGCGGTGGGATTGATCGCGTATTCGAACGCCACCTCCAGGAGCACCGAGATGACGATCGCCACCGAGGCGCCCCACAGGAAGGCCAGCACCAGTAGCCGCGGCGGTTCGGGTTCCCAGCGGTCCAGCCAGAGGTAGGCGCCCACGACGACGGTCATCGCGATCGTCGTCAGCACCAGCGCCAGCACCGCGCCACCCGGGTTGGTCGCGACGATCAGCACCAGGATCAGTGCGGTCAGGGTGCCCAGGGCGATGATGACCGCCAGCGGCGCGCCGACCTGGCGGATCTTGGTCGGCAGCGCGGGCGTCAGCGGTGGCACCGGCTGCTGCGGGAGCACGGGATATTGCACGTCAAGGAGGGTAGCGGTCCAGCGGCCGCGGCGTGGTCCAACGCGAGCAGGTTTGTCCAGCGTGTGCCCGGTCGAGTAGGCTCGGAGGGTACTCGTGTGCGTACGCTCACGCGGGTCGCCTGAGATCCTTCAGAAATACAGATCTACCAGCAAAAACAACTGTCCCTACGATTCAGCCTGTCCGGAGCAACCCAACAATATGCCAAGTCCCGTCGCAACCTCGCCGCAAGTAGCCGTCAATGACATCGGCTCGGCTGAGGACTTTCTCGCCGCCATCGACAAGACCATCAAATACTTCAACGATGGCGACATCGTCGAAGGGACCATCGTCAAGGTTGACCGCGACGAAGTCTTGCTCGACATCGGTTACAAGACCGAAGGTGTCATACCTTCCCGCGAGCTCTCCATCAAGCACGACGTCGACCCCAACGAGGTTGTGTCCGTCGGCGATGAGGTCGAAGCTCTGGTCCTCACCAAGGAGGACAAAGAAGGCCGCCTGATCCTGTCCAAGAAGCGTGCGCAGTATGAGCGCGCTTGGGGCACCATCGAGGAACTCAAGGAGAAGGACGAGGCCGTCAAGGGCACCGTCATCGAGGTCGTCAAGGGCGGCCTGATCCTCGACATCGGCCTGCGCGGCTTCCTGCCGGCGTCGCTGGTCGAGATGCGTCGGGTCCGCGATCTGCAGCCGTACATCGGCAAGGAGATCGAAGCCAAGATCATCGAGCTGGACAAGAACCGCAACAACGTGGTGCTGTCCCGCCGTGCCTGGCTCGAGCAGACCCAGTCCGAGGTCCGCAGCGAGTTCCTCAACCAGCTCACCAAGGGCGCCATCCGCAAGGGTGTGGTGTCCTCCATCGTCAACTTCGGCGCGTTCGTCGATCTCGGCGGTGTCGACGGCCTGGTGCACGTCTCCGAGCTGTCCTGGAAGCACATCGATCACCCGTCCGAGGTGGTTCAGGTGGGCGACGAGGTCACCGTCGAGGTGCTCGACGTCGACATGGATCGCGAGCGGGTTTCCTTGTCGCTCAAGGCAACTCAGGAAGATCCGTGGCGTCACTTCGCCCGTACCCATGCCATCGGCCAGATCGTGCCGGGCAAGGTCACCAAGCTGGTTCCGTTCGGTGCGTTCGTGCGCGTCGAAGAGGGCATCGAGGGCCTGGTGCACATCTCCGAGCTGGCCGAGCGCCACGTCGAGGTGCCGGATCAGGTTGTCACCGTCGGTGACGACGCGATGGTCAAGGTCATCGACATCGATCTCGATCGTCGCCGGATCTCGCTGAGCCTTAAGCAGGCCAACGAGGACTACACCGACGAGTTCGATCCCTCGAAGTACGGCATGGCCGACAGCTACGACGAGCAGGGGAACTACATCTTCCCCGAGGGCTTCGACGCCGAGACCAACGAGTGGCTCGAGGGCTTCGACAAGCAGCGCCACGAGTGGGAGGCCCGCTACGCCGAGGCCGAGCGGCGGCACAAGATGCACACCGCGCAGATGGAGAAGTTCGCTGCGGCCGAGGCCGAGGAACTGGCCCGTCCGTCGAGCTCCAGCTCGTCTTCGCGGTCGGATGAGTCCTCCGCTGGTGGTTCGTTGGCCAGCGATGCTCAGCTCGCCGCACTGCGGGAGAAACTGGCCGGCAGCGCGTAAGCCTGCTCAGACAGCAGATACATCCAGAACTCCCCGGCTCAGCAATGAGCCGGGGAGTTTTGTCTGTGCGGCCCCATTCATGCGTCGGTGCGCTTTTGACAATGATTTTCATTACCATGTTCACTGAGGGGCATGGTGACCTCCAAGCGACTCGTGGCTGCGCTGTCCGTGACCGTTCTCGCCGTCGGATGTGGGTCGGGAGGGCAGTCCGGAGAAGTTGCCACCGAACCTGCGCCGGTGCCGCGGGCGGCAGAGCAGTCGGTACCCACGCCGCGGCTGGTGCTCAGCTACGACGGCGGCTTGCTGGTCCTCGACGCTACGACGCTGGATCAAGTCGCCGACCTGCCGATACCGGGGTTCGTCCGGCTCAACTCGGCCCACAACGGCCGGCACATCCTGGTCTCCCAGTCCGACGGGTTCGCCGTCTTCGATACCGGCACCTGGACCGAGGCTCACGGCGACCACGGGCACCACTACACCGCCGCGCCCAGCCTGACCGAGGTGCGATTCGGTGGGGACAAACCCGGACACGTGGTGGCGTATGACGGCCGATTGACGTTATTCAGCGACGGCACCGGCGACGTGGAGGTGGTCGATGCGAAGGATTTACTTGACCGCGCCGTCGACGTCGAAGCGACCGCCGTGACGACCACCGAGCCGCACCACGGCGTGGCCGTCGCCCGTGCCGACGGCTCTGTGGTGCACAGCGTCGGTGATAGCGAATACCGTTCCGGCATAGCGATTCTCAACCCCGCCGGCCGCAAGATCGCCGGCAGCAATCAGTGTCCGGGACTGCACGGGGAGGCCACCGCGGCCGAGGGTGTGATCACCTTCGGTTGTCAGGACGGCGCCCTGCTGGTGCGCGGCAACGAGATCCAGAAGGTTCGCAGCCCTGATCCGTACGGGCGGATCGGCAACCTGGCGGGCAGCGCCGCTTCGCCGGTGGTGCTCGGCGACTACAAAACCGATGCGGACGCCGAACTCGAGCGCCCGCAACAGTTCGCCCTCATCGACTCGGCGACCGGAGAGCTCCGGGTGGTGCCGCTCGAGACCAGCTACAGCTTTCGGTCGTTGGCCCGCGGTCCCGAGGGCGAAGCGGTGATCCTGGGAACCGACGGTGCATTGCACGTGTTTGAGCCGTCGACGGGGACCCGCACCGGCCGCATCGAGGTCATCGACGGCTGGACCGAACCGGACGAGTGGCAGTCGCCGATGCCCAACCTGTACCTGCAGGGCGGGACCGCCTATGTCAGTGATCCGCGGGCGCGGCGACTGGTTGCCGTCGACCTGGCCACCGGCCGACTCCTCGCCGAGACCTCACTTGAGGAGCCCCCCATCGAGCTGACCGGAGTCCTCGGCTGACGCCCGATGCGGCGCCTGCAAGACTGTCAGTGTGCTGCGTATTGGATTGAGCGGTGGAATCGGCGCCGGGAAGTCAACGGTGTCCACGACATTCAGCGAGTGTGGCGGGATCGTCGTCGACGGTGACGTCATCGCCCGCGAGGTGGTCGAGCCCGGCACCGAGGGGCTGGCCAAGCTTGTCGACGCGTTCGGCAGGGACATTCTGCACGACAGTGGCCCCCTGGCCGGTGCGCTGAACCGTCCCGCGTTGGCCGCCATCGCCTTCAGCGACGACGAGAAGCGCGCGACTCTCAACGGCATCGTGCATCCGTTGGTGGCGCACCGGCGCTCGGAGTTGCTTGCCGCCGCGGCCGAGGCCCACGAGAGCCCAGTCGTGATCGAGGACATCCCGCTGTTGGTCGAATCCCAGATGGCGTCGATGTTCCCGCTGGTGGTGATCGTGCACGCGGATGTCGAGACCCGGGTGGCGCGCCTGCTGGAATACCGCGGCTTCAGCCAGGAGGACGCGCGGGCGCGGATCGCCGCGCAGGCGACCGAGGAGCAGCGCCGCGCGGTCGCCGACGTCTGGCTGGACAACTCCGGTAGCGCGGGCGATCTCAAGGAACGGGCGCTGGCCCTCTGGCATGAGCGGATCCTGCCGTTCTCGCACAACCTGACCAAGCGCCGGCCCGCCTACGCCGAACCGCGGTTGGTGCCGTCGGACCCGTCCTGGTCCGAACAGGCCGCCCGGATCGTGGCCCGGCTGAAAACCGCGGGCGGACATCGGGTGCGGCGCGTCGACCACATCGGTTCGACCGCGGTGCCCGGCCTCGACGCCAAGGACGTCATCGACATCCAGGTGACCGTCGATTCGTTGGCGACCGCCGACGGCCTCGCTGCGGCGTTCCTGGCCGCCGGCTATCCGGAGTTGGACGACATCACCGCCGATGTGCCAAAGCCCAACGGCCGCAGCACAGTTGCATCATTCGATCACAGCGATGACCCGTCGCTGTGGGGCAAGCGCTACTTCAAGTCCGCGGACCCGGGCCGGCCCACCAACGTCCACGTCCGGGTCGAGGGGTGGCCGAACCAGCAGTTCGCCTTGCTGTTCACCGACTGGCTTGCGGCCAATCCCGGTGTGCAGGCCGACTACGTGGCGGCCAAACGCCACGCCCACAACCAGGGCCGCGGCGACATCGGCGCGTACGCCGCGGCGAAAGAACCGTGGTTCCTCGACGCGTACCGCCGCGCCTGGGAGTGGGCCGACACCACGGGCTGGCGACCACGCTGATGACGTCGGATCTGGCCTGGTTCGCGATTGGTTTGATCGCGCTGGTCGCCGGGTCCGACTGGTTGGTCAAGGGCGGCACGCGGCTGGCGAGCCAACTTGGGATCTCACCGATTCTGATCGGGCTGACGGTGGTGTCGATCGGCACCAGCATGCCCGAACTCGCGGTGGGTCTGCGGGCAGCGGCCAGCGGCAACGGATCGCTGGCGGTCGGCAACATCGCGGGCACCAACATTGTGAACCTGCTGCTGATCCTGGGCCTCAGTGCCCTGTTGCGGCCACTGGTCTTTCAGTTGCGGACCCTGAAGCTCGATCTGCCGATGATGACGGCGGCCGCGGTCCTGCTGTGGTTGTTGGCCTCCGACGGCACTCTGTCGATGAGCGACGGTGCGGTGTTGACGGTCTGCGCGATCTTCTACACCGCGGTGTTGATCTACTCGGCCCGGCGCGAGAACCAGAGCGTGCAGGACGAATTCGCCGAGGAGTACGCCGGTCCGGTGGCGGGCGCGCCGGTACGGCGGACACTGCTGCGCGACGTGACGTTGTTGCTCGTCGGCATCGTGGTGGTGGTGATCGGCGCGGACTGGCTGGTTCGCGGCGCGGTCGGGGTCGCGCAGGACTTCGGGGTATCGGATGCCTTCATCGGTTTGACGGTGGTGGCGATCGGCACGTCGGCTCCGGAACTCGCGACCACGCTGGTCGCCACCTTCCGGGGCGAGCGCGACATCGCGATCGGAAACCTGTTGGGCAGCAGCGTTTACAACATCCTGTTGATCTTGGGTGTCACGGTGCTCGGCGCCGGGCGCGCCTTGCAACTGGATCCCACCCTGGTGCGCATCGACATCCCGGTGATGGCGCTGGTGGCTCTGGTCTGCATTCCGATCTTCCTCACCGGCCGGCGCGTCAGCCGGTTGGAGGGCGGCGCGATGGTGGCCGCGTACCTGGGATATCTGGCCTTCCTGGTGGTCGGGCAGATGTGAGTGGCTACATCGCGGGCTGGTCGACGGGCGCCTCGACCGGCGCGGCGTCGACGGGGGCGGCATCGACCGGGGCGATCAACGGTGCCCCGCACATCAACTTGCCGTAGTCGGGTTCGTCGTCGGCCGGGGTGAGCCGCGGTTTGATCCATTCGTCGGCCTGCGCGACGATCTGGTCGTCGACCAGGATCTCGCAGTGCAGGTTGGCGGAGTAGGGCCACTGAATGGAGATCTGCATGCCGGCCAGGTCGGCGTTCGACAGGACGGTGTGCGCCTCGAACATGCGTCCGGGCAGCATCGTCGGGTCGGCGCTTTGGACCTGGGTGTCGTTGATCTTGTAGGTGATCAGCGCGCCCCGCGAGACGCCGTCGACGCGGGCCCGGTAGGTGACGTTGTACAGCTCCGGCTCGAAGCCGGCCTGTCCGGCCGGCGGGGGCTCGGCCGCCGTGGGGTCCGGTTGCGGCTCGGCCGCTGCGGTCGCCGGCACGATCAGGGCGGTCCCGAGCGCCAGCAACGCCACGGCAGACGTTGCCTGTGCGAAATGGCTCACGTTCGCTGACATTACCGTCATTATCGCCACGACAGTTCGATGCCGTTACCCTGCAGCCACGCATGCAGATCGTGGCCGTGTTCGGCGAGGCCGGCGACGGCGCTCACCGCGCGACGAATTGCCTGTTCAGCGGCCTCCGCGGGCACCAGTCCGATGCGGTGGGCCTCGAGCAACTCATCCACGTCCACCACCTCGGTGCCCACGCCGGTGCGCACCACCAGGTCGATGTAGTGGTCTTCGGTTCGCCAGCAGTCACCGTCGACGGTGATCTCCGCGACGTCGAGATAGAAGTCCTGATCGCGTTCGAAACCGCGATTCCAGTGGAAGACCGTGACCCGCAGGCCCAGCGGCGGCAGCAACCATGACTCGAGATAGTGGAACTGCTCGCGGCCCGGTGTCGGCCGGGCCAGATACAGTCCGCCCCACCGCGCCAGCGTGTAGACGTCCACCGCACGGACGAAGCCCTTCGGATCGGTGTTGGTCCGCGCGGTCAGGTCGAAAACTTCGTGTTTGGGAGGGTGGATGCGCTCAGCTTAGTGCGGAAACGCGACCTGTCGGTGCCCGCGCTTACCCTGGTTGCATGGCCTTTGCAACCGAGCATCCCGTGCTGGCCCAATCCGAGTACCGCGCGGTGGAAGACGTGGTCCGCATCGGCGGTCAGTTCGAGGTCGTCAGCGACTTCGAGCCGGCCGGTGATCAGCCGACGGCAATCGAGGAGCTGGAACGCCGCGTCCGGACGGGCGAGCGTGACATCGTCCTGCTCGGTGCCACCGGCACCGGCAAGTCGGCGACAACGGCGTGGCTCATCGAACGGCTGCAGCGCCCCACCCTGGTGATGGCGCCCAACAAGACGTTGGCGGCCCAGCTGGCAAACGAGTTGCGGGAGATGCTGCCGCACAATGCGGTCGAGTATTTCGTGTCGTACTACGACTATTACCAGCCGGAGGCGTACATCGCGCAGACCGATACCTACATCGAGAAGGACAGCTCGATCAACGACGACGTCGAGCGGTTGCGGCACTCGGCAACCTCGAGCCTGCTGTCGCGTCGCGATGTGGTGGTGGTCGCGTCGGTGTCCTGCATCTACGGCCTGGGCACCCCGCAGTCCTATTTGGATCGCTCGGTCGAACTCAAGGTCGGCGACGAGGTCCCCCGCGACGGGCTGCTGCGGTTGCTGGTGGATGTGCAGTACACCCGCAACGACATGGCCTTCACCCGGGGGACGTTCCGGGTGCGCGGCGACACCGTCGAGATCATCCCGTCCTACGAGGAACTCGCGGTGCGCATCGAGTACTTCGGCGACGAGATCGAGGCGCTGTATTACATGCACCCGCTGACCGGTGATGTGGTCCGCCAGGTCGATTCCCTGCGGGTTTTCCCCGCCACGCACTACGTCGCGGGTCCCGAGCGGATGGCGCACGCGATCTCGTCGATCGAGGCCGAACTCGAGGAACGGCTCGCCGAACTCGAGAGCCAGGGCAAGCTGCTCGAGGCCCAGCGGTTGCGCATGCGCACCAACTACGACGTCGAGATGATGCGCCAGGTCGGGTTCTGCTCGGGCATCGAGAACTACTCGCGCCACATCGACGGCAGACCGGCGGGTTCGTCGCCGGCGACGCTGCTGGACTACTTTCCCGAGGACTTCCTGCTGGTGATCGACGAGTCACACGTCACCGTCCCGCAGATCGGCGGGATGTACGAGGGCGACATGTCCCGCAAGCGCAACCTGGTCGAGTTCGGTTTCCGGCTGCCGTCCGCGGTGGACAACCGGCCGCTGACGTGGGAGGAGTTCGCGCAGCGGGTGGGACAGACGGTGTACCTGTCGGCCACGCCGGGGCCCTATGAGCTCGCGCAGGCCGGCGGTGAGTTCGTCGAGCAGGTCATCCGCCCCACCGGCCTGCTGGATCCGAAGGTGATCGTCAAACCCACCAAGGGCCAGATCGACGACCTGATCGCGGAGATCCGGGCCCGCGCCGAGCGGGACGAGCGGGTGCTGGTGACGACGCTGACCAAGAAAATGGCCGAGGATCTGACCGACTATCTGCTGGAGATGAACATCCGGGTGCGCTACCTGCACTCCGAGGTCGACACCCTGCGCCGGGTGGAACTGCTGCGGCAATTGCGGCTGGGGGAGTACGACGTGCTGATCGGCATCAACCTGCTGCGGGAGGGCCTGGACCTGCCCGAGGTGTCGCTGGTCGCCATCCTCGACGCCGACAAGGAGGGTTTCCTGCGGTCGCCGCGCAGTCTGATCCAGACCATCGGCCGCGCCGCGCGCAACGTCTCCGGCGAGGTGCACATGTACGCCGACAAGATCACCGACTCGATGAAGGAAGCGATCGACGAGACCGACCGGCGTCGCGCCAAGCAGATCGCCTACAACGAGGAGCGCGGGCTGGATCCGCAACCGCTGCGCAAGAAGATCGCCGATATTCTCGACCAGGTCTACCGCGAGGCGGACGACTCCGACACCGTCGAGGTGGGCGGGTCGGGCCGCAACCGGTCGCGGGGTCGTCGGGCACAAGGCGAGCCGGGCCGGGCGATCAGCGCCGGCATCATCGAGGGCCGCGACACCGCCAACATGCCGCGCGCCGAACTCGCCGACCTGATAAAGGATCTCACCGAGCAGATGATGACCGCGGCGCGCGACCTGCAATTCGAATTGGCGGCGCGGATCCGCGACGAGATCCACGACCTCAAGAAGGAATTGCGCGGCATGGATGCCGCGGGTCTGAAGTAGCGGCGGTTGACCTGAACTTGCGTTGAGCTTCTAGATTGGTCCGGTGACCCAACCAGAGACGTCGCTGGCCGGCGGGAGCTGGCGCGAGCTGCTCGGCCGGAAGTACGTCGGCGCGTCCGCGGTTCTGGCCGGCGGCGTGTTGCTGTACGCCACCAACGAGTTCCTCACCATCAGCCTGCTGCCGAGCGCGGTCGAGGAGATCGGCGGTCAGCGCTACTACGCGTGGGTCATGACGGTCTACCTGGTGGCCTCGGTGGCGGGGGCTACCACGGTCAGCGCCCTGCTGGCTCGATTCGGACCACGGCTGGCGTACCTGGGTGGGCTCGCGGTCTTCGCCGGCGGCAGCACGGTTTGCGCCCTTGCGCCGAGCATGGAGATGCTGCTGGTCGGCCGGGTGGTGCAGGGCGCAGCGGGTGGGCTGCTCGCCGGACTGGGCTACGCGGTGATCAACGCGGCGCTGCCGCAGTCACTGTGGACCAGGGCCTCGGCGTTGGTGTCGGCGATGTGGGGTGTCGGGACTTTTCTGGGTCCGGCCGGCGGTGGGCTGTTCGCCCAATTCGGTTCGTGGCGCTGGGCTTTCGGTGCCCTGGTGGCCCTGACCATAGCGATCGCGGTGCTGGTGCCCATCGCGCTGCCCCGACGCTCACGCGGCCACGAGGTGGTCGCGATCCGGGTCCCGGTGTGGTCGCTGCTGCCGCTGGGCACCGCGGCACTGCTGGTGAGTGTCGCCGGCGTCCCAGAGAACAGCGTCTACACCGCCGCCCTGCTGGTGGCGGGAGGGGTGTTGGTTGCGGTGTTCCTGGTGGTGGACCGCCGCACCAAGGATTCGGTGCTGCCGCCCACCGCGTTTCGGCCGGGACCCTTGAAGTGGATCTACCTCACCCTCGGGGTGCTGATGGCGGCGACCATGGTGGTGATGTACGTGCCGCTGTTCGGGCAGCGACTGGCTCAGCTGGCGCCGGCCACAGCTGGGGCCCTCGGGGTGACCTTGGCGATCGGCTGGACGGTGAGCGAGATCGTCAGCGCCTCGGCCGACCGGCGCGCGCTGGTGGCGCGGATCGTGTTCGCTGCGCCGTTGGTGATGGCGGTGGGCCTCGCCGCCAGCGCTCTGCTGGTGCGCGACGGGATGGACGCCTGGCTGGTGCTGGTCTGGGGGCTGGCGCTGCTGATCGCCGGGGTGGGCATCGGGATGGCGTGGCCGCATCTGTCCGCGTGGGCCATGACCCGGGTGGACGACCCCGCCGAAGGGCCGGTCGCCGCCGCCGCGATCAACACCGTGCAACTGATCTGCGGTGCCTTCGGCGCCGGTCTGGCCGGCGTCGTGGTGAACGCGGCCGGCAGCGGCGACGCCGGTGCCGCCCGGTGGGTGTTCGGTGTCTTCGCGGTGATCGCGGCGGTGGGTTGCGTGGCGTCCTATGGGGCCAGTCGCGAGCGTCGGATCACGGTGAGTTAAACCCTGGGGTCGCCGGCGCGAAGCTGGCAGCCTCAATGGCAGTGCGGGTGTGGCTGAGTGGCTAGGCACCGGCCTGCAAAGCCGTTTACACGGGTTCGAATCCCGTCACTCGCTCGCATGAGGCTCAACCACTTCGGGAGTACGGGTCAAATCCATACGAGTTCTTTCGCCGATCGTTCGGTCCTGGTCGCGGGATCGTGTGCTCGCCATGGCGGGCTTTGGCCATATGGCGACGCGGTGGTTGCCGTCGAACTCGGTCATTCCCACGCCCGCCTCGTGATCGAGATGAATAGACCCCATTTGAATGCCCGAATACGATCGGCCCATCCTCATCGGAACCGATTGGCACTCAAGAACATGAAAGCGAACCGTGGTCGGCTATCCACCTCTGATCCATATCAGTGTTGCTGAGCTCATCGCGGCCGCCGGGAACCCCTGGGCCGTCGACGCCACGCTGCGCGCTGGGGATGCCGGCCAGATCGCCGAACTGGCCCGGACATTCCTTGACGCCGCAGCCTGCGCCACCGAGACCTGGAATGAGTTTCTTGCCGCTAGCGAGCGGTTCGAGCAGTCGTGGAACCGAGAGACTGGCGAATTTCCGATCAACGACTCGGCGGAACTACAGCGGGTCGCGCTGAGCCTGCGAGTACAGCAGGACGAGCTACCCCTTATCGGAGTCAGCCTGCAGAACATCGCCGCCGATCTCGCCGAGGCGCAAAGGATGTCTGATCTGAAAATTGACAAGCTCGACGGCCAGTTGCAGTACGTTGACATGTTGATCGGTGACGCCTTGGCCGCCGATGCCGACGCCGACGTGTCCGGATACGAAGACCGTGCCATCGAATATGCAAGCAGCACAAAAGAATCAATCGAACGGCACCGTGATGCATACGTCGACAAACTGCAGCAGGCCGAGGCGGCGCTCCGGTTGGATCACGGCTACGACCCAGCGGCGATCGAGGACGCCGACGGCGACGGTCAGGCGGGCCCAGAAGAGCGGGGTCGCACCGCCCGGGACCACTATGACGCCAATCAGCGCATCGCCGACGAGGCCCTGATCAACGCTCCCGGCGAGATGACCCAGGAGCGGGCGGAGGCGGCCGCTCGGCTGCGCGATTTCGCTGTTGCGGGCGATCTTGACGCTGATCAGGAAGCGCGCAAGCTGGCAGGGGAGCGCCTCGATGATTTCCGCATGGCACATTTTGTCGGCCCGCTGCCCACGGATCCGGTGACCGGCGGCGATGCCCGGACGCGCGCCCGGAACCGGTTGGACGCGCAGCGCCAACTCGAGCAGGGAAGGGTCCCACTAGGAGACGGTGGTTATCTCGACATCCGCCCCACCACACCGGATCAGGCAACCGGGCTCATGGACGTCGCCGAGCGCGACACCAGAGCTGCCGTCATCCAACGGGCCCACGATCAACTCCTCGTGGCGGGGATGTCCGGTAATGGGGCTCGGGACGTGGTCAAAAACATGTTGGCGCCCATCGGCCTCGTCGCCACCGGAGCCGAGACGTATGGCAAGAATGTATCGACGAACTCGCACGCCTTGCCCGCCGCGCTCTCCCCGAACGACGCGAAGGTGCTCGCCAAGATCGCCGGTCCGGTCGGAACTGTCGCCAACATCTACATGCTGGGAATGGCTTTCGAGGATCTGCGAGCGGGTGGAAGCGGCGAAGACTTCGGTAAGACCGCTGGTGGCGTCTTCGGTGGAATAGGTGCGGGTACTGCCACCATGCTCACCGCGGGATCCTTCCTCGGGCCGGGAGGAACAGCTGTTGCCGCGGTGGGGGCGGTCATCCTTTTCGGCGGCATAGGGCCCTGGGACGGCCTCGGCGGACTGGCCGGAAGGGCGGTCGGCCGACAGTTCGACCCGCCGAAATGATGAGAGTGCAGCTATGACTGGAAGGGTGACGAAGTGCAACTATCTCCGACATTGAGCGGCCTCGCCCTAGTCACGCTGGCAGTAGGAACCGTGACGAGCCTGGTTCCGTTCTGGAAATCCGCGACGCTGTCGCCTGACGCGATCAAGCGCCGTTGCTACTGGACAGGATCCGTGGCGACCGTCGTGTTGATTTTCCTTTCCGCATGGCCGGGCTGGCAGGAGGGACTCTTCGTGGCCATCAGCATGGGGTTGTGTCTGGTCGCGATCGCGTTTCGCTACACCGGCCACATCAAGATCCGCGGCAGGATCTACGGGTTGCCGCAATACCGCGGGCCTGACCGGCCGCCCGCGCTGGCGCGCGACCGCAATCAGCGACCCGAGCAATAACGATTCACCCACCCACCTGAAATACCAGCAAGCCGAACACCGCGAACAGCAGCGCCACCCGCACCGCGTGCAGACGGTCCCAGCGCCGCGCCTCGTCCCGCGAAACATCCGCGGCGCCAACCCATCGACCGATCCGGTTGTTGATCGGCACCATCAACGTCACCGTGATCAGGACGACGATCGCCATCAGCGCGGCCGCCGTCGTCTCGAGCCAGTCGCCGCCCGAGAGTACGGCCGCGGCGATCAGCGCCACCAGTGTGGCGACGTACCAAAACGGCATCGCCTTGCCCAACACCCTGGCGTCGTCGCTGCGTGCCTGGGCAAATGCGCCGTCGGGAAGCCGACCGAGAACCGGATGGGTGAAGGCCGCGACGGCGAACTCGACGCCGGCCAACGGGCCGGCCAGGACCAGGGCAATGACTTCGATGATTTCCCGCATGCCTCGACCGTCCACGTTATGCTGACAAAAAACAAGGTACTGACAAATTTGTCAGCATTAGGAGGGGTTGTGGCGGTATCGAAGAAGGGCGTCAACGAATGTCCCATCGACACCGCGCTGACGGTCATCGACGGCCGGTGGAAGGGCACCATCCTGTGGCGACTGCAGGACGGTCCGATGCGCACGGCGGAGCTGCGCCGCAGCATCCCGGACATCACCGAACGGATGCTCATCCGGCACCTGCGTGAGCTCGTCGACGCCGGCATCCTCGACCGCCACGACGCGAAAACCGTGCCGCCGTGCGTGCACTATTCGATCTCGGAATACGGCATGACCCTCGCGCCGGTACTGCAGAGTCTGTGCGACTGGGGCCGAATCCACATGGCCCGCAATATGTGAGCGATCGGCGCGCGCCGGAACCGGTGCTGAACCCGCTGCGATCCGCCGACTTGAACGAAGCCGGGTTGCTCAGCCTCGACGCGAACCGACCGTGTCGCGGATCAGCAGGGACAATCCCCAGCTGACCAACGACAGCACGATGGCCGCCCAGATCGCGGTCCACCAGAACTGGTCGATGTCCAGGCCCCAATGGGTGGTGTTCCGGGTGATCCACGACGTGATCCACAGCATCAGGGCGTTGATGACGATGTGGATGAGGCCCAACGTCAGGATGTACAGCGGAATGGCCAGCAACTGGACTATCGGCTTGATGAATGCGTTGATGACGCCGAAAATTGCGGCCACCACAAAAATGATGCCGATTTTCTGCCCGGCATTGCTACCGCCGACAAAATAAACGCCGGGCACCGCCAACGTGACAATCCACAAGGCAAAGCCGGTGAGCGCGGTGCGCAGGAGGAAGGATCCCATGGCGTCGATCCTGACACGCGCGGCGGTTCGGCGCGAGATTTTGCGCACGTGCTCGGCATTCGGTGGCACCGGTTACCGCTGTCCGGCAACGGGTTTCGACCCCGCCAGCCGGGCTGCGGTGGCGCCGTGGAATACTGTGCGCGGCAACACCATTGGTTCGCGCCGAGGCCAACCGCCCTGGTTGCGCCCACAGTCGCACCCGCGCTTGTGAGATGGACCATAACCGGGACGGCGGTGAGGCGGGCCGCGGCGTCGGATGCCGATGTCGGCAACCTCACCCGGGGTGTCGACGACAGCCCTTTTCCGCTGGTAGCGGGGCAAAATAACATGTGAGCGACGTGGCCGTGTCGCGAATTGCACCCATCGGTGCACGGGAACGGGTTACTGTCTCGTTTGGCGTAGTACGAAACCGGTAACACTCCGGCTGACAATTGGATTACGGGAGGCTATGGATGAGCGGCTACAAGACCGTGGTGGTCGGCACGGACGGCTCGGATTCGTCGTTGCGTGCGGTCGACCGGGCGGGCGCGCTCGCCTCGGGCCCGGACGCGAGGGTCATCATCGCGACCGCGTATTTCCCTTCGCACGATGACACCCGGGCCGCGGATGTGCTCAAGGACGAGGGCTACAAGACCTCGGGCAACGCACCGATCTACGCAATCCTGCGGGAGGCCAAGGACCGCGCCAAGGCCGCCGGCGCGACCAACATCGAGGAGAAGGCCATCGTCGGCGCTCCCGTCGACGCGTTGGTCGAGCTTTCCGAAGAGGTCAGCGCCGATCTGCTGGTGATCGGTAACGTCGGGTTGAGCACCATCGCAGGACGGCTGCTGGGCTCGGTGCCGGCGAACGTCGCCCGTCGCTCCAAGATCGATGTGCTGATCGTTCACACCACGAACTAGCTGTTACCAACCGCGCTCGCGCCATTCGCCCAACCGCGGGCGTTCGGCGCCGAGCGTGGTGTCATCTCCGTGGCCGGGGTAGACGACCGTCGAGTCCGGGTAGACGTCGAACACGCGGGTGCTGACGTCGTCGAGTAGCCGTTCGAAGTCGCCGGGCTGCCAGGTTTTCCCGACCCCGCCCGGAAACAGGCAGTCGCCGCTGAACAACTGGGTGACGCCGCCGACCGCGTCGCCGGACAGCGCCAATGCCACCGATCCCGGGGTGTGGCCCCGCAGGTGGATAACCGCAAACTCGAGATTTCCGACGGTGACGGTGTCGCCGTCGGCGAGGGTCCGGTCCGGGGCCACGGGCAGCGGCTCGGCGTCGAGGGCATGGGCCGCGGTCGGGGCGCCGGTGGCCTGCGCGACGGCCTCCAGGGCCTGCCAGTGGTCGAAGTGCTGGTGGCTGGTGACGATCAGGGACACCTGCGGGGCGTGCTCGCGGATGACTTCGAGCAGGGTGTCGGCGTCGTTCGCCGCGTCGATCAGCAGGGTTTCGCCGGTGGCGGTACAGGTAATCAAATAGGCGTTGTTGTCCATCGGACCAACGGACACCTTGACGACGGTGGCACCGGGCAGGCTGCGGCGTGCCCCGCTACCTGGTTCGACGTGTCCGGTGTAGGTATCGGCGATGACGGTCATGCTGGCCAGGCTACTGGCCGTCGGCGGCTTGTCGGTACCGGCACATAGCATGGATGCGACGTTCACAACCAGACGTCCACAAGTGAGGAGTCGGGCCGGGTGGCTGACCGCTTAATAGTCAAGGGTGCGCGCGAGCACAATCTGCGCAGCATCGACCTTGACCTGCCCCGTGATGCCCTGATCGTCTTCACGGGATTGTCCGGGTCGGGGAAGTCGTCGCTGGCGTTCGACACGATCTTCGCCGAGGGGCAGCGCCGCTATGTCGAGTCGCTGTCGGCCTACGCGCGCCAGTTCCTCGGTCAGATGGACAAGCCGGATGTCGACTTCATCGAGGGTCTTTCCCCGGCGGTGTCCATCGACCAGAAATCCACCAACCGGAACCCGCGCTCGACGGTCGGGACCATCACCGAGGTCTACGACTACCTGCGGTTGCTCTACGCGCGGGCGGGCACCCCGCACTGCCCGGTCTGCGGTGAGCGCATCGCCCGCCAGACCCCCCAACAGATCGTCGACCAGGTGCTGGCGATGGACGAGGGGTTGCGGTTCCAGGTGCTGGCGCCCGTCGTGCGGACCCGCAAGGGCGAGTTCGTCGACCTCTTCGAAAAGCTCAACACCCAGGGCTACAGCCGAGTCCGGGTCGACGGCGTCGTGCACTCGCTGACCGACCCGCCCAAGCTCAAGAAGCAGGAGAAGCACGACATCGAGGTTGTGGTGGATCGGCTGACGGTCAAGGCGACCGCCAAGCAGCGGCTCACCGACTCGGTGGAGACCGCGCTGAACCTGGCGGACGGCATCGTCGTGCTGGAGTTCGTGGACCGCGAGGAGGACCACCCGCACCGCGAGCAGCGCTTCTCCGAGAAGCTGGCCTGTCCCAACGGGCACCCGTTGGCCGTCGACGACCTGGAACCGCGGTCGTTCTCGTTCAACTCGCCCTACGGCGCGTGCCCCGAGTGCGTGGGCCTGGGCATCCGCAAGGAGGTCGACCCCGAACTGGTGGTGCCCGACCCGGACCTGACGCTGGCCGAGGGGGCCATCGCGCCGTGGTCGATCGGGCAGAGCGCCGAGTACTTCACGCGGATGATGTCGGGACTCGGCGACGCGCTGGGCTTCGATGTCGACACCCCGTGGCGAAAGCTGCCGGCCAAAGCGCGCAAGGCCTTGCTCGAGGGCTCCAGCGAACAGGTGCATGTCCGTTACAAGAACCGGTACGGCCGTACCCGCTCCTATTACGCCGACTTCGAGGGCGTGATGGCGTATCTGCAGCGCCGCATGGAGCAGACCGACTCCGAGCAGACCAAGGAGCGGCTGGAAGGTTTCATGCGCGACATCCCGTGCCCGGAATGTCAGGGCACCCGGCTCAAGCCGGAGATCCTGGCGGTCACGCTGGCCGCCGGGGACCGCGGCGCAAAGTCCATCGCGGAAGTGTGCGCCCTGTCGATCTCGGACTGCTCGGATTTCCTGAACGCACTCACGCTGGGTCCACGCGAGCAGGCCATCGCGGGTCAGGTCCTCAAGGAGGTGCAGTCGCGGCTCGGGTTCCTGCTCGACGTCGGGCTGGAGTACCTGTCGTTGGAACGCGCCGCCGGCACGCTGTCCGGTGGTGAGGCGCAACGCATCCGGCTGGCGACCCAGATCGGCTCCGGTCTGGTGGGTGTGCTCTATGTGCTGGACGAGCCCTCGATCGGGCTGCACCAGCGCGACAACCGCCGGTTGATCGAAACACTCACGCGCCTCAAGGAACTCGGTAACACGCTGATCGTCGTCGAGCACGACGAGGACACCATCGCGCACGCCGACTGGGTGGTCGACATCGGCCCGGCCGCCGGCGAACACGGCGGAACCGTGGTGCACAGCGGGACCTACGCCGACCTGTTGACGAACCCCGACTCCATCACCGGGGCGTATCTGGCCGGCCGGGAGAGCATCGAGATCCCCGAGATCCGGCGGACCGTGGACCCCGACCGGCAACTCACGGTGATCGGCGCCCGGGAGCACAACCTCAAGCAGATCGAGGTGTCGTTTCCACTGGGTGTGCTCACCTCGGTCACCGGGGTCTCCGGTTCGGGTAAGTCCACGCTGGTCAACGACATCCTGGCGGCGGTGTTGGCCAACAAGCTCAACGGCGCGCGTAATGTGCCCGGCCGGCACACCCGCGTCACGGGCCTGGAGCATGTCGACAAGCTGGTGCGGGTCGATCAGTCACCGATCGGGCGCACGCCGCGCTCCAATCCCGCCACCTACACCGGGGTCTTCGACAAGATCCGGACGTTGTTCGCGGCCACCACGGAGGCCAAGGTGCGCGGCTATCAGCCGGGCCGGTTCTCGTTCAACGTCAAAGGCGGCCGCTGCGAGGCGTGTTCGGGCGACGGCACCATCAAGATCGAGATGAACTTCCTGCCGGACGTCTACGTGCCCTGCGAGGTCTGCCATGGCGCCCGGTACAACCGCGAGACCCTCGAGGTGCATTACAAGGGCAAGACCATCTCCGAGGTCCTCGACATGTCGATCGAGGACGCCGCCGAGTTCTTCGCCCCGATCACCGGGATTCACCGCTACCTCAACACCCTCGTCGATGTCGGATTGGGGTACGTCCGGCTGGGCCAGCCGGCCCCCACGCTGTCCGGCGGCGAGGCGCAGCGGGTGAAGCTGGCCGCCGAGCTGCAGAAGCGGTCGACCGGGCGTACCGTCTACATCCTCGACGAGCCCACCACGGGCCTGCATTTCGATGACATTCGTAAGCTGCTGAAGGTCATCAACGGTCTTGTGGACAAAGGTAATTCGGTGATCGTGATCGAGCACAACCTGGACGTCATCAAGACCTCGGACTGGATCGTCGACATGGGACCCGAGGGCGGCGCCGGCGGCGGCACCCTGGTGGCCGAGGGCACCCCGGAGGAGGTCGCGGCGGTTCCCGAGAGCTACACCGGCAAGTTCCTCTCGGAGGTGCTGACCGGGCGGGCGGCGGCGGTGAAGGCCAAGAAGAAGCGGGCACCCCGCAAGCGCAAGGTCAGCGCGTAGCGGGCGGCTGCTTCGACAGCGGGGAGGGGAACCGGGCCGCGATCCGCGTTCCGTCCAACCACTCGGTGAGCTCGGCGGCCTTGCTGTGCAACAGTTTTTGCTCGTCGCGGCCGATGTCCTCCAGCGGCTGCAGTTGCACCCGCGCGTCGGCGTCCTGGCGCCAGCCGCCGACGACCCGCCCGTTCACCCACGCGGTCGGGCCGGCGTTGCCGTTGCGGTCGAACACCTGATCGCGATGCCCGCCGAGGTACCAGTCGCGCTGGGACCACCCCATGGTGGTGGGGTCCAGGCTGGGCAACAGTGCCGCCCACGGCTCCGGATCCGGTTCGGGTTCCAGGTCGTCAGCCAGTGCGTAACCCGGCGCACCGTGCAGGTCGACCTCCACCGCGTCGACGGCGGCCAGGGCCTGCCGGGTGGCGGTGGCGGTCGCGCCGAACCACCACTTGATGTCGGTGAGACTCGCCGGTCCGAATGCACGCAGCCAGGCCCGCATCAGTTCGGCGCGGGCCGGCTCGGGCGCGACCACCTCGACCGGTGACCCCAGCCAGGCGGCGGTGCCGGCCCAACGCGGACGGGAGGTCGTCCAGCCGCCGTCGTTGGGGCCCCGGACCAGCTGCGCCTCGGCGGCGAGAACCGTGAGTACGCGCGGTGCCAGGTGAGCTGCACCGCCCCAGCGTTTACCGGGAGCCGGATCGTAGGTCCCGGCCAATTCGGGTAGCGCCGCGCGCATTTCGCTCGCGGTGGCGTGGCCGTGGCGGCCGAGATAGCCGCGCACCGCGGTCGCAGCGGCGGCCAACCATTGCGCGCCGTCCTCGGCCACCCCGGCCTTCTCGACATCGGCGATCAGCTTGCGGCGCTCGTTGTCGGCCACCCGGTTGCTGGACCCCGCCTGCACCGTCGCCAGTCGTTCGACCGGAAACACCCACAGCGTGCGGCGCATCGCGAGGTGCTTGACCAGGCAGCGGTCCTCGTAGAGGGCGCGATCCAACTCGGCCACGGTGAAGTCGGCGACCCGCGACCACAGCGACAGATACGGCGTGGCCGGGTCGGTCGCGTGCCAGCCGACCAGAGCGGCCGTGGCGGCGGGGACGGCCGCGGCGGCCGACCGTGCGGCGACCGGGGCGGCGAGGAAGTGTCGACGGCCGAGACGCGCCTTGCGTTCGGCCGGTGAGAAGCTGCGCATCCGTCAGTCGGCGTCCGCGGAGCCGTCGTCAGTCTCGGCAGCCGGGTCGGCCGGGTCGCGCATCGAGGCGCGGATCTGCTCGAGTCGGTCGGCCGCGGCCCGCTGCCGGGCCTCGAATTGCTCCTCGACGCGGCGCGCCTCCGGTGTCTCGGAGCCGAGTTCGACCGCGCCGACGGAAGTGCCGTACCGCGTCTCGATCTTCTCGCGGACCGAGTCGAAAGTCGGTACCCCGGAATCGGTGTAGCCGGTATCGGCTTTCGGTTCCTCGACGGGGTCCGGGTCGCTGTGGGCGTCGGGCATAGTGTCACCGTACTCCGGCGCCGGCACGTTAACGCGGCTTGGCCAACGGGAACGGCAACGTCTCGCGGATGCTGCGGCCGGTGATCAGCATGACCACCCGGTCCACCCCCATGCCGAGACCGCCGGTGGGCGGCATCGCGTACTCCATGGCCTGCAGGAAGTCCTCGTCCAGCGACATGGCCTCGGGGTCGCCGCCGGCGGCCAGCAGGGACTGGGCCAGCAGTCGGCGCCGCTGTTCGACCGGGTCGGTCAGTTCGCTGTAGGCCGTGCCCAATTCGACACCCCAGGCCACCAGATCCCACCGCTCGGCGACACCGGGCTTGCTGCGGTGCGGCCGGGTCAGCGGCGACACCGAGGTGGGGAAGTCGGTGTAGAACGTCGGCGCCTCGGTCCGGTCCTCCACCAGATGCTCATACATCTCGAGCACGACTGCGCCACTGTCCCAATGGGTTTGGTAGGCGATACCGGCGGCGTCGCACAGCCGGCGCAGGGCGGACAGATCGGTGTCGACGTCGATCTGTTCGCCGAGGGCCTCCGACACCGCGTCGTGCACCGTCTTGACCGGCCAATGCCCGGCGATGTCCACCGGCTCCAACCGGCCGTCCGGGCGAGGCCGCAGCACCACCTGTTCGCCGTTGGCGGCCAGCGCGGCATTCTGGATGAGCTCTCGGCAACCGTCGATCCACACCAGGTAGTCGGCGTGGGCCTGATACGCCTCCAACAGGGTGAATTCCGGGTTGTGGCTGAAGTCCACCCCCTCGTTGCGGAACGCCCGGCCCAGCTCGAACACGCGCTCCACCCCGCCGACGCAGAGTCGTTTCAAGTACAGCTCGGGCGCGATCCGCAAATACAGGTCGAGGTCGTAAGCGTTGATGTGGGTGAGGAACGGGCGGGCGTTGGCGCCGCCGTGGATCTGCTGCAGGATGGGGGTCTCCACCTCCAGGAACCCATTGCCGAACAACGTGTCCCGAATCGCGCGGAGCACCTGGCTGCGGGCCGTGATCAGGGCGCGGGACTCGGGGTTGACGGCCAGGTCGACGTAGCGGGCGCGGACCCGGGCCTCCGGATCGGAGAGACCCTTCCACTTGTCGGGCAACGGCCGCAGGCATTTTCCGTTCAACCGCCAGCGCTGCACCAACACCGACCGGGTGCCGGTGTTGCTCACCCCCATCGTCCCGCTCACCTCGACCAGATCGCCCAGGTCGGTGGCGGCGGTGAAAGCCGACAGCGCGCTGTCGTCGTCCAGTGCCGCGCTGTCCATGAGCAACTGGACCTCGCCGGACCAGTCCCGCAGTTGGGCGAACAGCACCCCGCCGTAGTCGCGCAACCGCAGGAGTCGGCCCGCCACGGTGACCGCGGTACCGTCGGCCGCGTCGAGGGCCTCGGTGATGGTGTGGCTGGGCGGCCGACCGGGCGGGTAGGCGTCGACTCCGCGGGCCTGCAGTGCCGCGAGCTTGTTGATCCGGACCCGGACCTGTTCGGGCAGCACGGGTCCCGGGGCGTCGTCGAGGAGCGCGGCCGGCAGCCGGTCGAGGTCCGGCGCCGACCCGTCGTCGTGCAGGACGCCGGACGCGGCCAGCGCCGGTGGCACCGCGGGGTGCACGCCGGTATGCGCACGGGTGCGCCGGCCGAACGGCAACACCAGGAAGCCCTCGGCGATCACCGAGGCGATCCCCACCCGCGGGATCAACCGGGTGTCCTCGTAGCAGGCGTAGCGCGGCACCCATTCGGGCTGATACTTCATATTCGACCGATACAGCGACTCGAGCTGCCACCACCTCGAGAAGAACACCAGCAACGCCCGCCACCGCCGGGCGACCGGTCCGGCGCCCAGTTGCGCGCCCTGCTCGAACGCCGACCGGAACATCGCGAAGTTCAACGAGATTCGGCTGACACCGAGGGCCTCGGCGTGGGCGCAGAGTTCACTGACCATCAGCTCGATGGTGCCGTTGGGGGAACCGGGGGAGCGGCGCATCAGATCCAACGACACCCCGGTGCTGCCCCACGGCACCAACGACAGCATCGCCACGGCCTCGTTGTCCGCGGCGGGATCGCTGCGGACCGCCTCCACCAACAGACAGTCGGCGTCCGCCGGGTCGCCGAGGCGTCCCAGCGCCATCGAGAACCCGCGTTCGGTGTCGGTGTCGCGCCATGCGTCGGCGCGCTGCACCACCTGCGTCATCTCGTCGGCGGACAACTCGCGATGCCGGCGGATCCGGACCGACAGCCCCGCGCGCCGGGCACGGGTCACCGCCTGGCGGACCGGCTTCATCTCCGGGCCGGACAGCTTGTAGGTGTCCGGATGCAGGATGGCCTCGTCCCCGAGTTCCAAGGCATTGAGTCCGGCATCCCGAAAGACCTGTGCGGCTTGAAGACCGGCGCCCATGACGCCGGGTGCCCAGCCGTAGGACTCGCACAGCCGCAGCCATGCCGCCACCGCCTGCGGCCAGGACCGCGGATCGCCGATCGGGTCGCCGCTGGCCAAGCACACCCCGACCTCGACCCGATAGGTGATCGCCGCGCGGCCATCGGGGGCGAAGACCACGGACTTGTCGCGACGGGTCGCAAAATAGCCCAGCGAGTCGTTCTTGCCGTACACCGACAGCAATCCGCGGATCGCGGACTCATCCTCACCGGTGAGCGCATTGTCCGCGCGCTGCGAGCGGAACAACACGATGGCGGCGGTCATCAACGCCAGCGCCCCGAACAGCCCGAGCGCGGCGTTGACCATGACGTGCGGATGACGGCCGTCGAACACGCCGGCGTCCACCCCCGCGAAGGCGAAGACCCGGTTCGCGGCGTAGGGCAACCGCTCGGCCGGCTGCAGCGTGCCCGGGAACAGTTGCAGCAGTCCCCAGCCGGTGACGATGCCGATCGCCATCCCGGTCAGCAGCGCCGCCGCGGCCTTGAGCAACGCGCCCCGGCGCACCCTTGCCCAGAATTCGTTGCGTGCCAGCAGTAGAAAGACGATTGCGGCCAGGTGAAAGGCCAGCCCGATGACCTCGCCGATCTCTTCGCGGACCGACTCGGCACCGGTGGCCAGGTCGACGATGTTGGTGACGCCGGCCGCAACCATGTACAGCAGCAGGATCCACCAGGCGACCCGTTTGCGGGCCGCCAGGGCCGCGGCCAGCAGGGCAAGCACGAAGGCCCAGGCGAAGCTGGTGTCGGGGAAGTTGAAGAGGTAGTCGTTGACGAATTCCCGGGGGGCGCGGATGAGCCACCGGACCGGGTGGGACACGCTGGCGATCAGCGATAGCGTGGCGATGATGCCGATCGTCCAGCCGGCCGCTGCGGGTACCCAGCGATGGCGAGAAGATCCGCGCGTTATCGGCCCGGCAGCGAGGCTCATGTGCCGGAGGTTATTCGCTGCCGGCGCGGTTTGCGCGGTAGAACCGCGGACTGTTACCAGACCGGTCCGGTGTATTTCTCGCCCGGTCCCTTGCCCGGCTCCTCGGGGGCGGCGCTGGATTCGCGGAAGGCCAACTGCAGGCTCTTCAGCCCGTCGCGTAGCGGCCCGGCATGCGGCCCGAGGTATTCGACGCTGGCGGTGATCAGCCCGGCCAGCGCGGTGATGAGGCGGCGCGCCTCGTCCAGATCGCGATGGGGACTTTCCTCGGGGTCCGGGTAGGACAACCCGATCTTCTCGGCGGCGGCGCTCATCAGCATCACGGCCGACCGGGTGATCACTTCGACCGCCGGAATCTCGGCGAGTTCGCGCACGGCGGGGTCGGCGGGTTGGTCGGGGCCGGTGGCCTCGGGCACGATTCTCGGGTCATCGCTCATGCCTGCTAGACTGGCATGCGCGACCGTCTCGGCAACTGCCGGGACAGCAAGTGGAGTCCCGCTCCCACCGCTGACCTTCCGGGTTAAGCGGTCCGGTCACCGGCAGCCTAGCTGCCAGTTCCGCCCCGGTTTCACCTGGGCGGGCGGCTAGCCGCCGCGATCGGTCGGCATTCGGGCCCTGCTATTTGAGCAGGGCTTTTTGCTGAACTGGGTGGGGTTCCCGAGTGGACCACAACCAGGGAGGCCCCATCAGCACTGAGACCCGCGTCAACGAGCGCATTCGTGTACCTGAAGTCCGATTGATCGGCCCCGGCGGGGAACAGGTAGGCATCGTGCGCATCGAAGATGCACTCCGCGTTGCCGCGGATGCCGATCTCGACCTTGTCGAAGTAGCTCCCGATGCCAGACCACCGGTCTGCAAGATCATGGACTACGGCAAGTACAAGTACGAGACGGCACAGAAGGCACGCGAGTCTCGCAAAAACCAGCAGCAGACCGTCGTCAAGGAACAGAAGCTGCGTCCCAAGATCGACCCCCACGACTACGAGACCAAAAAGGGTCACGTCGTGCGCTTCCTCGAAGCCGGGTCCAAGGTCAAGGTGACGATCATGTTCCGCGGGCGCGAGCAGTCCCGCCCCGAGTTGGGTTACCGACTGCTGCAGCGCCTCGGCGCCGACGTGGCCGACTACGGCTTCGTCGAGACGTCGGCCAAGCAGGACGGCCGCAACATGACGATGGTGCTGGCACCGCATCGCGGCGCGAAGACCCGTGCGAAGGCAGCGCAAGACGCTGACGCGCCGAGTCAGCGACCAAGCGAAGCGGCCACGGCAGCAGAACCGCCGCCCACCGACACAGCAGAATCAACACAGAACTGAGGATCCATGCCCAAGGCCAAGACCCATAGCGGTGCTTCGAAGCGGTTCCGTCGCACCGGAACCGGCAAGATCGTGCGTCAGAAGGCCGGACGTCGGCACTTGCTCGAGCACAAGTCCAGCAGGCGCACCCGTCGTCTCGACGGCCGCACCGAGGTGGCGCCCGCCGACACCAAGCGCGTCAACGCGATGCTGAACGGCTGAGTCCGTTAGCCAGCTCGAACATTTCTGACTTTCTCGACCGAACGATAGGAACATCCAATGGCACGCGTGAAGCGGGCAGTCAATGCCCATAAGAAGCGTCGTGAAATCCTCAAGGCCTCGAAGGGCTACCGCGGACAGCGGTCGCGGCTCTACCGCAAGGCCAAAGAGCAGCAGCTGCACTCACTGACCTACGCCTACCGGGACCGCCGCGCCCGCAAGGGTGAGTTCCGCAAGTTGTGGATCTCGCGGATCAACGCCGCGGCCCGCGCGAACGACATCACCTACAACCGGCTGATCCAGGGCCTCAAGGCCGCGGGCGTCGAGGTGGACCGGAAGAACCTGGCGGAGATCGCCGTCAGCGACCCGGCGACGTTCACCGCCCTCGCCGAGGTGGCCAAGGCCGCCCTGCCCGAGGACGTCAATGCGCCGGCATCCAACGCTGGAGAGGCCGCCTGAGCCTGCCGGCTGAATCGGTACTGACTGAACGCTCGGCCCGTGTGACCGCGGCAGCAAAACTGCTGCGGCACACGGGCCGAAAGCGTGCTGCGCGCTTCCTGGCCGAGGGACCCAACCTCGTCGAGGCCGCGCTGGCGCGCGGCGTCGTGGCCGAGGTGTTTGTCACCGAGGAGGCCGCGGGGCGCCATCATGGGTTGCTGGCCGGCGCCGACGTCCCGGTCCGGCTGGTCACCGAGCGGGCGGCCAAGGCGCTGTCGGACACCGTGACTCCGGCCGGACTGGTGGCAGTCTGCGAATCGCTCACCGCCACGATGCCCGACGTGCTGGCGGCTCGGCCGCGGCTGGTCGCGGTGGCGGTGGGGATCTCCGAACCCGGCAACGCCGGCACCCTGATCCGGATCGCCGACGCGATGGGCGCCGGCGCGGTCGTGCTGGCCGGCCACAGCGTGGACCCGTACAACGGCAAGTGTCTGCGCGCCTCCACCGGGAGCATCTTCGCGATCCCCGTGGTCGTCGAGCCCGACACCGTGGCCGCGGTGAACGCGTTGCGCGACAACGGACTTCGGGTACTGGCCACCGCGCTCGACGCCGACGCAGAGCTGGCGGCGGTCGAGTTGACCGGGCCGACGGCCTGGCTGTTCGGGCCGGAGGCGCAGGGCTTACCGGCCGAGGTGGCCGCGCTGGCACAGCAGCGAGTGCGCATCGAAATGCCCGGCGGCGCCGAGAGTCTGAATGTGGCCGCCGCGGCGGCGATTTGCCTGTATCAGAGCGCGCGAGCGCACGCCGACTAGTTCAGGCCGCGGGACGACGCCCGCGGGCCGGTCGCAACGCCGCGAGCGAGAACGTCGTATGCACCAGCGAACCGGCGCGCTCCACCAGCGCCTTCGGGCTCGGTGGGATGGGCACCGGCGGCCGCGGGAACGGTGACTTGCGCTGCGGCGCATAGTGCATCGGCAACCCCTTGCGGTCGCGCGGGGGATCGGTGAAGAACGGCGCCTCCACCAGGGGAGCATCGGCCGGCAGCTGTCCGGCCGCCCGCCGATAGGCCGACAGGGCCCGCGGGTGCAGGCGGATCTCGTCGGGCACCGCCCAGAACGCGATCTCGACCGCCTTGCCGATCAGCCGTAGCAGCACCTCGTCGCCCGGGGTCCAGCGCATCCCGGCCCGCTCGCGGATCGCCGGGTCGAACACGCCGGCGGCGATCCAGCGCTGGGCGGCCAGCATCGGACGAAACATCTGATCCCACAACGGCGTCGGCATCAAGACGAACTTCGGCTTGGGGATCCGCATGGTCAAGATGTCCAGCGTGGCGGGGTTGATCTCGAGTTCTTCGCGGCAGGTGCGATCCCAGTACTCGCAGAAGTCCTCCCAGCTCTTCGGTACCGGCCGCATACTCATGCCGTACATCGCGTACCACTGCACGTGTTCGTCGAACAGTTGCCGCTTCTCGGCCTCGGTCAGTCCGCCGCAGAAGTATTCGGCCACTTTGATGATCAGCATGAAGAACGTGGCGTGCGCCCAGTAGAAGGTGTCCGGGTCCAGGGCGTGATAGCGGCGGCCCGTCGCGTCGGTGCCCTTGATGGTGTCGTGGAAACCCCGGATCTGGGCGCCGGTCTGGGCCGCGCGGTCACCGTCGTAGACCACGCCCATGATCGGATACACCGAGCGGGTGACGCGCTGCAACGGTTCGCGCAGCAGGATCGAATGGTCCTCCACGCCGGCCCCGAGCTGCGGATACATGTTCTGGATCGCCCCGATCCACACTCCCAGGATGCCGGTGCGGATGTCGCCGAAATACTTCCAGGTCAGCGAGTCCGGACCCAGCGGATCCGGCGTGTCAGAGGGCTTTGCATCGGCGGTGGTGGTCATCGGCCCTCCTCATCCGGTGGACAGGTGACCCCACGCTATATCTGACAACCGCTGTTGTCTACGGCTTCGGCGCGCGTGGTGGGTTCTGTTATCTACCCGCCGTCGCAACGCCACGTGCATGTGACTAGCGGTTCGGCCCGGCACGTGGAATCGCCGTCCAGGGCCGTTGGTCAGTTCTGGGGCGAGCACATACGCTGACCCGAGTGGAGCCCGAACCGCCTGAGGACGAGCTACGAGGGGCCGGCCGGGAACTCGACGGCGGCCGGCTCGACGAGACCGATCACCGCCCCGAGTTGGTGGCCCTCGTCAAGCGCGCGCGTCGGCTGCTGCCCGGCGATCCGGAGTTCGGCGACCCCCTGTCGACGGCGGGCCAGGGCGCCCCGCGAGCGGCCGCCCGCACCGCCGACAAGTTCCTCCGGGGACGCGATGCGGCCTCGCGTGAGTTGAGTCTGGCCGGTCTGCAGGTGTGGCAGGCGCTGACCGAGAAGGTGGCGCGGCGGCCGGCGAACGCGGAGGTCACCATTGTCTTCACCGACCTGGTCGGCTTCTCGGCGTGGTCGCTGACGGCAGGTGACGACGCCACCCTGCGCCTGCTGCGCCGGGTCGCGGCGGCCGTCGAGCCACCGCTGCTGGAACGGGGCGGCCACATCGTCAAGCGGATGGGCGACGGCACCATGGTGGTGTTCCGCAGTCCGACGGTGGCCATCGCCGCCGCCGTCCGGGCCCACGAGGCGCTCGAGCTTGTCGAGGTGGACGGTTACACGCCGAGGATGCGGATCGGGATCCACACCGGACGCCCGCAACGCATCGGGTCGGACTGGCTCGGCGTCGACGTCAACATCGCGGCCAGGGTGATGGAGCGCGGCACCCGCGGCGGCATCGTCGTCTCGGGAGCCACCCTGGAATCGGTCACCGGTGCGGATCTCGAGCAGCTCGGGGTGAGCGCCAAGCGGGTGCGCCGACCGGTGTTCGCGGCCCGGCCCAGCGGCGTCCCCACCGACCTGATGATGTACTGGCTGCGCACCCGCCGGGACGCCGGGGTCGACGGCGAGGGCTGAGGCTCAACGGAATTCGTCGGCGGAAGCCTCGACCCAGTCCGACCGCCACGACAGCGGAGCCGGGTCCTCGAGCAATTCCCGGGCATCAGCCACTCGTAGAGCTCGGCGTAGGTCCGGGTGCCGTGGCGTCCGGACCGCCGATTGAGCATCGAGGGGTCCAGTTCGGCGAAGCTGTCCAGGCCCATCGACGCCACCAGTTGCGCGGCGGTCTTGTCCGGCACGTGCAGGGCCTGGGCCAACCCGGGATCCTGGGTTGCGACTCCGGTGGGGCAGCGGTTGGTGTTGCACTTCAACGCCTGGATGCAACCGACGTCGCCCTTGGTCCCCTTGGCGCGCTCGTAGACCATGTCGCGGGTCTCGCGGTCGAATGGCGTGCAATCAGGTAGCGCACGTGCCCGATGATCGGGAAGGCCCGCAGGATGCTGTGCCGGGTTTGCAGCAGCCACCACGCGGGGTGGCCGAGGACGGCCGGCAACCCCAACAGGACGGCCGCGGCCATGACCCCGGCGACCAGCAATGACCTCAGCACGGCGCGAGGGTACCAACGGTCATCACCTATGATCAGCACTGGCGTCACACCGGTGTCGCAACTGTTGAGGAGGCTCACACCGAGTGGGTGACGAACTGGATTTGTCGGGCGAAGCACTGGACGCCGCAGTCGTCGCGGCCCAGCAGGCGTTCGAGGCCGCCGCCGACATCGATGCGCTGACCAAGGCCAAGACCGCGCACCTCGGTGACCGGTCGCCGTTGGCGCAGGCGCGCCAGGCGCTGGGCGGTCTGCCCAAGACCGAACGCGCCGATGCCGGTAAGCGGGTCAACGTCGCGCGCGGTGCGGCTCAGCAACTCTTCGAGGACCGGCTCGCGGTGCTGCGTGCCGAGCGTGACGCGGCGGTTCTGGTGTCCGAACGCATCGACGTCACGCTGCCGTCCACCCGGCAGCCCACCGGCGCCCGGCATCCGATCACCATCCTGGCCGAGCACGTCGCCGACACCTTCGTGGCGATGGGCTGGGAACTGGCCGAGGGCCCGGAGGTGGAAACCGAGCAGTTCAACTTCGATGCGTTGAACTTCGGCCCCGACCATCCGGCCCGCAGCGAATCCGACACCTTCCACGTGGCCCCGGAGGGCTCGCGGCAGCTGCTGCGCACCCACACCTCGCCGGTGCAGGCGCGCACCCTGCTGGCCCGCGAGCTGCCGGTCTACATCATCTCGATCGGTCGCACCTTCCGCACCGACGAACTCGACGCCACCCACACCCCGGTGTTCCATCAGGTGGAGGGCCTGGCCGTCGACCGCGGCCTGACCATGGCGCATCTCAAGGGCACCCTCGACGCGTTCGCGCGGGCGCTGTTCGGTCCGGAGGGCCGCACCCGGGTGCGGCCGCACTTCTTCCCGTTCACCGAGCCGTCGGCGGAGGTGGACGTGTGGTTCGCCAACAAGAAGGGCGGCCCCGGCTGGGTCGAATGGGGCGGCTGCGGCATGGTCAACCCGAATGTGTTGCGCGCGGCCGGCATCGACCCGCAGGAGTACTCCGGCTTCGCCTTCGGCATGGGCCTGGAACGCACGCTGCAGTTCCGCAACGGCATTCCCGACATGCGCGACATGGTCGAGGGCGACATCCGGTTCTCGCTGCCGTTCGGGGTGGGTGCCTGATGCGTCTGCCCTACAGCTGGCTGCGTGAGGCCGTGCGCGCGGGCGCGCCGGACTTCGACGTGACCCCCGCCGAACTCGAGCAGGCGTTGATCGGCGTCGGCCACGAGGTCGAGGACGTCATCGCGCTCGGCCCCGTCAGCGGTCCGCTGACCGTGGGCCGGGTGACCGAGATCGAGGAACTCACCGAGTTCAAGAAGCCGATCCGGGCCTGCAAGGTGGCGGTGGGGGAGTCCGAGCCCCGCGACATCGTCTGCGGCGCCACGAATTTCGTGGTCGGTGACACCGTGGTGGTGGCCTTGCCCGGCGCCACGCTGCCCGGCGATTTCCAGATCGCCACCCGCAAGACCTACGGCCGGATCTCCGACGGCATGATCTGCTCGGCCGCCGAACTCGGCCTCGGCAGCGACCAGTCCGGGATTCTGGTGCTGCCCGCGGGCACCGCAGACCCGGGCGCCGACGGCCTCGAGGTGCTGGGCCTCGACGATGTGGTGTTCGACCTCGCCATCACCCCCGACCGCGGCTACGTATTGTCGGTGCGGGGGGTGGCGCGCGAAATCGCCTGCGCCTACGACCTGCCGTTCGTCGATCCGGCCGAGGTGGCACCGCTGCCCGTCGAGGGCGAGGCCTGGCCGCTGACAGTCGACCCGGCCACCGGCGTCAGCAGATTCGCGCTGCGCCCGGTCACCGGGATCGATCAGCATGCGCGGTCGCCCTGGTGGCTGCGTCGGCGCCTGATGCTGTCCGGGATCCGGCCCATCTCGCCAGCGGTGGATGTCACCAATTACGTGATGCTCGAACTCGGCCACCCCATGCACGCCCATGACCGGACCCGCATCCACGGCGGCTTCGCGGTGCGCTTCGCGCGGCCGGGCGAGACCGTCACCACCCTCGACGACATCGAACGCAAGCTGGATCCGGGCGACGTGCTGATCGTCGACGACGTCGCCACCGCCGCCATCGGTGGCGTGATGGGCGCGGGCAGCACCGAAATCAACGACGGCTCAACGGATGTGCTTCTCGAGGCCGCGATCTGGGATCCGGCCGCCGTCTCGCGGACCCAGCGTCGACTGCACCTGGTCAGCGAGGCCGGCCGGCGCTATGAGCGCGCGGTGGATCCGGCCATCTCGGTGGCCGCGCTGGACCGCTGCGCCACGCTGCTGGCCGAGATCGCCGGCGGCACCGTCGAACCCACGCTCACCGACTGGCGCGGTGATCCGCCCCGGCAGGACTGGTCCGGCGCTCCGGTGCGGATGCCCGTCGACCTGCCCGACCGGATCGCCGGCGTGCGCTACGACGACGGCGTCGTCGCGGCGCGGCTGACCCAGATCGGCGCTCGGGTCGCCGTCGATGAGACCGACCCCGCGGTGCTGGTGGTGACGCCGCCGAGCTGGCGTCCTGACCTGGTGCAACCGGCTGACCTCGTCGAGGAGGTGCTGCGCCTCGAGGGCCTCGACACCATCCCGGCGGTGCTGCCGGCGGCGCCGGCCGGACGTGGTTTGACCGCGACCCAGCAGCGCCACCGCGCCATCGGAAAGTCGTTGGCGCTGTCCGGGTTCGTCGAGATCCTGCCGACGCCGTTCCTGCCGGCCGGGGTCTTCGACACCTGGGGTCTGGCCGACGACGATCCGTGGCGGAACACGGCCACCGTGCTCAACCCGCTGGAGGCCGACCGCCCGCACCTGGCCACCACCTTGCTGCCGGGGCTGCTGGAGGCGTTGGGGCGCAATGTCGCCCGCGGCACCGCCGACGTCGCGTTGTTCGGGATCGCGCAGGTCGTCGAGCCCACCGAGCAGACCCGCGCCGTCGAGCTGATCCCCACCGACCGCCGCCCCACCGACGCCGAGATCGCGGCGCTGAACGCGTCGCTGCCGCATCAGCCCCAGCACGTCGGCGTGGTGCTGACCGGCCTGCGGGAACCGCGCGGCCCGTGGGGGCCGGGGCGGTCCGTCGAGGCCGCCGACGCGTTCGAGGCGGTCCGCATCGTGGCGCGGGCGTGCGCGGTCGAGGTGTCGCTGCGACCGGCCCAGCGGCTGCCGTGGCACCCGGGCCGGTGCGCCGAGGTGTTCGTGGGCGAGACCAGCGTGGGCTTCGCCGGACAACTGCACCCCGCGGTCGTCGAACGGGCCGGGTTGCCCAAGGGCACCTGCGCGGCCGAACTCGACCTCGAGGCGATCCCGATCACGGTGCCGCTGCCGGCGCCGCGGGTCTCCCCGTTCCCGGCCGTGTTCCAGGACGTCAGCCTGGTGGTCGACGACGACGTCCCCGCGCAGGCCGTCATCGACGCGGTCCGGGCGGGCGCGGGTGACCTGCTCGAGGCGGTCGAGTTGTTCGACGTCTACACCGGCCCGCAGATCGGGGCGGGCCGCAAGTCGCTGACGCTGGCGCTGCGATTCCGCGCCCCCGATCGGACGCTGACCGAGGACGAGGCCAGCGTCGGCCGCGAGGCCGCGGTCCGGCACGCGAACGCCGCCGTCGGGGCCACCGCGCGGACCTGATTTCGGCGCGGTTTCCCGCGGCCAGCGCCGGTTTCCGCGCCCAAATCGCTGCCGCGACGGAATTAGTTTGCATATGACTGCATAATCATGCAAAATCGGTGAATGGTTTCGGTGGCACTGGCAGGTGCAAGTGGATATGCGGGCGGCGAGATCCTGCGGCTGCTCCTCGGGCATCCGCGCTACGGCGACGGCCGACTCGAGATCGGCGCGCTGACCGCCGCCGGCAGTGCGGGCAGCGCCCTCGGTGAGCACCACCCGCACCTGTTGCCGCTGGCCGGTCGGGTGCTGGCGCCCACCGACATCGAGACCCTGCGCGGCCACGACGTGGTGTTCCTGGCGCTGCCGCACGGCCATTCCGCCGCGCTGGCCGAACAGTTGGGACCGGACACCCTGGTCATCGACTGCGGTGCGGACTTCCGGCTCACCGACGCGGACGTCTGGAAGCGCTTCTACGGCTCCGACCACGCCGGCAGCTGGCCCTACGGCATGCCGGAGTTGCCCGGTGCGCGCGAGGCGCTGCGCGATACCAAGCGGGTCGCGGTGCCGGGCTGCTATCCCACCGCGGCGCTGCTGGCGCTGCTGCCCGCCCTGGCCGCCGGCCTGGTGGAGCCCGCGATCAACGTCGTCGCGGTCAGCGGCACCTCGGGTGCGGGCCGCGCCGCCAAGGTCGACCTGCTGGGCTCGGAGGTCATCGGCTCGGCGCGGGCCTACAACATCGGCGGGCTGCACCGGCACACCCCGGAGATCGCGCAGGGCCTGCGCACGGTGACCGACAAGGAGGTCACGGTGTCGTTCACCCCGGTGCTGATCCCCACCTCGCGCGGCATCCTGGCCACCTGCACCGCTCGCACCGAGGCCTCGGTGTCGGAGCTGCGGACCGCCTACGAAAAGGCGTACGCCGAGGAGCCATTCGTGCATCTGCTGCCGGAGGGGCAGTTGCCCCGCACCGGCGCGGTGATCGGCAGCAACGCCGCCCAGATCGCGGTTGCGGTGGATGCGGACGCGTCGACGTTCGTCGCGGTGTGCGCCATCGACAACCTGGTGAAGGGGACCGGCGGGGCCGCGGTGCAGTCGATGAACCTGGCGCTGGGCTGGCCGGAGACCGAGGGGCTTTCGATCGTGGGAGTGGCGCCATGACCCCCCGGTTGCTCCGCACCCAGGGGGTGACCGCGCCGGCGGGCTTCCGGGCGGCCGGCATCGCCGCGGGCATCAAGGCCTCCGGAAACCTGGACTTGGCGTTGGTCTTCAACGAGGGTCCTGATCACGCCGCGGCGGGCGTCTTCACCAGAAATCAGGTCAAGGCGGCGCCGGTGCTATGGAGCCAGCAGGTGCTCGGCACGGGTCGGTTGCGCGCGGTGATCCTCAACTCCGGCGGGGCCAACGCCTGTACCGGCCCCGGGGGATTCCAGGACACCCACGCCACCGCCGAGGCCGTGGCCGCGGCGCTGTCGCAGTGGGGCACCGAGACCGGCGCGATCGAGGTGGCGGTCTGTTCCACCGGGTTGATCGGCGACCGGCTGCCGATGGACAAGCTCAGTGCCGGAGTGACCGAGATCGTGCACGAGATGGCCGGCGGGCTCTCCGGCGGCGAGGAGGCCGCCCGGGCCATCATGACCACCGACACCGTGCCCAAGCAGGTCGCGCTGCACCATCGGGACAACTGGACCGTCGGCGGGATGGCCAAGGGTGCGGGGATGATGGCGCCCTCGTTGGCGACCATGCTGGTGGTACTCACCACCGACGCGGTGGCCACTGCGGAGGCGCTCGAGGCCGCGCTGCGGTCGGCCGCCGCGTGCACCTTCGAACGGCTCGACATCGACGGCAGCAGTTCCACCAACGACACCGTGCTGCTGCTGGCCTCCGGCGCCAGCGAAATCGCGCCCAGCCAAGCCGAACTCGACCACGCGGTGCGTCAGGCGTGCGAGGATCTGTGTGCCCAGCTGCAGGCCGACGCCGAGGGCGTCACCAAACGGATCCAGATCATCGTGACGGGTGCGCTGACCGAGGACGACGCGCTCACCGCCGCTCGCATCGTGGCCCGCGACTCCCTGGTCAAGACCGCGCTGTTCGGCTCGGACCCGAATTGGGGCCGGGTGCTGGCGGCGGTCGGCATGGTGCCCTTCCCGCTGGAACCCGACCGGATTTCGGTGTCGTTCAACGGTTCCCCGGTGTGCGTCAACGGTGCGGGTGCGGTGGGCGCGCGCGAGGTGGACCTGTCCGGCCCCGACATCGAGGTCGTGGTGGACCTGGGTCTGGGTGCGGCCACGGCGTCGATCCGGACCACCGACCTGTCGCACGCCTACGTCGAAGAGAACTCGGCCTACAGCTCATGAGCGTCGCGACCAAAGCGCAGATCCTCGCCGAGGCGTTGCCGTGGCTGACTCAGTTGCACGGCAAGACGGTCGTGGTGAAGTACGGCGGCAACGCCATGACCGACGACGTGCTCAAGGCGGCGTTCGCCGCCGACATGGTGTTTCTGCGCAACTGCGGTATCAAGCCCGTCGTGGTGCACGGCGGCGGCCCGCAGATCAGTGCGATGCTCAAGAAGCTCGGCATTGCCGGTGATTTCAAGGGCGGCTTCCGGGTTACCACACCGGAGGTGCTCGACGTCGTGCGCATGGTGCTGTTCGGTCAGGTCGGCCGCGAACTGGTCAACCTGATCAATGCGCACGGTCCGTACGCGGTGGGCCTCACCGGCGAGGACGCCCGGCTGTTCACCGCGGTACGGCGCAGCGTCCTGGTCGAGGGGATCTCCACCGACATCGGCCTGGTGGGCGACATCGATGAGGTCAACACCGCCGCGGTGGTGGATCTGATTGCGGCCGGGCGCATCCCGGTGGTCTCGACCATTGCCCCCGACGCCGACGGCGTGGTGCACAACATCAACGCCGACACCGCGGCGGCCGCGCTGGCCGAGGCGCTCGGCGCCGAGAAGCTGTTGATGCTCACCGACATCGAGGGCCTCTACACCGACTGGCCCAACCGCGACTCGCTGGTCACCGAGATCGACACCGGCGCGCTGACCCAGCTGCTGCCCAGCCTGGAAGCCGGGATGGTGCCCAAGGTCGAGGCGTGCCTGCGGGCCGTGGCGGGCGGGGTGCCCAGCGCGCACGTCATCGACGGCCGGGTCGAGCACTGCGTCCTGGTCGAGTTGTTGACCGACGAGGGCGCCGGAACGAAAGTGGTGCCGGAAGCATGACGGGAACCGAAGAGCTGCAGCGGCGTTGGTCCGCGGTGATGATGGACAACTACGGCACCCCGCCGTTGGCGTTGGCCAGCGGGGCCGGCGCCGTCGTCACCGACCCGGACGGCAAGTCGTACCTGGACCTGCTCGGCGGCATCGCGGTCAACCTGCTCGGGCACCGTCATCCGGCGGTCATCGAGGCGGTCACCAGCCAGCTGAACACGCTGGGGCACACGTCGAATCTGTACGCGACCGAGCCGGGCATCGCGCTGGCCGAGGCGTTGGTCGATCACCTCGGCGGCGAACACCGCGCCCGGGTCTTCTTCTGCAATTCCGGCACCGAGGCCAACGAGGTCGCCTTCAAGATGACCCGGCTGACCGGCCGCACCAAACTCGTTGCCGCGCAAGGCGCCTTCCACGGCCGGACCATGGGTTCGCTGGCGCTCACCGGGCAGCCCACCAAGCAGGCGCCGTTCGCACCGCTGCCCGGTGACGTCACCCACGTCCCGTACGGCGATGTCGACGCGCTGGCCGCCGCCGTGGACGACGACACCGCCGCGGTCTTCCTGGAGCCGATCATGGGCGAGGGCGGAGTGGTGGTCCCACCGCCCGGTTACCTCACCGCGGCCCGCGACCTCACCGCCGAACACGGTGCGCTGCTGGCCCTCGACGAGGTGCAGACCGGACTCGGACGCACCGGTGCCTTCTTCGCCCACCAGCATGACGGCATCACCCCCGACATCGTCACGCTGGCCAAGGGCCTCGGCGGCGGGCTGCCGATCGGCGCGTGCATCGGCATCGGTGCCGCCGCGGACCTGATGACACCGGGTCTGCACGGCAGCACCTTCGGCGGCAACCCGGTGTGCACGGCGGCCGCACTGGCGGTGTTGCGCACGCTGCGTGCCGATGATCTGATCACCCGCGCCGAGGTACTGGGCAAGACCCTGAGCCACGGCATCGAGGAGATCGGCCATCCCCTGGTGAGTCATGTCCGGGGCCGTGGCCTGCTGCTCGGGGTGGTGTTGCACGAGGCCAAGGCCAAGGCGGTGGAGTCGGCGGCCCGCTCCGCCGGGTTCCTGGTCAACGCCGCCGCGGCCGACGTGGTGCGACTGGCCCCGCCGCTGATCGTCACCGAAGAGCAGCTGGGCGGCTTCCTGGAAGCGTTGCCGGGCGTGCTCGATACCGCACAGGAGACCTCATGACAGCACCAGCACGCAGCGGCATCCGCCACTTCCTGCGCGACGACGACCTGAACCCCGAGGAACAGGCCGAGGTATTGGCCCTGGCCGCCGAACTCAAGCGCAAGCCGCTGAGCCGGCGCCCGCTCGAGGGGCCGCGCGGCGTCGCGGTGATCTTCGAGAAGAACTCCACCCGGACCCGCTTCTCCTTCGAGATGGGCATCGCCCAGTTGGGCGGGCACGCCATCGTCGTCGACGGCCGCAGCACCCAGTTGGGCCGCGAGGAGACCCTGGAAGACACCGGGGCGGTGTTGTCGCGCTACGTCGATGTGATCGTGTGGCGCACCTTCGCCCAGGAGCGGCTCACCGCGATGGCGTCGGGTTCGAGCGTCCCGATCGTCAACGCGTTGTCCGACGAGTTGCATCCCTGTCAGGTCCTGGCCGATCTGCAGACCCTGGCCGAACGCAAGGGCGACCTGGCGGGGCTGCGGCTGACCTACCTCGGCGACGGCGCCAACAACATGGCGCACTCGCTGATGCTGGGCGGGGTGACCGCCGGCATCGATGTCACCGTCGCCTCGCCGGAGGGTTTCGCCCCGAACCCGGAGTTCGTCACCGCGGCGCAACGCCGGGGCGCCGAGACCGGCGCCACGGTGACGCTGACCACCGATGCCCGCGCCGGCGCCGATGGCGCCGACGTGCTGGTCACCGACACCTGGACCTCGATGGGACAGGAGAACGACGGACTCGACCGGGTGCGTCCGTTCCGGCCGTTCCAGCTCAACTCCGAGCTGCTGGCGTTGGCGGACTCCGAAGCCGTTGTGCTGCACTGCCTTCCCGCGCACCGCGGCCACGAGATCACCGACGAGGTCATCGACGGACCGCACAGTGCGGTCTGGGACGAGGCCGAGAACCGGCTACACGCGCAGAAGGCGTTGCTGGTCTGGTTGTTGGAGCGAAGCGGGATGACCCCCGCATGACCGACGTCGCCGGTAAGACCGCCCCGGGCATCGCCTCGACCCGGGCCGGCCGACAGGCCCGGATCGTGGCGCTGCTGTCGGTGCGGTCGGTGCACAGCCAGAGCGAACTGGCCGGCCTGTTGGCCGCCGAGGGCATCGAGGTCACCCAGGCGACCCTCTCGCGGGATCTGGAAGAACTCGGTGCGGTTAAACTTCGCGGCGCCGACGGCGGCGTCGGGGCCTACGTCATCCCGGAGGACGGCAGCCCGGTGCGCGGGGTCACCGGCGGCACCGAGCGGGTCACCCGCCTGCTCGGCGAGCTACTGGTGTCCACCGATGCCAGCGGGAACCTGGCGGTGCTGCGGACCCCGCCCGGTGCGGCGCACTACCTGGCCAGCGCCATCGACCGGGCCGCGTTGCCGCATGTGGTGGGCACCGTCGCCGGCGACGACACCGTGCTGGTCATCGCCCGCGAGCCGATGACCGGCGCGGAGCTTGCCGGCACATTCGAAGAAATGCAATAGAGAGCCAAGAGAAAACGATGATGAAGGAGAACGGTGATGTCTGAGCGCGTCATCCTGGCGTATTCCGGCGGTTTGGACACCTCCGTAGCGATCAGTTGGATTGGCAAGGAGACCGGCCGCGAGGTCGTGGCCGTGGCCATCGACCTCGGCCAGGGCGGTGAGGACATGGAGGTCGTGCGGCAGCGCGCGATCGACTGCGGCGCGGTCGAGGCCGTGGTGGTCGACGCGCGCGACGAGTTCGCCGAGCAGTACTGCCTGCCCACGATCCAGTCGAACGCGCTCTACATGGACCGCTATCCGCTGGTGTCGGCGATCAGCCGGCCGCTGATCGTCAAGCATCTGGTGGCGGCGGCCCGCGAGCACGGTGGCGGCATCGTCGCCCACGGCTGCACCGGCAAGGGCAACGATCAGGTGCGCTTCGAGGTCGGATTCGCCTCGCTGGCACCCGATCTGGAGGTGCTGGCCCCGGTCCGCGACTACGCCTGGACCCGCGAGAAGGCCATCGCGTTCGCCGAGGAGAACGCGATCCCGATCAACGTCAGCAAGCGCTCGCCGTTCTCGATCGACCAGAACGTGTGGGGCCGCGCGGTCGAGACCGGCTTCCTGGAGCACCTGTGGAACGCCCCGACCAAGGACGTCTACGAGTACACCGAGGACCCCACGCTCAACTGGAGCACCCCCGATGAGGTCATCGTGGGCTTCGAAAAGGGTGTCCCGGTCTCGATCGACGGGCGCGGCGTGTCGGTGCTGGAGGCCATCGAGGAGCTCAACCGGCGCGCCGGCGCCCAAGGCGTGGGTCGGCTCGACGTGGTCGAGGACCGCCTGGTCGGCATCAAGAGCCGCGAGATCTACGAGGCGCCCGGGGCCATGGTGCTGATCACCGCGCACACCGAACTCGAGCACGTCACGTTGGAGCGCGAGCTGGGCCGCTACAAGCGCGGCACCGACCGCAAGTGGAGCGAGCTGGTCTACGACGGCCTGTGGTTCTCGCCGCTCAAGCGGGCGTTGGAGACGTTCGTCGCGCACACCCAGGAGCACGTCACCGGTGAGATCCGGTTGGTGTTGCACGGCGGGCACATCGCGGTCAACGGTCGGCGCAGCAGCCAGTCGCTCTACGACTTCAACCTGGCCACCTATGACGAGGGCGACACCTTCGACCAGTCGTCGGCCAAGGGCTTCGTGCACGTGCACGGCCTGTCGTCGAAGATCTCGGCGCAGCGGGACCTCGGCCTGTCGTGAGCACCAACGAGGGTGCGCTGTGGGGCGGCCGGTTCGCCGACGGGCCCTCGGACGCGCTTGCCGCACTGAGCAAATCCACCCATTTCGACTGGGTGCTGGCGCCCTATGACATCACCGCCTCCAAGGCGCACGCCCGGGTGCTGTACGGCGCCGGCCTGCTGACCGAGCAGCAGCGCGACGGGTTGCTGGCCGGGCTGGACGCGCTGGGCTCCGACGTCGACGACGGCAGCTTCGGGCCCACCCCGGCCGACGAGGACGTCCACGGCGCCCTGGAACGGGGCCTGATCGAGCGGGTGGGGCCCGACCTGGGCGGTCGGCTGCGGGCGGGCCGGTCCCGAAACGACCAGGTGGCCACGCTGTTTCGGATGTGGCTGCGCGACGCGGTGCGCCGCGTCGCCGACGGGGCACTGCAGGTGGTGGCGGCGCTGGCCGACCAGGCCGCCGCGCACCCGAGCGCGGTGATGCCCGGCAAGACCCACCTGCAGTCGGCCCAACCGATCCTGCTCGCGCACCATCTGCTGGCCCACGCCCACCCGCTGCTGCGCGACGTCGACCGCATCGTCGACTTCGACCGGCGCACCGCGATCTCGCCGTACGGATCCGGCGCGCTGGCCGGCTCCTCGCTGGGCCTGGACCCCGACGCGATCGCCGCCGACCTCGGCTTCACCGCCGCGGCCGACAACTCGGTGGACGCCACCGCGGCCCGCGACTTCGCCGCCGAGGCCGCGTTCGTGTTCGCCCAGATCGGGGTGGACCTGTCCCGGCTGGCCGAAGACATCATCCTGTGGAGCTCAACGGAATTCGGTTACGTGCAACTGCACGACTCGTGGTCCACCGGCAGCTCGATCATGCCGCAGAAGAAGAATCCCGACATCGCGGAGTTGGCGCGCGGCAAGTCCGGTCGGCTGATCGGCAACCTGACCGGGCTGCTGGCGACCCTCAAGGCGCAGCCGCTGGCCTACAACCGGGATCTGCAGGAGGACAAGGAACCCGTCTTCGACTCGGTGACCCAGCTCGAGCTGCTGCTGCCGGCGATGGCGGGTCTGGTCGGCACCCTGCGCTTCGACGAGGAGCGGATGGCGCAGTTGGCGCCCGCCGGTTACACACTGGCCACCGATATCGCCGAATGGCTGGTCCGCCAAGGGATCCCGTTCCGAGTCGCGCATGAGGCCGCCGGCGCGGCGGTCCGCATCGCGGAGGGCCGCGGCGTGGGCCTCGACGAACTCACCGACGCGGAGTTCGCCTCGATCGATGCGGCCCTGACCCCCGAGGTCCGCGAGGTGTTGACCGTCGAGGGCTCGGTGAAATCGCGCAACGCCCGCGGCGGCACCGCTCCGAGCCAGGTGGCTCGCCAGCTCGAGGTCGTGCGGGACACGGCAACCCGATTGCGCGGCCGACTGTTCGGATAGTCACTACGCTGCAAGCATGGCTGAACGGCTCACGTTCATCTCGGCGGGCACCCGTTGCGTCGCCCAGCTGTATCGCGGCGCCGGGACGGGCGGCGCGTGCGTGGTGCTGTGTACCGGATTCGGCGGCACCCAGGACACGCCCGCACTGGTGGCCACGGCGCGGGATTTCGCCCGCGCCGGCTACCACGCGGTGACGTTCGACTACCGCAGCTTCGGGCTCAGCGACGGACAACCGCGCCAGGTGGTGAGCATCGCGGGACAGCTCGACGACATCGCCGCGGCTCTGGCCTGCGCCCGGGGCCTCGACGGCGTCGACCCGGAGCGGATCGTGCTGTGGGGCACCTCGCTGGGCGGCGGGCACGTCATCGCCGCGGCGTCGCGGGATCCCGGCGTTGCGGCCGTCATCGCTCAGATCCCGTTCAACGGATTTCCCCGCCGGGTCCAGGGGCGATCCCTCGGCGGCACCGTGCGCCTGCTTGCGGCGATGGTCGGCGATTGGCTGCGCGGCAAGCTGCGGCTGCCGCCGTGGTACCTGCCGGCCGTCGGCGGCCCGGGAGAATTCGCGGTGATGGCCAGCGCCGAGGCGCACCGCGTGATCGCCGGGATGGACAGCCCCACCTGGCGCAACGAGGTGGCCCCGCGGGCGCTGCTGGAGATGATGCGTTACCGGCCCGCGCAATTCGCCCCGCGGGTGGCGTGTCCGGTGCTGGTGTGCATCGGAGACCGCGACGCCGAGACCCCGCCGGAGTTGTCGGGCGCGCTGGCCGAGGCGGTGCCCCATGGCGAATTGAAGAGCTATCCGGTACCGCATTTCGAGTTCTACACCGACGCCATCCGCCCGCAGGTGGTAGCCGACCAGATCGCGTTCCTGCGCCGGGTCACGGCGGCCTGAGCTCAGTCGAGTTCCTCGGACAGCTCGAGCCAGCGCGCCTCCAGCTCACCGACCTCGGCCTCGAGCGCGCGCAGCTCATCGGTGAGCCGTGCCAGGCCGACGTGATCGGCCTGGTCGTGGTCGGCGAGTTGCTGGTGTTTGGCCGCGATCCGATCCGACAGCTTGGCCAGCGACCGGTCCAGCGCGGCGATCTCCTTCTCGACCGCACGCTGCTCGGCTCCGGAAAGCCCGGGCGCGGCAGGGGTTTTCGGGGGCTGCGACCCGGGGGCCGGCCGGTCGCGCTGCTGCTCGGCCAACCGCAGATACTCCTCGATGCCGCCGGGCAGGTGCCGCAGCCGGCCGTCCAGCACCGCGTACTGCTGATCGGTGACCCGCTCCAACAGATACCGGTCGTGGGAGACCACGATCAGGGTGCCGGGCCAGGAATCGAGCAGTTCCTCGGTGGCGGTGAGCATGTCGGTGTCGACGTCGTTGGTGGGCTCGTCCAGGATCAGCACGTTCGGCTCGGACAGCAGCGTGAGGATGAGCTGCAGCCGGCGGCGCTGTCCGCCGGACAGGTCGGACACCCGGGTCGAAAGCTGTTCGCGGGCAAAGCCCAACCGCTCCAGCAGCTGTGCCGGGGTCATCTCGCGCCCGTCGACGACGTACCCGGTCTTGAGCCGGCCGAGCACGTCGCGGACCAGGTCCTGTTCGATGTCGGCAAGGATTCCGGCCTGCTGATCGAGCTTGGCCAACCGGACCGTCTTACCGCGTTTGACCCGACCGGAGTCCGGTGCCACGGTGCCGGCGATCAAGCCGAGCAGCGTGGACTTGCCGGCGCCGTTGGCCCCCAAAATTCCGGTGCGCTCGCCGGGACCGATCCGCCACTCGATGTCCCGCAGCACCGGCCGGTCGTCGTAGGACACCGATACGTCCAGTAGGTCGATGACGTCCTTGCCCAGCCGCGCGGTGGCCAGCTTCGCCAACTCCAGCGGGTTGCGCAACGGCGGCACGTCGGCGATCAAGGCATTGGCCGCCTCGATGCGGAACTTGGGCTTCGAGGTCCGCGCCGGGGCCCCGCGGCGCAACCAGGCCAACTCCTTGCGCATCAGGTTCTGGCGCTTGGCCTCGGAGGAGGCGGCCATCCGGTCGCGCTCGACGCGCTGCAGCACGTAGGCGGCGTACCCGCCGTCGAACGGTTCGACGACCCCGTCGTGGACCTCCCAGGTGGAGGTCGCCACCTCGTCGAGGAACCAACGATCGTGGGTGACCAGCAGGAGTCCGCCGGTGTTGCGGGCCCACCGGTTCTTGAGGTGGGCGGCCAGCCAGGTGATGCCCTCGACGTCCAGATGGTTGGTGGGCTCATCGAGCGCGATCACGTCCCAGTCGCCGACCAGCAAGGCGGCCAACTGAACCCGGCGGCGCTGCCCGCCCGAGAGCGTGCCGACCCGGGCGGTCCAGCCGAGGTCGGAGACCAGGCCGCTGACCACGTCGCGGATCCGGGGGTCGCGGGCCCACTCGTGGTCGGCCTGCTCACCCACCAGGACGTGCCCGATGGTGTCGTCGTCGGCGAGCACGTCGGCCTGCGCCAGCGCCCCGACTCGTAGGCCGCTGCGGCGGGTGACGCGGCCCGCGTTCGGACGCACCGAGCCCGTCAGCATGCCCATCAGGCTGGATTTGCCGTCGCCGTTGCGTCCGACGATGCCGATGCGGTCACCGTCGTCGACACCGAGAGACACCGATTCGAAGACGACCTTGGTGGGGTACTGCAGGTGCAGTCCCTCCGCGCCGAGTAGGTGTGCCATTGCTGCCGACCCTATCGCCCGCGGCCGAGCGCGCTCGCCATCGAACGGTATTTCAGCCGTCAGCGGGCGTTAACCCGCAGTTCCGATCACACCTCTAGACATCTATACGGCAGTTGCACCGGACATCGGCGAACGAACGGATGAGGACATGAAGTCTGTACGCGGCAAGATCGTCAGCACGGTGGGAATGCTGACCGTGGCAGCAGTGGCCGCGGGCTGCAGTGGTGCGCCCGCCGACGACCAAGCTCAACCCGCCACCGTCCGGCTGGCGGTCACCGATCTGCAGGGGCTCGAGGAGTTGCAGCGCGAGTTCGGGGCGTTCAAGCAGGAATTCGAGGATCAGTCCGGGCTCGCGGTCGAGTTCTTCGCGGTCAACGACCGCACCGCCGCCGCCGCGGCGCTGGCCGCCGACCGGGTCGACGTGGTCTTCACCGGCCCCGCCGAGTACGTGGTGCTGCACGAGCGCACCGGCGCCGAACCGATCATCGCCATCCAACGCGACGGCTACCGGTCGTGCCTCTACACCACCAGCGACGGGCCCACCGAACTCGACCAGTTGCGCGGCACCAAGATCGCGATGTCCGACGTCGGCTCGACCAGCGGCCACCTCGGACCCTCGCAGATCCTCGTCGACGCCGGCCTGGACCCGATGACCGAGATGGAGGTCCTCACCGTCGGTGACGCCGTGCACCAGGCGCTCAAACGCGGCGATGTCGAGGCCGTCGGGATCGGCTGCCACGACTACGAGGAATTCATGGCCGAGGAGGACGACCCGTCGCAGTTCAGGCTGCTGGCCGAGGGGCCCGTGCTGCCGCCGGATCTGCTGATGGCGCGCCAGGGGGCCGACCCGGCCATGATCGAGACGGTCCGGAGCACCTTCGTCGACCACTTCGACACGCTGCTGCCGGCGATGTTGGAGGGCAAGGACAACGCGAAGTACGACAACGCCGAACTGGTGACCGTCACCGACGCCGACTATGACGTGGTCCGGTCGATGTACCGGGCGATCGGCGCCAACGACTTCTCCGACTTCGTGGGCAACTGAGATGGGTTCGGTTGCCGAAGTCGACGTCGCCGCCCCGGTCGCAGCGCTGCCGGCGCCGCCCGCCGTGGTCGAGGTCTCGGGCCTGCGAGTCGGGTACCGGCGCAACGCGAAGGTCACGCTGTCGGGGATCGACCTGACCGTGGCGGCGGGCGAGACGGTCGCGCTGATCGGCACCAATGGTGCGGGCAAGTCGACGCTGCTGCGTTGTCTGGTTCGGCTCATCGAACCGTCGGCGGGCACGATCCGACTCGGCGACGTCGACGTCACCGCGGCCACCCGGCCGGCGTTGCGGGCCGTGCGCCGCGAGGTCGGATTCGTGTTCCAGCGGTTCCACCTGGTATCGCGGCTGACGGCGTTCGACAACGTGGTGCACGGCGCGATGGGCCGCCGCGGAACGCGGTGCGCGTGGCCGACATTGGCGCCGGTCGAGGTGCGGGACGAGGCCATGCAGGCGCTGCAACGCGTCGGGCTCGACGAGTTCGCCGGGCGTCGCGTCGAATCCCTCTCCGGCGGCCAGCAGCAACGGGTGGCGATCGCCCGCATGCTCATGCAGCGACCCACCCTCATCCTGGCCGACGAGCCGGTGGCCAGCCTGGACCCGGCCTCGGCGGTGGTCGCGATGGACCTGCTGCGGTCCATCGCGGTGGAGAACGGCGTCACGGTGATCATGGCGATGCATCACGTCGACCTGGCCCTGCGCTACTCCGACCGGATCATCGGATTGCGCCACGGGACAATCGAACTGGATCGGCCCAGCCGGCTCTGCGATGCCGACCGACTCAATGGCGTCTACGCCACCGATGCGCGGTGAACCGCACGCTCCACCGCGAGGCGGCCACGGGCGCGCCGGCCCGGGTCCGTCGCCCGAGCCTGCTGAGCCTGGTGATCATCCTCGTCGCGGGCTGCGTGCTGATTCACGGCTGGACGCAGGGGGTGAAGCTGGACCCGGAGTCGCTGGGCACCGGCGCGTTGCGGCTGGGTGACTTCTTGGCCGACGCCGTCCCACCGGACGTGGACCGGCTGGGGCCCATCCTGAAAGCCCTGCTCGTCACCGTCGAGATGGCTTTGTTGGGAACCATTTTCGGGGTGCTTCTGAGCCTGCCGCTGGCCGGCTTGGCCGCGCGCAACATCTCGCCGCACTGGACGTGTTACACCGCCGCGCGGGCCTGGATCACCGTCTGCCGCAGCGTCCCGGACCTGGTGTGGGGGTTGATCTTCGTGGTCGCGGTCGGACTGGGACCGGAGGCCGGCGTGCTGGCCATCACGGTCGACGTGATGGGCTTCTGCGGCCGCTTCTTCGCCGAGAGCATCGAGGACCTGGACCCGGGCCGGCTGGAGGGACTGCGGGCGCTGGGGGCGTCCCGGATCGGGGTGCTGGCCGGCGGCGTGGTGCCGACCTGCCTGCCGTCGTTCGTGACGACGTCGATGTTCGCGCTGGAATCGTCGGCGCGCTCGTCGGTGGTGCTCGGACTGGTCGGGGCCGGCGGGATCGGCATCGAGTTGGCCACCTCGATGACACTGCTGCGCTACGACGAGGCACTCACCATCATTTTGTCCATCCTGATCGTTGTCGTTGTGTTCGAGCGGGTTTCATCCGCCATCCGGCGACGCGTCCTGGGCGAGTAGGGGGAGCGATGACCAATGCAGGAACAGTGATCAACCGGTTCGGGGACCGTCCCGTCTACCGGCAGCTCACCGAATTGATCGAGGCCCGGCTGGCGCAGCACGCGCAACCGGGGGACCGGCTGCCCAGCGAGGCCGATTTGTCCGCGGAGTTCGAGGTGAACCGGCTCACGGTGCGTCGGGCCCTGCACGAGTTGAACCGCCGCGGCGTCATCGACACCCGGCACGGCAAGGGTTCGTTCGTGGCGGCCCCGCTGCTGCGCTATGACGTCTCCGCCGGCCGCCACGCCAGCTTCACCCGGAACATGCGCGAGGCCGGTCTCGGGGTGCGCATCCGGCAACTGTCCCGCACCGTCGTCGCCGACCCCGAAGTGCAGGCCCAACTCCAGACCACCGAACCGGTGTTGGTGTGCCGCACCGTCCGAATCGTCGACGACCAGCCGTGGTCGCTGTCCGAAACCCGCATCGGCACCGGACGATTCCCCGGCCTGACCGAACTGTGGCAGGGCGAGACGTCGCTGTACGACTTCCTGCTCGAGGCGCACGGGGTGCGGATGCAGCGGTCGCAGCGCACTTTCGCCGCGGCGCTGGCCGAGCCCGAGGACGCCGAACGGCTTCTGATCCGGGTCGGCGACGCGATCCTGGAGATGCGCGGCGTCAACGTTGATCAGCACGGGGCGCCGGTGGCCGCCGTACACCATCGGTTTCGCGGCGACCGGGTCCAGTTCACGGTGGACCTGTGGTGACCGCCGAAGCCCGATTCGAGGCCCTGGCCGCCGCCGAGGCCGTCGCGCTCGAAACGCTTGCCGACGACATCCTGGCCGCTGCCGGGCGCATCGAGGTGATCTCCGGTCCCGAGTCGGTGAGCGCCCCGGTCCGGCTCCCGATCCCCGGAACAGAGGCCAGCACAGTGGTTCTGGGCCACGTCGGGTTGAGCCGATGCACCGTGGAGTTGGACGGTGTGCGCGGTGACGGGTACCGGCGCGGCTACGACCCGGTGGGCGCGATAGCCGCCGCGATCTGCGATGCCGCCGCCGAGCACGACGGCCCGCATCGCGAGCGGGTGCACCGGTTGTGCCATGACACGGGGGAGCGGGCCCGCACCGCGGCCACCGACGCCGCCCGTCGGGTGGCCCTGACCCGATTGGCCGAACCATGACCTGGGACCGCGTCCACGACGGCCGCACCGCATTCCTGGCCTGCATGCGGGCGCTGTGCGCACCCGGGGAGCCCATGCCCCTGCCCGCGCTCGCCGCGATGTCCGACGTCGATGAACTCAACGGCGCGGCGGCAGTGTTGTTGGCGCTGCTGGATCCTGGCCTGGTGTTGGGGGTGGCCGGCGGTCCGGCCGCGCAGCGCGTGGCCGCCCGCGTGGCCGCCGAGACCGGCGCCGAACTCGGTGCGATCGGCGTCGCCGACTGGGTGCTGGTGCACGGTCCCGCCGCCGACGCGATCGAACGGGCCCGCCGCGGTGACCGCAGCAACCCGGAGCGGGGCGCCACGGTCGTCATCGCGGCCACCGCGCCCCCGGTAGCGGTGCGTGTCAGCGGACCCGGAGTCGACGGCACCGCGACGGCGGCGGTCCCGCTGGAAGCGGCCGCCCTGCGTGCCTTCGGGACCGCGAATGCCGAATCACCCTGCGGCGTCGACCTTTTCCTGACCGCCGGTGAACAGCTGCTCGGCCTGCCGCGCAGCTTGTCGATGCAACGGGTGGTGCCCTGATGTATGCGAGCATGCAGGAGAACGACGCCCTTGAGGCCGCGCGCGCGTTGGTGGCGCAGCCCGGGCCGCTGGCGGGCGCACAGATCGACACCAGTGTGCTCGAGGAGCAACTGTGCGCCGAGGCGGGTCTGTGGGACACCGTGGCGGCGCGTCGCGCGCTGCACCAGTCCCAGGGTGATCTGGCCGCGGCGGTGTCGATGCTGCGGGTGTGGGCGGCCACCCAACCGCACGTCGCGCCCGCGCCGGTGGCCGCGGCCGATGTGGCCATCGAACGCCGGCTGTCCTCGGCGTACCCGCAGGTTCCGGGCGGCCAATGGCTCGGCGCGGCGCGCGATCTCAAGCCGCGGCAGCTGAGCTGGGGCGACGAGGCGGAACCGGACAGCCCACCGGCGCCCCCGAGCGCTCCCCACGGTGCCGGCGCGGCCCACGACGGCGAGGTCCCCACCCGGGCCACGACCTCGCGGGTCCGCGATCTGCTGGGGGGCGTCCGCATGGTCGCCGAGCGCGAGGACGGGGACGGCGCGGATCCGGCCACCTCGGTGCTGACCCCGCCGCTGTCTCGCGCCAGCCGCCTGTCGGTCCTGGCGCGCAGCGAGACCGGGGCCCTGGTCGCGCTGTCCGCGCTGATCCTCGGTCGCCGACAGGAAGCGATCCTGATGGAGCTTTCGGTGCAGACGGTCACGCTGCGAATCCCGCACCCGCGCAGCGCAATACCGTGCGCGGTCGCCGAGGTGCCGGTGACCGAAGCCGAGGTGGTGCTCGACGCCGACGTGGCCGGTGCCCCCGGCCTTGCCACCGGTTGGGGCGCGACGCTGGGCACCGTGGAGCGGCGCGCGCTCGCCTTGGCGTTGATCGACGCCGCGATGCGCGCCGACGGCGATCTCCAACAACCGTTGGTGCTCGACGAGCAGACCGTCATCGCCGCCGGCGATGGCGCCGCCACGACCGGGTTCGTCGAGCATCTGCGACTGCCGCACTACGCCAGCTTTGCCGCCTATCTCTCGGCGGTGTCAGGAGATCAACCATGACCCCCACCACGGTCGCCGCGCTCGCGGCGGCGCACGGCACCGCGGAGTCCTACGCCTATCTCGACGAGGACACCAAGCGCAACGTCCGACGCGCACTGCTGAAGGCGTTGGCGATCCCGGGGTGGCAGGTGCCGTTCGCGTCCCGGGAGATGCCCGTCGCCCGCGGCTGGGGCAGCGGCGGACTGCAGGTCACGCTGTCGGTGGTGGGCCCCGCCGACGTCGTCAAGGTCATCGACCAGGGCGACGACATGTCGGTCAACGCCGCCGGCATGCGCGCCCTGATCAGCCTGGCGGCGCACTGCGCGGCCACCACCGTGACCACCGAGGCCACCCTCATCCAGAGCCGGCACCGGATCCCGGAGGTGGACCTGCGTGCCGACCAACTCCTGGTGCTGCAGGTGCCGCATCCCGATCCACTGCACCGCGTCGTACCCGACGAGTCGGCCGCGCGGCAACGCCACGCCAGCGGTGACTACACGGCGGCCTGGCTGGACCTCTACGACGCCGAAGCGCGCCTGGGTGGGCCGCGCACCGGCGCCGACCATCCCGTCCTGGTTGCGGGCGAGCGGCTGATGAGTCCCAGCCCGATCCCGCGGTACGACGTGTTGCGGTTGGATCGCCGGCCGCATCCGATCCTGCTGGGCGCGGGCCGGCGGGCGCGACTGACGGCCCTGCCGCCGTTCACGTCCGTGCAACCGTTGGCCTTCGAGGATCGTCCGCTGCAGTCGGAGTACAGCGGTGCGGCGTGCATCCGGTGCGGCAGCACGCGGTCCTACCGGGTGTCGCAGGATTCCGGGGCCGACTGGATGTGTACCGACGCCGACGCCTGCCGGCTGCGCGCAGAGAAGGGAACGCCGTGACGTCCGAGGCCACCATGACGGGTCCCGCTGTGCGGGTGGGTCCGCCGGCTCCCGTGCTGTCGGTGCGGGGGATCTCGCATCGGTTCGGCCCCACGTGTGCCGACTGCTTTGTCCGCACCGGGGAGGAGGCCGGCACCAACCGGTGCGACCGGTGCGGTTCCGTCGTCGCACTGCACGATGTTTCGTTCGATGTCGGGCCCAACGAGGTGCTGGGGATCGTCGGCGAGTCGGGATCGGGAAAGACGACGCTGCTGCGCAGCCTGTACCTGGACCTGAGGCCGGACGAGGGTGTCGTGCTGTGCGGCAGCGCACCGATGCGGCGGTCGGCGGTGGTGATGGTGCACCAGAATGCGCTGGCGGCCGGGCTGTACCCGCGGCTGGCCGCGGAATCCAATGTCGCCCAACGGTTGTTGTCGGCCGGCCAGCGACACTTCGGCCGATTGCAATCCACCTCCGCCGCGATGCTCGCCGAACTCGGCCTGGGCCGTGAGCGCCACGGCGATGCGCTGATGACGTTCTCGGGCGGTATGCAGCAGCGGGTGCAGTTGGCGCGGGCGCTGGTCGATCCGCCGTTGATCCTGTTGTTGGACGAGCCGACGACGGGGCTGGATCCTTCGATCCAGGCGGGGCTGCTCGATGCCGTGCAACAGGTGGCCGACACGCTGGGGTCGGCCACCGTCGTGGTCTCCCACGACCTGGCCGCGGTGCGGATACTGGCCTCGCGCATCGTGGTGCTGCACCACGGTCGCGTCGTCGAACACGGTGTGGCCGAACAAGTTCTGCATGACCCCCAACACCCCTACACACGCCTGCTGGTGTCCTCGAGGTTGACCTGATGCGAACTTCTGGATCCGCGGTGCTGACCGCGACCGCCGCTGCGAAACGGTTCGACGACGCGCCGTGGGGGCCGTTGGCCGCGGTCGACCTGACCGCGCGCGCCGGGTGCGTGTCCCTGGTGCAGGGCCCGGCCGGATCCGGCCGGACGAGCCTGGTTCGGTGCCTGACCGGCGGCTACCGGCTGAGCGCGGGCGATGTCACGGTGCGGGTGCCGGGCGCGGCGGCGGTGAGTCTCGCCGTCGCCGACCCGCGGTCGGTGGCCTGGTTGCGCACCCACCACATCGCGTGCTTCGACGGTGAACTCGTCGCCGCACCCACGCTGCCGACCGCGGTGGCCATCGCCCGGATCGCACGGCAGCCCCGCGCGGCCGCGGTGGCCGCGCTGAGCCGGCTGGGCGCCGCGCGGTTGGCGGCGGTGTCCGTCGGCGGATTGCGGGCACCGCAACGCCGCACGGCCGCGCTCGTCGCCGCGTTGCTGGCCGATCGTGACGTCGTCGTACTCGACGACCCCGAGGCGTCGGCACCCGTCGAGCCGCTGTCCGCGTGGCTGCAGGAGGCGGCCGACGGCGGGGCCGCGGTGGTGGTCACCGCCGGCACCGAAAGCGCATTACGCCCGATCGCAGCCGCGGTGGGCCAACTGGAGGAGGGACGCATCGCATGGGTGTGACAGTGCTGGACGGATTGACGGTGGTGCCCGGCGGTGGACGGCCGGTGATCCCCGACGCGACGGTCACCCTCGACGAGGTCGGTCGGGTGCTGGAGATCGCCGCGAACTCGGCGCCCACCCGCGCGGTGCTGCTACCCGCGGCGGTCGACCTGCACCTGGACAATCTGGTGCAGCGCCGCCAGCCGCGGGCCACCGTGACGCTGGATCACGAGGCGGTGCTGCCGGTGCTGGACGCCGAGTGCGCCGCCGCCGGGATCGCGACGGTGTGCATTGCCGTGCGCTGTGAACATTCGCCGCGCAAGGGCATCGAGATCACCGACGCCCCGCGACTCGCCGCGGCAATCGAGCGATTGGGTCCGGAACTCGCGTGCGACTGGCGGGTGCACGCTCGGGTCGAACTGACCGACGAGCGCAGCGTCGAAACTCTCGCGGCCGTGCTCGCGGCGACGTCGCGGGTCGCGCTGATCTCGGTGATCGAAACCTCCGCGGAGCGCAGCCGATTCGGTTCCCTCGAAGCGACCCGGGCGTTCTATGCCGAGGACTGGGGGATCAGCGAGGCCGAGGTCGAGGCGATGTTCACGGTTGACCCCGCGCGGCTGGCCGGCGTCGGCGCGCGCCGGGCCGAGGTCGCGGCGCTGGCGCGGGCCCACGGCATCGTGCTCGCCAGCCACGACGACAGGACCCCCGAGCACGTGCAGGAGGCCTTCGATCACGGGGCCCGGGTCGCGGAGTTCCCGCTGACGATGGACGCCGCCCGGCACGCCCGGCGGTTGGGGATGCACGTGGTGCTCGGTGCCCCGAATGCGGTCCGGGGGCGGTCCACCTCCACCGGCAACGTGCTGGCGTCGGAGGCCGCCGAGGCCGGGTGCTGCGACGTGCTGTGTTCGGACTACCTGCCCTCGGCCCTGCAGGCGGCGCCGTACGCGCTGGTGCGCGACACCTCGCTGAGCCTGTCGGCGGCCGTCGACCTGATCTCGACCAACCCGGCGGCGGTACTGGGGTTGCCGGATCCGTCGATTGCGGTGGGCAAGCCGTTGACGGGGTCGTTGCGGCGGATCCAGGCCGGCCCGAACGGCGACCCGACGGCGGCCGTGCAGGTCGGCATGGCGCTCTGGCGGGACGGCCAATTGGTGTTCGGCCGGGTCTCCGAGGCGTTTCGGCTCAGCACCACCACCGTCTGAAGCGCGGCTGCGGAGTACCGGACAATCCCGCCGACCGGATCGACCCGTGTGCCAGAATGTGCAGGCTGTCGGGGCAATCGGCACGTTGGGCAGGGGAGCGGCGCGTGGATCTGAGGCTAACGGCGGTCACCAGGCCGGTCGAACGGCTGTTGGCGACCGCGCAGAACGGCTTGGAGGTGCTGCGACTCGGTGGCCTCGAGACCGGCACCGTGCCGTCGCCCTATCAGATTGTCGAGAGCGTGCCGATGTACAAGCTGCGGCGGTATTTTCCGCCCGACAGCCGAAGCACGGCGCCCACCGGGGAACCGGTGCTGATGGTGCACCCGATGATGATGTCGGCGAACATGTGGGACGTCACCCGCGAGGACGGGGCGGTGGGGATCCTGCACCACGCTGGGCTGGACCCGTGGGTCATCGACTTCGGCGAGCCCGACAAGGTCGAAGGCGGGATGCGGCGCACGCTGGCCGACCATCTGGTGGCGCTGAACGACGCCATCGACACCGTGAAGAAGACCACCGGCCGCGACGTCCACGTCGCCGGCTACTCCCAGGGCGGGATGTTCTGCTATCAGACGGTGGCCTACCGGCGCTCGAAGGACGTTGCCAGCATCATCGCGTTCGGTTCGCCGGTGGACACCCTGGCGGCGCTGCCGATGGGCATCCCGCCCAATCTGGGTGTGGTGGCCGCGGATTTCATGGCCGACCACGTGTTCAACCGGCTCGACATCCAGGGCTGGATGGCGCGCACGGGGTTCCAGATGATGGATCCGCTCAAGACCGCCAAGGCCCGGCTGGACTTTCTGCGTCAACTCCACGACCGCCAGGCGCTGTTGCCGCGCGAACAGCAGCGCCGGTTCCTCGATTCCGAGGGCTGGATCGCGTGGTCCGGGCCGGCGATCTCCGAGCTGCTCAAGCAGTTCATTGCGCACAACCGGATGATGACCGGCGGCTTCGCGATCAACGGTCAGTTGGTGACGTTGACCGATATCACCTGTCCGGTACTGGCGTTCGTGGGCGAGGTGGACGACATCGGGCAGCCCGCGTCGGTGCGTGGCATTCGGCGGGCCGCGCCGAGCGCCGATGTCTACGAAACGATGATCCGCACCGGGCATTTCGGTCTGGTGGTCGGCTCGAAGGCCTCCGAGATCACCTGGCCCACCGTCGCGGACTGGGTGCTGTGGCTGGCCGGACAGGGCCCGCGCCCGACGAGCATCGAGCCCATGCAGGATCAGCCCGAGGAGCCCGGCGAAAGTGGGGTGCCGTTGGCCTCCCGCGTGGTGCACGGGGTGGGCGGCGCCTCCGAGGTGGCGTTGACGCTGGCCCGCGGCGCGGCGGACGCGGTCGGTGCCGCCGGCAAGTCGATCCGCACGCTGGCCGTGGAGACCGCGCGCACGCTGCCGCGGTTGGCGCGCCTCGGACAGATCAACGACCACACCCGGATCTCGTTGGGCCGCATCATCTCTGAACAGGCCCGTGGCGCGCCCAACGGCGAGTTCCTGCTGTTCGACGGGCGGGTGCACACCTATGAGGCGGTCGACCGTCGGATCAACAATGTGGTGCGCGGCCTGATCGACGTCGGTATCCGGCAGGGCGATCACGTCGGCGTGCTGATGGAGACCCGGCCGAGCGCCCTGGTGGCGATCGCGGCGCTGTCGCGGCTCGGGGCCGTGGCGGTGCTGATGCCGCCCGACGGCGACCTGGCCGAAGCGGCCCGGCTCGGCGGGGTCTCCGAAATCCTGACCGACCCCTCCAATCTCGATGCGGCCGGGCAGTTGTCGCTGCAGACGCTGGTACTCGGCGGCGGCGAGTCCCGCCGGCTGCACCTGCCCGACGGCACCGATGTCGTGGACATGGAGCAGATCAACCCCGATGTCGTCGAGTTGCCCGGCTGGTACCGACCCAACCCCGGGCTGGCCCGCGATCGCGCCTTCGTCGCGTTCAACACCGTCGGCGGCCAACTCGTGGCCAAGGAGATCACCAACTTCCGGTGGGCGCTGTCGGCCTTCGGTACCGCATCCACCGCCGCCATCGGGCGCAGCGACACCGTGTATTGCCTGACGCCGCTGCATCATCAGTCCGGACTGCTGGTGGCCCTCGGCGGTGCCGTGGTCGGCGGTGCCCGGATCGCGCTGTCGCGCGGACTGCGCCCGGACACCTTCGTCCAGGAGGTCCGTCAGTACGGCGTCACCGTGGTGTCCTACACGTGGGCGATGCTGTCCGACGTCATCGATGACCCGCGCTTTGCGCTGCATGGCAACCACCCGGTGCGGGTCTTCATCGGGTCCGGCATGCCCACCGGGCTGTGGCAGCGGGTCTGCGAGGCGTTCGCCCCCGCCAACGTCGTGGAGTTCTACGCGACGACCGACGGTCAGGCGGTGTTGGCCAACGTCTCCGGCGCCAAGGTGGGCAGCAAGGGGCGTCCGCTGCCCGGCGGCGGCCAGATCGAACTGGGGGCCTACAGCGCCGAAGAGGACCTGATCCTCGAGGACGAGCGCGGCTTCGTGCAGGTCGCCGGTCCCGACCAGGTGGGTGTCCTGCTGGCCCGGCCACGGGGCCCGGTGGACCCGACCGCCTCGGTCAAGCGCGGCGTTTTCGCTCCCGCGGACACCTGGGTGTCCACCGAGGCGTTGTTCCGCCGCGACGAGGACGGGGACTTCTGGCTGGTCGGAACCCGCAGCAGCGTGATGCACACCGCGCGCGGTGTCGTGTTCGGCGAGCCGGTCACCGACGCCGTCAGCATGATCGGCGCGGTCGACTTGGCGGTCACCTATGGGGTGACCGTCGGGGACCACGATGTGGCGATCACCGCGCTGACGCTGCGGCCGGGAGCGGCGGTGACGGCGGCCGATCTCACCGAGGCGTTGGCGGAGCTGCCGGTGGGCCTGGCGCCGGACATCATTCACGTCGTCGGCGACCTGCCGCTGTCGGCCACCTACCGGCCGATTGTCGACGACCTGCGCGCGGCCGGCATCCCGAAGGCCGGTCGGCAGGCGTGGTGCCTGGACCCGCAGACCGGCGGGTTCAAACGACTGACCGCGGCGATGCGCACCCAACTCGTCGGACCGCAGTAACAACGACATGCCGGTGGACGACAGCGCTGTTAGGCTCCCGGTGACACTCGTTCGGAGGAATCGCATGACTGGAAACAAGACCTCCCGGTACCGTCGCGCGGCGGTCATCGGGGTGACCAGCGTGGGGTTGGCCCTCGGTTCGTTGGGGATCGGCACCGCGACCGCCGGCGCCGACGTTCTCGACGAGCTGGCCCAGCAGTACTCCACGGGCTCCGGTGCGGGTCTGGTCGCGAACTTGTTGCGGGCCTCGCTGGAGTTGCGCGCCCAGGGCTACAACCCGAAGCCGGGCGACCTCGCGGCGATCCAGGCCGCGATGGACCGCGGTCCCAATCAGGGTCCGCTGGTCGAGGCGTTGAACGGCGCGCTGGCCAACCAACGCAAGGCGTTGAGTCACGCGACTCCGAAGAAGGGCCAGTCGCCAATCGTGGTGGGGATCGTCCCGAACGACAACTGGGCGAACCCCAACCCGATGGACCGCAGCGGCGGCAACAGCGGCAACCCCGTCTTCGAGATGCCCGGTCGGTAACCGCGTCAGTGACCGTCGACGAGAAACTGCTGCAGATCCTGGTGTGCCCGGTCGATCGCGGCCCGCTGCTGCACGTGGGGAACGAGCTGTACAACCCGCGGTTGCGCCGCGCCTACCGGATCGATGAGGGCATCCCGGTGTTGTTGGCCGATGAATCCCGCGAGGTCGATGACGCGGAGCACGCTCGTCTGACGGAGCAGCCGCCGCAGTAGTTTGTCCCTATATGAGCGTCGACGTGCTGATCACCGATCCGCAGACCGCGGCGCGCCGCCTGCTCGGCGCGACCCTGTACGGGCGTGATGCGGCGGCATTGATTGTCGAGGTCGAGGCGTACGGCGGGGTTCCCGACGGTCCGTGGCCGGATCCGGCGGCGCATTCCTTTCGCGGCCCCAACGCCCGCAATCAGGTGATGTTCGGTCCGGCCGGACGGCTCTACACCTACCGCAGTCACGGCATTCACGTGTGCGCGAACATCGTGTGCGGGCCGCCCGACACCGCTGCCGCGGTGCTGGTGCGGGCGGGTGTGGTCGTCAGCGGACGGGAGGTCGCGCGCCGACGGCGCGGCGGCGTCGCCGACCGCGCGCTGGGCCGCGGCCCGGGCAACCTGTGCTCGGCGCTGGGAATCCAGCTGTCCGACAACGGCAGCGACGTCTTCGACCCGACCAGTCCGGTGCGACTGGAGCTGGCCGCCGAGCGGCCGGCGGTCAGCGGACCGCGGGTGGGAGTCAGCAAGGCCGCCGACCGTGCCTGGCGGTTCTGGCTTGCCGAGTACCCGGAGGTTTCGGCGTATCGGCGCAGCCCGCGGGCTCCGGTCACCGGCCTCGGCGACTGAGTGCGCGGCCGGTGCGGGAAGATCGACGGATGGCCACGATTCTCGACGAGCTGGACTGGCGCGGACTGATCGCGCAGTCGACCGACCGCGACGCCCTGGGACAACAACTGGCGGGGGGCCCGGTAACGGTCTATTCGGGTTTCGACCCGACCGGGCCGAGCCTGCACGCCGGGCATCTGGTGCCGCTGCTCACGCTGCGCCGATTCCAACAGGCCGGACACCGGCCGATCGTGCTGGCCGGCGGCGCCACCGGGATGATCGGCGATCCCCGAGAGGCCGGCGAGCGCACCCTCAACGACGCCGACACGGTGGCCGACTGGGCGGAGCGCATTCGCGGCCAACTCGAGCGGTTCGTGGAGTTCGACGACACCGCCACCGGTGCCGTCGTGGAGAACAACCTGTCCTGGACGGCCGAACTGTCGGCCATCGAATTCCTGCGCGACCTGGGCAAGCACTTCTCGGTGAACGTGATGCTGGACCGCGACACGGTGCGCCGCCGACTCGACGGCGAGGGCATCTCCTACACCGAGTTCAGCTACATGCTGCTGCAGGCCAACGACTACGTGGAGTTGCATCGACGCTATGACTGCGCCCTCCAGGTCGGCGGATCCGACCAGTGGGGCAACATCATCGCCGGCGTGCGATTGGTCCGCCAGAAGCTGGGTGCGACGGTGCACGCGTTGACGACGCCGCTGGTCACCGACTCCGAGGGCAAGAAGTTCGGCAAGTCGACCGGCGGCGGGAACCTGTGGCTGGACCCGGACATGACCAGCCCGTACGCGTGGTACCAGTACTTCGTCAACACCGCCGACGCCGATGTGCTCGCCTATCTGCGGTGGTTCACCTTCCTGACCGCCGAGGAGATCGACGACCTCGAACAAGCCACCACGGAGCGGGCCCATGAGCGCGCCGCGCAGCGCCGGCTGGCCCAGGAGTTGACCACGCTGGTGCACGGTGCGGCCGCGACGGCCTCGGTGGAGCTGGCCAGTCAGGCACTGTTCGGCAGGGGAGAGCTGTCCGATCTCGACGAGCCGACGCTGGCCGCGGCACTGACCGAGGCCGGCAATAACCAAGTGGCCCAGCTCACTCCGGACGGCCCGGATGGGATAGCCGACCTTTTGGTCGCGACGGGATTGTCGGCGAGCAAGGGTGCGGCCCGGCGCACGATCGCCGAGGGCGGGGTGTCGGTGAACAACATTCGGGTCACATCCGACGAATGGGTGCCCCAGAGCTCGGACTTTCTGTTCGGTCGTTGGCTCGTGCTGCGGCGCGGCAAGCGCAATGTGGCCGGCGTGCAGAAGGTCGCCGGTTGATCTTGAAGGTCCCAAAACCACCTTCTATCAGGCGATTTGACTCTCTGTTTCCAAACCCGTAACTTATCTCTCGTCGCCGCGACACGGCCCAGCCGGAGAGCGCGACGGCTTCCCGGGAATTATCTTGGTGAACAAGATGTTCCTACTAGTCCGCACAAGAATCACGCGGCCACTTTGGCCGCGGGCTTTCGGCGCGGCCTTCGGGTAGCGAATAGCAGTCTGTTGTTTGAGAACTCAATAGTGTGTTTGGTGGTTTTTGTTTGTTGTTGTTTTTTGCCACATTCTGGGGCTTCCCGTGTTTTGGGGTGTGGTGTTTTTGATGCCAGTTTTTGGTGTCTTTTTGTTAGGTCAGATTTTTCTGATTCGAATTCTGCCTGGCCCTGTGGGGTTGGGGGTTTTTGTTTGGAGAGTTTGATTCTGGCTCAGGACGAACGCTGGCGGCGTGCTTAACACATGCAAGTCGAACGGAAAGGCCCTTCGGGGTACTCGAGTGGCGAACGGGTGAGTAACACGTGGGTGATCTGCCCTGCACTTTGGGATAAGCCTGGGAAACTGGGTCTAATACCGAATACACCTCATTGGTCGCATGGCCTGGTGGGGGAAAGCTTTTGCGGTGTGGGATGGGCCCGCGGCCTATCAGCTTGTTGGTGGGGTGATGGCCTACCAAGGCGACGACGGGTAGCCGGCCTGAGAGGGTGACCGGCCACACTGGGACTGAGATACGGCCCAGACTCCTACGGGAGGCAGCAGTGGGGAATATTGCACAATGGGCGCAAGCCTGATGCAGCGACGCCGCGTGGGGGATGACGGCCTTCGGGTTGTAAACCTCTTTCAGCATCGACGAAGCGCAAGTGACGGTAGATGCAGAAGAAGCACCGGCCAACTACGTGCCAGCAGCCGCGGTAATACGTAGGGTGCGAGCGTTGTCCGGAATTACTGGGCGTAAAGAGCTCGTAGGTGGTTTGTCGCGTTGTCCGTGAAAACTCACAGCTCAACTGTGGGCGTGCGGGCGATACGGGCAGACTAGAGTACTGCAGGGGAGACTGGAATTCCTGGTGTAGCGGTGGAATGCGCAGATATCAGGAGGAACACCGGTGGCGAAGGCGGGTCTCTGGGCAGTAACTGACGCTGAGGAGCGAAAGCGTGGGGAGCGAACAGGATTAGATACCCTGGTAGTCCACGCCGTAAACGGTGGGTACTAGGTGTGGGTTTCCTTCCTTGGGATCCGTGCCGTAGCTAACGCATTAAGTACCCCGCCTGGGGAGTACGGCCGCAAGGCTAAAACTCAAAGAAATTGACGGGGGCCCGCACAAGCGGCGGAGCATGTGGATTAATTCGATGCAACGCGAAGAACCTTACCTGGGTTTGACATGCACAGGACGCCGGCAGAGATGTCGGTTCCCTTGTGGCCTGTGTGCAGGTGGTGCATGGCTGTCGTCAGCTCGTGTCGTGAGATGTTGGGTTAAGTCCCGCAACGAGCGCAACCCTTGTCTCATGTTGCCAGCACGTTATGGTGGGGACTCGTGAGAGACTGCCGGGGTCAACTCGGAGGAAGGTGGGGATGACGTCAAGTCATCATGCCCCTTATGTCCAGGGCTTCACACATGCTACAATGGCCGGTACAAAGGGCTGCGATGCCGTGAGGTGGAGCGAATCCTTTCAAAGCCGGTCTCAGTTCGGATCGGGGTCTGCAACTCGACCCCGTGAAGTCGGAGTCGCTAGTAATCGCAGATCAGCAACGCTGCGGTGAATACGTTCCCGGGCCTTGTACACACCGCCCGTCACGTCATGAAAGTCGGTAACACCCGAAGCCAGTGGCCTAACCCCTTGTGGGAGGGAGCTGTCGAAGGTGGGATCGGCGATTGGGACGAAGTCGTAACAAGGTAGCCGTACCGGAAGGTGCGGCTGGATCACCTCCTTTCTAAGGAGCACCACGAGATCTGAGCCCGCCCACATCGTGTGGGGGTTCGGTGTTTCAGACGATTCGTTGGATGGCCTTCTGCCTGTAGTGGGTGGGGGTCTGGTGCACGACAAGCAAATGTTCTGCGAACGGGAGCATCCCTTTGGGGTGGGTTCGTGGTCTGCCAAACACACTGTTGGGTCCTGAGGCAACAGGCCCGTTTTTCTCTGGCCCCTGTGTGGGGTGGGAGGGTTTGGTGTCGCTCCATCTTGGTGGTGGGGTGTGGTGTTTGATTTGTGGATAGTGGTTGCGAGCATCAGAGCGCATAGTTTCCGGTTGCGGGCCTTTCGGGGTGTGTGGCTGGGGGGTGTGGGTTCTGTTGTGGTGTAATTTCAAATTTATTCTTTGGTTTTTGTGTTTGTAAGTGTTTAAGGGCGCATGGTGGATGCCTTGGCACTGGGAGCCGATGAAGGACGTAGGAGGCTGCGATAAGCCTCGGGGAGCTGCCAACCGAGCGTGGATCCGAGGATGTCCGAATGGGGAAACCCGGCACGAGTGATGTCGTGTCACCCGTCACTGAATACATAGGTGGCGGGGGGGAACGCGGGGAAGTGAAACATCTCAGTACCCGCAGGAAGAGAAAACAAAAGTGATTCCGTGAGTAGTGGCGAGCGAAAGCGGAGGATGGCTAAACCGCGTGCATGTGATACCCGGCGGGGGTTGTGTGTGCGGTGTTGTGGGGCGTTTCTTCTCTCATCCGCCGATGAGGGCAGGAGTCAGAAATTGTTGTGTTAGTCGAAGTGGTCTGGGATGGCCTGCCGTAGAGGGTGAGAGTCCTGTAGGCGAAAACATGACAACTCCTGTGGAATGTTCCCCGAGTAGCAGCGGGCCCGTGAAATCTGCTGTGAATCTGCCGGGACCACCCGGTAAGCCTGAATACTTCCCAGTGACCGATAGCGGATTAGTACCGTGAGGGAATGGTGAAAAGTACCCCGGGAGGGGAGTGAAAGAGTACCTGAAACCGTGCGCTTACAATCCGTCAGAGCCCTCGACTTTGTTGTGGGGTGATGGCGTGCCTTTTGAAGAATGAGCCTGCGAGTCAGGGACATGTCGCGAGGTTAACCCGTGTGGGGTAGCCGAAGCGAAAGCGAGTCTGAATAGGGCGTATCCCCGTCAGGGGTGTAGTGGCGTGTTCTGGACCCGAAGCGGAGTGATCTACCCATGGCCAGGTTGAAGCAGCAGTAAGATGTTGTGGAGGACCGAACCCACTTAGGTTGAAGACTGAGGGGATGAGTTGTGGGTAGGGGTGAAAGGCCAATCAAACTCCGTGATAGCTGGTTCTCCCCGAAATGCATTTAGGTGCAGCGTTGCGTGTTTCACACCGGAGGTAGAGCTACTGGATGGCCGATGGGCCCTACTAGGTTACTGACGTCAGCCAAACTCCGAATGCCGGTGTGGTGAAAGCGTGGCAGTGAGACGGCGGGGGATAAGCTCCGTGCGTCGAGAGGGAAACAGCCCAGATCGCCGGCTAAGGCCCCTAAGCGTGTGCTAAGTGGAAAAGGATGTGCAGTCGCGAAGACAACCAGGAGGTTGGCTTAGAAGCAGCCACCCTTGAAAGAGTGCGTAATAGCTCACTGGTCAAGTGATTGTGCGCCGATAATGTAGCGGGGCTCAAGCACACCGCCGAAGCCGCGGCAACAAACTTTGTTTGTTGGGTAGGGGAGCGTCCTGCATCCAGTGAAGCAGCCGGGTGACCGAGTTGTGGAGGGTGCGGGAGTGAGAATGCAGGCATGAGTAGCGATAAGGCAAGTGAGAACCTTGCCCGCCGAAAGACCAAGGGTTCCTGGGGCAGGCCAGTCCGCCCAGGGTGAGTCGGGACCTAAGGCGAGGCCGACAGGCGTAGTCGATGGACAACGGGTTGATATTCCCGTACCCGTGTATGAGCGTCCCTGATGAATCAGCGGTACTAACCGCCCAAAACTGTGGTCACCGATCCCTTCGGGGTGAGGGTCCATGGGGCTGCGCGGGACCTTCGTTGGTAGTAGTCAAGCGATGGGGTGACGCAGGAAGGTAGCCGTACCAGTCAGTGGTAATACTGGGGCAAACCTGTAGGGAGAAACCTAGGCAAATCCGGGTTTCGTTAATCCTGAGAGGTGATGCATAGCCGATTGAGGCGAATTCGGTGATCCTATGCTGTCGAGAAAAGCCTCTAGCGAGTCCGTACACGGCCCGTACCCCAAACCAACACAGGTGGTCAGGTAGAGAATACTAAGGCGTACGAGTGAACTATGGTTAAGGAACTCGGCAAAATACCCCCGTAACTTCGGGAGAAGGGGGACCTCCTACTGTCAAGGCTCTTGCGGCCGGCAGCGGTGGGGGGTGGCACAAACCAGTGAGAAGCGACTGTTTACTAAAAACACAGGTCCGTGCGAAGTCGCAAGACGATGTATACGGACTGACGCCTGCCCGGTGCTGGAAGGTTAAGAGGACCTGTTAACCCTTCGGGGTGAAGCGGAGAATTTAAGCCCCAGTAAACGGCGGTGGTAACTATAACCATCCTAAGGTAGCGAAATTCCTTGTCGGGTAAGTTCCGACCTGCACGAATGGCGTAACGACTTCTCAACTGTCTCAACCATAGACTCGGCGAAATTGCACTACGAGTAAAGATGCTCGTTACGCGCGGCAGGACGAAAAGACCCCGGGACCTTCACTACAACTTGGTATTGATGTTCGATTCGGTTTGTGTAGGATAGGTGGGAGACTGTGAAGCAGTAACGCCAGTTATTGTGGAGTCGTTGTTGAAATACCACTCTGGTCGTATTGAACCTCTAACTTCGAACCGTATATCCGGTTCAGGGACAGTGCCTGGTGGGTAGTTTAACTGGGGCGGTTGCCTCCTAAAATGTAACGGAGGCGCCCAAAGGTTCCCTCAACCTGGATGGCAATCAGGTGTTGAGTGCAAGTGCACAAGGGAGCTTGACTGTGAGACATACATGTCGAGCAGGGACGAAAGTCGGGACTAGTGATCCGGCACCCCCGAGTGGAAGGGGTGTCGCTCAACGGATAAAAGGTACCCCGGGGATAACAGGCTGATCTTCCCCAAGAGTCCATATCGACGGGATGGTTTGGCACCTCGATGTCGGCTCGTCGCATCCTGGGGCTGGAGCAGGTCCCAAGGGTTGGGCTGTTCGCCCATTAAAGCGGCACGCGAGCTGGGTTTAGAACGTCGTGAGACAGTTCGGTCTCTATCCGCCGCGCGCGTCAGAAACTTGAGGAAAACTGTCCCTAGTACGAGAGGACCGGGACGGACGAACCTCTGGTACACCAGTTGTCCCACCAGGGGCACCGCTGGATAGCCACGTTCGGACAGGATAACCGCTGAAAGCATCTAAGCGGGAAACCCCTTCCAAGACCAGGTTTCTCACCCACTAGGTGGGATAAGGCCCCCCGCAGACCACGGGATTGATAGACCAGACCTACAAGCGCAGCAATGCGTGCAGGGAACTGGCACTAACCGGCCGAAAACTTACCAACAACCAACCCCACTATTGTGTGGAACGTTGAAAACCACAGGGTAAGCACCACAACGCGTCTCGCAACCACACTCCACAAATACACAAACATGCACACCCCACCACCAAAAACACCTTTCTTGGTGAACACGGTGCCCCCACCCAGGGACCCCGCCCCCCACCTACGGGGGCGACCCCCACCCGGGCCGGCACCACACAAGAAAATAAAGTTACGGCGGCCATAGCGACAGGGAAACGCCCGGACCCATCCCGAACCCGGAAGCTAAGCCTGTCAGCGCCGATGATACTACCCAACCCGGGTGGAAAAGTAGGACACCGCCGAACACACACATAGAAACACCCCCCACCACAAATGGGGGGTGCTTCTATTTGTATAGAACAATGGTCATTCGCCATTGTTGGAGCAGGGATTATCGGGCCAAGAACTCATTGTCGATGATCGCATTCGGCCCGCTTTCCTGCCGCCCGCCCAGACATTTCCGGAATGAACTCCCGGGTTGTTGCGGAATGGCTCCCGCGACCGCGTATTGAGCGCAACCACGACTCCGCGGTCGCCCTGGTGGAAATGGCACAACGGACCGGCGCCGGGCATGCGAGGCCGCTGCAGCAAGGCCCGTATCCTGGGTCGATACATAGCGAAAGGTTTTCCAGTGGTCGAGAATCGGCACGGCGACGAACAACGCCCCGCTCGTGGCACCCAGGGCGGCGCCGCGCGTGGCGGACAACGTCGCGGGCAGCGCCCGAATGTCCCGGGCCGCTCGGGACCCGACCGGGCCCGTCGGGCGCAACCCCAGACAGGTGCCGGCGGCCGACCGGACCGCGGCGGGGACCGAACACCCGGTCCGGCGATCCCGGCCGATGTCGACGCCAAACAGCTGGCGCCCGACGTGCGGCGGGAACTGACCACGCTGGATCGCACCACGGCCGATACGATCGCCCGCCATCTGGTCGCGGCCGGCAACCTGATCGACGAGGACCCCGAAGCCGCGCTAGCGCATGCGCAGGCGGCGCGGACGCGCTCGGGGCGGATCGCCGCGATTCGCGAAGCCGTCGGGATCGCGGCCTATCGGTGCGGCGACTGGGCTCAGGCGCTGGCCGAGCTCCGGGCCGCCCGCCGGATGGGCAGCAAGTCGATGCTGCTGCCGCTGATCGCCGATTGCGAACGGGGAGTGGGCCGGCCGGAGCGTGCGCTCGAGCTCGCCCGCGGCCCGGAGGCGGCCGCGCTGGTCGGTGACGACGCCGACGAGATGCGCATCGTGACCGCCGGCGCCCGCGCCGATCTCGGCCAACTGGAGCAGGCTTTGGCCGTGCTGGCATCGCCGGCCCCGGACCCCTCCCGAACCGGCCAGACCCCGGCGCGGCTGTTCTACGCCTACGCCGAGGCGCTGCTGGCGCTCGGCCGCACCGATGAGGCGCTGCAGTGGTTCCTGCATTCCGGCCGCGCCGACATCGACGGCGTCACCGACGCCGAAGAGCGGGTCAGCGAGCTGGCCTGAGATGAGTACGCTGGCACAACTTCACGACTGTCTGCTGCTCGACCTCGACGGCACAGTGTTCCGGGGGCACGCTCCCACCGACGGGGCCGTCGAAGCGCTGGCCGCTGTCACCGCACGCCAGTTGTTCGTGACCAACAACGCCTCGCGCAGCGCCGAGGATGTCGCGGCGCACCTGCGTGAGCTGGGCTTCGCGGCGGTCGGCGCCGACGTGGTGACCAGCGCGCAGAGCGCCGCGGGTCTGCTCGCCGAAAAGCTCCCCGGCGGAGCGCACGTGCTGGTGGTCGGCACCGAGGCGTTGGCCGACGAGGTCAGCGCCGTGGGCCTGGTTCCGGTGCGGATGTTCGCCGACGACCCGGTTGCCGTGGTGCAGGGACACTCGGTGGACACCGGTTGGGCGCAGTTGGCCGAGGCGGCCCTGGCCGTCCGGGCCGGCGCACTGTGGGTCGCCGCCAACGTGGACAAGACGTTGCCGTCGGAGCGCGGCCTGCTGCCGGGCAACGGTTCCATGGTGGCAGCGCTGCAAACCGCGACCGACGCCGTTCCGCTGGTGGCCGGCAAGCCCGCCCCCACGCTGATGACGGATGCGTTGTCGCGCGGGCGTTTTCACGCCCCGTTGGTGGTCGGGGACAGGTTGGACACCGACATCGCCGGCGCGAACGCCGCCAGCCTGCCCAGCCTGATGGTGCTCACCGGGGTCAGCACGGCGCGCGAGGCGGTGCACGCGGTGCCCGAGCAGCGACCGACCCACATCGCGGCCACCCTCACCGGTTTGCATGCCGAGGCAGAGCGGTTGGCGGTGGCGGCGCAACCGGGCTGGCGGGTCACCCACGACGGCCCGGTCGTGCGGGTCGAGGCGCTGGGGCCCGACGTCGACGGTGACGGGCTGGCCGTGGTCCGGGCGACCGCGCATGCGATCTGGGCGAGCGGCCTCGAGCAGGTCACCATCGAGGCGGCGGACGACATCGCCGAGGCGGCACTGCGGCGCTGGTCCCTCTTGGACTCGGCGATCGACTAGCGTGGGGGCCGCAATGGCTACCGACCCGAACCAGATCCGCGCGCAAATCGACGAACTGCTCGCGACGCTGCCCCCGACCGATCTGCACGGTGGGGAGGGCCTTGATCAGCACGGCGCCGAGCTGGACATCGACCAGATCGCGCTTCGCCTCGAAGAGGCCCACGACGTGCTGGTCCGGGCGCTGGAGTCGGTGGAGAAAGGCTGAGCGCACGGTGGCGCGGCGTATGCGAGTGGACGCTGAGCTGGTCCGGCGGGGACTGGCGCGGTCTCGGCAACAAGCCGCGGAGCTGATCGACGCCGGGCGGGTCAGCATCGACGGCATGCCCGCCTCCAAACCCGCCACCGCGGTCTCGGCCGACGCCGCGCTCAAGGTCGCCGACGACGGCGAACGGTCCTGGGTGTCGCGCGGGGCGCACAAGCTGATCGGCGCGCTCGACGCGTTCGGAATCGATGTCGCGGGCCGGCGGTGCCTGGACGCCGGGGCGTCCACCGGCGGTTTCACCGAGGTGCTGCTGGACCGCGGCGCCCGCGAAGTGGTGGCCGTCGACGTCGGCTACGGGCAGCTGGCGTGGTCGCTGCGCTCGGATGAACGGGTCGTCGTCGTGGAGCGCACCAACGTGCGGGAGTTGACCGCCGAGGCCATCGGCGGCGAGGTGGGACTCGTCGTGGCGGATCTGTCCTTCATCTCGTTGTCCACGGTGTTACCCGCACTGGCCGCGTGCGCGTCTCAGGACGCCGATATCGTTCCTATGGTGAAGCCACAGTTCGAGGTCGGAAAGGGCCAGGTCGGTGCGGGTGGGGTGGTTCAGGATCCCGCGCTGCGCACCGCCGCGGTGCTGTCGGTCGCGCGGCGGGCCGCCGACTTGAACTGGTACACCATGGCGGCGACGGCCAGTCCACTTCCGGGCCCGTCCGGCAACGTGGAGTACTTCCTGTGGCTGACGTCCGACCGCGAGCACGCGCTGCACGATCAGCAGCTGGAAGCCGCCATCGCGCGGTCGGTCGACGAAGGGCCGCAATGACCTCCGCACGTACCGTCCTGCTCGTCGTGCACACCGGCCGCGAGCGTGCCACCGAGGTCGCCCGGCACGTCGAAAAGGTGCTGGGCGACAACGATATCGCGCTGCGGGTGCTCTCGGCCGAGGCCGTCGACCGCGGCACCCTGCGGTTGTCGCCCGAGGATGTCCGGCGACTCGGAGTGGAGATCGACGTCGTCGACGCCGACGAGGACGCCGCCCAAGGCTGCGAGCTGGTGATGGTCCTCGGCGGCGACGGCACGTTTCTGCGCGCGGCCGAACTGGCCCGCGGCGCCGACATCCCGGTGCTGGGGGTCAACCTCGGCCGGATCGGCTTCCTGGCCGAGGCCGAGGCCGACGCCATCGATTCGGTGCTCGAACACGTCATCACCCGCGGCTACCGGGTCGAGACCCGGATGACGCTGGATCTGGCGGTGACCGTCGGCGGGGAGGTGATCCACCGCGGTTGGGCGTTGAACGAGGCGAGCCTGGAAAAGGGGCCGCGGCTCGGCGTGCTCGGCGCCGTCGTCGAGGTCGACGGACGGCCGGTGTCCTCGTTCGGCTGCGACGGTGTGCTGGTCTCGACCCCCACCGGTTCCACCGCCTACGCGTTCTCGGCGGGCGGACCGGTGCTGTGGCCGGACCTGGAGGCAATCCTGGTGGTGCCAAGCAACGCGCACGCGCTGTTCGCGCGTCCCATGGTGACGAGTCCGGACGCGCGGATCGCCGTCGAGATCGAGCGCGACGGACACGACGCCCTGGTGTTCTGCGACGGTCGGCGCGAGATGCCGCTGCCGGCCGGCGGACGGCTCGAGGTGACTCGGTCGAACACCCCGATCAAATGGATCCGGCTCGACAGCGCCCCGTTCACCGATCGGCTGGTGCGCAAGTTCCGGTTGCCGGTCACCGGCTGGCGCGGGAAGTAGCGCGTGCTCTCGGAAATCAGGATCGAGTCGCTGGGCGCCATCAAGGCCGCCGACGCGGAGTTCGACCGCGGCCTGACGGTGCTCACCGGTGAGACCGGCACCGGCAAGACCATGGTGGTGACCGGTTTGCATCTGCTCGGCGGAGCGCGCGCCGACGCCAACCGGGTGCGTTCCGGCGCGACGCGCGCGGTGGTCGAGGGGCGGTTCAGCACCGCCGACCTCGGCGACGGTTTGACCGCGCAGGTCGAGGAGATCCTCGATGCCTCCGGTGCCGACCGCGACGAGGACGGCAGCGTCATCGCACTGCGCTCGGTCAGCCGCGACGGACCGTCGCGCGCCTACCTCGGCGGGCGCAGCGTGCCGGCGAAATCGTTGAGTACCTTCACCACCCAGCTGCTGACCCTGCACGGGCAGAACGACCAGCTCCGGCTGATGCGCACCGACGAACAGCGCGGCGCTCTCGACCGATTCGCCGACGTCGCCGGACCGCTGCGGCGCTACCGCGCGCTGCGCACCGAATGGCTGCAGGCCCGCCGCGATCTGACCGAACGCACCGACAGCGCCCGCGAGTTGGCCCAGGAGGCCGACCGGCTGAGCTTCGCGTTGGAGGAGATCGACAGCATCGATCCCAGCCCGGGCGAGGACGTCGCACTGGTCGCGGACATCAAGCGGCTGTCCGAACTCGACGCCTTGCGGGAGGCCGCGATCACCGCGCGGCTGGCGCTGGCCGGCGGCGACGAGGCCGACGGCGCCGAGCAGGCGGCCTCGGCGGCGCACCTGGTGGCCGCGGCCAAGGCCGCGCTGGAAAGCACCGACGACGCGGCGCTGCAGGGGCTGGGCCACCAGCTGACCGACGCCCTGACCGTCGTCGAGGACGTCGCCCGCGAGGTCGGCGGGTATCTGGGTGAGCTGCCCAGCGATGCGAGCACGTTGGAGACCAAACTGGCGCGCCAGGGCGAGCTGCGGACGTTGACCCGCAAGTACGCCCCCGACGTGGACGGGGTGCTGGCCTGGGCCGCGCAGGCCCGGGAGCGGCTGGCCCAGCTCGACGTCTCCGAGGAGGCGCTGGCTGGTTTGCAGCAGCGGGTGGACGAGGCGGCGGGCCGGCTGGCCGAGGTGGCCGCCGAGTTGACCCGCGTCCGCACCAAGGCCGCCAAGCGGTTGGCCAAGGCCGTCACCGCCGAATTGGCGGGTTTGGCCATGGCCCAAGCCGAATTCACCATCGACGTGACCCCGATGCCCGCCGCGGCAGATGATTCGGCGCCGCTGCGGCTCAGCTCGGGGCAGACCGTGCACGCCGGGTCCGCCGGGATCGACGCGGTGGAGTTCGGCTTCACCGCCCACCGCGGCAGCACCGTGCTGCCGCTGACCAAGAGCGCCTCCGGCGGCGAACTCTCCCGCGTCATGCTGGCCCTGGAAGTGGTGCTGGCCGCCTCGGTCGAGGGCACGACGATGGTGTTCGACGAGGTCGACGCCGGGGTCGGCGGCCGGGCCGCGGTGCAGATCGGGCGCCGGCTGGCGCGGCTGGCCCGCACCCATCAGGTCATCGTGGTCACCCATCTGCCGCAGGTCGCGGCCTACGCCGACACCCACCTGGTGGTCGATGCGCTGGCGCGCGACGGGTCCAGCCGGGTGCGTCGCCTCGACGACGACGAGCGGGTGGCCGAGTTGGCGCGGATGCTGGCCGGGCTGGGGGAGTCCGACACCGGCCGGGCGCATGCGCGTGAACTCCTCGACGCCGCGCAGCAGGAACGCGTGTCGGCCTCGTAAGGACGCCAAGGTCCCAAGGGACCGCCGAGAGACATAGCACCCGCAGCTCTCGTTTCTGTTGCAGATGTGACGCAATGTGACTTCTGAGGCAGAAGTTACGGCGCGCCTCCCCGGCCCGGCCGGGGTTCAGCGACAGAATCGGCTCCCATGAGGATGGCAGCGCTTCTCTCTCGTAACGGCAGTTCTCGACCCGGTGTGATGGGTACGGCGCGGGTGGACCGTGACATCGACCGCCTCCTGCGCCGGGTGGAGCCTGGGGACATTGTGGTGCTCGACGTGTTGGACCTGGACCGGGTCACCGCCGACGCACTGGTGGACGCCAACATCGCCGGTGTGGTCAACGCCTCGCCGTCGATCTCCGGCCGCTACCCCAACCTCGGACCCGAGGTGCTGGTGACCAACGGCATCGCACTCATCGACGAGACCGGGCCCGACGTCTTCAAGAAGGTCAAGGACGGCGCCCGGGTTCGGTTGCACAACGGCGGCGTGTACTCCGGCGACCGGCGCCTGATCCTGGGTGTCGAACGCACCGACGAAGAGATCGTCGACAAGATGCACGAGGCCAAGAGCGGGCTGGTCAGTCACCTGGAGGCGTTCGCGGGCAACACCATCGAATTCATCCGCAGCGAGAGCCCACTGCTGATCGACGGCATCGGCATCCCGGACATCGAAGTCGACCTGCGCCGGCGCCACGTCGTGGTGGTGGCCGAGGAACCCAATGCCGCCGAGGACCTCAAGGGCCTCAAACCGTTCATCAAGGAGTATCAGCCGGTCCTGATCGGCGTCGGCAGCGGAGCCGATCTGCTCCGCAAAGCCGGGTATCGACCGCAACTGATCGTCGGTGACCCCGAGCAGATGAGTGCCGATGTCCTCAAATCCGGTGCGCAGGTGGTACTTCCGGCCGATGCGGACGGCCATGCACCCGGCCTGGAGCGCATTCAGGACCTGGGCGTCGGCGCGATGACGTTCCCGGCGGCCGGATCGGCGGCGGACCTGGCGCTGCTGCTGGCCGACCATCACGGGGCCGCGCTGATTGTCACCGTCGGCCACACCGCCAGCATCGAGGAGTTCTTCGACCGCAACCGTCAGCAGAGCAACCCGTCGACCTTCCTGACCCGGCTCAAGGTGGGGGAGAAGTTGGTGGATGCCAAGGCCGTCGCCACGCTCTACCGCAGCCGAATCTCGGGCGGGTCGGTGGCCATGCTGGTGCTGGCCATGCTCATCGCGGTGATCGTCGCGCTGTGGGTCTCGCGCACGGACACGATTGTCTTGGAGTGGATCGCGCAGTACTGGAATCGATTCACCGTGTTGGTGCAGAGCTGGGTGACCTAGGGTGATATCCCTTCGCTCACATGCCATTTCGCTAGCGGCAGTGTTTCTGGCGCTCGCGGTCGGGGTGGTGTTGGGCTCGGGTCTGCTCTCCGACACCTTGTTGTCGGGATTGCGTGACGAAAAGCGCGATCTCCAGAGTCAGATCAACGCCTTGACCGACGACAAGAATGGGCTCAACGAACGCCTCGGCGCGGCCAACGACTTCGACACCCAGGTGGCGCCCCGGATCGTCCGCGACGCGTTGACCGGCAAGTCGGTCGTGGTGTTCCGCACCCCCGACGCCAACGAACACGACCTCGATGCGCTGCACCGTGTGGTCGAGCAGGCCGGCGCGACGGTGAGCGGGACGATCGGGCTCACCCAGGAGTTCGTCGACGCGCACTCCGCCGAGAAGCTCAAGACGGTGGTGAACTCCTCGATCCTGCCCGCGGGTACGCAGTTGAGCACCAAGCTGATCGACCAGGGCTCCCAGGCCGGTGACCTGCTGGGCATCACGATGCTGATCAACCGGGACCCCAACGTCCCCAAGGTGGACGATCTGCAGCGTCAGACGGTGCTCACGGCGCTGCGCGACACCGGGTTCCTCGACTACTCGGGCGACAACGTCGGCGTGGCCGACACGGCGGTCATCCTCACCGGCGGACCACTCGGCGACGACGCCGGCAATCAGGGCGCCACGGTCGCCCGGTTCGCCGCCGCCCTGGCCCCGCACGGGTCGGGCACGGTCCTCGCCGGCCGGCACGGGTCGGCAACCGGCACCGCCGCGGTAGCGGTGCTGCGGTCCGACAATGGCCTGATGGGGTCGGTGAGTTCGGTCGACGACATCGACGCCGAATCGGGTCGCATCACGACGGTGTTGAGCCTGCAGGACCTGGTCAACGGCGGCAAGCCGGGTCAGTACGGGGTCGGCCAGGGCGCTACCGCGCTCACCGTCGCCCAGTAGTACCCCGCCCAACGGTGATGGGCCACAAAGTTCGAGTGACTTCCGGCCAAGCGTCAATCTCGGCGCTTCGGGGGCGCACGCACGGCGCGTCAGCAACGACTTGTCGCCGTCGGTGTTAAGGTGGACTTCCGTGGGTCGCAGGCCCAGATTGACCTGCTCTAACACCACGGAGGTTGCACTTGCCATCGCTACGCAGGCATCCACTGACCGAGACCAAGCACCTCTTCGTCACCGGTGGTGTGGCGTCGTCGCTGGGTAAAGGTCTGACCGCCAGCAGCCTCGGTCAGCTGCTGACCGCCCGCGGGCTGCAGGTCACGATGCAGAAACTCGACCCGTATCTCAACGTCGATCCGGGCACCATGAACCCGTTCCAGCACGGTGAGGTGTTCGTCACCGAGGACGGCGCCGAAACCGACCTCGACGTCGGGCACTACGAGCGCTTCCTGGACCGCAATCTGTCGGGATCGGCGAACGTCACCACGGGGCAGGTGTATTCGACGGTGATCGCCAAGGAACGTCGCGGCGAGTACCTCGGGGACACCGTGCAGGTGATTCCGCACATCACCGACGAGATCAAGAACCGGATCCTGGAAATGGCCGACCCGGACAGCGAGGGTAACCGGCCCAACATCGTGATCACCGAAATCGGCGGCACGGTAGGCGATATCGAATCGCTGCCCTTCCTGGAGGCCGCCCGGCAGGTCCGCCACGAGGTGGGTCGGGAGAACTGCTTCTTCCTGCACGTCTCGCTGGTGCCGTTCCTCAAGCCCTCCGGGGAACTGAAGACCAAGCCCACCCAGCACTCGGTGGCGGCGTTGCGCAGCATCGGTATCACCCCCGACGCGCTGATCCTGCGCTGCGACCGCGAGGTCCCCGAACCGCTGAAGAACAAGATCGCGCTGATGTGCGACGTGGACATCGACGGGGTGATCTCCACGCCCGACGCACCCTCGATCTACGACATCCCGAAGGTGCTGCACCGCGAGGAACTCGACGCCTACGTGGTGCGTCGCCTGAACATGCCGTTCCGCGATGTGGACTGGACGCAGTGGAACGACCTGCTCGAGCGCGTGCACGAGCCCCACGAGACAGTGCGAATTGCCTTGGTGGGCAAGTACATCGACCTTTCTGATGCCTACCTGTCGGTCGCGGAGGCGTTGCGTGCCGGTGGTTTCAAGCACCGCACCCGGGTGGAGATGCGCTGGGTGGCCTCCGACGACTGCGACACCGACGCGGGGGCCGCGGCCGCCCTCGGTGACGTCGACGGGGTGCTGATCCCCGGCGGATTCGGGATCCGGGGCATCGAGGGCAAGATCGGCGCCATCCGCTACGCCCGCAACCGGGGCCTCCCGCTGTTCGGCCTGTGCCTGGGCCTGCAGTGCATCGTGATCGAGGCGGCCCGCTCGGTCGGTCTGGACGAGGCCAGTTCGGCCGAGTTCGAACCCGACACCCCGCACCCGGTGATCGCGACCATGGCCGGCCAGGAAGAGATCGTGGCCGGCGAGGCGGACCTCGGCGGCACCATGCGCCTGGGCGCCTATCCCGCGGTGCTGCAAGAGGATTCGATTGTGGCCGAGGCGTATGGCAGCCGGGAGGTTTCCGAACGGCACCGGCACCGCTACGAGGTCAACAACTCCTACCGGGACAAGATCGCCGAGAGCGGTCTGCAGTTCTCCGGGACCTCGCCGGACGGCAAGCTGGTGGAGTTCGTGGAGTATCCCCGCGACGTCCACCCGTTCCTGGTCGGCACCCAGGCCCATCCCGAGCTCAAGAGCCGGCCGACGCGTCCGCACCCGTTGTTCGCGGCGTTCATCGGGGCCGCGATGGAGTACAAGGCCGCCGAGCGCCTGCCCGTGGAACTGCCCGAGCACCGCTCCAACGGCGCCGAGCACGACGGCGCCGACCCGTTGGTCCAAGAGCCCGCATCCCGTGGGTGATCACGGCTTCGACACGGTCTCCAGCGAAACCCTGTTCACTGGAAAGATCTTCGCGCTGCGCGCCGACGACGTCCGGATGCCCGGCGGCGCGCTGGCCCGGCGCGAAGTCGTGGAGCATTACGGCGCGGTGGCCGTCGTAGCGCTCGACGATGACGACAACGTCGTGCTGGTGTACCAGTACCGGCACGCGTTGGGCCGACGACTGTGGGAGCTGCCGGCCGGCCTCCTCGACGTCTACGGTGAGCCGCCGCAGTCCACCGCCGCGCGCGAACTCGTGGAGGAGGCGGGCCTGACCGCGCGGGACTGGTCCGTGCTGGCCGACGTCGACTCGGCGCCGGGATTCAGCGACGAGAGCGTGCGGATCTTCCTGGCGACCGGCCTGACCGAGGTCGGTCGGCCCGAGGCCGCCGACGAGGAGGCCGACATGACGGTGACTCGGATGCCGCTGACCGAGGCGGTGGCGGCGGTGTTCGCCGGGGAGATCGTCAACTCGTTGGCCGCCGCCGGAATCTTGGCCGCCCACGCGGTCCGCACCGGCCACGCCGAGCCCCGCCCGGTCACGGCGGAGTGGCGGGACCGACCCTGGCGGTTTGCGCAGCGAAAGCAATCGGCGGCCGGGCAGTGACGACGTTTCGCCCCGCACTCGAAGATCAGCTCCAGGGTTACCTGGACCACCTGACGATCGAACGGGGCGTGGCCGCCAACACCCTGAGCTCCTACCGGCGCGACCTGCGGCGCTATCAGCAGCACCTGGCGGCCCGCGGCATCGAGGACTTGGCCGGTGTCACCGAAACCGACGTCAGCGATTTCCTGATCGCGCTGCGGCGCGGCGATCCCGAGCGCGACGTGACCGCGTTGTCGGCGGTGTCGGCGGCGCGCACCCTGATTGCGGTGCGCGGATTGCACCGGTTCGCCACGGCCGAGGGCATGACCGACGTCGACGTGGCCCGCGCCGTCAAGCCGCCGACGCCGACCCGGCGGCTGCCCAAGGCGCTGACCCTCGACGAGGTGCTGGCCCTGCTGGATGCCGCCGGCGGGGCGAGCCCGTCGGACGGCCCGCTGACCCTGCGCAACCGCGCGCTGCTCGAACTGCTGTATTCGACCGGCGCGCGGATCTCCGAGGCCGTGGGCCTGGACCTCGACGACGTCGACACGCAAGCGCGCTCGGTGCTGCTGCGGGGCAAGGGCGGCAAGCAGCGGCTGGTGCCGGTCGGCCGGCCCGCCATCGCAGCGCTGGACGCCTACCTGGTGCGCGGCCGCCCCGAGTTGGCGGGCCGCGGCCGGGGCACGCCGGCGATCTTTCTGAACGTGCGCGGCGGTCGGCTGTCCCGGCAGAGCGCGTGGCAGGTGCTGCAGGACACCGCCGAGCGGGCCGGCATCAGTTCCGCGGTCTCGCCGCACACGCTGCGGCATTCGTTCGCCACCCACCTGCTCGACGGCGGCGCCGACGTGCGCGTGGTGCAGGAGCTGCTCGGGCACGCGTCGGTCACCACCACGCAGATCTACACCATGGTCACGGTGCACGCACTGCGTGAGGTGTGGGCCGGTGCGCACCCCCGCGCGCGTTAGGGCCCCGCACCGAGAAACTCGGACTCCAGCACGCGATCGCGCAGCAGACTCTGGTATTCGGCGTGCGTCGAATGCTCCACGGTGTCCCACCGCACGCCCTGCTGCTCGCGCATGTAGGCCCGGTAGTCGGGTGCGCCGGGGAGCTTGACGTTGTCGGCGACGACGATCGATCCCGGATGCAGCCAGCGGCGCTCCAGGATGGCGTGCAGGTCGCTCAGGTACGCGGCCTTGTCGTGGTCGATGAACATGAAATCGAGTGCGCCGGCCTCGAAGCCGTGGGTGGTTGCCAGGGTGTCGAGCGTGGTTCCGCCATCGCCGACGGTACCCACGACGCAGGTGACGCGGTCGGCGACGCCGGCGTGCTCCCAGATCCGGCGGGCGAGTGCGGCGTTGTCGGCCGACAGCTCCACCGAAAACACCCGGGCCCGCGGCGCCGCGCAGGCGATCCGCAGCGCCCCGTACCCGCAGTAGGTGCCCAACTCCAGGGCCAGTGTCGGGTCCGCGCGGCGCACCGCGGCGTCGAGCAGTGCGCCCTTCTCCTCGCCGACATTGATCAGGAAGGCCCGGGTATAGGCGAAATGGTCGATGGTGGCCAGCACATCGGCTGGGTCGCCGCGCCGCGCATGGGCCACCACGTACTCGGCGGCGGCCGCCTCGCGACCGTCACCGATCTGACCGGTCTTGGAGATGTTGCGCGAGCCGACCGCCAGGCGCAGGAAGGACGGCCGCAGGAAGGGCATTCGGCGTTGCCAGTTCATCGTTGCCGACGATAGCCGCCGGTCGCTGCGCTGGGAAGATCCCGTATACCAGCAAACATTGTCAGTGCCCGAAACACCTTTGCCGGCGGCGCCGAAGGTTGTAGTCTTTGACAGGCAAGGGGGGCCACGCGGCCGGGGGGCCGTTGGGGATCGTGGTTGTTGGCCGCCCTGTAGGGGGCGGTTCATCATGTCAGCAAGCATCCGCGTTGCGGACCACATCTTTGCTCACCTGGCCGGCGGCGGGGTGAGCCATGTCTTCGGCGTCGACGGCGCCGACATCGAGGATCTGTTCGATGCCGCACACTTCTGTACTGAGGTCACCGCGGTGCCGGCCCAACACGAGTTCTCCGCGGCCGCAATGGCAGCCGGGTACAGCCGCAGCGGCGCCGGACTCGGGGTGGTGATGACGAGTTCCGGTGGGGCCGCGCTGAACGTCGTTCCGGGCTTGGCGGAGGCGCTGTCCAGCGGCGTGCCGGTGCTCGCCCTGATCGGTCAGCCGTCGGCCACCTCCGGGCCCCACGGCACCGCCGACCCGTTGCGGGCGGAAACCGTGTTCAGCGCCGTGTCGGTGTTCTGTGAACGGGTCGGTGAACCGGCCGACATCCTCACCGCGCTGCCCCGCGCGATCATCGCCGCATGCGCGGGAGGGCCAGCAGTGTTGTTGTTGCCCAAGGATATTCAACAATCAATGCTCGATCCGGCCGGTCTGCGTCGCCACCGCGACAACGGCCACGCGCCGCGACCCCGGATCGGGGATCCGCACCCGCTGACCCGCGCCCTGCGCCACGCGCGCGGACCGGTGACGATCATCGCCGGGGGACAGGTGGCCCGCGACGATGCCCGGGCGGAGCTGGAAGGACTGCGCGCAGTCTTGCGAGCGGGAGTGGCCTGCGTGCCCGACGCCAAGGACGTCGCCGGCTGCGGCTCGCCGTCGGACCTGGGTGTCACCGGGGTGGTGGGGCATCCGAGCGTCGCCGAGGCGGTCGCGGACAGCGCGCTGTGCCTGTTGGTGGGCACCCGGCTGCCGCCGATGGCCCGCGCCGGGCTGGACGCGGCGCTGCGATCCACCCGGATCGTGTCGCTCGGATCGGCGCCGCCACATTGGCCGTGCACCCACGTGCACACCGACGACCTGCAGATATCGCTGGCGCAGGTGCGCCGGGCCCTGGCCGGCCGCCGCGTGGGTGCCGCCGATCCGATGCCGCACACCGAGTTGACGCCGCCGCCCTACGACGGGGCCGGGGTGCGGTATCGCCCGGCGATGCAGGTGCTCGACCGGGTGCTGCCCGACGACGTCAACGTCGTGGTCGATACCGGCAACGCCGGTGCGGCCGCATTGCACTACCTGCCCGCCCGGCGCGGCGGTCGCTTCCTGGTGGCGTTGGGCATGGCCGGAATGGGCTACAGCTTCGGCGCCGCGATCGGCATGGCCATCGGGCGTCGGCGGCGGACCGTCGTCATCGCCGGCGACGGTGCGTTCTACCGGCACGGGATGGAGGTGCACACGGCGATCGAGCACCGACTGCCCGTGACCTTCGTGTTGTTCAACAACAACGCGCACGCGATGTGCGCCACCCGCGAACGGCTGCACTTCGGAGATCAACACAGCTACAACAGATTCCGGCCCAGTCGGCTCGGCGCCGGGCTGTCCTCGATGTTCCCCGAACTGAGCGCGGTGGACGTGTCGGAGCTCGATGCGTTGGCACCGGCGCTGACCGCAGCGCTGGCCGCCGACGGCCCGTCGGTGGTCAGCGTCGAATGTTCGGCGGACGAAATTCCGCCGTTCGCACCGTTTCTCGCCGCCGTCGAGCAGCCCCCGATCGGCGCCCGCGCGGTCCCGGGCGGACACGAGTTGGTTGCGGTCCGCGCCAGTGCCTGACGGGCCGCCGTGAGATCTGGTGGTCGCGTTGCCCGCGGGTCGCCCTTCGCAGGCAGCTCAGCACGTTAGACTTCCCTGCAATGTCCGCCACACGACCGAACGACCGGGGTGAGGACGCGTGACCGACGACGCAGCTCGCGCCGGCGAAATCGGTCTCACGGGCCGACCTCCTCGACCGATTCCCACGCCGCAGCCGTTGGCCTCGCACGGCCCGGCCACGGTCATTGCGATGTGCAACCAGAAGGGCGGCGTCGGCAAGACCACGTCGACGATCAACCTGGGCGCCGCCCTCGCCGAATGCGGCCGTCGGGTGCTGCTGGTCGACCTCGATCCACAGGGCGCGTTGTCGGCGGGCCTGGGCGTGCCGCACTACGAGCTCGACCACACCGTGCACAACCTGCTCATCGAACCCCGGGTGTCGATCGATCAGGTGCTGATCAAGACCCGGGTCAGCGGCATGGACCTGGTGCCGAGCAACATCGACCTGTCCGCGGCCGAAATCCAGTTGGTCAACGAGGTGGGCCGCGAGCAGTCGCTGGCCCGCGCCCTGCATCCGGTGCTGGACCGCTACGACTACGTGCTGATCGACTGCCAGCCGTCGCTGGGTCTGCTGACGGTCAACGGCCTGGCCTGCGCCGACGGGGTGATCATCCCCACCGAATGCGAGTATTTCTCGCTGCGTGGACTGGCGCTGCTGACCGACACCGTCGACAAGGTGCGCGACCGGCTGAACCCGCGGCTGTCGATCAGCGGCATCCTGATCACCCGGTACGACAACCGCACCGTCAACGCCCGGGAAGTCATGGCCCGCGTCGTCGAACGGTTCGGGGACCTGGTGTTCGACACCGTGATCGCGCGTACCGTCCGGTTCCCGGAGACCAGCGTGGCCGGGGAGCCGATCACCACCTGGGCACCGAAGTCCTCGGGCGCCGAAGCCTACCGAGCGTTGGCCGCCGAGGTCATCCACCGGTTCGGCACGTGACGAGCGCGCCGACGCCGCACGGAACCGAACAGTCAGAGCAGCCCACCACCGGATTCCAGGTACGGCTGAGCAATTTCGAGGGTCCGTTCGACCTGCTGCTGCAGTTGATCTTCGCGCACCGCCTCGACGTCACCGAAGTGGCACTGCACCAGGTGACCGACGACTTCATCGGCTACACCAAGGCGATCGGCGCCCAGCTGGGACTCGAGGAGACCACGACCTTCCTGGTGGTGGCGGCGACCCTGCTGGACCTCAAGGCGGCGCGGTTGCTGCCGGCCGGTCAGGTCGACGACGAGGAGGACCTGGCCCTGCTGGAGGTGCGCGACCTGCTGTTTGCCCGGCTGCTGCAGTACCGCGCGTTCAAGCATGTCGCCCAGATGTTCGCCGAACTCGAGGCCGCGGCGCTGCGCAGCTACCCCCGGGCGGTCTCGCTCGAGGATCAGTTCGCCGATCTGCTGCCCGAGGTGATGCTCGGGGTGGACGCGCAGGCCTTCGCCGAGATCGCCGCGAGCGCGTTCACGCCGCGACCGGTCCCCACGGTGGGGACCGACCATCTGCACACCGCGAAGGTGTCCGTGCCCGAACAGGCCGAGCAACTGCTGCAGATGTTGGAGAGCCGCGGCGCGGGCCAGTGGGCGTCGTTCACCGAACTGGTCGCCGATTGCGAGACGTCGATCCAAATCGTCGGCCGCTTCCTGGCACTGCTCGAGCTGTATCGAACCCGGGCGGTAGCATTTGAGCAGTTAGAACCGCTTGGTGTGCTCCAGGTTGCGTGGACCGGAGACCGTCCCTCGGACCAACAACTGCGCGATGAGCTGGTGGAAGATCAACAATGACTGAACCGGATGCCCTGGCCCCAGAGGTGTCTGCCGAACCGGGTGACGACCCGGGCGTCGAGGTCGGCGCCGAAACCGAGCTCGACGACGCCGAACTCACCCGGGTGCTCGAGGCTTTGCTGCTGGTGGTCGACACCCCGATCAGCGTCGAGGCGCTGAGCGCGGCGACCGGACAATCGGAGGACGCCATCGCGGCCCTGTTGCCGCGGATGGCCGATGAGCTCGCCGCCCGAGACAGCGGCATGGACCTGCGCGAGGCCGCCGGCGGCTGGCGGCTGTACACCCGGTCGAGGTTCGCGCCCTATGTCGAGCGGCTGCTGCTCGACGGCAGCCGGACCAAGCTGACCCGCGCGGCCCTGGAAACCCTGGCCGTGGTGGCCTACCGCCAACCGGTGACCCGCGCCCGGGTCAGCGCGGTGCGCGGGGTCAACGTCGATGCGGTGATCCGCACGCTGTTGGCGCGCGGCCTGATCACCGAGGCGGGCACCGATGCCGACAGCGGTGCGGCGCGCTTCGCGACCACCGAGCTGTTCCTGGAACGCCTCGGCCTGACCTCGCTGGCGGATCTGCCCGATATCGCGCCGCTGTTGCCGGATGTCGACGTGATCGATGACCTGTCGGAGTCGCTGGACAGCGAACCCCGATTCATGAAACTCAATGCCGGCGGGCCGTCAGAGGCGCAGCCCGCCCTCGATATGAATGAGGACTGACATGGCCGAAGCGTCTGCTGAGGGCGTGCGGCTGCAGAAAGTGCTGTCGCAAGCTGGAGTGGCGTCACGACGGGTGGCCGAACGGATGATCCGGGACGGCCGGGTCGAGGTCGACGGGCGCATCGTCACCGAACAGGGCACCCGGGTGGACCCGGATGCCTCGGTGATCCGCGTCGACGGCGCGCGGGTCGTGGTCGACGACGAACTGGTGTACCTGGCGCTCAACAAGCCCGTCGGGATGCACTCGACGATGTCCGACGATCAGGGCCGGCCCTGCGTCGGTGATCTGGTGGAGCACCGGGTGCGCGGCAACAAGAAGCTGTTCCATGTCGGGCGCCTGGACGCCGATACCGAAGGCCTGATCCTGCTGACCAACGACGGCGAGTTGGCGCACCGGTTGATGCACCCGTCCTTCGAGGTGCCCAAGACCTATCTGGCGACCGTGACCGGCTTGGTGCCCAAGGGGTTGGGCAAGAAGATGCGCGCCGGAATCGAGCTCGACGACGGTCCGGTCCGGGTGGACGATTTCGCGATGGTCGATACCATCCCGGGCCGCTCCCTGGTCAAGGTCACCCTGCACGAGGGGCGCAAGCACATCGTGCGGCGGTTGATGGATGCCGTCGGCTACCCGGTGGAAGCGTTGGTGCGCACCGATATCGGGACCGTGTCGCTGGGGGAGCAGCGGCCCGGCAGCCTTCGTGCGTTGACCCGCAAGGAAATCGGGGAGCTGTACAAGGCGGTGGGGTTGTGAGCGACGGTGTGGTGATCGCCATCGACGGCCCCGCTGGGACCGGAAAGTCCACGGTGGCACGAGGTTTGGCGAATGCACTGGGTGCGCGCTACCTCGATACCGGGGCAATGTACCGACTTGTGACGCTGGCCGTGCTGCGCGCCGGTGCTGACCTGAACGACCCGGCCGCAGTTGCCGCCGTCGAGACACCGATTGCCGTCGGGGATGACCCCGACGAGCCGCGCGCCTACCTGGCCGACGAGGACGTCTCGGCGGAGATCCGCGGGGATGCGGTGACCCGCGCGGTGTCGGCGGTGTCGGCCGTTCCGGCGGTCCGGGAGCGGTTGGTCGCGTTGCAGCGCGCGCTCGCCGGTGGGCCGGGCAGCGTGGTGGTGGAAGGTCGCGATATCGGCACCGTGGTGTTGCCGCAGGCGGATCTGAAGATCTTTTTGACGGCCTCGCCCGAGATCCGGGCCCGCCGCCGCAACGATCAGAACATCGGCGCCGGACTCGGTGACGACTACGACGGCGTGCTGGCCGACGTCATCCGCCGCGACCATCTGGACTCCAGCCGGGCGATGTCGCCCTTGCGTGCCGCCGACGATGCCAGGGTGGTCGATACCGGCGACCTGACCGCGGACCAAGTGATCGCACATCTGCGCGAACTCGTCCAAGACCACAGTGGGGCGGTTCGATGAGCACCGAAGACGGCACCTGGACCGATGAAAGCGATTGGGAGGCCGGCGAATCCGAGTACGCCGCCGACCTCGAGGAGTTCAGCGCCCCGCCGCCGGTCATTGCGGTAGTGGGCCGTCCGAACGTCGGCAAGTCGACGCTGGTGAACCGCATCCTGGGACGTCGGGAAGCCGTCGTGCAGGACGTGCCGGGGGTGACTCGCGACCGGGTGTCCTACGACGCGCTGTGGTCCGGGCGCCGGCTCGTCGTGCAGGACACCGGCGGCTGGGAGCCCGACGCGAAGGGGCTGCAGCAACTGGTCGCCGAGCAGGCCACCGTCGCGATGCAGACCGCCGACGCGATCATCATGGTGGTCGACTCCGTCGTCGGCGCCACCTCCGGCGACGAGGCCGCCGCCCGCAAGCTGCGGCGCTCGGGCAAGCCGGTGTTCCTGGCCGCCAACAAGGTCGACGGCGAGAAGCAGGAACCCGACGCCGCGGCGCTGTGGTCGCTGGGACTCGGTGAGCCCTACCCGATCAGCGCCATGCACGGCCGCGGTGTCGCCGACCTGCTCGATGCCGTCGTCGAGAAGTTGCCGGCGGTCTCCGAGGTGGGCCCCCGCACGGGTGGGCCTCGCCGGGTGGCGCTGGTGGGTAAGCCGAACGTCGGCAAGAGTTCGCTGCTGAACCGGCTGGCGGGGGATCACCGCTCGGTGGTGCACGACGTCGCGGGAACCACCGTGGACCCGGTGGACTCGCTGATCGAATTGGACGGCAAGACATGGCGTTTCGTCGACACCGCCGGATTGCGCCGTAAGGTCGGGCAGGCCAGTGGGCACGAGTTCTACGCCTCGGTGCGCACCCACGGCGCCATCGACGCCGCCGAGGTGGTGATCGTGCTGGTCGACGCGTCGGTGCCGTTCACCGAGCAGGACCAGCGGGTGCTGTCGATGGTGATCGAGGCCGGCCGCGCGCTGGTGCTGGCGTTCAACAAGTGGGATCTGGTCGACGAGGACCGGCGCTATCTGCTGGAGAAGGAAATCGACCGCGAACTGGTCCAGGTGCAGTGGGCGCCGCGGGTCAACATCTCGGCGATGACCGGTCGCGCCGTGCAGAAGCTGGTGCCCGCGCTGGAGAAGTCGCTGGCGTCCTGGGACTCCCGCATTCCGACCGGGCGGCTCAACACCTTCTTGAAGGAGATCGTCGCCGCTCACCCGCCGCCGGTCCGCGGCGGCAAGCAGCCCAAGATCCTGTTCGCGACCCAGGCCACCGCCCGCCCGCCGACCTTCGTGTTGTTCGCCTCGGGCTTCCTGGAGGCGGGCTATCGCCGGTTCCTGGAGCGCCGCCTGCGCGAGGAGTTCGGCTTCGAGGGCAGCCCGATCCGGATCAACGTCCGGGTGCGGGAGAAACGCGGCCGGACCTAGCGATTTCGGTGCGTTGGGAGGCGCTCAGCGCCTCTGAGCGCACCCGATTCCGCCGATGTAGGGTCTGCGGGTGTCGGTGACCCACATGATCCTGATTGCGCTGGCCGGTGTCGGGGCCGGCGCCATCAATTCGCTCGTGGGTTCGGGCACGCTCATCACCTTCCCGACGCTGGTGACGCTGGGCTTTCCGCCGGTGACCGCGACGATGTCGAACGCCGTCGGCCTGGTGGCCGGTGGCATTTCCGGCACCTGGGCCTACCGACGCGAGTTGCGCGGGCAGCGACGCTGGCTGAGGTGGCAGATCCCGGCATCGTTGATCGGGGCCGGGCTGGGCGCGTTCCTGCTGCTGCACCTGCCGGAGTCGGTGTTCACCCAGGTGGTTCCGGTGCTGCTGGTGTTCGCGCTGTGCCTGGTGTTGGTGGGTCCGCGCATCCAGGGCTGGGCCCGGGCCCGCGCGGCCGCGCTCGGCCGCGACGTCTCGCTGATCTCGTCGGCACGGATGGCCATGCTGGTGGCCGGGACCTTCGCCGTCGGCGTCTACGGCGGCTACTTCACCGCGGCGCAGGGCATCCTGCTGATCGCGGTCATGGGCGCCCTGCTGCCCGAGGACATCCAACGGATGAACGCGGCCAAGAATCTGCTGGCGTTGCTGGTCAATATCGTCGCCGCGGTGGCCTACACCGTGGTGGCGTTCGACCGGATCAGCTGGGCCGCGGCCGGCCTGATTGCGCTGGGCTCGCTGGTGGGCGGCTACCTAGGCGGGCACTACGGCCGCCGCCTGTCCCCGACCGCGCTGCGCGCGGTGATCGTCGTAGTGGGCCTCATCGGCCTCTATCGGTTGGTGACCCTGTAGGGTGTCCTGCGGGTTTGTGTTTACTCGAGGAGGACCGATGGTTGATCGTGTGCTGGATGCACCGGCGCCGTCTGACGTCTCGGCCCTCGAGCCCTTCTGGCCGTCCCGTCGGTTGATGGCCTTCGACGAGTGGTGTTGTCCGCGTTACTGACGCGCAGCCCCTCGTCCATGCGGTCATCTCGGTGACCCTTTCAGTTGAAGGCAACCGAACCCTATGCGTTCGCTCATACTTTTTGCCCTGGTAGGCGTTGGAGCCCAGTTGGTCGACGGCGCCCTCGGGATGGCCTTCGGGGTCACGGCCTCGACGCTGTTGGTGCTGAGCGGGGTCGCCGCGGCCCAGGCCAGTGCCGCGGTGCACCTGGCCGAGGTCGGCACGACCTTCGCCTCGGGGCTGTCGCACTGGAAGTTCAAGAACATCGACTGGGCGATTGTCGCCAAGCTCGGGGTGCCCGGCGCGATCGGTGCGTTCCTCGGCGCCACGGTGCTCTCGTCGCTGTCCACCGAGAATGCGGCACCGCTGATGGCCGGCATCCTGCTCTGCATCGGCGCCTACGTGTTGGTGCGGTTCTCGCTGGGCCGGCCGCCCGGGCTGCGCAATACCCACACCCCGCACACCGCGAAATTCCTTGCCCCGCTGGGCCTTTTCGGGGGGTTCATCGACGCCTCCGGTGGCGGCGGCTGGGGACCGGTCACCACGAGCACGCTGCTGTCGCAGGGCAAGACCGCGCCGCGGACCGTGATCGGATCGGTGAGCGCCTCGGAGTTCCTGGTGGCGGTGTCGGCGTCGGTGGGTTTCGTGGTCGGGTTGCGCGAGGAGTTCCTGAACAACCTGCCGATCGTGGCCGGGCTGGCGATCGGCGGCATGATCGCGGCGCCGTTCGCGGCCTGGCTGGTGACCAAGGTGAGCCCGGCCCTACTGGGGACCGCCGTCGGCGGCGTCATCGTGCTCAGCAACAGCCAGAAGCTGCTGAAGTACTTCGAGATCACCGGCGGTGGGGCGGTGGCGGTCTACGCCACGATCATCGTGGTGTGGCTGGGGCTGCTCGCCTACGCCATGCGCACCGCGCGGGCCCCGCAGTACGTGCCCGAGGAACTCGAGGCCGGTGCCGAGCTTTCGACCGATCTCGAGGCCGAAATTGCGGAGTCCGCTGCGGACACCACGCCGGCGGTTGTAACCCAGACCGGGCACTGAGCGTCGAAGATCCAGGTGCTGATGAACTACCTCACTGATGCACTGGACGAACTCATCACACTGAGTGTTTGGCAACGGGCTTCCCGAGGCAGTCGATAGTCCAGATAGGCGGGCAACTGAATCGCCGTCAAGCCTCCCACCGCCGCGACAGGAATCCATCAATCACGAAGAAGTGATCGATGTCCTGGAGGGGCGGATGCAATCGCTTCGGTCGGGTGAGGTGAGCCGTGTCGAGGCCAAGCCGTACTGCGTGGCCCCGTATCGTTGCCGTACTCGAACCGCCGGCCAGCCCGAGCTTCTCGGCAACCTGAGTCCAACTGGTGGAGGACGCGATCGCGGCTACGAGCTGATGATCCGTCCAGCGTCGCTGGCCCGTGGCTGTAGTCAAGCCCTAGTCGGTCGGCATGCCCGCGGACCGAGCGCATGGCAGCTGAGGACGCGGCAGAAAGCCCGAGTGCCCGCAGGACACCCCGCCAGGAACGCGATGCTTGGACAGCCTCGACCAGGTGCGGATCCGAATAGCGGCGCACGACACGGTATTACCGTGTCGTGCCCCGTGATGCGCCAATTCATTCGGTCGGGCTGACAGGATTTGAACCTGCGACCCCTACACCCCCAGTGTAGTGCGCTACCAAGCTGCGCCACAGCCCGCCGGTCCGCCGGAGCACCGACGAACAGGAGAGACCATACCGTAACGGCGGCCCCGACTGCGAAACGGTCCCCGTTGAACGAACGCCGCCTAGCAACTGCGCCGTGGGATTCCCGAAGCGGTGGGTGCTCCGTGGGCCTGGCGGAAGATGTGATGCGCGATCCGGTCGACGTGCGACACGTTTCCAGCGGGCACGGTGGTGTCATCAACACCGAGGATGAGAAGCGGCGCGAGAGAGGTCAGGCGGTGGGGTTGTTCCGCTACCACTTGATCTGTCCTGACCCAGAGTCAGTGGAAGGGGAGTTGTTCAACCAAGGACGCGCTCGCGACTGACGGGTCGTCATTGCAACCGTTATCGAGCCGGTGTGGGCACGGTTCTTCGATTTTGGCGCCGGTCGGCTGCCGGCCTTCCTCACCGATCTTGTCAACGGCACCGAATAGCGCTACGGCAGCGGCCATTTCGACGTGAACGTGCGCGGCGTCCAGGTCGGCCAGTCCGGTGATACCGTCTCGAACCCGGCGTCCAGTCGGGCCACGATCCGGGGCCCACGCCGGGTGCTGTTGTCGTAGAAGGTGGTGATGTCGGCGCGGGCAGCCGCTGCGGCCACCAGGTCCCAAAGCCGTTGGTAGCGCTGCCGGATTTTGTCCTCGGGCACCTGATGGCCACCGGCCAGCACGCGGTGGCGCACTCGCTCCACGGCGAGTTCCTCGGGGACCAGGACCACATGCAACACCACCGTGTAGCCAGCCGCCTGCGCGGCGTCGAGCAGATCGAGTTTGGACGGGTGTGAGAACACCGTCTCGGCGATGAACGACTCGCCCAGTTCGATGAGCTTGGCCCGGGTGTCGGCGGCGATGCGGGCAGCTTCGTAGGCGTGCTCAAGGGCGGCGCCGGGCCAGCGATGTTTGGCGATCTCGTCGGCGTTGACCACCGGGCTGCCGGGAAGCAATGCTGCCAACGTCAATTCGATGAAGGTGGACTTGCCCGCGCCGTTGCATCCGACGACCAGATCGAGGCGCTTCACCCTTCGGTGTTGCGGTGCAGCACCGAGGAACTGCCGTCGGGACGGTGTGCGACGATCTGCCCGGACTCATCGAGTGCCACGGTTGTGATACCCCGTGCCGTCAGCAGCGCGCCGTAATCGGTGTCGGCCAGGCTCTCCTCGATGGCCGCTGTGATCTCGGCGTTGAACACGGCCCCTTCCTCGGGACTCAACTCGCTGAGTTCCAGCCCGCCGGCCAGCGCCGCCTCGACCTTGCGGCGCGCCGCGCTGTGCTGGCCGGCGACCGCCCGCCCGATTCGGGCCCAATGATCGAGCTGCTGTTTGGCCGAACGACTCTGCCGGGCGCCCTCGGCTGCGGCGCTGTCCATCAGGTCGGCGGCGACCCGGGTCACCCGATCGGCGGCATTGGTCATGACAACCTCCTGTAACAGTCTGCTACCGAGTGTAGCAATCTGCTACGGAGCTACTGGCCGTACTGCCAGGTCCGATCTTCCAGCTGATCGGCCGGGATGGAACGCTCCAGCATGCCGTAGGTCGTCTCGCCGTCCCACGTATAGCGGACGCCGGCTTGCTGCAGCGCCGGGAAGGTCCAGTTCGCCAGCTTGGCCAACTGCTCGGCCGGGACGGTCGCGGGGTCGGTGATGTCGTGGGTGGACAGCACCGTCTGCCCGTCGATGTGGATCTGCCCATCCGCGATCTCCAGGACCACCGACACGTCCTCGCTCAGGGGTTGTAGGCGGCGCAGCCAGGGCGCGTCGACCACGCGCGCCGGGATCAGCGCACCCGTGCCGGCGTACACATATCCCTCGTTGAACGTCGGCTGGCCGTCAGGCCGCGGCGGGTAAGCGATATAGCCGAAGGCCCGACCGGAGGGGAAGAGGGCGGACTGCCAGCAGTGCCCCCAGAACCCTTCTAGCTTGCGTACGCCCTGGCGCCGGATCCGCAATCCACTGCCGGCGAACGGGTGCGCGGCACCGTCGACAGTCAGGGTTCCGGTCGCACGGAAAAGCTGCTCATAGCGCGGGCCGCCCATCAGATCGCCAGTGATCGAGGTGCTCAGCGAGGACGCCGCGTCGGGCTGCAGCGCCCCCTGCACCCACGGCGGCACGGCCAGCGTCGCCTCGACATCGAACTGCAACGGGACCAGGGGGCCGTCCTTGCGCCCGGCCACCAGATCGGCCGAACTCGTCGCCACCGCGGCACCGTCGAAAGCGACCCGCCAGGTATCGAATTCTCGGACGCAGGTGAACGTCAGCGGGCCCGCCCCCAGCACCCTGGGCAGACCGTCGGCGCCGGTGACCGCGACACTGGGTGCGTCCTCGCGCAGCCGGAACACCCGTCCGTCGGAGAATGCCGCGTTGACCTGTATGCCGTGGTGCTCCCAGTTCGATGCGACCGCCTCGATCCCGATGCGGGGCAGGCCGAGTTCACCACGGTCGTCGAACACCCAGAAACTCACTGAGTCCCGCATCTCCGGATCATCGGGGCGGGTCTCGAAGGTCAACTCTCTGGCAGGATCGATGCCGCCGGTCAAATCTGTTGTCATAGCAATGAATTCACCCTTCTTGCGTGGCGCCGGTCCAGCGCCGCACATCTTCGAGGTAACCGGCGAAATGTGGACGGATCAGGTCGGGCTCCAGGCCGTACTCGGCCGGGTCCGCCCTCGGGACCGCTTCGCGGGGTTGGGCGTTGCTCTCCCACCAGCCGCGCATACCGGCCTCGAACTCCGCGCTGACAGGCGCGCCGAGCCATCGATACAGGGCACCTACCTGCTCGATCGGGTCGGCTGTCATGCCGCGGAAATCGATGTCGAAGAACCGATGCCCGGCCCCGCCGTCGCGGAAGGTGGCCGCGCGCGCCATCCCGGTTGACCACTGGCGGACATTGAGCTCGCCCAGATAGCGGCGGTCCAGATGATCGCTGAAGCCACCGACGATATCGGCGTAGACATCGGCGACCGAGAGCAGTACATCGGTGGGGTCGCGATGGGTCATCACGAAGCGGGCATCCGGAAACACATCGTCAAGAGCCTTGAGGGACAACACATGTGCTGGCGACTTGAGCCGCCATGGTCGGGTCGGCTGACCCCATTGCAGCAACTTGAGGACGCGGCGCTGGTAGACGTAGGTGGACGTGAAATCGGCCTTGTCCAGCAGCCAGTTCGAGTAAGCGGGGATGTGGGCGAAGGCCTGAAAGATCTGCGAGGTGAAGTCCAGCGCCATCAGATCCAGGCACTCCATCGGCCCGTTGGGATCCTGGGGCACATGATGGCGGCTACCCACCTCCACAGGGGCCGCCGCGGGTGGAATCCGAGGGTCGTTGCCGGCGACGGTTGACGGCGGCGGGCAGGGCTGGGTGGCCTCCCAGCTGTGCAGGTACCGCACTGCGGGGTCCTGGGCGAGCAGAAACGACAACGCCGTGGATCCGGTGCGCGGCAACCCGAGGCCGAACAGCGGGTTGGTGATCTGCTCGTCGTCGATCTCGGGATGGCATTGATACCACTGCTCCACCTGCAACCGCTGGCGCAGGTGTAACTGGATGCGCCCGTAGATGTATGCCTCGCCACGGGGATTCAGCCGAGCTTGGCGATCGAGAGCACCCAGCAGCACCTCGAGCCCTTCGCGGAACGAGTCCGCCCCGAAGTCGTCCAGGCCGGTTCCGGTGACGGCGGCCTGCATCAAAGCTCCCGCTTCCGGCATGTCCACCTCCCCGGAGATTTGAGACAGTACACTGCCACTAATATGAAGGAACCGTCAAGGAATCGACGCGCCTACGACAGCCCGGTACGCCGCGAGCAAGCGGCGCAGACCAGAAGCCGCATCGTCACCGCCGGTGCTGAACTGGTGCGTGAGTACAAGACCTGGGATTGGCGCGAGCTGACCTTCCGCGCCGTCGCCGCCCGGTCGGGCGTCGGCGAACGCACGGTGTATCGGTACTTTCCCACCGAACGAGCGCTTCACGACGCGGTGATGCGGCGCTTGGAGGACGAGGCCGATATCGCCTACGAGGACGTCGACCTGGCCAACCTCACCGTGATGACCGACCGCTTCTTCAGCGCGCTGCAGGGTTTCACCGTCGAGCAATCGGTACCGGTGGCGCCGGACCCGACGTTCGCCGGCGCCGACGAGCGCCGCCGCCAGGCGGTGTTGCGTGCGGTCTCGACAAGCGCCCCAGACCTGCCCGAGGACCGGAGCCGTGCGGTGGCCGGTCTGCTCGATGTGCTGTGGAATGTGCCCAGCTACGAGCGACTGGTCGGCGCGTGGCAGTTATCGCCCGCTGATGCTTCCGGGGCGCTCACCTGGTTGATCGACAAGGTGATCGCGGCCGTGGAGGCCGGCGAGGCTCCTCCGTCGTCCGCGTAGCGCGACCCGACCCGACGGAGATAATGCCGACATGCTGGCCGATGAGAGGACGCAGGTGATGCTTGACGTGGTGCTCGCCCAAGGCGGTGATGCGCGGTGGATCGGCCCGGCTGTGCGTGCTGCTCTGTTTACCGTCGCGGGTGTGGCGCTGGTCGTTGTCGGTGTCCGACGCCGGCGCGCCCGCACTCGCTGGAATCGTGACGACGACCGTCGGCTGCTGCAGTCGGGCGCGTCGGCACCACCGGAGGAACATCTCTTACCGACCCCGCCATCCGGCGGGGGTTGGCTCATCGCCGTCGGCGCGGCGCTGGTGATCCTCGGGGTCCTGCACCTGCTGGACCTGGCTGCGACGCTGCATGAGTCCGGATTGGTGTGATCGAGGTTTTGAACGACTTCGAGCGGGAGACGGCCCTGTCGTTCCACGGGCGGCGGCTCTACGAACTGATGTCCGCATAACTGGCCGACCGCCGACAAGACCCCGGACGCCACCCCGCTGATCGTCGACTTCGCCCGGATCTGGCTCGCGCCCATCGCCGTGGGCGGCGGAACCCCGTTCTTCCCGACACTGCCGGCATGGATCTCGCTGCGGCTGTTGGAGAACCGCACCTTCCCGGGCGGCAAGGTCCTGCTGCGCTATGAGGCGAAACACGACTGATCGGACTTGCACAGCAGTCCGGCGGACCGCGGTGAGCCCTCGAAGCCAGGGAATTCCAGACCCGTCGACTGAACGCGGAAAGGCGCCTCAGACCGCCCAGCCGGCCTCCGTGTCCCCGCTGTTCCACGAACGCGCGACGCCACGAAGTCGAGCCCGGCGCGCCCCCCGGCCGGATCGGCGGGGCTGACGGTGGCTGGGCCAGTGGCACATCCAGCATGAGCACCAATTCTGGCCGGTGAAGATCCACTCCCACCAGCAGCGGCCGGGACCAGTGGTCCAGCCGGCTTTGAAGTCGGGCAGGGAGCAGAGCGCTGGATCGCCGCCGCAGTCGTGCAAGGCACGGTGAGCGACCTCGCCGCGGAGTAATCGGACATGGAAGGGGGCGTGGGTATCGGTGCGGGACATCCGGATCCTCGAACTGGGGCACGCCCCACCGAGTCCGCAGATCCGCTGCGGGGTGGGGCTAGCGCGTTGTTCGAAGACGGCCGGCCGGTGATGCTCGCATGAGTGGGAGCCTACCTGTCTGAGTCGACGTTCAATCGGTAACCGCCGGAGCCGATTCCGCGGCTGCGCCCAGGACCATCACTCGCGATGAAGTCTCGGATCCGAGGATCGGCAGCCCCGCACTGGCGGCGTTCAATGCGCTCAACGCAAGTATGTCTCGCTGCCCTTGGGGAATCCGCCGCCGTTTGTGGCGATGTGAACGTGGTCGAAATGGTTTGCCGTGTCCGACCCGCGGTTGCTCATCGGGCGGGCGGGGCGGTTGGGGCCGTAGGAGGTCTGCCTCCAGAGCGCGTGGTGCACGCCGAATCGTTCCGCGTTGTCGAGGACGAACGCGACGACGCGGTCCCCGAGGGCGATGCTCTCGGCGCTGCGGTAGTTCGGGATCATCACGTCGATCGCGAGTCCGTCGGGATGCCATCGCATGGAGTCCGGTCGTACCCCACCGATGTTGAGAATCTCGGGAAACATTCCGCTGACGGCGCGGGCCGTGAGGATGGTCTTGACCTGTAGCCCCTTTTCCGGCGCCACACCGACGGGCAACACGGGACTGACCATCTGGTGGGCCGGGGGTGCGATCGCCACCGGCGCTTCCGGCGTCACGACCTCCATGCAGCACGGCACCGGTGCCGGGAGGCTGGCAACGGCGTCACCGCCGGTGACGAAGAATGTGGCGACGGGGATGATCACCGCAGCCAAGGCGGCGGACCGACGGCGCCGCGCTGTGGTTAACCTTTGCCATCTCACGGCGGGCACGCTACCGGCGGGTACGCGGTGAAAAGCAAATCGTCGCTACGTATCTCAGTGAGGCCCCGGTCACTCGCTGCGGGCGTGTGGTGGGGCCCGAACCCCGTCAGGGCGAAGGGGGAGTCGTTGTCAAACAGCGGATTCCGAGCCCGTGGCTACCGACCTCTTCCCCTTCGGCGCGGGTCTGAGGTCGAGCGGAGCCGGTCACAGTGGTGCAGCAACGTGAGCAACGCCGCATCCCCGCCTACTTGACGAGTGGGCTTCAGGGCGCGCGCCTTTGACTCGGGGCATCGTGATCGATCACTTTTCGTCAAGTCGGTCGCGGTTCGCGGTGTATAGAGGTAGGAGTGACCGGATCGTTCTGGTGGGACCTGGTGATCGGCGTCGCGACGGCCGTGGTCCTGACGTGGGTTGCACTGGTGGTGGCCCTCGTGATCGTGCGACCGCGCGGTGGATTGCTGCGCGAGGCCCTGCGCATCCTCCCCGACGCGCTCCGGCTCATTCGACGCCTGGCGGCAGACCGGACGCTGCCTGCCGGCGTGCGTATTCGGCTGGTGTTGTTGCTGGCGTACCTGGCCATGCCGTTCGATTTGATCCCCGACTTCATCCCTGTGCTCGGGTACGCGGACGACGCCATCATCGTCATCGCCGTCCTACGAAGCGTCGTCCGGCACGCCGGCGTCGGCGCAGTCCGGGCCCAGTGGCCGGGCAGCGCGCAGGGCTTTGTCGCGTTGTGCCGTCTCGCCGGATTGCCCGGTCCGACCGTTGCCTCCGACGCTGCGGCCACCGGTGTTTGAATGGGTCCGAGGAAGCCACGTCTCGGGCAAGATCACCAAAGTCCACACCAAGGACTTCGACTACAAGGGCCACACCCGCCGCGCCTCCGCGGACGAACCCCAGTACGAGATCAAGAGCGACAAGACCGATCATGTCGCCGCCCATAAGGGCAGCGCCCTGCGGCTGGTCGACGATGACTGATGTGCTCGCCGCCTGATCAGCGCCCGAGCGCGTGGACCGCCGCCGCCAGCTCCCCATACGCGGACAGCTCTGCCCGCAACGGCGCCAGGACGAATTCCTCGGCCACCGCGTCGACCCGCTGTCGCAGTTCGGATGCCGCCCGTCGCCTGCGGCGCGCCGCGCCCAGCGCCACGAACGGCCTGATCGCCACCCGCAGCAGCACACCGAGCACGAGCCCCCCGACGAGCAGCACGGTCGGCACGGCGAACGGCCCGAGCGACGGCGCGTCGAGATCGATCTGCAGATATGCGAGCACGGCCAGGACCGCCAGCCACAACCCGCCCACGACGGCTGTGGCCAGCAGCAGCCACTGGACCACTTCGACCGCGCGCCACCACCGCGGTGACCGGTCCATCCCGAGGTTGGTTCCGCCGACGGCCCGGTCCAGCGCATCGGGTACCGCCTCCGACCGAGACTTCGCTGCCTCCAATATCTTTCGGGGCCACGGTGCAGGCAGCCCGCTCGACGCCGTGTCGGCGAGCGACCGGACCGCGCTGTCGACCCCCGCGCGCGACGCCGCCGAGGCGGACGGCAACGAGGTTCGGCGCTGCACGACGTCCTGCCCGTCGGACTGACCCAACCCCAAGCGCCGCAACGGATCCGGCCGGAGCCTGGGGATCCACCGCAGCGGCGGCCAGCCGACGGCCGCCAGCCCCCGCCGCTCGTAGGCTCGGCCCACCGCGGCCACCACCGCCGGGACACCCGCGGCCCCGGCGATGGCGCTCTGCAGCCGTCGCTCGGCGTCGCGTAGCGCAGGCTCGGATCGTCGCTGCGGGACCAGCGGCGTCAGCCGGGCGGCCACCGAATCCAGGTCCGCGCTGACCCGCGCCGTGCGCGCCCGGTGGTCGGCCACCGTCGAGGCCAGGAACGCCCGCAGTGGCGCCGCCCCGTCCGGCGTCACCGCCGAGGTGGCCAGCACCGGAACACCGGCCAGGCCGTCCTCGGCCAACAGCCGATGCAGGTCCCGCAGGCAGGCATCCAGGTCATCGGCGGACAGCCGGTCCGACTGGTTGAGGGTCACCACCATCACCTCGCGGTGCGCGGCCAGCGGCCGCAGATACGCGTCGTGCAGCACCGCGTCCGCGTACTTCTGCGGATCGAGCACCCAGACGAAGGCGTCGACGAGACGGACGAGCCGGTCCACCTCGGCCCGGTGGGACAGCTCGGTGGAGTCGTGGTCGGGCAGGTCGAGCAGCACCAGCCCGGACAGCTCGGGGGCGTCCGACGACTCCCGGTACTGCCGGGCCCCGATCTGCAGCCAGTCCAGCAGTTCGGAGGCGCCGGACGGCCCGAACACCACGGCCTGGGTCGCCGACGTCGTCGGCCGCCGGATACCGACGGTGGCCAGCGGCGCCCCGACGAGGGCGTTGAACAACGAGGACTTTCCGCTGCCGGTCGCGCCGGCCAGCGCCACCACGGTGTACTCCCCGGACAGCCGCAGCCGGGTTCCGGCCCGCTCGTCGAGTGCGCGCACATCGGCCAGTACCTCGTCGGGCAGCCTGCCGGCCCCGAGCTCGGCCACCGACGTCAGCGCCGCCAGCCGCGCCGCGAGCGTCACCGCAGCACCGCCGCAACGTGATTGGCGACCGCCCGCAACTCGTCACCGGACACCATCGACGCCGCCGAACCCAGCACGTCGCGGTACCGGTCACCGTCGCGAGCCAGCAACGCGCCCACCCGGGCCAGCAGGTCCTCGCGCGCCTGCCGGGCCAGACCGCGGACCGCCTGCTCGCCGAAGATCGCCTCGAGCACCTTCTGGCTGGCCACCGTCGTCCCGCCGGCCACCGCGATCTCGGCCCCGGTCAAGCCGGCCGTCTGGCTGAACACCGCCAACATCACCACCAGCCCGGCGCCGTTGACCCCGTAGGACGCCAGCCGCGCCCCGGACCGCTTCGACGCGCCCTCGGTGCGGACCAACTCGAGCACGAACTCCTGCCAGTCGCGGACCAGCCGCTCGACGGCCTCGGTCAGACCTGCGGCGGGACGGGCCAGCTCGTCGCGCAGCAGGGGTGCACCGGCCTGGTGCCGCGCCCAGCAGCCGTAGGCCGTTTCCGCGGCCTCCTCCACCGCGGCCTGCACGACCGTCGCGATACCGGTCTCCAACGCCGACCCGAGCTCCTCCACCGGGGTGGGCCGTCCGCTCACCGCGGCCACCACGCGGTCGCGGATGCGACCCACCCGCGACTCCAGCCTGCGCAGGAACTCTCCCGTCCCGACCACGTCCTGCCAGCGGGCCAGCACCTCGCCGCGCAGCAGTGCGCCGTCGCGGATCGCCTCGTCGACCCGATCCAGCGCATCGTCGTACGCCGAGGTCACACAGGATTCCAGCTGCCCGCGGACAGCGGACTGCTCGTCGGCCGCGTCTGCCAGCGCGTACGTCCGGGGCGGCAGGCTGCGCAGCGCTCCGTCCAGCGTGTAGCGCACCACCGCGGCCCGCTGCTCCGCGTCGGCGGTCAGGCCGGCCAACCAGGAGCGGATGGGCGCGACCGCCTTGTCCCGCAACCGGCCGCCGCGCAGCGACTGCTCCACCACGACGAACAGTGGGGCGCCGCCCAGCCCGTTCGCCGCGAGCATGTCCGACAGGTGCGCGCCGACCTCCTTGACCGCCTCGGGCGGGCAGCGGTCGAGCACGATGGCGATCGCCGTGCCCCGCTCCCGCGCGGTGTGCAGCAGCTGCCACGGCACCGCGTCGGCATACCGGGCCGCGGTCGTCAGGAAGATCCACAGGTCGGCGGCGGCCAGCAAGGTGGCTGCGAGTTCCCGGTTGGTGCTCACCACACTGTCGATGTCCGGGGCGTCGAGCAGTGCGAGGCCCGGCTCCATCCCCGGATTCGGCGCGATGCGCAGGCCGTCGGGCCCGGACGATCGCGGCAACTGCGGCAGGATCCGGTCGTCGACGAACCAGGACACGTCCGACGGGTGACACACGATCACCGGGCCGCGGGTGGTCGGCCGCAGGACACCGGCCGGGCTCACATCGGCGCCGACCAGCGAGTTGATCAGCGTCGACTTCCCCGCGCCCGTCGACCCGCCGACCACCGCCAGCAGCGGCGCGTCGATACTGCGCAACCGGGGGATCACGTAGTCGGCCAGCTGTCCGGTCAACTCGCGACGGTCCCGCTCGGCCGACCACGCCGACGACGCGGGCAGCGGAAAGGCCGTCCGCGCCAGCACGTCGCTCAGCGCTGCCACCGCGGCAACGAGGTCGGTGGCGTCCGTCATCACCTCAGCCTGCCCTAGGTGATCGTGGCCGCGGGCTGGTTTGCCGCTCCCACTCCGATCGAATCCGGGACCCCGGCCGCAGCCGTGCCGACGTCATACCGGCGCTCTCCGCCGAGGATCGGGAAGTGCCGCTTGGCGGCGAGTTCATCCAGACCCGCTTGCATTGTGGCCGTGACGTATTCGGCTGGGCGATACGCATCGCCGATGAGATCGACGCACTCGAGGCGATGGCTGTACCAGGGCAGCACCCGGCGGCTTGTCGGCGGGCGGTCATGCCGCCACCCGCCGGTAGGGTGCAGCCGTGACCGCCGCACGCGAGGACCTGGTCCGCACCGATGAGTTCCGGGCGGCGCTGAGCCTGCTCGCCGCGGGCCGGCACCTGTTCCTCACCGGTAAGGCCGGCACCGGCAAGTCGACACTGATCCGGCACTTCATGGCCGGCACGGACCGCAACGTGGTGGTGGTCGCGCCCACCGGCATCGCCGCCCTGAACGTCGACGGCTACACCATCCACCGACTGTTCGGGTTCCGCACGACGACGACGCTGACCGACGTCACCGGCGGCTCCTACCGACCCGGCCGCTTCGCGAAGACGCTGGCCTCGTTGGACACGCTGATCATCGACGAGGCGTCCATGGTGCGCGCCGACGTCTTCGACATGGTCGCGGCCGCGCTGCAACGGTTCGGACCACAACCCGGCGCGCCGTTCGGCGGGGTGCAGGTGGTGCTGGTCGGCGACCTGTACCAGCTGCCGCCGGTGGTGGGCGACGGTGAGCAGGACTACTTTTCGACCGTTTACGACACGCCGTACTTCTTCTCCGCCCGATCATTTGTCCGCGACGAGTTCCCCACCTTGACGCTGACGACCGTGTTCCGTCAGCTGGGCGATCAACGAATGACCGTGATCCTCAACGAGATTCGCGAGGGGGTGCTGCTCGGACACGCCCAGGAGCACCTCAACGCGCGGGTGGACGCCGACTTCGTACCGCCACCGGGGGAGTTCTGGCTGACGCTGGCGCCGACCAATCGCCTGGTGACGGCGCGCAACCGGCAACATCTCGAACGGCTGCCGGGCGACGAATTGCTGCACCGGGCGCAGGAGTCCGGGGATCTGTCGTTGTTCGACAAGCCGGTGGACGACGAGCTGCGGTTCAAGGTCGGCGCGCAGGTGATGATGCTCAACAACGACCAGTCCGACCGCTGGGTCAACGGCTCGATCGGCCGGGTGGTCGGGGTGGGCTATTACCGCTACGGGGCGGTGGTGGACGTCGAATTTCCCGACGGCACGGTGGCCGATGTCGCGCCGTTCAGCTGGGAGGCCACCCGCCCGGTGGTCGACGGCGGGTCGCTGCGCCGGGAGGTCATCGGCACCTTCACCCAGTTGCCGTTCAAGTTGGCCTGGGCCATCACGATCCACAAGAGCCAGGGGCAGACCCTGGAGCGGCTCATGGTCGATCTGACCGGTGGGATGTTCTCCACCGGCCAGCTGTACGTGGCGCTGAGCCGGTGCACGTCGTTGGCCGGCTTGGTGTTGAAACGCCCCGTGCTGCCGAAAGATCTGAAGATCGACCGCCGGATCACGCGTTTCCTGCGCGCTTCGGATCCGGATACTCAGGCGCGTCGCTTCTGTGCGATCGGCCTGCTCACCGTGGGCGACGAGGGCCGGATGTCGCGGCCGCGCCCGGTCGAGTTGGCGGTGGCGTTCGACGACGGCACGGCGGTGTCCACGCTTATCAACCCGCAGCGCGACTTGGCCGATGCCCGGCACGCCTACGGCATCAGCGTGTCCGACGTGTTGTTGGCGCCGACCCTGCGGGAGGCGTGGGCCATGATCGCTCCGATGCTGGCCGGCTGCACACCGGTCGGTGTCGCTGTCGACGAGACGTTGGGGCTGATCGACTTCGAGCTCAAGAGGCTCGGCTACGTCACCGGGATACCGCTGGGTATCGAGTTGTCCGGGGCTCCGCCGGCGGGCCGCACGGCGTTACAGCGCGCCCGGGGCGCTCTCGAAAGGCATTCCGCGGCAGCAACATCGGCGGGGTCCGCGCCGTTCGACGACCCGGATCCCGGCCAGGCCAAAACCGGTCTGCTGCTCAGCCGCGACCACGACGCCCAGACCCCGGCGGCACGGCACCTGCCGGCCCTCTCGGCGCTGCTGCGGGTCAGCCGTGAGCTCGGCGGCGTGCTGCTGGGTGCGACGGCGGAAGGCGCTTTGGCGGACGAATCCACCTGGGATGCGGCGGCGCGCCAGTCGGCGGCCGATCAACTGCGCGACGCGTCCTCGAGGACGATGCTTCCCGAGGACGTGCTGGCGCGCCTGCGGGCCGCCGCGACGCTGCTGGGAGCGGACGACCTGGCGGCAGCGAATCCGCTCGCCGAGACCCGCGGCGACATCGGTGCGGTGCTGGTTCCCGGCGCCCGGATCTGTTTCACCGGAACCGCACTCGACGACACCGGCCGGGTGGTGGAGCGCGAGGACATGGAGTGCTTGGCGACCGCCGCGGGGTTGGCGCCGGTGCGTTCGGTGACGAAAACCCGCTGCGAGGTGTTGGTGATCGCCGAAGCAGGCACCCAGTCCGGCAAGGCCCGCAAGGCCCAGGAATACGGCAAACCGGTGTTCACCGCCGCCGAATTCCTGGCCTGGGCCGCAAGGCGGTCATCTGGACCATCCGCATCAATAACACCCACATAGCCACTTAAGTGGGTGTAACTTCGTGGTGTGGACCCAGATGTCGGTACCGCCGTGAGCTACGAAACGCTGCAATGGGACATTGCGCCGTCGGCTGCGTACGTGCGGTCGGCGCAGCGGCAGCGGGGGACCTACGACGCGGCGATCGCCGCCGACATCGCTGATCTAACGGTCGACTTGCCTGCGGACGCGCTGGTAGACGCTGAGGACGCCAGCAATGAAATCATCCGCTTCGATGCCGAACTCGGCGGTGAGATCGCCCCGTTCGCGGCAATCCTGTTGCGCACCGAGTCGGCGGCGAGTTCGAACATCGAGAACCTGACGGCCTCGGTGCGTGCGATCGCCGAGGCTGAGTTGACCGGGGCCAGGGCCAGCGCCAACGCCAGGGTTATCGTCGCTAACACCGCGGCGATGGTGGCCGCGATAAACCTTGCCGACAACATCGACGGTGACGCGATCCTGGCGATGCACGAGGCTCTGATGCATGACGCCGACCCGACCGCGGCGGGACGCTGGCGCACCCAGCAGGTGTGGATCGGGGGGAGTGCGCACGGTCCCCGCGCCGCGATGTTCGTGCCGCCGCATCACCGTCGCGTGCCCGACGCCATCGACGACCTGCTGCGCTTCACGGCACGCGGCGACTTGCCCGTGCTGCCGCAGATTGCGTTGGCCCACGCCCAGTTCGAAACCATCCACCCCTTCACCGACGGCAACGGACGGACGGGCAGGGCGCTGATCCAGGCGATGCTGCGGCACCGGGGCCTGACCCGCAGTGTCACCGTTCCGGTGTCGGCCGGCCTGCTGACCGACACCGACTCGTACTTCGCTGCGTTGACCGCCTACCGCGACGGCGACCCGGCGCCGATCGTGCGCCGAGTGTCAGAAGCCGCCGTCGCCGCGGTCTTCAACGGCCGCCGGCTGGTCGATGACCTGCGCGGTATACGAGCAACCTGGAGTGGGGTCGTCACCGCGCGCAGGGACTCGGCGGTGTGGCGGATCGTTGAGTTGCTGCTGCGGCGTCCCGTCATCAACACCGCTCTGTTGGCCGAGGAGCTGGGCATTGAGTCCAAGCATGCACGCCGTCACCTGGAACCTTTGGCGCACGCGGGTGTCCTCGTCGAGACCAGTTCAGGTCCGCGTCAACGAATCTGGCGAGCGCCCGAGGTCATCGACGCTCTGGATGCCTTTGCCGAGCGTGCCCGCCGAGGTGGCCCGCTCTCGCGGTGACGAGGAGGCCTTAGGTCAGTCCAACTCGGCCAGGGCCCGGCGGGCGGCTTCCAGTTCGGCTTCCAGCGCGGCGACCTTGGCGGCCTGCTGGGAGCGCGCCTCTTCGATGATCGCGTCGATCGGGGTGTAGAGATCCTCGTGCAGCTCCTTGGCCGCACGGGAGACGGCCGCCGCGGCGACCGCGATGTCGCGGGCCAGAAATGTGGTGCCCTGCTTGAGCTCCGCGCGCCAATCGCCGTCGGCGGTGCCCGTGACGGTGAGGATCAGCTCGACCGTCTTCTTCTTGCCGGCGGCTCGCTTGGCCGGCGCCTTCTTCGGCTTTTCCTCGGCCGGGGCGTCCGCGGCGGGTGCCATCATGCTTGTCGGCGAGGTGTTTTCGACGGCGGTGGTCGGGGCGTCGGCTTCGAGTATGTCTACAGTCATCGTTGCGGCGAACTCCTTCTGGAATAGTGCCCGCACCGGGCGGGCCGGCACTCCCAGCCATTAGAACATACGTGCGACTCCTCAGGTTCTTGTGGGGAGTTTGACCTGCAGTCCGCCGAGGCAGAGGTAGATCATTGAGGTCAGTGTTTGGGCGGAGTGGTGTCCGTAGCCGCGGGCGTTGATGAGGCGGATTTTGGCGTTGATGCCTTCGATGAGGGCGTTGGAGATGCGTAGTTCGATGGCGGCGAGGATGGGTTCGAAGTAGACCTCGAAGCGTTTGCTCAGCGCGACGAACGCCGGGATGCGGGAGCGTTTGGCGGCGGTGATCCAGGCTTTGAGCAGTCGGCGGGCTTGGTCGGGTTCGTGGTGGTGGCGGTAGAGGTCGCGGGCTTGTTCCTTCAGCGTCCAGGCCCGGCCGATGCGTCGGTTGGTTCGCGCGATCTGGTTGACCAGGGCGCGTTTGTCGTCGGTGAGTTTGTTCTCGCCGGTGCGCAGCGCCCAGCGGGCGGCTTTCCAGTCCGCGGTGGCGTGTCCGGGCAGGCGGATCGATTCGGCGAAGACGCGATCGAGGGCGCGTTGGACCCACTGCATGACATGGAAGCCGTCGTAGCAGATGACCGCGTTCGGGACCGCTGCGGTGGTGGCAGCGGTGTAGGCCCTGGAGACGTCCATGCTGACCGCGTCGATGTGTGCCAGTGCTGAATCGGTTTGGGCGGCATAGAAGTTGGCTAATGATTGTTCGCTGCGTCCAGGCTGGACGTCGACGACGGTGCCGGTGTCGTGGTTGCCGATGATGGTCAGATAACGATGGGGATGGCGGTAGCAGATCTCGTCGACACCAATGCGATACAGCGTCTGCAGGCGACGCTGGTCGAGAAGTTCGGCCACGCCGCGGCCGATGATGGCGGTGACCGTTTCCCAGGCGCAGCGCATCAACGCCGCCACCGAGGTCCGGTCGGTTCGTTGGGCCAGCCACAGCACCATGTCTTCGAAATCGCGGGTGTGACGCGCACCGGGACGAGCCCAGGGCAGTTCCTCGGTGATCACCCCGCAGTCCGGGCAATCGAGGCGGCGGATCTCATAGACCAGCCACAGCTGTGCCCGGGCCAGATCCAGATGGCGCCAGCGTCGCCGGCGGCGGTCATAGACCGCCCGTAGGCGTTTGCCGCACGGGCAGCGCAGCAGGCGCGCTTTCGGTCGCAGGTGGACATCGATCTGCCCGTCGCCGATGACGACATCGGTGACCGTGGCCCCGGGAATCTGCAGCAGACGGTTAAATGCAGTGTTGACGCGCACGCGGATCGTCCTTGCGGTTGAGGTTGGTGTGGTAACCCCGAAACCTAGAGGCACACCGCGTGCGCGTCCTTCAATTCACCGGCGAAACACCGAAGTCGTTGAAACTCCCCACAAAATACCGCTGAACAGCGAAAATGCGCCCACGAAAACACGTGGAGCGCCACATACGTTCGAGATCTGGGGTGACGCGACACCGCATGCCCTATCGCCGTCGAACCGATCGAAGGCCGGCCGCGTAGTACCTCGTGTAGGCGCACCGCGCGCCGGATGCCGCGGGGGAGGACCGGGATGGGGCCACTGATCGTCGAACTCCGCCATGTGGCGCGCGAGTACCGCGTCGGCGGTCAATCGGTGCGTGCGCTCGATGACATCAGCCTGCGGCTCGAGGGCGGACAGTTCGTCTCGGTCGTCGGGCCGTCCGGGGCGGGCAAGAGCACGCTGCTGCACCTGCTCGGTGCGTTGGACTCACCCGATTCCGGGTCGATCACCTTCGACGGCGACGAGATCGGCCGACTCGGAGACGACGAGCAATCGGAGTTTCGCCGGCATTGCGTCGGATTCGTGTTCCAGTTCTTCAACCTGTTGCCGACCCTGTCGGCGTGGGAGAACGTCGCGGTCCCCAAGCTGCTCGATGGTGTCCGAATGGGCGCGGCCAAACCCGACGCGCTGCGGCTGCTGGACCGCGCCGGGCTCGGTGACCGGATCCAGCACCGACCGGCGGAACTGTCCGGCGGGCAGATGCAGCGGGTCGCGGTGGCGCGGGCATTGATGATGGATCCGCCGCTGATCCTCGCCGACGAACCCACCGGAAACCTCGACTCGACGACGGGCGCGGCCATCCTGGAACTCCTCGCCGAGGTGGCGCACGACGACGGCCGCCGTCGGCTGGTGGTGATGGTGACCCACAACGCGGTCGCCGCCGAGGGCACCGATCGGGTGATCACGCTGCAGGACGGCCGGCTCGGGTCCGACGAATTGTCGACGGTCCCAAGGTGACACCGGGCGCGGCAGAATGAGATCGGCTCCGGCGGGAATCGCTGCGGCGGCAAGTCGGCTCCGGCTGTTCAGTTGGCGCGAACTCGCCACGCACCGTCGGCGCACGGTCGCCTCGATCGCCGTAATGGCGGTGTCCGCAATGTATCTGGTCGCGATATTCGGCATCTTCGGGTCCATCACCGGATCGGTCCATCGGCTGGCCGACGGGATCGCGGGCGTCGCCGCGCTGGAGGTCTCCGGCATCACCGACGCCGGATTTCCCGACGCGCTGACCGCCGAGGTGGCCGCGGTTCCCGGCGTCGAGGCCGCAGTACCGGTACTACGGACAAGTGCCTTCACGGCATCGGGGCCGGTGCTGCTGATCGGCGCAGACGAGAGCGGTGCAGCATTGCAGGGTGCCTTGACGGACGCACTCGCAGGACAGCAGGAAGTGTCGGCTGACGTGCCCAACGGGGTCCGGGTGGGGCCCGGTGTCGGTGCTGCGCAAGGCGAGACGCTCCAGCTGGGCTCGGGTTCGGTGACCGTGGTGGCGGTGCTCGGGGGGGACCGCCTCGCGGATCTCAACGGCGGGCATTATGTCCTGGCCGCGCTTCCGTTGGCGCAGCACATCACCGGCCGCCAGGGGCGGCTCGACTCGATACTGATCACCACGAAGCCGGATGCCGATCTGGCTGCGGTACGCGCTGCGGTCACCGCAGCCGTCGACGGGCGAGCTGTCGTCGCGGACCCGAGCGTGCGGGCCGCCCGGGCCGGCGACGGGGTCAAGATGATGAACTACATGGCCCTGATGGGCGCGGCGATCGCCTTGGTGGTCAGCGCGTTCCTCATCTACACCACCATGACAATGGCGATCTCCCAGCGCCGACCCGCCATCTCGATGCTGCGCGCGATCGGCGGCCGGCGCAGCACCATCGTGCGCGACATGCTCACCGAGGCAGCGATTCTGGGTCTGCTGGGCGCCGCCATCGGCGCGACCATCGGAATAGTGCTGGGCCGCATCGCGATCGGTCGACTGCCGCCGGCGGTCACCCAGGGCCTCGAAGCCCGGGTCGAGTACTGGCTGCCCGGTTGGGCCGTACCGGCTGCGCTGGCGGCGACGGTGCTCACCGGTGTGGCCGCCTCGGCCATGGCGGCGCGGCAGGTCTACAAGGTTTCGCCGATCGAGGCGTTGGCACCCGTCGGGGCCTCGGCGGCCGACGTCGTGCCGCGCTGGCTGCGGATCGCCAGCGGGGTGGGCGCCGTGGCGGCGTTGACGGCGTCGGTCCTGATCCTCCTCGGCCAGAGCGGCACCCTGGCGGTGGTCGCGATCGCCGCGGTCTTCGGTGCCGAGATCGCGCTCGGCTTCGCGCTCACCGCGCCCATGGTGAAAGCCACGGCGGCAACCGCTCGACTATTCGGATCGGCCGGTGCCCTTGCGGCGGAATCCATCGCGCGTGCGCCGCGGCGAGTGTGGGCCACGGTGATGACCGTGCTCATCGCGGTTCTCACCACCGTGGTGATCACCGGCACCAGCGCCGACATGATCCGCTCCGCGGGTGAGGTCTTTTCGTCGGTCGACGATGTCGACGTCTGGGTGAGTGCGGACCCGCCCGATCGCTATCCGACCGCCGCGCTCCCGCCAGGGCTCGCGGACCAGGTGGCCCAGGTGCCGGGCGTGGCCCGCGTGACCGAGGGCCCGTTCGGATTCGCCGTGGTCGGCGGCACGCGCGTGCTGCTCGTCGGCTTTTCCCCCGGAACCCACGATCCGTTGTACCGCGCACTCGATGAACACGTACGCACCGAGGTGCTCGCCGGCCGGGGCGTGGTGCTCACGCAGAACCTGGGCAAGACCTTGGGCGTCCGTGTAGGCGAGGAGGTTTCGCTGCTCACCCCGCACGGCCCGCAGCGCGCGGTGGTGCTGGCGTTGGTGCCGTATTTCTCGACGGTCATCGGCACCGTCGGAATGGAACTGGCTCAGTTGCGGGCGTGGTTCGATCGCCCGGCAACGACGACGCTGCAGATCACCGCGGACGCCGGCGTCGATCCGAATCGCCTGTTGACCGAGGTCCGCCGGGTGGTGCCGACGCCGAACCACGTGTACGACGGCAGCGCCGCGCGGGCCGGCCTGGAGGCGCCGCTGCGCCAGAGCATGTTCATCGCGAACGCCGTCTGGATCATGGTGGTGTTCGTCGCCGCGGTCGCACTTCTCAACACCTTGACGCTGTCGGTGCTCGAACGGCGCCGCGAGATCGGTGTGCTGCGGGCGATGGGTTCCAGCCGCCGGTCCACCATGCGGATGGTCCTGGCGGAGGCGACCGGCATCGGTGCGGTCGGCGCCAGCTTGGGGCTGGCGCTCGGCCTGGTCGACCAATGGCTCTACAGCATCGTCAGCGGGGACATCATGAACTTCGACGTCGGTTTCCGGCCGAGCCCGACGGCGTTCGGCTTGACCGTCGGCGCGCTGGCACTGTGCCTACTGGGCTCGGTGCCACCCGCGCGACGTGCGGCGCGGCTGAACATCATCGAGGCGCTCAGCGTCGAGTAGGTGCCGCTCGCCCCTCCACCGGTGTGGCGATGCCCAGCAGATGAGGTGTGCACGGCGGCGGCACCAGAGTTCGTCGAATGCTGTGCAGCCCCGTGGTGTCGAATCCCGCCGCGGCGATCGCCTCGGCGGTACGGCGGTTCGGCTCACATCCGGCACCCAGCCAGGACCAGGGCTTGGCGATCAGGTCCTGGAACTTGGCCATCGTGGCGTCCCCGCGGACGTGCTCGAGGACGACCAACCTTCCTCCCGGCGCCAGGACCCGCCGAATCTCGGCGAGGGTCGCGGCCACGTCGTCGACCGAGCACAACACCAGCCCGACGTGTACGGAGTCGAAAGCATTGTCCGGAAAGGGAATCGACTCGCCTACTCCGTCGACGATGTCCACGGCGATGCCGTGCCGGCGAGCTAGTGCCGAAGCCATCCGCCGCAGCGTCGCGTCGGGCTCCACGGCGGCGACCGACGTCACCGCGGGCGGCAGGAACAGCAGGTCGGTTCCCGGGCCAAGGCCGAGCAGCAGCAGCCGCCCGGTGACGTGGCTCATCGCCGCCCGTCGATACCGACGGTAGAACAGTCGGTCGAACATCGGCATGCCGAACCGATACACATACGGGAACAACGGATTACGTCGCCTTGTCACTGGCCCTGATCCAGTCGAAACGGCGGATACTCGTCGCGCATCAAGGAGACGTACACGGCTACTCGATAACGCCATCGGACGATACCCAGCAGGAGATCGAACATGCCCCGCGAGATGGTCCCGGTGCACAACAACCAGATGGCCGACACCACACAGAGCACCTGCAGCAGCGGTTCCATCGCCCAGCACAGGAGAATCTGAGGGATCGCCAATAGCCACCACTTCACCAGGACGGCACCCCTGGTGAGGGTCTCGGGATAGTCGACCGCCAGATCGCCGGGATAGTCGGGCCGCGGCGCGAGCGTGAACGGCGGGTATCGGTCGGTGCTGTTCATCGGGAACCGGTAGTTCATCACGCGCCACGACCAACGCAGCACCCCGACGTTGAAGTCGAAGAGCGGGCGCGGATATCGGCCGGTGAACAAGATGGCGACGCCGGCGACGAGGGTCACCAGGGGGTACACCAGGTAGAGGAAGATCAGGATGGGGTAGTGCGGGACGGCGAGCACGCACCACTTGACGAGCCAGAGCCAGCGCGACGGCGCATCGTCGGCGCCACGGACGCGCACCGGAATGTCCGGCTTGCGCACCGGTTCCGTCCTCCAACTTGTCGACGCGGTCATCGCCGGTCCCACGACGTGGCCGGTGTTGGGGCGCTGAGGGTTCGGTTGATCTCGGCGGCGAGCCGGCGGTGACTGGTGCACCGCAGAAACATGGTCAGTGCCCCGGACTGGAACCGGTCCGAAATGTAGGTCGCCGGTTTCAGCGCGGCCTCACCGTGGGAGACCTGCAGCGACGCCACCCGGGATACGGCGAGGACCTTGCGTCGCCTGGTCGTCTCGTACCAACGCAGCGCCCTGGAGAGTTCGCGCCCGTCCGAGAGCGCCTTGCACAGCACCATCGTGTCGAGCAGCGCTTGATTGGTGCCCTGCGCCAGGGTCGGCGGCATGGTGTGCGCGGCGTCGCCGACCAGCGTCAGCGCACCGTGGCCCGGCACGCGCGGAATCGGATGTCGGAAATGCGGGTACGGCGAACCGGCCAGGTGGTCGTCGGTCAACGCACCGAGCACTCGATCGACGGCGTCGCACCAGCCGGTGAAGTTGGCCCGGATCGTCTCGATCGGACGTCGCGGTCTGACGAAGTCGCAGGACCACGGCAAGTCAAACCACCATTGCAGGGCGGCGCCGCCCGCGGGCCACAGACCGGCGTTCCCGTGCTCGCCGATGATGACCCGTGCGACCTGCCGGTCGCTGAGATCCGGAAGGTCGATCAGTCCCTGCCAGCTGCACCAGCCCGTGGGCTCGGCGGGCGGCGCGCCGACGACGTCGCGGACCATCGAGTGCATGCCGTCGGCGCCGATCAACAGGTCTCCCGCAGCCGAATCGCCGTCGTCGAATTCCACCCGCACCCCGTCGGCAGTCCTGACCACCGCAACCGCTCGGGCGTTGCATCGGATGAGGTCGGTCGGCAAACCGTCGAGCAGCCGTTGCAGCAGCACCCGGCGTGGGACCATCCGGACGGGTGACCCGAGCCGGTGCACCATGGCGGTCACGTCCAAGGTGGCGAGCCTGCGGCCGCCGGAGGTCGAGACCTGCACGGTGGACAGCAACTGACCGGCCCCCTCCATGGCGACCCCGAGCTGCCGCAGGACCGTCTCGCCGTTGGACCAGATGGTGACTGCGCCGCCGCCGGCCTGCACATCCGGCCGCCGTTCGAAGACCGTGACGTCATGGCCGTCGCGCCGCAATCCCCGCGCAACCGAGAGGCCGCTCACGCCCGCGCCGACAACGAGGACCCGAAGGGGCGCCGGCATCGCGGAACCGCGGTGGCCGGGCATCAGCGTGCGGTCCTTGCCGTCGGCCTTCCCAGCGCGGACAGCACCGCCAGGCTGGAAGCCCGGTTGCCCACCGTGATCCGGGCGCCGCCGTCGGGGTAGCAGCGGACGTGCAGGCCGGTTTGTGCGAATGCGTCGCGGTGCACCCGACCGCTCGGCGGCAGGTAGGTGAAGTTCGCGTGCGCATCGGTGGTGTAGATGCCCATGCCGCTCAAGCGCATGCGGAGATAGCCTCGTTCTGCAGTGATCAGCCGGACCCTGTGCAGCAGTTGGTCTTCGGCAGCATAGGAGGCGGCGACGGCGACCAAGCTGGTGATCGCGATGCCGAACGGGAGTTGGTGGGCCCACAACGTCCGGGTCAGCTCCGCGGCGGCGAGCCCGTAGCCGATCCGCAGCCCAGCCAGCCCGTACGCCTTGGAGAAGGTCCGCACCACCACCACCACGTTGGGGAAACACGCGATCAGCTCCGACGCGTCGATGCGGTGCTCCGGCGCCACGAATTCGATGTACGCCTCGTCGAGCAGCACGATGGTCGTCGACGGCACCCGGCGCAGGAAGTCCAGCACCGCGGCGGTGGGTTCCAGGGTCCCGGTCGGGTTGTGCGGCCGGCACACGACGACGACCCGCGCGTCCACGGCGGCTTCGGCCAGCGCGTCAAGATCGTGGTGGCCGTCCTGGTCGAGGGGCACGGTCACCGAGTTCAGCCGGGTCATCTGCGCGACAATCGGATAGCCGTCGAAGGTCGGCGCGGCCATGACGATCGTGTCGCCGGGATCGGTCAGGGCGTGCAGGGCCTGCAGAATCACGCCTGTCGCCCCCGCGCCGAGGACCACCTGGTTGGGGTGCACGCCGATGCGACCGGCGATCACGTGGCGCAGCCGCTCCGGCAGCACCTCCGGATAGCGGTTGACCGCATCGATCGAGCGGACCAGCGCCGACCGCACCGCCGGCAGCGGCGGGAACGGATTCTCGTTGAGCGACAATGCAAACGGATCGACCGCGGTCCGCGCCGCGCCACCGGCCGCGGTGCTGACGGGGTTCGAGGCGGGCTTCATCGGCCCCGTCCGCCCCAGCGGAGCGCCGCCGCCGCGGCGAAGTCACCGGCGTGGGCGAACCCGGCCATGACGACCGTTTCACCGGCCTTGACCTGACCCGCGGAGATCGCCCGATCCAGGTTGATCGGGATCCCGGCGCCGAACAGGTTGCCGCACTCGTCGAAGGTGTCGCGGTGGCGTTCCGCGGGCAGTTCGAGCGCTTCCCGCCAGTTGCGCAAGAACACCCGGTTGGGCTGGTTGGTCACCAGGAGGTCGATGTCCTTGGACCGCAGGCCGATTCGGTCACAGACCGCCAGCGCGACTTCGGGAACCTGCCGATTGCCGCGGGCCAGTACCTTGGTGATCTTGCTTTCGCTGAAGCCGATGCAGAGCTCACCGGGACCGGGCTGCCACCACTTGCGGGGCGGGTCCGGGGCGAACGCCATCTCACCGGCGTACTCGCCGTAGGTGCGGCACTCGATGTCGAGGATGGGGGACTGGCCCGACAGCGTGACCAGGCCCACCGCGGCGCCGTCGCCGGGCACCGAAGCCTGCGCCTTGCGACGGACTCCCGGTTGGTCGAAGACCTGTCCGGCGGCATTCTGCGCGATGGCGATCAGCGCGGTGTGTCCTGCTCCTGAGGTCAGCAGCTGACGAGCCACGTTGAGCGCCAACACGAACGCCGCACACCCGCCGTTGTGCAGGTCGAGCACCCAGGAGGGCCGCATGCCCAGGCGGTGAGCGATGCCACCGCCCGAGCCGTAGAACGCCTGATCCGGTGCCTGGGTGTGGGTGATCAGGACATCGGCGGCTTCGATGACGTCGGCGCCGTGCCGCTCGATCAGCCCCTGCGCCGCACGCTCGACCATGTCGATCGCGCTCTCGTCGGGCGCGACGTGGTGGCGGAATTTCGGGGCGCGGAACATCACGTTGTCGCGCAGCGCGTCGGTTTCGGCGAATTGCGCGTAGTAGTCCGCACCGATCGGCTCGCCGGGTAGGTAGGTGGCAACGTCGGAGAGGCTGACCGCGGACCCGCTCATGGTGGCTTCACCGCATCCATTTCGGTGTGATCGGTAGATCGTTGCGGTGGCGGTACTCGGCGATGGCCTTGAGGTTCTTCATCTCCAACAGGTGGCCGGCACCGAACATGTCCCAGAAATCGCCGACCCACACCGGACGCTCCGGCGGTGCGGTCTCTGGATACGGGTTGTCGTCGTAGAACGGGTGGTGACAATTGGTCCACAGCACAACCGAACCCGGCTTGTCGAGGACCACCTGCGCGTCGATGACCCGCATCAGATAGATCATCCACAAATGGCTGCCCTGGTCCCACGCGCAGTGATAGTCGACGGTGCGGGCCGCCGCGTTGGCAACGGTGCGGGCGTAGATCTTCGTCTCCGAACCAAGCCGGTCGTAGGCCACCCACAGGCCCGGTTCCCCGGCCGGCTCGAAACCGCGCAGACTGTAGGTCCATTCCGCCAGGCTGCGGGTGTCGGCCAGATATTCGAACAACTCGTCGGGCGGGCAGTCGACGAAGTCGTTGACGGTGCAGTACTCGCCGAAGACCTGATCGTGCGGATACACCGACCGCATCATCTCCATCACGATCGGCATGGCCTGCTCCCGCGGGCTGGTCTCGACCCGGGTCACCCCCTCCAAGGGTTCGGTGGTGCCATGGTGGGCGACGATATCCTCAAGCGCGGGCAGCGACATCGCGATTCTCCTTGATTGTCGAAGTGTTCTGGGTAGCAACGTGTGTGGCGGAGTCGTTCGTCAGGAACGGTGCGAAGGGCGGGATTTCGTCGGCCGCGCATTCCACACTGACCACCGCCGGGCCGTCGACGTCCCGCACCGCGCGCACCGCAGCGGTGAACCCCTCGATGTCGCTGACATCGGCCGAGCTCAGTCCCGGGAACATCGCCGCCAGACCGGCGCCGAGCCGGCTGGGCCGGAACCGGTTGTAGCTGTAGAGGTCGTCATAGAAAAGCTGTTCACGGGTGACGCACATGGCGTGGGCGTTGTTGTTCAGCAGCACGAACGTCACCGGAAGTCGGTAGTGCACCGCGGTGTGTATCTCCATGCCGTGCATGAAGAACGCACCGTCGCCGGCGACCACCACGGTGCGCGCGGGGGGCCGCCCGCTGTTGGCTCGCCCGAAGGCCATCCCGATGCCCGCGCCGAAGCTGTAACCCATGCCGCCCATGCCGAGTGCGACCGCGAATCTGCCGCCGCGCCGCACCGGAAGATAGTGGACCGCCGAGGCGCCGGTGTTTCCGGCGTCCACCACGATGTCGTCCCCGTCGGTCAGTGCACCGTCAAGTGCAGACATGATGTCGCGGTACCGGAGACCGGGGCCGGCGAACGGCGGGGGAACCAACTCGGTGCGGCGCGACGCGGCCGACCCGTGTGGGCCCGCGGGTCCGCCCCGGTCGCGGACGGCCTCGGTCAGCAAACGCAGCGAGCCACGCAGGTCATCGGTGTGCGCGTGGGTGCACGCAAGGTACGGCGGCGCCGAACCGATCGAGACCGTGGGCACCGTTGCCAGCGCCTCCTCGAGGCCGGCGCGTGCTGTCATCGACAGCCGGGTGCCGATCACGAGGCACGCCGCGCTGGTGGCCAATTCCTCGGCCACCCCCGGGTGGCCCATGACACCGGTGACTCCCAGCGCGCACGACGAGCCGAAACCTGATGTCGCGGCGACATCCTTGGCGTCGGGGACGGTAGCCACCAACGCGCCTAGTTCCGCGCGCAGTTGCTCGAGTTCGGCCCGGGCGTCGTCGCGGGCCACCTGTTCACCGGCGATGATCGTGACAGCCCCCTTCGCACGGCGCAGTTCCTGGGCGATGGCGTGCAGGTCGCCGACCGATGCCGGCAGCGGTGGCACGTCCCGTGCGCCGTGGCCGTCGTTGGTCCCGCGGCCAGTGCTGCCAACGGCGTCCTGCTGAATATTCTTGGGTAACAACAGGACCGCCGGACCACCCGTGCGGGCCGCGCTGATCGCCCTGGGCAACGCCGCGACGATGTCGGCGGCCGCAAGTATCCGCTGGCACGACACCGATACCGCCGAGAATAACGCGGCGGCGTTGAGCGCGCCGTTGCGGCCACTGGTGTCCTGAAAGCTGCCCCGCCCGTCCATCGTGGTGGCGGGTTGACCGACCAGCGCCAGCACCGGAATACGACTGGCCAACGACTCGCCCAGGCCGGCCACGAGGTTCAGCGCGCCGCCACCGGAGGTCGCCGCCACCACCCCCAGGCCCGCGCCGCTCCGGCTGTACCCATCGGCCATTGTGGCGGCGCCGAACTCATGCTTGGCCAGCACCGCGGTGATGCCGGCCTGGAAATACGCGGCGTCGTACAGATCCTCGATGTTGGCGCCGTCCACCCCGAACACGTGGTCGACCCCAATGGTCGCGAGGTACCCGACGATGTGGTCGACCACCCGGTGCTTTCTTGGCATTTTCCCGCCCAAGCCTGACAACCAGCTCACCCCCGCCGGTGGAGGGCGCCCCACCCCGGGCTGCTACACGGCCCGCCGGCAGCATCACGTGACCTGCGGCGATCCGATCAACTCGATAGAATTTTGTCGTCCCTCCGTAGGTGTGCCCGCGCACTCTCACTGTCTTTTACGGTGGCGACCTGCCTTTCGTTCAATCCTGTCGGCGGAAAACCTGGTCACGCGCGTAAAGTCGCGGCAATGGCAGCCGCCACGTCGAATTCGCGAATGGTCGGTGGAGTGGCCGCGGCCGCGGTCGCGCTGGGCGTCGCGCAGCTGGTGGGCATTCCGTTCGGGGGACAGGCCGATGCGCGGACGGCCGTCGGCGCCGCGGTCGTCGACCTGACGCCGGCGCCGATCAGCGAACTGATCATTGCGACGCTCGGGTCGCTGGACAAGCTCTTTCTGGCCCTGGTGGTGCTCGTGGTGATCGCGACCATCGCCGCACTGGCCGGAACGCTCGAGACCCGCCGCCGCCCGATCGGCAGCGTTGTCATCGTCGCCGCGGGGATTCTCGGGTGCGCGGCCGTGCTGTCGCGCGCGGGGGCCGCCGCCACCGACGTGGTCCCCACCGTGGTGGGGACCGCCTGCGGCGTGCTCGTGTTGCGGGTGCTCGTCCACCGGCTCTGGCCGGGACGCGCCGAAGACGAAGCCCGCCAGGATAACCCGGACGCGGTGAAACGTAGGAGCCTGGTGCTCTTCGGGCTGCTCGGCTTCGGCGTGGTCAGCGGTATCGCGGGTACCGTCCTCACTCGATTGCTGCATTCGGCCGACGCTGACCGTGACACCTTCACGCTCGCCGGGCCGCGCTCGAAGGCGCCGCCCATACCGCCGGATGTGCAACCGAACGACGTCGCGCTGCCGAACTTCGTCACCGCCAGCAACGACTTCTACCGGGTCGATACCGCGTTGATCGTCCCGCAACTCAGCCACCGCGACTGGCGGCTGCGCGTCCACGGCATGGTCGATCGCGAAGCCACCTACAGCTTCGACGACCTCGCCGGTTTCGAGCTGATCGAGCGAGTGGTGACGCTGACCTGCGTGTCGAACCCCGTTGGGGGTGAACTCATCTCGAACGGTGTCTGGACCGGTTATCGGTTGGCTGATCTGCTGGCCGCTGCCGGCGTGCACGCCGACGCCGACATGATGCTCTCGACCTCGTCCGACGGATTTACCGCCGGAACGCCGGTGCAGGCGCTGACCGACGGCCGTGACGCACTCCTCGCGGTCGGCCTCAACGGTGAGCCGCTGCCCACCGCGCATGGCTATCCGGCCAGGTTGATCGTGCCGGGGCTGTACGGCTACGTGAGCGCCACCAAGTGGGTGGTGGACCTGGAGCTGACCCGCTTCGACCGGGCCCGGGCGTACTGGACGCGGCGGGGCTGGGCAGAACGCGCGCCGATCAAGACGCAGTCCCGGGTCGACGTGCCCCGGGCCGGTCAGGACGTGCCGGCCGGGCCGGTGGTGTTCGGCGGCGTCGCGTGGGCGCAGAACCGAGGCGTGCGGGCCGTGGAGGTCCGTATCGACGACGGCGTGTGGCAGCCCGCCGAATTGGGCGCGAGCTATTCAAACGAGACATGGCGGCTGTGGAGCCTGCCGTGGCAGGCAAAAAGCCCTGGGGCGCACACCATCACGGTGCGTGCCACCGACAACGACGGCGTCACACAGACTTCCGACCAGGTCGGTACGGTTCCGGACGGTGCCACCGGCTGGCATTCGGTGGACTTCAACGTGGTGCCGGGCTGAAGCGACTACTTCGCGCGGATTTTCCGCCAGCTGTACACCGCAATCGCGAGGCCGGCGACCGCGGTCAACGGACCGATGATGGACCAGGTTGTGGTGTTGCTCATCGGGCTACCGCCCAGCACTCCAAAGCCCTGCAGCGCCCAGATGGCGCCGAATAGTGCGACGATGATGCCAACCGCGAACGCAACGACGAATCCCCTGTTCATGTTGGGAGCCTACGCGCCAAACTGCTCGCCTAGGGCGGGGTTTCGACGCTGGACATGATGAGCTGCAGATAGGGCCGGTAGAGGTTCTCGTCGTCGAGGTGACTGTCCAAGGTAATGCCGTCATTGGCGGCCAGGATCACCCGCGCCAATGCTTTGGGCTCCATGGTCAGGGTGCCGCCGATGCGGGCAACGTTCTTGCTGATGAATTCGCCGAGCGCGGTAATGGTTTCGCGGCGTTGGGCGGCCACACGTTCCCGTGCATCAGGATTGCGTAGCAGGTACAACGTCAGCTCGTAGCCCAGGGCCGCGCGCTGCGGGTCACTGCTCAGTTGCTGCCACCGATCGGCCAGCTCGTTGACATCGACGTCGCTGAGCCGATGAAACGACGCCATGACCTCGATAAACCCGTCGAGGAAGCGGTCGCGCTGCCGATCCACGACGGCCAAGAACAACTTCTCCTTGGCGCCGAACTGGGAGTAGATGGCGCCGCGGGTAAAGCCCGCGGAGTCGGCGATCTCCTCGAGCGCCGCGCCGGTCAACCCCTTGCGTGCAAAAACTTCTTCGGCGGCATCCAACAAGATTTGTCGGGTGTGCTCGGTTCGCCGCTCTTTGGTCCAACGCTCAGCCACAGGTGCATCCTCCCACCTATGTCGGAGTCCGTGCGGGGGCGCGGTCCCCACCGGCAGACACGTCCGACATCCGCAGATCCCCGAAGCGGGCTGACGCGAGGGGGTCGTCGACCCAGAACAGCTCCGAACGTTTGACTTCAGTGTCGAGTCCGGCGCAGCGCAGCGCATGGGTTTTGAAGCTCCGTGCCGCGGGGCTCAGGTCGTGCCGCACGAGGTGCCGAGCCGCAGCCGACTCGCTGCCGTCCGCCCCCCAGAAGAGGAGTTGCGCGCACGGCTCGTCCCCGTAGTTCACCGCGGCGAGGTGGCGGTCTTCAGTGAGCTCATCGACCGGCATCAGCAGGGTGCGGGCCAGTCGATCCGGCTTATAGAGCACGTCGTCGAGCTGCCCGGGCAGTTGAAGACGTGCGCCCAGAACGGTCAGCGCCCTGGACTGAGCGGCGTCCTCGGTGATCACCGAGACGCGCCAGCCCGCACGCCCGCGGTCGAACATCAGTCCGCCGGCGTAGCGGACTGCATCCGCGACGCTCGTGGTGATCACCTCGAGTCGATAGCTCACGCCGTGCCTCCTGCGATTCAGCGAGTGTGATTTCGACCACTATATACATGCTTGTATCAAGAATACATCCATGTATATGGTGAGTCCTGTCACACGCAGGTGAGCACCAGCCCGTGCCGCACTGCAAGAAGAGGGCCGGCAGAGCTCCCTGTATCGATCAGCACCCGCCGCGCTCATCGCCGACTGAGGAGGACTCCCTTGATGCCAGCAACGCGACCCGGAGAATGGCTCGACCCCGACTCTGGGGTGGGCCTCGGCCTCGAAGACGTCCAGCCGGGGACGTACAACATGACCATCAAGACGGACCGTTACACCTCAAGGGAGTACGCGGAGCGCGAGCGGGACGCGATCTGGATGAAGGTGTGGCAGATCGTCGGCCGTGCCGACGACCTGCCGAAGACCGGTGACTGGAAGAAACACAACATCGGAGATCAGTCGTTCATCATCGTCCGCGGCAAGGACGGCAAGCTTCGTGGCTTCGTGAACGCCTGCCGCCACCGCGGAAACGCACTGTGTATCACCGACACTGGGAACGCCAAGCGCGGCTTTCTCTGTCAGTACCATTTGTGGTCCTACGATCTGGAAGGCAGGCTGCGCGGCGTGCTGCGGGAAGAGCTCGCCGGACAGATCGACAAGACGGAGAACTCGCTGCACGAGGTGCCCGTCGACACCTTCGCCGGGTTCATCTTCCTCAACCCCGACCCCGGGGCCGCCCCGTTGCGCGAGTATCTCGGCGAGGACGTTTACCACCTGCTGGAGCCCTACAACATCGAACAATTCACCACCGTGATGGATGTGCAGGAGGCCATCGACTGCAACTGGAAGGTCGTGATGGATGCCTTCGAAGAGGGTTATCACATCAACGGCATCCATCCCCAGTTGCTCGCGGTGCTCCACATCAACCCGGCGACCGCGCGGTACCAGTTCTTCGAGAACCACAGCGTCGCAATGGCTCCGTTCGAGGTGGCGGGTGCCGGTGCCCAGGCGCAGGTCGACGGCATGATGGCCCTGCCGGAAACGTTCCCCGGTACGGCCGCGGTGATCCCGCGGTTCCAGGAACTCGTCGCGCCGTATCTGGACAAGGACGGGAAGGTGAACTTTCCCGACGGCGTCACCGCCCGTGCGCTGCTGCAAGAGGCCACCCGCGAGGTGCTGACCGGGATGGGACTCGATGTCAGTAACCTGACCGACGACCAGATGGTCGACAACCAGGGCTGGGTGTTGTTCCCCAACTACTTCATGACGGTGCGCGCCGGCGAATGCCACGTCATCACGTCGTCCCCGCTCCCCGACGGTGATCCCAACCGGTGCATCTGGCATGTGGCCAGCTACATGTATCTGCCGGAAGAGCACCGCTCCGCCTTCCACGCTGAACCGATCGTGGTGGAGGAGCCGGGCAGCTACAAGTACTTCGAGGCGCTGCAGCAGGACTACGTGCAGATGCCGCGTCAACAACTCGGCCTGCGCAACAACCGGCTCGACCACATGTCGTTGGTCAAGGAGGAAGTCGTGATCGCGCACTTCCATTCGGTGATCGACCGCCACATGGACGCTGCGCAGAACTGATATGGCCAGAATCCCCAATTCGACTGAAAGAAGACAGAGTTGACACTCGACGACGTGCTGGTAACCGCGACCGGGCGGTCACGTGCGGTGCTGGAGTACAGCCAGGTGACGAAGCAGTTGGTCGATAGCGCGAAGCAACCCGGCTTCACCGTCGAGAGTTGGGCGCCGCTCGGTGAACTCATCGCCACCGACGAGTTCGTGCGCGTCGGCCCGTTCAAGGAGGTGATGAACTGGCAGGAGTACACCGAATTCCTGACCAACTGGGCGAAGTCCTCGGACTGGGACTGCTCCTTCCAACGGATCACGGAGACACCCGATTTGGTGTTCCTCGAGCTCGAGGAACGCAGCCGCATCGGCGACTTCAGTAGTGTCGTCAACACGGCGTCGGTCTATGAGTTCAACGCCGACAACAAGGTTTCGCGCATCGCCGTCTACCTGCAGATGGAATTGCCCAACACCGGCTCGATGCCCAGCTTCGATGACGCCGGGGGAGCGCAGTGACTCAGCCAAAGACCGCGGCCACCGGCGAGGATGTGGACGCTCCGAACTTCTTCACCGACAACCAGCTACTGGATGACCCCTACGATTACCTTGCCGCGCTGCGCGAGGAGTGCCCACTGCGCCGCGAACCGCACCATGGCGTGGTCATGGTCACCGGGTACGAGGAAGGGGTGGCGATCTACAACGACACCGCCCGGTTCTCGTCGTGTACCGCGGTCACCGGACCGTTCCCGGGATTTCCGGTGCCGCTGGAAGGCGACGATGTCTCCGAACTGATTGCCGAGCACCGCGATTCGTTGCCGTTCAGCGACCAGCTGCCGACCTTCGATCCGCCGGTGCACACCGCGCACCGGGCGCTGCTGTCGAGGATGCTGACCCCGAAGCGCCTCAAGGAGAACGAGGACTTCATGTGGCGCCTCGCCGACCAGCAGTTCGACGTGGCGCTGACCGGCGGCGGCGAGTTCATCGGCGACTTCGCGTCCCCGTTCGCGATGCTCGTGATCGCCGACCTGCTTGGCGTGCCGGAGTCCGATCACGACGAGTTCCGGGATGCGTTGCTGTCCGAAGCGGGGACCATCGGCAGCAGCGGCGGCGACGCCATGCACCACTCGCCGCTGGAGTACCTGTACGGCAAATTCACCGAGTACATCGCGGACCGCCGGGCGAACCCCCGCGACGATGTGCTCAACGGGATCGCCTCGGCGACCTTCCCGGACGGCAGTACGCCGGAGGTCATCGACGCTGTTCGGGTCGCGGCCAACCTGTTCGCGGCAGGTCAGGAGACCACGGTGCGTCTGCTCAGCGCGGCAGTGATGCTGATCGCCGAAGACCCAGTGCTGCAAGCCAATCTGCGCGCCAACCGCGACCTGATTCCGAGCTTCCTGGAAGAGACACTTCGGTACGAGAGCCCGATCCGCGGCGACTTCCGGCTGTCGAAGGTTCCGGTCACCGTCGGCGGGGTGGACCTCCCCGCCGGTACCACCGTGATGCTGGTGAATGCGGCGCTCAACCGCGACCCGCGGAAGTTCACCCAACCCGACACCTTCGACCTCGACCGCGCCAACGCGCGCAGTCACGTGGCGTTCGGCCGAGGACCGCACGCCTGCCCGGGCGCCCCGCTGGCCCGCGCCGAAGGCCGCATCACCCTGGAGCGGCTCTTCGACCGCACCACCGACATCTGGATCGACGAAGAGAAGCACGGCCCGGCCGATAACCGGCGCTACTCCTATCTGCCGACATTCATCCTGCGCGGTCTCACCCGCCTGCACATCGGATTCTGCTGACATGCCATTCGTAGACACCACCGCCATCGTCACCGGCGGCGCCGCAGGTCTTGGTTTGGCCATCGCCGAGGCACTCGCGGCACGCGGCGCCAAGGTCGCGATTTTCGATATCGCCGCCGACGAGATCGACACTCAAGTAGAGCGCCTGCGCAGCGAAGGTGCCAAGGTCGAGGGTTACGTCGTCGACGTCTCGGACCGGGGTGCGGTCGAAACCGCTGTCGCCCAGGTCCGGGCCGACCTCGGCCCGGTGCTGATGCTGATCAACAACGCCGGCGTCGAGCAATTCGGTAGGTTCGCCGACATCACCGATGAGCAGTGGGACCACGTGATGGCGGTCAACTTGCGCGGACCGTTCATCTGCACCCAGGTGGTGCTGCCTGACATGCTCGACGCACAGTGGGGTCGCATCGTCAACATTTCGTCATCGAGTGCGCAGGGTGGGCAGTCCCGGATGGCGGCCTATGTCAGCTCCAAGGCCGGGTTGATCGGCTTCACCAAGAGCCTGGCGTTGGAGATCGGTCCGAAAGGCATCACCGTCAACACGATTCCGCCCGGCATGGTGGTCACTCCGATGCTCGAGAAGGCCATCGACGAAGGCCGATTCACCGCGTCGCTGGAGCATTTCGCGAGTATCACTCCGGTGCGGAGGGCGGGTCGACCGGAGGATATCGCCAACGCGGCGATCTTCCTCTGTCAGGACGAATCCTCCTACATCACCGGTCAGATCATTCCGGTCAATGGCGGGCGTCGGACGTGACGGGTGCCGAGAGTGCACCGCCGCTGGCGAGAGGCCATTCGGCTTCCGCATTCACCAGGGCAAGAAGCGCCGCTTCGACTTGTGCTCGTCGCCTTCGACGTCGCTCCATTCACCCGATGAATAGGTGTGGGGCACCCGGGAGCCGGTCCGGACAATGTCGAGGGAGCCGTCGGAGCTCTTGATGAAGGCGTCGCCGGATCGCATGTAGTTGTCGACGGCGCCGTCGGGTCGGGTCACGGAAACGGTCATGATCTGCTCCATAGCTGCCGGCGCGGGGCCGGTCATGGGTCGGATGGACGAGAACGACCTGGCAACAGTTGGCAAAGACAAGGGTCGTCAGATTCCCGTGCGCTCAGGCGCAATCCGCAAACTGGTCGGCCTGATCCCATCAGCCTACGCGCGCACCGCCCGGCCGCGCAGACAAATGCCGGCCGGCGGTTCCTAAGACGTTGTCTTACAACCTTATTCGGGCTGTGTCCGGCCTCGGCTGGGAGCGAGCCGGGTGCAGATCTGTGACGTGCGGTAGGGTGAAAGGTACTGGCGATCCCTTGTACGGCGAATGTCCGCGTTCGCGTCATCGCTGGTTTGAATGCGTTGGCCGATTCGCGGTCAGATGGGAACATCGCTGCTTCGATGCGCACCAGAGACGGATCATCTCGCAGCAAGTCTGCCCCGGGTAAGTCGGCCCCGGCGCCCACCTCGGGGTCGGCGGCCGCCAAAGCGGCGTCCACTGTCACCGAGGGCAGTCGCCTGGCGCTGTTGGGGTGCGGATCGGCGCACGGATGCGTCGACGGCGCGTGGTGGCCCAAGACTCCGAACCTGGCCGTTGAACTGCCCGACATCGTCGCGGTCTTCAGTCGCTGGATCGGGACGGTGCACCGCGTGGTCTACGACCCCACGCTCTGGAAGACACCCCCGTCGCGGCTCATCCGGCACGGCGCCGCGATCTCGGTGGACCCCTACCGGATGGTCAACCGCGAGACGATCGGCCTGATGGGTACCCATTCGCGCAGCGCTGTGCTGTTCGTGGTGCCCCCGTCGACCTCCGCTGCCGTCGCGAACCGGATGCTCCGACTGGTCGAAAGCGCGACCAAGCCGATGCCGGCCAGCTTTCTGCTGCAGCGTTACGCCGAATTTGCCGCTGAGGCAATCGCTTCGAAGACCCCCGATGTCGCGGTAGGCGAATTCTCCGGTCGCTGACACCGGTTCGCCTGAGCTGGACGGTGAACCTGCAGTTCAGGCTCGCGCCGCGCCCCTGGCGCACGCGCTGCGGGCAGCTGGCATTTATTTATTTCTCGGGTATGGTCACGACTGAGCAAGCATGATTGTCGCTTTGTAAAAGGAGCTGCAAAAGTGAGCAAGTCGCGAGGCCGTGACCAGAAGAAACCGAAATTGACGATTAAAGAACGCCGCGCGGAAAAGCGCGCAAAGTTTTCCGACGAAGAGTCGATCATTCCGAAAAGGAAAAAAGGCCGCGTCTAACACAATGTGGTGAATACAGCGCGCATTGCGCCGCAAAGAGTGCGACGTAGCTGCTGATTATAAAAGCATCACGCACCTTCGTTGAACTCCAGTGAACGTGCGGTGTCAGGCCGCCTGCTCAATTTCGTGAGATGGCGCAGGGTTTCTTCCGAGCATTTCGGAAATGTTTATTTCGCGGAATCACCGATGCGAATTCATCGCATCGAGACAATGAGCTAGGGAGGGCTTATGTTGGCGGATAGCGGTACCGTCCCGGCGGTGTTTGTCCTCGGTCGTCACACGGATCTGCTCGAGGCGATCCTCGAGGAGTTCCGCCGAGCGGGCGACATCGCCATCTACGGTGGCACACTTTCGGTTTCGGCGATCGCCGCGGGGCCGCGAGGCGCGGAACGGCCCGAACTGGAGGCCAACGCCGAGTCGGTCCTGGTGCTGATCGACGACGAAATGGTGGAGTCGCTATTCCGCGACCCGGATTCGCGCCGCACGAAGAAGCTGCTGCGCTCGGGCGAGGACCAGATCAGCGAATTCGTCACCGACACCGTCGTCGGGGTGGATGCGCAACGCCTGCTCGTCCTGTGTGACGCGCGAAGCGCGTCGCCGTCGGAGAAATCGCAGGCCATTCGCTGGGTGCGGCAGTTGACGGTGCGCATCGGTTACGAATGCTCGATCAATGGGACCGACGACCTCACCACCACCTATGAGGTGGTCGTCAACGACGCCGACGTGCAACGCACGGCGCGTTCGATTGCGTTGTGGCACGCCGACCGGCTCACTCCGCAGCAGGAGCGGCCGCCGGCGGTGTGCGTCGGCACCTGACGTTATTTCCTAGCCCCGACGCACACGGGGGACCGCCCCGCGCGATACTGGTAGCCGTCACTATGAGGTAGCCGCGATCACAGCGCGGCGCCGAACGAGACCTGACCAATACTGACGCCTGGGAGTACACGAATGAGCGCCGACCAACCGTCCATCATCTACACGTTGACCGACGAGGCGCCGTTACTCGCGACCTACGCCTTTCTGCCGATCGTCCAGACCTTCGCGCAGGCGGCCGGTATCGACGTCAAGACCAGCGACATCTCGGTGGCGGCCCGCATCCTGGCCGAGTTCAACGATCGCCTCACCGACGAGCAGAAGGTGCCGGACAACCTGGCCGAGCTGGGCAAGATGACCCAGGACCCCTCGGCCAACATCATCAAGCTGCCGAACATCAGCGCCTCGGTACCGCAGTTGCTCGCGGCCATCAAGGAATTGAAGTCCAAGGGCTACGACCTCCCCGATTACCCGGGTGAGCCGAAGACCGACGAGGAAAAGCAGATCAAGGACCGCTACGCCAAGATTTTGGGCAGTGCGGTCAACCCGGTGCTGCGCGAGGGTAACTCGGACCGTCGGGCGCCCAAGGCGGTCAAGGAGTACGCCAAGAAGCACCCGCACAGCATGGGTGAGTGGTCGCAGGCCTCCCGGACCCACGTCGCGACCATGAAGGAAGGCGACTTCTATCACGGCGAGAAGTCGATGACGCTGGACAAGGCGCGCAACGTCAAGATGGTTCTCGAGCCCAAGGACGGCAAGGCCGGAAATGACCTTGTGCTCAAGCCCGAGGTCAAGCTCGACGCCGGCGACGTCATCGACAGCATGTACATGAGCAAGAAGGCGCTGTACAAGTTCTACGAAGAGCAGATCGAGGACGCCTACAAGACCGGCGTGATGTTCTCGCTGCACGTCAAGGCGACCATGATGAAGGTCTCCCATCCGATCGTCTTCGGCCACGCGATCAAGGTCTTCTACAAGGACGCCTTCGCCAAGCACGAGAAGCTGTTCGACCAGCTCGGTGTCAACGTCAACAACGGAATGTCCGATCTCTACGACAAGATCGCGGCGCTGCCGGCCTCGCAGCGCGAAGAGATCATCGAGGATCTGCACCGTTGCCACGAGCACCGCCCGGAACTGGCGATGGTGGACTCGGTCAAGGGCATCTCCAACTTCCACTCGCCCAGCGACGTGATTGTCGACGCCTCGATGCCCGCGATGATCCGGCTCGGCGGCAAGATGTACGGCGCCGACGGACGGACCAAGGACACCAAGGCAGTCAACCCGGAGTCCACCTTCTCCCGGATCTACCAGGAGATGATCAACTTCTGTAAGACCCACGGTCAGTTCGACCCGACGACCATGGGCACCGTGCCGAACGTGGGCCTGATGGCGCAGAAGGCGGAGGAGTACGGCTCCCACGACAAGACCTTCGAGATCGCCGAGGACGGTGTCGCCAAGATCGTCGACATCGACACCGGCGAGGTGCTGCTGTCGCAGGAGGTCGAGGAGGGCGACATCTGGCGCATGCCGGTCGTCAAGGACGCCCCCATCCGGGACTGGGTCAAGCTGGCCGTCAACCGTGCGCGGGCCTCCGGCATGCCGGTGGTGTTCTGGTTGGACACCGAGCGGCCGCACGAGGTCGAGCTGCGTAAGAAGGTCAAGACCTATCTCAAGGACCACGACACCGAGGGCCTGACCATCCAGATCATGCCGCAGGTGTGGGCCATGCGGTACACGATCGAGCGGGTGGTCCGCGGCCAGGACACCATCGCCGCGACCGGCAACATCCTGCGCGATTACCTCACCGACCTGTTCCCGATCCTGGAGCTGGGCACCAGCGCCAAGATGCTCTCGATCGTGCCGCTGATGGCCGGCGGTGGTCTGTACGAGACCGGGGCCGGCGGGTCGGCGCCCAAGCACGTCCATCAGCTGGTGGAGGAGAACCACCTGCGCTGGGACTCGCTCGGGGAGTTCCTGGCCCTCGGCGCGAGCCTGGAGGACATGGGCGACAAGACCGACAATCCCAAGGCCAAGGTGCTGGCGCACGCGCTGGACACCGCCACCGGCAAGCTGTTGGACGAGGACAAGGGTCCGTCGCGCAAGGCCGGCGAGCTGGACAACCGCGGCAGCCAGTTCTACCTGGCGATGTACTGGGCGCAGGCGCTGGCCGAGCAGACCGAGGACAAGGAGCTGGCCGAGCAGTTCGCGCCGCTGGCCAAGACCCTGGCCGAGAACGAGGACGCCATTGTCACCGAGCTCAACGAGGTGCAGGGCAAGGCCGCCGACATCGGCGGCTACTACTACCCGGACCCGGAGAAGCTCACCGCGGTGATGCGGCCCAGCAAGACGCTCAATGAGGTCCTGGCGACCGCGAAGGTCTGATCGCCACGGCTACAGCGGTGCCGGTACCGCGGTCAGCGGAATGACCACGGTGCCGGCGCACGCGCCGTCGGCGATGGTGGTGTCGAAGGTGCCCTGCAGCGAGCCGTCGGACTGCGGCGTGTAGGTGGTCACCGACTTCGCCGCGTCGAACGTGATGGTCCCGTCGGGCAGCAGGCAATCCCAGTTCCAGTTGTTGGTGCGGGTCCACACCGAGCCGGTCCAGTCGAAGCGCATCGCCGTGGGCACGTTGTCCTTGGGGGTCGGGCCCTCGTCGGCGGTGGCCACGCAGGTGCCCGACGAGCAGTCCGTGCTGAAGACGTAGCCGGCGGTGTAGGCCGTCTCCTGCTGCGACGCGGCCACGCTGGTACCCGCCTTCTGGTCGGTGTGGAAGGTCACCTGGTACCGACCGCCCCAGAACGCCTCGTCGGCGTGGGCGACCGGCGCGGCGAGCAGTGGTGCGATCGCCAGCGCGGTCGCCGCGGTGCGGACGCGGTACGGGTACTGCTTGGGCATGTCGGCGTACTCCAGGTCGGCGGTCGGGTGTCTCCACTGTGGCAGAGGTGACGCATGTTGTGCACGCCATGGCGGATTCCCGGGCCTGATTCGGTGCCGCCCGGGTGTGCGGGGCGATTACCATGACGCCATGATTCGGCTGGGGATGGCCGTCTGGGCGGCCACGGTGCTGGCATTCGCCGGGGGGATGGTCGCGGGCGTCGCGCACGCCGGGCCGCCGCCGCCGTGCACGTTCCGGCTGTCGGCGCCGCAGGTGGTGCACGTCGACGGGGCCGACCTGGTCACCGCCACCGTCGACACCGAGGCCTGCGGCTGGCCCGCGCAACCCTACGTGCGGGTGGCCTGCCTGCAGGTCCAGGGCGACGATTCGACGCGGGTGTGCATACAGGCCCGCGGCGCGGACCGCGCGCAGGTGTTCACCGGGCCGTACCGTCCCGGTGCGACCTATACGGCGACCGGGCGCGGTTGCGGCCAGTGGATGGGCAATCCGCCCGCGCCCGACTGCCAGATCCTGGGGCCGCACACCGCGACACTGTAGCCGCGCCGGACCCCGTGCCCCGGCGCTGTCGCAGCGGTTCGGTAGGGTCCAGCGCGTGAATTCGAGCCTCGCCGTGAAGTCCGTAAATGCGCGTCTCGCTGAGGAACTGGCGGTCGACGAAGCCCAGGTGAGCGCCACGGTCCGGCTGCTGGACGAGGGGTCGACGGTGCCGTTCATCGCCCGGTACCGCAAGGAGGTGACCGGCAGCCTTGACGACGGCCAACTGCGGACCCTGGAGGAGCGGCTGCGCTATCTGCGTGAGCTCGACGAGCGTCGGGCCGCGGTGCTGGCCGCCATCGAGGAACAGGGCAAGCTCACCGACGACGTGCGCAAGGCGCTGCTGAGCGCCGACACCAAGGCCCGCGTCGAGGACATCTACCTGCCGTTCAAACCCAAGCGCCGCACCAAGGCGCAGATCGCGCGCGAGCAGGGTCTGGAGCCGCTGGCCGACCGGCTGCTGACCGACCCGACGCAGGTGCCCGAGGCCGCGGCGGCGCCGTTTGTCAACGCCGAGGTGGCCGACGCGGCGGCCGCGCTCGAGGGCGCCCGCCACATCCTGGTCGAGCGCGCCTCCGAGGACGCCGAGCTGGTCGGGGAGGTCCGCGAACGATTCTGGGCGAACGGCATCCTCAAAACCGTGCCGTTTTCCGAGGACGTCGCCAAAACCGCTGAGGCCCAGAAGTATCGGGACTACTTCGAGTTCAGCGAGGCGCTGGAGACCGTGCCCTCGCACCGAGTGCTGGCGGTGATGCGCGGGGAGAAGGAGAAGATCCTCGGACTGAGCCTGGACGGCGGCGCGGACGACATGTATCAGGCCATGATCGCCCGCACCCTGGGCATCGACATGACCGCGGGCGCCGCGGCCACCCCGTGGCTGGCGGCCACGGTGGGCTTCGCGTGGCGCACGCGGCTGATGTTCTCCGCCGCGGTGGACGCCCGGGTGCGGCTGCGGCAACGCGCCGAGCAGGACGCCGTGGCGGTGTTCGCCAAGAACCTCAAGGATCTGCTGCTCGCGGCGCCGGCCGGCACCCGCACCACCCTGGGCCTGGATCCGGGCTTTCGCACCGGAGTCAAGGTCGCGGTGGTCGACGGCACCGGCAAGGTGGTCGATACGTGCGCGATCTTCCCGCATCAGCCGCAGAAGCAGTGGGACGTCGCCAAGGCCACCCTCTCGGCGCTGATCGCGCGGCACGGAGTCGAACTGATCGCCGTCGGCAACGGCACCGCCTCGCGGGAGACCGACGCGCTGGCCGCCGAAGTCATCGCCGACATCCGCGCCGCCGGCGCCGCGGTACCGATCAAGGCGATGGTCAGTGAGGCCGGCGCCTCGGTGTATTCGGCCTCGGCCTACGCCGCGCATGAACTGCCGGAATTGGACGTGACGCTGCGCGGTGCGGTGTCGATCGCGCGCCGACTGCAGGACCCGCTGGCCGAACTCGTGAAGATCGAACCCAAGTCGATCGGCGTCGGCCAGTACCAGCACGACGTGACCCCGGGAATCCTGGCCCGCAGCCTGGGCGCGGTGGTCGAGGACGCCGTGAACGCCGTGGGCGTCGACCTCAACACCGCGTCGGTGCCGCTGCTGGCGCGGGTCTCGGGCATCTCCGAATCGCTGGCCGAGGCGATCGTGGCGCACCGCGACAGTACCGGGCCGTTCCGCAGCCGTCGCGCCCTGCTGAATGTTCCGCGCCTGGGCCCCAAGGCATTTGAACAGTGCGCGGGCTTCCTGCGGATCCGCGACGGCGACGACCCGCTGGACAACTCCGGGGTGCACCCCGAGGCCTATCCGGTGGTGCGGCGCATCCTGGACCGCTCCGGTGTCACGCTGGCCGAGATCATCGGCTCCGAGCAGACGTTGCGGGCGCTGCGCCCCGCCGATTTCGCCGACGAGCATTTTGGTATCCCCACCGTGACCGACATCCTGGCCGAACTCGAGAAGCCGGGCCGCGACCCGCGCCCGGCGTTCACCACGGCGACCTTCGCGGCGGGGGTGGAGAAGATCGCCGACCTGAAGGTCGGCATGGTGCTCGAGGGCGTGGTGACCAACGTCGCGGCCTTCGGCGCCTTCGTCGACGTCGGGGTCCACCAGGACGGGTTGGTGCACGTCTCGGCGATGTCCGACCGCTTTGTCTCCGATCCGCACGAGGTGGTGCGCTCGGGACAGGTGGTGCGGGTGAAGGTGCTCGACGTCGACGTCGAGCGCCAACGCATCGGGCTGAGCCTGCGCCTCAACGACGCACCGCAGGCCGACCGCGGTAAGCGCCCGGCCGGCCCCCGCGCAGGTGGCGGCGGACAACCGGGTCGCGGCGAGCAGCGAAACCCCAACCGTGCCAAGAAGTCCCGGCCGGCGCCCGCCGCGCCGGCCGGTTCGATGGCGCAGGCGCTGCGCGACGCGGGCTTCGGAAAGTAACCGGGCTGGTCTAGTCCTCCTTGCGGATCAGCCGGCCCAGGGCCGCCTGGTCGGAGGCGAGCAGTTCGTCGATGCGGGGCTGATTGACGTCGGCGACGATGATCTCACCGACCTCCGGGTAGACGTTGCTGAAGATACCGTGCGACTTCATCTTCTCGGTCTGATAGATGTTGTCCTCGGTGGGCGTCACGTAGTAGACGATCTCGGCCTTGAACCGGTGGATCAGCCACACGTGGATGAGGTCCATCAGGCGCTTCTGCCGCAACTGTTCGGCAAAGGTGTTCTGGTCGCGCACCGTCAGGATGCTGCGGCCGTGCCGGTCCTTGATCGGATCCACCACCACGTTGGCCAGCGGGTCGGCCGCGCTGCCATAGATGCCGAGTTCGAGGATGTCCGAACCGGCCCGGCGGGGCCGCAGTTCGACGCGGAGCTGCTCGCCGAGCTGGTAGTGCTCGCTCCACAATTTGAGCCAGTCCTCCAGCAGCTTCTTGGGTACCTCGGTCTGCACCAGGTGTTGGTGCTGGGTGGAGCCCTTGCCCATCGCCTTGGTGGTGGCCGTGCGCCCGGACGAGGCCGCCAGTGCGGCGTCGCTGCGGGGCCCGCCGACCAGGGTTTGCGGTGTGCGGTAAGGGGATTCGACCAGCCGCATCTTGCGTTGCAGCCGCGCCAGCGCCAGCATGCCCTCTTGCCGCAGCGAGGTCGCGAACTCCTCGCAGGCCACCCCGTCGACCTGATGACCGCCGTAGGTGATGAAGTTGAAGACGAAACCCATCTTGCCGAGTTCCTCGGGGAACGCCCGCATCTCGTCGTCGGTCATGCCGGTGGTGTCCCAGTTGAACGAGGGGGACAGGTTGTAGGCCAGCATCTGGTCCGGGTAGACCGCATGGATGGCGTCGGCGAACTGGCGGGCGTCGGCCAGGTCGGCGGTCTTGGTCTCCATCCAGAGGATGTCGGCGAACGGCGCGGCCGCCAACGACTTGGCGATGGCGTAGGGAATGCCGCCGCGCACCTGGTAGTAACCCTCGGGCGTCTTGGCCAGTTCGCAGTCCCAGGCGACGTCGGCGCCCAATTCCTTGGCCTTCGCCCGGGCCGAATACAGCGACGCGGTGGCCGCGAACTCCCGCCACTGCGCCGCCGACATGGCCGTCGATTCGCCCTCCCGCTCCCGGAATTCGAGCAGTTCGCCGACCGCGCCCCCGTAGGTGTCCAGGCCGGCGTCCTCCTGCCAGGCCTCGACGAAGGCCGACTCGACCTGATCCCAGGCGGCGTCGACCAGCGGTTCGGTGCCGTCCAGCCACGACTTGGCGGCCTCGGACGCCTGCGCGGTCAGGCCGTGGCTTTCCAGCCACGCGTCGGCGGCGTCGTACTCCCCGTCGGGTAGCGCGTAGAGCAGATGACCGTTGAGTTCGGTGACACCGAGTTGGTGGAAGCGGCGCATCAGCGCCAGGAAGCAGGACTTGTAGGACGGGATCTTGAGGTTGGTGGCACCCAGCAGGAACGGCTGATCGCGTTCGTCGGTGCGGCTGTCGATCAGGTTGGCCGCTTCGGCGTCGGTGCGGGCGACGATGATGCCCGGCACCCGCATGATGTCGAGCTGGAAGCGCGCGGTGTTGAGCCGTTTGATCTGCTCGTCGGAGGGCACCAGGACCTTGCCGCCCTGATGCCCGCACTTCTTGGTTCCCGGCCGCTGGTCCTCGATGTGGTACCCGGGCACGCCGGCCTCGACGAACCGACGAATCAGGTTGCGCACGTGGGGATCTCCGCCGTGGCCGGTGTCGGCGTCGGCGATGATGAACGGCCGGTAGTCGTAGACCGGCGTGGCGGCGCGTTGTTCTTCGGTCATCCGCGAACGCAGATAGTGCTGGTTGCGGTCGGCGGTCAGCAGCGCCCGCACCAGCCCGGCGGCTTCCTCGGGCACCTGGCTGAGCGGATAGCTCGCGAGGTCCGGCCCCGGATCCTCGCTGATCGAACCCTTGGCCGAGGTGGCCCAGCCGCCGAGGTAGATGCCCTCGATGCCGATGCGCTTCATGACCACCGCCTGCCCCGGTGAGTAGGGGCCGAAGGTGGTGATGGACTTGCGTTGGGCGAACAGTTCGCGCAGGTGTGGATAAAAGGCGGTGGCGGCTTCGCGGGCCACCGCGTAGTCGGCCGGGATGGTGCCGCGTTGCTCGGCGACCTGGCGGGCCGCGTAGAGCCGAACGATCCCGTCGAAACGGGGACTGTCGAAGTATGCCTGGGTGGCGGCGATGTCCTGGTCTATGGACTCCTGGAACTGCGAGCCGGCCTGGGGGTGTGCATCGAGTGTTGACATGCGCGCTGCTCCTCTTCGAGCTAGGGGGCCTCGCGGTTGCCCGCGCGGCGGTGCTTTCGATTATCGCGACCAAACGTCGTGCCGGCACGAACTTCGTCGATCACCCGCCTTCGCGGCCGGATACCCGGCCGGCGATCTGCGCCGCCACGGCGCTGCCCTGGTCGACCACCTGCCCGGTCAGGCAGGCGCTGACGTCGACGACGACGTTGTTGGCCGCCCGCAGCGCCCGCTGACAGCTGACCTCGCTGTTGACCCGGGTGTTGGTCACCGTCAGGACCGAGTCGGCGGTGGTGACGCTGCCCATGCGCCAGTCCTCGGTGGGCTGGCCGCCGCCCTGGGAGACCTTCGCGGTCTTGCCCGCGCAGCCCTGCCACAGCCCGACCTGGCGGCCCACGAAGCTTTCGGCCAGCGCGGCGGTTCCGAAGGCCACGACGGCCTGCGCCACGCTGGCCTTGATCTGCGTGTCGACGGGGTTGACGATCTGGGTGTACGTCGTTGTCGCGCCGCTGTTCTGATAGGCCGATTCCTGCGCGGGATAGAGCACCGCAATGCATTCGGGCACGTTGACCAGCCCGTCGTTGTAGAAGCCGCCCGATTCGCCGCTGACCCGCATGGGGACGGCCATCACCGCCGAGACCTGCTCGGCGGGCAGCAGCGTCGCGGGCAACTCGGAGTCGGTGACGGTCGGTGCCGCGGTGGGCGCGGGCGGCGCGCCCGAGGTCGGCCCGGGTGCGGATCCGGGATCATCGCGCAGTACCACCGACGCGGTGACCCCGGCCCCCACCAGCAGTACCGCGCCGGCCAGCGCGGCGGCCTTGCTGCCGCGCCGCGGCGTGGGCCCCGCCGCGGTCGGTGGCCACTCGGGGTGCGTGACGGTCCAACCGTGTCGGTGCGGACCGGCGGCCGGCGGCGGGCCGGTCTGCTGCTGCAGCGCCGCGGCGGCGGCCGCGGCCAATTGTCGTGCCGTGGCGTACCGCTGCGCGGGGTCCTTGGCCATCGCGGTGCCCACCACCGCGTCGAAAGCCGGTGTGAGCGGGGCGAATTCGCTGGGTTGCGGCGCGGGCCGCTGAAGATGGGCCATGGCCTGGGCGGCCATGGAGGGGGCATCGGCGAACGGCGTCCGGCCGGTCAGCAGCTGGAACAGCGCACAACCCAGGGAGTACAGGTCGGAGCGGTGGTCGACCCGGCGTCCGTCGAGCACCTCGGGGGCCGCATACGCCATGGTGGTCATCCCCGCGTTGGTGGCGGTCACGGCGGCGTCGTCGGCCGCGCGGGCGATGCTGAAGTCGCTGAGCAGCACCCGCTCCTCGGGGCCGACCGGTCCCGACAGCAGAAAGTTCGCGGGTTTGATGTCGCGGTGCAGCACCTGACGCGAATGCGCATAATCCAGGGCGTCGGCCACTTCGGCGATGATGTGCACGGCCCGGTGCGGGGTCATGGTGCCGGCGCGCAGCGCGGCATCGGCGTCGGTGCCGTCGACCAGTTGCATGGCGATCCACAGCCGACCGTCCTCGGACTCGCCGCGGTCGTACACCGAGACGATGTGGGGGTGGTCCAGGCCGGCGGCGATGTCGGCCTCGCGCCGGAACCGGGCGCGGAACTCCGGATCGGCGGACAGCTCGGCCGACATCACCTTGAGCGCATTCAAGCGGGGCAGCTCGGGATCGGCGACCGCGTACACGGTGCCCATGCCCCCCGAACCGAGTCGGCCCTGCACCCGGTAGCCGGACACCACGGACCCGACGTCGATCGTCCCACTCACGCGGCAACGATAACGTCGGCCGGGGACTTGCTCAGGAGGGCGCGCCTACCCAGTAGGTGCCGCGGTCGTCGGCGAAGGTGACCTCCAGGTGCCGTTGGGTGCCGTTGATGGTGGCCTCGCACCCGAACGTGGCACCCGACTCGATGACGGGGTTGGCCCCGTTGTTGCAGCGCACGTCGGTGACCTCGCCGGCGCCGTAGCCGTTGGCGGTGTCGATGAGCACCTGGCGCACCCCGTCCTGGACCGCGGTGACGTCGAGTTCGCTGGTGCGCAGGAAGCCCGGCGCCCAGAACGCGGTGATGCCCAGCACGGCCAGCACGACGGCGGTCCCGATCACGCCGATCAACCGGCCGCGTCGGCCGCGTCGGCGCCCATCCGGAAACGGCGGCGGGGGACCGTAGCCGCCCGGTGGCCAAGGCGGCTGACCGTAGGTGCCCGGATACGGGCCGGGCGGCGGCGGGTAGTAGCCGGGCGGCGGCGGTTGCTGCGGGTAATAGGCCCCGGTGGGGGGCAGGGGCTGCTGCTGCCAACCCGGCCACGCGCCGGTCGGCGGCGGGGAGGGTTCGGGCCGCTGCGCTCCGGCAGGGTCGGTCATCGGGCCTCCGGTCGGCTGGGACGGGTCATTCGGCGGTCAGCATCAGGTACTGCGCCGCGATCATCTGATGGGTGTCGGCGAGCTGGCCGGCCGAGGCTTCGTAGGCGATCGCGTCGGCCGCGGCCGCACAGTAGAAGACGGGTGTGCCGCCGCGGGATTCCGGCGGCGGCAGCTTTTGCAGACAACGCGCCGACGGTAAGCCGGGGACGCCCTCGGCGGGTTGAAAACCTTTCTCTGCCATGGTGGTGGCGAACTGTTCGACGATGCGAGCGGCGCCGGCGGCGTCGCGGGCGGCGTAGCTGGTGGTGTGCCCCATGACGGCCTCGGTGACGCCGGTTTCGTCGAACAGTCTCTGGTCGACGGCCGGCGCGTTGGAGAAGGCCAGGATGCCGTGCGGGCCGTAGCTGCCCTGGAACACCTTGCGGTCGTCCGGGGGCGGCGGCAGCGTCCGGGCCACCAGTCCGCTGTCATCGAGCGGCAGCGCGGCCAACTCGGCCACCGGCGTGGGGACAAAGCGGTCGAGCAACGGGAGCTGCTGGTCCAAGGTGGCGGCGACCATTTCCGCGGCCGCCTCGATGCCGCCGATCGAAATTGTCAGCTGCCCCAACACCAAGGGCCCGCGGTGGGTGAAGGCGAGCACCCGGCCGGCCTCCGTCCCGCCGCCCCAGGCCACCGCGCGGGTGTCCGGATAGCGCGGGATGCCGGTGGGCTGGGTCGGGTGGGGCTCGTCGTTGAAGATGTTGGACACCGCGGCACTGCGAGCGTGCATATCGGCGGCCGCGGCGGCGGCATCCTCGGGCGTCGCGAACCGCAATACCGCATTTTGCAGGCTGCGCTCCTGTTTACCCGGATTGTCGGCCAGGGTCGTGAACCCGGCGACGAAGTTGTGGTCGGCGCCCTCGAATACCGGCGGCGGGAACGCCTTCACGACCGCGCCGACATCCTTGATCACGCCGACGCCCAGCCCGCTGCTCTTGGTCAGCGCCGGATCCACTTGAAACGGCAGCAGCGTGAAGTCGGCCATCCGGCGGGATTCCACCAGATGTCCGGCCGGGCCGGCCGCACCCAGCGGGCGCTGCGGCGTGGTCGGGTAGTTGCCGGGCTGCAGCAGCGCCGGAACCACGGCGTCGGGGTCGAAGTTCGGATCGCGCAGCGCGGTGCCGGTTTCGGTGGTCGCACATCCACTGACCAACATCGCGACGGTCGCCGCCACCCCGGCCCAGCGCAGCAGCCCCTGCGTCACGACGGCATCCCCCTCTCGTTGTCGGGCGCGCGTCCGGTCGAGTGTACGGCCGGCCTCACCCCAGCCGGTCCTGTATTTCGGGTACCAACGTGCGGTTGAGGTAACGGGTGGCGGCCGGGCCGGCGGTGGCCAGCGCGGCGACGCTGTCGGGATTGTCGATGACGAGCTGGGTTCCGCCGTAGGCGCTGAAATTCACTGGGAGCCCGCCGAATCCGCCGTCGCCGGCACCGGGATCGGTGCGCAGGATCAACGCGACGTCGCTGGGATATTGAAACAGCGTCTTCGGGTGGATCGGCGCCTCCGAGGCACCGTCGGGCCGGCTCGGCAGTTTCGGGTTGTAGGTGAATCCCAGGCTGGTCAGATAGCTGCCGGCCGGGGATTCGGCCAGGGCGGCCGACAGCCCCGAGGAGGTGAAGATGAACGCCGTGACGGTCTTCCCGGCGAAGGCGGGGTGTTCGGTGCGCAGGGCGGCCTGTTCGGCGCCCAGGTCCCGCGCCACCTCGCCGGCGCGGGAGCCAGCACCGAGGATGCCGCCGATCCAGGACAGCTGCAGTGCCGGGGTGAACGGCAGGCCGCTGGTGTTGGGCCGGGTGATGGTCGGCGCCACCGCGGTGAGCCGCTCGTAGCGTTGCCGATCCAGTCCGAAGCCGGTGTCGATCACCAGGTCGGCGCGGGCGGCGGCGATCGCCGCCGGATCCGCACCGTCGAGGAGCACCGGTTCGCCGTCGATGAGCTCGCGCAGCCAGGTAGGCACCGTACCGCCCGGTGCGAGCAGGGCCACCGGCTGCACCCCCAGGGACAGCACCGCGTCGGCATCGCCCGGTCCCACCGCCGCCACCGCGCCCGGGCGCTGATCGAGGCGGGTGGCGCCGTAGGTGTGCGCGAACATCTGCGCGGCGTACGGCGCCCGGTCCTCGCCGCGCGGGATCAGCAGCATCGCGCCGACCACCGCCGCCACCACCGCGACGACCCCGAGGGTCACCCAGAGCCCGCGTCGGCGCCGCGGGATGCCGGGTCGGGGTTGCGGTCCGCTGTAGTACCCGCTGGGGTAGGTCTGGGTGGCCTCGGTCATCCAGTTCGGAACGGGCGCACCAAAGGCCGGGCCCGGCACGCCGGGCTGGGGTGGTGGCGGCCGACCGCCGCGCAGGGCCGTTTCGGCGGCGACGGCGAACTCCCGCGCGCTCTGATAGCGAGCCGCGGGGTCCTTGGCCATCGCGGTCGCGATCACCGCGTCGAAGCCGGCGGGCAGCCACGGCGCGGCTTCGGTGGCGCGCGGGGGCGGGCGCATGACGTGCGCCATCATCACCGCCGACATCGGGCCGACACCCTGAAAGGGGGTGCGGTCGGTGAGCATCCGGTACAGCGCGCAGCCCAGCGAGTACAGGTCGGAGCGGTGGTCCAGCGGGCGGCCCTCGACCGCCTCGGGGGAGGCGTAGGCCACCGTGGCCACCATCGAACCGGTGGCGGTCAGCCGGGTGGCGTCATCGGCGGCGCGGGCAATCCCGAAGTCGGCGAGCAACACTCGCTCCTCGGGGCCGACGGGACCGGTCAGCAGGAAGTTCGCGGGTTTGATGTCGCGGTGCAGCACGTTGCGTGAATGCGCATAGTCGAGCGCCTTGGCGACCTCGGCGACGATGTGCACGGCGCGGGACGGATCCATCGGGCCGGAATCGAGGACCGCGCCGGCGTCGGTGCCCTCGACGTACTGCATGGCGATCCACAACCGGCCGTCCTCGGTTTCGCCGCGGGTGTAGACCCGCACCACGTTCGGATGGTCGAGGCCCGCCGCCAGGTCGGCCTCGCGCCGGAACCGGGCCCGGAACTGCGGGTCGGCGGAGAATTCGGCGGAGAGCACCTTGAGCGCATCGCTGCGCGGCAACGACGGGTGCCGGGCCAGATACACCGTGCCCATCCCGCCGGCGCCGAGCTTGCGCTCGATCGTGTAGCCGGCGATCACCGCCCCGGTCGGCATGGTCACGGCGCGACCAGCATCAGGTACTGCGCGGCGACCAACTGATGCGCGTCGACGGCCGCCGGCGCGCTCACCTCGATCAGATACTGCTCGACCGGCGCCACGCAGTAGACGATCGGGCCACCCAAATTGGTGGGGTCGTCCTTGGGTGAGGTCAGACAGCGGGCCGCGGGCATGCCCGGGACCGTTTCGGCCCGGCTGAATTTGCGGTCGGACGCCTCGGCCACGAATCCGTCGGCGAGTTGGGCGGCGCCCGCGACGTCGCGGGTCTGATAGACGTTGGCCGTCGACAGCAACAGCCACTGCAGGCCGACCTCGGCGAACAGCGGCTGGTCGCGGACCGGGTCGTGCATGAAGTTCAGGGCCGCATGCGGGCCATAGACCCCCGAGCGGATCGCGCCGACACCGTCGGGCGGGGCCGGTGATCGCGCGATCAGCCCGGTGGGGTCCGCCGGCAGCGCCGCGAGTTGATCGACGGCGGTGGGCACGAAACGGTCCAGGGCCGGTCGCTGCTTGTCGACGGTGTCCAGCGCCAAAGCGATTGCGTCCTCGGCGGTTTTGGCCTGGCTCAACTGGGCCAGCACATAGGGGCCGTGGGCGGCGAACGCCCGCACCATGGTCCACCCGTCGCTGTCGGACTGGTAGAGCAGGACGTCCGGGCGGTCGTCGCGGGGGACCGCGCGCCACTGTTTGGCGGGGCTGGGATCCACGACGATGGGGTTGCGCAGCGTGGCCTCGCCCATGTCGCGCGCCGCCGCCGCGGCGTTTTCGGGACCGGCGAAGCGGAGCACCACGTTGGTGATGCGGGTCAGCGATAACGGCTTGGTGTTCGCCGAGGTCTGGAAGCCGGTGACGAGGTCGTGCGGGCGCACCGCCGGCGGGATGGCGGGGTTCAGGAACGTCATGCTCAGCGCGTCCGGGCTCACCACGGGCCCGTTGGGGCTCGGCGGGACGCCGGCCAGATCCGGGTTGATCTCGAAGGGCAGCACCACGAACTCGGCCATCCGGCGGGCCTCGAGCAACGCTCCGGCGGCCCGGTCGCCCGCGGTGCCCAGCGCGGCGCGTGGAGTGGTCGGCAGGGTGCCGGGGTCGAGCAGCGCGGTGTTGACGGCGCGCGGGTCGGCGCGTGGGTCGCGAATGGCGGTGCCGCTGTGCACGGTTGCGCAGCCGGCGAGCAGCAGCACGGCCACGGCGACCACGGCGGCACGTACCGCGCTCGAACCCATCCGCCCCTCGTTCCTGCCGTCCCGGTGTCGCCGCAGGCAAATCTACCGGGTGCACGTGGCGCAGAGCAGGGGTATGCGCTCCTGCGCGGCGGCGTCGGTTGCCGGTGCCGGTCGGGACCGCTACGAAATCCCCTGCGGGCCCCGACCTTTGGCGTCCAGCGACTAGTCGTCCAAGTCGTCCCAGGTCTCGGAGGAACCGGGGCAACGGTTCTGGGCGTCGACCAGGGGTGCGCGGATACCGGCCAACTCCGCGCCGATCTGCGGGTTGGTCTCGAAGTACTCCTCCTGGGCGGCGACGATGGTGTCGCGGTCGGCGCCCTCGAGATCGGTGTAGAACGCGTTGACCTCGGGATGGGTGAACAGGTATGCCGACGTCGACGCCGCCACGCCCGCGGAGATGCCGGCCAGGTCAGCGGCGGTGCAGTTGGGCGGGACGGGATCCGCCATCGCGGTGGGAGCGGCGGCCAGGATCGCCGCGCCCATACCTGCGCCGATGAGCCCCGCGGCGACGCGGCGGGCGATGGAAGTCATAGCTGCTCCTTAGGAATTGGTCGTTCCCGGTTGAAGGGTTCCGTTAGGCATTAAAGCACCGTCACGGCAATGTCACCGGACGTGACGGCGTCCGGCGGCGGATTCCTACAGTTGTTGCGCCAGTTCCCAGGCCCGCTCGGCCAGCGCGCGGTAGCGGTCGCGGAACACGTCGGTGCCCGCGCGCGCGTCGGCGGCGTTGCCGTCCAGGCCGCGCCGCCACACCCCGGCCACGATCGAGGCGAGCCGAAACATCGAGAACACCAGGTAGACATCCAGTGACTCGGGGATCGGTCGGCCGGCGTGTTCGCAATAGGCCGCGACGAATTCGGTCTGGCTCGGGAACCCGGTGCCGGTGAGGTCCTCGCCCGCCAGGCCTTCCGAACCCGTGGGCCCGGCGTCGAAGTAATAGGTCAGGCACGTGTAGGCCAGGTCGGCCAGCGGGTGGCCGATGGTCGCCAGTTCCCAATCGAGGACCGCCACCACCCGGGCCTCGCTGGGATGCAGCAGCACGTTGCCGAGCCGGTAGTCACCGTGGGCGATGCAGGCGGGTTCGGTGTCGGGTGGCAGGTGCCGCGGCAGCCAGTCGGCCAACAGGTCCATCTGCGGCATCTCCTCGCGGCGCGCGGCCTGCCACTGGCTGGTCCACAGGGCCACCTGGCGCTCCAGGTAGCCGTCCGGGCGGCCGAAGTCCGCGAGGCCGGCGGCGCGGTAATCCACCCGGTGCAGGGCCCCCAACACCCGGGCCAGATCCGCGTAGGTCGCGGCGCGCTCCGGCGGCGTGGCGTCGCGCAGCACGCGGTCCGGATAGACCCGGCCGGCCACGTGATCCATCACGAAAAAGGCGGTGCCGATGATGGATTCGTCGCTGCACAGCAGTCGGGTGGGTGGGACCGGCACCTCGGAGTCGGCCAGCGCCGAGATGACCCGGTACTCGCGCTCGACCGCGTGGGCGCGGGGGAGCAGCTTGCCCGGCGGCTTCTTGCGCAGCACGTACTGCCCCGCCGGGGTCGCCAGATGGTAGGTCGGATTGCTCTGGCCGCCCTGAAACTGGCGGACCTCGATCTCGCCGTCGAAGCCCGGAAGCTGTTGGCGCAGATAGCGGGTCAACGCCGCTTCGTCGAACCGGTGCGCCGGCAGCACCGGAACCAGTTCGGGCGCGCCGCCCAGTGCGGTCACGTCGCCTCCAATTCGGTGAGCAGCGCCGCGACCGCCGATTCGGCCTGCGGCGGCAATGGCTGATCGGCCTCGGCGGCCTCGATCAGGTTCTCCGACAGCCCGGCGGCCAGTGCCGCGTCGGCGACGGTCAGGTTGGTGCGATGGCGCGCGGCATAAAGCCGTTGTCCCGCCGTGGCATTCGGGGTGGCGGCGACCTTCCGCATGAGCTCGTCGTAGCGGCGACGCACCCCGCCCAGCGCGATCACCAGGGCGGGTGCGCCCGGGGCGTTGCGGGCGGCCTCGCCGGCGACGGTCTGCAGATTGCGTAGATCGGACAAAATCGAGCCGGCCGCCGCGTGGAACTCCGCGGTGCTCGGGTCGGGCAGCGCGTCGATCGCGGTGTCGACGCTCTTCAACGCCAGTTGAATGGTCTGGGCGATCAGCGGCGAGGCCACCGACGTCGAGATGACCTGGGTGGCCTCGTCGTCGGGGGACGGGGCGCCGTGCCGGATGCCGGCGATCGCCCCGGCCGGCCACTGCAGCACCTGTTCGAGCTTGGCCCGGGTGCTCTCGTGCGGCCAGCTTCGGCCCTTTTCGAAGGCGATCAGCGCGCCCGCGTTGATGATCTTGTCGCGCGCCAGTCCGCGCTGGGTGAGTTCGAGTTCGCGGCGCCGGGCCGCGACCGCCGCGCCGGCGCGGGCCACGCCCGGGTCGACCTCCTCGACCACGGTGGTCTCGTCGGAGCCGGCCTCGTCGTCGTCCGGCGGTTCGCCGAGGAACAGCTCCACCGCGAAGCCCTCGGCGTCGCCGAGCTTGATCGTCACCGCGTCGGTGACGGGGATCGATTCGTGGCGAATCCCATCGACGAACATGCCGTTGCGACTGCTGTCGATCGCGACCCAGCCGGACCCCTCGGGCCGCAACCGCACGTGGGTGCGCGACATCCAGCCGTAGGGGAAGTGGAGGCTCGAGGCCGGATCCCGACCGATCGTGATCTCACCGTCGTCGGGGTCCGCCCGATACGTGCGGCCGCCGCAGCGGACGGTCAGCGGCGGCGTGAGCGGAGGATCGGAGTCGGCGAAGTTTGTTGCTCCGGTGGCCGCGGAGTCCATCGTCGCCACATCCTCCTGCTACGTCTGCGCTACGTCTTAGTGAATTCAAGCGAGCATAGCGCACGGTAACTGTTGCGGTGCTACATTTTGCCGCGCGGTTGACCCGTGACGCCCATCACCGGGCGGTGCTCTAAACTGAGCGAGTGCACAGCAGCCCTGTACGCCCCCGGCCCTCAGGAGGGCATTTGTGAAGCCGGCCCCGTTCGCCTACCACCGCCCGCATGACGTCGAGGACGTCGTCGCACTGCTCGACGAGCTCGGCGAGGACGCCAAGATCCTGGCCGGCGGCCAGAGTCTGACGCCGATGCTGGCGTTGCGCCTGACCCATTTCGAGAACCTGGTGGACATCTCCCGACTGCCGGAGTTGCAAGGCATCGAACGACGCGGTGACACCGTGTGGGTCGGTGCGGGCACCACCCACGCCGCGGTCGGTGCCGACGACGTGGTGCGCACCGATGTGCCGCTGCTGAACCGGGTGACGCCATTGATCGGGCACTTCCAGATCCGCAACCGCGGCACGCTCGGCGGGGCGGTCGCGCACGCCGATCCCGCCGGCGAGTACCCGACGACGGCGCTGACGCTCGACGCCGTCATCGAGGCCACCTCGTCCACGGGTCGTCGCGAGATCCCGGCGGCCGAATTCTTCATCGGGCTGTGGGAGACCGCGCTGCGGCCCGCCGAGGTGGTCACCGCGGTCGGATTCCCGGTGTGGGGCGGTCGCAGCGGCTTCGGCGTGCACGAATTCGCACGCCGACACGGCGATTTCGCGATTGCCGGCGCCACCGTGGCCACCGAACTCGACGACGACGACACGGTGCGGCGGTGTGCCATCGGACTGATGGGCCTGGGGTCCACCCCGCGGCGCGCCACCGAGGCCGAGCAGGCGGTGATCGGCCGCAAGCTGGCCGATGTCGTCGCCGAAGAGGTGGGTGAGTTGGCCATGCGCGGCCTCACCGACGTCCCCGCCGACATCCAGGGGTCGGTGTCCTACCGCACCCGGGTGGGCGCCGCGATGGTGTCGCGGGCCTTCACCGACGCCAGCACCGAGGCCAGCAGGGAGAACGCATATGCATGAGCACATCGTCGAGATGACGGTCAACGGACGCGACGTCGAGGCCGTGGTCGAGCCGCGAATGACGTTGGCGGACTTCGTCCGGGAGCGCTGCGGCCTGACCGGGACCCACCTGGGCTGCGAACACGGCTCCTGCGGTGCGTGCACCGTGTTGGTCGACGGCGTCGCCGTGCGCGGGTGCCTGGTCTTCGCGGTGCAGGCCGACGGCGCGCAGGTGTCCACCGTCGAGGGGGTGGCCTCGGCCGATGGTGAACTGTCGCCGGTGCAGGCCGCGATGCGCGAATGCCACGGCCTGCAGTGCGGATTCTGCACCCCGGGCTTCGTGATGTCGATCACCGCGATGCTCGAGGACAACCCGAATCCCACCGACGAAGAGATCCGCGAGGGGCTTTCCGGCAACTTCTGCCGATGCACCGGGTATCAGGGCATCGTCAATGCCGTGCACCGTGCCGTCGAGATGAGCGGAGAGTCGCGGCGAGATTGAAGCCACGGCAACAAGATTGAACTGAGGGCGAAGATTCCTACGAATCTTCGCCCTCAGTTCACTGTCACATTTCCGGGTGCACGTGCCGCTAGGGCAGTTGGCTGCCCGGCGGCAGCACCACGATGTAGGGCTGCCTGGACCGGCGGCCCCCGAACAGCACGCCCAGCAGCACGCCCGCCAGCAGGCCGGCGGCCACCGGCAGCGCGCGCTTGGCCAGCGGCGCCGCGATCACCGAGAGCAGATCCAGCGACGCCTCCTCGGTGCCCGAATGCGGTTGCGGCGCAGCGGCTGCCGCACCGGTCGGCACCGCGGACAGGCGCGGGACGTCCGGTGCGTTGCCGGCCAGCAGGTCGGCCTCGAGACGCTGGGCGAACTGATCGATCAACTTGCCGGCGACATCGGCGAGCACGCCGCGGCCGAACTGCGCGGCCTTACCGGAGATGGTCAGATCGGTGGTGAGCACGCACGTGCAGGCGTCACCCTCGTCCTTGAGTTCGGCGGTCACCAGCGCGGCGGCATTGCCCTGGCCGCGGGTCTCCTTACCGCTGGCCTTGATCACCGCGCGGTGGGCCTGCTCGTCCTTCTCCTTGAACGCGGCGTTGCCCTGATACTGCACGGTGATGGGCCCGACCTTGACCTTGACGGCCCCGGTGAAGGAGTCGCCGTCGACCGACAGCAATTGGGCACCCGGGATGCAGGGGGCGATGCGTTCGACGTCGGTCAGCACCGCCCAGGCCTGATCGATCGGAACGGGAACCCGAAACTCGTTGACTAACTCCACCTTCTACTGTCCTTTGCTCTGATTCTGTTGGGCTTCTTCGATCATCGCGACGATGGTCGCCGGCGTGGCCGGCATTTTCGTAATGGTGACGCCCAGGGGGGCCAATGCGTCGTTGATCGCGTTGATGACCGCCGGCGGGGACCCGATGGCCCCGCCCTCGCCGCAGCCCTTGTAGCCGCCGACGCCGGGTCCGGGGATCTCGACGTGGCCGTACTCGATGTTGGGTACCTCGGTGGCGGTGGGTAGCAGATAGTCGACGAAGGTCGAACACAGCGGGTTGCCGGCGTCGTCGTAGGCCTGATGTTCCAACAGCGCACCGCCGATGCCCTGCACGGTGCCACCGGCGACCTGACCCTCCACGATGTTCGGGTTGATCATCGGGCCGACGTCCTCGCTGACGATGTAGCGGGTCAGCGTCACGTGGCCGGTGACGACGTCGACCTCACACGTGCAGGCATGGGTGGCGTTGGCCCAGTGGATCATCGCGTCGGGCGACGACACGAACCGGGCGGTGGCCTCCAGCGTGACCGACGTGCCGGGCGGCACCATCCCCGGTTCGTAATGGGCGCGGTAGGCCAGTTCGGCGAACGTCACGCTCTTGCTCGCATCGCCGCGAACGGACGCCTTCGAATTGGCCAGTTCGACCTCGGACTGCTCGACACCGAGCATCGAGGCGGCCAACGCGAGCAGTCGGTCGCGCAGGATCGCCCCGGCCTCGTTGACGGCACCGGCGGTCATCGGTCCGCTGCGGCTGCCCTGGGTGCCGGCGCCGTACGGGGTCACCGCGGTGTCGCCCTGAATGGTCGACACGTCCTCGATGTCGGCGCCCAGCGCGTCGGCGGTCAACTGCACCACGGTGGTCTCGATGCTGTTGCCGGTCGAACCGCCGTTGACGTACACGTTGATCTTGCCGGTGGACTCCATCCGGATGCTGCAACCCTCCGAGCCCAGGTTGCCGGTGGCCGCCCCGGTCGGCTCGATGTAGGCCGAGAACCCGAGGCCGAGGTAGCGGCCCTGCTCGAGCGCCTCGCGCTGCTCCTTGCGGAAGCCCTCGTGGTCGAGAATCTTGACCGCCTGCTCGAAGGTGTCCGCCGGGGCGACGTGGTCGTACGGCATGCCGTTGGGGTTGAAGTAGGGCATCTCGTCGCCCCGCAGGATGTTGCGCCGCCGTAGTTCGACGGGGTCGATGTCCATCTCGCGGGCCGCGATGTCCAGCAGGATCTCGCGGGAGAGCGTCTCGTACTGCCAGGGTCCCCGGTACGCCGCCATCCCGGCGGTGTTGGAGAACACCGTCTGATAGTTGAAGCTGGCCTTGGGAATTCGGTACGGGCCGGGGAAGAACATCCCGATCGCGGCGGTGGTCAACACCGGGTAGGGCGTCGGGTAGGAGCCGATGTCCTGGATGAAGTCGATGTCGGCGGCCAGGATCGTGCCCTCGGCGTCGAACGCCATCCGCACCTTGCCGTCGACGTGGCGGGCCTGCCCGGCCGTCATCAGGTTCTCGCGGCGGTCCTCGATCCACTTCAGCGCGGCCGGCACCTTGCGGGCGGCCAGCAGGATGCACATGTCCTCGCGCATCGGGACCACCTTCTGGCCGAAGCCGCCGCCGCTGTCGCGCATGATCACCCGGACATTCTGGGCGGGCAGGCCCAGCAGACGCGCGGTGAAGGCCCGCAGTTCGTGCGGGGTCTGGCTGGAGGCCCACACGGTGAGTTCACCGGAGGCGGCCTGCCACTCCACGACCATGCCGCGGGTTTCCATCGGCACCGGCACGTAGCTCTGCTGATAGATGTGCGCCGAGGCGACGTGCGCGGCGGCGGCGAACACCTCCTCGTCCGGCGGCATGCCGGCCATGCCGCCGGCCTGATTGTCCGGGTACTGCTCGTGGACGACGTGACCGTGCTCGGTGCCCATCTGCACGGCCTTGGTGAAGTCCGCGACGGGCGGCAGCGGTTCGTAGTCGACGTCGACCAGTTCGATGGCGTCCTCGGCGAGGTAACGATTCTCGGCCACCACGATGGCCACCGGGTCGCCGACGAACTTCGCCTCGCCCTCGGCCAGCGGCGGACGCGGGGTGTCGGGAACGTCCTTGCCCGCGACCGCATGCCAGGACTCGAGCACGCCGGGGTTGATGTCCTCGGCGGTGAACACCGCGATCACCCCGGGCAACGCCAGGGCCGCGGACGCGTCGATCGAGTTGATCTTGGCCCGGGCGAACGGGCTTCGGACAAAGCACGCGTGCAACATGCCCGGCCGGGTGACGTCGTCGACGAAGGTGCCGTGCCCGGTCAGCAGGCGGGTGTCTTCGACGCGCGCCATCCGCGTGCCGGCGTATCGGCTTCTCGGCCGGGTATCGGTCTCGAGAGCAGTGTCAGCCATCGGCAATCGTCCCCATTTCATCACGCAGCGGGCCGCGCTGCTAAGCAGTCGCTCAGCAGCAGCGTACTAGCTGTGTTTCGGCGAGTACAGAACTGCCGCGCCAAGAGCCGTCGCCGTCGCCGACGCTCACGCGCCGGGGCGGTTGGTGAACCAGATGTTTTCTTCGCGCAGTCGGTGGCTGCGCCAGCCGTCGGTGGTGCGGGTGAGTTCGTGGTGGTAGTAGCCGCCGCAGGCGCTGGGTTCGGTCATGCCGGGTAGTTGCATGGGGTTGTAGAACATGGCGCGCACGGTGGCGGTGTCACCGTCGATGTCGGCTTCGATGTTGGTGATGTGGTGCATGCTCCAGGCCAGTACGCCGAAGTGGGCGGCGAACCAGTCGATGACCTCGTCGCGGGTGCCGACGACGGCGCCGGCCGAGCTGTAGTCGATGTGCGCGTCCTCGGTGAACACCGCGCGATACAGTTCCCAGTCCTTGGTGTCGACGGCGCGGGCGTAGCGGTGCAGTAGTGCGGTGATCTCGTCGAGATCGCTCATTCGGGCATGCCGATGGTCTTGATCGCGAGGTACTCCTGGTAGCCGAGGGCTCCGTTGCGGTAGCCCAGACCGGATTGCTTGGTGCCGCCGAAGGGGCTGTCGATGCCGAAGTGGCTTTTGCCGTTGATGGTGACGTTGCCGGTGCGCATCCGGGTGGCTACTGCGAACGCCCGCTCGACGTCGGTGCCCGAGACCTCGCCGGACAGGCCGTAGATGGAGTTGTTGGCGATCGCGACGGCGTCGTCGTCGCTGTCATACGGGGTCACGGTGAGCACCGGCCCGAAGATCTCTTCCTGGGCGACTTGGGAATCCGGGTCGACGTCGGCGAGCAGGGTGGCCTGGGTGTAGTAGCCGACGGGCAGGTCCGCCGGGATGCCGCCGCCGGTGACCAGTCGGGCCCCTGAATCGATGCCGGATTGGATGAGCCCGAGCACCTTGTCGCGTTGCGTCGCGCTGATCTGCGGGCCCTGCATGACCCCGGGGGTCCAGGGATCGCCGACCGGGAAGCCTTCCATCATGGTCTTGAGGATCTCGATGCCCTCCTCGTAGCGCGAGCGCGGCAGCAGGATGCGGCTGGGCAGGATGCAGGACTGCCCACTCATGACGCAGGCCATCATCGCCGCTAGCGGCAGCGCCGCGTTGAAGTCGGCGTCATCGAGCACGATGTGGGCGGACTTGCCGCCCAACTCCAGCAGCGTCTTCTTCACCGTCGACGCGCCGGCGGCCAGGATGGCCCGGCCGGTGGCCGTCGATCCGGTGAAGGTGATCATGTCCACCCGCGGATCGGCCGACAACGCGGCCCCGACCTCGTTGGCGCCTGCGGTCACCACGTTGAACACCCCGGCCGGAATATCGGTTTCCTCGGCCACGATGCGGCCGTACTCGCTGCCCGACCACGGCGTCAGTTGCGCGGGCTTGAGGACCACGGTGTTGCCGGCCATCAACGCCGGCACCGTCTCGGCGATGTTCAAATAAAACGGCACATTCCACGGGGTGATGGCCCCGACCACCCCGACCGGCTCGTAGTGCAGCTTGCGCCGGGCCGGGCCCAACTGGGTCTCGTGGACCCCGGTGTCGACCAGGTACTCGAAATCGCGGCCATGCTCGGCCCAATGCTTGACCTCGGCGATCGGGCTCTCGATCTGACTGCCGCTGACCGTGACCGGACACCCCACCTCGGTGATCAGGATCCGCCGCAGCCGCTCCTGATTACGCTCCAACGCGGCGTGCAACTGCATCAAACAGTGGAACCGGAACTCCCGATCCCGCGCCCAATCGGTCTCATCGAAGGCCCGCCGCGCCGCACCGACCGCCCGCTCCATATCCGCGACCGTGCCATCGGCGGCCGGACCCGCGACCTGCTCGCTGGCCGGATGCACCACATCGAAAGTCGCCCCACCAGCAGCACCAGTCAACTCGCCGTCGACCAACATCCGCGGATCGCCCGCCAACACACCCGTCTCGCTTTGCACACTCGTCATCGTCGACACCCTCAGCGTTTGGTAAATCCGGATTAACTGGGATTAGCTTTACAGAGAATGCCGACTCTGTCACCCCTTAAGGGAAACACCAATGGCGTCAACATTTTTGAGCGCCGGAAACGCGACGGCCGAAAACAGCAGGGCCGCCGAGCGAACTCGGCGGCCCTGGCGTCGAAGCCGGCTGCGCCTCTCGGCGAGTGGTCGCTCGCGGCGACAGTTCTGGAGTGGGGCCCGGGGCAGGTCCGACATCGACATCAGCTGTAACCGCGGTAACGGCCCGCGGTATTCCCCGCGTAGCGTGCGGGGGGATACCTGAGGACCCGGAGGTCAGCATGAGCAACATTCCCGCCGTCGCGCTCAACGACGGCTCGACCATTCCCCAGTTGGGTTTCGGGGTCTACCAGATTGCCCCGGCCGACACCGCGGGCGCGGTGCGCAAGGCGCTCGAGATCGGTTACCGCCACATCGACACCGCCCAGATGTACGGCAACGAGCAGGGCGTCGGCCAGGCCATCCGCGATGCCGGGCTGGACCGCAGCGAGGTCTACGTGACCAGCAAGCTGAACAACTCCAACCACGAGCCCGAGGCGGCGCGCCGCTCGTTCGACGCGACGCTGCAGGCGCTCGGCACCGACCATGTCGACCTGTTCCTGATCCACTGGCCGCTGCCCACCCGCTACGGCGGGGATTTCGTGTCGACCTGGAATGTGCTCGAGGAGTTCGCCGCCGACGGCCGGGCCCGCAGCATCGGCGTGTCGAACTTCCAGCCGGCACATCTGGAAGCCCTGGCGCGCGGGTCGCGGACCGTCCCGGCGGTGAACCAGATCGAGGCCCACCCGTACTACGCCAACGACGAGGTGCGGGCCTACGGACTGCAGCACGGCATCGTCACCGAGGCGTGGGCGCCGATCGCCCAGGGCCGCGTGCTGGCCGACCCGACGGTCACGGCGATCGCGGCGCGGCTGGGCCGGACCCCCGCCCAGGTGGTGTTGCGCTGGCACCTCCAGCGCGGCGACGTCGTGTTCCCCAAATCGGTGTCCCCGGCGCGCATGCGGGAGAACTCCGAGCTGTTCGACTTCGCGCTCGACGGCCAGACCATGGCCGACATCAGCGCCCTGGACCGCGGCGTGGCCGGCCGTCTGGGCCCCGACCCCGACACCTTCGACTGGGTGCCCGGCTGACGTGGCGGACGGGAGCGACCCGCGGCTGGCCGGGCGGCGGGCGATCGTGGTCGGCGGCACCCGGGGCATCGGCCGCGCGGTCAGCGAACTCATGGCGGCGCTGGGTGCCAAGGTGCTGGTCAACGGGCGGGACGGCACCGCGGTCGCCGAAACGGTCGCGGCGATCACCGCGCGCGGGCACACCGCCGCCGGCTTCGCGGGGTCACCCGCCGACGAGGAGACCGCGGCCGCGCTGGTCGATGCCTGCGTGGCGACCCACGGCGGGCTGGACATCCTGATCAACTGCGCGGGCATCGCCGAACCGCCGGGATCGTCGATCCTGACCATCACCGGTGCGCAATTCCAGCAGCTCATCGACGCCCACCTCGGGACGGTCTTCCACACCTGCCGGGCCGCCACGCCGCATCTGGTCGCCCAGCGGGCCGGCGCGATCGTCAACACCGGCTCGTTCGCGTTCCTCGGCGACTACGGCGGGACCGGCTATCCCGCCGGCAAGGGCGCGGTCAACGGGCTGACCATGGCAATCGCCGCCGAACTCGCCGAGTACGGCGTGCGGGCCAATGTGGTGTGCCCGGGCGCCAAGACGCGACTGTCGACCGGACCGGATTACGAACGGCAGATCGCCGAGCTCAACCGCCGCGGGCTACTCGACGACGTATCGACCCAGGGGGCGCTCGACGTGGCGCCGCCGGACTACGTGGCCCCGCTGTACGCCTACCTCGCCAGCGATCTCGGCTCGGCGGTGACCGGGCAGATCCTGGTGGGGGCCGGCGGGTTCGTCGGGCGGTTCGAGCGCCCGACGCCGACGCTGCTCGGCTATCGCGACCACCACACGGCACCGCCGTGGACGCTGGCCGAACTGCACGGCCTGGTCAGCCGCTGAGGAGTTACCCGACCGGCCGCGGCGTCACCGTGACGGTGCCGGCGCCCGGGGTGGGCCGACCGGCTTGACCCGGCGCGGGCTGGGCGCCCTGAGCGGGCGCGCTGGACGCCCCGCCGGGGACCGAGCCGCCCGGCGGCACCAGTCGGTGCGTGTTCGGTGCGCCGGGCTTCTCCTGGCCGGGCGCCAGGTTGCAGTCCAGCCGCAGCCGCTGCGTGCCGGCGCCGGTGGCCTCCTGCGCGATGACCACGCACTGCGATTGCGGCAGGTCGTTGCCGATCGATCCGCCGAACACCGCCTTGTAGCCCTGGTTCTTGAGCACCGCAACGGCCCGGCCGTACGGCTCGCCGGTGACATCGGGGGCGGCCGCGTGGGCCTGAGTGGCACCGACGACCGCCATCGAAACGGCAGCGGCGGTACCCGCAGCCAGCAGGGCAAGCTTGTTCACGCACGGCCTCCAAACGGTTCTGAGGAGTGAAGATATCGCAGATGGGACAGGTGTGAAACTTATGGACTCATCGCTGCGAGGCGCCGAAGTGTTTCAACGAGTGTCGGTGGGGCTCGGTCGGGCGGGTTCGGCGTCACGCACGCCGATGAACTCACCGGCGGCAAAGGCGAGGGCCGCCACCAGCAACACCGCGAGCAGGATCGGCAGCACCACGGACGGCCGCCACCAGGCCGGGTTGCCCGCCGGCGGGGCCCGATGGGAGTGCGGGGTGCCGGCCTCGAACGCGGCCGCGGTCGGGGCGGCGGGACCGGCGGTGGCCGGCGCGGCCGGCGCCGACCCCAGCTGATGGCTCAGCGCCCGGCTGAAGTCCACGCAGCGGCCGAACCGGTGCGCCGGGTCCTTCGACAGCGCCTTGGACAGCGCGGGGTCCAGGTGGGCGAGGTCGGGTCGGCGGACCGCCAGTTTGGGCGGGGTGGCTGTCAGGTGCTGGCTGATCACCACCGCGGGGTTGGAATGTTGAAACGGCGGCGCGCCGGTCAGCAGGTGAAAGGCGGTGGCGGCCAACGCGTACTGGTCGGCCCGGCCGTCCAGGCTGGATCCCATCAGCTGTTCCGGTGCGGCATAGGAGACGGTGCCCACCGTCATGTTGGTCGCGGTCAGCTTGCTGGTGTCGTCGTCGCGGCGAGCAATGCCGAAGTCCGCCAAGAGTATTCGTTGATCGGGTTCGCCCGGATGGGCGACCAGGATGTTGGCCGGCTTCACATCGCGGTGCAGGAGATGGCGTTGGTGCGCGTAGTCCAGCGCCTCGGCGACCGCCGAGATGATCCGCGCGACGTCCGCCGAGGGCAGTCCCTGCGGATGTCCGGCGAGCAGTTCGGCGGCATTGATGCCCTCGACGTAATCCATCGAGATCCACAGCCGGCCGTCGTGCTCGCCACGGTCGTGCACACCCACGATGTGCGGATGCCATAACCCCGCCACCACATCGGCCTCCCGGTCGAAGCGCTCGCGGTACTCGGCATCGTCGGCGGCCGGGGCCGTCAGGACCTTCAGTGCGTCGCGGCGGGCCAGTCGCGGGTGGTGGGCCAGGTACACCTCGCCCATCCCGCCGGCGCCCAGTGGGCGGATGATCGTATAGCCAGCGAACTCGGCACCTTCGGCCAATGGCATGTCGGCGATAGTAACTAGTCGCGGGTGGCCGCGCGCAGTGTCTGGCAAAGCGCCGCGGCCCGCCGGTCGGTGAACACCTCCTCCAGCAACATCGGGTCACCCGATGAGTCCGCAAGCGGGACACGCCAGTTGGGGTACTCGTCGGTGGTGCCCGGCTGGTTCTGGGTGCGGGGATCGCCGACGGCGTCGGGCAGGGCCAGCGCCAGCAGCCGAGACGGGGTCCGCCCGAGGTAGCGGTAGAGCGCCGTGATCACCGACTCCGGGTCCGCGCCCGGGTCGGCCGGCCCGTCCCCGAGGAGTCCGACCCGGCGCAGTTCGGCCAGCCACGCCCGCTGTTGGCGGCGGTCATCGGCGAGTTCGTCCTCGACCGGCCGCGTCAACAGACCCAGGTCGGCCCGCAGGCGCACGTGTTCACCGGCCAGGTAGCCGGCCGTCGGCGGCAGGTCGTGGGTGGTGACGGAGGACAGGCAGTACTGCCGCCATCGTTCGGCCGGCAGCGGTGTGCCGTCGCCGTCGCGGTCCAGCTCGAACCACAGGATCGAGGTGCCCAGCAGGCCGCGGTCGCGCAGGTATTCCCGCACCCACGGTTCGACGGTGCCGAGATCCTCGCCGACGACGACGGCCCCGGCGCGCAGGGCCTCCAGGGCCACGATGCCGATCATGGCCTCGTGGTTGTAGCGCACGTAGGTGCCCGCGGTGGGTGCGGCGCCGGCGGGGATCCACCACAGCCGGAACAGCCCGATGATGTGATCGATGCGCACCCCGCCGGCATGGCGCAGCACATGCCCGATCAACTCGCGGAACGGCAGGTACTCGCTTTCCTCGAGCTGATCGGGCCGCCACGGCGGTTGCGACCAGTCCTGCCCGAGCTGGTTGAACTCGTCGGGCGGCGCGCCCGCGGTGACGCCCAGCGCGAGTACTTCCTGCATCGCCCAGGCATCGGCGCCGTTGGGATGCACCCCGACCGCCAGGTCGTGCATCACCCCCAGCGCCATGCCGGACTGCAGCGCGGCGGTCTGGGCGGCGGCCAGCTGCTCGTCCAGCTGCCACTGCATCCAGCGGTGGAAATCGACTGCGCTGCTGTGCTTTGCGGCGAATTCGGCGACCGCCGCGGCCCGCGGATGCCGCAGTTCGGCCGGCCAGCGGTGCCAGTCGTCGCCGTGGCGTTCGGCCAGCGCGCACCAGGTCGCGAAGTCGTCGAGCGCGGCCCCGCGCCGGTCCCGATACGCCGCGTAGGCCAGCTCACGACCGGCGGTGCGCGGCACACGGTGCAGCAGCCGCAACGCCTTGCGTTTGGCGGCCCAGGCGCTGTCGCGGTCGATCACGTCGAGATCGCCGGTCCGCCGCTGCAGTTCGTCGCGCAGCCGGCGGACCCGGCGGCGCTTGGTCAGGTCGGCGTACTCCGGGATTGCCTCGACCCGCAGATACAGCGGGTTGACGAAGCGTCGCGACGTCGGCAGATACGGCGACGGCTCCATGGGCCGGGTGGGTGCCGCGGCGTGCAGCGGATTCACCAGGACGTAGTCCGCGCCGTGTTGCGAGGCGGACCAGACGGCCAGGTCGGTCAAGTCGGTGAGGTCGCCGACGCCCCAGGACCGGGCCGACCGCGCGCTGTAGAGCTGGGTGGCCAGACCCCAAGACCGGCGGCTGCCCAGCCGGGCGGGCAGGCCCAGCCAGGCCGGCGTGACGATCACCGCGGCGCTGGCCGCCAGATCGCCGCTGTGCAGATGCACCCGGTGATAGCCCGGTGGTAGGTCGGCCGGCAGCGCGAAGCTCGCCTCTCCGACCAGGTGTCCGTCGAGAGCATGTGGGGGAGTGTGGTTTTCGAGTTGCTGCAGGTCGGTGCGTACGGTGCCGTCTTCGAGTCGAAGCCGGAGGTGGGCCGGCGCGCCGTGGCTGACATGCACCCAGAACGCGGCGGCTTCGCCGGCCGTCGCGATGATGGTCGGCGGCAGCGGCCGCGACCAGTAGGCGTGTTCGACGGCGGCCAGGGCCGCGTCGCGCTGCGTCGGTGTCGACGCCGCGACACCGAGGGCGCCCAGCACCGCGATCAATGTCTCCTCGGGCACCTCGACGCGGCGGCCGGTCCAATCGTCGTATCCGGTGGCGACGCCGTAGCGTTCGGCGAGTGCGGCCAGGGCGGCGTCGGTGGCGGGCATGAGGACATCTTGCCGGGCTCGGCGGCCCGCTGTCGCGGGCGGCGGAGCCCGGAATCGATGATGCACGATCGAGGGGTGCGCACCGACCGCCCCCGACAAGCCAGGTTCGCCGTTGCGGTCCTTTTTCTGACCAATGGCGCGGTGTTCGCCAACCTGGTGCCCCGGTACCCGGAGATCAAGGCCGACCTGCAGATGACCAACACGCTGCTGGGGCTGTCGGTGGCGGCGTTCTCGTCCGGGGCCTTGTTGGCCGGGTGGGCCGCGGCGCGGTTGATCCGGCGATTCGGCGCGGCTCCGGTGGCGGTGCTGAGCAGCCTGCTGCTGGCGGCCCTGACCGTGGTGGCCGCGGCCGCGCCGTCGCCGGCGGTGTTCGCGGCGGCCCTGTTTGCCGCCGGCGCCGTCGACGCGGTGACCGATGTCGCCCAGAACGCCGCCGGGCTGATCGTGCAGCGGGACTACCGCCGGTCGATCATCAACTCGCTGCACGCGACCTGGTCGGCGGGCGCGGTCGCCGGCGGCGGCATCGCGGCCGCCGCGATCGCCCTGCAGATCGACCGGGTGGCGCAACTGGCCGGCACCGCGATCGTCGTCGCGGTGCTGTGTCTGCTGTGCTATCGCCGGTTGCCCGGCGGTCCCGCCGACGAAGCCGCTCAGCCCGCACGGCGGCACGACCGGCCCGCGCCGTCCGGCGCGGTGTGGGTGCCGGTGGCCGCGCTGGCGGCGCTGGCGCTGGCCGGGGCGTTCGTGGAGGACGCCGGAAGTTCGTGGGCCGCGGTGTATTTGCGGGAGGACTTCGGCGCGCCCGCGGCCGTGGCGGCCACCGGTTTCGTCGCCATGGTCGGATTGCAGTTCATCGGGCGGCTGCTCGGGGACCGTCTGGTGGACCGCTTCTCGGAGCGCACCGTGGTGCGCGCCGGCGGGTTGCTCATCGCTGCCGGAATGGGCGCGGCGCTGGCGGTTCCGAACGTGCCGATGACCATCGTCGGCTTCGGGTTGGCGGGCCTGGGCGTCGCGACCGCGGTCCCGGCGGCGTTCCACGGCGCCGACAACCTCGCGGGGCTGCGGCCCGGCACCGGCTTGACTGTGGTGAGTTGGGTGATGCGGGTCGGGTTCCTGCTCTCGCCGGCCCTGGTCGGGGTGCTCGCCGACGCGGTGGGTCTGCGGTTCAGCCTGCTGCTGGTGGTGGCGGCCGGCCTGGCGGTCGCGCTGCTCGCGGCCACGCTCCGGTCCTCGACCTCAGCCGAGCGAACCGAGTAGCTCGATGGTCAGCACGCCGGCGATGATCAGGCCGATCCCGGCCGCCATCATCGGGGTCAGCGCCTCGGCGAACAGGAACCTCGCGAGCACCGCCACCAGCGCGACGCCGCAGGCCGACCACACGCCGTAGGCGATGCCCACCGGCATGCCCAGCGACAGCGATACCGACAGCATCACGAAGGATCCGAGGTAGCCCAGCAGGATCGGAAGCAGCCACAGCTTCTTGCGTAATCCGTCCGAAGCGCGCAGCGCGAGGGTGGCCAGGACTTCGAGCACGATCGCGGTCGAAAGCGCCGGCCACATCAGGCCGGCTCCGCACCGTGGCGCGCCGCGGCCCGCTGCGAGCCGAACTCGACCAGCAGCACGCCGGCGATGATCAGGGCGATGCCGACGGCGATCGCCGGCGTGAACGGATCATCGAAGAGCTGGGTGGCCAGCAGTGCGGTCAGCGCGGTGCCGCACGCGCCCCAGATCCCATAGGCCACCCCGATCGGCATCCCGGCCCGCAGCACGAGCGCGAGCAGGGCGAACGAGGCCAGATAGCCCGGCACGACGAGGGCCAGGAAACCGGCGTGGTCCTGGAACGCCCGCAGCGACAGGGTTGCCACGACCTCGGTCAGAATCGCTGTGACCAGCAGCGCCCAGCTGCGCATCGGGTCAGGATAGCCGGACGCCGACCAGTCGGCCCGGCACGTACTGGCGAGTAACCTCGGGGGATCGACTGTTCGACCGGCAAAGGAGAAGTCAGATGGCCGTCGCGGCACGACGCGTGCAGAGTTACCCCGTCGTCGAGACGCGCTGCGGGCCCGTGCGAGGCGCCGATGACGGCGCGGTGGCCAGCTGGAAGGGCATCCGCTACGCCGCCCCGCCCGTGGACGAGTTGCGTTGGCGCGCCCCACAGCCCCCGCAGCCATGGACCGAGATCGCCGATGCGACGCTCTACGGCGCGGTGTGCCCGCAGCCCGACAGCCCGGTACCGCTGGGCACCGGCACGCGCTCGTCGGAGGACTGCTTGTTCCTCAACGTGTGGGCGCCCTCGGACGTGCTGACCGGCGGCGCGGCCAAACCCGTCATGGTGTGGCTGCACGGCGGGGCGTACCTGTTGGGCGCAGCCAGCCAGCCGCTCTACGACGGGCGGGCGCTGGCCGGCCGCGATGTCGTCGTCGTCACGCTGAACTACCGGCTGGGCGCCTTCGGCTTCCTGGAACTCGGACAACTCGGGGGCAGCGCAGAATTCGACTCCAACGTCGGCATTCGCGACACCCTGATGGCCCTGCAATGGGTGCAGGACAACATCGCGCGCTTCGGCGGGGACCCCCGGCAGGTCACGCTGTTCGGCGAGTCGGCCGGCGCCGGGATCGTCACGACGTTGTTGACCGCGCCGGCGGCCGCGGGGTTGTTCCACCGGGCCATCGCCCAGAGTTCGCCCGCCACCTCGGCCTACGACAGCGAGCGCGCCGGCCGGGTCGCCGAGAAGGTGCTGCGCCGGCTCGGCGTGAGCGCCGACGAGGCGCGCGCGGTGCCGGTGGAGGCGCTGGTCGAGGCGTCCTACGACGTCTTCGACGAGGTGCCCACCGCCACGCCGGGGACGTTGGCGTTCGCGCCGATCGTCGACGGTGACCTGGTGCCGGACTACCCGATCAAGCTGGCCCGGCAGGGCCGCTCGCATCCGGTGCCGCTGATCATCGGCACCAACCGCGACGAGGCCGCGCTGTTCCGCTGGATGAAGTCCCCATTGATGCCGATCGCCCCGAAGACGATTCGGTCGATGTTCGACGAGATCGCCACCGAGCAGCCCGAATTGGCGATTCCCACCGACGCCCAGATCGAGGCCGCCTATCCCGGCGTCCGCCCCCGGGCCCGCGGCCTGCACGTGGCCCGGGACGTCGGCTTCCGGATGCCGACGTTGTGGCTGGCGGAGGGCCACAGCGCGGTCGCGCCGGTGTACCTGTACCGCTTCGATTGGGCGACGACCATGTTGCGGGTGCTCCGGCTCGGTGCGGCACACGCCACCGAGTTGCCCTACGTGTGGGGAAATCTGGTGATGGGCGCCCGTGATGTCACGTTCAAGCTGGGTGGACTGAAGGCCGGCCGGGCGCTGTCCGACCGCATGCAGCAGCGTTGGGTGAGCTTCGCGCGCGGCGGTGAACCGGTGGGTCCGGCGGGGGAGCCGTGGCCCCCGTTCTCCGTCGAGGACCGCGCGACGCTGCTGATCGACGAGCGGGACACCGTGGCCGCCGATCCGGACCGCGAGATCCGGGCCGCCTGGGGCGATGAGGTGCTCAGCTTCCGCTGACGGCCCGCCCCCGCGTTACTGACGCGGTGTTGAACAACGGCGATGCCGGCGGCTAGACTCCGCTGATATGCAGGGCGTGGTGTCTGGGGTAACCGATGCGCTGGCGGTGTTGCCGCCGCAGATGCGCGATCCGGTGTTGTTCGCGATCCCGTTTTTCTTGCTGCTGTTGACCCTGGAGTGGGTCGCGGCACGCAAGCTCGAACAGGTCGAGGCCGACGCGGGCGCGCCGTTCGGCGGCTATCACCGCCGCGATGCCGTGGCGAGCCTGTCGATGGGTCTGGTGTCGGTGGCCACCACCGCGGCCTGGAAGTTCGTGGCGCTGCTCGGGTATGCGGCGCTGTACGCCTACGTGGCGCCCTGGCAGTTGCCGTCGACGCAGTGGTACACCTGGGTCATCGCGATCGTGGGGGTCGATCTGGGCTTCTACCTCTATCACCGGATGGCGCACCGGGTCCGGGTGGTGTGGGCGACCCATCAGGCCCACCACTCCAGCGAGTACTACAACTTCGCGACCGCGCTGCGGCAGAAGTGGAACAACAGCGGCGAGATCCTGGTGTGGATTCCGCTGCCGTTGCTGGGGGTCCCGCCCTGGATGGTGTTCTTCGCGTTCTCGCTGAACCTGATCTATCAGTTCTGGGTGCACACCGAGCGCGTCGACAAGCTCTGGCGGCCTTTCGAGTTCATCTTCAACACGCCGTCGCACCACCGGGTGCACCACGGCCGGGACCCGGAATACCTGGACAAGAACTACGGCGGCATCCTGATCATCTGGGACCGGCTGTTCGGGACGTTCCAGCCGGAGTTGTTCCGGCCGAACTACGGGCTGACCAAACCGGTCGAGACCTACAACATCTGGAAGCTGCAGACCCACGAGTACGTCGCGATCGCCCGCGACGTGCGCTCGGTGTCCCGGCTGCGCGACCGACTGGGCTACGTCTTCGGCCCGCCCGGTTGGGCGCCGCGCGCGGATCGGCCCGTCCCCGCGGCGGCGGTGCGCGCGAACGGGTAGTCGCCGCGGCGCACCTTGGTCGAAGTCCTGCCGGCCCGTCGCGGCGCCCGTACGCTGCGAGACTGTGCAAACCGTCTTCGACCGCCACGTCGACCGCCGGCTGATCGACCGGTCGCTGTCCGACTCGGCGTTCGGGTCGATGTGGCTCGCGGAACTCGGTGCGGCCCGCCCGCAGTACCCGGCGCTGGCCGGCCCGCTGCGCTGCGACCTGCTGGTGGTCGGCGGTGGCTATACCGGGTTGTGGACCGCACTCCATGCCGCCCAACAGGATCCGTCGGCCAGCATCGTGCTGATCGAGGCCGACCGGATCGGCTGGGCGGCCTCCGGTCGCAACGGCGGATTCGTCGACGCCAGCCTGACCCACGGCACCGAGAACGGGCGGTCGCGGTGGCCCGACGAACTCGCCGAACTCGAAGCCCTGGGTCTGGAGAATCTCGACGGCATGCAGGACGAGATCGCCCGGCTGGGCCTGGACACCGAGTGGGAACGCACCGGCATGTTGTCGGTGGCCGTCGAACCTCACCAGGTCGAATGGCTGCGGGCGGCCGCCGACGCCGGCGAGGGCCAGTTTCTGACCCGCGACCAGGTCCGGGCGCAACTGGATTCGCCGACCTATCTGGCCGGCCTCTTCAACCCGCAGACCTGCGCGCTGGTCAACCCGGCCAAGTTGGCGGTCGAACTGGCCCGCGCCTGCACCGAGGCGGGCGTGTCGATCTACGAACGGTGTCCGGCCACGGCGGTGCGTCCGGTCGGCGCCGAGATCCAGGTCAGCGCCGGCCACGACATCATCGCCGCCCGCGTGGTGCTGGCCACCAACGTGTTTGCCAGCCTGCTGCGCCGCAACCGATTTCACACCGTGCCGGTATACGACTACGTCCTGGGCACCGAGCCGTTGAGCGGCGCGCAACTCGACCGCATCGGCTGGCAGGCCCGGCAGGGCGTCGGGGACAGCGGGAACCAGTTCCACTATTACCGGCTCTCGGCCGACAACCGGATCCTGTGGGGCGGCTACGACGCGGTGTACCACTTCGGCCGCCGGGTGGATCCGTCCTATGAGCACCGCCCCCGCACCTACCGGCGGCTGGCAGCGCACTTCTTTCTGACCTTTCCGCAGTTGGCCGACGTCCGATTCGATTACCACTGGGCCGGTGCGATCGATACCAACACCCGGTTCTGCGCGCATTGGGGACAGGCGCACCGCGGCCGGGTCGCCTACGTCAACGGGTTTACCGGCCTCGGTGTCGGGGCGGCCCGGTTCGCCGCCGATGTCTGCCTGGACCTGGTGTACGGTCGGCAAACCGCGCGGACCCGGCTCGAGATGGTCCGCAGCAAGCCGCTGCCGTTTCCGCCCGAACCGCTGGCCAGCGTCGGTATCCAGGCCACCCGTTGGTCGCTGGACCGCGCTGATCACCGGTCGGGCCGGCGCAACGCGATCCTGAAAACCCTGGACCGGTTGGGCCTCGGGTTCGACTCCTGAGTCTTGTTCGCGATGCGCCGAATGCTATCGCAGCAAACCCTGATGCCCGTAAGCTCAACGCTGGCCGGGCCGCGACGGTCCGGCCTGGCAACGCCGGTGACCGATGTTTGCGGACCGGTGTCGAGGCATTACGTCAAGAGAAGAGGATGCACGTGGGAGACACGCTCGCCGAAGGGCAGAAGCTATCCAAGGGGGAGTCGCTGACTTCCAAGAACGGGGCGTACACCCTGACCCTGCAGGACGACGGCAACCTGGTGCTGGCCGCGCGGGGCGAGGCCGTGTGGGCCACGTCGACCAACGGTCAGGATGTCGTTCGCGCCGAGGTTCAGAAGGACGGGAACTTCGTGCTCTACACCGCGGACAAGCCGGTGTGGCATACCGATACCAAGGGCAAGAAGAACGTCCGGCTGGTGCTGCAGGACGACCGCAACCTGGTGCTCTACTCGGGCGACGAGGCGGCCTGGTCGACCAAGACCGACACCGCCGACGCACCGCCGCCGGCACCGGCGGCCGCCCCGGAGCCGGCTCCGGAGCCGGCCCCCGCGCAGGCCGCGCCCGAGGTGGCCCCGGCCGCGGCCGAGGCGCCCACCCCGCCGCCGCCTCCACCACCGCCGGCGCCGCGGACCTACACCGTTGTCTCCGGCGACACGCTCTGGGCCATCTCCGAGCGCTTCTACGGCGACGGCAGCAAATATCAACGGATTGCTGACGCCAGCGGCATCGCCAATCCCGATCTGATTCACCCGGGCCAGGTGCTCACCATCCCGGACTGATCGATTCAGCGCCCGCAGCGGCCCGGTCCTCGATGGATCGGGCCGCTGTTTTTTGTCCGCGGCATACAAAATCTGCGGTTCGGGTACCTGACCGGTGGCGTGTCAGTAACGATATTGTCACGATGCGCCGATAACTGGGTTAGTCAATTGACACGGCCGGCACCCGGCCCTGACCGATCGGAGCTGCGATGCGGCCAAATACTCGGTGGTCTGGCCTGCTGGCCATGTGGTCGGTCCTGACGGCCGTCGCCCTCGGTGCCCTCCTGCTGGCCATCCCCGCGATACCGGCCGGCGCGAATCCCGGTGTGGTGGTGCATCCCGGCATGGAGATTCGGCTGGACCGCAACGTGTGCACCATGGGATATGTCGACCCGCAGCGCCGGGTGGCGTTCACCGCGGGACACTGCCGCGGCAGCGGCCCGGTCTCCGACGTGCACGGCAATGTGATCGGGAACCTCGCGGCCTACCGCGACAACACCCCCAACGGGGCGACGGTGCGCACCGAGGATCAGATCTCCGACTACGGCGCCATCGCCCTGGCCCCCGACGTCGCGGTCAACGACATCCTGCCCGGCGGCCGTCCGCTGGCGTCCGAACCCGGCCGGGTGCCGCAGGTCGGTCAGCCGGTGTGCCACTTCGGCGTCGTCACCGGCGAAAGCTGCGGGACGGTCCGCGCCGTCAACAACGGCTGGTTCACCATGGCCGACGGGGTGGTCAGCCAACAGGGTGATTCCGGTGGCCCGGTCTATGTCGTCGACGGCCCGCGCGCGGTGATCATCGGCATCTTCAACAGCACCTGGGGCAGTTATCCGGCGGCGGTGTCGTGGCAAGCGACCTCCGAACAGATCCGGCAAGACGTCGGGGTGGTCAACACCGCCGCGTTCATCGCGCCCTGAGCCGAAACGTCGACGAGGCCGAACTGGAACGTGTTCACCTTGCCGCGTCGGTACCGCTCAGTGCGTGTCTACCGGGTGTTCTGCCGTCCCAAGGCGGTGCTGCGTTATCCTGCGACCTGATCAGTATTAGTGTCCAGAGACTGCTGTCCAGGAGCAAGCGTGAGCACCGAAATCCCGCCCATCACCAACGCCGGTGACATCGCGTCCTGGCCCGACGACGTCGAGCGCGCTGATGTCCTGGTCATCGGCTTCGGCATCGCCGGCGGTTGCGCCGCGGTCAGTGCGGCCGCGGCCGGCGCCAAGGTCCTCGTGCTGGAGAAGGCCGCCGCGGCCGGTGGCACCACCTCGATGGCCGGCGGACACTTCTACCTCGGCGGCGGCACCGCCGTCCAACAGGCCACCGGCCACGAGGACAGTCCCGAGGAGATGTACTCCTACCTCGTCGCCGTGGCCCACGACCCGGACCACGAGAAGATCCGCGCCTACTGCGAGGGCAGCGTCGAACACTTCAACTGGCTGGAGCAGTTGGGCTTTCAGTTCGAGCGCACCTACTACCCGGGCAAGGTGGTGGTGCCGCCGGGCACCGAGGGCCTGTCCTACACCGGCAACGAGAAGGTGTGGCCGTTCAGCGAGCAGGCCAAGCCCGCGCCGCGCGGGCATTCGGTGCCCGTGCCCGGCGAATTGGGCGGCGCGGCAATGGTGATCGACCTGCTGCTCAAGCGAGCCGACGAACTCGGCGTGCAGTTCCGCTACGAGACCGGGGTGACCGGACTGGTCGTCGACGACACCGGTGCGGTGGTGGGCGCGACCTGGAAGCACTTCGGTGACACCGGCGTGGTCAAGGCCGACGCCGTGATCATCGCCGCCGGTGGCTTCGCGATGAACGAGGACATGGTCGCCGAACACACCCCGGCGCTGGGTCAACCGCGACGCACCAAACACCACGGCCTGGTGGCCCCCTACATCCTGGGTAACCCGAACGACGACGGGTTGGGCATCCGGATGGGTGTCTCGGCCGGCGGGGTGGCCCAGAACCTCGATCAGCTGTTCATCACCGCCGCGGCCTACCCGCCGGAGATCCTGCTCACCGGGGTGATTGTGAACGCCGACGGCAAGCGCTTCGTCGCCGAGGACTCCTACCACTCGCGCACCTCGGCCTTCGTGCTCGAACAGCCGGACCAGGTCGCGTACCTGATTGTCGACGAGGCGCACATGCAGATGCCGGAGATGCCGTTGATCAAGTTCATCGACGGCTGGGAGACCGTGGCCGAGATGGAAGCCGCGCTGGGTATCCCGGCGGGCAATCTGGCCGCCACCCTGCAGCGGTACAACGAGTTCGCCGCCGAGGGCACGGACCCGGACTTCCACAAGCAACCCGAATACGTTGCCGCGCAAGACACCGGGCCGTGGGCGGCCTTCGACCTGTCGTTGGGCCGGGCGATGTACTCCGGGTTCACCATGGGTGGGCTGACGGTGTCGATCGACGGCGAGGTGCTGCGCGCGGACGGTTCGGTGGTGCCGGGCCTGTACGCCGCGGGCGCCTGTGCCGCCAACATCGCGCAGGACGGCAAGGGCTACGCCAGCGGCACCCAGCTGGGCGAGGGGTCGTTCTTCGGTCGTCGGGCCGGAGCGCACGCGGCCGCGCAGGCCCACCGCCGCTGAATCCCGACCGCCGGCCGGACCGTCACGGCACCGGCGCCGCGGCGTTCTCGATCCGACCCAACCGCCAGTCGCCACCGCCGAGCAGCTCGAGGCGCTGCTCATGGTGCCGGGCGACGGTGCCGCGGTGCGCGACGCTGACCAGTACGGTGTCCGGCAGCTCGGTGCGCACCAACTGATAGAGCAGGAACTCCAGGCCCTCGTCCAGCGCGGAGCTGGCCTCGTCCAGGAAGACGGCCTTCGGTGCGGTCAACAGGATGCGGGCGAACGCGACGCGCTGCTGCTCGCCGGGGGACAGCACCTTGGCCCAGTCGTGCACCTCGTCGAGCCGGTCGGCGAGCTGCGGCAACGCCACCTTGGTCAGCACCGTCCGCAGCTCCTCGTCGGGAATGGCCCCGGGCTCGCTGGGATAGGACACCACCCCACGCAGATCACCCAGTGGGACATACGGCAGCTGGGACAAGAACATCGTCTCGTTGGTGCCGGCCGGGCACCGCAGCGTCCCCGTCGTGTACGGCCACAGCTGGGCCAGGCTGCGCAGCAGGGTGGTCTTTCCGGTCCCGGACTTGCCGCTGATCACCAATGTGTCGCCGCTGTCCAATCGCAGCGTCACCGGGTCGAGCAGTTGCTCCCCGGTCGGGGTGCGGACCTCGACCGTGTCGAACTCGACCACGCAGTCGGCGCTCGGTTCGACGGTCAGCGACGGCAACGCGCGGCCCTGTTCATTGGACACGACCAAGCCGTGCAACCGGATGATGGCCGCCTGCCAGCCGGCGAAGCTGTCATAGGAGTTCCGGAAGAACGACAGCCCGTTCTGGATCTCGCTGAACGCCGTCGCGCTCTGCGTGACGTCGCCGAACCTGATCTCGCCGCTGAACAGCCGCGGGGCCTGCAGCAGCCAGGGCAGCGGCACGATGATCTGGCTGATGGACAGGTTCCACCCCAAAAAACCCATGTTCCGGTTGATGTAGCGCTTGTAGTTGTCCACCACGGGCTCGAACCGTCGGCTCAGCTGCAGCTTCTCCGCGATCTCACCGCGGTAGAACGCCACCGATTCCGACGCGTCGCGCAACCGCACCAACGCGTACCGGAACGCCGCGTTGAACTTCTCGTTGTTGAAGCTCAGCAGGATCAGTGGCCGACCGATCCAGAACGCGACCACGGTCGCGATGAACACGTACAACAGGCCCACCCAGAACATCGCTCGCGGCACCGTGACACCGAGGAAGGTCAGCTCGCCGGAGAGGTTCCACAGGATCGCGGTGAACGAGATGACCGACATGATCGAGGACACCGCGCCGAACAACAGCGTGCTGGTGCTCAGGTTGGTGGGCACGTTGGGCTGCGGTCCGACCCCGGCGGTGAAGATGTCGATGTCGGCCTGAATCCGTTGGTCCGGGTTGTCGATGGTGTCGTCGATGAACCGGGTCCGGTAGTAGGCCCGGTGATCCAGCCAGTCATCGGTCAGGCGGTCGGTCAGCCAGGCACGCCAGGTGAGCATGAACCGCTGAGTCATGAACAGATCGAGCATGATCCGGGCCACGTGCAGCGTCGCCAGCAGGGCGAACATCCACAGCGCGCGCCAAAAGCCGCTGACACCAGACTGTTCGACCACGTCGTCGCCGGCGGCGATGCCCTGCACCGCAATCTGGACCGCCGAGTACATGTCGTTGCCCTGGAAGCTGAACAACACCGACAACCGCACCCCGGCGGTGACCGACAACAGCAACGCCGCCAACCACAACCACACCAGCACGCTCTCGGGGCCGGTGAAGTAGTCGCGGGTGATGCGCCAGAATTGCCGGCCCCACGGCGTGAACTTGACGATCACGAACACGAACACGAATGTGGCCGCGGCCGCGATGGCCCAGCCCTTCGCGATCCACAGCAGCGACGTGAGCAGTTCCTGCCCCCAGTCCAGGCTGGGGGAGAACGGTTCCAACTCGTTCACCAGCGACGTCTCCTGCCCTATACCCCGACGGCGGCTGCCATCGCAAAATGTCTGCGGCGAAGCTACCCCAGCAACACCGCGTGCGGCGACGCCGCACGCCGAGTGGTTAGGCTGCGGCTATGAGCAGCGACGCTCCCGAGAGTTCCGTGCACGCCGGTCAGCTCATCGCGAGGCGGCTGCGGGCCAACGGCATCGACACCATGTTCACGCTGTCCGGCGGTCACCTGTTCTCGATCTACGACGGCTGCCGCAGCGAGGGCGTGCGCCTGATCGACACCCGCCACGAGCAGACCGCGGCGTTCGCGGCCGAGGGCTGGGCCAAGGTGACCCGGGTGCCCGGGGTGGCGGCCCTGACCGCCGGGCCCGGCATCACCAACGGCATGAGCGCGCTGGGGGCGGCCCAGCAGAACCAGTCACCGATGCTGGTGCTGGGCGGTCGGGCGCCCGCGATGCGCTGGGGCATGGGTTCGTTGCAGGAGATCGACCACATTCCGTTCGTCGCCCCGCTGACCCGCTACGCCAAGACCGCGCCGGCCCCCGACGCGGTGGCGCCGATGATCGACGAAGCGTTGTTGGCGACGGTGGCGGCACCCTCGGGCGTGGCGTTCATCGACTTCCCGATGGACGTGGTGTTCGGCGCGGCCGCCGACGCCGGCGGACCGGGCGCCCTGACCGTGCCGCGCACCCCCGTCGTCGCCGCTGCCGACCAGCTCCAACGCGCGGTCGATCGGCTGGCCGCGGCGCACCGCCCGGTGATCATGGCCGGCACCAACGTCTGGTGGGGGCACGCCGAACAACAGCTGTTGGCGCTGGCGCAGTCGTTGCGGATTCCGGTGCTGATGAACGGCATGGCGCGCGGGCTGGTGCCCGCCGACCACGAACTGGCCTTCTCCCGAGCCCGCAGCGAGGCGCTGCGCAACGCCGACGTCGCGTTGGTGGTCGGGGTCCCGATGGACTTCCGGCTCGGATTCGGCGCGGTCTTCGGTGCCGACACGGCACTGATCGTGGCCGACCGCGTCCGGCCCGAGCGCGACCATCCGCGCGCGGTCGCCGCCGAACTCTACGGCGATCTGCCCGCCACGCTGGCGGCGCTGGGCACGGCGGCCATCGGCGACCACGAGGACTGGATCGCCGCGCTGCGCGACACCGAGACCACCGCGCGGGCCGGTGAAACCGGCGAGCTCGCCGACGACCGGGCCCCGCTGCACCCCATGCGGGTCTACGCCGAGCTGCGCCCCCTGCTGGATCGGGACGCGATCGTGGTCATCGACGCCGGCGACTTCGGTTCCTACGCCGGCCGGGTGATCGACAGCTACGCGCCGGGGTCCTGGTTGGACAGCGGCCCGTTCGGCTGCCTGGGTTCGGGACCGGGCTATGCCCTGGCCGCCAAGCTGGCCCACCCGCAGCGCCAGGTGGTGCTGCTGCAGGGTGACGGCGCCTTCGGCTTTTCCGGGATGGAGTGGGACACCCTGGTGCGGCACGGTGTTCAGGTGGTCTCGGTCGTCGGCAACAACGGCATCTGGGCGCTGGAGAAGCATCCGATGGAGCTGTTGTACGGCTATTCGGTGGTGGCCGACCTGCGTCCCGAGACCCGCTACGACCAGGTGGTGGCGGCCCTCGGCGGACACGGCGAGCTGGTCCGGACGCCCGACGAACTGCGACCCGCGCTGCGGCGCGCCTTCGACAGCGGGTTGCCCGCGGTGGTCAACACGCTGACCGATCCCGCGGTGGCCTATCCGCGGCGCTCCAACCTGGCCTGAACCACCGGAGGTGTGCACCGTCGCGGTGTCCGGCCCGCGTACCGTGAACCTGTGGCACGCACCTCGAAGACTGAATCAAAAGCCAGCAAAACCGCCGGTGGCAAGCCGGGTCGAATCAGCGAGCGGTTCTGGAAGCTGCTCGGCGCCAGCTCCGAGAAGAACCAGGCCCGCTCGATGGACGAGGTCAACGCCTCGGCCGAATTCGACGCCAAGGCCGCCGATCTCGACGACGAGCGGCTGCGCAAGGCCGCCCAGCTGCTGAATCTCGATGATCTCGCGGACTCCGCCGACATCCCGCAGTTCCTTGCGATCGCCCGTGAGGCCGCCGACCGGGCGACCGGGCTGCGCCCGTTCGACGTTCAGTTGCAGGGCGCGTTGCGGATGCTGGCCGGCGACGTCGTCGAGATGGCCACCGGCGAGGGTAAGACGCTGGCCGGCGCGATCGCCGCGGCCGGGTACGCCCTCGGGGGTCGGCAGGTGCACGTCATCTCCGTCAACGACTATCTGGCGCGCCGCGACGCCGAATGGATGGGGCCGCTGCTGGAGGCGATGGGGCTCACGGTGGGCTGGATCACGGAGAACTCGACCGCCGCTGAGCGCCGCGCCGCCTACGGCTGCGACGTCACCTACGCCTCGGTCAACGAGATCGGCTTCGACGTGCTGCGCGATCAGCTGGTCACCGACGTGGCGGATCTGGTCTCACCGAAACCCGACGTCGCCCTGATCGACGAGGCCGACTCGGTGCTGGTCGACGAGGCGCTGGTGCCGCTGGTGCTGGCCGGGACCACGCACCGGGAGACCCCGCGCCTCGAGATCGTCGAACTGGTCGGGTCGCTGACCCCCGGGGTGCATTACGACTCCGACAGCGACCGCCGCAACATCCACCTGACCGAGGCCGGCGCGCAGCTGGTCGAGAAGACCCTCGGCGGCATCGATCTGTACTCCGAGGAACATGTCGGGACCACGCTCACCGAGGTCAACGTCGCGCTGCACGCGCATGTGCTGCTCCAGCGCGACGTGCACTACATCATCCGCGACGGTGCCGTGCGGCTGATCAACGCCTCGCGCGGGCGGGTCGCCCAGCTGCAGCGCTGGCCCGACGGGCTGCAGGCCGCGGTGGAGGCCAAGGAGGGCATCGAGGCCACCGAGACCGGCGAGGTGCTCGACACCATCACGGTGCAGGCGCTGATCAACCGGTACCCGACGGTGTGCGGGATGACCGGCACCGCGCTGGCCGCCGGCGAGCAGCTGCGCCAGTTCTACAAGCTGGGCGTTTCGCCGATCGCCCCGAACACGCCCAACATCCGCGAGGACGAGGTCGACCGGGTCTACATCACCGCCGCGGCCAAGATGGACGCGATCATCGACCACATCACCGAGGTCCACGCCACCGGCCGACCGGTGCTCGTCGGCACCCACGACGTCGCCGAATCCGAGGAACTGCACGAACGGCTGGTCAAGCGCGGCGTGCCGGCCGTGGTGCTCAACGCCAAGAACGACGCCGAGGAGGCCGCGGTGATCGCCGAGGCCGGCAAGCTCGGTGCCGTCACGGTGTCCACTCAGATGGCCGGCCGCGGCACCGACATCCGCCTCGGCGGCAGCGACGACACCGGCACCGCGGAGCAGACCGTCGCCGAACTCGGCGGCTTGCACGTGGTCGGCACCGGCCGGCACAACACCCAGCGGCTCGACAACCAGCTGCGCGGCCGCGCCGGGCGCCAGGGCGACCCGGGCTCCTCGGTGTTCTTCGCCAGCTGGGAGGACGAGGTGGTGGCCAGCCACCTCGAACCCGGGAAGCTGCCCACCGAGACCGACGACGAGGGTCGCATCACCAACCCCAAGGCCGCCGCCCTGATCGACCACGCCCAGCGGGTGGCCGAGGGCCGGCTGCTCGACGTGCACGCCAACACCTGGCGCTACAACCAGTTGATCGCCCAGCAGCGCGCGATCATCGTCGACCGGCGCAACACGCTGCTGTCGACGCCGACCGCACTCGAGGAACTCAAGGAGCGCGCACCGCAGCGCTACGAGGAGCTGTCCGAGCAGGTCTCCGAGGCGGAACTGGAACGGATCTGCCGGCTCATCATGCTGTATCACCTGGACCGCGGCTGGGCCGATCACCAGGCGTTTCTCTCCGACATCCGGGAGAGCATCCACCTGCGCGCCCTGGGGCGGCAGAGCCCGCTCGACGAGTTCCACCGGATGGCCGTCGACGCGTTCGGGTCGTTGGCCGCCGACGCCATCGAAGCCGCGCAGCAGACCTTCGAGACCGCCAACGTGCTCGAGGACGAACCCGGCCTGGATCTGTCCAAGCTGGCCCGTCCCACCTCGACGTGGACCTACATGGTGCACGACAACCCGCTGCAGGACGACACGATGTCGGGCTTGAGCCTGCCGGGGGTGTTCCGCTGAGTCGCGCCCACTAGGTTGGGGGCATGAACGCGGGGGATGCGCGCGATCGGGTGCTGACCGTGCCCAACGTGCTCAGCGCCGCGCGGCTGGTGCTGATCGGCGTCTTCGGCTATCTGCTGCTGGTGAGCCACTCCTACGGCTGGGCGGTGGCGGTGCTGATGCTCAGCGGCGCCTCGGACTGGGCCGACGGCAAGATCGCGCGCGTGCTGAACCAGTCCTCGCGGCTGGGTGAACTGCTCGATCCCGCGGTCGACCGGCTCTACATGATCGTCATCCCGATCACCTTCGCGCTGGCCGGGATCGTGCCGTGGTGGATCATCGTGGTGCTGCTGGCGCGCGACGGGATACTGGCCACGACGTTGCCGATGCTGCGCAGCCGCGGACTGTCGGCGCTGCCGGTCACCTACATCGGCAAGGCGGCCACCTTCGCGTTGATGTCGGCGTTCCCGCTGATTCTGCTGGGGCAGTGGGATGCGTTGTGGAGCACCGTGATCGGGGCTCTCGGCTGGGGTTTCCTGGTCTGGGGGCTCGGGATGTACCTGTGGTCGTTCGTGCTCTATCTGATCCAGGTCGGCATGGTGGTGCGGCAGCTGCCCAAGGTGCATCGGTGAGCGAGCCGGACCGCCCCCTCGGGGGCTATGCGCTCGGCGGGTACGAGCCGCAGGCGGGGTTGTCGGCCCGGCAGACGCGCGGGGTGCAGAAGCTGCCGGTGCCCTCGCTGCTGCGCTCGCTGCTGTCCGAGCATCTGGATCCCGGGTACGCGGCCGCCGCGGCGGCCCGCCCGCACCCCGGGCATCGCCGCCGCGGCGACTGGGCCTGGCAGGCGGTCGCGGCGCTGCTGATCGCCGCGGTGTTCGCCGCGGCGATGGCGCAGGCCCGCTCGACCGCGCCGGGGGTGTCGGCGACCCAGCGGGCGCTGGCCGCCTCGGTCAAGGCGACCTCGGCCACCACCGACGATCTCACCGAGCGGCGCAACGGCCTGGCGGCGCAGGTCGACGACGTGGCGCGCCGGCAACTCACCGACGACGCCGAGGGCAAGCAACTGCTCGACCGACTCGACACGTTGGGGCTGGCCGCGGCCAGTTCGGCGGTGATCGGGCCGGGCCTGACGATCACGGTGACCGATCCCGGCGCCGGTCGCGACCTCACCGACGTGTCGAAGGAACGGCTGCCCGGCAGCCAACAGGTCATCCTGGATCGCGACCTGCAGCTGAGCGTCAACTCGCTGTGGGCCAGTGGCGCCGAGGCGATTTCGGTGGGCGGGGTCCGGATCGGACCCAATGTCACCATCCGGCAGGCCGGCGGCGCGATCCTGGTCGACAACCGTCCGATCGCCAGCCCGTACCAGATTCTGGCGATCGGCCCGCCGAACACCATGCGGGACAACTTCGAGCGCAGCACCGGCTTGCGGCGGCTGCGGCTGCTGGAGACCTCCTATGGTGTCGGGGTGACCGTCAGCGCGGGGGACGGGCTGATGGTCCCGGCCGGAACCATCCGGGAAGTGATCTTCGCCAGACAGGGGACGCCATGAGGATGAGCCGTTCGCGCGCCCGCACCACGCGCGGGGGTGCGCCGTGATCGGGATAGCCGCACTGGTGGTCGGCATCGTCCTGGGTCTGGTCTTCCAGCCCAGCGTCCCGGACTTCGTCGAGCCGTATCTGCCGATCGCCGTGGTCGCGGCCCTCGACGCGGTGTTCGGGGGCCTGCGCGCCTATCTCGAGCACATCTTCGACGCCAAGGTGTTCGTCATCTCGTTCGTGTTCAACGTGCTCGTCGCCGCGTTGATCGTGTACGTCGGCGACCAGCTCGGCGTGGGCACCCAGCTGTCCACGGCGATCATCGTGGTGCTGGGCATCCGGATCTTCGGCAACGCCGCGGCATTGCGGCGACGGCTGTTCGGGGCCTGAGATGAGTCCGGCCACCCCAGCGACGCCCGAGCCGCCCGACACCGGGGGCCATGGCCGGCATGAGTTGCCCGCGCCACCGGCCTCGCGGTCCCGGTCGGAGCGGCTGTTCGTGGCGCTGGCGGTGTTGCTGTGCGTGGTGCTCGGGGTCGCGATCGCGACCCAGGTCCGGCAGACCGAGTCCGGGGATGCGCTGGAATCCGCCCGCCCCGCCGATCTGGTGGTGCTGCTGGATTCCCTGCAACAGCGCGAGGCGGCGCTCAACACCGAAGTCGTTGAACTGCAGCGCACCTTGACCTCGCTGGAGGCCGCCGGCTCTTCGGATCAGGTCGCAATCGACAGCGCCCGGGCCCGGCTGGCCGCCCTGTCGATCCTGGCCGGCAGCGTGGGGGCCACCGGACCCGGGGTGCACCTGGTCATCGAGGATCCCGCCCGCGGCGTCGCCCCGGAGACGCTGCTCGATGTCATCAACGAGTTGCGGGCCGCCGGCGCCGAGGCCATGCAGATCGGCTCGGCCGAGAACAGCGTCCGAGTCGGCGTCGACACCTGGGTCACCGGGCCGCCCGCCGAACTGCTGATCGACGGCGTCGTGCTGCGACCGCCGTATTCGGTTCTGGCGATTGGGGATCCACCCACCCTGGCCGCGGCGATGAACATTCCCGGCGGCGCGGTCGACAGCGTCGAGCGGGTCGGCGGCTCGATGCTGCTGACGCAATCCGACCGCCTCGACGTGACCACCTTGCGGCAACCGAAACCCCGCCAATACGCTCAGCCCGTCAAGTAACGCACCAGGGGCCCGGCGGGCACCTGCGTCAACCGAATCGAGGAGCGCCGTGAGCGACGTCCCGTCCGACCTGAAGTACACCGAAGAGCACGAGTGGATCCGCCGCACCGCAGCGGACACCGTCCGGGTGGGCATCACCGACTTCGCGCAGTCGGCGTTGGGCGATGTCGTCTTCGTGCAGTTGCCCGACGTCGGCGCGGCGGTCACGGCCGGCGAGTCCTTCGGCGAGGTGGAATCGACCAAGTCCGTCTCGGATCTGTTCGCACCGCTGTCGGCGAAAGTGATTGCCGTCAACGGCGATCTGGAGGGCAGCCCCGACCTGGTGAACTCCGATCCGTACGGCGCCGGGTGGCTGCTGGACCTGCAGCTCGACGAGGGCGCGCTGGATTCCGGGCTCGCCGGACTGCTCGACGCCGACGGCTACCGCGCCACGCTCACCGAATGATTGTTGTTAGGGTTCTGGCCACCACCCTTTCTGCCCGTGCCGCCTACATCGACCCCCACCGCGCGGTAACGTCGGGTTCGCGACGGTTAGGGTGGGCGAGTTTCACCGGCGATATCGCCACAAGCAGCCTGTAAGGAGCGCGTGTGACGGACAAGGACAGCAGTTCGGGAGCAGATCAGTCGCCAGACGATCTCACCGTGGAAACCACTTCGGTCTTCCGGGCGGATTTCCTCAACGAACTGGACGCGCCGGCGGCGGGCAGCGGCGAAGGAGCCGTCTCCGGGGTTGAGGGTCTCCCGGCCGGCTCGGCGCTGCTGGTCGTCAAGCGCGGCCCCAACGCGGGATCGCGGTTTCTGCTCGACCAGGCGACCACCTCGGCCGGCCGGCACCCCGACAGCGAGATCTTTCTCGACGACGTCACCGTCAGCCGTCGGCACGCCGAGTTCCGCCTCGAGGGCGGCGAGTTCCAGGTCGTCGACGTGGGCAGCCTCAACGGCACCTACGTCAACCGGGAACCGGTCGATTCGGCGGTGCTGGCCAACGGCGACGAGGTCCAGATCGGGAAGTTCCGGCTGGTGTTCCTGACCGGTCCGAAGAACGGTGACGGGGGAACAGAGGGCTAGTGACCGCACCCGATACTCCCGCGTACGCCGGGATGTCGATCGGAGCGGTGCTGGACCTGCTACGACCCGATTTCCCGGATGTCACCATCTCCAAGATTCGGTTCTTGGAGGCCGAGGGACTCGTCACGCCGCAGCGATCGGCGTCGGGGTATCGGAGATTCACGGCGTACGACTGTGCCCGGCTGCGGTTCATCCTGACCGCCCAGCGGGACCAGTACCTGCCGCTGAAGGTCATCAAGGCGCAACTCGACGCGCAGCCCGACGGGGAGTTGCCGCAACCGGCGTCGTCCTACGGGGCGCCGACGTTGGTCTCCGGTGTCGCCGACGGCGACGGGCGACTGCCGGCCTCGGCGATGGGGCCCGCCCGGGTGCGGCTCAGTCGCGAGGACGTGCTGGAGCAGAGCGGGGTGGACAACGCCGCCGGCGACGAGTTGTTGAACGCGTTGCTCAAGGCCGGGGTAATCACCCCGATCTTCAAGGGCGGTGGCGCCCTGTTCTTCGACGAACACGCGGTGGTGATCTTGCAGTGCGCGCGGGCACTGGGCGACTACGGCGTGGAGCCCCGGCATCTGCGGGCCTTCCGCTCGGCCGCCGACCGGCAGTCCGATCTGATCGCTCAGATCGCCGGACCGCTGGTCAAGGCCGACAAGGCCGGCGCGCGGGATCGGGCCGACGAGCTGGCCCGCGAGGTCGCGGCGTTGGCGATCACGTTGCACACGTCGTTGATCAAGTCGGCGGTGCGCGACGTTCTGCATCGGTGAGGACTAGAGTTGGCCGTGAAGCTCACGGGCATGCGGAGGGCAGACACTGATGGGTGAAGTTCGTGTTGTCGGCATACGTGTTGAGCAGCCGCAGAATCAACCGGTATTACTTCTTCGAGAGACGAACGGCGATCGCTATCTGCCGATCTGGATCGGGCAGCCGGAGGCCGCCGCCATTGCCCTGGAACAGCAGGGTGTCGAGCCGGCCCGGCCATTGACGCATGATCTGATCAAGGATCTCATTGCGGCGCTTGGCCACTCGCTCAAGGAAGTGCGGATCGTCGACCTGCAGGAAGGCACCTTCTACGCCGACCTGGTGTTCGACCGTGACATCACGGTGTCGGCGCGTCCCTCGGATTCGGTGGCCATCGCCCTGCGGGTCGGGGTGCCGATCTTCGTCGAGGAGGCGGTGCTGGCCGAGGCCGGGTTGCTGATCCCCGACGAGGGGGACGAGGAGGCCGACGGACCGGTCCGCGAGGACGAGGTGGAGAAGTTCAAGGAGTTTCTCGACAGCGTCTCGCCGGACGATTTCAAGGCGACCTGAGGCGACGCGTGACCCCCGGGCCAACGGGGGTCACGGAAAGTCACGGATGCGTCTCAACTGCGGTTGTGCGGTTCGACACGCCCGGCGGATGGCTCGGTCGGGTCACTCGGGAAGCCATACTTGCACCGTTGCATCGATTACCTAGCCGACGCAGGTCGTCATGGAAAGCGGTGAAAAAGCGTATGCTCTTCAGGAGCCTATTCGGCGAGAGGAAGCACGGGTGAGCGAGCAGCCACGTCAGGGACAGTTGGACCTCGGCGCAGCGGGAGAGGGTGGCGAGGCCCCCGTCTCCGAGCCAGTGCAGGCGGGGTTGTTCCCGGACGATTCGGTGCCCGACGAACTGGTCGGTTACCGCGGGCCCAGCGCCTGTCAGATTGCCGGTATCACCTACCGCCAGCTGGACTATTGGGCACGCACCTCGCTGGTGGTGCCGTCGATCCGCGGCGCCGCCGGCTCCGGCAGCCAGCGGCTGTATTCGTTCAAGGACATCCTGGTCCTCAAGATCGTCAAGCGGCTGCTGGACACCGGCATCTCGCTGCACAACATCCGGGTGGCCGTCGATCACCTGCGCCAACGCGGCGTCTCCGACCTGGCGAACATCACGCTGTTCTCCGACGGCACCACGGTCTACGAGTGCACGTCGGCCGAGGAGGTCGTCGACCTGTTGCAGGGCGGCCAGGGCGTGTTCGGCATCGCCGTCAGCGGCGCGATGCGCGAGTTGACCGGCGCGATCGCCGATTTCCCCGGTGAGCGCGCGGACGGTGGCGAGGCCATCGCGGCCCCCGAGGACGAGCTGGCCTCGCGACGCAAGACCCGCGACCGCAAGATCGGCTGAGCCGCTCGGTCGGCAATCACCCCGAAGCCGGTAAGATACAGAGCGCATCGCCCCAGCGCGGGAGAGTTCCGTGATCGCCAGTCGCGGACGCCGAAGGAGCAACACCTCTCCGTCAACCTCTCAGGCCCCCGGACCGCGCCGGCCACGATGCCTCTGGAAAGCGGTGGTCGGGCACTTCGTCCGCGTCACCCGCCCATGGGGAAAGGCTCACGCCGAATCTCTCAGGCGCCCGGTACCGGGTGGACGACAGAGGGGGAGGAACGCCGGCTTGTCGGCGTAGCCATCCCGTCGCGGAGGAGTCCCGAGCTTGACTGATCACAGCAGCCCCCAGTCCCCGGTGTTCGCCGACCGGCACATCGGCCCGGATCACAGCGACCTCGCCACCATGTTGGCGGTCATCGGGGTGGACTCGCTCGAAGAGCTGGCCGCCAAGGCCCTGCCCGCCAACATCCTCGACGCCCTCGGCGAGGCCGGTGTCGCGCCCGGCCTGCAAGAGCTGCCGCCGCCGGTCTCCGAGCATGACGCGCTGGCCGAACTGCAGGCGCTGGCCGCGTCCAACACCGTCGCGGTGTCGATGATCGGACAGGGCTACTACGACACCCTGACCCCGCCGGTGTTGCTGCGCAACATCATGGAGAACCCGGCCTGGTACACCGCCTACACCCCGTACCAGCCGGAGATCAGCCAGGGCCGCCTCGAGGCGCTGCTGAACTTCCAGACCATGGTGGCGGACCTGACGGGCCTCGAGGTCGCCAACGCGTCGATGCTCGACGAGGGCACCGCGGCGGCCGAGGCCATGACGCTGATGCACCGCGCGGTGAAGGGTTCGGCGAACAAGCTGGCCGTCGACGCCGACCTGTTTGTCCAGACCGCGGCGATCCTGGCCACCCGTGCCCGCCCGCTGGGCATCGAGATCGTCACCGTCGACCTGCGCCAGGGCCTGCCCGAGGGCGACTTCTTCGGCGTCATCGTGCAGCTACCCGGTGCCAGCGGCCGGGTGACCGACTGGACGGCGCTGATCGCCGAGGCCCATGAGCGCGGCGCGCTGGTGGCGGTCGGGGCCGACCTGCTGGCCCTGACGATGGTCGCCGCACCCGGGGATCTGGGCGCCGACGTCGCCTTTGGCACCACCCAACGCTTCGGTGTGCCAATGGGATTCGGCGGGCCGCACGCCGGCTATCTGGCAGTGCAGAGCAAGCAGGCCCGGCAGTTGCCGGGGCGGCTGGTCGGGGTGTCCGTGGACGCCGACGGTTCCCCGGCCTACCGGCTTTCGCTGCAGACCCGCGAACAGCACATCCGCCGCGACAAGGCGACCTCGAACATCTGCACCGCGCAGGTGCTGCTGGCGGTGATGGCCGCGATGTATGCGAGCTACCACGGCACCGAGGGATTGACCGCCATCGCCGCGCGGGTCCATCGGCATGCCGAGACGATCGCCGCCGGGCTCGGTGACGCCGTCGTGCACGACACGTTCTTCGACACCGTGCTGGCGCGGGTTCCCGGCCGCGCCGACGCGGTGATCGCCGCGGCCAAGGCCGGCGGCATCAACCTGTGGCGGGTCGACGCCGACCACGTGTCGGTCTCCTGCGACGAGGCCACCACCGAGGCGCAGGTGGCCGCGGTGCTGGCGGCGTTCGGGGCCGAGGCGCCGCGGGCCGTGGCCACCGTCGAGATCGCGACCCGGACCTCGCCGTTCCTGACCCATCCGGCGTTCACCACCTACCGCACCGAGACCGCCATGATGCGGTACCTGCGGGCGCTGTCCGACAAGGATCTGGCGTTGGACCGCACCATGATCCCGCTGGGTTCGTGCACCATGAAGCTCAACGCGGCCGCCGAGATGGAGTCGATCACCTGGCCGGAGTTCGCGCGCCAGCACCCGTTCGCCCCGGCCTCGGATGCACCGGGTCTGCGGCGGGTGATCGCCGACCTGGAGCAGTGGCTGACCGGCATCACCGGCTACGACGCGGTGTCGCTGCAACCCAATGCCGGCTCCCAGGGCGAGTACGCGGGCCTGCTGGCCATCGCCGACTATCACGCGCAGCGCGGCGAGGGCCACCGCGACGTGTGCCTGATCCCGTCCAGCGCGCACGGCACCAACGCCGCCTCGGCGGCGCTGGCGGGGATGCGCGTCGTCGTGGTGTCCTGCCGGGACAACGGCGACGTGGATCTCGATGACCTGCGCGCCAAGGTCACCGAGCACGCCGCGAACCTGTCGGCGCTGATGGTCACCTACCCGTCCACGCACGGCGTGTACGAGCACGACATCGCCGAGATCTGTGCGGCGGTCCACGACGCCGGCGGCCAGGTCTACGTCGACGGGGCCAACCTGAACGCGTTGGTGGGCCTGGCCCGTCCGGGCCGCTTCGGCGGCGACGTCAGCCACCTCAATCTGCACAAGACGTTCTGCATTCCACACGGCGGCGGCGGTCCCGGGGTGGGGCCGGTGGCGGTGCGCGCGCACCTGGCGCCGTTCCTGCCGGGACACCCGTTGGCTCCGGAACTGCCGGGCGGACACCCGGTCTCGGCCGCGCCCTACGGTTCGGCCTCGATCCTGCCCATCACCTGGGCCTACATCCGGATGATGGGTGCGGTCGGACTGCGCGCGGCCACCCTTACCGCGATCGCGTCGGCCAACTACATCGCCCGTCGTCTGGACGAGTACTACCCGGTGCTCTACACCGGTGAGAACGGCATGGTGGCCCACGAGTGCATCCTGGACCTGCGGGGGCTCACCAAGGCCACCGGCGTCACAGTCGACGATGTGGCGAAGCGCTTGGCGGACTATGGATTCCACGCACCGACCATGAGCTTCCCGGTGGCCGGCACCCTGATGGTGGAGCCCACCGAGAGCGAGAGTCTGGCCGAGGTCGACGCGTTCTGCGAGGCGATGATCGCGATCCGCGCCGAGATCGACAAGGTCGGCTCGGGGCAGTGGCCTGTTGATGACAACCCGTTGCGCGCGGCGCCGCACACCGCCGAAAGCCTGCTGGTGGCCGACTGGGATCACCCGTACACCCGCGAGGAGGCGGCGTATCCGCTGGGCAAGGGCTTCCGGCCCAAGGTGTGGCCGCCGGTGCGGCGCATCGACGGTGCCTACGGCGACCGCAACCTGATGTGCTCCTGCCCGCCTATCGAGGCCTTCGCCTGACGCCACTCCAGCGGCCCAAAGGTGAGGTTGGGCCGCTTTGTCCGAGTAGTTTCCGGAAATTCGTCGATCTCGGCGAGCGGTCCGCTAGGCCAGCAGCGCGTTGACCGCGGCCGCGAACTCGGGCGAGTCCGAGGCCGGCACGTTCTGGTAGGTGCCGCCGCTGAGTTGGGCGACCGACTCCCAGGTGGGACGGTCGGGATCGGCGCCCACATTGATGACGTCGACGGCGACCGGGCGGGCCGGGTCGAAGCTGCCCCGGATCAGGTCCTGCAGACCTTGGGCACCCAGGCTCTGGTCGGTGTGCGGCCCGGAAGTGATGACCAGCACTGAATTCGGTTGGCCCGGTTTGAAGTTGGCCAACGCGTCGGCGTACACGTTGCGCAGCGTGGTGAACGACACCGCACCGCCGGCCTGGCTCACCCCGCTCAGCGTCGAGGTCAGCAGGTCCCGACGGGACTGGCCACTGATGTCATCGCCGAGCCCGCCGAGGTTGACCACGGTGTTGCCCGCGGTGCCATCGAAGGTGGTCAGCCCGACCGCGGCGGTCGGCGGCAGTGCGGCGATGCGGGCGTTGATGGCCGGCACGGAGGCGGCCAGATTCAGCGAACGATCGAGCATGATCGACACGGCCGGGCCGGCCCCCGCGGCGGGGGAACTCAGCGCCTCGGCGAGTTCGAGTCGCGCGCTGTCGTCACCGACCGACAGGGTCTGCTCGATCGGCGCCGCGGTGGTGACCGCACTGGTCGGTGGGTCGCCGCCGTCGACCCGGAAGCCGGCGTTGGACAGTTCGGTCAACTGCTCGGGGCGGCGCATGAACCGTTCGAATTCGCTGGCCGCGGCGGCCTGTTCCTCGCCGAGCCAATCGCCGGCCAGCAGCACCGCGGGGAAGTCCGCGACCGCCACCGGTCCGGGTGGAACCCACGAGGTGAGTACGTCTTTCGCGTCGGCGAGGTCGGTGGCCCGCGCGATCAACCGCTGCTCGGTGGTGACCACGGCATGCACCGGTGCGGCCGCCGGGTCGTTGCTGCCCAGCAGCGCCGTCATGGCCGCTTCGAGGCTGTCGTCGGTCAGCTCGGGCGCATCGGCGCGCAGCCGCGCGGCCGCCCCGGCACCCGCGGTGGCGGGGGCACCCGGCGGTGCGGATGCCGCCGCGACGGCCTCGGCCGCGAGCTCGGCCGCGCCACTGTTGTCGTCGCTGGGTAGCGCCAGCCGCAGTCCACCCCAGCCCGGCCGCTGCAGGTTGTCCAGCGCGGCGGGATCGCTTTGCAGATTGGGTAGCGTCGCCCAGTTCTGGTCCGCCAGAGCCGGTTTGAGGTCGGGGTGCATGGCGAGCAGCACCGGGGAGGACACCAGCGACTTGCTGTTGCTCACCGTTTCCGGGCCGGCCGCGGCCTGCAGCCGGGCCTCGGACACCGAGCTGGCCGGAATCCACAGCGCCGGCTTCTCGCCGAGGCTCTGCGGCCATCCGCCGGCCAACCCGTCGATGACGGCGCCGGGGTCGGCGGCGGTCACACCGACCACGATGCAGTGATCGCCGACCGGGCCGGCGGTTTCGTTGAACTTGGCGGCGGCCTGCTCGAGCGGCCCGGCGATCGCCGAATCGGCGATGACCGCGACGTTGGCGTCGCCCTGCAGGCAGCGGCCGGCGGCGACATCGGAGCGGTCCGAGAGCGCGTCGCCGAAGAAGCGCCACATGATGAAGCCCGCGACCACGGCGACCACGGTCGCCAGGGCGACGATGACGCCGACGCTGACACCGCGCCGGCCCGGCGCGACGGTGCGGTGGCTACCGGTCCACTCGGCGTCGGTGCGGTGCCCGCCCGAGGTCTGCGGGTCACCCGGCGGCTCGGCGCCCGAGGAGGCGTCGGCCGCGTAGCCGAACCGGTCCCCGACGCCGTCGTCGTAATCGTCCTGGTACTCGTCTTCGTAATCGTCGTAGTCATCGTCGGTGCCGAAGCGGGCCTCACCGTAGGGGTCGGTGTCGCGGTCGTCGGCGGGGTGCTCGGGTTGCTCGCCGGGGTACCGCGCCGAGTACTCGGCCGAATAGTTGTAGCCGCCGGCGGGATGGTCCTCGCGGTACACCGGGGTGCCGGCGCCGGGGGTGTCGCCGGTGTGCCGACCGTGGTCGTCGGCCTCGTAGTCGCCGGCCTCGAACTGGTCGGTCTCGAACCCGTCGGGGGCGAACGGATCGTCGTCGGAATCGTCGGGGTCGGGAGCTCTGTGCCTACCCACGCTTAATCACCCCTGACTTTCGCCGTTGACCCACCATCCGAGCTGAGTTTAGTCACGACCCGATATTGGCCTTGAGCTCCCGGCGTCGGCGATGCAGGATCGGCTCGGTGTAGCCGTTGGGCTGTTCGGCGCCGGCGAGAATCAGTTCCTCGGCGGCCTTGAACGCAATGCTCGAATCGAAGTCCGGGGCCAGTGGCCGGTAGGTCGGATCCCCGGCGTTCTGGCGGTCCACCACCGGCGACATCCGTTCCAGGCTGGTGCGCACGTCTTGGGCGGTGATCACCCCGTGGCGCAGCCAGTTTGCCAGCAGCTGACTCGAAATGCGCAGGGTGGCACGGTCTTCCATCAGCGCGACGTCGTGGATGTCGGGCACCTTCGAGCAACCGACACCCTGGTCGATCCAGCGCACCACGTAACCGAGGATCGACTGACAGTTGTTGTCGACCTCCTGGTGGATCTCCTCGGGAGCCCAGGTCAGCGATGCCGGGTTGGCCAGCGGGATGGTGAGCAACTCCTCGATCGTGGTGCGGGTCTGGCCCGCGAGCTCGGCCTGCACCGCGAACACGTCGACCTGGTGGTAGTGCAGGGCGTGCAGGGTGGCCGCGGTGGGCGACGGCACCCAGGCGGTGGAGGCGCCGGCGCGCGGCTGGCCGATCTTCTGCTCGACCATGTCGGCCATCAGATCGGGCATGGCCCACATGCCCTTGCCGATCTGGGCGCGCCCGGACAGCCCGGCGGCGAGCCCGATGTCGACGTTGGCGTCCTCGTAGGCCTTGATCCACGGCTGGCTCTTCATGGTGCCCTTGCGCACCATCGGGCCGGCCTCCATCGAGGTGTGGATCTCGTCGCCGGTGCGGTCCAGGAATCCGGTGTTGATGAAGGCCACCCGGTCGGCGGCGGCCTTGATGCACGCCTTGAGGTTGACCGAGGTGCGCCGCTCCTCGTCCATGATGCCGACCTTCAAGGTGCCCTGCGGCAGGCCGACGACATCCTCGACGCGGCTGAACAACTCGCAGGTGAACGCGACCTCGTCGGGCCCGTGCATCTTGGGCTTGACGATGTAGATCGAGCCGGTCCGACTGTTGGTCAACGGGCCGTTGTCCTGCGAGGCCGTCAGACCGTGCACCGCGATCAAACTGGTGAACAGGGCGTCCTGCAGTCCCTCGAAGACTTCCTTGCCGGCCTCGCCGTCGGCCTCGGCGCCGTCGGCGACCACGATGGCGTCGTTGGTCATCAGGTGCCCGACGTTGCGGACGAACAGCAGGCTGCGGCCCGGCAGCGTCAATTCGCCGCCGTCCCCGGTGGTGTAGGTGCGGTCGGAGGCCAGGACCCGGGTGAAGCTCTCGCCGCCCTTGGCGACCTCCTCGGCCAGATCGCCGCGGTTCAGGCCCAACCAGTTGCGGTAGCCCAGGACCTTGTCCTCGGCATCGACGGCCGCCACCGAGTCCTCGAAGTCCATGATCGTGGTGACGGCCGATTCCAGGATGACGTCCTTGATGCCGGCCTGGTCGGTCGAGCCGATGGGGGAGTCGGGGTCGATCGCGATCTCGATGTGCAACCCGTTGTTGACCAGCAGCACCGCCGTCGGCGCGGCGGCCTCGCCGGTGTAACCGGCGAACTGTGCGGGGGTGGCCAGTGTCACCGACTCGTCGTCACCCACGGCGACGCTGAGCTGACCGTCCTCGATCGCCAGCCCGGTGACGTCGGACCAGGTGCCGGAGGCCAGCGGGACGGCCTCGTCGAGGAACGCGCGGGCATAGGCGATGACCTTGTCGCCGCGGACGCGGTTGTAGCCCGTGCCCTTCTCGGCGCCGTCGTCCTCGCTGATGACGTCGGTGCCGTACAGCGCGTCGTACAGCGATCCCCAGCGCGCGTTGGCGGCGTTGATGGCGAATCGCGCGTTGAGCACCGGAACCACCAGCTGCGGGCCCGCGGTGGAGGCGATCTCCGGGTCGACACCGGAGGTCGTCACGGTGAAGTCCTCGGGTTCGGGCTGCAGGTAGCCGATCTCGGTGAGGAACGCCTTGTAGGCCTCGGGATCGTGGGGCTCCAGCACGCGGTGCCGGTGCCACTTGTCGATCTGGGCCTGCAACTCGACGCGCCGCGCCAGCAGATCCTCGTTCTGCGGGGTCAGGTCGGTGACGACCTTGTCCACCCCCGCCCAGAAGCTGTCGGCGTCGATACCGGTGCCCGGCAACGCTTCGTTGTTGATGAAGTCGTGCAGCACCTTGGCGACCCGCAAGGTGCCCACGGTCACGCGCTCAGTCATTGTTCCTCCTCGCCCGGCAATCCCATCCATCCTACCCATCGGTAACCTGTGGTCTCGCACACGCCGGACCCAAGGTGCAGGTCACGACGCTCGCCGCGGCCCTAGCCCGATGCCGCACCGATGTTGCCGTACCCCGTCCGGGCAACGAAATCACCGGCCTTCGCCCCGGTGCTCAAATCCCGGCACCGATCGATCAACGTCGCGCGCAACGGTTTGGACCGCTCCGAGATGGCGGACTGCAAGCGCACGTATTCGGCACGGCCGGCGGGCTCTTCGATGCGGATCGGGTCCAAGCCGTAGTCACGCAGGTCGTACGGGCTCGCGCGCATGTCCAGGGCGCGGGCGGCGGCGGCCAGTTCCAGGCAGTCGAGCAGCAACGTCGAGTCCAGCAGCGGCAGCAGCTTGTAGGTCCACTTGTACAGGTCCATGTTGGTGTGCACGCAGCCCGGCTGTTCGTGACTGCGCTGGGCGTCGCGGGTCAGCCGGGTCGCGTTGCGGGGTGCGGCGGGGTCGGTGAAAAAGCGGTAGGCGTCGTAGTGGCTGCACCGCAACGGCATCGAGTCGACCACCGCATCGGTGCCGGACTGGCCGAGCCGCAACGGCACCGCGCGATGACGGACGTCGTTGCTGCGATACACCATCGCCCACTCGTGCAGGCCGAAGCAGTGGTGCTGCGCGGGCCGACCGGCGGTGGCCGACAGCAGGTCCGCGATGAACTCGATGGTGTCCAGCCGGGAGTCCCGGTAGGCGACACTGACCGTCACGCCGCCCTCGACGCGGTGGTATCCGGTGCGGCCCACATAGTCGCCGGCGGCCGCCCCGGTGAGCACGGCGCCATAGCCGGGATGCCAGCGCAGCAGCTGCCGGGGCCGCAGGCTGTAGTAGGTGAACAGGAAATCCCACACCGGGTGGGGCTGACCGTCCCCCGAATGGTCGGCGAGGAACCGTTGCACCCGGGCCCGGTGCCGGCCGGCCGCGGCGGTCCAGACGGATTCGGGGAGCAGCTTCGTCACCGGCCAGACCTCCCTAGACCCGGTGGGTGCCGTCGCGCACGGTGCCGACGAGGTCCTCGACGAGGTCCTCCAGGGCGGCCATGGCCACCACGGTGCCCGCCTCGTCGGTGGCCAGCGCGAGGTGACTGTTGGTGCGGCGCAACCTCGACAACGCATCCGGCAGCGGCAGCGATGCGGCGACCCGCGGCAGCGGGCGCACCGCCGACAGGTCGAGCACGGCGTCGGGATCGTCGCCGAGGGCGAGCACATCCTTGATGTGCAGGTAACCGAGGAAGGTGCCGGCGGCGTCGGCGACGGGGAAGCGCGAGTAGCCGGTCTCGACCAGCGCCCGTTCCACCTCCCGCACGGCCGGCCCGGCGCCCGGCGCGGCGACCGGCACCGCGCGGATCTCGGCCAGCGGCACCGCGACGTCGGAGACCACCCGGTTGCGGATCTGCAGCGCGCGCGTCAGCCGGGTGTGCTCCTCGGGATCGAGCAGACCCTCCGACACCGACTCGGCGATCATCTCCGCCAACTCGACCGTGGAGACCGTGACGTCCAGTTCGTCCTTGGGCTCGACCCGCACCATCCGCAGCGTGATGTTGGCGCACCAGTTGTAGAACGCGATGAACGGCCGGGCGGCCTTCATGTACAGCAGATACGTCGGGATCAGCAGCATGGCCGTGGTTTCCGGGCCCGCGATCGCGATGTTCTTCGGCACCATCTCGCCCAGCAGCACGTGCAGCGTCACCACCAGGCCCAGCGCCACGATGAACGACACCGTGTGCAGCAGCGCGTCCGGGATCCCGAGCAGGTCGAACGGCGTTTCCAGCAGGTGCGCGATCGCCGGCTCACCGACCCGGCCGAGCAGGATCGAGCACACCGTGATGCCCAGCTGCGCGCCGGCCAGCATCAGCGACAACTGCTCGCCGGCCCGGATGACCGTCACGGCCCGCTTCTTGCCCTGCTCGGCGAGCGCCTCGAGGCGGTCGCGGCGCGCCGAGATCAGGGCGAACTCCGAACCAACGAAGAATGCGTTGGCCGCCAGCAGCACGATGGTCAACAGCACGCCGAACAGATCGCCGCCCATCAGAGCGCTCCCCGCTCGGGGTCGCCGCGGCGGCCGATCTCGGTCAGTTCCAGCTGGTCTATGCGGCGGCCGTCCATCGCGACCACGGTGGCCTGCCAGCTCACCGGCTCGTCATAGCCGCCGTCGGGATCGAAGGCACGCAATTCGACACTCTCGCCGTTCTCCGGGATGTGGCCCAGCTCGTCGAGGACCAGACCGCCGATCGTCTCGTAATCGCCGTCCGGGGCCCGGAACCCGGTGGCGGCGGCCACCTCGTCGATGCGCAGCAGACCGGACACATGCCAGCCGCGGGCCGAGCGCATCACGTCGGGCGTCTCGTCGTCGTGTTCGTCCCGGACATCGCCGACGATCTCTTCGATCATGTCCTCGACGGTGACCATGCCGGCGGTGCCGCCGTACTCGTCGACGACCAACGCGGTCTGCATACCGTTGGCCCGGATCTGCGTCATGACGGCGTCGCCGTCGAGCGTGGAGGGCACCACCGCGACCGGCTGGGCCAGCGCCGCGAGCCGGGTGCTGGCCCGCACCGCCGGCGGTACCTCGAACACCTGCTTGACGTGCACGATGCCGATGGTTTCGTCGAGGTCGCCCTCGACGATCGGGAACCGGGAAAAGCCGGTCTCGGTCGCGGCGGTCACCAGGTCGGCGACGGTGTCGTCGGCCTGCAGCGCCTCGATCTTCGACCGCGGGGTCATGAGCTCCTCGGCGCTGCGCTCCCCGAACCGCAGCGAGCGGTCGACCAGGGCCGCGGTGACCGCGTCCAGGGCGCCGCGGCGCGCGGAGGTCCGGACCAACGACACCAACTCCTGCGGGGAGCGGGCCGAGCGCAGTTCCTCGGCGGGTTCGATGCCCATCCGGCGCAGGATCCAGTTGGCCGTGCCGTTGGTTGCCTTGATCGCCGGGGCGAACAGCGCCGAGAACAGCATCTGCGGTCCCGCGCTGGCGCGTGCGGTGGGCACCGGCCGGGCCACCGCGAGGTTCTTGGGCACCAATTCGCCGTAGACCATCGACAGCGAGGTGGCGATCAACAGCGCCAGCGCCAGCGCGAGACCGCCGGCGACGCCGGCCGGCAGCCCCAGGGCGTCCAGCAGGGGACGCAGCAGCCGCGCCACCACCGGCTCGGCCAGGTAGCCGGTGGCCAAGGTGGTGATCGAAATGCCGAGTTGGGCGCCGGAAAGCTGAAACGACAGGGTGCGATGCGCCTTCTGCACGAACTTGTCGCGCCGGTCGCCGGTGCGGGCGTTCGCGTCGACGGTGCTGCGCTCGAGCGCGGTCAACGAGAATTCGGCCGCGACGAACAGCGCGGTCCCGGCGGTCAGGACCAGGATCGCCAGCACGCTGAGCGCGGTGAACCAGCCGCTCATCGGGCGGACCCGCTTCGGACGCCGGGCCCACGGCCCGGCCGACTAGAGGACGGTTCTTCGGGTTCAGCGCTCGCGGACGACGGCCGCGCTACCTGGAGGTCCCGCCCGTTCGGAGCGGCCTCGACGGGTGCCTGCGGCACGTGTTCCCTTTCGCTGCTCGGATGCTGACGCGCGCCGGATGTCGCACGAGAACAACATCTTAGCGGGACCGTCGGGTTCCCGATGGCGGCAGCGGCCGATCTGGCCGCACTACGAAGGCCAGCCTAAGCTACGTGGTAGATTCGCCGCGATCACCGACGCCCTCATTCCCTACGCGAATTGGCAGGTTGAGAACGTATGGCTATATCCAGATCGACATTTGCCGCCGGTTTCGCGGCGATCGCGATGCTCGCGATGAGCGCCTGCGGCGGCGGAACGGAATCGGAGCCCGCGGCGACCGAGACCACCACCGGCGCCACCGAGGCCGAAGAGCAGAAGGTCGTCGTCTATTCGGGTCGCAGCGAGGACCTGGTCGCGCCGCTGCTCGAGCAGTTCACCAGCGATACCGGCATCGACGTCGAGGTGCGCTATGCGGGCTCGGGCGAGTTGGCCGCGCAGCTGATCACCGAGGGCGATCAGTCCCCGGCCGATGTGTTCTTCTCGCAGGACGCCGGCGCGTTGGGTGCGGTGTCCAACGCCGGGCTGTTCGCGCCGATCGCGGCCGACACGCTGGCCGCGGTGCCCACCGAGTACTCCGCGGCCGACGGCACCTGGGTCGGGGTGTCCGGGCGCGCCCGGGTGATCGTCTACAACCCGGAATTGGCGCCGACTCCGCCCGACACCATCGACGGCCTGCTGGCACCGGAGTGGAAGGGGCAGATCGGCTTCGCCCCCAGCAACGCATCGTGGCAGTCGTTCGTCACCGCCCTGCGCGTGCTGCGCGGCGAGGACGGCGCCGCCGAGTGGCTGCGCGCGTTCAAGGCGCAGGATCCGCGGCCCTACGAGGGCAACGGTGCGGTGCGCGACGCGGTGGACTCCGGTCAGGTCGCGCTCGGGCTGGTCAACCACTACTACCTGTACGAGCTGATCGAGAGCAAGGGCGCCGACAACGTGGTGGCCCAGAACCAGTTCATGGCCCCGGCCGATCCCGGCGGTCTGGTCAACGTGGCCGGTGTGGGGGTGCTGAAGTCCGCCCCGAATCCCGATGCCGCGCAAGAGTTTGCGGCCTATCTGGTGGGGGAGTCCGCGCAGAAGTTCTTTGCCACCGAGACCGCGGAGTACCCGCTGATCGCCGGGGTGGAGCCGGGCAGTGAGATGCCGCCGCTGGCGGATCTGGACCCGCCGGCCGTGGACCTCTCGTCGCTCGATGACCTCGAAGCCACTCAGCAGCTGCTGGTGGAGACCGGTCTGCTGACAAACTGACAGCGTTACCTCAGGACTCGGTCCTGACCGAGTCGCGCCACCGGCCGCCGGCAGCTCTGCTGCTGGCGGCCGCTGTCGTGGTGGCGGCCACCTTCATCCCGTTGTTCTATCTGGGCGAACGGGCCTTCGAGCGCGGCCTGGCGTTCGTGATCGACGAATTGTTGCAGCCGCGCACCGCGGACCTGATCGCCCGCTCGACGGTGTTGGTCGTCGTCGTCACCGCGGCCGCGGTGGTGTTCGGGGTCGGCCTGGCCGTGCTGGTGACCCGCACCGACGTGCGCGGTCGGCGGGCGCTGGCGGTGGCGCTCACGTTGCCGCTGGCGATGCCGAGTTATCTGCTGGCGTTCCTGTGGGTTTCGCTGTTCCCGAAGATCGGCGGGCTGTGGGGGTCGGCGTTGGTGCTGACGTTGGTCAGCTACCCGCTGGTGTTCCTGACCACGACCGCCGCGCTGGCCCGGGTGGACCCCGCCCAGGAGGAGGTGGCGCGCTCGCTGGGCCACAGCGGCGCGTCGGTGTTGTTCCGGGTCACGCTGCGCCAGGCCCGCGCGGCGATCACCGCCGGTGCCCTGCTGGTGGCGCTGTATGTGCTCAGCGACTTCGGCGCGGTGGCGGCGATGCGCTACGAGGCGTTCACCTGGGTGATCTACGGGGCCTACCGGTCCGGGTTCAACCCGGCCCGGGCCGCGGTGTTGTCGCTGCTGCTGCTGGTGTTCGCGCTGGCGTTGGTCGTTGCCGAGCGGTGGGTGCGCGGTCAGGCCGCGGCCCGCGTCGGTTCGGGCACGCCGCGGCCGGCCCCGGTGAGTCGGCTGGGACGCTGGCAGCCCGTCGCGTTGGCCCCGGCGCTCGTGGTTCTGGTTGCGGCCCTGGTCATTCCGCTGTACTCGTTGTCGCGGTGGTTGACGGTCGGCGGTCTGCGCTGGAACGGTCGGCAGTGGCTCGACGCCCTGCAGGCGACGGTGTGGCTGTCGCTGGCCGCGGCGTTGGTCACCACCGTGGCGGCCCTGCCGCTGGGGGTGCTGGCGGCCCGGTACCGGACCCGAGCGGCGCGACTGCTGGAAAGCGCCAGTTACGTGGCCCACGGACTGCCGGGCATCGTCATCGCGATCTCGATGGTGTCGGTCGGTGTGCTGCTGCTGCGGCCGATCTATCAACGGGAACCCCTGCTGATCCTGGCGTACGCGGTGTTGTTCATCCCGCTGGCGGTCGGGTCGGTGCGCGCGGCCGTCGAGTCCACTCCGCTGCGCACCGAGGAGGTGGCCCGATCGCTGGGCCGGTCACCGTTGCGCGCCTTTGCCACCGTGACCGCGCACGCGGCCGCCCCGGGGATCGCCGCCGGTGCGGCGCTGGTCCTGCTGACCTGTATGAAAGAGCTGCCGGTGACGTTGTTGCTGCACCCGACGGGAACTCAGACGCTGGCCACCCGGCTGTGGGGGCACAGCTTCGTCAGTGACTACTCCAGCGCTGCGCCGTACGCGGTGGCGCTGCTGATCTTCGCCGCGATACCGACTGCCCTGCTCGGACTGTGGACCACCGGTCCCGGACGGGAGGTCGGCAATGGCTGAGCGCTCCGCGGACGTCGCGGTCGCGGCGGTCACGAAATCCTTTGGCGCCCATCGGGTTCTGCACGGTGTGGACCTCGAGGTGCCGGCCGGCACCACGACGGCCGTGCTGGGCCCGTCCGGCTGCGGTAAGACCACCCTGCTCCGAATCCTGGCCGGCTTCGAGGAACCGGACTCCGGGACCGTGCACATCGCCGGGCAGCAGATCGCCGGCCCCGGCAAGTCGGTGCCGGCGCATCGGCGTCGGGTCGGACTGATGCCGCAGGAGGGTGCGTTGTTCCCGCACCGCAGCGTGGCCGGCAACGTGGCCTTCGGCATAACGGCCGTCCGCCGCAGCGAGACCGCCGCGGCGGTGCGGCGGCTGCTCGACCTGGTGGGCCTCAACGGGCTGGCCGACGCCCGGCCCGATCAGCTCTCCGGCGGCCAGCAACAGCGGGTGGCGCTGGCCCGCGCGCTGGCGGCCCGGCCGCGGGTGCTGCTGCTCGACGAACCGTTCGCCGCGCTTGACGCCGGGCTACGGGTCCGGGTGCGCGAGGACATCATCGCGATCCTGCGCGAAACGCAGACCACCGGGATCCTGGTCACCCACGACCAGTCCGAGGCGCTGTCGCTGGCGGACACCGTGGCGGTGGTGCTGACCGGCACCGTCGCCCAGCACGCCGCCCCCGCCGAGGTCTACGACCGGCCGGCCAGCCTCGAGGTGGCCCGATTCGTCGGCGACACCGTCGAATTGCCGGGCGATGTCCGTGCCGGGGTAGCGCGCACCGCGCTCGGTGCCCACCCGGTGCGGGTGCCGGCGTCCAACGGGCTCGCGGTGGTGGTGCTGCGCCCCGAGCAGCTGCGCATCGGGGTCGAGGACGGCGCCGTCGGCGTCGTCACCGCCCGCCGGTTCTACGGTTCGCAGGTGGCGCTGCACGTGCTGTTGGCCGGCGGCGCCAAGGTGGTGTTGCAGGGGTCACCGGAGACCGCGTTGGCGGCCGGCGACGAGATCCACGTGCAGGTCTCGGGCTCGGTGCTGGCCTATCCGCTACCACCCGGTGGGCAGCGGGTGTCCCTCGGCGAAACCGGCGGCTGACTGCACCCCCAGCACGACCTTCTCGTGCAAGTCGGCCAGCGTCGCGGCGCCGACGTAGGTGCAGGTGCTGCGCACGCCGGAGGTGATGTGGTCGAGCAGATCCTCCACGCCGCCGCGCTCGGGGTCCAGCGCCATCCGGGAGGTCGAGATGCCCTCCTCGAACAGCGCCTTGCGGGCCCGGTCGAAGGCGCTGTCGCCGGCGGTGCGCGCCGCGACGGCCCGCTTGGAGGCCATGCCGTAGCTCTCCTTGTACGGCCGGTCGTCGCGGTCGTGCATCAGGTCGCCGGGCGACTCGTAGGTACCGGCGAACCACGAGCCGATCATCACGTTGGCAGCGCCGGCGGCCAGCGCCAGGGCGACGTCGCGGGGATGGCGAACACCGCCGTCGGCCCACACGTGGGCGCCGAGTTCCTTTGCCGCCAGCGCGCATTCGTAGACCGCCGAGAACTGCGGCCGGCCGACGCCGGTCATCATCCGGGTGGTGCACATGGCACCGGGTCCGACGCCGACCTTGACGATGGTGGCGCCGGCGCTGACGAGGTCGCGGACCCCGTCGGCCGAGACCACGTTGCCCGCGGCCAGCGGTAGGCCCAGGTCCAGGGCGGCCACCGTCTTGATCGCGTCGAGCATCTTGACCTGATGGCCGTGCGCGGTGTCGACCACCAGCACGTCGACGCCGGCCTCCGCCAGCGCCCGGGCCTTGGCGCCGACGTCGCCGTTGATGCCGACCGCGCCGGCGACCCGGAGCCGGCCCCGCGCGTCGACCGCGGGGGTGTAGATGCCGGCGCGAATGGCGCCGGTGCGGGTCAGCACGCCGGCGAGGGAGCCGTCGGCCTCGGTGAGCACCGCGACGTCGACCGGTGCGTGTTCGAGCATCTCGAACACGGCGCGGGGTTCGGTACCTGCCCGCGCGCTGACGAAATCGGTGACGGCAACATCGCGCACCCGCGCGAACCGGTCGACGCCGACACAGGACGCCTCGGTGACGAGCCCGATGGGCCGGTTCTCGAACACCACGACCGCGGCGCCGTGCGCGCGCTTGTGGATCAGCGCGACGGCGTCGGACACCGAGTCGTCCGGGCTCAGGGTCACCGGAGTGTCGGCGATCAGGTCCCGGCTCTTGATGAAGTCGACGGTCTGCTGCACCGCGTCCATCGGCAGATCCTGCGGCAGCACCACGATGCCGCCGCGGCGCGCGACGGTCTCCGCCATCCGGCGCCCGGCCACCGCCGTCATGTTCGCCACCACCACCGGGATGGTGGTCCCGGTGCCGTCGCTGGTGGACAGGTCCACATCGAAGCGCGAGGCGACATCGCTGCGGTTGGGGACGATGAAGACGTCGTCGTAGGTCAGGTCGTAGGGCGGCCGATGTCCGTTGAGAAACTGCACCTCACCGAGTCTAGTGGCGCGGCTCAGACCTCGACTTCGCTGTGGTCGCCGCTCCACAGCGTGTGGAAACGCTTGTCGCGGTCGGTGTCGATGCGGCCATAGGTGTGGGCGCCGAACAGGTCGCGCAGGCCCTGGGTCAGCGCCGCGGGCAACCGCTCGGTGCGCAACCCGTCGTAGTAGGACAGCGCGGAGGAGAAGCCGGGGATCGGGATGCCCAACTCGGTGGCGGTCACCACGACCCGACGCCAGCTGTCCACCGACTCCTCGATGGCGCTGCGGAAGTACGGGGCCACCAGCAGCGACGGCAGGTCCGGCTCGGCGTCGAAGGCGTCCTTGATCCGGTTGAGGAACTTGGCCCGGATGATGCAACCGCCGCGCCAGATCGTCGCCAGGTCGCCGGGGGTGATGTTCCAGTTGTACTCGTCGCTGCCGGCCTGGATCTGGTTGAAGCCCTGCGCGTAGGCGACGATCTTCGAGGCGTACAGCGCCCGGCGGACGTCCTCGGTGAATTGCGCTGCATCCGAGGGCTTTTGGCCAAGCTGACCGGCCGCCAGGCCGGTGGTGGCGCGGCGCTGGGCCACCGATCCGGACAGCGCGCGGGCGAAGACCGCCTCGGCGATACCGGTGACCGGCACGCCGAGATCCAGCGCGGACTTCACGGTCCAGCGACCGGTGCCCTTCTGCTCGGCCTCATCGAGGATCACGTCGACCAGCGGCCGGCCGGTCTTGGCGTCGATCTGCTGGAGCACCTCGGCGGTGATCTCCACCAGGAAGCTGTCCAGATCCCCGGAGTTCCACTCGGTGAACACCTCGGCGATCTCCGGGGCGCTGTGGCCCAGGCCGTCGCGCAGCAGGTGGTAGGCCTCGCCGATGAGCTGCATGTCGGAGTACTCGATGCCGTTGTGCACCATTTTCACGAAGTGTCCGGCGCCGTCGGGGCCGATGTGCGTGCAGCACGGCACCCCGTCGACGTGCGCGGAGATCTCTTCGAGCAGCGGGCCCAGCGACTCATACGACTCGGCGGGACCGCCGGGCATGATCGACGGCCCGTTGAGGGCGCCCTCCTCGCCGCCGGAGATCCCGGCGCCGACGAAATGCAGTCCACGGGCCCGGATGGCCTGCTCGCGGCGGATGGTATCGGTGTAGAGCGCGTTGCCGCCGTCGATGATGATGTCGCCTTCCTCCATCGCGTCGGCGAGTTCATTGATGACGGCGTCGGTCGGGTCGCCGGCCTTGACCATGATCAGCACGCGGCGCGGCCGTTCCAGCGCGGCCAGGAACTCGGCGATGGTCTCGCTGCGCACGAACTTGCCCTCGCTGCCGTGCTCGGCGAGCAGCGCATCGGTCTTGGCGACGGAGCGGTTGTGCAGGGCGACGGTGTAGCCGTGCCGGGCGAAGTTGCGTGCGATGTTCGATCCCATGACCGCGAGGCCGGTGACCCCGATCTGTGCGGTGCCGGCGGTGGACGTGGGGTCAGCGGAGGTCATGGAACACCTTTCGAATGTGGGTGACGCAAAATTCCGAACCGCTCCCGGCGGTCAGCCGGTGAGCAAACGACGCAGTTCAGTCAACCAGGGCACCGCGACGGCGATGGTGGGCACCACCAGGACGGCGGCGGCGCTGACGTAGGCGGCGACGGCCAGTGCGGCGCTGTTGGGCCGGCCCGCCAGCCGACGCACCCGCACCAACGTGGTGGGGCCGCTGGCCGACATGGCGCCGGACGGTATGTGGCCGCCCGCACACGCGACCAACGCCCGGCCCAGGGGAGTGGGCCCGGTCCGGCGCACTGCGGCGTCGTCGGCGAGCAACTCGATCAACAGCCGCACCGCGTCGAGCGCGCTGCGACTGCGCACGAAGCGCGGGAAGGCGGCGTGTACGGCGGTGAAGGCCTCGAGCACCAGGTCGTGGCGGGCGCGCAGGTGGGCACCCTCGTGCGCGAGGATCGCGGTGACCTCGGAGTCGTCGAGTTCGTTCAGCGTGCCCTCGCTGACCACGACCCGGCTGCGGACACCCGGCAGGCAGTACGCCAGCGGCTGGGCGATCTCGAGGATGCGCAACTCACCCGCCCGTGCCCCGGCGCGGGCCACGGGCGATTCATGAGTGATGCCAAGCAGATCCACCAGCATCCGGTGGTGGGCGCGGCGGCGCCGGGTCGCGATGGCGACTCCGATGATCGACACCATCAGGCGTGCCCCGACCAACAACGTGATCGCGAACGATGCCACATAGAGCAGCCACAACGGCCAGCCCAGGCGGTTGATTTCGGCGGTGATCGAGCGCACCGGCCGCCCGTCGGCGCCCACTTCCAGCAGGCGGCTGGCGACGGCGATACCGGCGCTGAAGGTGGACAGGACGGCGGCGATCGCGATCGCCTGCCACAGCACCACCGCGGCCCGCGGTGCGCGCAACGGCCACTGCGCCCGTGCCAGCGCGGCCGGCACGGGACCGACCAGCAGCACTGCTAGAAGAGCAAAGGCCAGCGCGGACACGCTGACAGTCTCTCTCAGCCCGAGGTCGTTTCGCCAGCTGAGCCTGTCACGCCGTGTTTCGCTTCCAATTCGGCGAGCGCGCGCCGCAGCGCGTCGGCCTCGTCGACGCCGACGCGTTCGACGAAGTGCACCAGTGCCGCCTGCCGGCCGCCGCTGTCGGAGGCCTGATCCAACGCATCGACCATCAGTCCGGCCACCAGTTCATCGCGCCCATGGCGGGGCGCGTAGCGGTGGGCGCGGTCGTCGCGATGCTGAACCACGAGGTGTTTCTTGGCGAGCCGCTGCAGCACCGTCATCACGGTGGTGTAGGCGAGGTCTCGGTGTGCGCACAGTTCCTCATGCACCTGGCGCACTGTTTGCGGCTCAGACGCGGACCACAGGCAGTCCATGACCGCCTGCTCGAGTTCTCCTAAACGCGCCACTTTCGCCATGATCCGTTCGTCTCCGTCAGCGATGCCGTTAGCGTACCTGCGTTTACTACCCAGCGTCGTATGTGTGTCCCGGTTGCCGCGGACGGCAGCCGCAGAAGAAACCGGCGGGACCGCGGAAAGGCGGCTTGTCCAGGTAATACTGTCGGCCATCCGGGTCGCAGCTCCTTCGTGTGAGAGCGGTCACAGGTTTGCACCGCGGGCCGCACGTGCTTTTATGGTTAGGCTTACCTAACCATATGAAGGAGGTGCTGTGACCGCTGTAGTCGACGACCCGCTGATCGCGGGGATGGAGATCCGCTGCGTACTGCCGCTCCATGAGTCCAGCCGCCGGCTCCGGAACCTGTACCCGGAGTGCCCGCGGGTCTACGGCGTCGCCGTGATGGCCGATGTGTCCAGGCGACGGTGGTGGCCGCTGGCCTCGGCGCTCAACGGCGAGCGCCTCGAGCTGATGTTCCACGCCGCTGCCATGGAGATGGACAGTCGCACCGCGGCCGCGCAGCAGCTGGCCGCCACCCTGGCCCACGCGGTGATCGGCCGTGTGGTGGCGCTGGTGGTGCTGGAGGGCCGGGCCTGGGACACCGGGCTGGAAAACCTGTGGGTGCACGTCGATTCCGAGGGCGCCATCGACTGGCTGGGCGTGGTGGATCCGACGCTGCGGGTGTTGCCCGAGGATCCGTGTGCGGGAACCGTCCGCCCGGCCGAAGGCGTGGTGGAGCTGCCCAGCGAGGCCGCCTTGGCCACCTGGATCGCCCATCGCTGCCATCGCACCCTGGCGCCGCTGTTCGCCCGGTTGCACCGCGTCAGCGGTGGCGCGGTCAGCGTCGCCGCGATGTGGCACACCGTGGGCACCGCGATCGTGGTCGCGGCCACCCAGGTGCCGCAGCTGGCCGGCTCGAGCGAGGTCGTCGGGATGCGACGCGGGCAGGCCGTATTGGACGCGCTGGTGGGCTTCGGGCTGCCGGTGCGCGGCCAGTCGGCGTTGCGGGGAACCGCGGCCGTTCAGCGCCGCCAGTTTCGCGACCTCGGTCGGCGGGAAGGTCTTGCGAAATTAGGGCAGCCTTGCCTATCCTGATCACCATGAGCTAACGGACCGCGCCGGAGTCCTGAGGGCTGCAGAGACCCCCGGTCCATCGAAGGCGAGCCCCGTGCCACTTGTGGCGCGGGGCTCGCCGCATTCCGGGACGGCACGGTGTAGACAAGAACGGTGCAACAATCACCCGCAGGGTTCCCGGACGGTTACGGGTCACCCTTTGACAACGAACTGGGCCTGGTCTTCACCGATGTCACGCCCGACGGAATCTCGGCGCAACTCGAGGTGAAGCCGACGCTGCTGCAACCGATGGGCATCGTGCACGGCGGGGTTTACTGCGCGATCGTCGAGTCCGTCGCGAGCACCTCGGCGTTCGTGTGGCTGGCCGAACACGGCGGCGGCAACGTCGTCGGCGTCAACAACAACACCGACTTCCTGCGCGCCATCTCCGCGGGCACGGTCTACGCGGAATCCGAACCGCTGCACCGGGGCCGACGTCAGCAGCTGTGGATCGTGACCATCCGCGACGAAAAAGACCGGGTGGTCGCGCGCGGTCAGGTCCGGTTGCAGAACCTCGACGGCTGACGCGTGCGTGCTGCCGGATGCGTTCGGCCGTGGCAGTATTCCCCGTTATGCGCCTGACACCGCATGAGCAAGACCGACTGCTGCTGTCGTATGCCGCCGAGCTGGCGCGCCGGCGCCGGGCCCGCGGCCTCAAGCTCAACCATCCGGAGGCGGTCGCGGTCATCACCGACCATCTGCTCGAAGGTGCCCGCGACGGCCGCACCGTCGCCGAGTTGATGGTCAGCGGCACCGAGGTGCTCACCCGCGACGACGTCATGGCGGGAATTCCGGAGATGCTGCAGGATGTGCAGGTCGAGGCGACGTTCCCGGACGGCACCAAACTGGTGACCGTCCACCACCCGATCACATGATCCCGGGGGAGATCCTGCTCGCGGCCGGCGGCGTCGAGATCAACGCCGGCGCCCGGCGACTCGAACTCGACATCGTCAACACCGGCGACCGCCCCATTCAGGTGGGCAGCCATGTGCATCTGCCCCAGGCGAATTCGGCGCTGTCGTTCGATCGCGACGCCGCCCGCGGCTTCCGCTTCGACATCGCCGCCGGCACCGCGGTGCGCTTTGAGCCCGGCGTGACCCGGCGGGTAGCGCTGGTCGGATTGCGGGGCGCGCGCGAGGTCCACGGACTCACGCTCGATCCGCCGGGAAGGCTGACCGGCGATGGCTGAGCTGTCCCGGCGGCGCTACGCCGATCTGTTCGGCCCCACCGTCGGCGATCGCATCCGGCTGGCCGACACCGATCTGCTCATCGAGATCACCGAGGACCGCAGTGGCGGACCGGGTCGCGCCGGCGACGAGGCCGTCTTCGGCGGCGGCAAGGTGTTGCGGGAATCGATGGGTCAGGGCCGGGCCACCCGCGCCGACGGCGCCCCCGACACCGTGATCACCGGCGCCGTCATCCTCGACCACTGGGGAATCATCAAGGCCGACATCGGGATACGGGACGGTCGGATCGTCGCCATCGGCAAGGCGGGCAATCCCGACATCATGTCGGGGGTGCACCCCGACCTGGTGGTGGGTCCCTCGACCGAGATCATCGCCGGCAACGGCCGCATCGTCACCGCCGGCGCCATCGACTGTCATGTGCACCTGATCTGCCCGCAGATCATGGCCGAGGCGTTGGGCGGCGGCATCACCACGATCATCGGCGGCGGCACCGGGCCGGCCGAGGGCAGCAAGGCCACCACGGTCACCCCCGGGGCCTGGCACCTGGCCCGCATGCTCGAATCGCTGGACAGCTGGCCACTGAACATCGCGCTGCTCGGCAAGGGCAACACCGTCAGCTCCGAGGGCATGTGGGAGCAATTGCGCGGCGGTGCAGCCGGATTCAAACTGCACGAGGACTGGGGCAGCACACCGGCGGCCATCGACGCGTGCCTGACGGTGTGCGACGCCGCCGGCGTTCAGGCCGCCATCCACACCGACACCCTCAACGAAATGGGCTTCGTCGAGGACACCCTGGCCGCGATCAGGGGCCGGTCCATCCACGCCTATCACACCGAAGGGGCCGGCGGCGGCCACGCGCCGGACATCATCACCGTGGCATCCGAGCCCCATGTGCTGCCGAGTTCGACCAATCCGACGCGGCCCCACACGGTCAACACCCTCGACGAGCACCTCGACATGTTGATGGTGTGCCACCACCTCAAGTCCAGCGTCGCCGAGGATCTGGCGTTCGCCGAGAGCCGTATTCGCCCGTCCACGATCGCCGCCGAGGACCTGCTGCACGACCTCGGGGCGATCTCGATGATCGGCAGCGACGCGCAGGCGATGGGCCGGATCGGCGAGGTGGTGATGCGGACCTGGCAGACCGCCCACGTGATGAAGCGCCGCCGCGGCGCGCTGCCCGGCGACCCGTCCGGCGCCGCCGGCAACGACAACCACCGGGCGCGCCGCTACGTGGCCAAATACACCATCTGCCCGGCGGTCGCGCACGGACTCGACGCCGAGGTCGGTTCGATCGAGGTGGGCAAGCTCGCCGACCTGGTGCTCTGGGAGCCGGCCTTCTTCGGGGTGCGCCCGCACGCGGTGCTCAAGGGCGGCATGATCGCCTGGGCCGCGATGGGCGATGCCAACGCCTCGATTCCCACTCCGCAGCCGGTGCTGCCGCGGCCGATGTTCGGCGCCGCGCCGGCGGCCGCCGCGGCGACCTCGGTGCACTTCGTTGGCCCGCAGGCCATCGAGGACGGGTTGGCCGAGCGCATCGATGTGCGCCGCCGGCTGGCCGCGGTCAAGAATGTCCGGCACGTGGGGAAGGCCGACATGGCCAACAACGACGCGACCCCGGTGATCGAGGTCGAGCCGGACACCTTCACGGTCCGCATCGACGGCGAGGTCTGGCAGGAACAGCCGGCCACCGAACTGCCCATGGCGCAACGCTATTTCCTGTTCTGACGGCCCCGCCATGACCAATCTGACCACGCTGCTGGCCCTCGCCGACTCCCGGCTGCCCAGCGGCGGCCACGTGCACTCCGGCGGCGTCGAGGAGGCCATCACCGGCGGCCTCGTCACCGGGATACCGACCCTGGCGGCCTATCTGCGCCGCCGGATCCGCACGCACGGTCTGGTCACCGCGTCGCTGGCGGTGGTCACCCAGACCGCCGCGTGGTCACCGGAGCGGGCCGACGCCGAAATCGACGCCCGCACACCCTCGCCGGCCGCCCGGGCGGCGTCGCGCAGCCAGGGCCGCGGCCTGTTGCGGCTGGCCCGCCGGGTGTGGCCGCAGCAGGACTGGACCGCGCTGGGGCGCGAACCGCATGTGGCGATCGTGGCCGCCATGGTGGGGCGCGCCGCCGGGCTGAGCCCGGCGCACACCGCACTGGCGTTGGTGTACACCACGATGACCGGATCGGCGACGGCCGCGCAGCGACTGCTCGCGCTGGACCCGGCCGACGTTGCGGCGCTCACCTTCGAGCTGGCCGACCTGTGTGAAAGCACCGCCGCCGCCGCGACCGAAGGTCCGGCGGAGCTGTCGGACCCGCTGCTCGATGTGCTGGCCCAGCGTCACGCCGACCGCGACCGCCCGCTGTTCGTGTCCTGATGTCCCGCCGCCCGTAAGGAATCCCCATGCCGCCACATCTGCTCGACGGCCAGCCACACGCCCATGTCGACCGCCCGCGCCGCGTGCGCGAACCCGGGGAGCCGCTGCGCATCGGGGTCGGCGGGCCGGTGGGTTCGGGCAAGACCGCGCTGGTGGCCGCGCTGTGTCGACAACTGCGCGGCGAGCTGTCGTTGGCGGTGCTCACCAACGACATCTACACCACCGAGGATGCCGACTTCCTGCGCCGCCACGCGGTATTGCCGGCGGACCGGATCGCTGCCGTGCAGACCGGCGGCTGCCCGCACACCGCGATCCGCGACGACATCACCGCGAATCTCGATGCCATCGACGATCTGCGCGCCGCGCACGACCGACTCGATCTGATCCTGGTGGAATCCGGCGGCGACAACCTGACCGCCACCTTCTCCTCGGGGCTGGTGGATGCGCAGATCTTCGTCGTGGATGTGGCCGGCGGGGACAAGGTGCCGCGCAAGGGTGGGCCCGGCGTGACGTTCTCGGATCTGTTGGTGGTCAACAAGACCGACCTGGCGCCGCTGGTGGGCGCCGATCTCGAGGTGATGCGCCGCGACGCGGCCGCGGTCCGGCAGGGCCGGCCCACCATGCTGATCAGCCTGACCGAGGACCCGTCGGCGGCGCCGGTGCTGAGCTGGGTCCGCGACCAACTCGGCAGCCCGGTCGCCGCGTCCTGATGGACTCCCGCGTCCTGGTGGTTGCCCGCCGGGAAAGGTTGCCGCACATCGAGTCCCGTGGCGGCATCGTCGCACGGAACACCGGCGAGCACACCGTACACCTGGTCTCCTCGGCGGCCACCCCGCTGGGTGGGGACACCATCACGGTGCAGGTGATCGTCGAACCCGGCGCGGTGCTCCGGTTACGCAGTGTCGCAGCCACCATCGCGTTGCCCGGGCCGGCGATCCGCGTATCGCGGTCCCGGCTGGAGTTGGACGTCGACGGTGAACTCGACGTCGACCTGGAACCGATGATCGTCGCCGGCGGCGCCGAGCACCACGCCGTGGTGGCCGTGCGGATCGGGAGTGCGGGAGCGCTGCGGTTGCGGGAACGCGTCCAGGTCGGCAGATCCGGTGAGCGGCACGGATATTGGAGTTCGGCGACGCACGCCGACGTCGAGTGCCGGCCGCTGCTGCGGCACCGGGTGGAACTCGGCGCCGGATCGGTGGCCGACGACGCACTGGCGGCGCCGCGGGCCGCGGTCAGCGAACTGTGCTTCCCGACCGACCCGCAGCACCCCGGCGGGGACGCCACCGTGCTGGCTTTGGCGGCCGGGGGAGTGCTGCGCACCTGGCAGGGTGACGCACTACCGGGCCAGGGTTGAAAGTGCGCTAGCTGGCGGCCTTTTCGTTGTCGACCGAGGCCGCGATCTCCTCGAGTTGCTCGATCCGGGTGCGGGCGAAGGCCTGCTGCTCGGTGATCGTCAACTGACCGCGCTGACGGGCGAGGAAGGTCGTGGCCCACGACAGCAGCGTGGCGAGCTTGGTCTTGAACCCGACGAGATAGATCAGGTGCAGGAACAGCCACGCCAACCACGCGATGTATCCACCGAACTCGAGCTTGCCGATCTTGGCCACCGCCGAGTGCTTCGACACCGTGGCCATGGAGCCCTTGTCGAAGTAGGAGAACGGCTCGCGGGCGCCCGGATCGGCGCCGTCGAGTTCGCCCTTGATCAGGTTGGCCACGTACTTGCCGCCCTGGATCGCGCCCTGCGCCTGCCCCGGGACCCCTTCGACGGCCATCATGTCGCCGACGACATACACATTCGGATGTCCTGGGATGCTCAGGTCCGGCAGCACCTTCACCCGGCCGGCCCGGTCCAGTTCCACTCCGGACTGGTTGGCCAGGTCCCGACCCAGCGGGCTGGCCGACACCCCGGCCGACCAGACCTTGCAGGCCGATTCGATGCGCTTGGTGGAGCCGTCGGTGTACTTGACCACCAGCCCGTTGCGGTCCACATCGGTGACCATGGCGTTGAGTTGCACCTCGACGCCCATCTTCTCCAGCCGGTCCTGGGCCTTCTTACCGAGTTTCGGGCCCATCGGCGGCAGCAGTTGGTCGGCACCTTCGATGAGGACGACGTGCGCCTCGGTCGGGTCGATGTGGCGGAACGCGCCGCGCAGCGTGTCATCGGCCAATTCGGCGATCTGACCGGCCATTTCGACGCCCGTCGGACCGCCGCCGACCACCACGAACGTCAGCAGTTTGGACCGGCGGACGGGGTCGCTGGAGCGCTCGGCCTGTTCGAACGTGCCGAGGATGCGGCCCCGCAGTTCCAGCGCGTCGTCGATGGACTTCATCCCGGGCGCCCACTCGGCGAAGTGGTCGTTGCCGAAGTAGGACTGCCCCGCGCCGGCCGCCACGATCAGGGTGTCATACGGCGTGCGGTAGGTGTGGCCGAGCAGCACCGAGTCGACGGTCTGATGCTCGAGGTTGATATGCGTGACCTCGCCGAGCAGCACCTGCGCGTTGCGCTGCTTGCGCAGGATCAACCGGGTGGGTGGGGCGATCTCTCCTTCGGAGATGATGCCCGTCGCCACCTGATACAGCAGCGGCTGAAACAGGTGGTGGGTGGTTTTGGCGATCAGCTTGACGTCGACATCGGCGCGCTTGAGCTTCTTGGCGGCGGTCAGGCCGCCGAACCCTGATCCGATGATGACGACCTTATGCCGATCGGAGGGAGTTGCTCCGGGATGGCTCACTATTGGCTCCTCGACAAGGGACACATCGGTACTACATCTCCACCGTAGCTGGGTGGGCTCGGCGACCGCGCGGGGGCGTCGGTCAGTTCGGCATGACCTTTTTCACCGCCGCGGCGACGTCGGCGAGGACACCGGGGACATAGAACGGCAGGTTGAAGATGATGCCGTCGACGCCGGCGTCGAAAACATTGGTCTTGATCTGGTCGGCGATGGCCTCGGGACTGCCGATGACCGTGTTGCCCCGGATGGCCTCGGGCAGCGCATCGACCGTGCCCTTTTCGTCGACGATCACCGTGAGCAGCGTGCTGGTCTCCAGCGTCGCCGGGTCCCGGTCGATTTCCTCGCAGCGGCGCCGGACCACATCGAGCTTGTGCGGCAACTGGTCGAACGAGGTGATGAGGTTGAGGTGGTCGAAATGCTGGGCCGCCAACGGGATCGTCTTCTTCTCACCGCTGCCGCCGATCAGCAGCGGGATGTGATCGCGGTAGCGCGGGTTGGCCACCGCGTCGGTCGTCCGGTAGTACTCGCCGCTGAAGGTCGGCCGCTCGCCGGCGAGCATCGGCAGGATGATCTGCAGCGCCTCGCCGAGCTTGTTGAACCGCTCGGTGAAGGTGCCGAAATCGAATCCGAGCTGCTCGTGTTCGAGCTCGAACCAGCCGGTGCCGATGCCCAGCACCGCGCGGCCCGCGCTGACGACGTCGAGGGTCGTGATGGCCTTGGCCAGCAGCGTCGGGTTGCGGTAGGTGTTGCCGGTGACCAGGGTGCCCAACTGCACGTTCTTGGTTGCCGTCGCCAATGCGCCCAGTGCGGTATAGGCCTCGAGCATCGGTTGGTCGTGGGCGCCGAGCATCGGCAGTTGGTAGAAGTGGTCCATCACGAACACCGCGTCGAACCCGGCGTCGTCGGCTTCCTGCGCCTGCGTGAGGACGGTGGGGAACAGCCGTTCGACGCCGTTGTCGTCCGAGAACTTGGGGATTTGGTAGCCGAGTTTGATCGTCACAGCTCGACCCTACTCAGTGCGTGGCATGGCAGCAGCGTCAGCCGAAGTGGGCCGGCACGCCGCTGCTGACATGCAGGGTCTGCCCGGTGATGTGCCGCGCCGCCGGGGTGGTCAGGAACAACGCGAGCCGGGTGATTTCGGCGGCCACCGAAGGTGGCGGAGTCGACAGGCCCTCGTAACCGGGTTCGGTACCGCGGCCGGTGGCGACGAGGTTGACGGTGATGCCGCGGGTGCCCCACTGCGCGGCTTGTCCGGCGGTCCAGTCGGCCAGGGCGGCCTTGATGGCCGAGGCGGCGCTGCCGTCGCGCGGTGTCTCCGGTACGACGCTGACGATCGAGCCGCCAGAGCGGAGGTGATCGCCGATGGTCTGCAGCGTCAGCACGGGCGCCAGCACGGTGGCGTCCAGGGCGTTGTGCCAGGCCATCGCGTGTTCGGCGGCCGAGTACGTGCGCGGGTCGCCCGCCGCGTACCAGGGTGCGGGCACGTTGACGATGGTGTCGAGATGATGCGGGAACAGGGCCCGGGTCTCGGCCAGATTCGCCGGGTCGGTCGGGTCGCACACGATGCAATCGATCTCGAGTTCCTTGGCGGCGATTTCGAGTTCGTCGCTTCGGGCCCCGGAGATAACCACGTTGTGTCCAGCGTCGCGGAAGCCTTCGGCCACCGCGCGGCCCAATTCGGTGTCTCCGCCGGTAACCAGCACCTCCATCGCCATGACCTCTCCTGTCGTGCCTGGGATCTCCGCGCATGACGGCGGTGATCCTCAGCAATGTTACTGGACAGTAGCTAGGTGGCGAAACTCGACGCGGCCGCGATCCCGACACAGCTGCGCTACGCCCGGCCCGGGCCGCATAGGATCGCGCGCATGCCCTGGTCCGCGATCGGTGTCGATTGCGCAGGTGGGCGCGCCACCGACGCTCACCGCGGCGCCCCGTGAACTCGACCACCGGCGTGCCGCGCTGGGTCTATGTCCCCGCCGCGGTCGGGACGGTGCTGGTGGTGCTGCCGCTTCTGGCGATGTCGTTGACCGTGGATTGGCCGAACTTCTGGTCGCTGGTCAGCAGCGAGTCGTCGCGGACGGCGTTGGGATTGAGTCTCAGGACCGCCACCGCGAGCACGCTGGCCTGCATCGTGCTGGGTGTGCCGATGGCGTTGGTGTTGGCCCGCGGTGACGCCCGGGTGATGCGCTGGCTGCGTCCGCTGGTGCTGCTGCCGTTGGTGCTGCCGCCGGTGGTCGGCGGGATCGCGCTGCTCTACACCTTCGGCCGGGTCGGGCTGCTGGGGCAGTATCTGGACGCGGCCGGACTGCGGATCGCCTTCACCACCCTTGCCGTGGTGCTGGCGCAGACGTTCGTCTCGCTGCCATTCCTGGTGGTGTCGCTGGAGGGTGCGGCCCGCACCGCCGGCACCGACCACGAACTGGTCGCCGCGACACTGGGGGCCCCGCCGAGCCGGGTGTGGTGGCGGGTCACGCTGCCGCTGCTGCTGCCCGGCCTGGTGTCCGGAGCCGTGCTGGCCTTCGCCCGAGCCCTCGGCGAGTTCGGCGCCACCCTGACCTTCGCCGGGTCGCGGGAGGGCGTCACTCGAACGTTGCCGCTGGAGATCTATCTGCAACGCGAGACGGATGCGGAATCGGCGGTCGCGCTGTCGATGCTGTTGGTGGCCGTCGCCGCGGTGATCGTGGTCGGGGTCGGCGCCCGGCAACTCAGCGGCGGGTGGCGACGGTGACGGGTGTGGCGGTGCGGGCCCGGGTCGAGGCCCGCGGTCTCGACATCGGGCTCGACATTGCCGCCGGCGAGGTGGTGGCGCTGCTCGGTCCCAACGGCGCGGGCAAGTCGACCGTGCTGCACGTGATGGCCGGGGTGGTGCACCCCGACGTCGGGACGGTCCGGGTCGGGCCGCGGGTGTTGACCGACACCGAACGCGGTGTGTTCGTGCCCACCCACGCCCGTCGCGTCGGATTGCTGCTGCAGGACCCGCTGCTGTTCCCGCATCTCGACGTGATCGGCAACGTCGCGTTCGCGGCCCGCTCGCACCAGTCGCGCCGCGCGGCGCGGGAGCTGGCCGGCCGATGGCTGCAGGAGGTGGAGGCCAGCGCGCTCGCCGCGCGCAAGCCCCATCAGCTCTCCGGCGGTCAGGCCCAGCGCATCGCGATTGCCCGGGCGCTGGCCGGTCGGCCCGAGGTGCTGCTGCTCGACGAGCCGATGGCGGGCCTGGACGTCGGAGTCGCCGCGACCATCCGGTCGTTGCTGCGCCGGGTGCTCGCCGCGGCCGAACACGCGACGGTGTTGGTGACCCATGACGTGCTCGACGTCCTCACGTTGGCGGACCGGGTCCTGGTGCTCGAGGCCGGCCGGGTCGTCGAAGCCGGCTCGGTGCCCGAGGTGCTCGCGGCGCCGCGCAGTGCGTTCGCCGCGCGCATCGCGGGGTTGAACCTGGTGCACGGGACGCTGGAATCCCGCGCGGCCGACGATGCGGTGCTGGTGACGCCCGACGGTCGGCGGTGGCACGGGCGGGCCGCGCCCGACGTGGCCGTCGGCGGGCCCGCGGTGGCGTTGTTCGCGCCCGCCGCGGTGGCCGTCTACCCCCGGCGGCCGCAGGGCAGCCCGCGCAACGTGGTGGCACTGACCGTGGCCGAACTGGGCGCCGGCGGGTCCGCGATTCGCGTACGGGCGCAGACCCAGGCCGACGGCGCCCCCGGGCTGGCCGCCGATGTCACCGCCGACGGCGCCGCCGAGCTTCGCCTCGTGCCCGGCGCCGAGGTCTGGTTCGCCGTCAAGGCTCAGGAAATCGGCATTCACGCCGCGCAGCGGCGGTCAGGGGCGCACGAGGCCACTCGCGAAGAATTCGGCGATGCATAGTAAGCAAGTCGCACTTGCGTCACGGCCGTAACACGGTAGGTTCGTCGCCATGAGTCAGCCGGACCTCAATTCGAAGCAGCGCAAAGGCCTGCGGACGACGCTGGCGGTGGCCACGGCCGCTGGTCTCGGTGCCGTCACGCTGATGTTGCCAGGGGGGTTGGCCTACGCCGACCCCGTGCCGCCGCCCCCGCCGCCGGGCACTGAGGCTCCGCCGGCGGACCCGAACGCGCCGCCGCCACCGCCGCCGGCGGACCCGAACGCGCCGCCGCCACCGCCGGCAGATCCGAACGCGCCGCCGCCACCGCCCGCGGACCCGAACGCGCCGCCGCCACCGCCGGCAGACCCGAACGCGCCGCCGCCACCGCCCGCGGACCCGAACGCGCCGGCCGCTGATCCCGCCGCCCCGCCGGCGCCCGAGCCGGGCCGCGTGGACAACGCCGCGGGCGGGTTCAGCTATGTCGTGCCGGAGGGCTGGGTCGTCGGCGATGCGAGCCGGCTGAACTACGGACAGGCGCTGCTGACCAAGGAGCTGCCGCCGGTCGCTCCGGGCGAGCCGGCTCCCGCGGCCACCGACACCAGCATCCTGCTGGGCCGGCTGGACCTGAAGCTGTTCGCCGGCGCCGAGCCCGACAACGAGAAGGCCGCCACGCGACTGGCCTCCGACATGGGCGAGTTCTTCATGCCGTTCGCCGGGACGCGTCTCAATCAGGAGACCGTCCCGCTGAACGCGGACGGCATGCCCGGATCGGCGTCGTACTACGAGGTGAAGTTCACCGACACCAGCAAGCCCGACGGACAGATCTGGGCCGGCGTGGTGGGCGACGCGGCCCCGAACGCGCCGCGCGGCCAGCGCAACGAGCGTTGGTTCGTGGTGTGGCTGGGTACCTCGAACGACCCGGTCAACAAGGAAGCCGCGCAGGCCCTGGCGAACTCGATCCGGCAGTGGACTCCGCCGGCCCCGCCGCCACCGCCGCCGGCCGATCCCAACGCCCCGGCTCCGGCCCCGGCGGACCCGAATGCGCCGCCGCCACCGCCCGCGGATCCGAACGCTCCGGCACCGGTGCCCGGCCGGAGCGAGGTCGGCGTCCCGGTCCCGGTGCAGGAACCGGTGCCCGAGATGATGCCGCCGGCGTAATCCGCCTCGCGCAACGACGAAACCCCGATCCGGCCACTGGCCGGGTCGGGGTTTCGCCATTCGTTCCCCGTTTGCCGGCCCAATCGTTACCAAGACCAGGTATATCTGAGCAAAGGTCCCGTTCTCGCGGGGCCGAGATGACACGAGGAGACCAAGATGGATGCAACGCTCGTCACGAATATGGCCTCGGGAGCCGTCGATATCTTGGCCCGCTCATCGACGCTGACAAGCGTGGGCTGGATCGGCTACATCATCATCGGCGCGATCGCTGGTTGGATCGCCGGAAAGATCGTCAAGGGCAGCGGTTCGGGCATCTTGATGAACATCGTGGTAGGTATCGCCGGTGCCCTCATCGGCGGCTTCCTGCTGAGCTTCTTCCTGGACACCGCGGGCGGCGGTTGGTGGTTCACGCTGTTCACCGCGATTCTCGGCGCGGTGCTGCTGCTCTGGATTCTCGGCAAGGTCCGTCGGGCCTAGCCAAACTGTCCGATCGGCGTCCCGTCGAGCCGCCGCACCACTTCGGTCAGCGGCCGGCGGGCAGTCGCCGGCAACGGGTCGGCGTTCAACGGTGCCCAGCCCACCCGTAGCAGCATCTGCGGCACACAGTCCCGGTCCAACACCGTCGTGCGCACCAGGTCCCGGGTGGACGGCAGCTCCAGCGGCTCGGTGACGGGGCAGCTCGACAGGCCCAGCGCCGTCGCGGTCAGCAACACCAGCGCGGTGGCCTCCCCGGCCCGCAGCACCGAGACCGGATCATCGGTGGCAGTGCCCAGCGCGAGCACCACCCCCGCGTCCAGATCCGCGGCCGCTCCGGTCGGTTGGGCCAACGCGGGGGAGGCGAACACGCGCCCCGGCAGGGGGGAATTGCGCGCGGTGTCCGGGGTGTTCCTGGCGGGCACCCCCGCGACCGCCCCGTAGCGCCCGCTCCACATCGACAGCTCGGTGAGGTACCCGACGTCCTGGGAGTGCTCGTGCACGGCCCCGGCGACCACGGCGGCCAGTCGGGCCGGCGACTCCACCTGCCGCAGCATCACGCCGCTGCGCGCCGCGCGGGACGCCATCAAGGCGATGTCCCCGGCCGGCACCGGCCACGAGCTGTACACCCGCCGATCGGTGCGCCGCCGGGGGATCGCGGCGGCCAGCGCGATGTCCTGTTGGCTGCCGCCGGGTCCGCAGATCTCCACGCTGGCCAGGTGATCGGGTTCAGCGGGATTGGGCAGCCGACGCACCTGGGTCTGCCAGCCCAGGGCCGCCAGCGCGACGGTCAAGTGCTGCAGGGCGGCACCGCAGCTCAGCATCAGATCGCGTCGCGCGGGGTCGGTGTGCGGCAGGTGGCGTTCGGAGTCGGCGTAGAGCTGCACGGCGGCATCGCCGATCCGCCAGGCCCACGGTTGCGTGTTGTGGATCGACGGCGCCCGGACGGCCAACGCGAGGGCGGCCAGGATCGTGGCCTCGTCCGGAAGCTGGGTATCCATGAACCCAGCGTGGCACCGGAGCGGTCGGGGCGCCACCGTGCGATGGTCCCCCGATCCGGGACATTGGTCCCCAATCGACCGGTCCGAGACACGCCCGCGGGAGACGATGGGGACATGGTGGTGGCGCGATCGACGATGCGGGCGTGGCGAGTGCACGCGCCCGGTCCGATGCCGACCGCGCCGCTGCGGGCCGTCACGGCCGACGTGCCCCGACCCGGTCCCGCAGAGCTGCTGGTGGCCGTGCGCGCGTGCGGGGTCTGCCGAACCGATCTGCATGTCGCCGAGGGTGATCTGGCGGTGCACCGGCCGGCGGTGATCCCCGGTCATGAGGTGGTGGGGGAGGTGGTCGAGACGGGCCCGGACACGGGCGGCGGTTTCGCCGTGGGGGACCGGGTCGGGATCGCCTGGCTGCGCCACACCTGTGGTCGGTGCCGCTTCTGCGCAGCCGGCCGCGAGAACCTGTGTCCACATTCGAAATACACCGGCTGGGACGCCGATGGCGGTTACGCCGAATTCGCCACGGTCCCAGCCGAGTTCGCGCTCCGGCTGCCGACCGGATATCAGTACACCGAGCTGGCGCCGCTGCTGTGCGCCGGGATCATCGGGTATCGCTCGCTGCTGCGGGCGCAGCTGCCGGCACGCGGCCGGCTGGGCATCTACGGATTCGGTGGCAGCGCGCACCTCACCGCCCAGGTTGCGCTGGCGCAAGGGGCCGAGGTGCACGTGATGACGCGCGGGGCCGCGGCCCGTGAGTTGGCGCTGTCGTTGGGTGCGGCCTCGGCGCAGGGCGCCGCGGACCCGCCGCCGGTGCACCTGGACTCCGCGATTCTGTTCGCGCCGGTAGGCGACCTCGTTCCGGCCGCCCTCGCGGCGCTCGACCGGGGCGGCACGCTCGCGATCGCCGGCATCCATCTGAGCGACATCCCGGCGCTGAACTACCAGCAGCACCTGTTCCAGGAGCGCCAGATCCGATCGGTGAGCTCCAACACCCGCGCCGATGCCCGGGAGTTTCTGGAGTTCGCCGGCCGGCACCGGATCAACGTGACGACAGCGCGGTATCCGCTGGCGGCCGCCGATCGTGCGCTCGCCGATCTGGCCGACGGCCGGGTGTCGGGTGCGGCGGTCCTGCTCCCCTAGGGATTCAGACGGTCGCGTGCCAGACCAGGGCGGCCGCCAACGCGCCCATGCCGTTCAACGACCAATGCAGCGCGATCGGCGCGATGATGCTGCCGCTGCGGTTGCGCAGCCAGGTGAAGACGAACCCCGCGGCCGCGGTGACCAGCACCGCCCCGACCACGCCGACGAGCATCCCCACGACGCCGCCGCCGAACAGTCGGGTGAAGCCCACGTTGCTCGCGGTCAACCCCATAGAGGTGGCGATGTGCCACAGCCCGAACAACAACGAACCACCCGCCGCCACACCACGGAAACCCCAGGCCCGGGTCAGCGCGCCCTGCAGGACGCCACGGAACGCCAGTTCTTCGGGAATGACGGTCTGCAGCGGGATGATGACCATGGAGGCGATCAGCGCACCCGAGAGCGTCGCGTAGTTGTTGTTGAGGAACAGCGGCCGCGTCATCGGCAGTAGCACGCCGACCACGATGACCAACCCGACCACGGTCACCGCGGCCAGGGCGTAGCCGAGACCCGATTTCCAATGCTCACGGCCCAGGCCCAACTCCGCCCAGCCCAGCCCGCTGGCTCGCACCAGCACCAGCAGGGCGACTGCCGCCGCCGGGACGGTCGCGATGTTGGCCCACGGAGTGGTGAAGTGCGCGATCAAGTTGGTCAACGCGAGCACGACGACCACGACGGCGATATCCACGTAGACGCGGAACTGGTTCAGTGCCGCCAACTGCACGAGCAGTGGATGTGGCGCCTCAGCGGGGGCAGCCGCCGCGCTTGGAAAAGACATAACCGGATCAGCGTACCCGCGCATGACGTCGTCCCAGGTCAGTCCGCGGGCCAGGCCCAATTACGGACCTCGGGGATGTCCTCGCCGTGCTCGCGGGTGTAGTCGCGGGCCGCGATTCGCATGTCGGCCATCTCCTGCCGCAGGGTCGCGCAGGTCGACTGCAGCGCCGGCACCCGATCGATGACATCCATCACCAGGTGGTAGCGGTCGAGATCGTTGAGCATCACCATGTCGAACGGCGTGGTGGTGGTGCCTTCCTCTTTGTAGCCTCTGACATGGAGATTCGGATGTCCGGTCCGGCGGTAGGTCAGTCGATGAATCAGCCACGGATAGCCGTGATAGGCGAAGATGATCGGCTTGTCGCGAGTGAAGATCTGATCGAATTCCCGGGCCGGCAACCCGTGCGGATGTTCGGTGCGGTCCTGCAACCGCATCAGGTCCACGACGTTGACGAACCGCACCCGCAGGTCGGGGAGCCGGGCGCGCAGCAGGTCCGCCGCGGCCAGCGCCTCCAGGGTCGGAACATCGCCGGCGGCGGCGAGCACGACGTCGGGATCGGTGCCGAGTTCTTCGGTGCCGGCCCAGTCCCAGATGCCGAGGCCGCGGGTGCAGTGCGCGACGGCCTGCGCCATGGTCAGGTAGTTGGGCGCGGGCTGCTTGCCGGCGACCACCACGTTGACGTACTGCCGCGAGCGCAGGCAGTGGTCGTAGGTGGACAGCAGCGTGTTGGCGTCCGGGGGCAGATACACCCGCACCACGTTGGCGCTCTTGTTGACCACATGGTCGATGAAACCCGGGTCCTGGTGGGAGAACCCGTTGTGGTCCTGGCGCCAGACATGGCTCGACAGCAGGTAATTCAGGCTCGCGACGGGACGACGCCACGGGATGTGGTTGGTGACCTTCAGCCACTTGGCGTGCTGGTTGAACATCGAGTCCACGATGTGGATGAAGGCCTCGTAGCAATTGAACATGCCGTGCCGGCCGGTCAGCAGGTAACCCTCCAGCCAGCCCTGGCACTGATGTTCGGACAACATCTCGACGACGCGCCCGACCCGGGCGAGGTGCTCGTCGACCTCCGGGCCCAGCAGTTCGGCGTTCCACTGCTTGTCGGTGGCCGCATAGACGGCCTGCAGCCGGTTGGACGCCGTCTCGTCGGGCCCGAAGATCCGGAAGTTGTCCGGGTTGAGCCGCACCACCTCGGCCAACCACTGGCCGAGCACCCGGGTGGCCTCGGCGACCGTGGCCCCCGGCGCGGGAACGTCGACGCCGAACGTGCGGAAGTCGGGCAGGCGCAGGTCCTTGAGCAGCAGTCCGCCATTGGCGTGCGGGTTGTCGCTCATCCGCAGCGGGCCCGGCGGCGCCAACTCGGCGATGTCGGCCTCGAGTCTGCCGTCGGCGTCGAACAACTCCTCGGGACGATAGGATCCCAGCCAGTCGGCGAGCACCGCGAGATGTTCGGGGGTGTCGCGGGCGTTGGAGAGCGGAACCTGGTGCGCGCGCCACGATCCGGTGGTCTTCTTGCCGTCGATGGTGGCCGGGCCCGTCCAGCCCTTCGGCGTCCGGAACACGATCATCGGCCAGCGCGGCCGATCCTCGTCGCCGGCGGCGGCGCGGGCCTTGATCGCGGCGATCTCGTTGAGCACCTCGTCGAGCAGCATCGCGAACCGGCGGTGGGCGTCGGCGTGGTCAGCGGCGTCGTCGGTCACCTCGAAGAAATACGGGTGGTGGCCGTAGCCGATCATCAGGCTGCGCAGTTCCTCCTCCGGGATCCGGGCCAACACCGTCGGATTGGCGATCTTGTAGCCGTTGAGATGCAGGATGGGCAGCACGACGCCGTCGGAGCGCGGGTTGGCGACCTTGTTGGAGTGCCAGCTGGTCGCCAACGCACCCGTTTCGGCCTCGCCATCGCCGATGACGGCCGCGACCAGCAGGTCGGGATTGTCGAACGCCGCGCCGTAGGCGTGCGAGAGGGCGTAGCCGAGCTCCCCGCCCTCGTGGATGGACCCCGGTACCTCCGGTGCCACGTGGGACGGGATGCCGCCGGGGAAGGAGAACTGGCGGAACAGGCGGCGCAGGCCCTCCTCGTCCTCGGTGACGTCCGGGTAGAGCTGGGAGTAGGTGCCGTCGAGGTAGGAGTTGGCGACCAGGCCGGGCCCGCCGTGCCCGGGGCCGGTGACGTAGATGGTCGATTGCGCGCGTTCGCCGATCACCCGGTTGAGGTGGGCGTAGAGGAAGTTCAGCCCGGGCGTGGTGCCCCAGTGGCCCAACAACCGGGGTTTGACGTCGTCGGCAGTCAACGGGGTGCGCAGCAGCGGGTTGCGCAACAGGTAGATCTGGCCCACCGACAGATAGTTGGCGGCGCGCCACCACCGGTCGACCCGGCTCAGGGTGTGCTCGTCCGGCTCGGTGATGGGGGCGGTGCTCCAGGGGCTCATGTCCGCGGGCATTCCCCCATCCAACCGCCCGCTACACCTCCGAGGCCGCGAATGCGGCGAAACATTCACCCGGAACCACTAACTGCCCACCGGTTGGTTGGGAGGCGACTGGTGCGGATATCGTTGCTGGCACAGCGAGAGTTGAGGTGCGATGTCGGGCGACAGATCTTTGTTGGCGGGGCTGCGAGTCCTCGATTTGTCCTGCGGGTCGGGGGACGCCGTGGGCCGGATCCTGGCCGATCTCGGGGCCGATGTGATCAAGGTCGAGCCGCCGGGCGGGAGTCCGGCACGTCACACCGCGCCGCGCTTGGCGGGCACCAGCATCGCCTTCGCGGTGCACAACGCGAACAAGGGCAGCACGGTGCTGGATCCCGCCGCGGACGGCGACCGGGCGCGGTTGCTGGCGTTGGCGGGTGCCGCCGACATCGTCATCGATTCGGGCATTCCGGGACAGGCCGCGGCCTACGGCACCTCCTGCGCGGCGCTCGTCGACCGGTTCGAGCATCTGGTGGCGCTGTCGGTGACCGACTTCGGCACCGACGGCCCGCGGGCACACTGGCAGGCCACCGACGCCGTGCTGTACGCGCTGTCCTCGGCGCTGTCGCGATCCGGGCCCACGACGGGCACCCCGGTGCTGCCGCCGGAGGGGATCGCCTCGGCCACCGCGGCCGTGCAGGCCACCTGGGCGACGCTGGTCGCCTACTACCACCGGCTCCGCACCGGGCGCGGCGACTACATCGACTTCTCCCGGTTCGAGGCGGTCGTGCTGGCGCTCGACCCGCCCTTCGGATCACACGGACAGGCCGCGGCCGCCGGCGGTGCCGAGAAGTGGCGGGGCCGGCCACGCAATCAGGACGCCTACCCGATCCTGCCGTGCGCCGACGGTTACGTGCGCATGGTGGTCCTGGCCCCGCGGCAATGGCACGGCCTGCGCGCCTGGCTCGGTGAACCCGCACAGTTCCAGGATCCGAAGTACGACACCATCATCGAGCGCTTCCTGGCCTGGAAAGAGATCGGCGCGCTGCTGACGGACCTGTTCGCGACCATGACCATGGACGAGATCGCCGCTGCCGCACAGTCTTACGGTGTCCCGGTGGGCGCGGTCCTGGAGCCGTCCGACGTCAGCGACTCGGAGCACTTCGCGGCCGTCGGCGCGTTCACCGAGACCGAATTGGTGCCCGGCGTGCGCACCCGGGTGCCGGTGGGTTACTACACCGCCGACGGCGTCCGCCTCGGATTCCGCGCCCCGGCCCCCGCGGTCGGCGCCGGGCCGAGCGAGTGGGCGCATCCGCCGGTGCGGAACGCACCCATCGACAGCCGGGGCGACGAGCGGGCGGGCCTGCCGTTTGCCGGCCTGCGCATCGTGGATCTCGGCGTCATCGTCGCCGGCGGCGAAACCAGCCGGCTGTTCGGCGATCTGGGCGCCGAGGTCATCAAGGTCGAAAGCGTCAAGTTCCCGGACGGGCTGCGGCAGGGCCGCCCGGGTCAGCGCCTCAGCGAGTCGTTCGCGTGGACCCACCGCAACAGTCTCGGCCTGGGGCTGGAATTGCGCAGCGCGGGCGGCGCCGAGGTTTTCGCGGAACTGGTCGCCCGCTCCGATGCGGTGTTCGCCAACTTCAAGCCCGGAACCCTTGCCGGGCTGGGATTTCCCTACGAACGGCTGCGTGAGCTCAATCCCGCCGTCGTACTCGCCGAGAGCAGCGCCTTCGGCGACACCGGCCCGTGGAGCACCCGGATGGGCTACGGCCCGTTGGTGCGCGCGAGCACCGGCGTGACGAGCCTGTGGACCGCGCCGGACGGGACCGCCGAGACCGGCCGGCACCCGTTCTACGACGCCACGACGGTCTTCCCCGACCACATCGTCGGGCGCATCACCGCGATCGGCGCGCTGGCCGCGCTGATTCATCGGGCCGGCACCGGCGCCGGCACGCGCATCCACGTCTCGCAGGCCGAGGCGGGGATCAACCAACTCGACAGTCTGTTCGTCCAGCAGCGGGCGCTGCAGGACGCTCCGGCGGCCGTCGAGATCGGCGATGCCGCCGCCGGCGTGTACCCGTGCCTCGGTGACGACGAGTGGGCTGTGATCTCGCTGCGCGACGAGGCCGACCGCCGCGCCGCGGTCGCGGTGCTGGGGGAGCCCGAGGGTTGGGCGGACTGGACCCGAGCCCGGACCCCGGCCGAGGTGGCCGAAGCCCTGCAGGCCGCCGGCGTGCCGGCGGCGCCGATGAATCGGCGCCCCGATGTCCTGGGCGATCCCCAGTTGACCGCGCGCAAGACCTATCGGCAGATGGCGCACCCGCTGATCGAGCAGGAGCTGCCGGCCGAATCCGGACCCGCACCGTTTCGCCACATCGGCCCGGCGCTGACCCGTCCGGCGCCGCTGCCCGGCCAGCACACCCGGGAAATCTGCCGGGACATCCTGGAATTCGACGACGATCGGATCGATCGGCTACTGGCCGACGGGGTGCTGTTCAGCACCAGCGAGAGGGTGCCCACCTGACCACGATCACCGCGCAGGCCTAGCGCAGCGCGCCGTCTGATCTCCGAATCCTCCCTTGAAAGGTATTTCTGCCATGTCGCTGGATCCCAGAACGCCGGTACTCGTCGGCTACGGCCAGGTCAACCAGCCCGACGGCACCCCCGACCCGCAGGAGCCGGTGGCGCTGATGGCCGCCGCGGCGCGGGCGGCGGCCGACGCGCGGGTGTTGGCCGCCGTGGACGCCATCCGGGTGGTCAACCTGCTGTCCTGGCGCTACCGCGACCCGGGCCTGGCGCTCGGTGAGCTGATCGGCGCCGACAACCCCGCCACCCGCTACACCGGGGTCGGCGGCAACGTGCCCCAGACGCTGGTCAACCAGGCGTGCCTGGACATCGGTAGCGGTGCCGCCGAGGTGGTGCTGATCGCCGGCGCCGAGACCTGGCGCAGCCGCGCGCGGATGAAGGCCGCCGGGGTGCGGCCGGACTTCACCAAGCAGGACGAGTCTGTGCCGATCCCGCCGGGTGCCGACGACGCCGTCGAGATGTCCAGCCCCGCGCAGGAGCGCATCGGCCTGGCGTTGCCCTCGCACGTCTACCCGTGGTTCGAGGAGGCGTTGCGCGTCGCCGCGGGAACGGGCCAGGACGAGCACCGTCGCAAGATCGGCCAGCTGTGGGCCCGGTTCAACGAAGTGGCCCAACAGAATCCGCACGCCTGGAGCAACAAGGCGTGGACGGCGGAGCAGATCTATCAGGCCGGCCCGGACAATCGGATGATCAGCTGGCCCTACACCAAACTGCTGAACTCGAACAACATGGTCGACCAGGGTGCGGTGCTGATCCTCACCTCGGTCGAGAAGGCCGATGCACTGCAGATCCCGCGTGAGCGGTGGGTGTTCCCCTGGGCGGGTACCGATGCTCACGACACGTACTCGGTTGCCGAACGCTGGGACTATGCCCGTTCCCCGGCGATCCGGATCGGTGCGGGGCGGGCGTTGGAGTTGGCCGGTCTGGGCATCGATGACATCGACCTGATCGACATCTACTCGTGTTTCCCGTCGGCGGTGCAGGTGGCCGCGAGCGAGATCGGCGTCGCCATCGACGATCCGGCCCGGCCGCTCACCGTCACCGGCGGTTTGACCTTCGCCGGGGGGCCGTGGAACAACTACGTCACCCACTCCATTGCGACCATGGCCGAGCACCTCGTGGCCGCCCCCGGCAAGCGCGGCCTGATCACGGCGAACGGCGGCTATCTGACCAAGCACGCGTTCGGCGTCTACAGCACCGAGCCGCCGACGGCCGGATTCCGCTGGGAGGACGTGCAGCCCAGCGTCGATGCGGAACCGACCCGCCGCTGCGTCGTCGACTGGGAGGGGGTGGGCACGCTGGAGACGTGGACCGTGCCGTTCGGTCGAGACGGCGCGCCCGAGAAGGCGTTTGTCGCGGTCCGCACGCCCGACGAATCGCGGGTCCTGGCGGTCATCGCCGATCCGGATGCGGCCGCGAGCCTGGTCGACGACAATGGAGCTGACCCTGCGGGGGCGAAGATCCAGGTCGAGGCCGACGGCAGGGCCAGCTTGCGGTAGATCCGCGGCTGTTTTCGGTGCCGAAAACCGGCCCGCAAACATCGCGCGGCGCATAGTGTCATTCACGTACCGATGGGGGTCGGGGACGATGAATATCGTGATCACGGGCGCTACCAGCGTCATTGGCCGCGCCGCGGCCGCGTATCTGCTCGGTGCCGGTCACCGCGTGATCGGGGTGGCGCAACATCGTCATCCGCTGCTGGATCCGGCCGTGGAGTTGGTCTGCACCTCGCTGGACGGGCCGCGGCTGCGGGAGGTCGCCGACGGCGCCGACGTCGTGCTGCATCTGGCACCGGTGGAGGCCGCGGCACCGGAGTGCGAGGGCCTCGAGGGTCTGCTGCGGGTCTCCGATGCCGCCGCACGGGCGGGGGCCCGGTTGCTGTTCGTCTCCCACGCCGCCGGCGATCCGGAGCTCTACCACCGCGCCGAGGATCTGGTGGCCACGAGTTGGGCGCCGAGCCTGGTCATCCGGTGCGCGCCGGTGGTGGGACGGCAGGCCGACTGGATGGTGTGCCGCAGCCTGGCCACGGTCGGCCGCGGGCGGTCCCTGCCGCTGCTGCACACCGACGATCTGCTGCGCTTTCTGGTGCGGTCGGTCGGATCGCACCGCACCGGTTCAGTGGATCTGGCGGCCGACGGGGTGCTCGCGGCGGCCGCGGCGCGGCGCTGGTCGGCGCCGCCCGGGTGCCGCCGGACACCGGCCTGGCCCGTCACCGAACCCGAGGTCGATGTGGTTGCCCTGCAACGTGATTGGGACTTCACCTGCGGATGGGACGCGGCCGACGCGCTGGCCGACGCGGGTCGCGCGCTGACCGGACGCCGACTGACGAGTATGGGCGCGGTCGAGGTCACCGCCGCGCAGGTGCTGCCGGTGGAACCGACCCCACGACCACGCGCCGGGACCGGCGGACATGCCGCGGCGGGGGCGGCCGGGGAGTTCGACGACGTGATCGACGCCGAATTCGGCGTCTTCGATACCCGCGGCACCGCCGATGCCTTGCCGGGACCGTTGACGCCGATGTCGCTCGACGTGCACGGCGGCGGTCTACGGGCCGCGCAGCACGCCGGCGCCGAGGTGATGGCGCTGCCGGGACGGTTGGCGCAGGAGTGGCAGTGGCGCGCCAGCGCGGTCTTCGGCCACCGCATCTTCACCGGGCGCACGGTCAGCGACGCGGTCGCGGCGACCCTGAACCGTCGGGGGCAGCAGGCTGCGGTCGCGCCCCGGGTGCTGACGGTGACACGGCGCTACGACCGCTGGTGCGCGAACTACGGGGCGCTGCGCGGACAGCCGATTGCGATCTGGCCCGCGGCGTCCAATGCCGTGCTGGAAACCCGGATCATGGTGCTACGCAATCGCATTCATCAGGGTTGGGTGCTGGTCGGCGTCGGCGCCGTGACCGAGGGATTGCTGCTGCGGGCGGCCCACCCGGAACACCCGCTGCCACCGGCGACCGCGGAGATGACCGCGACCGGCCAACTGGCCGACGGCACCGCGACGCTGGCGGCGCTGCTGCGGACCGACCGAGATCTGCGCGAGTTGGCCGCCGCCGGTGACTGGGCCGCCATTCGGGGGCACTTCCCGCGGGCCGCCGTCGCCGTCGACGCGGTGCTGCGACGGGTCGGGCACCGGGGGCCCGGCGAAGCCGAGCTGGCCAACCCGACGACCATCGAGTCGCCGAGCCAGCTGCTGGTGGCGGCGGCGCGGGCGGCCGACACCGAGCCGCAAACCCCGTTCGCGACCGGGCGTGCGCCGCTGCCGCTGCGGGTGGCCCAGACCGTCGGTCGGTCCCGGGCGCTGGCCTGGGACACCACGATGTGCTACACCCAGCAGCTCCGAATGGCGTTGCGCGAGCGGGGCCGCCGGCTGGCCGCCGCGCGCGTGCTGGCCCGCGCCGACGACATCTTCTACCTCACGATCGCGGAGGCCATCGCGCCGCCGGTGGACACTCGGCTTCGGGTCACCCGCAGGCGGGCCGAGCGGGTACGGCTGCAGGCGCTCAACATGCCGGAGGTCATCGACGGCTACTGGTCCGCGCTGCCGGATCCCGCGCCCGAGCAGCCGATGCCCGCCGAGGGACCGCGCGTGCGTCCCGTGTTCGAACCGGCGGTCTCCGGCTGGATGCAACGGGTCAGGTCAATTCGGCGGGATCGACCGGCCTTCGGGACCTGACCAACTCCTTGATGTCATCGAGTCCCGCCCAGATGTTGACGTTCATGCCGGCCAGCACCCGGTTTTGAGCGTCGAGCCAGAACGCGGTGAACTCGCGGCCCGCGACGTCGCCGCGGAATATCACCCGGGCGGCGGCGTCGGCGTGCCCCACATACTCCATGCCCAGGTCGTACTGGTCGGTGAAGAAGTAGGGCAGCTCGTCGTATACCGCCGGCGGGTCGTCCTTGGCCAGCATGTTGCGCGCCGCGACCGCGGGCTGTTTGAGGGCGTTGGCCCAGTGCTCGGTGCGAATCCTGGTGCCCAGCACCGGATTGTCGGCCGCGGCGATATCACCCACCGCGTAGATGTGGGGGTCGCTGGTGCGCAGGGACGCATCCACCGCCACACCGCCGTCGGCCAGGGCAAGTCCGGCGGCCTCGGCGATCTCGATGTTGGGTGCCGCCCCCACCGCCACCAGCACCGCGTCGGCCTCGACCTGGGAGCCGTCGCCCAACCGCAGCCCGGTCGCCACGCCGTCGGCGACGGTGATCTCGTCCACCGTCTGATCCAGCAGCAGGTTGACGCCGTGTTCGCGGTGCAGTTTTGCGAAGATCTCACCGGCCTCCGGCCCGAGCGCAGCCGACAGCGGGGTCTTCGCGGTGTCGACGACGGTGACCGCGACCCCGCGCTCGCGCGCCGAGGCGGTCACCTCCAGGCCGATCCAGCCCGCGCCGATCACGGCCAGCGCGGCGCCATCCCGGAGCAGACCGTCGAGCGCCTCGGATTCCTCGATGGTGCGCAGGTAGTGCACGCCCGCGGCATCGGCGCCGGTCAGTTTCGGGCGCCGCGCCCGCGACCCGGTGGCCAGCAGCAGCTTGTCGTAACCCAGCGCTTCACCATCGGGCAGGGTGACGGCCCGCTTGGCCGGCTCGATCGCGGTCACCTCGGTGCCCAACATGAGTTCGACGTCGTGGTCGCGGTACCAGGACGCGGGTTGCACGGTGAATTCCGGCAGCGACTTCTTGCCGGCCAGAAACTCCTTGGACAGCGGCGGACGCTCGTACGGCAACCGCTCCTCGTCGCCGATCAGCACGATGTGACCGTCGAAGTCATTGTCGCGCAGGGTTTCTGCGGCCTTGGCGCCGGCCAGGCCGGCTCCGACGATGACGAACCTGGTGGACCTGGACATGAGTTGCCCCCTTCTGCCCTCTTCGCAGTATGGGCGCACCGGGTCGCGGTGTCCCGCGCTTGAGGCAGATCGAGAAGTCAGTCGAGGTCGACGCGGATGGTCAGCAGATCGCTGCCCATCGCACGCACGACCGCGCTGTTCATCCCGGGCAGTTCGCGCAGCCGGGCGACCGGATCGTCGTCGGGCAGCAGCCGGGCGGTGCCGGTGCGCCACTGCCCGCCCAGCCGCACCCGCACGGTGGGATCGGCCTTGATGTTCTTCACGTAGTCGGAGTGCGCACCGTGTTCGGAGACCAACCAGAACTGGTTGTCCACCAAGCGGCCCCCGACCGCGGTGCGCCGCGGCTGCCCGGATTTTCGGCCGACCGTCTCGATCATGGTGGTCGGCGCGTACCGGCCGAGGGGATTGACCAGGTAACGCTGCACGGGGTGCACGACGCGCCGCTTGAGATCGTTCAGGTCCACCATGGGTGTTGTCCGTTCTCCCGGGAATGCTCCGGCTGCGAGTCTAGGGCGTCAGGCCGCGGCGTCGGCGGCGCCGGCGACCGGTTCGAGTGCCGCGGAGACGATGTCGGCGACATCGGTCATCGGTTTGACCTCGAGCGCGGCCAGCACCTCCGCGCCGACGTCGTCGAGGTCGGCCTCGTTGCGCTGCGGGATGAACACCGTCATCAGCCCCGCGCGCTGGGCGGCAAGCAGCTTCTGCTTGACGCCACCGATCGGCAGCACCCGGCCGTTGAGGGTCACCTCACCGGTCATGCCGACATCCGCGCGGACCTTGCGGCCGGTGGCCATCGACACCAGTGCGGTCACCATGGTGACGCCCGCCGAGGGCCCGTCCTTGGGCACCGCGCCGGCCGGCACGTGCAGGTGGATCCGGCGGTCCAACGCTGCCGGATCGACGCCGAGTTCCGCGGCGTGCGACCGGACGTAGGACAGCGCGATCTGCGCCGACTCCTTCATCACCTCGCCGAGCTGTCCGGTCAGCGTCAGGGTCGCGTCGCCGTCGCGGCCCGCGCCGGTGGACCCGGCCTCGATGTAGAGCACGTCGCCGCCCAGGCCCGTGACGGCCAATCCGGTGGCCACCCCGGGCACCGCGGTGCGCTCACCGGACTCCGGCAGGAACCGCGGTCGGCCGAGATAGTCGACCAGGTCGGGCTCGTCGATCGTGAGCGGCGCCTCGACCGCGGTCTGCTCGCTGGTCGCCAGCTTGGTCGCCGCCTTGCGCAGCGCCTTGGCCAGCAGCCGTTCGAACTGCCGCACCCCGGGTTCGCGGGTGTAGTCCGCGGCGATCTTGCGCAGCGCCGCCTCGGTGACCCGCACCTCCTCGTCGGACAGCGCGGCCCGCTCGGCCTGCCGGGGCAACAGATAGTCGCGCGCGATCGCGACCTTGTCGTCCTCGGTGTAGCCGTCGATGCTCACCAACTCCATGCGGTCCAGCAGCGGGCCGGGAATGTTCTCGACGACGTTGGCGGTGGCCAGGAACACCACATCCGAGAGGTCGAGGTCCAGGTCCAGGTAGTGGTCGCGGAACGTGTGGTTCTGCGCCGGGTCGAGCACCTCGAGCAGGGCCGCACTCGGGTCACCCCGATAGTCGGAGCCGACCTTGTCGATCTCGTCGAGCAGCACCACGGGGTTCATCGAGCCCGCCTCGCCGATCGCGCGGACGATCCGGCCCGGCAACGCACCGACGTAGGTCCGGCGGTGGCCCCGGATCTCGGCCTCGTCGCGCACGCCGCCCAAGGCGACCCGGACGAACTTGCGGCCCAGGGCGCGCGCCACCGATTCGCCCAACGACGTCTTGCCGACGCCGGGGGGACCGGCCAGCACCATCACCGCGCCCGATCCGCGGCCGCCCACCACCGCCATCCCCCGGCGAGCCCGCCGGGACCGCACGGCCAGGTATTCGACGATGCGTTCCTTGACGTCGTCGAGCCCGTGATGGTCGGCGTCCAGGATCTCCCGGGCGCCCCTGAGGTCGGTCGAATCCTCGGTGGTGACGTTCCACGGCAGGTCCAGCACGGTGTCCAGCCAGGTCCGGATCCAGCCACCCTCGGGGCTCTGCTCGCTGGATCGTTCCAACTTGCCGACCTCGCGCAGCGCGGCCTCGCGCACCTGCTCGGGCAGCTCGGCGGCCTCGATGCGGGACCGGTAGTCGTCGGATCCCTCGGGCTCACCCTCGCCCAGTTCCTTGCGGATGGCGTTGAGTTGCTGGCGCAGCAGGAACTCCTTCTGCTGCTTGTCCATCCCGGCGCGAACGTCCTCGGCGATCTTGTCGGTGACCTCGACCTCGGCCAGATGCTCGCCGGTCCAGTCGATCAGGACCCGCAGCCGCGCCGCGACGTCGGTGGTCTCCAGCAGTTGCCGCTTCTGCACGTCGGTCAGATAGGACGCATACCCGGAGGTGTCGGCCAGCGCCGAGGGATCGGAGATGCCGTTGACATAGTCGATGATCTGCCAGGCCTCGCGGCGCTGCAGCATCGCCAGCAGCAGCTTCTTGTACTCGGCGGCCAGGGTCTTGACCTCGTCGGTCACCGGGCCGTCCGCGACCTCGCTGACCTCCACCCACAGCGCGGCCCCGGGTCCGGTGGTCCCGGAACCGATGTGGGCGCGCCGCTCACCGCGGATCACCGCCGCCTGGCCCGTGCTGCCGGCCATCCGTCCCACCTGCAGGATCGACGCGAGCACGCCGTGGGTGGGATAGCGGTCCTCGAGTCGGGGCGCGATCAGCAGCCGCGCCGAGCCGTCGGTTGCGCTGGTCTGGGCCGCCTCGATGGCGGCCTGCGCGGCGTCGTCGAGCGCGATCGGGACGACCATGCCGGGCAGCACGATCGGGTCGGTCACGAACAGGACGGGAACCGCGACCGGCGTTGCAGTGGTTTCGGTCATCAAACCTCCAAAGTTGATTCTCCTGCGCTCAACCTTGGTTGCGGCGAGTTTGTTCCCGGCCGGGCGGAGTCAATCCGGCAGCGCCGGCGGGAAGGGATTGTGAACGATTCCCGTTGCACCCCAGTAGGCCGCCAGACGAAACGAGACGCATGTCCACCACTCCCGCCACCGACAGCCCGGCGATCCTCGTGATCGGCGCCGGCGAACTCGGGGCCAGCGTGCTCGCCGCGATCGCGCACCGACTCGATGAGCATCCCGGTGCGGGCACCTTGAGCGTGCTGTTGCGGCCGCCGGCCGAGGGCGCCGACGCCGCAGGCGATCCCCGTCACCAGGAATTGACCCAACGGGGCATTGCAGTCGAACGTGCCGACGTCGCGACCGCGTCGGTGGCCGAACTCGCAGCGATCATGACGCGCTACCACACTGTGATCAGCTGTGTGGGCTTCGCGGCGGGACCCGGCACGCAACTAAAACTGACCCACGCGGCCCTCGCCGCCGGCGTACAGCGGTACTTTCCGTGGCAGTTCGGCGTCGACTACGACAAAATCGGCCGCGGCAGCGCGCAGCCACTCTTCGATGAGCAGCTCGATGTCCGCGATCTCTTGCGCGGCCAGGGCGCCACCGAATGGGTCATCGTGTCCACCGGCATGTTCACCAGCTTCCTGTTCGAGCCGGTGTTCGGCGTCGTCGATCTGGGTGTCGGCAGGGTGCATGCGTTGGGGGACTGGGACAACCGGTTGACCTTGACCACACCCGAAGACATCGGCGTGCTGACCGCCGATATCGTCTTTGCGCAACCACGCATCCGCAACACAGTCGTCTACCTGGCCGGTGACACGATCAGCTACCGCGAGCTCGCCGCCATCGTGGAACGCGTCACCGACACCACCGTCGACCGCGTGCTGTGGAGCAACGAGTTCCTCGACGATCAGCTCCGCCTGGATGAGGACGACGCGATGCGCAGATACCGCGCAGTATTCGCCCGACCCACCGCAGTGGCGTGGCCGAAACGGCAGTCCTACAACGTGGTTCGCGGAATCGCCACCGTCACCGTCGAGGACTGGGCGAAGGCCAACATCTGACCCGGGCCACACTCGAGCTCAGTTCACGTCGACTTGGGGGCGCCCCGCCTGCGCGACGTCGCGACGACGCTCATCGATCACGCGGCCGATCTCATGCAGCAGGCCGGGCTGTCCGGTGACGAGACTCTCGAGCACCTCGCGGTCCATCTCGAGCATGGCGACCTCGCCCACGGCGACCGCGCCCGCCGCGACGGGTTCCCGCGTCAGTGTGGTCTGGCCCAGGAAGTCACCGGTCTCCAGCACCCGGACGGTGGCCTGCCCGCCGTGGCCGGCGGGCACCTGCACCCGGACTCGGCCGCTGACGACGAACTTCATCGAGTCGGGCACGGAGTCGGCCGCCTGCACCTGCTCGTCGGCGCCGTAGCGGATCAACCGGACCTTCTCGAGCAGCGATCGCTGATCGGCCGGCGTCAACCGCAGCGCCCGGGTCGAGGTCTGCAGCGCCTCCCACCTGCGCTGCTCGGTGGAGTAGTCGTCGGCGGCACCGTCGAGATGCAGGTCGGCGCGCCGGGCCGCGTACCAGAGCCACCGGAGGAAGGCGGCCTTGGCCGGTCCGTCGTCGGCGGGGCTGCGCAGCGGGATCGAGGTGCGATACGCGTTGCCGCCCAACGGCACCGAGGTGGGTTCGGCCTCGCCGCGGTGCGGTAGACCGGCGGCCACCGAGTTCAGCACGGCACAGACCCGATCCGGCGGATCGGAGGCGCCGAAGGTGGTTTCGACCAGGATCCGGTGCGCGCTGGCGGGCCTGCTCAGGTTGGTGAACGAGGCGCCGGCCAACACCGAGTTCGGCGTGATCGTCAGACCGTCGCCGGTTTCGATGTGCACCGACCGCCAGTTGACCTCGCGCACCCGCCCGCGACCCGCCGGGGTGTCGAGCCAGTCGCCGAGTTGGAACGGCTGCTCGAACAGCATCAGCAGCCCGGAGATGATCTGACCGACCGAGTTCTGCAGCGCCAGGCCGAGCACGATCGAGGTGACACCGAGGGCGGCGAACAGTCCGCCGACGTTGGCGCCCCAGATGTAGGAGAAGATCAGCGCCAGGCCCAGGACGATCAGCACCACGCGCGCCACGTCGAGGAAGATCGACGGAATTCGCTTGCGCCAGCTGCCTTCCGGAGCTCGCTGGAACAGCGTGGCGTTGGTCCCGGACAGCAGCAGGATCAGCACCATGAAGCCCAGCGCCGTCGCGACCATCCGGACCGATGTCGCCTCGGGCGACACGTCGGAGGCCTTGACCATCAACAGCAGCAGCGCACCGAGCGGCAGCACGTAGATGCGGATCAGGTTGACCGGGCGGGCCAGATGACTGCCGCGTTTGGCCAGCACATGGTGCAACTCGGTCAGGATCACCAGCAGGGCGGGCAATCCGACCGCGACTGCGATGGCCCAGTACAGCCACGACGTGCCGAACAGGGAACTCATCAGGACAGCTCCGCCAGCCGCCAGATGGTCCCGCCGCCCGTCTGACCGTCGGCGGCGCCGTTGCCGCCGAGGTCGCCGACCTCCTCGAAGCGGCGGGTATCGCGCATCACGTCGTAGACCGCGGCGGTGACGTAGATGCCGGGCTGGGCCGGACCGCTCTGGGCCTGATACGCCAGATTCACCGCGGAACCCCACATGTCGTAGATGACGTGCGTGCGCCCGACCAGCCCGGAGGTCACCGATCCGGTGTCGATCCCGGCGCGCAGGGCCAATCGGTAGCCGGTCTGGGTGTTGAAGCGCTCGATGATCTGATGCATCTCGACCGCGAAGTCGAGGGTGCGGCCGATGTTGTCCAGGCGCGGCACATTGAGGCCGCAGCTGGCCAGGTAGCCGCTGCGCATCGTGCGCACCCGCTCCACGCCGATGTTCTCGGCCGCGGCGTCGAACTGGCGGAACAGCTGGTTGACCGCCCCGAGCAGTTCCTTGGAGTCCAGCTTGGTCGACAACTCGTCGAGCCCGACGATGTCGGCGAAGACCACCGTCACGTCCTGGTGATCCTGGGCCACCACCTCGTCGCCCGAGCGGTAGCGGTCGATGACCTTCGCCGGCATCAGCGACAACAGCAGGCGGTCGTTCTCCGCGCGCTGCTGGTTGATCAAGTCCTCTTTGACCCGCAGGTTGCGGGACATGTCGTTGAAAGCGACAGTCAGATCCCCGAATTCGTCGCCGGAGGTCACCGGCAGCGTGGTGTCCAGGTCGCCGGCGCTGATCCGTTGCGCGCCCGCCTCGAGCTTGCGGATCGGGCGAACGAACATGCGCGACAACCACATCGAGGCCAGGCACACCAGGAAGATGATGCCGACGGTGGAGAGCACCAGATTGCGGGTGAACCGTTGGACCGGGGCGAACGCCTCGTCGGTGTCGACCGTCGCCACGATGGTCCATTGCACGCCGGGCATGTCGACCGGACCGTAGGCCATCAACGTGTCATGCCCCAGATAGTCGCGTTGGAGCGTCGTCCCGCTCTCGCCACGCCTGGCCCGGTCGACGGCCTCGCCGCTGACCGGTTGGATCAACGTGGTGCCGCCGGCCTCGATCGCGCGCTCGGCCACGTGGCTCGGGGTGCCGTTGGCGACGACCCGCTCCTGGTAGAGCTCTGGATCCTCCAGGAACAGCCGCGAATCGGTGCGCATCAGATCGTCGGGCCCCACCAGGAAGACCTCGCCGGTCTTACCCATGCCGACCGATTCCCACTGCCGGTCGGCGGTCATCGTGCGGTTGAGCTTCTCGATCGGGAACTGCAACGCCAGGACGCCCTCGATCCGGCCGCCGTCGCCGATCGGTGACATCAACCAGGCCACCGGTTTGTTGTAGCTCGGCAGGTACTGATCGAAGTCGGTGACGGTCACGAAATCGACGTTGTGGGACGAGATCACGTTGTCGAAGGCCTGGGCCAGATGGACGTCGCGGTACGGGCCGTTGATGATGTTGCTGCCCAGGTCCACACCGCGGTAGGCGCTGTAGACCACGGTGCCGTCGAGGTCGATCAGCAGCGCGTCGTCGTACTCGAATCGAGTGACGATCTCCCGGAAGAAGTCCTGGTAGCGCGCGCTGGTGGCCGACCAGGCACTGCCGTCGCGGGCGTCGTCGACCTCGAGCGAATAGGTCTCGGTGTCGAACGGTGCGGTGTAATGGGCCTGCAGGTAGCGCTGTGCGTTCGATTCCGGCAGTACATTGGCGACGTCGAGGTCCTGCCCGGTGATCGCGTCGACGCGCGGCTTGAACTCGCCTGTGTAGTAGTCGACGATCGCCCGCTGCTGTGCCGGGGTGATGGTCTCGTCGTTGAGTTCGGCGAAGCCTCGTTTGAAGTCCCGCATCGCGTTGACCGCCGTCGATCCGCGGGTGTAGATCACCAGCGAGTCGGTCAACTCCTGGCTCTGCGTCTCGGTCATCCGGATCGAGGTCTCGCGGATCTCGACCAACCGGTCGAATGCGGCGGCGCGCAGCGAACTCTGCCCCGATCGGTAGCCGATGATCCCGACCACGGCCGCCGACAGGACGCTGGTCAGCAACAGCATCACCAACAACTTGGACTGGATGCTGATCCGCGAGAGCCGCCGACCACGCCATCGCCGGGGCGCCTTCGGAACGCTGCTGTTCTCCGCAGCCGAGTTTGCGTGCGCTGTCGCCACCGGCTCCACTGCCGTCATCGGTCCACCACGGCAGCAGGGTAGCGCCTTTTCTTCGGTCACACCGCCACCGCGCCGGAAAATCGGCGTTTCCGGCGCCGGTCGACGCGGGATCGTTGCCTAGGGTAATGACTTTGGGGCGCGGGCGTTTTCGCTTCAGTGCGGCGCGAGGATGAGCCAGCCGTGCGCCGGGACCAGTACCTCGGCGCTGGTCTGCGCCGCCGGCGCGCCGCTGCCGGCCAGCACCTGGGCCTGCGGAAACCCGAAGTCGGGCAGTCGGACCGGCATCGGATCATCGGTCAGATTGAGTGCCACCAGCAGCGTCTGATTCCGCGCGTCGCTGCGGTAGAGGTAGCGCCGGTTCTCCAGCAATACCGCCGTGGTCCGCGCGGTGTGCAACCACGGGTGCCGGCGCCGCAGTCCGATCAGGAATTGGTGTAACCCAAAGAGTTCGGCGCCGGTGGCGTCGACCGGCATTGGGGGAGTGCCGAATTCGGGCCGGATCGCGTCGTCGCCGCCGCCGCGTTCCTCCTTGAGGCCGGTGCATCCGAACTCGTCGCCGGCATAGATGCTCGGGACCCCGCCGGTGGTCATCAGCACCACCAATGCGTGGGCGACGTGGCGCGAATCGGTGAGCTGGGTGGCGATCCGGGTCACGTCGTGATTGCCGACGAAGGTCAGCGGCGCGAAGGCGTCCAGAAAGCCGTTGTGTCGCTGCAACGCCCAGTCCAGCTCGTGGAAGTTGCCGTCATTGAGCGCGCTCCAGATGGCCTTCCACAGCTCGTACTGGGTCACGGAGTCGAAGCCCGCTTCCGCCACCGCCGCCGAGTAATCCCCGTGGATCACCTCGGCGACCAACCAGGCGTCGGGATGCGCGGCCCGCACCCGGGGCAGGACCCGGGCCCAGAACGACGCCGGCACCGCATAGGCGGCATCGAGGCGCCAGCCGTCGGCGCCGCGGCGCAGCCAGTGCGCCATCACAGCGGCGACGTGGTCGGCGACCTCGTCGTTGTCGTGATTGAGGGTGATGAGCTCGTCGTGGCCTTCGAAGGTGGCGAAACGGGCCGGATCGCGCCGGGACCGCACGAACCAGGACACCGCCGCCGGGTCGCCGTCGAGGGCGGCCCGGTAGCGCGCGAAGTCGATCCCGACGTGATTGAACACCCCGTCGAGCAGTACGCGCAGACCGCGGTCATGGGCCGCGGCCACCAACTCGTCGAAATCCGAATCGTCGCCCAGGCGCGGGTCGATGCGGTAGTAATCGGTGGTGTCGTAGCCGTGCGTGCGGGAGGCGAACACCGGACCCAGCGCAATGCCGGAGGCGCCGAGGGTCACGGCGTGGTCGAGCCAGGCCGTCACGCGGCGCAACCGGTGCTCGCCGCGGTCCGGCGCCGGGTCGGCGGGAAAGGCGCCGACGAAGCCGAGCGGATATACCTGCCACCAGATCGCGTGCGCTACCCACCCGGGTGCGGTCACGGCCGAAACCTGCTCTCGTACAGGGATTTCATCTCGTCCTCGTACTCGGGTACGGGCCCGTCGGCGATCAGGCGCGGCGCCACCGTGGTGATGGGCAGCGCGGCCACCGGCGACGGCGGGCAGCCCCACTCCTCGCGCCAACGCGACAGTTGCGCGGACGAGGTGGCGTAGACGATGCGGCCGAGCCCCACCCACGCATGCGCCGCCGCACACATCGGGCAGTGCTCGCCGGAGGTGTAGACCGTGGTCCGGATGCGCCGCACCGGCGGGACGTGGGCGGCGGCCCACTGCGCGATCGCGAATTCGGGGTGCCGGGTCGCGTCACCGTCGGCGACCCGGTTGCGATCCTCGAACAACGTCTTGCCGTCGGCGTCGACCAGGATCGAGCCGAACGGTTCGTCACCGGCGTCGAGCGCCTCGCGCGCCAGTTCCACACAGCGAGCCAGGTATTCGACATCGACATCGGTCAAGGCCACGCTCGCCGAGTCTACGCACAGCGGTCCGCGCCGCCGGACGCTACGCGCCCGGCGTCGAGGCCGGCCCGGCGATCTGCCAGTCCGCCGCGGCGCGTTGTTGATTCCAGAACTGCGCGAAGCGGCCCCCGGCGGCCAGCAGGTTCTCGATGCTGCCGTCCTCCACGACGGCGCCGTTCTCGACGAACAGCACCCGGTCGGCGTGCCGGATGCTCGCCAGCCGGTGCGCGACGATCACCCGGGTGCGCGGGCGCTCCTCGGCGGTCAACGCGTCGACGACGGCCGCCTCGTTCTCGGTGTCCAGCGCGCTGGTGGCCTCGTCGACCAGCAGCACCGGTGCGGGCTTGACCAGCGCCCGGGCGATGCTGACGCGCTGGCGTTCGCCGCCGGAGAGCGCGGTGCCGGCCTCGCCGACCACGCTCTGATCGCCGTCGGGCAGCCGCCGGACCAACTCGTCGACGCGGGCCAGTCGCATCGCCGTCGTGATCGCGTTGTCGTCGGCCGCGGTGTCGCCCACCAGGACGTTGTCGCGCACCGTGCCGTCGAACAGGTATGGATGCTGAAACACGACGCTGACCGCGGCGCGGCGCTGTTCGGGGCTCAGCGTCGCCACGTCGACACCGTCGAACAGCACCCGACCGCGCTGCGGGTCGTGTAGCCCGGCGATCAGGCCCAGCACCGTGCTCTTGCCCGATCCGGAGGGCCCGACGATCGCGGTGGTGGCCGCCGGTTCCAGCACGAAGCTCACGTTGTCGAGCACCGGTCGGTCGCCGTAGCCGAAGGTGACGTCCTCGAATTCGATTCTGGGCGCCCGCGTGTGCGGCAGGGCCGCGGCCCCCGCGGTCGACGTCGGAGCCGCCAGCACGGCCTGGATCCGGCCGAGCGTGGCGCGGGTCGTCTCGATGGCCGGGGCCAGTTCGCTGAGCGCACTGAACGGCTCCAGGTAGCGCGCGATGACCACGATCAACGCAATCGCCTCCGGCACCCCGAGGGTGCCGCGCACCGTCAACAGCGTGGTCATCCCGGCCAACAGGATCAGCGCGATCTGACTGGCCAGGCTGAACAGCAACTGACCGGGGATCTGCATGGTCAGCAACCGCACCGTGGCACCGTGCTGGGCCTGAAGTGCCGCGCCGACCTGACTGCGGGCCGGCGCCACTCGCCGGGCCGCGCGCAGGGCCGCCTGGGTGCGGGCGAATTCGATGATGCGCTCGGTCAACGTCGAGTTGGAGGCGTCGGCAATGGCATCGGCGCGTCGGGACAGCCGCCCCGAGGCCCACATCGCGCCCAGCAGCACCGCCACACCGACGAGGGCGGCCAGTCCCAGCGGCGGTGAGATCGCCAGCAGCGCAAGGGCGATGGCCGCCGGCAGCAGGATCGCACCGATCAACGGGGTGAGCAGGTTGACCACCAGACCCACCAGTTCCGGGCCGGTGGAGGCGATGGCTTGCCGCGCCGTGGCGGTGTTGTCGGCGGTGAGCCAGTTCAGCCGCACGTTCGGCAGGCGGTCGGCCACGTCGTGCTGGGTGTGGTCGAGCAGCCCGAAGCCCAGTTCGAAACCGCGCCGTGCGGTGCTGGTGTCGACGATCCAACCGGCCGCGGTGGCCAGCGTCAGCCAGCCCAGCCAGGGCCAGGCGTCCTGCGGTGTGCCACCGAACAGCGCGGCGATCAACGGGACCAGCAACACCGTGCCCGCGGCGCGCAGCAGCACCGACGCCAGGGTCAGCGCGGCATAGCCGTTCACCTTCGCCCGCTGGTCTGCGGGGATGAGTGCCAACAGGGTGCGGATCATCGGCGCGACTCCTCGATTGCGGCGGCGCCCCGGCCGGAATCCCACAGCGCACGGTACCGCCCGTCGGCGGCGAACAATTGGTCGTGCGTCCCGATTTCGGCGATCCGGCCGTCATCGAGCACCACGATCTGGTCGGCGTGGGTGATGGTGTGCAGGCGGTGTGCGATCACCAGCACCGTGCGGTCTCGGGTCAACCGATTCAGCGCCTGCTGGACCAGGTATTCCGATTCGGGGTCGGCGAATGCGGTGGCCTCATCGAGGATCAGCACCGGGGTGTCGGCCAGGATCGCCCGCGCGATCGTCAGCCGCTGCCGCTCCCCGCCGGAGAGCGCGGACCCGGATTCCAGCACCGTGTCGTAGCCGTCCGGCATGGCCGCGATGCGGTCGTGGATCTGGGCGTCGCGGGCCGCGGCCTCGATCTCGGCGGCCTCGGCGTCGGGTTTGGCCAACGCGATGTTCTCGGCCACGGTGCCGGCCACCAACTGCGCGTCCTGCAGGACGAACCCGACCCGGCGGTAGAGGTCGTCGGCGGACATGGTGCGAATATCCAAGCCGTCCACCCGGATTGCGCCGCGGTGCACGTCGTGGAACCGCGCCAGCAGCGCGGCCAGCGTGGATTTGCCCGAACCGGAGGGACCGACCAGGGCGGTGACCGTGCCGGGGCGCAGGCTCAGCGACACGTCGTCGATCACGGGGACGCCGGGCCGATACCCGAACTGCACCCGGTCGAAGACGACCGTGCCCGCCGTGTCGGCGGTCGCGGTCTGCTCGGGTTGCACCCCCAGTTCGTCCTCGTCGAGCGCGCTCTGGATCCGGCGGGCGGCCAGCATGCCGCCCTGGATGCCGCCCAGTCCGTACCCGATGCCCAGCAACCGGGCACCGAAGGTGGTGCCGAGGAAGATGAACGGCAGCAGGTCCACCGGATCCATCCGGCCGGTGACCACCAGCGGGGTGCCGGCGGCCATGATCAGCCACAGGAACGCCGAGGGCCGGGTGACCAGATCCATCAGGGTCTTCTTCCCGACGAAGGGTCGCTGCCAGGTCACCAGGAAGTCGATGTACTCCTCGAGTCGACGACGGAACGTCGAGGCCGCCGCGCCGCCGAACACCCGGACCACGGGCTGGCCCTCGAGATAGGCGCCGGCCTCGCTGGTCATCCGCTCGGCCCAGCGCTGGGACTGGCCGATCTTGGGTCCGGACTGGATCGACATCGTCGACATCAACACCAGGCTGAACAGCACCGGTACCAGCAGCACCAGCGCGAGTCGCCAATCCACCACGAACAGGTAGACCAGCACCGCCAGCGGCGCGATCACCGCGGCCACCGCGTCCGGGATCGCATGGGTGATCAGGTAATGCAGCGACAGCGTGTCGTCTTGCACGAGCTGCTTGATCGCCCCCGATCCGCGCTGGGTGAACCAGCCCAAGGGCAGTTTCGACAGCTTGGTCAGCAGCCGCGCCCGCAGGCCGCGGGCGAACCCGGCGTCGACGCGGTGCAACCACAGCGTCATCGCGGCGGTCAGTAACGTGCCGGTGCCCATCAGGCCGACCGCGGCCAGGCCCAGCGTCCACAACCGGTCCTGCTCCGCGCCGGTCAGCAGCACCCTGGCCAGCTCGACGAGCAGCACGAACGGCGCCAGTTGCACCAGCGTGATGACCGCTTGCAGCACCCCGGAGACGATCAGCGGCGTCTTCAGCGGCGCCAGCAGCCGGCCTGCCCCCTGGGCGCGCCAGCTGCCCTGCCGCGGCGGCGCGGTCGCGGCAGCTGCCGGGGCGGGGGCCGGGGTCGGCGCGGTCGCCGGCGGTGTCGGTGTCTCGTCGCCGCGCTTGGATCCCATGGCGCGGCCCTCGGTCCAGTAGGCCTGCGGGTGCATCTCGGACTTCGGGAAGCCGAACTCGTCGCGCAGCCGGGTGCGCAGCGCCTTGAGGGTGCCCGCCTCCGGGGTGACCCAGGCGTACCAGTCGGACCAGTCGCGGACCTCGACGGCGGCCGCCAGCGAGCCGGTGTCGGTGCGCGGCACCCACTGCACCCGCAGCCGTGGATGCTGCGCGAGGGGGATCAGCAGATCGTCGTCGTCGTGGTATTCCAGGTAGACCTCGATGGGCAGGTCGTCGGGGACCGCCCCGATGATGCCGTTGATCGCCGGGATGGCGGCGGGATCGCCGATGAGCAGGTAGCCGGCCGGCTGGTCCGTGGGGTCCTCGGGGACGCTGAACCCCTTCGAGCCCAGCACCACCACCGGGACCGTGTCGCCGGGTTTGGCGTTGCGGGCCCACGTGGTGGCCGGCCCGGCCGGTTCATGCAACACGACGTCGATGGCGAAGTGCCCGGTGTCGACGTCGGACTCGGAGATCGTGTAGCCGCGCTGGAACTCGGTGTCGGTGCCGTCGGGGTCGGGGAACCAGAACCGCAACCACGACGTGGGCTCGGCCTCGGCATCCTCGAACAACGTCGGCGACACCATCCTGACCCGCAAGAACCGCGGGGCGAGCAGGACGGTTTCGAGCACAGTCGCTTCGTGATCGCGGGCACCGAAGCCCTTCATCATCACGCCCTGGAAACCGCGCGCCATATCAGTCCCTTCCCGCGGCCCAGCGGCCGCGGACTAAGGGTAGCCTCACCCAACTCGCAGTGGTGGGGTCGGTGGCGGTATCAGTCCCGCAGTCGGCACGCGCAGGACGCGCGAACCGGCACGTCCGCCCGCGCCATCGCGAGTTCGAGTTGACGTTCGATGATCGTGGCCTCGGCGTCGCGGCCCAGGCGCTGCAGGCATTCGTGATAGCCGTGCAGGCTCCACAGATTGTTCGGATGCCGGCACGGCCGGCTCAGCGTCGGGTCCAGTCCCAGGTCGGCCGCGTACACCCGGGCGGCCTCCTCGACGTGGCCCTGTTCGAGCAGCAGCGCCCCGTAGGCGTGCCGGGTCGGCTGCATCCAACCCCAGGGTTCGTCGTAGGGCAGGGCGTCATCGAGTGCGATCGCCCGCCGCAGGTGCGCGAACGCGGCGGCGAAGTCTCCGGCCCGATACTCGATCTCGCCGTCCAGCATCGCGGCGGCCACCGCCAGGATGTCGCGACTGGTGTTGTTGAACAGGTAGCGGGTCTCCGGGACCGATCGATACGCTGCGGCGAACGCGTCGCGCTCTGATTGTGCTTGGGACAGTTGGCCTTTGACCGCGTGGGCGATCGCCTTGCCGTAGTGCAGGGTCGCGGTCGTGGTGCAGTACAGTCGCTGGTCGGTCGGCAGCGGTTCGGCGATCAACTCGTCCCACCGCCCGAACCGCACCAGGACGTGCACCCGCAGCGGGGTGAACGCCTCCAGCCAATCGGCCATCGGCGGGGACGCGATGGACAACAGCTCCGGCGTCAGCTGCGCGGCCAACTGGTCGGCGGCCTGCAACGCTATCCGCGACTGTCCGCTGAACATCGCGGCGTAGACGATGAAGTGCAGGTTGTGGGCGCGGTAGAGCGAATAGAAGTTCAGCGGCCCCTCGCGTTCGAGGAACTTGCGGTCGGCCAACTCGGCGGCCACATTGGATTCGACCGCGCTGCGGTAGTCGCCGCAGAGCACATCCAGATGCGTCGGCATGTGTTGCAGATGCCCGGCATCGGGCACCAGTCCGCGCAGCAGATCCGCGGCCGGCAGGGCGGCTTCCGGATGCGCGGACATCTCCATCGTGTGGATATGGATGTGCAACAGCCCGGGGTGGCCGCGGCCGGCCTCGGTGGCCAGCGCCGCCGTGAGGATCTGCTCGGCCTGGCGCACCCGCGATCCGGGTGCGGGCTCGCCGGTGCCGGTGTCCCACAGGGCCCAGGCGGTGACGTTGACGAGCGCGTCGGCGGCCAGCGTCTGCAGGTCGATGTCGTCGGGGTGGGCGGCGGCCAGCTCGACCATCGCATCGGCGTAGGCCTGCTGCCCGGCCGCCAGGGCCACGTCGTCGTCGGGGTCGGCGGTGGGGAAGCGGGCGGTCAGGGCCGCCACCAACGCGTGCTCGAGCGAAGTTCCGCGGCCGGTCCGGGCGGTCTGCAATTCGGCGCGGGCCCGGGCCAACGACGCGGTCCGGTCGGCGGGGTCGAAGGCGTCCCACGCCTTGTTGTAGTTCGGGCCGACGGCGTAGGCGATCCCCCAGCGGGCGAGCACCAGGTCGGGATCGGCGGCCAGCGCCCGTTCGAAGCAGCGGATCGCCTCGTCGTGGTTGAACGCGTAGGCCCACACCAGGCCGCGGTCACACCACAGTTGCGCCGCCGGCGACGGCGTGTCGACCGCGCGGTGGTAGCTGCCCAGGTCGTAGTACGGCTCCGCATCGGCAGTGGTGGCACTCACGTCGGCCCACGCTACGCCCGCGCCGGGTAAAGCGGGCGGTCTCAGGACAATTCGGCGACGGTCAACAGGTGGCGGGTGACCGTCTCGGTCTCGGCCACCAGCACGCGCTGCGCGGTGTCCTGCTTGCCGAGCAGGGCGGCGGCCTGCCGGAGTTGCGCATCGGCCTCGGCCAGATGTCGCGCGTCGATGGTCCACATCTGTCCGGCACTGGGCAACCCGCCGCGCAGCGCGTCGACGTAATCGTCGACCGCCACCACGAACCGCGGGTCCAGCGTGCTGTGCTGCACGGCGGCCAGCTGGGCTTCCAAGGCGACGCAGGCGCCGGTCATCGCATTGAGCGCGGCGCGGTACGCGGTGAGCCAGCGGCGCACCTGCGCGATATCGGTGCGCGCCGCGCCACTGGCGGCCTCGAACGCCGATCGGGCTCCGCCGACGCGTTGCCAGGCCGCGGCCAGCGCCACCTCCGGGTGGTCCAGGGGGTGCACGAACGCCCGGACCACCGTTGCCGCGTAATCGCTTTGCGCGCGCAACAACTCGCCGGCGCGCTGGCGCAGCCGGACCAGCGACCGGTCGGCCAGCACCACGTGACTGGCCACTGCCAGACCACCGCCCACGATCGTGGCGATCAGTCGTTGGCCCATGGTCGCGCTGTCGGTGCTGCCGTCCAGGTCGATCAGGAACACGATCGCCGCGGCCAGCGCGGCATACAGCGGTACGGCGCCGTAACGGGTCACCGCGTAGCCCGCGCCGAGCAGCAGCACCGCCAGCAGCACCGACACCATGCCGCTGGGTCCCCACAGCACCGAGATCGAACTGGCCGCGAAGACTCCGACGCTGACCCCGGCGACCCGGGACACGCACCGGGTGTAGGTGTGCGCCGTTTCGGGCCGCAGCACCATCAGCGCGGTCAACGCGATCCAGTAGCCCTGATGGGTGTCGGTGATCCGGGCAATGGCGGTGCCGGTGGCCACGGCCGCGGTGAGCCGCAACGCGTGCCGCATGATCGGCGAATCCCCGTTGCACTGCGCGCGGATGGTCGCCCGCGCCACGTCGAAGAAGCCGAGCATCCCGTCGGGCGGCGATTTCTCCGGCCGGACTTCGGCCGGCAGGCCGGTGAGTTGCAGCGCACAGGCCCGGGCCACCTGATCGTGCAGCCGCCGGGCCGCCACGGCCGCCGACCCGGTCAGCGCCGCCGCCGAATCGTCGGCCCGGCGCAACGCGATCGCGGCATCGGCGCCCGCGGTGCGGCCGGCCTCGCCGATTGCGGCGAGCGCGTCGGCACAGGCCAACAGCACCTCGCGGACCGCGGGATCGGCGGCGTCGGCGCGCAGCGCGTTGATCGTCATCGCGATGCGCTCGGGCAGTGCGTGCATGCCCCGGAAGGCCGGCGGTCGACGCCGCGAGTGTCGGTCGGCCCCGCCGACGGCCGCGCGCAATTCGATCAACGGGGTGGGGTCCCAGGTGCTCGTCGGATCCAACGCCAACCGGCGTGCGGTGGTGGCCACCCACAGGTGGGTGTCGGCCAACGCCGCCCGGTGGGCCACCCAGCGCTGCCGCGGCCACGCGGCGACGAGCAGCGCCTGCAACAGCCCGGCCGCGATCGCGAATGCCGCCGCCGTCAACGATTCCCGCAGCGTCCCCGGCAACGCGCCGCCGCCCACCGGAGCGGTCACCATCAACGCGGCACCGGCCGCGGCGGCCAGCCCGGCCTGCGCACTGAGCGCCCACAACAGTCCGGCGCCGAGGCTCCACAGCAGCACCACGGGCAGGAATATCAGGGCGTACGGCGCGCTCAGGTGGCCCAGCAGGACTGCCACGCCCAACCCGGCGGAGACCACGACCACCATCGGCAACCGGCGCACGGCGCTGTCCTGTAACGCGGTGGCACCCGCGATCGCCGCGGTACCGCCGGCGGCCACCGCCGCGGCCGGCGAACCCCAGTGCAGCGCGGCGGCCACCGCCAGGAGTACTCCGACCAGACTGCGGGCCACTTCACCGATGTACGGCCATGATTGCGGTAGGGCGGGGCCCCTGAACATGCCTGCCATTATGCAGCTCGGTAGGTTCGCGCTTGTGGAGAAGGTGATGCTGGTGCTGCAATCCGGCGACGCGGACGAGTCCTGGTGTCAGCGTTTGCGTGGTCCGGTCGCCACGGAACTGCTCGATCTCGACCTGCCCGGGTTGGCCGTCAACGTCAAGGATGCCGCGGTTCGGGATTCGTTGATGACGCTGACGACGCTGGATCCGCCGGCCTGCGCGGTGGTCAGCCTGTGGACCGACCAGCATTACGGACCGCAGGTCGGCGCCGCAATACGATTGCTGTCTGCCGAATCCGACGCTGTCGCGGGCTATCTCGTCACCGAATCCGTCCCGCTGCGCGCCCCCGAAGTCGAATTCGGGCTTCGCACACCGGGATTGGCCAACGTCGCGCTGCTGCGGCGGCCGCCGGAACTGGATGAACAGACCTGGCGCACCCGGTGGCTCCGCGACCACACCCCGGTGGCGATCGAAACCCAGGCGACCTTCGGCTACACCCAGAACGCCGTCGTGCGACCGCTGGATTCGGACGCACCGCGGCTGGCGGCCATCGTGGAGGAGCTGTTCCCGGACGCCGCGGTGGCCGACCTCAAGGCCTTCTTCGGTGCGGCCGACGAGCAGGACCTGGCCGACCGGATCGACCGCATGGTGGCCAGCACGTCGGCGTTCGGGGCCAACCAGAACGTCGACACCGTGCCCACCAGTCGCTACCTGCTCCGCTCGGCGCACCGCCCTCGGTAGGCTCTGACCCCGTGACACTGACGATCGCCGATCAGAACCGGGTGCGCACCCTGACGCTCGATCGGCCGGAGGCGTTGAACGCCTTCGACGAGGAGCTCTACGACGCCACCACCGTTGCGCTGCGGGCGGCCGCCGCGGATCCGGAGGTCTCGGTGGCGCTGCTGACCGGCACCGGCCGCTCGTTCAGCGCCGGCACCGACCTCGGCGAAATGCAGGCGCGGATCACCGATCCCGATTTCACGCCGGGGGAGTACGGCTTCCTGGGGTTGGTGGACGCGCTCGCCGATTTTCCCAAGCCGCTGATCTGCGCGGTCAACGGGCTCGGAATCGGGATCGGCGCAACGATTCTGGGCTTCGCGGATCTGGCGTTCATGGCGACCACAGCGCGGCTGAAGTGCCCGTTCACCAGCCTGGGGGTGGCACCGGAAGCGGCGTCGTCCTACTTGTTGCCGCAGCTGATCGGGCGCCAGAACGCCGCGTGGGTGCTGCTGTCCTCGGAGTGGATCGACGCCGAGGAGGCCCACCGGATGGGCCTGGTGTGGAAGGTCTGCGAACCCGAGGACCTGATGTCGGAGGCGCGCCGCCACGCCGAGGTGTTGGCGTCACGTCCGCTGAGCAGTCTGATGGCGGTCAAGCAGACCATGACCGCGCCGATCGTCGCCGAGGTCCGCGCGGCGCGCGAGCGCGAGAACGCGCGCTTCGCGGAGTTGATGGGAACGGCCGCCAACGCCGCGGCGCTGGCCGATTTCAATCAGGGCAGAAGTTAGCTGGCGACGACGCTGTTCATCTTGGCCGACTCGGCCTCGATGATCGCCCGCACCGTCCGGCGGCACCGGCCGCAGTCCGTACCGGCGCCACACGCGAGCGCGACCTGCTTGGATGTGCAGGCCCCCTTGGCGACGGCATCGGCGACTTCGTGGCTGGTGGCACCGGTGCAGAGGCAGACGAACATCGACGTTGCCTCCTTGCTGAAATCGCGTGCGATGAATTTCGCTGTTAGTGGAGTCTAACCTAACTAATCCGGTATTGTTAGGGCTACCTACCCTCAGATATGTGAGCCTTACCTACCCGGCATTGTTTGCGGTGCCGCGGCGATTCGACGTGTCTTCGGTATCGGATTGGGCTAGATTCGACGTACGCGGTTGCGACGTCCAGCCCACGTGGACTGCGGTTTCATTCCCAGCCGGCCCCTGTGTACGAGGAGATTCCGATGCAAGGCGATCCAGAGGTCCTCAAGTTGCTCAACGAGCAGCTCAGTAGTGAGTTGACCGCCATCAATCAGTACTTCCTGCACTCGAAGATGCAGGACAACTGGGGCTTCACCGAACTTGCCGCCCACACCCGGGCCGAATCGTTCGAAGAGATGCGCCATGCCGAGGCCATCACCGACCGGATCCTGCTGCTCGACGGCCTGCCGAATTATCAACGGCTGTTCTCGCTGCGCATCGGCCAGACGCTGCGCGAGCAGTTCGAGGCCGACCTCGCGGTCGAGTACGAGGTGCTCGAACGGCTGAAGCCGGGCGTGATCATGTGCCGGGAGAAACAGGACAGCACCAGCGCGGCGCTGTTGGAGGGCATCATCGCCGACGAGGAGTCGCACGTCGACTACCTCGAGACCCAGCTGCAGTTGATGGACAAGCTCGGCGAGGAGTTGTACTCCGCGCAGTGCGTGTCGCGGCCACCGAGCTGATCCCGGTTCGCATAGCTCTGCTAACAATATCGGTGGTGTCGCCGATACACCCCGCGTGAGTACTTCGACGCACACGGCGACCCCGGAGCCCGGGACCACGCTGAGTGCGCGGCGGCGCAACCTGATCTTCCTTGCGGTGCTGCTGGGCATGATGCTGGCGGCGCTCGATCAAACCATCGTCGCCACCACGCTGCCGACGGTGGTCGCCGACCTCGGCGGGGCCGGCCACCAATCCTGGGTGGTCACGAGCTACCTGCTGGCCTCGACCATCGCCACCGTCGTGGTCGGCAAGCTCGGTGACATCTTCGGCCGCAAGGCCGTCTTCCAGGTGTCGGTCGTGGTGTTCCTGGCCGGCTCGGTCCTGTGCGGGCTGTCCGCGTCGATGGGCATGCTGGTGGCGTCCCGCGCGCTGCAGGGCGTCGGCGGCGGCGCCCTCATGGTGACCGCCATGGCCGTGATCGGCGAGGTGATCCCGCTGCGCGAGCGGGGCAAGTACCAAGGTGCCCTGGGCGCGGTGTTCGGCGTCACCACGGTCATCGGCCCGCTGCTCGGCGGCTTCTTCACCGACCACCTGACGTGGCGGTGGGCGTTCTGGATCAACATCCCGGTGGCGCTGCTCGTCTTCGTCGTGGCGGCGCTGACCCTGCCCGCGCTCAGCGCCAGGTCGCGGCCGGCGATCGACTACGCCGGCATCCTGCTGGTGGGCCTCGGCGCGGCCGGGCTCACGCTGGCCACCAGCTGGGGCGGCGGCGAGTACGCCTGGTCATCGCCGATGATCGTCGGGCTGTTCATCGGCTCGGCCGTGGCGTTGGCCTTGTTCGTGGCGGTCGAATTCCGCGCCGCCGAACCCATCTTGCCGCTGCGGCTGTTCGCCAATCCGGTGTTCGCGGTCTGTTGTGTCCTGGCGTTCATCGTCGGCTTCGCGATGCTGGGAGCGATGACCTTCCTGCCGACCTACATGCAGTTCGTCGACGGCGTCTCGGCCACCGAATCCGGTCTGCGGACCATGCCGATGGTGGTCGGGCTGTTGATCACCTCGATCGGCAGCGGGTCGATCGTGGGGCGCACCGGCCGCTACAAGATCTTCCCGATTTTGGGCACCGCGATCATGGCCGTCGGATTCTTCCTGCTGTCGCGGATGAACGTCGAGACCCCGCTGTGGCGCGAGGCGCTGTACCTGTTCGTGCTCGGCACCGGCATCGGAATGTGCATGCAGGTGCTGGTGCTGACGGTGCAGAACACCACGAACTTCGCCGACCTGGGCGTGGCCACCTCCGGTGTCACGTTCTTCCGCGCGATCGGCAGCTCGTTCGGCGCGGCGATCTTCGGGTCGGTGTTCGCTAACTTCCTGGCCGCCCGGATCGGACCCGCGCTGGCGGCCTCGGGCGCACCGCCGCAGGCCGCCGAGTCGCCGCAGGTCCTGCACCAACTGTCGGCCGAGATGGCCCGGCCCATCGTCGACGCCTACGCCGAGTCGTTGACCTCGGTGTTCCTCTACGCGGTTCCGGTGGCGGTGCTCGGGTTCGTGGTGTCGCTGTTCCTGAAGGAGGTGCCGCTGCGGGAGATCGAGGCGGCGGCCACCACCGACCTCGGCGAGGGTTTCGGGATGCCGAGCGCCGAGTCCGCCGAGAAGATCCTCGAGGTGGCGATCGGCCGGATGTTCCGGGATGCGCCCGAGATCCGACTGCGCTACCTGGCCGCGCAGCACGACTGGGATCTGGGGGTGCCGCAACTGTGGGCGTTGCTGCAGGTCTACCGCCAGCACCAGGTGTTCGGCTCGGCCGGCCTGACCGACATCGCCGAGCGGCTGCGGGTACCGCGGGAGGTGATCGAGCCGCCGTTCGAGCGCCTGGTCGACGCCGGCTGCGTCCGGCGCGCCGGGGACCAATTGGCGCTCACCCCGGCCGGGATGGCGCACGTCGACGCCGTGTCCTCGGCCATCGTCGAACAGATCGTGGCCAAGCTGGCGGCCTCGCCGTCCTTCGGTGGCCGCCCGGATCGCCTCCAGGTCGAGGCGGCGCTGGATCGCATCGCGCACCGGATGCTGTTGCAGCGGGACTGGAACGCCGAGCCCAAAGAACTAGAACACGTTCCACTTGGACCGCCGCGCGCGTAACATCGCGCCCATGAGCCGAATCGGAGACTTCCCCGACGACGATGCCGCCGGCTGGATCACCAAATCGCCGGAGATCGGGACCGCGATGGCCGGCTTCACCCACGCCGTCTACAACAGCAACCGGTTGCCGATGCGGGTCCGCGAACTGGCCCGCATCGTGATCGCGCACGACAACGAATGCGCGGTGTGCCTGAACACCCGCGACGCCGACGGCGCGGCGGCCGGGGTGGACGAGGAACTCTACGACCACGCCCTCGAGTGGCGCACCTGGCCCGGCTACAGCGAGCAGGAACGCATCGCCGCGGAGTTTGCCCACCGGTTCGGCACCGGGCACACCGAACTGCGCGACGACGAGGACTTCTGGCAGCGCGCCGCCGAACACTTCTCCGACGAGTTGCTCACCGACCTGGCGCTGTCCTGTGCGATGTGGGTCGGCATGGGCCGGATGCTGCGCACCCTCGACATCGGTCAGACCTGCGCGCTGACCATCCCCAGCCGCGCCTGAGTCAGCGCACGCCGCGAAGCAACCGACCGGGGCGCGCACCGGTGTCCACCCCGTGGCGCCGGGTGATCACCCCGTTGACCACCGTGGCGTCGTAGCCGCTCGCCGACTGGATGAGCCGCCGGCCGCCCGCGGGCAGGTCGTAGGCCATCCGCGGCACCTCGAGTCGCAGCGCGGCCATGTCGATGACGTTGAGGTCGGCCTTCTTGCCCACGCCGAGTACCCCGCGGTCGGACAGGCCGAATAATGTTGCGGTGTCCAGGGTCTGCTTACGCACCACGTACTCCAGCGAGAATTTCGGTCCGCGGTGCCGGTCGCGTGCCCAGTGCGTCAGCAGGAACGTCGGGTAGGACGCGTCACAGATCAGTCCGCAGTGCGCGCCGCCGTCGGACAGCCCGGAGACCGCCGCCGGGTGGGTCATCATGTCGTAGATCGCGTCGTGATTGCCCTCGGCGTAGTTGAAGAACGGCAGCGTCAGCATGGCCGTGCCGTCGGCTTCGAGCATCAGGTCATACATCGTGGCCAGCGGGTCCTGGCCGCGCCGCTGCGCGATCGCCGCCACTGTCTGGTCCGGCGTCGGCTCGTAGTCCGGGGGATCGCCGATCGGGAAGATGCGGTCGGCGCTGTGCTGGATCAACGCGAACAGCCCGTCGAACAGCGGGACGGGTTGCGCGGGCAGATCCGCCTCCGCCAGGATCTGCGCCCGCACTTTCGCGTCGGCGAGGCGACGGACGAGTTCGTCGCGGTGGTGCTCGGCGGCCAACCGGCGGTACGTCGGCCGGTGGGTGAACGCGTGGTAGCCGTGGAATCCGAACAGCATGCCGAACGGACGCGCCGCGAACTGGGCGTAGACCTCGATGCCGTTCTCCAGGGCCTTGCCGGCGCGGTCCAATTGCTCGCGCCACAACTCCGGCGCCGACCCGGTCTGAATCATCGTGAACGACACCGGCCGCTCGATCTCACCGGCCAGCTTGGTCATCCAGTCCATCTCCCGCAGGCAGGCCTCGGCGGGGCTTTCACCCGCCGTGCCCTGCGGGGAAACCTCGAACACCGCCCGCCCGCCGGCGGCCATCGCGCGCCCCAGACCGAACAGTTCGGCCTCGGCGGCGTAGGTGCCCGGCACCGGTTCACCGTCGATGGCGCGGTGCGCTTCGGTGCGCGAGGTCGAGAAGCCGAGCGCGCCGGCCTCGATGGCCTCCTGCACGATCCGCGACATCGCCGCGATGTCGTCCGCGGTGGCCTCCTCGTTGCGGGCGCCACGCTCACCCATGGCGTAGCCCCGCACCGCGCCGTGCGCGATCTGAGTGCCGTAATCCACGGCCAGGTGCCGTTTTTCGATGGCATCCAGATACTCGGGGAAACTCTCCCACTCCCAGGTGATGCCCTCGGCCAGGGCGGTCCCGGGGATGTCCTCGACGCCCTCCATCAACTCGATCAGCCACTGCTCGCGGCCCGGGGCCACCGGGGCGAAGCCGACCCCGCAGTTGCCGCTGACGACCGTCGTGACGCCGTGCAGGCTGGACGGCTCCAGCGTCTCGTCCCAGCTGACCTGCCCGTCGTAGTGGGTGTGGATGTCCACGAATCCCGGGGTGACGAACCGACCGGTGGCGTCGATGGTCTGCGCCGCGGTGGTCTCGATGCCACCGCCGTGGTGGTCGCGACGGCGGATCTCGGCGATGCGGCCGTCCTTGACGCCGATGTCGGCGCGGAACCGCTCGGCGCCGGTGCCGTCGACGACGGTTCCGCCGGTGATGGTCAGGTCAAACATCGCGGCTCCTCACACCAGACCGGTGGCGTCGAACACCCAGGACATGTCGGCGTCGGCGAAGTCGGCCAGCCAGGTCGGGGGAGCGGAGTCGGCCAGCGCGCCCATGTTCCAGTAGTCCTTCCAGAGGGTGATCTTGCCGTTTTGCACCTGGTGCACGCTGACGAAGTTCAGCAGCGCGGATTCGCCGGTGGCCCAGTGCCATTGCTCCCGATGCTCGTACATCACGTCGAGGCCGTTCGCGACCATCAGGCCCGGAAAGTTCTGGTAGGACGCCAGCGGTTCCAACCCGATCTTGAGCCGTTTGACGATGTCGACCGGGCCCCGCGCGGCCGCCGCCGGGCCCACCGGCACATCGAGGTAGATGCAGTCCTCGGACAGGTGCTGCTGCATGCCGGCCCAGTCGCGCTCCGATAGTGCCCGCCACATCGCGTCCACTGTCGCGGTGACCTCGGCGGATTCCTCAACCAGCATGTGCCAGATCGCCTTTCGTGGCGGGAGCGGGGGTCGGTTGACCCGCGCGCAGGAAACTCCCGGTGCGTACGGTGCCCAGCGCCGGGGTGGGCTGGTCGTCGAGGAACACCGCCCGGCCCGCGACGAAGACGGCGCCGACGGTGCCGGCATTGCGGTTGACCATGCGCGAGAGCCCGCCGTACTGCGCGACGGTGTCCTCGGCGTAGGCATCCACCCGCTCGTCGAGCTTGCTCGGGTCGACGATCATCAGATCGGCGCGATCGCCGATGCGCAGATGCCCGGCGTCGAGCTGATACCAGTCGGCCAGTTCACCGGTCATGCGGTGCACGGCCTGCTCGGCGGTCAGGAAACCGGTGCCGGCCGCCTCGGCGTCGCGCACGTGTCGAAGCAGGCGCAGTCCGCTGTTGTAGAACGCCATGTTGCGCAGGTGCGCGCCGGCGTCGGAGAAGCCCATCTGGATGCCGGGCTCGCGCGCCATCTGCTTGAGCACTTCGGGACGGTGGTTCGAAATGGTGGTACGCCAACGCAGCCCGGGGCCGTGCTCGAGGACGAGATCGAGGAAGGCGTCCACCGGATGCAGTCCGCGGTCCAGTCCGACCTGGCCGAACGACTTGCCGATCACATCGGCGTCCGGGCACCCCACGATCTCGGCGTCGAAGAAGTCCCGATGCCAGACCCGGACGCCGAACTTGTTCTCGTAGTCCTTGCGGAACCGTCGTCGATAGGCCGGGGCGGCGAGCAGTGCGTTGCGCTCGACTTCATCGCGCAGGTGCAGGGCCGCCGCGCCGGCGCCGAACTCCTCGAAGACCACGAGGTCGATGCCGTCGGCGTAGACCTCGAACGGCACCGGCAGATGTTGCCAGCGGAAGTCACCGCCGAACCGGGCGACGAGCCGGGCCGACGGGCCCATGATCTTGATCGCGTATGGGTTGGCCTTGACGTCGGCGGCCGAGAGCAGACTGGTCTTGAGTTTGCGCCGGAACACCCCGACGGACTGTGCCAGCTGCGACAGCAGGTTCAGCGGATTGGCGATGTCGGGCCCGGACTGCAGGATCCGGCCGTGCCGTCGCAGCAGCGACTTGAGCCGACGCAGTTCACGCGCCTTGGCGTAGGTGGACGGCAAGGTGCGGGAGCGGCAGGTCTCGCCGTCCACCTTGTCGAAAAGCAGCTGTTGGGAGGACATCCCGACGAAACCGGCTGCCAGGGCATCGGTCAGCATCCGCTCCATGGTGGCCTGCTCCGCTGCGGAGGGCCGGACCTCCGAGCGGGTGGCGCGGTCGAGTCCCATTGTCGCGGTGCGCATGTCGGAGTGCCCGAGGAACGCCGCCACGTTCGGCCCCAGCGGCAACGACTCGAGCGCGGCGATGTACTCGCCGCAGTTGGTCCAGGACTTGTGCTCGTCGACCGCGGAGATGACGTACTCGCGCGGAATCGCCTCGACGCGGCCGAACAGATCACCGGCGTCGACGCCGCCGACGTGGATCGTCGACAGCGAGCACGACCCGAGCAGCACGGTCGTCACGCCGTGCCGCAGGGACTCCGCGAGCGAGGGACCGCCGAGCACTTCGATGTCGTAGTGCGTGTGGATGTCGATCATCCCGGGCAGCACCCAGTTGTCGGTGGCGTCGATGACCTGCGGGCAGCCGGTGGCGTCGAGTTCATGGGGCGAGATCGCCACGACGTGGCCGCCGCGGATGCCGATGTTGCGGATCGCCGAGGGTGCGCCGGTGCCGTCGAACCAGCGGCCGTTGCGGATGATCGTGTCGTAGGTCACAGCTGCCATAGAACCCGGTTCCGCAGGCAGAGTCAACGATCTAGTGAACAGATTTGCGAATTTGTTTACTCGGGGCCGTGAGCTGGGGTTCGGCAAACTTAATGAGCCGAACTTCGGCCCGGGGCGTGCGACGAACGGGGCTGTTGGGGTTGTTCACCGCAGATTCCCGGCAGCGCCTGCCGAACTGGTTCGGTCGCTACCTAAGCTGACTGGGTGCCCTCGTCGCTCAGTGCAGTTCTGGCCACCCTCGCGCTAGACCGGATTACCGCGACTTCTTTTGCCGGAGAACAGCTCCCGGCGCCTGCCAATCACATTCTGGGGGGCCATATCTCGGCTCAGTCGCTGCTGGCGGCCAGCCGGACCGCGCCGGGGCGCGGGGTGCACAGCGTGCACACCTATTTCCTGCGCCCGGGCGATGCCCGCCGGCCGGTGAACTTCGAGGTCGTCGAACTGCAGGAGGGACGGACGTTTTCGGCCCGGCGCGTCACCGCGCGCCAGGACGGACAGGTGCTGCTGGAAGCCATGGCGTCGTTCAAGTCCGCCGCCGACCCGAGCGCCGCCACCGTCGAGTACCAGCCACCGCTGCCGGCGGTCCCCGAACCGGAGTCGCTGCCGCCGGTGCCCCCGCACGCCGCGGCCGACGGTGCTGCCGCTCAGATGCGGTTGGCCAGCCTGAGCTGGTTCGAACGGCGCATCGTCGACGAGGACCGGTTACCCCCGGCCCGGTCCCGGATGTGGTGGCGGCCCGACGGCGAGGTGCCCGACGAGCCGGAACTGGCCGCGGCGCTGGTGGCCTACCTGTCCGCGGTGACCCTGACCGAGCCCGCGTTCGCCGCGCGCGGCGGCCTGGTGCCCTCGGCGCAGCGGGACCACTCGGTGTGGTTTCACGGCGCACCGGTGCTGACCGACTGGCTGCTCTATGACCGGACCTCGCCCAGCAGCGCCAATGCCTTGGCGGTGGCCAGCGGCAGGATGTTCAACCGCAACGGCGACCTGGTGTGCACCGTCACCCAGGAGATGTACTTCCCGCCGCCGCGCTGAGCACCGACCGCGGCGCGCGGCGAGTTTGGCATCGCCAGATCGGGGAACACGCTTTTTTGACGGGGCTGTCGACGACGGCCCCCCGATCAAAGGAACAGCCATGGACAGTGCCCTCTGGATCATCCTCGCGGTGGTTGCTGTACTGATCGTGGTGGGCGTGCTGTTGCTCGTCAGCCGCAGGCGGAACACCCAGTTGCATGGCAAAGCCGAACACATTCGGCACGAAACCCGCCAGGAGGCCGTCAAGGTCGACCAGCGGGCCGCGCTGGCCAAGGAGACCGAGGCTCGGGCGCGCGCCGCCGAGGCCGAGGCCGAGGCCAAGGCCGCCGAAGCGGAGCGCCTCGCCGGTCGGGCCCAAGAACACCGCAGCGCCGCCGACACCAGCCGACAGGATCTCGACGCTCGGCTCCAGCACGCCGACTCCATCGATCCCAAGGTCAAGGCCACCGACCGCACCCAGCAGCCGCAGACCGAGGACCCGCCGCGGGCTCGGTGACGGCTCAGGGCGCTGAGCGGCCCGGCACCGCCCGCTCGCGGGCGGTGCCCAGCCGCACCGGCAGCGCCGACCACCCGCGCAGGACCCGCGTATCCCGCCGAATTCCCGCGCCGCCGATGCGGGCATCGGGGAAGCGGTCGAAGAATGCCCGCAGCCCCACCTCGCCCTCGGCGCGCGCCAGCGCGGCGCCGAGACAGAAGTGCCGCCCGGCCGAAAACGACAGGTGCCGAGCGGCATTGGGCCGGGTGATGTCGAACCGGTGGGGCTCCTCGAACACCTTCGGATCGCGATTGGCCGCGGCCAAGTAGGTCACCACCATCTCGCCCGCCCGGATCGGCGTACCCGCCAACTCGGTGTCGACGGCGGCGAAGCGGGCGGTCAGCTGCACCGGCGAGTCCAGCCGCAGAATCTCCTCTACGGCGCCGGGCCAGTGCTGCGGCCGCGCGCGCAGTAGCTCGAGCTGCTCCGGCGCGTCGATCAGCATGCGGATGCCGTTGCCCAGTAGGTTCACGGTCGTTTCGAAGCCCGCCGCCAACACCAGGCCCGCAGTGGCCCGCAACTCGGCATCGTCGAGCAAGGCACCCTCGTCGGCCGCCCGGATCAACTGGCTCATCAGATCGTCGCCGGCGCTGCCGCGCAGCGTCGCCAGATGGTCGGCCAGCCATGCGTCGAACCCGGTGAGACCGCTCTGGACCCGTCGGTACTGCGGCCAGGTCAGGCCGATATCCAGGCTGGGCGCGCCCAGTTCGCCGAACTCGAGCACCCGCGGGCGGTCCCGCTCCGGCACACCGAGGATGTCGCTGATCACCGCCACCGGCAGCTGTGCGCAGTACTGCTCCACGACGTCGACCACGCCCGACTGCGCGGCCAGCCGGTCGAGCAGCGCGGCGGCGGTCTCCTCGACCCGGTCCCGCAGATTCGCCACCGCGCGCGCGGTGAACACCGAGGACACGGTCTTGCGGTAGCGGGTGTGCGCGGGCGGTTCGACGGCCAACAGCGACGGCGGGTGCAGCGGATGCAGGCTCGGCGGGCGGGTGCGCGCCTCCAGCCACCGCAACGGCGCGGGCAGACTGGTGCCCAGCGACCGCACCTGGAAGTCGTCGGAGCGCAGCACCGCACCGGCGACGGCATGGTCGGGGGTCAGATAGCTCACCCGACACCGGATCAGCTCCCCGCGCTCGTGTAACTCGTCGCAGAAAGCCACCGGATTCGCGCGCACGGACGGGTCGGCGAGCAGCCGGGCCTGCGGATCCCCACCCTTGGCCGCCGCGCGGGATATCGCCCGCACGAACCCGTGCATGGCCAGCCAGTGCAAGCGCTGTTGCATGGGTTTCACGCTACCGCGCCGCGCCGAAGGCCGATTCCGTTGTCGGTCGGCGTGCCGACGGCATAGGCTCCTGCCATGTCTGTCCGTGCTGGTCTGGTCGCGATGTCCGTGCTGGGACTGCTGGGTTCGTTCGGCGCCGTGGGGGTCGCGGCCGCCGAACCCGAGCCGGAGCCGATCCGGTGTGAGTACACGATGAGTGATCCACAGGTGGTCGACGTGTCGGGCACCAAGATGGTCAACGCGTCACTGACCCCGTCCGGGTGCAACGGCACCGCCGAGCCGACGTCGTCGCAGGTGTGTCTGTCCACCGGCAGCCAGGCCGGCCGCTGCGCGGAGCTGCCGGGCTACTCCACAGCCCAGGTGTACCTGTCGCCGTATGTTCCGGGCCAGGCCTACACGGTGCGCGGTCGCGGCTGCGCCAACCAGGCCCAACCGCCGTTGGCGTTCTGCTCGACGCTGGGCCCCAAGACCGTCACGCTCTGACTCACGCCCGCGGCGGCGTCCACCCGATCGGCAGCCGCTTGATCCCGTGGATGAACGCCGAGAGCAGTCGCGCGGGCTCGTCGGTGACGGCGATGTCGGGAATCTGTCGACGCAATTCGTCGAACGCGACGGTGATCTCGCGCCGGGCCAGGTTGGCGCCCAGGCAGAAATGCACGCCACCGCCGCCGTAGCCGAGGTGCGGATTGGGGTCGCGTCGGACGTCGAAGCGCCACGGATCGACGAACTTGTCCTCATCGCGGTTGGCCGAGCAGTACCACATGGTGACCTTGTCGCCCGCCGCCATCGAGACGCCGGAGAGCTCGAAATCCCGGGTCAAGGTGCGCCGCATGTAGACCACGGGGGAGGCCCACCGCACGATCTCCTCCACGGCCGTCGGCGCCACCGCGGCGAAGTCGTCCCACCAGATCCGGCGCTGCTCGGGGTACCGGGTCAGGGCCAGCAGGCCGTGGCTGATGGCGTTGCGGGTGGTTTCGTTGCCGGCCACGACCAGCAGGATGAAGAACGACGCCACCTCCATGGAGGTCAACCGCTGCCCGTCGACCTCGGCCTGCACCAGGCTCGTGGTCAGGTCGTCCTGCGGTGCGGAGCGGCGCGCCTCGGCCAGTTCATGGGCGTACGCCCCGATTTCCATTGCGACACCGGAGAATTCATCGAAGTCAGTGGTCAGGTCCGGATCGCCGAAACCGAGGATGATGTTGGTCCAGTGGAACACCCGGTCGTGGTCCTCGGCGGGAATGCCCATCATGTCGCAGATGACCTGCAGCGGCAGCGGGCCCGCCAGGTCGGCCACCAGATCGCCGCGGCCGTCGGGGTTGCGCGCAATCATCTCGGTGACCAGCCGCCGGGCGCGGTCGTGGACCGAGGCCTCGATCTTGGCGACCACCTTCGGGGTGAACGCGCGACTGACGATCGAGCGCAGGCGCTGATGGCGCGGGTCATCGAGGACGATCATCGATCCGAAGAACTCCGAGACCTCGGGCACGCCGTCGCCGATGGTGATGCTCGGGCTCGAGCTGAAGATATCCGGATGGCGACTGGCGAAATGGACGTCGTCGTAACGGGTCAGGGCCCAATGCCCGGGGCCGCGCTCATAGCCCTCGAATTCGACCTCGTCGAAGAACTTGATGGGTGCCTCGCGTCGTAGTGTCGCGAACGCGCCGTCGCGGAAGTCGTCATCGTGGGACCAGAATTTCCACCGCCCGAAATCCACCTCGGACAGCGCCACCGGCGGCGGGGGCTGTCCGTTTGTCTTCTCGGCGATCCGCGTCAAAGAGGCCACCACTGCAAGCTACCAACCCGGGGGCCGGTGCTGGCACACTTTGGGATTCGGCACGGCCACAGCGATGACGACGGAGCCAACGTGACCCTTCCCGACCTGCTTTGCGGGGCCTGCGGGGCCCGGTACGGCGTGGCGACCCTGGCGTGGCGGTGTGGCTGCGGCGGGGTGCTCGACGTTGCGCGCAACGAGTCGACACTGCACCTCGACACGGCGGCCCGGCACCGAAATTCCTTGTGGCGCTATGAATCGGTCCTGCCGGTGGGCTACGACGCAGCGGTCAGCCTCGGCGAGGGGTGCTCTCCGCTGGTGCCGGCAGCGACCGCGCCCAACGTTCGATTCAAGCTGGACTACCTGATGCCGACGGCGTCGTTCAAGGATCGCGGTGCGGTGGTGCTGGCCACGCTGGCGCGCCGACTCGGTGTCGCGGCCGCGGTCCTCGACAGCAGCGGCAACGCCGGGGCCGCCGCCGCGGCGTATCTGGCGCGCGCGGCGGTGCCGTGCCGGATTCATGTCCCCGCGGCGACGTCGCGGGCCAAGCTCGCGCAGCTGCGCGCCCACGGGGCGCAGGTGGTGGCGGCGGGGACCCGGGCGGATGCCGCCGCGGCCGCGCGGTCGGCGGCAACGGAGCCGGGCGTGTTCTACGCCAGCCACGTCTACCAGCCGTACTTTCTGCACGGCGTCAAGACCTACGGTTACGAACTCTGGGAGCAGTGCGGGCGCCGCCTGCCGGACACCGTGGTGGTCCCGGTCGGCAACGGCACCCTGCTGCTGGGCTGTGCACTGGCGTTCGGCGAACTCCTCCGGTCCGGTCTGGCCGAACGAATGCCGACCTTAGTGGCCGTGCAGGCGGCGCGGTGCGCGCCGATCGCCGCGGCCTACGACGCCGGATCCGCCGAGGTGGCCCCGGCCGGGGCGGCGGAGACGGTCGCCGAGGGCATCGCGATCGCGGACCCGCCGCGGGGCGCCCAGATCCTGGCGGCGATCCGCCGTAGTGCGGGTGCGGTGGTGACCGTCAGCGACGACGAAATTGTCTCCGCCCGCGCCGAACTCGGAGCTCAGGGACTTTTCGTGGAACCCACCGCGGCGGTCTGCTGGGCGGCGGTGCGCCGCCGGGCCCCGGTGGTCCCGGCACTACGAGCGGCCGACGTCGTCGTCCCGTTGTGCGGTGCGGGGCTCAAGCACCCCGATTAGCGCGGGTCAGTGCTGCACGCGCGGGATGAGCGCCAGGACTTCGTTGATGGTGTTGCGGATGTAGGTACCGGGACGCCACTTGGGCATCGACGGGCTGGTGGGCACGCCCACGGTGGTGGCGAACGGCGCGCCGGCCTTGGCGCCGCACTTGGGCCACGCCTTGAGGCCCTGGGTCGTCAAAACCCGCTCGGCCACCCGGATCTGCTCTTCGCGCGGCGCATGGGCGGGATTGCCCACGCCGCCATTGGAGGCCCACGTCGCGGGGCTGAATTGCAACCCGCCGTAATAGCCATTGCCGGTGTTGACCGACCAATTCCCACCCGATTCGCACTGCGCGATGGCGTCCCAATTCACGCTGTCGGCGTGTGCGGCGCCCGCGGACAGTCCGAGGGACACGGCCAGGAGGGCGACGAGGAAGGTGCCGGTCAGGGCGGCCGCGGCGCAGAACTTCCGGATGCTTTCCATATGGCATCTTTCGTCCCAATTGACGCAGCTGTTACTCCCATCACAGAAGTTTTTGTTTAAGAGTTCATTGGCAAGGCTTAATCCGGACGACGGCCGCATTGTTCTGGCGCGTAATCGGAGTGTGATCAGGACTTGATCGGGGTAAACCGACGTCCTACTCCCGGGAGGAACAATGATGAGCAAATTCTTTGGGCGCACGCGCGGTGCCCTGCTCGCCGCCGTCGCCGCGGCGTTGATGGCAGTGGTGGTGATGGGCCCCGCCGCACCGACGGCCGCCGCCGATCCCCGACTCGATTTCACCGGCACCACGATCTCCGGGGCGCCGTTCGACGGTGCGAGCCTGCAGGGCAAGCCGGCGGTGCTGTGGTTCTGGACCCCGTGGTGCCCGTTCTGCAATCAGGAGGCGCCGGTGGTGAGCCGGGTCGCCGCCGCCAATCCGGACGTCACCTTCGTGGGGGTCGCGGCCCGCTCCGATGTGGCCGCCATGGCCAACTTCGTCTCGAAGTACAACCTGAACTTCACCAATCTCGACGACGCCGACGGCTCGATCTGGGCGCGGTTCGACGTGCCGTGGCAGCCCGCGTACCTGTTCGTCGAGGCCGACGGCACGTCCAGCTTCGTCAACAACCCCACCTCGGCGATGAGCGAACAGGACCTGAGCAACCGGGTGAACGCGCTGACCGCGTAGGGCGTGGATCCCAAACTCGCCGGACTGGCGTTCGCCGCCGGCCTGGTCGCCGTCCTGAACCCCTGCGGGTTCGCGATGTTGCCCGCCTACCTGACCTTGGTGGTGGCCGGCCCGGCGACCGGTCGCCGCGCCGCGCTGGGACGGGCCGCCGTGGCCGCGGTGGCGATGACCCTGGGCTTCATCGCGGTGTTCGCGGTGTTCGGCGCGCTGACCGTGGCGGTGGCGTCCGCCATTCAGCAGTACCTGCCCGCGGTCACGGTGCTCATCGGCGTGCTGCTGGTGGTGCTGGGGGGCTGGTTGCTGAGCGGACGGGAACTGCGGTTCGCGCTGCCCGGGGGTCTGGCCGAGCGCACGCAGCGCGCGCCGACGGTCCGGCTGGTCTCGATGTTCGGCTACGGACTCGGGTTCGCGGTGGCGTCGCTGTCGTGCACCATCGGGCCGTTCCTGGCCGTGACCGCCGCCGGCGCCCGGGCGTCGTCGTGGACCGCGGCCGCGCTGGTGTACCTGAGTTACGCCGCCGGTTTCGCCCTGGTCGTGGGGACCCTGGCGGTCGCTGCCGCGCTCGCCAGTTCCGCGCTGGCGGATCGGTTGCGTCGGGTGCTGCCGATCATCAACCGGGTCGGGGGAGCGGTCGTGGTGCTGGTCGGTCTCTATGTCGCCTACTACGGCGTCTACGAATTGCGGTTGTTCCACGGCGGCGCCGGGCCGTCCGATCCGCTGATCGCGGCCGCGGGCCGGGTGCAGGCCGTACTGGCGGGGTGGGTGCACACCCATGGCGCCTGGCCGTGGCTGGCGGCCCTGGCCGTCCTGGTGGCAATCGCGCTGTGCTGGCGATTGTTTCGCGCGCACCCCGATGGTGCCGGCTCCGACGATGCCGTTAGCATTCGGCCATGATCCGAGCGGCACTGATCCCGGCCGGCGTGCTCGCGTTCTGTTCCGTGGGCCTGGCCACGGCCACCGCCGATCCCGGGCCCGCACCCGCCCAGGATTCCGCGGTGGCCTATCTGATCGGCAGCTGTTACGACCCGAGCCAACCGGTGGTGGAGCAGCCCCAGACCCTGGTCTACGGCTGCGACCACACCAGCGTGATGGTGGACATGACCTGGACGTCGTGGGATGCCGAGGGTGCGCGCGGCACCGGCATCGACGATGCCGTCGAGTGTCAACCGAACTGTGCCGAGGGGCCCCGGATCACTTATCCGATCGTCGTGCACGCCTGGAACCCGCGGCCGGCCAGCGCCGAAGGGTGTCCGGCGGGCGTGCAGTTCTATCGCGACTACACCGTCGCCTACCCCGAGGGGGCGCCGCCGTGGGTGCAGCCGGGGACGTCCTGGACCGAGGACGTGGACTACTTCTGGCTCGACGGGGTGCCGGCGGTGCACTTCAAGAACCAGGAACCTCTGTCGTGCACACCCCTGAGTTGAGGGACTGAGGTCCCGGCAACGGGGGACCTTCGGCTGGTACCCGCAACCGCAAGTTACATCTACCGTCGGGGCCATGACCTATGTGATCGGTAGTGCGTGCGTGGACGTCGTCGACAAATCCTGTGTGCAGGACTGCCCGGCCGACTGCATCTACGAGGGCGAGCGGTCGTTGTACATCAACCCCGACGAGTGCGTCGACTGTGCGGCCTGCGCGTTCATCTGCAAGGTGGACGCGATCTATTACGAGAGTGACCTGCCCGAAGACCAACGCCGGCACCTGGCCGACAACGCCGCCTTCTTCACGCAGATATTGCCCGGCCGCGGCGCGCCGCTGGGCTCACCGGGTGGTGCGGCCGGACTGGGACCGGTCGGCGTGGACACGCCGATGGTCGCCGCGATGCCCAGAAAAGTCTGAGCCAGCATTCGCGTTTCGGCCCTCGATGCGGTAGAGAAAAGCACTGAAGTCACGTGCCCGGGGTCCGCTGCGGCGCTGCGGCGGTCCGGACACGAAGGGAGATGCAGCGTGGACACGGTGCTGGGCCTGTCAGTGACGGCCACCAACGTCCAAACCGTCCTCGTCGAGGGCTGCGGTGGCGACGGCGCCACCCTCGGTCACGACGAGTTCGACGTGTTCGCCGGTGACGGATTCGGGATGCGTGCCTCCGAGCAGGTGGCCGAGGCGGTGCTGAGCATCGCGGCCTCCGACGGCCACCGACTGCACGCGATCGGTGTCACCTGGAGCGCGGATGCGGACCTGGAGGCGTCGCTGTTGCTGGACTCGCTGGCCGACAAGGGCCTGGCCAACGTGGTCGCGGTGCAATCACCTCGCGCGGCCGAGGCGCTGGCCCGCAGCATCGGCCGAATGATCGGATACCAACGCACTGCCGTCTGCATCCTGGAACCCGGTGCGGCCATTCTGTCGCTGGTCGATACCGATTCCGGCGAAATCGACACCCTGATCAGCCACGCTATCGACAGCGACGAGCAGCTCACGGCGTGGATCCAGGCCGGCCTCGAACGTCGGCACTGGCGTCCGGAGGGACTGTTTCTGGTCGGCTCGGTCGGTGACCTGGACACCCTGGCCGGCCTGCTCCAAGACGAGCTGGGCCTGCCCGTGTTCGACCCGCCGGAGGCCGAACTCGCCCTGGCGCACGGCGCCGCGTTGGCCTCGGCCGCGGACCCGAATTCCACGGGTCCGACCGGCGCGGTGGCCACCGGTCGATGGCCCGCCGTTCCGTTGACCATGCTGGTCGCCGGCGCTGTCACGTTCGTGGTGGCGGTGTCGCTGGCCGTCAGCCCGCACCTGATTCCGCAAGGCGAGGCCCACCGCGACGCCGCGGTGGCCACCAAGCCGAGCGAGAACATCGGCAAGGCCCCGGTCAAGCCGCCGGCACCCAAGGTCGCCCCCAAGGCGCAGGTCCCGCCGCCGCAGGCGCCGCCGCCCCCGGAGGCGCCGTTACCCGAAGCCGTGGCGCCGCCGCCTGCGCAGCCGCCCCCGCCGTCGCCGGCGGCCCCGGTCGAACCGCCCCTGCCGGTGGCCGAACCGATCCCGACCTTCGAGGCCGTCGAGCCGGTCGCCCCGCCAGTACAGGTGGTACAACCCATCAACCCGATTCAGGCCCCGCCGCCCCCGCCACCGGTGGTGGCGCCGGCAGTGCCCCCGGTGCCGGAGAAGCCGCGGCTGCGGGACCGGATCATCGACAAGATCCCCGGCCTGAACCGGTTCAACTGACACCCGCGCTCATGGATTGAGCGCATGCAGGTTCTTCGCGGTGGGCGAGGTGGGCACCGACCTCGGGTCCGGACCGGTGCCGAGGACGCGGTCGGCGGTGCCGGCGCTGGTGACGGTGAACCAGAACTTCTCGTTCTTGAAATGGTGCTGCCGATGGTTGCGCCAAATCGCTTTGTAGACAGCAGATCTGGGCTTATAATCGGCATGGATCAGGTAGTGCATCCACTCGTAGACCAACCCGAGCGCGGCCAGGAACGCCACAAACGTCAACGCGAGTTCGAGGCGGGCAAACACCACTACGGCCAGGATGACCGCGGCGGGCAACACCCATAGCAGCGCCTGCCACGGGATGAAGATCAACTCGACCCGACGCGGGTCCACGTGATGCTCGCGGTGCTTGCGTGCCAACAGCGGATCGAGCACCAGGCCCGCGATCCGGCGCGGTCGCCAGTGCAGGATCACCACGTGGATGATCCATTCCACGAAGGGGAACGCGGCCAGCATCGCCAGCGGGATCAGCGCGTCGGTGGGCTGCCAGTCTCCCAGTAGCAAGCGCAGTGTCGACGCGGTGGCCAGCGCCGCGGCGATCATCCAGGGCGTGGGGTGTCTGACGAACTCGCGCACCGCGTCGTCGAGCGTGAATTCCTTGCGGGACTTGGTCATTGGTCACCCAATTCCTCGAGAGCGGCCAGGATCGCGGTGGTCGCCGGTGCCAGCAGGTCGATGGCCGCCTGGGCGGAACCCGGTCCATCGCCGGCGGCAATGGCCGCGGCGAGGCGGCGGTAGGCGGCCGGCCGACCCACCTCGGCGGCCATCATCGTGGCCAACGCGGGTAGCGCCGGCTCGTAGGTGGCGCGCAGGGTGTTGTACATCAGCCGGAACGCGATGGAGTCGGCGGCATCGACGATGTGATCCCAAAACTCCAGCGCGTGTCGCTGCCGGGCAATCGGATCCTGCTCGGCGGCAATGAGTTCGATGGTCTCGGTGAGCAGGCCGGGCAGCTCCTCGGCGCCGCGGAGGGCGGCGAGTTCGGCGACCTTGGGGCCGTTGTGCAACCGGGTTTCCAGGATGCTGCGGACCACCGCGACGTCCACCACCCCGTCGCGGACCAGCAGATGGGGCAGCAGGTCCAGGCCGCCGTGCCGGCGAAAGTCGCGAACGGTGGTGGCGTCGCCCTGGCGCACCTCGACCAACCCGGCGGCGGTCAGGCGTTTGAGAGCCTCCCGAACCGCGGGACGCGATACCCCGAGCACCTCGGCGAGTCGCCGTTCACTGGGCAGGCTTTCGCCGGGGCGGACCTCGCCGCGCAGCACCTCGCCGACGATCTGGTCGAAGACGTCCTCGGGGACCGATCGGCGATTGACGGGTTTCAGGGCCATGTCCCCACTATGCCCACGCTCGGGCCAGTGGTCAAGTGGTCAGACCAGTGTCACTGGTAGCGGACCGGCCAGTGCTTGATGCCGTTGAGCCACCCGGAGCGCAGCCGCTGCGGAGCCCCAGCCGAGGACAGCTTCGGCATGTGGTCGGCGACAGCATTGAACATCAGGTCGATGGTCATCCGCGCCAGGTTGGCGCCGATGCAGTAGTGCGCGCCGGTGCCGCCGAAGCCGACGTGCGGATTGGGATCACGCAGGATGTCGAAGGTGAACGGGTCCTTGAACACTTCTTCGTCGAAATTGGCTGAGCGATAGGACATCACGACGCGTTGGCCGGCTTTGATCGGCACGCCGGACAGTTCATAGTCGGTCAACGCGGTGCGCTGGAAGGAGGACACCGGCGTCGCCCATCGAACGATCTCGTCGACCGCGGTCTGCGGCCGTTCTCGCCGGTAGAGCTCCCACTGCTCGGGATGTTCGGCGAACGCGATCATGCCGTGGGTGATCGAGTTCCTGGTGGTCTCGTTCCCGGCCACGGCCAGCAGGACCATGAAGAAGCCGAACTCGTCGTCGGAGAGCTTGTGGCCCTCGACATCGGCTTCGATCAGGGTGGTCACGATGTCCTCGCCGGGCTCCTTGGCGCGCACCGCAGCCAACTGCATGGCGTACATGATCAGTTCCGTGGCCGCGCTGCGGTTGTCGTAGTGGGCGAATTCCGGATCGTCATCGCTGACCATCTGATTCGACCAGTCGAACAGCTTCTTGCGGTCCTCCAGCGGGACCCCGATCAGTCCGGCGATGGCCTGCAGGGGCAACTCGCAGGCCACGTCCTCGACAAAGTCGCCGGAACCCTGGGCGGCGGCGGCCTTGGCGATGTTCTGCGCCCGCTCGTTCAGGTCGGCCCGCAAGCGCTCCACCGCGCGCGGGGTGAAGCCCCGCGAGATGATCTTGCGCAGATGCGTGTGGTGCGGCGCGTCCATGTTCAGCAGCACGTACTTGCCCGTCTCCAACTGCTGTTGGGTCGAACCCCGCGGGTAACGCGGGAGGGCGGTCTTCGCCTCGCTCGAGAAGACGTCGCTGCGGATGGAGATCTCCTTGACGTCTTTGTGCTTGGTCACCACCCAGTAGCCGCCGTCGTCGAAACCCCCGTCGCCGATGGGCTGTTCGTTCCACCAGATCGGCGCCACGCGGCGCAACTCGGTGAGTTCCTCGACGGGCAGCCGCGCGCAGTTCAGATCTGCGTCGGTGAAATCGAAGCCGGGGGGCAGGCTTGGACCGGACATGGGTGGGCTCCTCACTGGGCGTCGAACCACGTGGGCCGATGGCCTGTTCCTACACTGTCCGCGCCGGTGGCGGCCGGTTTTGCCGGCATTGGCTGGGGCTTCGCTGAGAATCTGGGCGCCGACCGGCGGATGGGCTCATACTTGGGCAGATGTAACGAACCAGCCCCGGGTGGTGAACATCAGATATGCGCATTCGATCAGCCTCGGTCGGCTCGCTGGGCGTAGCCGTCCTACTCATTCTCGCGCCCGTCGCGGGCGCCGAACCGCCACCGCCGGGACCGCTCCCGTCGGATCCGGGTGCCGCACCGGATGCTGCCGCGCCGGCCGCGGCCGACGCGGGCGTGCCCCATCTGGCGAGTCCGGAGCATCTGCCGCCGGGCAGCACCAGCACGCCGCCGCCGGCATCGGAGGGCCGCGGGCTGACCTACCTGCGTGAGCTCTGGCATGCGGTGCAGACTCAGGACGTCAGCGGCGCCGACGCGCTGCTGCTGCTCACCCAACGGCCGATGAATCCCGACGCCAACTCCCCGCGCGGGCTACCCGGCGGCCCGCAGGTCCCGCCGGCGCCCTAGCACCTAGCGCGGTTTGGCCGCGCTGGGCTTGGTCGAGGTCGAGGCGCTGGTGCTCGCGGCGCCGCCGGACTCGGCGGCCAGGCTCGACGCCTCGTAGAAGGCCCACGTATCCCGGTAGATCACCTTGCCGCCCGAGGTCACGGTCAGGTCGGTCGGTGACACCGTGTACAGCGCGCCGTCGTTGCGTGCCACGAACATCCCGTCCCCGGACGATTCGGCGGAGACCGTCAGCGCCGCACCGTCGTTGACGCGCACCCCGCGGTATTCGTAGTCTCCACCGGGATCCGCGCAGATCACCACGACCGAGCGCTGGGTGCGTCCCACGGCGACCGCGCTCTGACCGGCCTCGCAGCGAGCCTTCGATCCGATGAAACCCAGCGCGTCGGTGTCGGTGCTGTTCGACGCGCTCGTCGACGTCGAGGTCGCGGTAGCGGCCGAGGTGCTGGTCGGGCTCGCCGGCGCGGCTTCGGCTACCGGCAACCGTCGGTCGCCGCCGGTCTGGGCCATGACGCCCGCGAAGAGCGCCACGACCGCCAGCAGCGCGCCCAATCCGGTCAGCATCAACACATTGCGACTGGACAACACCGGGGCCTCCTGTGCATCGTTCGGACTGCCCCAAGCAAACCATCCTGAACAGCGATTTTCCCGCTCCGCCGACGGTGTTTCGCGGGAAAGTTCATCGCTGGCCACGCGGCAGCGGATAGGCTGCGCCGGGACGGGATTACGGGAAGGCGGGCCATGATTCGCGACCTTTCGATCGCCGCCGCGGCTGCCGGCGCCGCGTGCGCCCTCGCGCTGGGCGCCGCGGGCGATGCGGCCGCCGAACCCGACCACGGCTACGCCGATGTTCCCGGGATGGCCCAGGACGTGCAGCTGAGCACCAAGTGCTACAGCTGGGAGCGCTTCATCTTCGGCCGCGGCGTGGCGGGACAGACCTACGCCTGCCACTACATCCCCAACCAGTGGCCGCCGGTCGACGCCGGCTTCTGGGTGTGGTCACCGCCGCTGTACGGCGTGCAGGAGATCGGCGCGCCGTGCCCGACCAACCGCGGCGCCGCCGCCCAGTCCCCGGACGGCCTGCCGCTGGAATGCGCGGGTGACAAGGGCTGGCAGCAGGACTTCTACGCCTGAGGGCCGGCGTCAGCCGGCGGCCTCGTTGAGCTCGTTGAGCGTCGAGGTCGCCTCCAGGTACTCCTGCACCCACCGTTCGATCACCGTCGAGGTCTTCTCGACCTTGTTGAACTGCCCGACGACCTGACCGACCGGGTTGAACGCCACGTCGACGCTCTCATCGGGGTACTTGTGCGTGGCGGCGACCGCCATCCCGGAAACCATGTACTGCAACGGCATTCCGAGTGGCTTCGGGTTGTCCGGGTTCTCCCACGCCTCGGTCCACTCGTTGCGCAGCATGCGCGCCGGCTTGCCCGTGAACGAGCGGCTGCGCACGGTGTCGCGGCTGGTGGCCTTGGCGTACGCGGCCTGCTGCACCGGGGTGTTCTCGGCCTCTTCGACCATCAGCCACTGCGACCCCGTCCAGGCGCCCTGGGTGCCCAAGGCCAGCGCCGCGGCGATCTGCTGGCCGCTGCCGATGCCGCCGGCGGCCAGCACCGGAATCGGTGCCACCTCCTTGACCACCTCGGGCCACAGCACGATCGAGCCGACGTCGCCGCAGTGCCCACCGGCCTCACCGCCCTGGGCGATGATGATGTCGACGCCGGCGTCGGCGTGCTTGCGGGCCTGCCGCGCCGATCCGCACAGCGCCGCGACCACCCGTCCGGCGTCGTGGATGTGCTTGATCATCTCGGCCGGCGGGGTACCCAGCGCGTTGGCGATCATGGTGACCTTCGGATGCTGCAGCGCCACCTCGACCTGCGGGGTGGCGGTCGCCTCGGTCCAGCCGAGCAGCTGCAGGGCGTCGTCGTCGCTGTGCTCGACCGGGACACCGTGATCGGCGAGGATCTTGCGGGCGAACTCCAGGTGCTCGTCGGGAACCAGGTCGTTGAGCGTCTTCTTGAGGACCTCCGGCGACAGATCCGTGGCGTCCATGCCCTCGTATTTGTTGGGGATCACGATGTCGACGCCGTACGGGTGGTCGCCGATGTTCTCATCGATCCACTTCAGCTCGATCTCGAGTTGCTCGGGGGTGAACCCGACCGCGCCGAGCACGCCGTAGCCGCCGGCCTTGCTCACCGCGACCACGACATCGCGGCAGTGGGTGAAGGCGAAGATCGGGAACTCGATGCCCAATTGATCGCAGAGGGGAGTGTGCATAGTCGGCTCCTGGTGAGCTTAGGGCGGGCGCAAGCGCAAGACTGGAACGTGTTCTAGTTTATCTCAACCGCGGGCCGAACTCGCGTCCCCTCCGGAAATGCGGGCCCGTTCAGCGCAGCGTCGCGAAGAAGCGGCGCACGTCGTCGACCAACAACTCCGGTTGCTCCAGCGCGGCGAAGTGGCCACCGCGCGGCATCGCCGTCCAGTGCGTGATGTGGTAGGAACCCTCACACCAGCTGCGCGGCGGCACCAGGATCTCCTTGGGGAACGCGGCGACTCCGGTCGGGATCTCGACGCGCTCGCCGCCGCCGAAGCCGCGGAAGCTCTCCCAGTACAGCCGCGCCGCGGAGGCCGCGGAGTTGGTCAGCCAGTACAGCATCACGTTGTCGAGCATCTCGTCGCGGCTGAAGACGTTTTCCGGATGTCCGGCGCAATCGCTCCACGCCCCGAACTTTTCGACGATCCAGGCCAACTGCCCCACCGGGGAGTCGGCCAACCCGTAGCCGAGTGTCTGCGGGCGGGTCGATTGCTGCTGGGAGTAACCGGTACCCCAGCGGCGATGCTCGGCGGCGGTGGCCAGCGTGTGTTGTTCCGCCGCGCTCAGGTCGCGGTCGGAGTTCGAGGGCGGGCGACCCAGCGGCATGTTCAGGTGAATGCCGATGCAGCCATCGGGGTTTCGACCGATCTGGGAGGTGACCGCGGCGCCCCAGTCGCCGCCCTGCGCGCCGTAGCGGGGATAGCCCAGCCGCCGCATCAGGGTCTGCCAGGCCGCGGCAATCCGCTCCACGCCCCAGCCCGTGCGAGCCGGCTTGCCGGAGAACCCGTAGCCCGGCAGCGACGGGCACACGACGTGAAAGGCGTCCTCGGCCCGACCGCCGTGCGCGGTCGGGTCCGTCAGCGGCCCGATGATCTTGTGGAACTCGACGACCGAGCCGGGCCAGCCGTGCGTTATCAGCAACGGCAGCGCGTCCGGGTGCACCGAGCGCTGGTGAATGAAATGCAGGTCCAGCCCGTCGATCTCGGTGACGAACTGATCGAACCGGTTGAGCGCCGACTCGCGGCTGCGCCAGTCGTAGTCGTGCTCCCAGTAGCGCGCCAGCTCTCTGGTGTAGGACAGCGGGATGCCCTGACTCCAGTCCTCGACGCACTCGGCCTCGGGCCAGCGGGTGCGGGCCAGCCGCTGCCGCAGGTCGACGAGCTCGGCCTCGGCGACGTCGATCCGAAACCCTTTGATGGCGGGCTCTGCGGTGGGCACGGCGCTCCTTTCCGGCCCGGCGCAGCGGCCGGGCAACCTCCGTACTCTCTCTACCACTACGCAGCCGCGGCACTGATCTACAGTTGCGTTATGCCCGACCACGACATCGCCGCCGCCCGTCGCGAGATCACCGACGCCCTGCTGACCGCACTGGACCGGCGCCACGAACTGCTCGACGCGATCGTCGAGGCCGAGGACCGCGGCGCGGCCCTCGAAACCATTTCCGAACTGCTCGGCTCGTCGCGGGCGTCGGCGGAGGCCGTGCTCGGCCTGTCCTTCGATCGGCTGACCAAGAGCTCGCGGCGCCAGATCGCGGCCGAACTCGAGGACCTCAACAGTCGGCTGAGCTTCACTGTCACCGAGCGGCCCGCCGCCAGCGGTGAGACCCTGACGTTGCGGCCCTTCGACGCCAATCGGGACCGCGACATCTTCGCGGCCCGCACCGAGGACACCCACACCGCCGGCGACGGCTCGGGTGCGCCGGCTCGGGATCTCGACGACGAGATCAGCGCGGCCAAGGCCCGGCTGTTCACCGAGGACGCCGCGTGGTTCGTCGCCGCGGAAGGTTCGCAGAAGGTGGGCATGGTCCTCGGCGAGCTCGCCGGCGGCGAGGTCAACGTGCGGGTCTGGATCCACCCCGACCACCGCAAGAAGGGCTACGGCACGGCGGCGCTGCGCAAGTGCCGCTCGGAGATGGCCGCCTACTTCCCGGCCGTTCGGATGGTGGTCCGCGTGCCCGGGGCCACCCCGTAGCCGTGGGTACCCGCGCGGGAATCGTCGTCACCGGAACCGAGGTACTCACCGGCCGGATCACCGACCGCAATGGCCCATGGCTGGCCGACCGGTTACTCGAACTCGGGATCGAACTCGCCCACATCACGATCTGCGGCGACCGGCCCGCCGACCTCACCGCGGCCCTGCGGTTTCAGGCCGAGGCGGGCGTCGACCTGATCCTGACCACCGGCGGCCTGGGGCCCACCGCCGACGACCTCACCGTCGCCACGGTGGCCGAATTCAGCGGCCGCGAACTGGTTTTGGATGTCGAACTCGAGCATCGCATCGCGGCGATCCTGCGCCGTCTGATGGAACGCTATCCGGGCGCGGACTTCGAGGCCGTGATGGCGGCCAATCGCAAGCAGGCCATGGTGCCGGCCGGCGCCACGATCCTCGACCCGGTGGGCACCGCCCCCGGCGTGATCGTGCCCGGCCCGCCCACCGTCGTGGTGCTGCCCGGACCGCCGCGGGAACTGCAGGAGATGTGGCCGGCCGCGCTCGCGACCCACACCGTGCAGCAGGCCATCGCCGGGCGCACGCAGTACCGGCAGGAGACGGTGCGGATGTTCGGCATTCCGGAGTCCGAACTCGCCGACACGCTGCGGCACGCCGAGGCGCTGGTCGACGGTTTCGATCGGCTGGAGATCACCACCTGTCTGCGCCGGGGCGAATTGGAGATCGTGACCCGCTACGAGCCGGGGCAGGCGCAGAGCTATCGCGAGCTGATCGCGTTGCTCGCCGAGAAGCACCGCGCGGAGCTGTACTCGACCGACGGCACTACCGTCGATGACCAGGTGGCGGCCCTGCTGGCCGGCCATCGGATCGCGACGGCCGAATCCTGCACCGCCGGAATGGTGGCCGCCCGACTGACCGACCGCGCCGGCTCCTCGGACTACGTGATGGGGGGCGCGGTGGTGTACTCCAACGCGGCCAAGACCGCGGTGCTGGGCGTCGATCCGGACCTGATCGCCGCGCACGGCGCGGTCTCCGAACCGGTGGCCGAGGCGATGGCGGCCGGCGCGCGGCAACGCTTCGACGTCGACACCGCGGTGGCGATCACCGGGATCGCCGGACCCGGCGGTGGCACCGACGAAAAGCCGGTGGGCACAGTCTGTTTCAGTGTCACGTCGGGGGAGTCGAGGCTCACCCGGACGTTGCTGCTGCCGGGCAACCGGGCCGATATCCGGGAGCGGTCCACCACGGTGGCCATGCACCTGCTGCGCACGGTGTTGCTCGCGCCCTAACCGATCTCGGCGGCGAACACCCCGACCTTCTTCAGTGCGATCCGGGCGATCCGCGGCAGGCTTTCGTCGTCGGTGCCGACCGGAACGATCCGCGGGTTCACGATGTGCAACTGTTCGCGGAACAGTTGCACATCGGCCTCGCCGGCGGCCAGCACGTTCTTGGCCCAGTTCGTCTTGCCGTGACCCAGCGTCACCGCCAGCACATTGTCCTTGCGGTAGGCCGTGACGACGGTCTCGTAGGGCGTTCCCGAGGTGCGGCCCCGGTGCTTGACGATCGCGAAGCCGGGCACCCGTCGGGCGAGGGGGCCGATCACCGGGTTGATGTATTTGATCTGCAGCCGCTCCACCCAGGGCGGGAACACCATGGGGACCTCGGGGGTGTGGTTCGGGTGGTCCGCAGCCTTCATAGGTCTTTTCATGGCCGTCACTGCTCCTCGTGGCGTTCCCACAGTTCCGACATGGATCCGAGGATTTCGTGTGCGTACCCGAGTCCGGCCAGGTGGCTGTCGCCGGGCAAGGTGAACAACTCCGCATCCGGCAGCAGTGCAACGACGTGCTCGCCGTGCGCGTACGGGATGATGTGGTCTTTGTCGCCGTGCCACCACCGCACCGGCACCTTCACCTCGTCGAGGCGAAATCCCCAGTCACGGGCGAAATTCACGACATCGGCGAAGGGCGCGCCCATCTGCTTGCGGCCGCCGTTGAGCAGGTCGTCGAGGAACATCGCCTTGAACTCGGGCCGGGCCAGCAGTCGGCGGTCGCCCGCGGGGGAGACCCGCGCGTAGATCTCCAGTGCGGGCAGCGCAACCGGTTTGATGAGCCGGACGAGGCCGGTGGCCACCAGCCCGATCGGTTCGCCGATGACCTCCAGTGCGGGGGCGACGGCGATCCCGAGTTTCATCGCCCCACCCCGGATCGCGTCGGGGCCGACGGTGGGTGCGACACCGCCGAGCACGCCGGCCGCGACCACGCGGTCGGGCATCGCCGCCGCGGCGGCCAAGGTATAGGGCCCGCCGCCGGAAAGGCCGACCACGGTCATCTTGCCGATGCCGAGTATGTCGGCGATGACCTCGAGATCGGCGGCGAAGGCGGCGATGTTCTCGTATTGGTGCGGCGTCGAGGATCCGATGCCCGGCCGGTCGACGCCGATCAGTCGCAGGTGGTGCTGCTCGGCGTAGATCCGCGCCTCGGTCGGGATCTGCCGGCGCGCACCGGGGGTGCCGTGCAGCCAGAACACCGCACGGCCATGAGGATCGCCGAATTCGGCAAAGCCGATCCGCCGGTCGTCACTGACCGCGATCGACCCCTCGAGCTTGGGTCGCGCGAGTTTGGGCGCACCGAGTGGATTGAGCATAGGCAAAGTGTCGCACGCCACCCTGCGGCGGCGAAATAGCTACCTCTGGGGCCGCTCGGCCGGCACCTCGACCCGCTTGACGCGACGCCGGTAGGCCGACGGGGTCTCGCCGCTGAACTGTGCGAACGACCGGGTGAACGAGCTCAGGCTGTCGAAGCCGACCGCGCTGGACGCGTCCTGAACGCTGGTGTCGAGCAAGGCCAGCAAAGCCATGGCCCGCAACATCCGGGCGTGCAGCAGGTAGGTCCGCCAGGAGATTCCGAGGGTCTCCTGGAACAGTCGCCGCAGCGTCCGCTCGGAGACGGCGACGGCCCGGCTGACGTCCTCGGCGCTGACGGATTGCAGATGCTCCTTGGTGTAGGCGGTCGCCGCCGCCACGATCGGATGGTCCGAAGTGGGCAGGCTCAGTGGGGCCTCGTGATCCAACGCGTCGGATACCAGTTGCGCCAGCGTGTGGAAGAAACGGTCGGAGACCTCCTCATCCGCGGCGGAACCGGCTCGGCGGTCGATCGGCCACCGCAGCGCGTAGATCATCATCTCGCGGATCAGCGGTGAGACCGCCAGGATGCGGGCCCGGTCGCCGGCCTCCGGCAGCAACTGCGGATCGAACATCACCGCCAAGGTTTTGACGTCGGGGTTCATCGTGGCCGAGTGTTCGAGTCCCACCGGCAGCCAGGCGGCCTGCTGCGGGGGCAGCAGGTAGTGGCCCGCCGGCGTTTCGACCTCGACGACCCCGCCGATGGCGTACTCGATCTGGTGGACATCGTGCGAATGCCAGCCGGTCAGCAGCTTGTCGCCCTCATAGAGATAGCTGCCCGCCAGTGCCTGGCCGCCCCGGCGCAGGTCGATTTGAGGCGGCCTGGCCGAATCCGCACGATGTCTGTCCGATAGCGCAGAGACGGTCATGGTGATCCAGGGTACAAGTGGAGGCATGGGATGGCACCGCCCACCCAAAGCAGTGTCCGCACGTGGCTGAAGGAGACCGATGAACGTCGACGATTTGATCCTGGTGAGCATTGACGACCACGTGGTCGAACCGCCTGACATGTTCCTGAATCATGTCCCGGCCAAGTACAAAGCCGACGCGCCGATCGTCGTCACCGATGACAAGGGCGTCGACCAGTGGATGTATCAAGGTCGCCCGCAGGGGGTCAGTGGGCTCAACGCGGTGGTGTCGTGGCCACCGGAGGAGTGGGGCCGCGATCCCGCCGGCTTCGCCGAGATGCGGCCCGGTGTCTACGACGTCCACGAACGGGTCCGGGACATGAACCGCAACGGCATCCTGGCCTCGATGTGCTTCCCGACCTTCACCGGCTTCTCGGCGCGGCACCTCAACATGACCCGCGAGGACGTCACGCTGGTGATGGTGTCGGCGTACAACGACTGGCACATCGACGAATGGGCCGGTTCCTACCCGGACCGGTTCATCCCGATCGCGATCCTGCCGACCTGGACCCCCGAGGGCATGTGCGACGAGATCCGCCGGGTCGCCGCCAAGGGGTGCCGCGCGGTGACCATGCCCGAACTGCCCCACCTGGAGGGCCTGCCCAGCTACCACGACGAGGACTACTGGGGTCCGGTGTTCCGCACGCTCTCGGAGGAGAACGTGGTGATGTGCCTGCACATCGGCACCGGCTTCGGGGCCATCAGCATGGCGCCGAACGCCCCGATCGACAACCTGATCATCCTGGCCACCCAGGTTTCGGCGATGTGCGCGCAGGATCTGCTGTGGGGCCCGGCGATGCGCAACTACCCGGACCTGAAGTTCGCCTTCTCCGAGGGCGGCATCGGCTGGATCCCGTTCTATCTGGACCGCAGCGACCGGCACTACACCAACCAGAAGTGGCTGCGGCGCGACTTCGGCGACAAACTGCCCTCGGACGTCTTCCGGGAGCACTCGCTGGCCTGCTACGTCACCGACAAGACCTCGCTGAAGCTGCGGCACGAGATCGGCATCGACATCATCGCCTGGGAGTGCGACTACCCGCACTCGGACTGCTTCTGGCCGGACGCGCCGGAGCAGGTGCTCGCCGAACTGGAGGCCGCCGGCGCCGACGACTCCGACATCAACAAGATCACCTGGCAGAACTCCTGCCGGTTCTTCGGCTGGGACCCGTTCAAGCTGACCCCCAAGGAGCAGGCCACCGTGGCCGCGCTGCGGGCCCAGGCCACCGATGTCGACGTCTCGATCCGACCGCGCGCCGAATGGGCGCGGCTCTACGAGCAAAACCGGCTGACCAAGGCGTAGCCCCGGCGAGGCCTCGGGATCTAGGCGGGAACCACGACGGTCAGTTCATTGCCCCGCCGTTCCACCCGCATCCCGGCGCGGCGGGCCACCGCCGCGACCGCCGCGGCGTCGGCCGGTTCGGCCCGGCTGCTCGCCAGCACCCGGGCCAGCCGGCCCTTGTGGGCCTTGTTGAAGTGGCTCACCACGGTGCGGCGGCCGTCGGCGTGCTCGGCGACCACGTCGACGTCGACCGCGCCGGGCAGCCGCCCCAGTCCGGCGTAGGACCCCGAGCGCAGGTCGACGATCAACTCGTGGGCCGCGATGTCGGCGAGCACCGGTTCGAGCACCGGACGCCAGCGCGCCGCCAGGGTCGCCTGGCCGGGCAGCTTCGAGGCCGCCGAGAGCCGGTAGGCCGGCACCGGGTCCTCGGCGCGTACCAGGCCGAACAGCGCCGAGCCCACCGCGAGGCGCGAGTTGGCGCGGGAAAGCTCAGCGCCGCGCAGCGTTTCGATGTCCAACGCGTCGTAGAGGACGCCGGTGTAGCGCCGCAACGCGGGCACGGTCGGCGAGGTGAACAACGCGGCGTTGCGGTCGATCTCGGCATCCTGTTTAGGGGACAGGCCGAGCGCGCCGCGGCTGGCCTCCCGGTCGTCGGCCAGGGCGACGAGCTCGTCGGCCAGGCTGCGCCGCAACGGGTTCAGGGCGGGAAAGTGCAATGCGTCGAGTCGTAGTGCCGGCCCGTCGCCGCCGATGCGCTTGGTTTCTGAAGGCGGCAGCAGGAGCATCACGGTGACACAGGGTATCCCGAGGCCGCACCGCCGCCGTCAGCCGTATGCGAGCAGCAGCGGCACCCGCTGCTCGGCGCTGCTCAAGGAGCCGTGGTGACCGATCAGCGACGACTCGAGCGGTTCGGTGTCGCGCCGCACCAGCACCGCCGAATCGCGCGCCGCGGCCACCACGTCACCGATGCGGGGCCGGACGGTGTCGCTGACCCGGGCGCCGAACCAGCCCGCCTCGATCGCCTCGTCGCGCGCGGCCACCCAGGCGGTCGGTCCCAGCGTCGCGCGCCAGGCCGCGAGCACCGCGTCGGCGGCACCGTCGCGGGTGTAGACGTGCCGGGCCCGGGGCTCCCCGCCGATGGCCTCGACGCCGTCGAGCAACGCGGGTTCGGCGTCGATGTCGGTGGTCGCGCTGTCCTCGGCCGTCACCATCCCGTGGTCGGCCACCACCGCGAGCAACCCGCCCGGCGGCAGCACTTCGACCACCGATTCCACCAGGCGATCGACCTGCCGCAACTGCATGCGCCACGGTGCCGAACCCGGACCGTGCAAGTGTCCCAACAGATCGAGTTCGCTGTGATAGCCGTAGCAGAAGCCGCGCCGCGCGATCGTCTCGCTCACCGACGCGCCCAGATCACCGAGGGCCTGCACACCGATGTAGCGGCCGCCGCGCAGCACCGCACGGGTCAGGCCGGAGGTGGCGAACTCGGCGCCCGAGATCACGCTGACGGCCATGCCGGCCGTGGTGGCCTGCTCGAATGTGGTGGGCAGCGGCTGGACCTGTTCGGGCACCGCGCTGTCGCGCAGATCCGCACCCCACGGGTGCGGCCGCCAGCGCAGGGCGTTGAGGACGCCGGTGCCGGGCACCAGGAACGAGTAGCCGACCATGCCGTGCTCACCGGAGCGCAGACCGGTGCCGACGGCGGCAAGCCCGGCGGCGGTGGTGGCGGGGTAACCCACCTGCACCGAGGCGCCGCGTAGCCCCGCCATGACCGGTGCGTCCGCGGCGTGCGCATCGAGCAGATCGGCGCCGAGGCCGTCGATGAGCAGCACGCACGCCCCGGACACGGGGCCCGCCAGTGGAATTCGGGCGGCAAAGCCCGCCACGCCCATGGTCGCCAGCACCGACGGCACCACGTCGGCCAGATGTGGGTCGTCGGGTTCCAGCTGGGGGAGTTCCATGCGGTCGTCGCCGGTCAGGAACTGACGCGGCGGTGCGCGAGCGCGCGGATCGCGTCGGGCAGCGCCTCGATGTCGGCCAGCAGCGGCAGCAGTTCGGGCTCGAGTGTCATGGCGCGGAACACCACCCCGATCGTCACCTCGTGGTCCGGTCGATCGAGGACCACGATGTCGTCGCCGGCGCGGACGGTGCCCGGGGTGATGACGCGCAGATAGGCGCCCGGGACGGCCGCGGCGGTGAAGGTCTTGATCCAGCCGGGGATCTCCAGCCACGACACGAATGTCCGACACGGGGTGCGGGGGGAGGACACCTCCAGCACCAGTCCGTCGTCGCCGACCTGCCATCGTTCGCCGATGCGGGCGTCGGTGACCGCGGCGCCGACGGTGGTGAGGTTCTCGCCGAACATCCCGTCGCGCAGATCCCGGCCCAGGCGCTGCGCCCAGGCGTCGAGGTCTTCCCGCGCATAGGCGTAGACGGCCTGATGGTCGCCGCCGTGGTGTTTGCGGTCGCCGATGCTGTCACCCACCAACCCGCTGCCGGCGCCGCCGCGTCGCGGTCCGGGGTCGCGGACGGCCACCGGTTCGGGCGTCGGCACCTTGTCGATGCCGGTGGGCCTCGACGGGGCAGCGGGATTGGTGTGTGGGCGAGCGAGATTGACCGATGCGACAGTCGCCATGCCGGAGAGGTTAGGCGGACTTGTTCAGCAGCGGCAGCAGCAGGGTGCGTCGGCGCATGTTCTCGTCGGCGAAGTAGTTCAGCGCCTCGGGTACCGACCCTGCGATCGGATAGGCCTCGGGGGTCCGGTCGAGAACGTCGATGACGGCGTCGCTGGGAATCAGCACCCAGTCCTGTCCGGTCTCGGCGCAGTCGTCGTCGAATGCGCGCAGCAGGGCCAGTCCGTGCTCGTCCATGTGCAGGACGCCGCTGAGGTCGAGGACGACCGTGGTGGCCGCCAGGACGTAGCGCCGCGCGTGTTCGGTGACGCGGTCGACGTTGACCATGTCGACCTCACCGCTGATCGTCACGACGGTGGCCAGTCGGCGACTTTGCGCCCGCAGCCGCGCGCCGTTGCAGTCGAACACGGGATTTCCGTAGGGGTTCATGTTCGGCCTCATTTCGGTGGCGTTTTTTGTGCCTCCACCGCGACACTAAGTGGCTACTCTAAGGTCACTGGGTGCCGGGACTAATTCTTTGGTAAGACTATGACCTGCGGAATCACCTGGTCATGCGGCCGAAAGCTCACGGGTGGGCCGCAATCCGCTCGTCGAGGGCGCCCGAATCGCGGCCCAGCGCGACGGTGGCCGCGGCCATCGCGATGAGCGCACACGGCAGTGCCACCAGGCCGACCCCGCGCGCGGTCAGTTGCTCGCCTAGCACCATCGTGCCGAGCAGCACCGCGGCCACCGGCTCCAACACCAGCATTGCGGGCACCGAGGCCGGCAGCGCGCCGGCATGCAACGCGGACTGCTGCAGCACGGTCGCCACCACGGCCAGCACCACGAGCAGGTACAGCGCAGGTGTCTCCAGCAGGGTCCGCCAGGATCCGACCTGCACCCGATGCGTGCACAGCTTCGTCAACACCGCGATCAACCCGAACAGCACGCCGACGGCGGTCGCCAGATACAGGGCCCGTTGGGTGCCCACGGCCTTCGCGGCAAGGAGCACGCAGCCGAGGACCAGCGGCACCACGATGGCGGCGACGACGATCCAGGTGCCCACCGACGGGTCGTTGTGCCCCTGGCGGGGATGGGCGACCGAGACGAACACCGCCAGCGCCAGCGTCAGTACCAGCGCCCAGCCCCATTCGGTACGCGTCACCCGCCGGCCCGCGAGCCGCGCACTGATCGGCAGCGCGAACAACAATGCGGACACCAGCAGGGGCTGCACCAGCATCAACGATCCGAACGACAAGGCCGCCGCCTGGAAGCCGTACCCGGCCGCCGCCGTCGCCAGGCCGGCCCACCACAACGGGTTGCGCAGCAGCGAGGTGACGATCGCCGAACTCATCCCCGCGTCCGCGGGGACGTCCCTGGTGGCCAACTGGCGCACCACGATGCCGAGGGCCGCACACAGCGCCGCGATCAGCGCAAGGGCGACGACTATCGGCTGCGACATCGGTTACCTAACTGGCTCGGGGTTATCGACCGGCCCCGACACCGGTGGGGTGACGAAAAGCTCTGGCAATTAACGACAGTAGTGTCCACCCTGGGGACGCCGGGGACCCTATCGGGTCCGGCCGGGGCTCCGGAAACGACGGTGCCCCGCGAGCCGAAGCTCGCGGGGCACCGCTTGGAGAGCTGCGATCAAACTCCCTTGCCGACGTCGTAGCGGTCGGCGTCCATCACCTTGACCCAGGCGTCGACGAAGTCCTGGACGAACTTGTCCCTGGAATCGTCCTCGGCGTAGAACTCGGTCAGCGCCCGCAGCTGCGAGTTGGAACCAAACAGCAGGTCCACCCGGCTGGCGGTGTATTTCTGCTCGCCGCTGACGAAGTCCTTACCGACGTAGGTCCCGTCGTCGGCCGACGACGGCTCCCACTTCAGCCCCATATCGGTGAGGTTGACGAAGTAGTCGTTGGTCAACTGACCCGGCCGGTCGGTGAGCACACCCACCTTGCTGCCGCCGTGGTTGGCGTCGAGTGCCCGCAGACCACCGACGAGCACCGTCATCTCCGGTGCCGACAGCTTCAGCTGGTTGGCGCGGTCGATGAGCTGGTACTCGGCCGGCACGTCCAGGCCCTTGCCCAGGTAGTTGCGGAAGCCGTCGGCCTTGAGCTCCAGGTAGGAGAACGAGTCGGCGTCGGTCTGCTCCTGGGTGGCGTCGCCACGGCCCGAGGTGAACGGCACCTCGACGGCGTAGCCGGCGGCCTTGGCTGCCTTCTCGACACCGACGTTGCCGGCCAGCACCACCAGGTCGGCGAACGACACGTCGACGCCGGTGCCGGCCTGGATCTCCTCGAGCGTGCGGATGACCTGGGCCAGTTCCTCGGGCTCGTTGGCCTCCCAGCCCAGCTGCGGTTGCAGCCGGATCCGACCACCGTTGGCCCCGCCGCGCATGTCACTGGCGCGGAACGATCCCGCGGCCTTCCATGCCGTCGAAACCAATTGCGACACAGTCAGACCCGAGGACGCGATGGCGTTCTTCAGGGTCGCGACATCGCCCTCGGCCAGCGGCTTGCCCGCCGGGGTGATGTCCTGCCACAGCCAGGTCTCCGCCGGCGCCAGCGGTCCGAGGTAGCGCGAGACCGGTCCCAGGTCGCGGTGCAGCAGCTTGAACCAGGCCTTGGCGTATTCCTCCCGCAGTTCCTCCGGATTGTCCAGCCAACGGCGGGTGATCTTGCCGTAGATGGGGTCCAACCGCATCGACAGGTCGGTGGTCAGCATCGACGGGTGCGTGCGGCCCTTGAGGTCCGCGGTGGGCACCGAGTTGGCCCAGCCGTTGTCCTTCGGGCGCCACTGGTAGGCGCCCGCGGGGCTCTTGAACAGCTCCCACTCGTTGCTGTAGAGGATCTCCAGGAAGCTGTTGTCCCACTTGGTCGGGGTGTGCGTCCAGGTGACCTCCAGCCCGCTGGCGACCTTGTCATTGGGGTTGCCGGTGTCATTCGGGTTGGTCCAGCCCAGACCCATGTTCTCCAACGGGGCGGCTTCGGGCTCGGGCCCGAGCACGCTGGCGTCGCCGTTGCCGTGGGTCTTGCCGAAGGTGTGCCCGCCACAGATGAGCGCGGCGGTCTCGATGTCGTTCATCGCCATCCGGCCGAACGTCTCGCGGATGTCGATCGCCGCGGCCAGCGGATCCGGATTGCCCTCGGGGCCTTCCGGATTGACGTAGATCAGGCCCATGTGGGAGGCGGCCAGCGGGTTCTCCAACCGGGTGCGGTCGCCGCCCGTGCCGGCGTACCGCTCCCGGGTGCCCAGCCACTCCGCCTCGGCGCCCCAGTAGATGTCCTCCTCGGGCTCCCAGACGTCCGGACGGCCGAAGACGAATCCGGCGCTCTTGAAACCCATCTGCTCCTGCGCGCGGTTGCCGGCATAGACCAGCAGATCGGACCAGGACAGCTTCTTGCCGTACTTCTTCTTGATCGGCCACAGCAGCCGGCGGGCGTTGTCCAGGCCGACGTTGTCGGGCCAGCTGTTGGTCGGAGCGAAGCGCTGCTGGCCCCGCCCTGCGCCACCGCGGCCGTCCTGCACCCGATAGGTGCCGGCGGCGTGCCACGACATCCGGACGAACAGCGGGCCGTAATGCCCGAAGTCGGCCGGCCACCAATCCTGGGCGGTGGTCATCAGCTCGTCGAAATCGCGCTGCAGCTCGTCGAAATCGAGGGTCTGCACCGCTTCGCGATAGTCGAAGTCCTCGTCATTCGGGTCGATGACGTCGGGGTTCTTCTGCAGGATCTTCAGGTTGACCGCGTTGGGCCACCAGTCCCGGTTGCTACCGCCCTCGACCGGTCGCCGGATGACCATCGGGCAACCGGCGTTTTCGGCCGGTTCGGTCTGGGCCTCGCCAATGGGCGGCGACTCAACAGCGTGTTCCTCTGGCACTGCGTTTCCTTTCGGGAGGGGTGTGACGGGCTGTGATCACGGGTGTGATCCCGACATCTGGATGGCAACGCAGGTGGGGCACAGGCCCCAATAGATGACCTCGGCCTCGTCGATCGCGAAGCCGTGATCCTCGGCGGCGGTCAGGCAGGGGGTGTCGCCGACAGCGCAGTCGACATCGGCGATGTCGCCGCACGACCGGCACACGATGTGGTGGTGGTTGTCGCCGACGCGAGCCTCGTAGCGCGCGACCGATCCCGAGGGCTGAATCCGACGCAGCAGGCCGACGGCGGTCAGGGCGTTCAAGGAGTCGTACACGGTCTGGTGGGACACCTCGGGCAGGGACGCCCGGACCGCACGGATGACGGTGTCGGTATCGGCGTGCGCGTGCGCGTGCACCGCACCCAAGACCGCAACCCGGGGGCGTGTCACCCGCAATTCGGCGGCACGCAGCTGAGCTGCGTACTCGGCTGCCGAGGTCATACCCACATGCTTACGCGCTTTTCTGGAATCGGTCAAGAGAAATCGGGGCGGTCGCGGATCGCGTCGGACGTGCGGCGCGGGTCGACTAGCGTGCCTTGTTTGTGCAGACATTGATCGATCTCGACCGGGCGCGGGTGTTCGCGATCCCGTTGCACGACGACGCCGGCGTGCGGGAGGGGATGCTCATCGAGGGGCCGCAGGGCTGGGGGGAGTTCAGCCCGAGCGCCTCGGCCACGCCGGCCGAACTCACCCGGTGGCTGACCGCCGCGACCGAACCGGGCACCGTGGGCTGGCCCGACGCGGTCCGCGGCCGTGTCCCGGTGGCCGCGACCGTGCCGGCAGTCGACGCCGAGCGGGCACGTCGGATCGTGACCGTCGGTGGATGTCGCACCGCGGAGGTTGCGGTGGTCGGCGACGGCCCGTCCCGAGACGGCGACCTCGCCCGCGTGGCGGCGGTCCGCGCCGCCCTCGGACCGGCCGGCGCGCTGCGCTGCCATGTCGCCGCGACGTGGGACGTGGCGACCGCCGCAGCCGTGATCACCGAACTGGCCGAGGCGGCCGGGGGTCTGGAGTTCGTGGTGCAGCCGTGTGCGTCGCTGGCCGAGCTGGTCGAGTTGCGCCGGCGGGTGGACGTGCCGATCGGCATCGATGTGGCGAAGTACTACGGGCCGGGCCGGCTCGCCGATTCGCTGGTCGACGCCGCCGACGTCGCGGTGCTGGACTGTGGCCCGCTCGGGGGCGTGCGGCGGGCACTGCGGGTGGCCGAATCGGTGGGGCTGCCGTGCGCGGTCACCTCGACCGCGGCGAGCACCATCGGGTTGGGCTCGGCGGTCGCGCTGGCCGCCGCGCTGCCGGACTCGGTGTACGCGTGCGGTCTCGGTGAGCGCATGTTGTTGGCCGGCGACCTGGTCGGCGGGTCGCGGTCGTTGACCGCCGTCGACGGCTACCTGCCGGCCGCGCCGATGCCGCCGGGGCCCGCTCCCGATTTGCTGGACCGCTATGCGGTCACCGACCCGCAGCGCCTCCGGTGGTGGCGCGACCGGCTGCAGACCGCGCAGCTGCTCGGCTGACCGATGCGCCCGCCGACCTGCGCTTGCACGGCCCTGGGCGCAGCCGGCGCCGGCGCACTTGGCAGACTGGGCGGATGGCACAAATAACATTGCGTGGAAACCCCATCAACACAGTCGGCGATCTGCCTGCCGTCGGAGCCTCGGCACCGGCCTTCAACCTGGTCGGGACCGACCTCGGCGCCGTCAGCGCTGAGCAGTTCAGCGGGAAACCCGTGCTGCTCAACATTTTTCCGTCGGTCGACACCCCGGTGTGCGCGGCCAGCGTGCGGTCCTTCAACGAGCGCGCGGCCGGCGGCGGCGTGTCGGTGCTGTGCGTCTCCAAGGATCTGCCGTTCGCGCAGAAGCGGTTCTGCGGCGCGGAGGGCATCGAGAATGTCACCACGGCCTCGGCCTTCCGCGATAGCTTCGGTGAGGACTTCGGCATCACCATCGCCGACGGCCCCATGGCCGGCCTGCTGGCCCGCGCCGTCGTCGTGATCGGTGCGGACGGCAAGGTGGCCTACACCGAACTGGTCCCCGAGATCGGCACCGAGCCCGACTACGACGCCGCGTTGGCCGCCCTGAAGTAGGCAGCACCGCCGCAACACCTGAAATACGGGCGCTCGCACCGGCGTCGGCATCGCGCCGACCCCGAGGCGAGCGCCCGTGCTTTTTCGGCGCAGTGTCACCGTAGGGTCACGGTCGGGTATCTCATTGGCGTTGTGCCGTCGTGCAATTGGGCGATGACCGGCCGCTCCCTGTACAAGTGAGGGAGGAATGACGGTCGAAGAGAATTGAAAAAGCGATGAAACGCATCTGCGCCCTTGTGTTAGGTGTGGTCGTGGCGTTGGCCGGGGGAATGATGGCGCCCGGGCTGGCATCCGCCAGGCCCGCGGCCAATCAACAGGCCATCGACTACGTGCTCAAACGCGCCCTGACGCAACGCGGCGTGCCGTATACCTACGGCGGCGGTGACGCGTCCGGGCCCAGCCTCGGTGTCGAACCCACCGTGACGACCGCCGAGGCCGACCCTCTCATCAGTGCCTTCGGGACCACGCCGGTGGTGGTGGAACCCAAGCCGCGGGTCGCCGGATTCGATGCCTCGGGCCTGATCGTCTACTCGTTCGCCGGCGTCGGGATCAAGCTGCCCCGCTCCTCCGGCGAGCAATACAAGGTCGGCCGCAAGATCCCGCCGTCGCTGGCGCTGCCCGGGGATCTGATCTTCTACGGTCCCGAGGGGACCCAGAGCGTGGCGCTGTTCCTCGGCAACGGTCAGATGCTCGAGGCGACCACGCCCGCCGTCACGGTCTCGCCGGTACGCACCAACAACATGGCCCCCTACCTGTCGCGCATCATCGAGTGAATCCGGCCGGGGTGGCGGTGCCGTCGCGGCAACGGTAAGCCCCTAGACTGACGTGCCGTGGGCACTTTGATCGCATTCGCGCCATGGATCGTCTACTGGATTCTGGTGGGCAACGTCCCGTTTCACACCGCGGTGCTGATCGCGCTGGCGGTCGCCATCGGCGCGTTCGTCGTCGGACGGGCCACCGGGGGACCGGGGCGCTCGCTCGAAATCGGGGCCGTCGCAACGTTTGTCGTCCTGACCATCCTGACGTTCCTGCTGACTCAGGACTTCATGGAGCGCTGGATGCAGCCGCTCAGCAACGCCGGCATCTTCCTGGTGGCGCTGGGCGGAGTGGTCGCGGGCAGGCCGTTCGTCCGAGAGTTCGCCGAGGTCGGTCAGCCGCCCGGCATCGTCGAAAGCGATCTGTTCAAACGGATCACCGCCGTGCTGACCTGGATCTGGGTCGCGGCGTTCGCCGGTATGACGGTGTCCTCGGCGATTCCACCGATCGTGCAGGGTGACGCCACCATCCTGGACACCCGGACGCCGCTGTCATTCGTCTGTTACTGGGCAATTCCGGTATCGCTATTGGGACTGGCCGCACTGGCCTCCCGGTACCTGCCGGAGAAGATGATGGCGGGCATCAATGACGTGGAACGCAAGACGACGTTCGTGGCCTACAGCGAGGCGGCCATCGACGAGTTGTACTACCTGGCCCAGCAACACGTGGAACGCGAGGTCGGGCCCGAGCACGAGCCCTACAACATCAAGGTCGGCGGCAGCGGATCGGTGTTGACCGGCGACGAGAGCCGCACCTCCTGGCCCGCGACCTACAAGGTCCGCGAACGCCGACGGTAGGCCGGCCGGCTCAGACCGGCCAGGTCTCCTGGCGGTAGCCGGCGTCGAAGAACATCCATTCGTAGCGGGACGTGGTGCGGAAATGTGCCCGCGCGACGGCCTCGTCGGCCGCGGTGAGGTGGCGCCCGACCCGGTCGGTCAGATCGAGTACTTCGGCGACCGAGGCATTGAACTCGTCGCCGCCGTAGGTATTGATCCAGAGCTGATAGCGCGGATCGGGCGAGCCCCGGTGCAGGAGTTCGGCGCCGACCCGGGCGTAGATCCAGTAACACGGCAGCACCGCGGCCAGGCCGTCGACGAAGCTGCCGCCGTATGCGGTGGCCAGCAGATAGCTGGTATAGGCCGCCGTGGTCGGTGCGACCGCAACGGCGGCCAGGGCGGCCGGGTCGATGCCGAGTTGGGGCAGCAGTTCACCGTGCAACTGCAGTTCGACGTCGAACACGTCCGCGGAATGCCGGGCGAACATCGCGGTGTCGGCCAATGTCGGGGCCTTGGCCGACACGATCGACAGCGCGCGGGAGTAGTCCCGCAGGTAATGCATGTCCTGAATGACATAGTGCGCGAACGCATCCGGAGCCAGCGTCCCGTCGGTCAACCCGGTGACGAACGGATGCTCGAGAATCGCCGCGAACTGGGTGTCGTTGATGTCGGCCCACAGTCGTGCGGAAAAAGATTCGGGGTCTCGGGTGTCGTGCGGCCGTAGTTGGGTCACCTCCGCAACCTACCGTGGCCCCTCGTGCGGCCATCGCTACCCTGGAGCGAGTGGATCCACGAGACTTGCGCATAGGAGACGCCGACCGCGAGCACATAGCCGCACTGCTGCAGCGCGCGGTGGGCCAGGGAATGCTCACCCTTGACGAATTCAGTGACCGCATGGACGCCGCCATGGCCGCCCGCACCCGAGGAGAACTCGACGCCGTCGTGGCCGACCTGCCCGGCACCCGGCCGGCCGAGCAGACCGCGGCCGCACCGTTGCACGCCACGATGTCCTCGATCAAACGGTCGGGTACCTGGCTGGTGCCGGAACTGGTCACGGTCCGGAGCCGATTGTCCTCGGTGGGTCTGGATTTCACCCAGGCCGACATCCGTACCCCGGTCGTCACGATCGAGTTCGACGACATCTGCAGCACCATCGACATCGTCGTGCCCGAGGATTTCACGGCCGATGTCAGCGCATTGCGGTGTACGGGCAGCAGCGCGAACTCCAAGGTGCCCGCGGGCCCGCCGGCGGGCCGGGTCCACCTGGTGGTGCGGGGAAAGCTGCGGTTCAGCGAGCTGACGGTCAAGCAACCGTTCGGCACCCGGGTCCGGAAATGGTTGGGCACTGAAGGCCGCTAGGGTCCGACATCCGCAGTGCGCTGAATCACCCACCGTCGCAACGTTTTCCGGTCCAGTTTGCCGCTGGCGAGGGTGGGGATCTGATCGGCGGTCGCCAGCAGCCATCGGGTGGGGACCTTGTAACCGGACAACTGCTCGCGCGCCTGCGCGGCCACCGAGTCCAGCTCGATCGTGTCCGCGCTCGGAACCACCACGGCGCACACCTGCTCGCCGCGCTCGGCATCGTCGATTCCGACGACCACGCACTGCGCCACCTCGTCGAACTGCGCGATGACGGCCTCCACCTCCAACGGCGAGACATTCGCGCCGGCGGACTTGATCAGTTCGCTGCTGCGGCCCACGTAGAACAGCCGCGGATCGCCCGCCCGGCGGTACACCCGGTCACCGGTGTGGTACCAGCCGTCGGCGTCGAAGGTGTCGCACCGCTCGCGCTTGTTGTAGCCGGCCATCACGCCGATCCCGCGCACCAACAACTCTCCGACGCTGCCGTCGGGGACGGTGCCGCCGTCGTCATCGACGATGTCGATCTCGGTGTAGGCGAAACCGCCTGCGGTCTCCGACATCGTGCGGTGGATCGGGAACCCGTCCGGCACGTCGGTCATCGCGATGTCGACCGGCCCGTCGCGCAGCATCGGGGCGCTGCGCAGGTCGCGGTCGGCGAAACTCGGATGCTCCCGCAACCGCTGGGTGAAGGCCGGCCAGCCGACGATTCCGGTGGCGCGCTCCCGTTCGACGAGATCGAGGGCGGCGCCGGCCTCGAGACGTGCCAGCACCAGCAGCGTGATCGATTCGTGCAGGGCGCCCATCGCGGCCAACACGCCGCCGATCCAGAAGAACGGCATGGCGCACAGGATCCGGGGGGCACCGGGCTGCCGGGTGATCGAGCGGATCGCGCCCGGCCACGTCGAGGTCTGCCGCACGAGGGTGCCGTGGGTGTGCACCACGCCCTTGGGATCGGCCGTCGAGCCGGAGGTGTACACCATGATCGCCGGATCCGCGGGGAACACCTCCGCCTCCACCGCCGTCAAGATCCGCTGCGGGACAGCGGCTGTCGTTGGGGCGGGCCACGGCGTCGCCCAGCTCCGGTCGGCGCCGTCGGTGACCACGATGGACCGCAGATACGGCGCGGTTGCCAACGCGAGGTGGCCCTGCTGCTGCTCGGCCAGCCCCGGCAGCGCCGCCTCCAGCCGGTCGGGCACGTCCAGGCTCAGCACCCGCGCCGGGGCGATCAGCATCGCGATGTCGGCCAGCCGCAGCACCTTGGCGATCTCGGCGGGGGTGTACAGCGTGCTCAATGGCACCACCAACGCGCCGATGCGGGCGGCCGCCAGCCACCAGATCGCCCAGTCGACGCCGTTGGGGAAGAACAGTCCGACTCGGGTGCCCTTCCCGACGCCACGCGCGAGCAGCCAGCGCGCGGCGTCGGCGGAGCGTTGGTCGGCCCCCTGATAGGTCAGCCGATCCTCGGTCGTCACCAGATAGGTGTCCGCGCCGAAGTCGCGGGTACTGCGCTGCAGCAGCGCCGGAATGGTCAGCGGCGCAGTGGTGTCCGGGTCGGTACTCACCGGCCGCGCCACTGCGGATCGCGCTTCTGTTGCCAGGCGGCGATGCCCTCGGCCACGTCCTCGGTGGCCCCGGCCACCTTGCGCATGACCTCCCCGAAACGCACCGCCTCGATCCAGCCCATATCGGCGCTGCGCCAGGCCACCTCCTTGGTGGCGCGCTGGGCCAGGGGAGCGGCCTCGGTCAGGGTGTGCGCCCAGCGGCGCGCCTCATCCTGCAGGTCCGCAGGCTCCACGAGCCGCCAGACCAGCCCGATCTCGTGCGCGCGCGCAGCGCTGATCGGCTTGCCGGTCAGCAGCAGTTCCATGGCGTTGGCCCAGCCGACCCGCTGTGGCAGCCGGATGGCTCCGACGATGGTGGGAACCCCGATCGTCACCTCGGGAAAGCAGAAGCTGGCCTCGGTGCTGGCGATCACGAAGTCACAGAACAACGCCCCCGTGAGGCCGTAGCCGATGCAGGGACCGTGCACCGCGGCGATGGTCGGCTTGAACAGTTCCATGCCGGACTCGAATGAGTTGATGGTCGGCTTCTCCCAGAAGGTGCCGCCGAAGGTGCCCACCGAGCCCGACCCGTCCTTGAGGTCGCCGCCGGCGCAGTAGACGTCGCCGTTGGCGGTCAGAATGCCCACCCACGCCTGCTCGTCGTCGCGGAACTGATCCCAGGCCGCGTTGAGGTCCTGCCGCATGGCGCCGTTGATGGCGTTGCGCGCCTCGGGCCGGTTCATCGTGATGGTGGCGACATGGCCGTCGAGTTCATAGGTGACAAGGGGCATAGCTGCACCCTAGTTTTGCTCGCCGTCACGGGTGGGACCCATCGCCCTCGCCGCCGAGATCGGGCGCCTACTACCCTGCTAGGTGCGAGGCATTCGGTCGCGGGGTCGGCCGTGACACTCACCGAGAGGGACGGATGGACGCACAAGCGGATCCGCCGGAGGACGCGGCACCGGTCGGCACTGACAACACCGACCCGCTGCCGGTCATCCCGGGCAGTTGGGCCGCGGTGAGCCGGGACTGGGAAGCGGCGACCATGACAGGCGCAGCGGCGGGCCCGCTGCCGCCGCCGCATCCGTCGGAGCGGCCGACCACCTTGCCGCCGTTCGACTTCTCCGCAGTCGAGATGAACCGCGCCCCGGCGCGTCGCAGGCGCGCGCTGATCCTGGCCGCGGCCGGGTTGGTCGCGGTGGCGGCGCTCGGCGCGGTCGGATTCACCGTGCTCGGCGCGGATGACGAGGGCTCGTCGGCTGCCGCTACCGCCGAAGACGCGGACTCGGCGCGGGATTCCGGCGCCGAGGAGCGGCTGTTGGCGCGGTTGCCCGGCGGCTACCCCGATTCCGCGTGTCAGGCGGTGGAGCCCCCGCAGGGCACGGTGGCCCAGGTGCTGTGCGAGGCGACGAGCGAGCCGCAGGCGCCGGCCGCCACCTACACGCTTGTCGCCGACGAGGAGTCGCTGACCGCGGCCTTCGACCGGTTGACCAAGCGCAGTTCGGTCGTGGTGTGTCCCGGCCGAATTCAGTCGCCCGGTCCGTGGCGGCGCAACGCCACCCCGGACGTGGTGAGCGGCATCGTGCTGTGCGCGGCAAGCAAGGAGGCCACCACGGTCGGCTGGACCGATGAGGCCAGCCTGCTGCTCAGCGAGATCCGTTCGGAACCCGGTTCACGTAACCTCGAGCAGCTGTTCGAGTGGTGGTCCTCGCACTCCTGAGGGCGTGCCGCGGGTGCGCTACTGGGCGGGAGTGACTGTCGGACCGTGCGGCGTGCCCTGCACGGCGTCGTCGGCGGCTGTGCCCGGCTGCTGTGCCGGCAGCGGGGTGCCCTGGCTGCCGGTGGCAGATTCGGCGGCGGGCCCGTGCGGAACACCCTCGGGGGTGGCTTCCGGCGCCGGGGTCGCGGCGGGAGCCTCCGGCACATCGGCGACCGCGGCTTCCGGCGCATCGGCGGCCGCGGCGCCCTCCGGCAGTGGCGTGCCCTGACGGCCGGTGGCCTCCGGAGCGCCGGCCGGGGCGGCGGGTGCGGCGTCGGTGGCGGCGGCGGGTTCGTCACCCGGAACCGTCTCGGCCGGGGTGGTCTCCGCCGGCGCGGCGGGGACGGCCGGCGCCGCCGGAGTCGACGCGGCGCTCGATCCCGCGCCCGTGGCGCCGGGGCTGGCCGGCTGCACCCAGGTCAACAGGTCCGCGTTGCCGTCGTTGTAGACCACGGAGTCCGGCGCGGCGCCCGTGACGTCGAAGTACACCTTGCCGGTGGACTTCTGACCCTGCGCGAGCCCGGCCGGGCTGATCCCCTGCGGGCTGGCGACCTGGAACAACACCCGATAGGTGTCGCCGGCCTCGGTGCGCGCGTTGAGGTTTGACACGACTGGCTGCACGTTGCCCTGGATGGCCTCGTTGGTGGCGGTGGCCTCCCACAGCGTGCCCCGGACGGGGTAGGAGACGACGTCCGTGCTCTGCTTGAGGTCGCTGATCGTCCAACCCTGGACGACGCCACCGGCGGTGAGTTCGGCGCGTTCGCCGAGGTCGGTGGATTCGGCGCCGACCAACGGTGCGCCGAAGAGCGCGGTGGCGGCGAACAGTGCCGCCGAGGTGGCGGTGATGGCGATTCTGCTGGTCTTCACAGTGACACTCCTGTGCGTCGGGGCAGTGTTTCCGGTACAGCTGTCTCAGTGAAATTAGCAGGTCACGATTCGAGACGCCGGTGCCTCCCGACGATCAGTCCGGATTGGCAGGTGAATGACCAGCACTGATCCGGCCGATTCGCGATGAACCGACCGGATCCGAAGTCAGCCGGCTAGGCCGACAGGCGGCTCGATCCGGTAGCCACGAGGTCCTCGCGGCGGCCGTTGGTCGGCAGGGCGTGCACCGTCGATTTCTTGTCCTCGACGGCGGCCTCCTCGGTCTCCTCGACCAGCAATCCGCGGTGGACCTGCAGGTAGGTGTCGATGGCCTCCTGGCGCAACGGTTGCGACCAGATGCTGATGTTGTGCGTCGGGTCGCCGCCCTCGCGCGCCTTGGCGAGCTGCTTGGCTCCGAGTCGGAAACCGAAGACCGAGCCCGCGAGCGTGACCACCAAGCCCACCCCGCCGACCATGGCCGTCGTACCGCTCTGCAGGGCCAGGCCGGCAACGAGGGTACCCAGCATCACGAACGAGAGCAGCAGAAAGACGTATCCCACGTACGGGTGCGAGATCTTGGGTTTGTTCTTGAGCATGTGTCCTCCTCATAGTGACGTCGGACCGGCCCAGCTGGGCAGATCTTCGAGCGCTTGGCAACGGAATACGATACGCGTAGCGTAGCGCTATCTGGTGTAACGCGTCAGGGGCCGCGTATGTTCCCGGCGGCGCACCACGACGGCTGAACGGGAGGGCGCGATGGCAGCACGACGGTCGGTCGAGGACGGCATCGCGGAGTCGACGTTGTATCTGTTGCGGACCCGCGGCCCCCGGTCGGTGACCGTGGAGGCGGTCGCGACGCATTCGGGCATCGCCAAAACCACGATCTACCGCCGCCACCGGGACCGTCGCGAGATGCTCGCGGCGGCCATGGCCCGGCTCGCCTCGCCCGCGCCGATCGAACTGCACGCGGATGCGCCCGCCCGGCTGCGCTGGGTCATCCGGCACGCCATCGAGACCGTGGACGGCGGCATCGGATTCGGCGGCCTCGCCTCGTTGCTGACCGAGGAGGATCCGGAGTTCAGCACGTTGTTCCGCCAAGTCCTCGTCGATCAACGCGCCAAGCTGGCGGTGGTGATCGAGGCCGGCAAGGCCGACGGCTCGATGCGCGCGGACATCGACACCGAAACCCTCATCGACGCGGTGGTCGGTACCTACGCCGCCGAGCGCGCCCGCACCGGAGAACTCGGTGCCGGATGGCAGCAGCGGCTGTTCGAGCTGTTCTGGCCCGCGGTCAGGGCCTAGGAGGGTGGGTCGGTAACGCGTTGAGGGGGTGCGGGGTGTCGAATGTGGGTAGCGATCGCATTTCACGTGATGTGGGTGATCCGGGTGCCCGCTCGGTGTGGAGGTCTCCGATGGGTCGGGTGCTGGCAATTGAGACGCCCCATCGGATGGCTTGTTAGGCCGGTAGGGCGGTCAGTCCGGTAACTCCGATGTGGCCGTGCAGTTTTCGTAGGTTGTGGCAGGCGGCTAGCAGCAGCCATTCTCCGCGGGCTTGGTCGAGTCCTCGCAGCAGCAGATGTTTGGCGTTCTGCAGGGTGCTCATCTGGCCGAAGACCGGTTCGACGATCGCTTTGCGGCGGGCATAAACGGTCTGTCCGCGTTTGGTGGCCAGCTTGCGGGCCATCCGCTGTTTTGCGGTGGCCTCGGCGGGGATGCGTCCCCGCGGGGCGACCGGTGGCGGGTCATCACGGCGGGGGCGGCCGGGGGCGATGAAGAACTCGGTGCCATGTTCTTCGGTGAACCCGGCGGCGGCGTCGAGGTTGGCGGTGCTGGTGTAGCCGGCATCGGCGAGCATTTGGCTAGGAATCTGGCCGGTGTTGGTGACGGTTTGTTCGGTCATCGGCATCAGCGTGTTCACGTCGGCGGCGTTGGTGCCCACTTCGGTGGCCACGATCACCTGATGATCACCGTCGACGACGGCCGCGGCGTTGTAGCACTGGTGGAATGCCCCGTCGCCGGTGAGCATGATCTTGGAATCGGGGTCGGTGAAGTTGCGTTGCGCCTTCGGTTTCGGTGTCGCGGCCTGCGCAGCCGCGGCACCCTTGCCCGCGGCGGTGTCATCGTCGTCACCGCGGTCTTTGGCCCGCTGCTCAGCGCGTTCCCGTGCCGCTTGGGCGGCTTCGGCTTCCAGGGCGGCCTTGGCTTCCCGGATCTTGACCAGCCGGGTTTCGCGCCGCGCCAGCTCCGCCGGTAGTTCGTCACCGCGGCGATTTTTGCCGAACGCCTTGTCTTCGGCGGTGTCGATGCGCTGCGCCTCGGCCAGCAGTGCTGAGACCTCGCCGGCCAGGATCTTTTCCTTCTCGGTCATCCGGACGTAGCTCATGGCTTTGCGTTTGGAGGCATTGGCGCGCACCTTCGTGCCATCGAGTGCGACCTGGCCCAGGCTGACCATCCCGGCGGCCTGGCACAACGCCAACGCTTGGACGAACAGGTGTCCCAACGCCGAGAGGTGGCGTTTGCGGAACCGGGCGATCGCCCGATAGTCCGGGGCGCTGCCTGCAGCCAGCCACCGAAACGCGACCACATCGGTGCAGGCGGCTTCCAGCTTGCGCGAGGAACGAACCCCGGTGGTGTAGCCATACAGCAGGATCCGCACCATCAGCCGCGGGTCATACGGTGGCCCACCGCGGACCTCGGTATAGGCGGCGTGGATCCGGGACAGGTCCAAGTGCTCATCGACCAGATCGGCGATGAACCGGACCAGGTGCTCGGCCGGTAGCCAGTCATCCAGCGATGGCGGCAACAACAAGTCTTGATCCGGGTTGAACGGGCGAAACGACTTATCCACCGGCGCCTTCGGCGCCACAGAATGCGAATCCACCCGCAGTTCGGGATCTACCTCGAACAAACCCTCGGCATCGAGATCATCAGGCACACCCCATGATCCCCTACACCCGCCGCCAACCCAGACACCCCACCCGGCGTGTTACCGACCCACGCTCCTAGCTACTCCTAGACTGCAGGCGTGATTCGCGAAGCTACCCAACCCCGGCCGAGCCGCACCGGCTTGATCCAGATCGAGGAATGTCTGGACGCCGAGGGCGGCATCACGCTACCGCCGGGCACCACGCTGATCTCGCTCATCGATCGCAACATCGCCAACGTCGGTGACACCGTGGCCTACCGCTACATCGACCACACCGGTGCCGCCGGCGCTCACACCATCGAGCTGACGTGGTCCCAGCTCGGCCATCGGCTGCGGGCCGTCGGCACGCACCTCCAGCGGGTGGCGGACCGGGGCGCGCGGGTAGCGGTGCTGGCCCCGCAGGGCCTCGACTACGTGGTGGGTTTCTTCGCGGCGATCAAGGCCGGAACCATTGCGGTACCGCTGTTCGCGCCGGAACTGCCGGGCCACGCCGAACGGCTGGAGACCGCGCTGGCCGATGCCGAACCCGCCGTCGTCCTCACCACTGCCGCCGCGGTCGACACCGTCGCCGCGTTCCTCGGCGCCCGGCCGCAGCTGGGACGCCCGCACGTCATCGTCATCGACGAGGTGCCCGACGCCGACGGCGACGCCTTCGAATCGGTCGAACTCGACACCGAGGATGTCTCGCACCTGCAGTACACCTCCGGCGCCACGCGCCCGCCGGTCGGTGTCGAGATCACCCACCGCGCGGTCGGTACCAACCTGGTGCAGATGATCCTGTCGATCGACATGCTGGATCGAAACACCCACGGCGTCAGCTGGTTACCGCTCTACCACGACATGGGCCTGTCGATGATCGGCTTCCCGGCGGTCTACGGCGGGCATTCCACGCTGATGTCGCCGACGGCGTTCGTCCGTCGGCCGGAACGCTGGATCCACGCGCTGTCGGACGGATCCCGCGAGGGGCGCGTCGTCACCGCCGCCCCGAACTTCGCCTACGAGTGGACCGCGCAACGCGGCGTGCCCGGCCCGGACGAGGGCGTCGACCTGACCAACGTCGTAATGATCATCGGCTCCGAACCGGTCAGCATGGCCGCCATCGAGACGTTCAACGAGGCCTTCGCGCCGTTCGGGCTGCCCGGCACCGCGATCAAACCGTCCTACGGAATCGCCGAGGCCACCTTGTTCGTCTCCACCATCGCGCCGTCGGCGCAGGCCTCGATGGTGCACCTGGACCGCGACCGGCTCGCGGTCGGCTACGCCGTACCCGTCGCCGCGGACACGCCGGCAGCGGTGCCGCAGGTCGCCTGTGGGCAGGTGGCCCGCAGCCTGCGGGCGGTGATCGTCGACCCCGCGGCCGCCGCGGAACTCCCGGACGGCCGGATCGGCGAAATCTGGTTGCAGGGCCGGAACGTCGGACGCGGCTACTGGCGTCGGCCGCAAGATTCCCGGAGCACCTTCCACGCCAAGCTCCGTACCGTACGCGGCACCGCCGGGCACACCGAGGGCGCAGACGTCGGCGGCGATTGGCTTCGGACCGGGGATCTGGGGTTCTACCTCGACGGTGAGCTGTACGTGACCGGTCGAACCGCGGACCTGATCACGGTGGCCGGGCGCCAGCACTATCCGCACGACATCGAGGCTACGGTCGCCGATGCCGCGGCGCTGGTGCGCCGGGGTTACGTGGCGGTGTTCGCGGTGCCCGGTACGGATGCCGTGGTGATCGTCGCGGAGCGGGCCGCCCGCACCGCGCGCCACGACCCGCAGTCGGCGTTGGCGGCCATCGAGGCCGCCGTGCTGGCGCGGCACGGGCTGGCCGTCGCGGAGGTGCGGCTGGTTCCCGCGGGCGCTATCCCGCGGACCACCAGCGGCAAGCTCGCCCGGCGAGCCTGCCGGCTGCAGTATCTGAACGGCACGCTCGGCGGGCATTGACCGGTTGCGGCATCGACTTGAGACACTGGGCCCATGACCAATCTCGAGATGTCCGAATCGATTTCCATTGCGGCCACCCCAGAGCAGGTTTACGCGATCGTCTCGGATGTGACCAGGACCGGCCAGTGGAGCCCGATCTGCAAGGCCTGCTGGTGGGATGAGGGCGACGGACCGCAGGTCGGCGCCTGGTTCACCGGCCGCAATGAGACCCCCGAGTCCACCTGGGAGAGCCGCAGCCAAGTGGTGGCCGCCACGCCGGGCAAGGAATTCGCCTGGGAGGTCAACAACGGCTGGGTGTACTGGGGGTACAGCCTTGCCGCCGAGGACGGCGGCACCCGGCTCACCGAGTCGTGGAAATTCCTGCCGCCGGGCATCGCCGGATTCCACGAGATCTTCGGCGAGCGGGCCGAATCCGAGATCGAAGCCCGGCGCCTGGCAGCAGAATCCGGCATTCCGGCCACCCTCACCGCGATCAAGGCGATCGCCGAGGCCGGCTGAGGCCGCACTGTGATCGACCGCTGACGACCGACGTCAGTATCGTGCGGGGCAATGGCACAAGATCGAACGGACGGCGCGGCCCGCATTCGCCGGGGCCTGCAGATGGCGCTGCGCGGGCGGCGCGAACCGGCACCGGGGGCCGGCCAACGCACCCGTCATACGGGCGGCATGGGTGATCTGCACACCCGCAAGGTTCTCGACCTCACGATCCGCCTCGCCGAGGTGATGTTGTCGTCCGGGTCGGGCACCGCGGACATCGTCGCGACCGCCCAGGATGTCGCGCAGGCGTATCAGCTTGCCGACTGCGTCGTCGACATCACTTTCAACACGATCATCGTGTCGGCCCCACCGACCGCCGACAGCCCGCCGCTGACCATCGTGCGCGCGGTACGGCACCGCGCGACCGACTACACACGCCTGGCCGAACTCGACAAGCTGGTCCGGCGGGTCACCTCCGGTGGCGTCACCGTCGACGAGGCGCACGATGCGATGGACGAGCTCACCGAGCGCCCGCACCCGTACCCGCGCTGGATGGCGACCGTCGGCTGGGCCGGATTCGCCCTCGGCGTGGCCATGCTGCTTGGCGGTGGTTGGCTGACGTGCATCCTGGCGGCGCTGACCTCGGCGGTCATCGACCAGGTGGGCCGGCTGCTGTTTCGGGCTGGCGCGCCGCTGTTCTTCTACCACGTGGTCGGCGCCACCATCGCGACGCTGGTGGCGGTGGCGGCGTACCGCTTCGCCGACCAGGGCCCGACCGTCATGGTGGCCACCGGGATCGTGGTGTTGCTGTCGGGAATGACGCTGGTCGGTTCGGTGCAGGACGCGCTGACCGGACACATGGTCACCGCGGTGGCCCGACTCGGCGACGCGCTGTTCTTGACTGCGGGCATCGTCGTCGGGATCGTCGCGGGCCTGCAGGTCGCGACGTTGGCCGGCATTCGCATCGAGTTGCACATCGACGCGACCCAATCCTTCGTGACACCCAACCAGCCCGCACAGATCCTGATCGCGGTGCTCGGGGCCGCGCTGGCGGGGGTCTGTCTCACGCTGGCGTGTTATGCGCCGCTGCGCTCGGTGGTGCCCGCCGGCGTTGCGGCCGGCTTGGCCGAATTGGTGCTGATCGGTTTGGGCAACGCGCAAATCGGCCAGGTGCTTGCCACCGGGATCGCCGCGGCCGGGGTGGGCCTGCTGGCCACCCTGATCTCGATCCGGCGGCAGGCCCCGGCGTTGGTGACGGCAACCGCGGGTATCACGCCGATGCTGCCGGGGCTGGCCATCTTCCGCGCGGTGTTCAACTTCGCGGTCGACGAGAAGTTTAACGCCGGCATCGCACAGCTGTTGTCGGCCGCGGCGATCGCGCTCGCCATCGGCGCCGGCGTGGTCATGGGCGAGTTGCTGAGTTCACCGTTGCGTTACCGCGCGGGCCGGGTCGGCGATTTCGTTCGGATCGAGGGGCCGCCCGGGCTGCGCCGCGCCGTCGGCCGGGTGGTGCATCTGCGCCCCGCCGAGGGGCCGCGGGTCGGCAATCGCCGCGTCAAGTCGCGCAGCGTCGCGCTGGAGCCGGACACCGAGCCCGCCGAGGGCGAAGCCGGGGCCGCCGACCAGGACGAGGACTACTAGTACGGGCGAACGCGACATCCAGCGCGCCGGGCGTCGTGTGCAGGGGAACGTTTCAGCCTTGGCTGGCGCGCCACTTGTCCAGCAGCCGGCGATCCCGCTTGGTCGGCCGACCCGCCCCGCGGTCGCGAGCGGCCACCGGAACAACGGCCGTCGGCGGCGGAGCGGGCGTGCGATCCAGATAGCAGGTCACCGCATCGGCGGCGCCAACCCGCTTGTGGATCACCCGCACCACCTCCACGATCCGCATCCTGGCGCCCACGAGCGCGCGCACCTCGTCACCGGGGGAGACCATCGTCGACGGCTTCGCCGGCCGATTGTTGACCCGCACATGGCCGCCGCGACACCCTGCGGCGGCATCCGGTCGCGTTTTCGTCAGCCGGACCGCCCACAACCAACGATCGATCCGGGTGGCGTCCATGACACTCATCATGGACTCCGAGGGCAATTCGGATCAAAGACGCCCGGCGGCGAACGCGGCGGCCTCGTTGACCATGCCGTTTACGGGGTACAGCGTGTGGGCGAAGGTAGGGATCCCGCCGGGAGCACCATCGCAGATGGTGTCACCGGGCGCACACAGGTCCAGCGTCTTCTCCTCGTAGAGCGGCCCGATCGTGACCAGCGGGGCGTCGTACTGGCGCAGCCACTGACTGGAGGGCTTGCCCATCAACACCACCGCGGCGACGTGTTCGGCGAGTTCGTCCGGCACCGGATTGGGCATGTAGGACAGGTACTCGTCGGGGATGCCGTCGGGGATCGTGTCAGCGGTGACGAACCCCGCCAACACGGCGCCCTGCGAGTACCCACCGAGCACAATCCGAGTGTCGGGGCACGCCGCGGCCGTCGTTTGGATGCGGGCACCGGCATCCTTGATGCCGTCGACCACGGTCCTGGCGAACGCAATGCGGTCGCCGAAGTTGCTGCTCGCGGGATAGTTCACCGGGTAAACCCCCACCGTCTTTCCGCCGGCCTGGGCACGCAGTGCATCGACGAATGCCTGGCCGGTCCCGCCGACGCCGGGCGGTTCGGTGGTGCCCCGGGCGAAGATCACCTCGACGTCGGGGCACGGCTCGGCGGCCGCCGCCGGCTCGGCGGACGCCGCGGGAACGGCGACACCGATCGCCGCCGCGGAGGCCATCAGCACTACAGCACCGAGAAACCGAGCGGCTTGGTGAACTCTCATATGCGGACTCCTTCGGAATACGGCTGATGTCCCCAGGTTAGCGAGCTGAAGCACAAGGGCTGTACCCCTGGCTGGAGCGGGCCAAACCGGCCGAATTACAGCCTACGGTTGCCACGCCGGAAGCACCGCGCTCCGGCGGTTGCCCACCCTTTGCTCCGGGGCTTCAGCCGCCGTGAGAGTCGTTGCTCCGCAACGATTCCGAAGCGGTATCACCAGCGCCCCGGGTGCGCTATGGACCGGGGAGGGGAGGCCGGGGCTCAGCCGCGATCGCCGTGGTGGTCGGGCTCGGCAATCTCCGGGGCCACCTCGCGGGTGGCCATTCCGCCCTTGCCGCCCTGATCGGTGGGGCCGGGGGCGGCGGGTGACTGGCTGGGCTGGGGGCCGGCGTCGGCCTGGTCCGGATCCTGGGTCATAAGTTGTCTCGGTACCCCGTTTGCGGCATGCCCAAACCGAAGTTGAACCCTCTGGAGCGCAACAGAATTAGACAAAAGCTTGAAACCTTCAAAACTAGCGTTCACACTCGAAGTGATGCCTGATGGCCCCGAGTTCACCACGATGTTGCGGGCGGCTGGGCTGCGTGTGACCCGGCCCCGGCTAGCGGTGCTGCATGCCGTGAGCGAGCATCCCCATACCGAAACCGACGTCGTCATCCGGGCCACCCGGGCGCATCTGCCGGACGTGTCCCACCAGACGGTGTACGACGCGTTGAACGCATTGACGGCGGCCGGACTCCTTCGTCGGATACAGCCCAGCGGCTTGCTGGCCCGCTACGAAACGCGCGTGGCCGACAACCACCACCACCTGGTGTGCCGCCAGTGCGGCGCGATCGCCGACGTCGACTGCGCCGTGGGCGGTGCACCCTGCCTGATCGCTTCCGACGATCTCGGTTTCGAGATCGACGAGGCCGAGGTCATCTATTGGGGGCTGTGCCCCGACTGTGCCGCCGCTCGAAGTTCCTGATCACGACCGTGGTCGCAGCCCATCCACCCACCGATGAAAGGTATGACATGACCGACACCTCTGATGCGCGCCCGCCGCACTCCGACACCAAGACCGCAAGCAACAGCGAGTCCGAGAACCCGGTTATCGATTCCCCGACGCCGAAGGCGCATGCGCCCCTGTCGAACAAGGACTGGTGGCCCGAACAGGTCGACGTGTCGGTGCTGCACCGGCAGTCCGAAAAGGCCAACCCGCTCGGCGCCGACTTCGATTACCGCGAGGAGGTCAAGAAGCTCGACGTCGAGGCGCTCAAGGCCGACATGCTCGCGCTGATGACCTCGTCACAGGACTGGTGGCCGGCGGACTACGGCAGCTATGCGGGGCTGTTCATCCGGATGAGCTGGCACGCGGCCGGCACTTACCGTATCTTCGATGGCCGCGGTGGCGGAGGTCAGGGCGCACAGCGTTTTGCCCCGCTGAACAGTTGGCCGGACAACGCCAACCTGGACAAGGCTCGCCGCCTGCTGTGGCCGATCAAGCAGAAGTACGGCAACAAGCTGTCGTGGGCCGATCTGATCGTGTTCGCCGGCAACTGTGCCCTGGAGTCCGCGGGTTTCAAGACGTTCGGTTTCGCGTTCGGCCGCGAGGACATCTGGGAGCCCGAGGACGTGCTGTGGGGTCAGGAGGACACCTGGCTGGGCACCGACAAGCGGTACAGCGGCGAGCGCGACCTTGCGCAGCCCTTCGGCGCGACCACGATGGGTCTGATCTACGTCAATCCCGAAGGCCCCGAAGGCAAGCCGGATCCGCTGGCGGCCGCGATCGACATCCGCGAGACGTTTGCCCGGATGGCGATGAACGACGAGGAGACCGCCGCGCTGATCGTCGGGGGGCACACCCTGGGCAAGACGCACGGCGCGGCCGATGTCAACGTCGGGCCCGAACCGGAGGGGGCACCCATCGAGGAGCAGGGGCTGGGCTGGAAGTGCCCGTTCGGCACCGGGAACGCCGGCGACACCGTCACCAGCGGTCTGGAGGTGGTGTGGACGACCAAGCCGACCACCTGGAGCAATGACTACCTGGAGATCCTCTACGGCCACGAGTGGGAGTTGACCAAGAGCCCGGCCGGCGCGTGGCAATTCGAAGCCAAGGATGCCGAGGCGATCATCCCGGATCCCTTCGACGCCACGAAGAAGCGCAAGCCCACGATGCTGGTCACCGATCTGTCGATGCGTGAGGATCCGATCTACGGCAAGATCACCCGGCGCTGGCTCGACCATCCCGAGGAGCTCAACGAGGCCTTCGCCAAGGCCTGGTACAAGCTGCTGCACCGCGACATGGGGCCCGTCAGCCGCTATCTCGGGCCCTGGATTCCGGAGCCGCAGCTGTGGCAGGACCCGGTGCCGGCCGTCGACCACCCCCTGGTCGACGAGCAGGACATTGCTGCGCTGAAGAGCCGAGTGCTCGATTCCGGATTGTCGGTGCAGCAGCTGGTGAAGACCGCGTGGTCGTCGGCGTCGAGCTTCCGTGGCACCGACAAGCGTGGCGGCGCGAACGGGGCGCGGATTCGGTTGGAGCCACAGCGCAGTTGGGTGACCAACGAGCCGGCCGAGCTGGCCCGGGTGCTTCCCGTGCTCGAGCAAATTCAGCAGGACTTCAACGGATCCGCCGCCGGCGGCAAGAAGGTGTCGTTGGCCGATCTGATCGTGCTGGCCGGTTCGGCCGCGGTGGAAAAGGCCGCGCGCGACGCCGGGTACGAGATCGACGTGCACTTCGCGCCGGGCCGCACCGACGCGTCGCAGGAGGACACCGACGTCGAGTCGTTCGCGGTGCTCGAGCCGCAGGCCGACGGGTTCCGCAACTTCATCCGCCCGGGGGAGAAGGCTCAGGTCGAGCAGCTGTTGGTCGACAAGGCCTACTTCCTCGACCTGACCGCTCCGGAGCTCACCGCGTTGGTGGGCGGCATGCGCGTGTTGGGGGCCAATCACGGCGGGGTCCAGCACGGCGTGTTCACCGACAGGCCGGGCACGTTGACCAACGACTTCTTCGTCAACCTGCTGGATATGGGCACGGCGTGGAAGCCGTCGGTATCCACTGAGAACGTCTACGAGGGGCGGGATCGCGCGACCGGCCAGACGAAGTGGACCGCGACCGCGAATGACCTTGTGTTCGGCTCGAATTCGGTGTTGCGCGCCGTCGCCGAGGTGTATGCCCAGGAGGACAACAAGGCCAAGTTCGTCGAGGACTTCGTCTCCGCATGGGTAAAGGTGATGAACAACGATCGGTTCGACCTGGTCTGAGTCGAGCCGGGCCCGGCGGGGCGTGGTCCCCGCCGGGTCGCCCGGCGGCGCCTGGGCGTACGCGTAAGCTGTGCTGGCGTCGACGGGAATGGAGCCTATGAACGGGTTCGCGGGCAAGGTTGCGGTGGTCACCGGCGCCGGTTCGGGCATCGGCCGAGCACTGGCCCTGGAACTGGCCCGCTCGGGTGCGAAGCTGGCGATCAGCGACATCGACCTCGAGGGCCTCGCCGTCACCGAGGAGCAAGTGAAAGCCCTTGGTGCGCAGTTGCGGTCCGACCGACTGGACGTCTCCGATCGCGCGGCGGTGCTGGCGTATGCCGATGCGGTCAGGGACCACTTCGGGGCGGTCAACCAGGTGTACAACAACGCCGGTATCGCCTTCGGTGGCGACATCGCTTCCGCCGAGTTCACGGACTTCGAGCGCGTGTTGGACGTCAACTTGTGGGGTGTGGTCAACGGCACCAAGGCGTTCCTCCCGCATCTGGTCGCATCGGGCGACGGCCACGTGGTCAACATCTCAAGCGCGTTCGGGTTGTGCGCGGCCGCGGGTCAGGGTGCCTATGTCTCGGCGAAGTTCGCGGTGCGCGGGTTCACCGAGACACTGCGGCAAGAGATGGTCCTCGCCGGCAACGGCGTCAAGGTGACCTTGGTGCATCCGGGCGGTGTCAAGACCGGCCTCGCCCGCAACTCCACCGGGGTGCCCGGCTTCGACAAGGCCACCAGCATCGAGGTATTCGACAAGGCGGCGATGACCTCGCCGCAGCAGGCGGCCAGTGCGATTCTGGCCGGGGTGCGACGCAACAAGGCTCGGGTCCTCGTCGGTCTCGACGCCAGAGCGCTCGACCTTCTCGTCCGGTTGACCGGCCCCGGCTACCTGCGCTTGTTCACGGCGTTCACGGCTTTTCGGGTGCGCGGTCTGGCGCGGGCCGCGGCACGAGACAGCACCTAAGCCACCTTCCGCTGCAGGCGGCCGCCCATCCGCAACCACTGCAGCGATCCGGCGTCGTCACGGACGAAGTCGGCGCGCCCAGGCATGAGGTTGCCGTCGCGGCCGAGCATCAGCACGTGGTCGTCGCGATAGAACGCCAGGTATGCGGGCATGCCGAGAGGTGCCTCAGCCATCGACGGCACTTCGTAGCGCAGTCGTCCCGCGGCGGCGGTGAGCACTGTGTCGGTGCTGACGACGTCACCGTCGGGCGCGATTTCGACTGCGGTGTAACGCCCTTCGTAAGGAGCCAGCTCTGCGGCGGAAAGATCGCGCGGTGCCGCCGGCAGGTTCTGCAGCCCGGCGAAGTGCTGCAGCACCCAGTCGTCGTACACCAGGTCCGTGGTCAACAGCGCGCCGCCGTCCGAGTTGGTGAGGACGGTGAACGCGAAGTCCCGGTCGGGAACGAAGAGAAAGCCCGAATGCTGACCGGACCACGAGCCGCCGTGTTGCACGACGTGCACGCCCTCGGCGGTGGGGCGCAGGTGCCAGGTGACGCCGAGGCCGTCCAGTTCCACTCCCAAAGTGCCGCCCGGGCCGGGATCAGAGCGCATCGCCACCAGGCTGTCTGGGCGCAGCAGTTCCGTGCCGTCGGGGCCGTGGCCGTCGCCGAGGTGAAAGCGCGCGTAGCTCAATTGGTCTCGGGCCGATGAGATCAACCCGCCGGTCGGGTGCAGCGATCTGGGCATGTCCCAGGCGGAGGGGTTCGGCACCGCCTTGCCCTCGACGACACCGTGCGGAACGGCGATGGGGCCGACGGCGTCGAACGCGGTGTGCTCGAGGCCCAGCGGGTCCAACACCAACTCGCGCAGGGCGTGTTCATAGGTGCGGCCGGTGACCTTCGCGACGAGGTGGCCGGCCACCACGATGGCGGCGTTGTTGTAGGAGAACGTGGTGCCGAGCGGAGTCAGCTGCGCCAGCGTCCGGATCTCGGCGACGTACTTGTCCAGTGCGTCATCTCCGGAGCCGAAATCGATGAAGAAGTCGCCGTTCCAGCCCGGGGTGTGATTGAGCAACTGGCGCACGGTCACCCGCTCGGCCACGGTGGGGTCGGCGGTGGCGAAGTCCGGGAGATAGGTGCGGACCCGCTCATCCAAGCCGACCCGTCCGGACTCGACCAGACGCATCACCGCGGTGCCCGTGGCCGTCTTCGTCGTCGACCCGATGCGGAACAGGGTGTCGGCGCTCACCGGTTCCGGGGCATCGACATCGGTGACCCCGAAGCCGCGAAGGTGTTCGCGGCCCTGGTGCCAGACCCCGATCGCCACCCCGGGCACCGCGTATCTCGCCATCAGTTCTTCGACTTTGGCATCGAGTTCAGCGAACAGTCGGTCGTTGTCGGGCTCTCGCGCGCATGCGGCAGTCGCCGAGGTGCCGGCGAGCAACGCGGCCGTCGCCACGACACCGGCGCCGCGAAGCACCGAGCGACGGGACAATTTCGCCGATCCCGAGCGGGGGTCGTGGCCGTAATCATGTTGCACGGCTTGACTTTTCCTTTGCTGGGACGTCAATTGCTGGAAATGGCCACACCATAGCAGTACGGGGTGGGCGGGGTGCCCGGTTGGGGGAATGTGTCGAACTCGGCCGAGGCGCTCGGCCCGCAGCGGCGACGCGCGATGAAGCTGATGGCTTCCAACTGTCGGAGAAGTGACAGACTCGGGGTAGAGTACTCTGTGTTGACGGTATTTCGTCGCACGACTGCTTGGGTTGTGCCGCCGTTGATTGAAAAGTTGGCCGGTTCGCGGTCGGGTAGGAGCGCCGCGCTCATGACGGTCACCGTCTTGTCGCTACGACAAAACTCGATGGGTGTTACCCCGAATCCGCCATACCAACCGGACAGGTACTGTCCACCAGTCTTGGGTGCATGAGTTTGCACTCAAAGTATGAAGAAAGAAGTAAGAGCATGGCAGAAGGAACTGTGAAGTGGTTCAACGGCGAAAAGGGCTTCGGCTTTATCGCTCCTGACGGCGGCGCGGAGGACGTTTTCGTCCACTACTCCGAGATCCAGTCGGGCGGCTTCCGCACGTTGGAGGAGAACCAGCGGGTGAAGTTCGACATCACCCCGGGTGCCAAGGGTCCCCAGGCTGTTGGCGTAACCGCTCTCTAAACGCACTGTCACCTCTGGCTGTTCGGGGAACTGCACTGCAGGTCCCTGACCAGCCCGAGTTGGTGCATCTCACAGCTTGCGCTGCGAACGACCGAAAGGTCGGCAGCGCAAGCTGTGTTGTTTTCGGCGGACCGGCCGTGGGCCGGCGTCGCTAATCGCGGGGCGCGGCGAAGGTGGCTGCGAGTACCGCGCCGAGTTGGACCGCCACCAGTTTGCGGATCGGGACGACCCGCGCCTCCAGCTCGGATTCCAGGTCGTCCTCCCACGCTTGGAAGCGCACCCGGGCATCCTCGAGCGTCTGCCGGACAACGGGATTCCCGTGGCCGGCGATGACCTCGGTCTCGAGCATCCGGATGAAGGTCCCCAGATTGATCAGCCGTCGAATCTTCACTTCTTGCCGGTTCGCGAACAGGTCGGCCACGGTTGCGGCGGCCAGGGTTTCCGGAGCAGACTCCGCCCACGTGCTCTTGGCGTCGATCGTCGCGCGTTCCAGCCCGAGGTTGGAGCGCACGCTCTCCTCGAAGACCGAGCGGGTACGCAACCTCGCGCCTACCGCTTCGAGCGCCGGCTCAAGGTAGGCCAGGCCTTCCTCGGCTATCCGGGTGCTGTCGGCGATCACCGCGCGGACCGACCGATCCATCGCCGTCTGATCCGCCACCCGCGGATCATCGAAATACGCCACCTCGACGATGATGCCGCGGGTGCCGTACCGGGATGCGTAGGTCAGGCTCGAACCCGCCAGGCTCAGGGTCTCGGGATCCGCGCCGGCCGCGACCTCATAGGCGTAGCGGTCCTTGGGATCCGGGAAGAGCAACACGCCGGGACTGAGTTCCCGGATGTAGGGAGTCTCGGGTTCCCCCAACCGGAGCGGCAACCCCTCGGCGGCCGGCATCCGGTGCAGCGTCTCCTGCAGGGCGGCGTCCTCGCCGGAGATGTAGAAGTACACCCCACCGAAAACGTTGTTGTGCAGCGAACCCATCACCACCGGCTGCAGGTCGTCGATCACTCGCATCAGCATCTGCGTTTCGCGCAGGGTGCTGTCGAAGTAACTCGTCTCGTGAAAGAACGGGAACGACCATTCGAGATCTCGGTCCGAAGGGGGCCGGTAACAGCGGGCCGCGAAATCACCCATCGAGAACGGCGGCTGAAACCAGCCCTCGTTGAGCCGCACCTCATCCGGGTTGACACACGGGATCAGATGCCAGGTGAAGTCCCCGGTTTCGCGCAAGTCATCGTCGCGACACAGCAGTTCGGCCAGATGCGAGATGGTCATCGCTCCGATGGGTTCATCGGGGTGTGTGCACGCGAAGAACAGCGCGTTGCGGGTGCCGGACCCGATGCTCAACATCGATATCGGTTCACCGAGCCCGGACGTGCCGACGCGGCGTAGGCTCGCGAGATCCGGGTGGGCGGCGGCGAGTTTCAGCATTGCCGCGTCGAGCGCGTCGACGCCAAGAAAGGACGCCATTTCCGGTACCGCAGTGCGGTAGGCATCCACGTCTACAGTCACGGACGGACCTTCTCTCGACCTCGGTAGAACACGTCAGCCGTCTCGGTACGAGACGTCTGCGACCATACCTGGGTTTTGAAATTAGGTGCCGCAAAAGGAATTTCAGAAATTCACGTCGAGACCGCTGCCGGTATCATCAATGGTCGATCGGCTTCGGTCGTGGATTTCGAAACAGGTTCAGGATGGACCGGGAAGTGGGATCGCATGGTTCAGGCAGAACCACGGATTTATGTGACGGTGCCCTCGCTCAGAATCTGGGCCAGACAGCATCCGGGTTTGGCAATCGCGCTGACATCGGCCGCCGCCGTGGCGATCATCGCCATCGTCGTGGCCGCCGGATACTTCTGGATACTTTCCTAGATTCTGGCGGCTACCCGTTCGCCGTCAGTTCGCGGCGTCGAGGATTTTGATCGCGAAGACCAGCGAGTCGCCGGGCTGGATTCCGGCGGCCGGCTGGCCGTCGGGGTAGCCGTCGGCGGAGGTCATCGCGACGCCGACGGTGGATCCGACGGTCTGTCCGGCGATGGCCTTCTGGAAGCCCGGCACCACGCCGCCGAGCGGGAAGTCGATGGGGGCGCCCTGCTCGTAGGTGCTGTCGAACACCGATCCGTCACGTCCATTGACGCCCATGTAGCAGACCAACACCGTCGCGGTGTCGGCCACGACGGGCCCGTCGCCGGCCTGCAGGGTCTGGACCTGCGTCTCGGTGACGCTGAACGGGGCCTCGACACTGACCAGCGGAGCCGCCTCTTCCGTGGCTCCGGTGACCGCGACGCTGCCGGTGGTACCGGGCAGCGTCCAATCGGCGGTGCCGCCGGTGGCCGGCGCCGCGGTGGGGCAGGAGTTGGCTGCGATCGTCGTTTCGGTGACGGGTGTGACCACGTCGGCCACCGAAGGGCTGCTGCTGCTGGTGGCGGCGGCGGTTTCCGTATCGGAATCCGAGCCGCAGGCGCCGAGCGTCAGGACCAGCGACGCGGCGGCGGCCGCGAGGGCAAGAGAGGAAGGCATACGCGAGGAGTTCACGCTCGCCACGCTACAGCCCGGATATCCCAGCCCCTGCTGCTACCTCGATGCGGGTGGTCTATCGCAGCCGAGTCTTGACCAACTCCAGCTGAACCGACTGCGATACCGTTGAAACACCATGCCCAAGTCGCTTCCCGCCCGTTCGCGATTCACCGCCGGGCCGTCGCGTGGCGAGGTTCGACGGGAGCTCCTCCTGCAGACCTTGGAGGAATTGTTGGTCGCGCACGAGTTCGCGACCATCGAAATTGCCGACATCACCCGGGTCGCCGGGGTTTCACGCTCGACGTTCTATTTCTACTTCCCGTCGAAGGCCGCCGCGGTCGGCGCGATGCTGGGCAATGTATTCAGCCAGGTCAGCAGCGTGACCGAAACCTGGACTGAGCTCGGCGATACCCTCGCCGAGCGGCGAAACCAGGTGTTCGACGGTTTTGAACAGGTCGTTGCGATATGGCGCGAGCATGCGCATCTCATGGCGGCGATGTTCGATGCCGTGACCACCGACGACGAGGTCAGAGGCATGTTCGATGATCACATCGAGCGCTTCGTCGTCGACTCCGCCACCCGCATCCGGCGCGAACGCGAAGCGGGCCACGCGCTACCCGGGCCCGCTCCCGAGACCCTGGCGCGGGTGCTGGTCGGAATGAACGTCAAAGCACTCGAGCGCGATATGCGCCAGATTACGGGTGGATCGGAACCGGACCCGGATCTTGCGAACGTCCTCGCCACGGTCTGGGACAGGATGCTGTACGCATCGTGATCGTGCGGCTCGCCGATACGTGACCGAGTGCCCCGTCCGGGGCTGACTTCTGCACTGCCGCAACAAACTCTGGCTCTCCTGCTCCGCCGCCCAGCGTTCAGGCCTGAACCCGGTCGGCCAGCTCGGCCAGATGCTTCAGCGAATTGTCCAGGTGCTGCCGGCCGAACGGCGGGAACTCGATGTCGCGGTGCCGCGGCGGTACGCGTGACCAGTCGTAGGTCAGCGTCACCTCGGTGGTGCCGGCCCCGGTCGACTTGAGGTCGTCGTGGTACATCGCCATCCGGAAGATCTGGCCGGTTGCCGCCAGGTGCTCGTCGTCGACGGGTTGGCGCACCCATCCGGTGCCGTCGATCGCGGCGTGGGTGGCCGGGTCTGCCAGCAGGTCGAACACGATTTCGGGGGATGCGTTGATCAGTGCCGATGCGGTCATGGTTTCAGTCATGCCAATACCGACCGCCTGTGGCGGCGAAAGTCACCGCGACGATAATCTCCCGGATGGACACGAAAGCCCGGCTGCGCGGCGTGGGGCGGGCACTGACCGTCACGCCGGCGGACCTGACCCAGGCCGCGGTATTCGCGGCGCTGATCGCCGCGCTGGGGCTGCCGGGGACGATCACGCTCGGTGCCAGCGGGGTGCCCATCACGTTTCAGACGCTCGGCGTGATGCTGGCCGGGTCGATCCTCGGTCCGCGGAAGGGCGCGCTGGCGGTCGGGCTGTTCGCCATCCTGGCGATCGCCGGCCTGCCCATTCTGGCCGGCGCCCGGACGGGATTGGTATCGCTGGCGTCGCCCACGGCCGGGTTTTTCGTCGGGTGGCTGCCGGCGGTGTTCGTCATCGGCGCACTGACCGCCGCCGTGATGCCGCGCTACCGGGTGACCTGGGGCATTGTGATCAACATCCTCGGCGGCATGCTGGTGATCTACCTGGTCGGGGCGGCGGGTCTCATGCTCCGGGCCGACCTGTCCTGGTGGGCCGCGGCGTCGACCACCGGCGTCTACGTCCCCGGTGACCTTGCCAAGGCCGTCATCACGGGATTCGTTGCCGCCCAGGTGCATCGCACCCGGCCCGGCCTGATCACGCCGTGGCGGCGTCGCACCGAATTCTCCGATGGCTGACGGCGCCGCGGCTGCCGTGGCATTCGACGGGGTCTCGCATGCCTACGGCGACCGACCGGTCCTGACGGATGTCTCGGTGACGCTGACCGAGCGTCGGATCGGGATCATCGGCGCCAACGGTAGCGGCAAGTCCACCTTCGCCCGGATGATCAACGGGCTGGTGATTCCCGACCGGGGAGCGGTGCGGGTCTTCGACCTCGATACCAAGCGCGCCACCCGGAAGGTCCGCCGCGCGGTGGGTTTCGTGTTCACCGACCCGGACCGCCAGATCCTGATGCCCACGGTCGCCGAGGACATCGAGCTGTCGCTGTCGCGGCACCGCATGAGCCGGGAGGCCCGCGCCGACCGTACCCGCGGTGTGCTGAGCCGATTCGGACTGGCCGGCCATGCCGACCATCCCGCGCACCTGCTGTCCGGCGGACAGAAGCAACTGCTGGCGCTGGCTTCGGTGCTGGTGACCGAACCCCGAATCGTGGTGGCCGACGAGCCGACCACACTGTTGGACCTGCGCAACACCCGAATGCTGCGCGACGCGTTCGCCGCGCTGGATCCGCGGCTGATCATGGTGACCCACGACCTCACCCTGCTCGACGACTTCGACCGGGTCCTCGTGTTCGACGACGGACGAATCGTCGCCGACGAGGCACCGGCGGCTGCCATCGCGGCCTACCGGCGGTTGATGCAGTGAGCACGTTCGGGCACTACCGGCCGGGCGCCTCGCCGGTGCACCGGTTGCCGGCCGGGGCCAAACTGCTGGGCCTGGGTGGGTTGATCGTGCTCATGGCGGTCCTCGTGACCACGCCGCTGCGGCTCGGGGCGGCCGCCGTCGTCGCGGTGGCGTTGGTCGCCGGGGCGCGGATCAGCCCGGCCACGTTGGCCGCCCAGCTGCGTCCGGTGCTCTGGATTGTGGTGTTCATCTTCGTCTTTCAGCTGATCTTCACCGATTGGCGTCGCGCGCTCGTCGTGTGCGGTGTGCTGGTGCTGTCGGTGTTGCTGGCCGCGATCGTGACGGTGACGACACGGGTGACCGACATGCTCGCGGCGATGACGCGGGCGATGCGGCCGCTGCGTCGGATCGGGTTTCCCGTCGAGCAGATTGCGCTGGCGCTGGCGCTGGCGATCCGGTCGATCCCGTTGATGGTGGAGACGGTACGCCAGGTCGATGAGGCCCGCCGCGCCCGCGGACTGCGCTTCTCGCCGCGCATCGTCGTCGCTCCGGTGATCGTGGCCGCGCTGCGGACCGCGGACGGGTTCGCCGAGGCGCTCACCGCGCGCGGACTCGACTGAATCCGCAAGAAAGATTGTGAGTACTCACTACCTGCGTTAGCGTGGCTGCATGTCCTACGACGTCATCGTTCGCAACGGCCTGTGGTTCGACGGGACCGGTACGGCACCAGAGGTCCGCACGCTGGGCATCCGCGACGGCGTGGTGGCCACCGTCTCGGCCACGCCCCTCGACGAGACCGGCTGTCCCGAGGTCGTCGACGCCGACGGCAAGTGGGTTCTGCCGGGCTTCATCGACGTGCACACCCATTACGACGCCGAAGTTCTGCTCGACCCCGGCCTGCGCGAGTCGGTGCGGCACGGCGTCACCACGGTGCTGCTGGGCATGTGTTCGTTGTCGACGGTGTACGCCGACGCCGAGGATGCCGCGGACCTCTTCAGCCGCGTGGAGGCGGTGCCCCGGCAGTACGTGCTGGGTGCGCTGCAGACGCACAAGACCTGGTCGACCTCGGCCGAGTACGTCGCGGCCATCGACGCGTTGCCGCTCGGCCCGAACGTCGCGTCGCTGCTGGGACATTCCGACCTGCGCGCGTCGGTGCTGGGCCTGGACCGCGCCACCACCGACGGCGTCCGACCCACCGACGCCGAACTCGAGGCGATGGCCGACAAACTCGACACGGCCCTCGACGCCGGGATGTTGGGCATGTCCGGAATGGACGCCGCCATCGACAAACTCGACGGCGACCGGTTCCGGTCCCGCGCATTGCCTTCGACGTTCGCGACGTGGCGGGAACGCCGCCGGCTCATCAAGGTGCTGCGCCGCCGCGGACGCATCCTGCAGAGCGCGCCCAATGTTGCCCGGGCGCAGGAGGCGCTCAACTTCTTCCTGGAGAGCAGCGGCCTGTTCGGGCGCCGCCGCGGCGTCAAGATGAGCCTGCTGGTCTCGGCCGACGCAAAATCCTCGCCCGTCGCCGCGCGGGTCATCGGGCCCGGCACGCGCCTGCTGAACAAGCTCCTCGATGCCCAGGTGCGATTCCAGCATCTGCCGGTGCCGTTCGAATTGTATTCGGACGGTATCGATCTGCCGGTGTTTGAAGAGTTCGGGGCGGGTACTGCCGCGCTGCACCTGCGTGATCAACTCGAGCGCAACACGTTGCTCGCCGACCCCGAGTACGGCCGCCGGTTCCGCCGCTCGTTCGACCGCCGCAAGCTCGGACCTACCTTGTGGCACCGCGATTTTCACGAGGCCACCATCGTCGAATGCCCCGACGTGACCCTGGTCGGCAAGACTTTCGGTCAGATCGCCGACGAGCGCGGAATCCATCCCCTGGATGCGTTTCTCGACGTGCTCGTCGACAACGGGGAACGCAACGTTCGCTGGACCACGATCGTGGCCAACCACCGGCCCAAGGTCCTCGACCAGTTGGCCAAGGATCCGTCGGTGCACATGGGTTTCTCGGATGCCGGTGCACACCTGCGCAACATGGCGTTCTACAACTACCCGCTGCGGTTGCTGAAGCGCGTCCGCGACGCCCAGCTGGCCGGGCGCCCATTCCTGACCACCGAACACGCGGTGCACCGGCTGACCGCCGAGGTTGCCGACTGGTTCGGGGCCGATGCGGGCACCCTCCGCGTCGGGGACCGGGCCGACTTCGTCGTGATCGACCCGCACAGCCTCAACGCCGACGTCGATGCCTACCACGAGGAGACGGTGCCGTTCTACGGCGGCTTGAGCCGCATGGTGAACCGCAACGACGACGCGGTCGTGGCCACGGCGGTCAACGGAACCGTGGTGTTTCGCAACGGGCGGTTCCGCGACGGCTACGGCCAGTCCGTGAAGTCGGGTCGCTATCTACGGGCGGGGACTGGCCGGCGTGTGAAAACCGCTGTCTGAGATGGCGAGAACGCAACAGCAACGTCGGGAGGAAACCGTCGCTCGCCTGCTCGACGCGAGCATCGAGACCATCATCGACGTCGGGTACGCGAAGGCCTCGGCCGCGGTCATCGCGCGGCGCGCGAAGGTTTCCGACGGTGCGCTGTTTCGCCATTTCCCCACCATGGGCGACTTCATGGCGGCCACGGCCTACGAAGTGATGCGCCGCCAGCTGGAGTTGTTCACCAAACGGGTCGCCGAGATCCCGGCTCAGCCGCCGCTGCCAGCCGTCCTGACGATCCTGCGCGACGTCACCGGCAATGACACCAACACCGTGATGTACGAGCTGTTGATCGCCGCGCGGACCGACGCCAAGCTGCGTGCCACCTTGCCCGACGTACTGGCCGAGTACGCCACCCACATCTACGAAACCGCAAGCACCATACCGGGTTTCGAGGGGATCCCGGAGGGGGAGTTCGCGACCGCGGTGGCCCTGCTGCTCAATGCCTTCGACGGGGCCGCGATCATCCGGTCGGTACTGCCGCAGCCTGAATTCGAAGACGCCCGGATCGCGCTGCTGGCGAAGTTGTTCAGCGCAGAGCCCGCCCCGGGGGGTCGCATCGGCAGGTAGCCGTTCGGCTATTGTTCGGGGCGATCATCTTCGAGGAAGGGCGAACCATGGAACCAGCGCAAGAACTGACGTTTGGCCAGAAGGTCAAGATCGGGTTCCAGGCCGCGGGCGCGTTCGCCCGTAATCCGAAGGCTCTGGTCGCATTGGTGAAATACCAGCTTTCCGAGCGCAAGCAGCGCAAGGGGCAGCCGGGGGCCGCCGCGCCCGAGGCCTGACCGCCTCCCGGTCTGGAGCGCCCGCGCTGGATACCATCACGGCAATGACTGACGTGAGGCGTGTGCGCGAATTTGCAGGGTCAACGAGAACAGTGACGGTGTTGCTCGCCGGAGCCCATGGCGATGTCCCGGGCGCGCAGCCGTGGCTCGACCATACTTTCGCCCACCTCGGCGCACTGTATGACGGTTTTGTCCAAGGGTTCGGGATCACCTTCGCCCAGGCGTCCGACGCGCTCGGATGCGCGCTCGACCTGCAGCGGGCACCCCTGGATCCGGTTGCGTTGAGCATCGGCCTGCACACCGCCGAGCCGAATTGCTCGACGCACGGTCGCGCCGCCGAGCTGCGAGACTTGGTCCGTCCCGGACACATCCTGTTGTCTGCCGAGACTGCCGCGGAGGTCGCGGACCGGTTGCCGGCGGGTGCTTGGCTGACGGACGTGCAGCACGGGCCCGACCGCCTCGTCCAGTTGTGTCATCCGGCCCTGGGCACCGAGTTCCCGGCGCTTGCGGACCGCGGGGACGGCCCGGTGGGCCACACTCAGCTGTAGCCGAGCCGGATGTCCTCGACGATGCGGGGCCGATCCAGGGTCGAGGGCTCCAGCGCGCGCGGCGCCTGATCGTCGGCGAACACGCCGGCGGCATCGAGGACCTGTTGACTCAGAAAGCGCAGGGCGGGCGCATTCGGCGGCACGGTGGGTACCGGTGCGTCTGCTCCGCGCGTAGCCAGCACGAAGCCCCAGTCACCGAATGTGGGTACGTGCACGTGGTACGGCGTTGCCGCGTAGCCGGCGGCCTTGATCGTCGAGAACGTCCGCCAGAACGCGGTGGGCGTCGAATACGGACTGCCCGCCTGGACGACCATGCGCCCACCCGGCGCAAGGGCACGCGTGACGAGCGCGTAGAACTCCGTCGAGTACAGGCGGCCGAGCACCGGGGTATCGGGATCGGGCAGGTCGACGATCACCGCGTCGAAGCCACCCGGCGGACGGATCTCGGGGTGCGGGTCGCGCAGCCACGTCATCGCGTCGTCGACCACCACGTCCACCCGCGGATCGGCCAGCGCGTTGCCGTTGAGCCCGCGCAGCGTGGTGCGGGCCAAGTCGATGACGGCGGGGTCGAGCTCGACCTGCACGATCGTGTCGATGCCGGGGTACCGAAGCAGTTCGCGCGCCGCCAGGCCGTCGCCCCCGCCCAGCACGAGCACCGAACGGGTCGCCTCGCTCAGCGCCGGATAGACCAGGCTTTCGGTGTAGCGGTGCTCGTCGCGGGTGGAGAACTGCAGTCCGCCGTCGAGGTAGAGCCGCGTGTCGTCCCCCCGCCGGGTCACCACGATCTCCTGATACGCCGAGCGCTCATAGGCGACGATCGGGTCGGCGTAGAGCCGCTGCCGGGTGGTCGTCTCGATGCCGTCGGCGCGCACCAGCAGCGTGGCGAGCAGCCCGAGCGCCGCGGCGAGCACGCAGAGCGCCGCAATCAGCTCGCGGCGGCCGATGATGGGGCGCAGCAAGAAGATCGCGACGACGCCGGCGGCCACCAGGTTGATCATGCCGGTGGCGGCGGCCCCGCGGATCATCCCGAGTTGCGGCAGCAGCAGAAACGGCCAGAGCAGCCCGCCGATCAGCGCGCCGAGGTAGTCGGCGGCGTTGAGGTTGGCCAGCACGCGTCCGCTGTCGGCGGCCCCGACCGTGCGGCCGCGCTGCAACAGCGTCATGAGCAGGGGCACCTCGGCACCGACCAGGCAGCCGATGACGGCGGTGCCCACGACGAGGACCCACAACGAACCGCCGATGAACACGAACGTGATGTACAGCGCCGCGGCCGACAGCCCGCCGATGATGCCGAGCAGGGTCTCGACGGCGATGAAGGTGACCGCGGCCCGACCCAGCAACGGCTTGACCAGCAGGGCACCCACGCCCAAGGCCGCGACGTATCCCGCGACGATCAACGAGGTCGCGACGATGCCGCCGCCATGCATGCTCGCCGACAGCGTCAACAGCGCGAGCTCGTAGATCAGCCCACACGCCGCACAGGCCGCCACGGCCGCGAGCAGCAGCGCCCGCCAGCGCGTCGTGGTCTGGAACGAGTCGCTCACCCGGGCGGGATTGTCCTGGTCAGTGGTCACCGACGGGCCCGGGTCATGACAGCGCGGCGGCGTTGACCGCTCCCACGGCCACCAGTGCCACGGCCGTCGCGATCGCCGCCGGATGCAGTCGCTCGCCGACGATCAGGTCGCGGAACCGGCCGGGCACCACCACTTCGAGCACCACCAGCGCGACCCCCTGCAGCGCGACGCCGACCAGCCCGTAAACGGCGGCGTCGACCAGCCCCTGGCCGAGGGCACTGGAGCTGGCGACGATCGCGCTGACGACCACCATGGCAAGCGCCACATACATTCCCGAGGCGACGGCCACCGCGTTGGGCCGGCGCTCGACGAACACCAGCCGGCGCAGATTGCCCGGGGTCAGCAGGTCGACCATCACGAAGCCGGTCACCAGCACGAGGGCGCCGACCAGGAAGTAGAGCAGCGCGGCGACGACGTTCTGGGTGAGGCCCTCAGCGCTGATGGTTCCGAACTCGACGGCGGCGGTGTACATTCACGATCTCCTTGCGTAGGTGTGCCATGCGGGCGTCACTTTGCCCCGCCCGGGCCGCCGGGGCTGCCGCCCGAACCGCCCGACGGAGCACCGGGGAAGAAGCCGGGGCCCAGGAAGATGAATGCGCCCCCGCGGTAGCTGCTGCCGCGAACATCTTCGACGCGAATCGTGCACGGCCGGTTGCCGTCTGGGCCCACGATCACGATGTCGTCGTCGTAGCGCAGGTATTCGATGCCACGGTCGGTGGCGCGGGCTTCGGGACGCTGGTAGGCGACGAGGCGGTCGGCCACCTCGCTGGGTGTTCCGGTGCACTCATAACTCGAGGCCTCCGTGCCGTGTGAGTACGCTGCGTAGTTTTCCGCCACATGGGTGCGAATATCTTTCGACGCCAACGATATTCCCCATATCAGGCATGCCAGGCCAGCGATCGCCAGCGCGGCCGCGATAAGGTACAGGCGGGTCCTGCTCACGGGTTCCACCGACTGGCGGTGTGGACCACCGTCCCGCCGGCGCCGGGGGCGGGGTACAGGTGCCAGGTCTGCCAGCGCCAGCCCGCACCGTCGGGCTGGGCGGTCAGCGCGGTGAGAGCCGCGTCGTCGCCGGGGAACGCGCCGCCGAGCCACTCGGGGTCGCCCGCGCAACGGTCGCGCAGCTCTCGCGCGAGTTGACGAAACGCCGACTCGTCGTGGGTGGTCATGCGCGACTCAAGCTGATAACCGGGTGCGGCGGCGCGCTCGGGCAGTTCGTCGTCGTGGCTGCGAACCGCGCACGAGACCTGCTCGGAAAAACGTCCCGGATCGGCATCCGTGTTGGGGTCTTCCACCGTGATGAGGTGCGATGCGCCCAGGACTGCCAACAGCAGCGCGCCACCGTCGGGGTGGGTGAGCCGCCAGGACGCCAGCGGACGCGGGGCGGGCGCATTGAGCGCCAGGCGTAGGCCCGCGCCGCTGACATCCGTCGGCGACACAGCGAGTTCGTGGAGCGGCAACAGGAGTCCTATGCGTCGGCGGGGGGTGCGGGGTAGACGGTGAGTTCGCCGGGCGAAACTGTGCGGCCGAACGACACCTCCCAGCCCATTTCGGGGGCCCAGCGCTCGAAGCCGAGGAATGTGGTCTCGCCGGTGTCGGCGTAGTCGACATAGTCCATGTCGCCGCCGGCCGGCAGGCCCGTCGTGCCTTCGGTGGTGTAGGAGGCCCGTCCGCGTTCGGTCTCGTGGAAACTCACGCCGTCGACGGTGTGGGGCCCGCCGGGCTGCAGTGCCAGATCCTTGCGTCGCGTCCACATCGTGAGCTCGAGCCGGCCCTCGTCCTCCTCGACGCCGAACCAGATCGGCTCGCCGTCGCCGCCCTCCAGCAGGTGCTCCCACCAGACGAAGGGGCCCTCGCGCAGCGTGACCGATCCGCGCACGACGTAATCGATGCCGCCGTAGCTGACGATGGCGCCGGGGCCGAGTTGGCGCGGTCCGAACGTCGGTATCGTGGCGAACTTCAGTGGATCCTGCCGCTGGGCACGCTGTTTGGGTTCGCGGGGCCGTTGCCGCGCATTGATGAACACGACGATCGCGGCAATGAACAACCCGATAGCCAGCAATATCAGCAGCGTTTCCACGCGAACCCTTCCATACGGTGTGCCCGTGATGTGGTTGGTCGACCTAGCACCCGACGGTAACAGCGCTCACGGCAAACGTTGATTTCGCGTTTGCCGGGGCCGGCTCACTCCTCGGCCAGTTGCGCGCGCTGGCCGGCGGTGAATTCGGGCATCGCGGCGACTGGGTCCTGCGCCCTGGCGTTGCGGTAGCCGCGGATGTTGTCCGAGGCCGCGAGCATCGCCTCGCGGGATTTGCCCTTCGCGTAGGTGATGGCCTGCCCGTCCTTGACGCCCAGGTCCCTGCCCGCCTCGACGGCATCTTGATCGGCACCCATGTAGAGGAACTCCCAGCCATGGTCGTTGGTCTGTTGCTCGACGAGGGCTTTGATGTCGGGCCGACGCCATTCGGTGCTGGCGTTTTCCATGCCGTCGGTCATGATCGCCACGACGACTGTGCCCGGCCTGGCGTCCTGGGGCAGGGTGTTGAGTTCCGCGGCCGTGTCGGTGATGAGCTTGCCCATGGAGTCCAGCAGCGCCGTCCTGCCGCGCGGGAACAGCGCCAGCGGAGGCACCTGTGCGAGGGCGATGCCGCGGTAGACGAGTTCGTACTCGTCATCGAACTGCGCCAACGTCACGGTGCACAGGCCCTCGCCGGTGCGCTGCTCGGCGAGGAATGCATCGAAACCCCCGATGACGTCGGACTTGATCGATTGCATCGAGCCGGACCGGTCCAACAGGAACACGAGCCGGGTGTGATTCGGGTCTGTCATGAGAATCCTTCGAGATCGCTAGGAGGGGTTAGCTTTTCGGCGTGGTTTGAATCGCATCGGTTCGGCGGGGGCCACCGGCGGCAGCGGCTGACGGGCGTACTTGTGTTGGCGGGCACGTTTGACGTCTTCGGCGGTGACGCGGCCTCTCGTCCCGGCGTACGGCGCCAGTCTGGCCGTGTTGGCCAGTCGCGGCCCCACCGCGTTCTCGGTAAGGCCCGCGTGTTTCCCAGCTGCCGCGAGCGACAATTCATCGTCGACGACGGCACTGGCCAGCTTCTCGTCGAGTAACTGGCCGACGTCGGTGAGGACAGTCCGAAGGTGGTGTAGCGCCTGGGCAGCGGTATCGGCCGATTCCGCCTGCTCAAGGTGCTTGCGAATCAGTTTGTAGCGGTTGGACATGAGCCACCATACCGCAGAAACTGCGGACTCCGCAATAACTGCGGACAAGGCGGTCGACGACGAGTTGGGCCGGACTCGCCTAGTTGGTCGTGGGCGGTGCTTGTGGTTGGAAGGGTTGGTACCACCACCAGTCGGCGCGTTCGCCGGTGGGTCCGGGGCAGGGTGGGACGGCCGGTGGCGGGGTTGTCGGTGGGCGCGCCAGTGATCCGGGCGGCAGCTGTCGGCCGGCGCTGTCGGTAACGGTGAGCCGGTGGGCGGGGCCGGTGATGGTGATGCGGCCGCGATGATGCAGGCGGTGGTGATACGGGCAGAGCAGTACGAGGTTGCTCAGTTCGGTGGGGCCGCCGTCTTCCCAGTGCACGAGGTGGTGGGCGTGCAGGCCTCGGGTGGCTCCGCAACCGGGTACGGCGCAGCAGCGGTCGCGGTGTTCGAGGGCGCGGCGCAGCCGGCGGCTGATGGTGCGGGTGGATCGTCCGGCGCCGATGGGTTCGCCGTCGCGTTCGAACCACACTTCGCAGGTGGCGTCACACGTCAGGTATTGCCGGTCGGAGTCGGAGAGCAGCGGGCCCAGATGCAGGGCGGCGATGCGGTCTTTGACGTCGAGGTGTACCACCACGGTGGTGCGGTGTCCGTGGGGGCGAAGCGTCACCTCGGTGTCCCATCCGGACTCAACCAGGCGCATGAACGCCTCGGTGTTGGTCGGCAGCGGAGGCTGTTGGTCGGCGGTGTCGGCGGTGTTGTCGTGGTCGCGTTTCCACTCGGCGATCAGCGCGTCGTGGTGGGACTGCAGCGCCGCGTCGAAGGTGGCCGACAAGTCGTGGGGCAATCTGATGCGCCAGTCGGTGAACTCGGCGTTGGTGGTCTTGGTGATCGCCGGCGGCGGTGCGGGCCGAGGGTCGGGTTCGGGGCGTGGTTCCAGTTTGATGGCGGTGCGCAGTTGGGTGACGGTGGCGACGCCGGCCAGCTGCGCGTAGTGCTGGTCGGATCCGTCGGCGGCGCGTTGGGCGATCACGCCGACCTGGTCCAGCGACAGGCGGCCTTCCCGCATGCCCTGGGCGCAGGTGGGAAACGCCTCGAGTCGCTGGGCGATGGCTGCGATGGTCTCGGCGTTGTTCGGTGAGGTGCCGGTCTTCCAGGCCACCAACGCCGGCACCGACTTCGCGCCGGTGTTGCCCCACAGTCCGTCGCGGTCCACCTCGGCAACGATCTCCACGATGCGTCCATCGATGGCGTTGCGTTGACCGCACAACTGGGCCAACTCGTCGAAAAGCACCTCGAGACGCTCGCCGGGGCACGCCTCAGCGACGGCTGGGGGCGTCGGCGGGAACATGACATCAGCATCGCAGAGGGGTACGACAAGTTCCGGGGCTCGCGGTCTGCTCCAGGCACCGCGGTTGGCTCACCCGGGTTCGGCCTCGGCGTCGCTGCGCTCTTCCTGCAGCCGGTTCTTACTGCGCAACAGCCGCAACAAAGTCACCAGTATCAAACCGCCGCAGATGTTTCCGACCAAGGTGTAGCCGAACCAGCTGAGCCAATCGAGGTAGCCGAACGGCGCGTCACCGGTGAACAGCGCCCCGAAGATCAGCAGGGAATCGAGGATGGAATGGAACATCTGCAGCCCTGCGAGCAGAAAGGCCCCCGCAACGGCCGCTGCGATCTTTCCGGGAACGGAGTCCGTGCCGTGCTGCATGCGGGTCATCAGCGTGATGACCATCCCGCCGAGCAGTGCCAGTGCGATCGTCTCCGCAGAAAGCGGAGCGGTGACGAAGTGCGTGGCCGATTCCACGGTCTGGGCATGCAGCTTCGGATACGCCGTCATGATCAGCCACATGATCACCCAGCCGCCCGCCAGGTTGGCGGCAAGGGTGCCGCCCCACAGCTTGAGGAGTTGCCGAACGCTGCCACGCTTGGCAACCACGGTCATGACCGGTACAAGGAAACCCTCGGTGAACAGTTCGCTGTGGCCCAGCAGCAGGGCGAGGAACCCGACGGAGAACGCCAGGCCCGCCAGGAGCTGATTGCCCGTCGCCTGTAGCACCGCGAGGTACGCCAGGACGCCCATCGCGACCTCGGTGCCGCCGAAGAATCCAGTGATCAGAACCTCGCGCCAGGGGCGGTGCAGACGTTGCGTGCCCTCGTCGACCGTCCTGTTGAACGCGTCCTCGAGTTCGTCCTCGAGCGGGCTGTCGGTTTCGCCGAGTTGGCGCTGACTGGTGTCGCTCACGTCAGGTCTCCCAACGCCGGCAATGGATGGACACCTTGGAGTACCCGCAACGTGGTCGCGCAACCAGGCCGGCGATCAGGGCTGGTGCGGCTTACGCAGGCTCGTCGGCACCGGGGGAGTCGTGGCTGGTGGCCAGGTGGTCCAGGACTCGTTCGTTGAGGGTGGCGAGCGTGTCGAGTTCAGCCGAGGTGAACAGGTCGATGAAGTTCCGGCGGACGTCCGCCACGTGCCCGGGTGCCGCCTTCTCGATGGCAGCGCGGCCGGCCGGCAGCAGGCGGACCATGATGCTGCGGGCGTCGTCGGGGTTGGGTTCGCGACTGATCAGCCCGTCCTTCTGCATGCGCCGCAGCTGATGGGAGAGACGGCTCTTCTCCCACGCCAGTACGTTGCACAGGTCGCGGGCGGACATGCGGTCCCCGTCGAACCCCGAGAGCGCCGCCAGGACCTCGTAGTCGGCCCCGGACAGGCCCGCTACCTGTAGGCGCCGGGCCAGGCGCGCTTCAAGCTGATGATGCGCGTCGACGAAGGCCTGCCAGGCGCGGTCTTCACGAGCGTTCAGCCAGTTCGGTTCCATGGGCGTCGATGCTACCGGAATTGGTTGACGCATCACCAAAATCCCCTTATGGTTGAGACGTCAACAATTGCGACCAATGACGGGACACTTCATGAGCAGCATCAGCATCATCGGCCTGGGGAACATGGCACGCGCCCTGGCCGGCCGGGCACTGGCGGGTGGCAACGCGGTCGAGATCATCGGCCGCGACCCGGCCAAAGCCAAGGAACTGGCTGCCGCCCTCGGCGGTGGCCCCACCGTCGGGACGCCCGGCATCGCCCCGGCAGGGGACATCGTCATCCTCGCCGTGCCGTACGCCGGCGCGGCCGCGGTGGTCAGCGAGTACGGGGACGCCCTACGCGGCAAGATCATCGTCGACATCACCAACCCCGTCAGCCCTGACGCCTTGGGTTTTGTCACGCCCGAAGGCAGTTCCGGCGCGCAGGAGATCGCCAAGGCGGCCGCCCCCGCAGGCGCGCATGTCGTCAAGGCGTTCAACACCCTGTTCTCCCATGTTCTGGCCGCCGGTTCGGCCGAGGGACACCCCCTGGACGTGTTCGTCGCGGGAGATGACCCGCAGGCGAAGGCACGGGTGTCGGCGTTCATCGAGAGCCTGGGACTGCGCCCGATGGACGCCGGTCAGCTGCCCATGGCGCGGGCGCTGGAGAACGCCGGCCTCCTGGAGATTGGCCTCGTCGCCAATTCCGTCAAGCACACCAACTTCGTCCTCGGCGTCAGGTTTCTCAGCTGAGCGCACCCGGACCACCCCACACCAAAAGGACAGTCACATGCGCGTTTTCGTCGTTGGCGGGACCGGCCATTCCGGTTCGTACATCATCCCCGAGCTCATCGCCACCGGACACGAGGTGACCGCCCTGGCCCGGTCGGACACGGCCGCGGCGGCCCTGACCGCGCTCGGCGCAACGGTGCATCGCGGCGGCCTCGAGGATCTCGACGGGCTCAAGGAAGCGGCCGTGGACTCCGATGGCGTCGTCCACGTCGCGCACCGGCAAGATCTGCTTCCGTCCGGCGGGATTGACGCCGTGGCCGCCGCGGAGCTCCCGATCGTGCTCGCGTACGGCGAGGCACTCGCGGGAACCGGAAAGCCGCTGGTGGCGGCCGGCAGCATAGGCTCGGCCGGCGCCCTGGGCCGACCGGCTACCGAGGAGGACCCGGCCCTTCCCAGCGGCGACGAGCACAAGGGCACCCTGCGTGCTCGCAACGCCGTGGAGCGCGCCGTCGTCGGCCTCGCCGAGCGGGGAGTGCGGTCTTCGGTCGTGCGGCTTCCGCCCATCGCGCACAGCACGACCGACAGTGCCGGCTTCCTCCCGGGACTGATCGCGCTCGCACAGGAGAAGGGCTTCGTCGGCTACCCGGGAGACGGCGAGAATCTGTGGGGCGCCGTGCACATCCGCGATGCAGCTTCGTTGTTCCGTTTGGCGCTGGAGCAGGGCCCGGCTGGCAGATATTGGCACGCATGTGAAAACGGGGGCATCCCTTTCCGTGAAATCGCCGAGGCCATCGGGAGCCGCCTGGGCCTGCCCACCGTGAGCATTCCCGTGGACGTACTGATGCTGCCGGGATACTTCGGCATGTTCACAAATCTGGTCACGATGGACCTCCCGGCCTCGAACCTGATCACGCGCCAGAGCCTCGGCTGGGAACCTGCTCAGCCCAACCTGTTCGCCGATCTGGACAACGGGAATTACTTCCCCGGCCGGCTGACGGCGTAGGCCTACGGTTTTGCCCCTGCCCAAGCCGGGAACAGCAGTCGGCATGGCACTTCACGTCGCGGTCACCGGGCCGACGGGGGAGATCGGGATCTCGACGATCGAGGCGCTCGAGAAACATCCCGACGTCACGCAGATCGTCGGCATGGCGCGGCGGCCCTTCGACCCGGCCGCTCGCGGATGGACGAAGACGGTCTACCGGCAGGGCGACATCCTGGATCGCGGTGCCGTCGATGCGTTGGTCGCCGACGTCGACGTCGTCGTGCACCTCGCGTTCATCATCATGGGCACGCGGGACGAGAGCGCCAGGATCAATCTGGCGGGCACTCGCAACGTCTTTGATGCCGCCGCGACCGGTGGGCCGCGCAGACTCGTCTACACCTCGTCGGTGGCCGCTTATGGCTACCACGCGGACAACCCGGTGCCCATCACCGAGGACGTACCCACGCGGGGCACGCCCGAGCACTATTACTCCGAACAGAAGGCCGCGTGTGAGGAGGCGCTGGCCGAGGCCACCGCCGGTTCGTCGCTGCAGGTGTATGTGCTGCGGCCCTGCATCGTCGCCGGGCCCAAGGCGCCGGCGCTGGCCGAGGCCATGCCGTGGAATCACCTGCCCGGGGCGGTGCGTCGACTCACTCGGGCGGTGCCGGTGCTCAAACCGCTGGTGCCGGACCCCGGCACTCCGTTGCAGTTGGTGCACCATGACGACGTCGCGTCGGCGATCGTCCTGGCGGTCACCTCTACGACGGCGCCGCCCGGGGCGTACAACATCGCCGCCGACGGGTGGCTGACGATGTCGGATGTCGGCCGAGCGTTGGGCGCACGGCCGATCAAGGTGCCACATGTTGCGGCAGTGGCCGCATCGGAGGTGTTGGCGCGGCTGCCGTTCGTGCCGTCGGCGCTGGAGTGGTTGCACGCCGGTCGCGCATCGGCCGTGATGGACACCAGTAAGGCCAGAAATCAGCTCGGATGGCAGCCCAAATACAGTGCTGCCGAGACCTTGTCAGCGTTGGCCGGCTCCGTGAGCTGAGCCCGCCTCGGCGGGGATGGCGTTGTCGATGAGGACGGCTGCGATGGCGGCGGCCGTGGCGAACGTCTCGGCGTTGAGGACTCGGTTGCGGGCCGAGGCGCCATCGAGCAGCAGCGCAAGTTGTTCACCGAGCTGCTCGGGATCGGCGGCGCCGGCCTCGCGCGCGGTTTCGGTCAGGCGCGCGGCAAAGGCCTTCTTATAGTCGCGGGCGTGCACGCGTGCGGGGTGGTCCGCATCGGGGATCTCGACGGCCGCCGCGATGAACGGGCACAGCGGCGCGTGAATGTCGAAGGCGGCGAGGAGCCGTTGGCGGGCCGTGAGGTCGGTGCGGTCGAACACTTCGGGCAGGATTTCGGGATCGAATCGGCGTAGGTGCTCGGCGATCAGCTCGTCCTTGCCGGTGAAGTGTTGGTAGAACGTGCGTTTGGACACCTGGGCCACCGCGCAGAGCTGGTCCAGGCCAGTGCTGTTGATGCCTTGATCGCGGAACAGTTGTCGGGACGCGGCGAGGATGCGCTCGCGCGCGCCCCTGCCGCGGCGCAGGCCCCGCGGTCCCTTCTCCAGGTCCGTCATGCACCCAGCGTAGCCCAATTGGGTACCGATCGGTGTACATAGTTGCAATCCTCACGGTTGCGGGAGTACGTTAGGCACACAGATCGGTGTACATAACATCGGCCCGATGGACGGAGCGATCATGGGAAAACTCGATGGCAAGGTCGCGGTGATCACCGGCGCGACAAGCGGAATGGCGCTGGCCGGTGCCAAGTTGTTCGCCGACGAAGGGGCTCACGTCTTCATCTCGGGTCGACGGAAGGACGCGCTGGACGAGGCCGTCGAGCAGATCGGCCGCAACGTGACTGGCGTGCAGGGTGATTCGGCCAACCTGGACGATCTGGATCGGCTTTTCGAAACGGTCGAGGGGGAGAAGGGCTCGATCGACGTATTGTGGGCGAGTGCCGGCACCGGCGCGCAGAGCAGGCTCGGCGAGATCACCGAGGAGGACTTTGATGCCGCGTTCGGATTGAACGCGCGCGGCACGCTGTTCACGGTCCAGAAGGCGCTGCCGCTGTTCAACGATGGCGGCTCGATCTTTATGACCGGGTCGAACGCATCGCTGCGGGGCTACCCCAACTGGAGCGTGTACGCGGCAAGCAAGGCCGTGCTGCCCGCCTTCGCCCGGGTGTGGGTGTCCGAGTTGCGGGACCGGAAGATTCGGGTGAACGTGCTGACCCCCGGCCAGGTCGCCTCGCCGATGTTGGCAGAGGTGATGGACGAGGCGGCCAAGGCGCAGTTCGAGTCCGTGATCCCGCGGCGCGAGATGGGCCGCCCGGAGGAGATCGCGTCGGCCGCGTTGTTCCTCGCCTCGGACGACTCGAGCTATGTCAATGGCATGGAGTTGGTTGTCGACGGCGGCACCACGGTGATCTAGCCAGCGATCAGGTCTCGCAAACCACAATCAACACAGGACATCAGGAGCAACCATGACCACGCTGGCCCCGCACCGCGACACCGTGACGTTGTTTGTCGACTGCATGCACGGCGGTGCTGACAAAGACGCTCTTGCCGGAATCCTCGCCGAGGACGTGGTGCTGTACGGCCCACTCAGCGATGAACCACTCACCGGCCACGACGCAGTCCTGGAAGCCATCCGGACGGTCGGCACGGTGGCGACCGACCTGACCTACAAGGAGGTCCTCAGCGGCGAGACGCACCACGCCGCGTACTTCCGGCTGCAGATCGACGACACCGTGGTCGACGGCATGGACTACATCCTGCTCGACGCGGACGGCAAGATCGCCGAGGTAACCATCTGGTGGCGCCCGCTGCCGTCCGGCGTCCAGATGCAGGGCCGCCTCGCTGGCCTGCTCGGCGTGCAGCCTTGGGAACTACTCACCGAAGCCTGACCCTGTTCGGTTGTCTGGGGTTCCCCAGAACAAGTGGACGCGGTTAGCTTGCTTCCAGGGTGACTTTCAGCGTGCGCTCGTAGGTAATGGGTGAGCGCATTCCGATCGCTGAATGTCTACGTTGATGATTGTAGAATCGCATCCAATTGTCAACTGCTGCAATCAATTCAGCCTTTATGGCGAAAGTGTGCCGGTAGTAATGCTCGTGTTTGAACGTCGACCACAGCGCCTCCGCGCCGGCGTTGTCCCAGCAGATGCCGGTGGCACCCATAGAGCGCCGCAGCCCGTGGGCGCTGGCTGCGGCAGCCATGTCGTGGGAGGTGTACTGGGTGCCGCGGTCCGATTGCAGTATGACGCCCTTGACGTGGCCGCCGCGGGTGAACACCGCCCGATCCACCGCGGTGGTCACCAACTCGGTGCGCATGTGGTCATCGACCGCCCAGCCCAGCACCCGTCGCGAATGCTCATCGCGGATCGCACACAGGTACATGTCGCCTTCCCCACAGCTCAGGTAGGTGATGTCGGAGGACCACACCGCATCGATACAGCCCTGGTCAAAACGACGGCCGATCAGATCCGGTGGGAACGACGCACAAGGATCGACGACTGTGGTCGTCTTGAAGGTGCGTGGGCTAATGCCCTCGATGCCCAGATCGGCCATGATCGCCGCGACGGTGTTAGCCGACACCCGTTCTCCGGCATCGTGCAGATCGGCGGTGATCCGCGGTGAGCCGTACGTGCCGCCGGAGTCCTTGTGGTGGGCCAGAATCTTGACTTCCAGATCACGGCGGCGTTGGACCCGTGGCGTCGGCTCACTAGCCGACAGCCGGTCCCGATGCTTGTAGTAGCCCGAGGTGGACACCCCCAGCAGCTGGGCCATGCGGGTCACGTCGGAGGAGGCGCACTCTGCGGCCATGAGCTCGAACCGGCTCACCTTAGATGCTTGCCCGCAAAGTACGCCGACGCTTTTTCCAGGAACGCGATGTCCTTGGATTGCTCGGCCACCTTCGCCCGCAGCCGTACCAACTCGCCCCGTTCATCCGGCGAAAGTGGCTGGCTACCACCCCCAGGATCGGGTACCTCACCCCGGTCGGCGGCCGCCATCCGCCGACGCTCCTGGCTCACCCACTTATGCAGCAGGTTCTCATGCAAATTCAGCTCGAGGGCAACCTCGGTGACCGGCCGGTTCCCATCGATCACCCGATGCGCAGCCTCCACCCGATACTCCGGGGTAAACGAACGCCGACGACCAGACATACGAACATCCTTCCAAGGGGACCACCGTCCCGCTATCTCAGATGTCCACTACTTCTGGGGAACCTCAGTCGGGCCATCAGTCGCGGTCTGCCTCGTCTGCCTCTTCTCGGCGTTGCGCGGCCTCGATCACCTCGGGCGGGGCCGGCTTCTGCAACCAGGCGCGCATCCGCAACAACCCGCCGGCGACCGAGCCGACGGCGAGTACCGCAACGAAGATCCATAGCGCAGTCGACATAGAGCAATTATCCGCCCGTGACCGGTTGCCGGGGCCGTTATGCCCCCGACCCTGGATATGACGTCTGATTCGCCAAGCCGAGTACGCGAGGAAACCGGCCCCGCCAATTAACTGGCGTTTGCTGTGCACAGCGAGACCCCCTCGGATGTCGAGCGCGTAGTTGCCGGCGAGTTGGGCGAAGGTGCCGCGTACGCGACTATCGACGCCGAAAAGGAAGTCACCAAGCCACCAGAACTAGACACAGGCCGCGTTAGCTGTGGTTATGTGAGAGGACGGCCGATCAGCCACCCGAGGCCTGGGTGCGTGAACTGCCGGGCACTGCGACGTTAACCAGGTAGCGGGTATCGGCAACGCGAGGAGCTTGACATGGCGGTCCGCGGTATCAGGGCACTCAAGAAAATCATGCAGACAACATTTGATCCGGAGTCGATTATTCCGGAAGAAGCCACGGTGACGGAATATACCGGCGACCACAGTTTGTCACGAAATGACCTTGTCCAGCATCCGATTCCCGCTGATTCCCTGATTTGGAAGTATTGGGGCCGTCTCGATGTGATGTTCTACGGGAGCGGCGTATTGGGTCCCATTGCCGGGGCGTGGCCGCAGATGGGGCAGGCGACCTCGAGTTCCGTTCTGTTCAGCGGCGACAGTTCTTTCAGCGCGCGCGCCAAGATATCCAAAGTGCGGCGTCAGCGATCTCGTGAGTACATTTATGGCGCGGTGTACGACGCGCCGGAAGACGCAAAGAAATACGGGCTGAAGACCCGGAACATGCACAAGCCGATCAGAGGCACACTGCAGGGCGGCACGTATCATGCTTTAAATGCGGAAACCTTCTATTTCGCGCATGTGACCTTCTTTTATCATCTGATAATAATGGTAGCCGAGCAGCTGGAATTCGAAGGCGCCATGCCACGGGCGATGAAGGAGCAGATATTCGAGGAATCCAAGGAGTGGTACAGCATATGGGGAGTGGACGATAGTCCACAACCGGATACTTACGACGATTTCGAGCGCTATTTGGAAAACATCGAACGCAATCATTTGGTGAACACACAGGTCACTCAGGTCATGCTGGAACAATTTGTGGAGCCCCGCCTTGCGCCACGGTGGTGGCCTCCAGTCATGAAGAAGCTTGTGTGGCCGTGGGTAGCGGGGCGGCGGCAAGTCGTGGTCAACAGTTATCCGCCTCATGTGCGGAAGCTGTTTAATTTGGAGTGGACCCCCGAGGACGAGGAGATCTCGCGCCGCTTTATGCGCATGTACCGGCGGTCTTTTGCGGTTCTCGAACGCCTACTTCCGCTGAAGTTCTTCTACTTGCCGATTGCGGTGAGTGCCTTCGAGCGGGAAGGCATCGATCCGCGCAACATCACCCTGGAGTCCGCACAGCAGGCACTCCGGGACAGCCGCGCCCGCCGCGCTGCGCGGGCAGATGCACCAACAGATGCGACGAATGGGATGCCGACCTCCGGTTGACAGGTCGATTGGGCCTCAGCCGTTGTCGCGCCAAGTGAGCACCTGTTTGAGAGACGAGAGCTCGTAACCGTCGTTGGCGGTGAGCTCGGTTTGGAACAAAGTGACTCCCGCCTCGCGGAAGGCATCGGCGCTGTCGGCGTTCTCCCAGAGCGTCGAGCGTTCGATGTCAGCGCCGTTGCGGCCGAACGTTGCTGCCAACTCATCGACGCGAGCACTGGACCTGCGGAACGCGTCTAGGCCTTGGAACGCGTGCCAGATGTCGGCGTGCCTGGCAACGGCGGGCAGCGAGCGTTTCGGCCCGGTACCGCCGATGAGGATCGGTAGTTTGCGTACGGGCGGCGGAATCAGTGCGGCGAGCCGGTTTTCGATACGGAGCAGGCTCTGGTCGAACAGATCGAACCGGGAGCCGAAGGTGCCGAAGTCGTAACCGTAAGTGGTGTAGTCCTTTTCGTACCACCCTGCGCCGAGACCCAGGATCAGCCGACCGCCGCTGATGTGGTCGACGGTGCGCGCCATGTCAGCGAGCAGGTCCGGGTTGCGGTAGCCGACGCCGGTGACGAGGAGTCCGATCTCGGCATGTGAGGTGATCTCGCCCCACGACGCGAGCGCGGTCCAACCCTCGAAGTTGGCGACGTCGGGCTGCTCGTCCGACAGGATTGGTTTGCCGTCGACGATGGCCTCCATCGCCGGGCTGTGGAAGTGGTCGTAGCCGAAGATTGAGGAATTGTCAATACCTGTGGATCGGCGTGTTTCAGGCGACCTCCGTTCCGGCTTGCTGATCGCCGTCTGAGGGCGGTGTCGGTGGGGTGATTTCGGTGGGGCGTTCGAGCAGTTTGCCCTTGTGGAAGACCGCGCCGGCGCGGACCAGGGCGACCAGGTGTGGTGCGTTGACGGCACGCCAGCGGGCCGCGGCGGCGTCGATGAGCTTGTAGGCCATGGCCAGACCAGCCGCACGTGATCCCGGCCCCTTGGTGACCTTGGTTCTCAAACGTACTGTGGCAAAGGTGCTTTCGATCGGATTTGTCGTGCGTAGGTGGATCCAGTGCTCGGCGGGATAGTGGTAGAACTCCAGTAGGGTGTCCAGATCGTCGGTGATCTTGGCGACCGCCTTGGGGTACTTGGCCCCGAAGTCGACCGTGAAGGCCTTGACCGCGACCTGGGCCTTGTCGATATCCTCGGCGTTGTAGATCTCCTTGAGCGCCGACAACGCCGACGCGTGCGCTGATTTCGGCAGGGCGGCAAGCACATTGGCTTGCTTATGAAACCAGCACCGCTGTTCTTTGGTGGCCGGGAACACCTCGCGTACCGCTTTCCAGAAGCCGAGTGCGCCATCGCCGACGGCGAGCACGGGTGCGGTCATGCCGCGTCGTTTACAGTCGCGCAGCAGATCAGCCCACGACTCGGTCGATTCCCGGTAGCCGTCGGTGATCGCCACGAGCTCTTTGCGGCCGTCCGCGCGCACGCCGAGCATCACCAGCAGACACAGCTTTTCCTGGTCCAGGCGGACCTTGAGGTGGATGCCGTCGACCCACAGGTAGACGTAATCGGTGCCCGACAGGTCCCGGGCGGCAAACGCGCGGGCCTCGTCCTGCCACTGGCTGGTCAGCCGGGTGATCGTGGTGGCCGAGAGCCCGGCACCCGAGCCCAGGAACTGCTCCAGAGCGGGGGTGAAGTCGCTGGTGGACAGCCCGTGCAGGTACAGCAGCGGCAGCACTTCGCTCATCTGCGGTGACTTGCGTGCCCAGGCCGGCAGGATCGCCGAGGAGAACCGTTTCCGTTCACCGGTGTCGGGGTCGACGCGTTTGTCGTTGACTCGCGGTGCTTTCACCTCAACTGCCCCGGCTGCCGTCAGCACCTCGCGGGCCTGGTGATAGCCGTTGCGGACCACCAGCCGATGCCCCTTCTCATCGAGCTGATCGGCGAACTGGGCCACGTAGGCGGCGACCTCAGCCTTCAACGCGGCGGCCAGCATCTGACGGGCGCCGTCGCGGACGATCTCGTCCAACAACGACCGACCAGCACCGCCAGTGCTTTCGTTGGCCTCGATGGCATCGTGAACTACGGTGAGCATGGGCGTACCTTCCCGAACCAGCGCGCCAACGCCGGCTCATGATCGGACCTTCGGATATTCAGATCATCCTCGGGAAGGTGCGCCCACTTTCACGCCCCCTCACCGAGGCTCATCCACAGGTTCTGATCATTGCTCCCGAAGATTACGTCGACGCCGAGGTCGTCGGCGGCCAGGACGGCGTCGCGCCAGGTGCGGAAATCTGGCGTGCCCTGAGTTTGGACACCCCGGCCTACTTTCCCGTTTGATAATTGGTTGACCTGCGGTTTCTATCGCGTGGGTGGGTGTTTTGGGGTACTAAACCGGTAGGTTCGTGCGGTGGCGTACGTGCGGAAGGTGCGCACCGCCTCGGGCGCGGTGGCGGTGCAGGTAGCGCGCAAAGACCAGGGCCGGGTGGTGATCCTGGCGCATTTGGGGTCGGCACACACCGACGCTGATCTGGGCATTCTGCTGGAGCAGGCCACGCAATGGTGGTCGGCGGTCAGGCAGCGCTGGATTTCGAAGTGGCCGCCCGTGCCCAATCGATGGCCGATGTGGCCGATTTCCGTGAGCAGACGTTGATCGCCGGGCCGCCCAAGTCGACGGTCGCGGCCCCAGTGGTGCCGCCGGGGCGCACGGTCGGGGCCAGCTCGCGTCTGCTCTACGACATCCTCGGCCACGTCTATGACTGGCTCGGGTTCGATACGGTCGGCGATGCGGTGTTCCGGGATCTGGTGATTGCACGGATCGTCGAGCCGACCAGCAAGCTCGACGCGTCGCGAGTATTGGCTGATCTCGGCGCCCAACTGGTGTCCTACAAGACCATTGACCGCCATGTCCGCAAGGTCCACGCCAGCGGACACCGCGACATCATCGCCGAGAAATGCTTCGCCTACGCCACCGACTGCGGTGGGCTGTCCCTCATCTTGTACGACGTGACCACCCTGTATTTCGAAGCTGAATCCGAGGACTCGCTGCGCAAGGTTGGGTATTCGAAGGAACGTCGAGTCGACCCTCAAATTGTGGTCGGTCTGCTGGTGGACCGGACCGGATTCCCCTTGAAAATAGGCTGTTTCGAAGGCAACACCGCCGAAACCACCACCATCGTGCCGATCATCACCAGCTTCCTGGACCGCCACAACCTTGAGGGCACGCCGATGGTGGTGGCCGCCGACGCGGGCATGCTGTCGCAGACCAACCTCGCAGCGCTCGATGAGCGTGAGCTGTCGTTCATCGTCGGCTCGCGGGTCACCAAGGCGCCCGGCGATCTGGAATCACACTTCCATTGGAACGGTGATCTTTTCACCGACGGTCAGATCATCGACACAGTGACACCGCGGCACGGCAACGTCAAAGTCAACGACACCAAGTTGCGTGCCGAACCGGTCTGGAACCCCGACAGCGACACTGGTGCGTGGCGGGCGATCTGGTCGTATTCAGCCAAACGCGCGCGCCGCGACGAGAAAACCCTCGCCGCCCAAGAAGCCCGAGCACGGGCGATCGTCTCCAGCGAGAAGAAGGCCAAGACAGCACGATTCGTCAAAACCCGCGGCGACAACCGCGCGCTCGACGAGGCCAGCCTGGCCCGCGCCCAATCCCTGGTCGGACTCAAGGGCTACGTGACCAACGTGCCGATAACGCTGATGCCGGCCGCCGAGGTCATCGCGAAGTACCACGACCTCTGGCACGTCGAGAAGTCATTTCGGATGTCCAAGACCGATCTCGACGCGCGACCCATGTTCAACCGCATGCGCGATGCCATCGAGGCCCACCTGACCATCGTGTTCGCCGCACTGGCCGTCTCCCACGCCATCCAATCCCGGACCGGACTGTCCATCGCCAAAGTCGTCAAGCACCTGCGGCCGCTGCGCTCCGCGACCATCCACATCAACGGCGCCACACAGACCTTCCCCCCAGCGATTCCCGACACCGAGCGCAAGATCCTCACTGACCTCGCCTTCAATCCTGGGTACTAAGCGAAATGTCCAAACTCAGGTCGTAACCGTAAGTGGTGTAGTCCTTTTCGTACCACCCTGCGCCGAGACCCAGGATCAGCCGACCGCCGCTGATGTGGTCGACGGTGCGCGCCATGTCAGCGAGCAGGTCCGGGTTGCGGTAGCCGACGCCGGTGACGAGGAGTCCGATCTCGGCATGTGAGGTGATCTCGCCCCACGACGCGAGCGCGGTCCAACCCTCGAAGTTGGCGACGTCGGGCTGCTCGTCCGACAGGATTGGTTTGCCGTCGACGATGGCCTCCATCGCCGGGCTGTGGAAGTGGTCGTAGCCGAAGATTACGTCGACGCCGAGGTCGTCGGCGGCCAGGACGGCGTCGCGCCAGGTGCGGAAATCTGGCGTGCCGCCGGGCTGGATCTGCACGGCGACGCGGACGGGACGAGTCATGATGCTCCTGAGTCCGGGAGAGGGTGACTCTTGAGCCAAGTCACCGGCCGCGGGGTTTATTCCGGCGGGCACGCCGACGTCGGGGGACTCATCCCAGGATGGCGCGCGCTGCGCGCTCTGCGATCAACATGACCGGCGCGTTGGTGTTCCCGGAAGTGATGGTGGGCATCGCCGAAGCATCAACCACTCGAAGACCGGCGACGCGGTATACCCGACAGTCGGTGTCGAGTACCGTCGCGGCCACCCGCGGCAGACCGTGGGAGTCGAAGGCTCCCATCGCGCACGTGCCGACCGGATGAAAGATGGTTGTGCCGAGTTCACCGGCCGCCTGCTGTAGATCCTCATCGCTCACCAGTTGGGTGCCGGGAAGCAACTCTTCGGGGCCGTAGCGGGCCAGGGGCTGCGCCGCCATGATCTGCCGGGTCATCCGGAGGCCGCGCAGGGCGGTCTGACGATCGGCGTCGGTGGACAGGTAGTTGCAGGAGATCTTCGGGTTGGTCAGCGGATCTGCACTGGCCATGCGCACATGGCCCCGCGAGCTGGGTCGCAGATTGCAGACCGAGGGAGTGATGGCTCCAAAAGGGTGCAGCGGTTCGCCGAACTTGGCCAACGACAAGGGCTGCACATGCCACTCCAAATCTGGACTGCTCAGCGCGGGATCGCTTTTGGCGAAAGCGCCCAGCGTGGAGGGCGGCATGGTCATGGGTCCCGAGCGCAGCAACAAGTACTGAAGTCCCATGCCGCCACGGGTGATCCAATTGCGGTACAGCGTGTTGACGGTCTGCACGCCCCGCACCCGGTAGATCGTTCGCAGCTGTAGGTGGTCCTGGAGGTTTTCACCGACTCCCGGTAGATCGACGGCCACCGGAACTTGATGCTCGGTGAGCAGCCCGCCCGGGCCCAGACCCGAAACCTGCAGCAGATGCGGCGACCCGATCGCACCGGCGCTCAGGATCACCTCGCTACGGGCTGCGACGTCGATGATCTGGCCGTCTTTGCGCAGCCGCACACCGGTGGCGCGGTGCTGTGCGGTGGTCCACGCGCCGCGACGCTGATCCGCGCGGACCTGGTCATCCATCAGGAGGCGCAAGGCCTGAGTGTCGGTGTAAATGGTGAGGTTTGGCCGGTGGGCGACGGGATGCAGGAAGGCGTCGGCCATCGAGCAGCGACGGCCACGCCGTTGGTTGACATGAAAGTAGGCACTGCCGGAGTTGTCTCCCCGGTTGAACTCATCGATCGGGGCAATGCCCACCTCGGCAGCGGCGGCCTGCCAGGCGTCCAGGATCTTCCAACGCACCCGCGGTCGCGTCACGGGGATCTCACCGCCGACGCCGTGCCAATCGTCGGCGCCGCCGAAGTAGTCCTCCAACTTCTTGTAGATCGCCAGTGTCTCGCCGGTAGCGTCCGGTCCGCCCCAACGCCAGCGATCGTCACCGGTGGCCTGGGCCCACAGGTCGTAATCGGAGGCCTGTCCGCGCATATGGATCATGGCGTTGATCGACGAGGAGCCGCCGATCACGCGGCCCCGCGCGTAGTGAATGCTGCGGCCGGCCAGACCTGGATCAGCCTCGGTCGTGAAGCACCAGTCGGTGCGGGGGTTGGCAATGGTGTACAGGTAGCCGACCGGCACTTTGATCCAGAACCAGTTGTCGTTGCCACCGGCCTCAACCAGAAGCACCCGATGATCGGGGTTGGCGCTGAGCCGGTTGGCGAGCAGACAGCCTGCACTGCCGGCTCCCACGACGATGAAGTCGAATTCGGCCACAGGGCTCATTTCTGGCACCGTACCGCCATTGCCGAGTGCCTGGAGCGTTCCGCTACGAGGTGCGCGGGGGAGTCGAAACAGTTTCGCCCACCACATCGATCGCGACCTTGCCACGGAGTGCGTACGACCGCCGGTTCTCCAAGAGCTCATGGGCTTCGCCCATCCGAGCGAGCGGAAGAGTCGCGCCGATGACCGGCTTCACGAGACCGCGCTCGACCAGCGTGGTGAGCGCGTCCAGCTTTCCTCGGTTCTGTCGCGTGAAGACGAAATGATACGCGGCGTTGCGGCCCCACGCCTCGATGAGGTTCTGTGGCTGCGCGATATCGACGATGCTGGCGACGCGTCCGAAGTCGGTGAGCGTCAGCGGGCTTCGGGTGAGCGTGTCGCCACCGATCGTGTCGAAGACGACGTCGACCCCCTTGCCTCGCGTCATCTCGGCTACGGCATCGACGTAGTCCATCGAAGTGAAGTCGATCGCCGCATCCGCTCCGAGAGAACGCACGAACTCATGGTCGTCGGCTTTCGCGGTGGTGATCACTCGGGCACCGATCGCCTTCGCGACTTGGATCGCGATCGTGCCGACACCGCCCGCGCCGCCATGGATGAGGATCGTTTCTCCCACAGCGAGCTGGGCTCGGGTCACCAGGGACTCCCAGACCGTTCCGCCGACGAGAGTCAGACTCGCAGCCTCCAGGTGACTGAGGTTCTCCGGCTTCCGGCCGACGAGGTCGACGTCGGCGACGTGCTGCTCGGCGTAGGAGCCGGGACCGCCGAAGATCCGGGGCGTGTAGTACACCGCATCACCGACGCGGAACTCGGTCACCTCCGATCCGACTTCCTCGATCACGCCGGAGATGTCGTGCCCGATGATCGCCGGGAGCGGTACATGATCCGCATAGTCTCCGCGACGGATCTGATAATCGAGCGGGTTGATGGCGGTCGCATGGACGCGCACCCGTACCTGGCGGGGTCCGACTTGCGGTACGGAGACGTCGTCGCGCAACTCGAAAGCATCGGTCCCTCCGAAACGGGCGAGGACAACGGCCTTCATCGGATCAGTCATATGCGTTCCTCACCGTGGTTTCGGATGCGCGACGGGAGCGGCGCGGTTCCGAATGTAGCGTTTTCGACGCTCAGGTAATTCCATCGGTCTTGCCCGAAACGATCCGAATGCCTGCAGCAGCGATGTGAAAACTGCGCTCACGTAGTCGTCCGGCAGCGGTCCGGACGAGGCTCGCAGAACCTCTACGAAGGGCCGGAGCGACTACTCGTCGACGAAATCGCCGAAGGCTTACGTGCGCTGATCGAGACGGATAAAGCGTAGGCCCCAGCGTGCTTTGTGGGCAGGGAGTCGCCGGAGGCCGCAAACCATCCGGTGTTCACGCCCTCCGTGTCGTCACTTTCACCCGGCGCTGCTGACGATCGCGATAACCAGCCCGCCCAGGGTCAGCACCCCGACCATCACCGCGGCGGCGATCGCCCGGCCCCGGCGGTGCCGGCGTGCGTCGTAGATCGCCACCGCGATGCCGGCCAAGAGCAACGCTGAATAGGCCGCCAACCCCACCGTCAGCGCCGCCGTGGACGCGGCGCTTGCCAAGGTCACGTTCTGCACGCCGTGAGCGTACGGCGCGACCGGAAGCATCGTGCCGCCGGTCAGTTCGGACCGGTCATCGCCACGCCACTGGTAACGCTGCATATTCGATCTCGCCGTATTCCTTCCCGCCGCGCAGCAGCGCATCGGGAACGCGTGGCAAGGCCCGTGCGCGGCTCCGAAGCAAGTTTGTTCGCTCACGCGTGCGGTCGGCGTGGTGCGTCGGTGTTCCCTCGATGCGGCCGGACGCCCGCCCCGACAACGATGACGTCAGCGTCCATGGCGCTAACGCTATCGACTAGCACCTCGGGCTCGGACGTTCACAGCAATGGCTCGGGCGTGAAGGTGACGTCGACACCGCCCACGGTCATCGTCACCTGACCTTCCATCACCATCACCTGCGCCGCGACTCGTCGATCGACAGTCTGAGCCAGCTGCTGCACCGGCTCATGCGGTATCTGCACCACAGACAGGTTCGGTAGCCCGGCCACTTTGGGGCCGACGGTGTGCCACCAGGTGTTCACTCCGGCGGCGAAGGGGAACAGCACCACCTGGTCGGCCTGGCTGGCTGCCTTGCCCAAGGCGCGTCCATCGGGCTGGCCAACGTTGATCCACTCGAGGATCCGGCCCGTATAGTCCGCGAGCCGCAAGTCCGGTACGCCAGGGGCGGAGAGCCCCGCCCCGAACGCCAACTCACCGTCGACGTCGCTGAGCCGGTGTGCGCGCAGCCCAAACGCCAACAACCGCACCACCATCCGCTCATCGGTCTCACTGGGATGACGGGCCACGGTCAGCGTGTGATCGGCGTAGTAACCGTGATCGATATCGGAGACGCCAAGCTCGACTTTGAACACTGTTGCAGAAAGAGCCACATCCTATTGTCTACCCAGGTGGTGTGCCCCGAGCAGTCAGGCCGCTTGGAGTGATCAGGCCGCGGCGCTAGTCTTCGGATCGAGTCGCGCCCGATAGACCCCTGGCACACACCATGCAGCAACGCCAGGTCAACCCCGTGGAGGACGGTCCGGCGCGGCCCCGGCTTGGGTGCCGCCGTTGACGCTGTACTGATGGCATTCCTCGGCCTTGCTCGATGAATGAATGTGAGGAGGCCCTCCAGGCCTACGCGCAACCCGCTACGGCAGGGTCGCGTAGATTCTTTCAGAACAATCTGAGCACCCCAACGCAGCATTCAACGAAGGCCATTATGTCCGAGGATCAGAACACAGACGTTCCACCGAATCACCTCTCCATCGATCCGCGCAGCGCTTTCTATAGCGAAGAGGTGCTTCGCCGCGATGTGGGGATTCGCTTCAATGGCGCAGAAAAATCCAATGTTCACGAATACAACGTGGCCGAGGGTTGGGTGCGCGTTGAAGTGCCTACCGCGAAGGATCGCCACGGGAACCCTATGGTCGTCAAACTCAGTGGCACGGTTGAACCTTATTTCCGCGGAGCGGAATAGCGGACGCCCAGCAGCTACAACGAGTAGGCCGTTCTGACACCTGCGGACCGTCGATTGGCGACGGCCCTTGATGCCGCGCAGGTCGTCGAAGAACTCTTCGACGATGGCCGGTGCCCACGACCAGGGGTACTCGTATCTTACTGGTAACCCGCCATATTCGATTCCGCCGTAGTGCGACGGGATGTGGCGGGTTCGCGCCTCGTTCGGCGAGCGATGGGCGTTCGCGATCTGTCGAGCCGTGCGATGCCTCGAATTTTCATGGCAGTGCCGAAAATGCTTCGCTTTGAGGTTTGCTACGGGGCTCCGTCTCCGGCCTCGTGCTTGTATTGGCACCTGCACGGGCGGCGTAGGCACGTGGCATGGCCCAACCCCAACGTCCTCGCTTAGGCGGACCGTGGAAGAGGTGTTGCGACTCACTGAGCCCATGGCTGGGCGAACGTCAGATGCGCAGTGCGCCAAGCCAATAGGGTCAACGGCTCTTCATAGCGGCCAGCCCGCGGCCCGCCGGATCGCCGCCTCGTTCGCATGCGCGTACATCTCGAAGAACCGCGACGTCGTGCCCGCAGGTAGCAGCACCGATGCGGCGACGAGGTCCCACGCTAAATCCCGCGGCGAACATGTCACCGAAGTCGACGATGCCTGAGAGTGTTCCGTCCGAGACGACGACGTTCGCGGGATGAAGGTTGCCGTGGGCCCATGCCGGCGGGCCCTCCCACGCCTGGGCCGCAACGGCGTCGTCCCAGACGGCCAGGATGTCGGCAGCGATGTTGCGGGGGTGACGGACTGGAAGAAGTTCTGGAAGCCGGGACCGTGGCGGGAGGTGGGCGATCCTCGGGTCGCCGCTGTGTGCGATACCTCGCTCAATGCGGATCCAGCAATCGTCTTACAAAACGTCGTACACTGTTGCTATGGCTGACACTATTACCTTCCGGCCGGACGATGACACATCGAAGGCGCTGGAGGTCCTAACCAGAGATGGCACGGCTGTGTCCGTAGCCGTTCGATCTGCTCTTATCGAAGCCGCACGACGGAAGGCTAGCGCGTCAATTCGAGTCGAGGCAGGAAGGCTTGCTGACGATGAATCCGATCGCGCTGAGGCCATGCAGGTCCTGCGCGATATGGAGACGCTGCGTGCGTGGTGAGGTCTTTCATTTGCACGCGCCGCGGGGGAGTCGTGGTCACGAGCAGTCCGGTTCCCGCTACGCCGTAGTCGTCCAGTCAGATCAACTGCCTTTGTCGACCTGGCTGGTTGTGCCGACGTCGACGTCGGCACGTGCCGCCAGCTTTCGTCCCGAGGTTGAAATCGGCGGCGTGAGTACCCGGGTGCTTGCTGAGCAGGCCGCGGCGGTCGACCCGGGCCGGCTCGGCAAGAGCGTCGGGTTCCTGAGTTTCGATGAGATGCGCCGCGTCGATGCGGCACTGCGCGTGGTCCTTGATCTCTGAGGGCTACGCCGCCGCTTGCACGGGATGAAAGTATTTGGCGCGCAGCACAATACGTCGTCTTTTACCGGTAACCCGCCATATTCGATTCCGCCGGGTCCGTCCCCCGTGGGAGCGGTGGACAGTAGCGGTGGGGTGGCGCCGAAGGGGAGAGGACAACCCTGAGGTGCGCTAAGGACCTGGGGGACAAGGGCTTCGAACTGCCGAGCCGAACCGAGCGGCCACGAGCTGCGGAGCTTGGCGAGTGATTGTCCTGGACACCAACGTTGTGTCGGAATTGATGCGCCAAGCTCCAGAGGCTGGCGTCGCCAGTTGGGTCGACAGGTTTCCCGCTGCAGACGTATTGGTCACCGCAGTGACCGCAGCCGAGCTGATGTATGGCGTAGCTCGACTGCCAGACGGGCGCCGCAAGCGAGAGCTACACATCACGGTTGAGGGACTGCTGACCGAGGATTTTCGAGACCAGATTCTGCCGTTCGATGCGCCGGCGGCGGCGCACTACGCCGAGATTGTTGCCGCCCGAGAAGGTGCTGGACGCCCGATTAGTATGGCAGACGCGCAGATAGCAGCCATTTGCCGCAACTGGAGAACTGGACTCGCGACACGCAACGTTGATGACTTCGCCGACACCGGCATCGACACGCTGAATCCGTGGGATGCCGGCGCACCGTAACAAAGTTTTCCGGCGGCCCGCGGACTGTAATGAAAGTGGCTGAGACGCAGGGCAAACGGCGTACTTTACTGGTAACCCCGCGTATTCGATTTCCGCATATTCGGATGGATGCGAATGCGCTTTAAGGAACCGTCGTTACCTAGTGGGCATATACCGACAAGGAAGATGACGGCGTTGTTGGGTCGCGTGGGTGTGCGGGTCTGCGGACCGGATTGAACTCCTATTGGCGGGCCATCGCGATGCGGAAGCGTTCGTCGGGGTCGATGTAGTGGTCGGCGTCCTTTGCGTCCTCGCCGAGATCGATTTGGACCCAACTGATCTTGCCGGTGAATCGGCTGGTGTGGGCGGTGTAGTCGGGGCTGACCATGGTGCCGGTCTCACGCCCGACGTCGGTGGTCTCATCGGCGGAGAAGACGACGCCCTGGGTTTGTTCAACCCGGCCTGAGCCGACTGCGGTGCCGTCGTAATACAACGTCACGGTGCCGCCCTTGCCCATGCCGCCGCCGTCGTAGTCGAATTCCATGCGCACCTGGGTTGTGCCGGTCGGGACGGGCGCTGCAGCGTCGATGCTGAACGACTTGATGCCCAGCACGTTGTAGTAGAACTTGGCTCGGCCGTCTTTGGCGTAGAGGCTCCACCCGCCGAAGCGGCCACCTTGGGCGATGATGACTCCGACTGCACCTTCGCCAGATACTTCGAGGTCCGCGGTGACGGCGAAGGATTTGTTCTTGATGTCGAGCACACAGTTCTCCGAGAGTCGGCCCATGTTCCCGAACAGCAATTGGGTATTGCCCTTGATCAGGGTGGGCCGGCCCGCCGATGCGGGGATGAAGCGTTCGATCTGCCGATCATCGAGCGGAAGCACGTTGTACTTGACCGCTTCGATCAGCCAAAGGCGCTGCAGCTCATGGAGTTTCTCTGGAAGCTCCTTCGATAGATCGTTGGCCTGGGTCCAGTCGTCATTGCCGTCGTAGAGTTCCCAGACGTCGTCGTCGAAGGCGGGCATCACGGCGCCGCCCATCTCCCATGGGGTGCGGTGTTTGGTGACCGCGCTCCAGCCCTTGTGATAGATGCCTCGGTTGCAGAACATCTCGAAGTACTGCGTCTCGTGCTGCTCGGGTGCGTCGGCGTCGTTGAAGCTGTAGAGCATGCTGGTGCCCTCATACGGGCTTTGCAGGACTCCGTTGACAAGTGTCGGCGCGGGGATGCCCGCGGCTTCCAGCACGGTGGGCGCGAGATCGATGACGTGGCTGAATTGGTTGCGTTGGTCGCCCTTGGCTTCGATTCCGTTGGGCCAGTGCACGATGGTGCCGTTGCGGGTGCCACCCCAGTGCGAGGCGACTTGCTTGGTCCACTGGTAGGGGGTGTCCATCGCCCAGGCCCACCCGACGGCGTAGTGGCCGTAGGAGCCTTCGCCGCCGAACTCGTCGAGCTTGGAGAGTAGGAACTCCGGTGTCTCGATGGCGGCCATGCCGTTGAAGTTGGCCATTTCGTTGAACGCACCTTGCAGGGTGCCCTCGGCGGAGGCCCCGTTGTCGCCAACGATCAGGTACACCAGCGTGTCGTCGAGCACGGGCCCAAGCGCGTCGAGCAGGCGACCGACGTGATGGTCGGTGTGCTCCATGAAGGCGGCATAGACCTCCATCTGGCGCTCGAGCGCAGGTTTGAGTGCGGGGTCCATGTCGTCCCAGGCCGGGATCTCGGCGTGGCGGGGAGTGAGCACTGCGTCTGAGGGGATGACGCCGAGTTCCTTCTGCCGCTCGAAGGTGAGCTCGCGCTGGCGATCCCAGCCGTGGGCGAACTTGCCTTTGTACTTCTCGATCCACTCCGGAGGCACTTGATGGGGCGCGTGCGTGGCTCCCGGGGCGAAGTACACGAAGAAGGGTTTGTCGGGCAGCAGCGCCTTCTGCTGACCGACCCAGTTGATCGCCTTGTCAGCCAGGTCCTCGGTCAGGTGATACCCCTCGGCCGGGGTCTTCGGCGGCTCGATCGGGGTGGTGCCTTCGTAGAGGGCCGGGTCCCACTGATTGTTCTCGCCGCCGATGAAGCCATAGAAGTACTCGAAGCCGCCGCCTCCGCTGGGCCAGGCGGTGAATGGTCCAGCCGGGCTGGCCTGCCAGACCGGAACCTCGTGGCACTTGCCGAACTGCGCTGTGGAGTAGCCGTTGAGTTTGAGCGTCAAGGCCAGCGGTGCTTTGGTGTTAGGCAAGACCGAGCTGTAACCGGGTGCGGCAGTAGCGGCCTCAGTTATGCAGCCCATCCCGACCGAGTGGTGATTGCGGCCGGTCAGCAGCGCCTGCCGGGTCGGTGAGCACAACGCGGTGGTGTGAAAGCGGTTGTACTTCAAGCCGCCGGCGGCGAGCCTGTCGAAGTTCGGGGTTTCACACGGGCCGCCGAAGGCGCTGCTGGCACCGAAGCCGACGTCGTCGATCAGAATGACCAGCACGTTGGGCGCACCCTCGGGCGGTCGGATGTCGCGAATCGGCGGGTAACTAGTCTCTGGATCTTTCGCGTCATAGGTGGTCAAACCGCCATGAGCCACGTCCGGAATCGGGAGGATCGAGCGAGAACTCTGGCCGTCTGACATGTGGCAGTCGCCTTCCTGTGGCCGCATCTCGACCATGCTCAGACTGTCAGATGGATTCGACACCCGGTGGCCTTTGCAACTGGAAGTCAGTTGATCGCAATCACTACGTGACGTACTGCGATCAGAGCTGGGCGGCGATGTCGGCGTGGCGATGGGCGACCTGGTAGCTGTAGCCGAAGAGTTCGGCGACTACGGTTCATCCAACACGCGCTGAACTCATCGTCGCAGTTCAGGGCGACCAAAACCCGTCAACTGCGTTGCGGCAGCCGCCACCTACAGCGAGACGGGGCAGCAGCGGATTGATTCATCTGATGCAATATGCGGCATTCGACCGGTAACACTGCATATTCGATTCCTGCATATTCACGCGAAAGCTAAGCTAAGTGCACTGCGGCAGTCGCGCCGCGGTCTCACCGGTGATACAGTAGTTACATGGACACGGTAACGGTGCGCGATCTCCGGAACAACGGGGGAGATGTCCTGCGCCGCGTTGAGCGCGGCGAACGCATCGTCGTTACTCGTGACGGTGCGCCGGTGGCCGAGCTCCGCCCGTTGGCAAGATCCAGCGCCCGTCCGGCTGAACTCATTCGTCGCCGCAAAAATCTTCCGCAGGTGAACCCGGATGCGCTCCGGCAAGATATCGACGACGCGATCGACCCGTCGCTGTGACCGAGGCTTCGAGCCATGGGATGCTGGACACCTCCACGGTGATCCTCCTCGGCCGGATATCCGACCCAACCGAGCTTCCCGACGAATCGGTGATTAGCGCGATAACTCTGGCCGAACTTTCGGTGGGTCCGCATGTAGCGCACGACGAAACCGAGCGCAGTGCCCGTCAGCAGCACCTGCAGCAGGCCGAGGCCGACTTTGATGTCCTTCCGTTCGATGCTGATTGCGCGCGGGCCTTTGGCACTGTGGCGGCGGCACTCCGCGCATCAGGACGCAAGCCGGCGGCGCGAGCGTATGACGCGCTCATCGCGGCGAGCGCGATCGCTCACGCGTTGCCGCTCTACACATGTAATGCAGCCGACTTCGCAGGAATCCCGCGGCTCGAGCTCCGGGCCGTCACCCATCCTGATCACTTGTAGGGAAGTGGCTGCTCGGCTACTCAGCTCTGTATCGAAAAGCGTTAGGCAGCAACGCAATATGCAGTGGTCTACCGGTAACCCGCCATATTCGGTTCCGCCGTATTTCCTAGCGATCCGCAGCGGCGCAGCATTGGAGATGCGGCAGCGACAAGGCGGTGTTGGCGGTGAGGCGGGCGGAAAGTGTTGCAACGTAGCCGACAACGACGGGAGGAGTGGTGGCCGGCAAGCGGCCAGACGTTGATTCATCTGATGCAATATGCAGTGATTTAGTTGACATAATGTGGCTTATCGGCATAAACCTGACGTGCGGGAACAGTGCCGCCCCGGGTTTGAGTGACCTGCCATCGGGAAGATTGTCGTTTTGCAGTTGACCTCTGACTTTTTCATTCGTTCGAGAACCGGCGCATAACCTTTTCCACTCCTTCGCCTACTGGATGTCGCATCTCGTGACGCTTCCGCGCCGGAACCTCCTCCCGAACCGAGTCGTGAAACTCACCGCACTGCTGCCACACGGGCCGCCAGTGCCGAATCTACGGGCACGTCCGACGCGCCGGTAGGCGAAGTTCGATACGCCCCGCCGGCCTCCCGAATCACTCTTCACCGCCCTACGCTCAACCACCGCGAAACGTCACAGTGACAAATTGACGCCGACCGGCTTCGACCCAATGATCCTGTCCTGCAGTGCCATTCCGCAGACTCCACCGCCCACGCGCTAAGTTGCCCCGACCGGTGACGCTCTACCTCCGGCCCGCCCGCGGGTACCAACCCAATCGGTTCGGTAGGAGTGGACCGCGTTCCGTCACCGAGTTACCCCAACGAGGATTGCAAAACGAATCTGCCCACATTGCCGGTTGGTTGAGAGCCGATGGAGGCGTTGCGGCGCGGGTGAACTGTCAGCGAACAGCGGCACCCGTCGCGGGGTAACCGAGTACGTTGGCGACAGGTCTACGTCTGCGACGGAGGGAACGAACATGAAGGCGCTCGTGTACCACGGCCCCGGTGCCAAGGCGTGGGAAGAGGTGCCCGATCCCGTCATTCTCAAGCCCACGGATGCGATCGTGCGAGTCGAGACGACCACGATCTGTGGCACCGACCTGCATATCCTGAAGGGCGACGTGCCCGCGGTGACCGATGGACGCATCCTCGGACACGAGGGCGTCGGCACCATCACCGAGGTGGGCTCCGCGGTCACCGACCTCGCCGTCGGCGATCAGGTCATCATCAGCTGCATCTCGGCGTGCGGCAAGTGCATCTACTGCAAGCAGGGCGTCTACTCGCACTGCCAGGCCGATGAGGGCGCCCCCGGAATCGGCTGGATATTCGGCCATCTCATCGACGGCACCCAGGCCGAGTTCGTGCGTGTGCCGTTCGCCGAGACCTCGTTGTACCGCGTCCCGGACGGGGTGCCCGCCGAGCAGGCGGTGATGATCAGCGACATCTTGCCCACCGGTCACGAAATCGGTATTCAATACGGGCAGGTCAAGCCGGGCGACGTGGTGGCCGTGGTCGGGGCCGGGCCGGTGGGTCTGGCGGCGATCGCCACCGCGGGGTTGTACGGACCCAGTCGCGTCATTGCGATCGACCTCGACGCCAACAGGGTCGAACAGGCCAAACGGTTCGGTGCGAGCGACGGCGTGGTGGCATCTGATCCGGATTGGAAGGACCAGGTGCTGGCGCTGACCGACGGCCTGGGTGTCGATGTGTCGATCGAAGCCGTCGGCATCCCGGCCACATGGGACATGACGTTGTCCATCGTCCGGCCGGCGGGCCACGTCGCCAATGTCGGTGTGCACGGTAAGCCCGTCGAATTCCCGCTGGACCGGGTGTGGATCGACAACCTGACGATCACCACGGGCCTGGTCAACACCGACAGCTCGGCCATGCTGATCAAGTTGCTGGCGCAGAAGAAGCTCGACGTGTCCGGGTTCATCAGCCATCGCTTTGCGCTCAGCGACATCATGGACGCCTACGACACCTTCGCGCGCGCCTCGGAAACAAAGGCGCTCAAGGTGATTCTTCAGGCCTGACACCACGGCCTGTCCGGAATCACTCTTCCCTTTCGTCGGTCGACGACTCGCTTTCAGGTGCGTGCTCGACAGCACTGCGTGTGTCCTCTCCCCCCACCTGATCGGCCAGCTCCAGACCGGCACCCGCATACACGTTAAACGCGATGTCGACGCCGTTGCTCTTGGCCCACTCCACCTCGTCGTCGTATCGGGCCACCGCAGCAACCCTGCCGCTGAAACCGGACTCCCGAAGACATTCGAGCGCACGGACGTTGGCGCCGTGGTGCGGCATGGCCAACACTGCCATCCGCACCGAATCGGAGTGGCGTAGCCGGTTCCAGAAGTCCAGGTCCGTGGCGTCTCCTTCCACCACCCTCAGACCGTTCTCGGCGTGTTGTCCGATCAGGGGACCGTCGTAGTCGACGCCCATCACCCGCAACCCGTAGTGCTCGGTCAGTCGCTGGTAAGCAGCCGACCCGACCCGGCCCATCCCGATCACCACCACCTCGGCATCGCCGGCCTCGACAGGACGCTCCTCAGGCTGCAATTCGTATTCGTCTTGGGCAGGCAACCACGCCGCGATCTTCTCCACCATCAGGTGGCCGCGACCGTTGACGAGCGCCGAGGCAACAAAACTCAACGCCACCGCAATCGACATCTCCACCAGCCAGGCCTCGGCCAACAGACCGACCGAGACACCGACCGACACCACGATCAATCCGAACTCGGAGTAGTTCATCAGGCTCAGCCCGGCCAGGATCGCGGTGCGGTGCCGCAACCTCATCAGCGACAGCAACACGGCGTACCAGATCGCCTTGAACGGCAGCAGCAACAACATCAGCAGAGCAACCGTGATGGTCGGCACGTCAGGCAAACCGGTGAGCCCGATCGACACGAAGAAGCCGACGAGGAGCAGCTCTTTGATGTGGAACAGCGAACGGGAGAGCTCAGCGGATGCCGGGTGCGACGCCAGCAGCACGCCGACGATCAGGGCACCGAGATCACCCTTGAGCCCCACCGCCGAGAACAGCGCGTAGCCGGGAACCAGAGCCATCACGATGCCGAACAGCGATTGCATCTCGCCGTGGCCCAAGCGACCCCAGATCTTACGCACGGCCCGCGTCAGCGGCCACAGCCCGACCAGCGTCAGCGCCCACGGGCTGGGCAGATGGCCGCTGGTGGCAGTGAGGAAGACGACCGCGACGATGTCCTGCATCACCAGGATGCCAATGGCGATGCGGCCGTAAAGCGAGTTCGATTCGCCGCGCTCCTCGAGCAGCTTGACCACGAACACGGTGCTGGAGAACGACAGCGCGAAGGCCAGCAGGGCGGTCGTCTGCACACTCTGACCGGACAGCATGGACAACCCGGCCACGGCGGCCAACCACAGCGTGAAACCACCGAGCACGACACTGACCAGCATGTGAACCGATGTGGTCAGCCATACCTCGCGGCGAAGCAGGATGCGGACGTCGAGCTTGAGACCGATCGCGAAAAGCAACAGGGTGACGCCGAGATCCGCCAGCACCTTCAGCTGAGGTACTTCTTCGACGTTGATGGCGTTGAGAACAAAACCTGCAGCCAAGAAGCCGACCAGCGGGGGCAGGCGCAGCGCCAGCGCGAGTCCGCCCAGACCGAAAGTGACGACCAAATAGATCGCGACGACTGTCGCTGACACCGCTCTCCCCCTTCTTAGGATTCCGGCGAGGTCAGGGACGTCGTCGCGTTGTCGCAGAACTGTCCGGCATGATCTCCCCGCGTTATTATGCGCACGCCTCGACGGGCGGAGCATTTCGACTCGGGAGTAGACGGCTTCTCGGCCGAAGACCTACTTGCCGTCACGCTACTTGACGTGAATTTGAGCCCACGCGCACCACGACAGTTGCTGGAGTCGCGGAGCGCTGAGTTCGTGCAGTTACTTCGCGACATCCCTGCCGACTTGGATCTTTGGGAAGCCACGGACGCACACCTGGCCGCCATCGACCGGTGCGATGCTGCACTCAGAACACTGCCGGGCGTGGGCGAGACCCGCGCCAGCAAGCTCATGGCGCGCAAGAGACCTCGACTTGTGCCGGTCGTGGACAGCGTGATTCGCCACGCGCTTCGCCTTCGCGTAGATCCAAGACGTGAGCTCCGAGACTGCCTGACCAACCCAGTGGTCAGAGCCGCAATTGAGAGATCTCAACCCAAATCTGCTCCTGCCGAACTCATCTCACCGTTGCGGCTCCTGGATGCCGTCATCTGGATACGCCACAGTCGATCCCGCACCGCACGACAAGCCCGTCTACGCGCCGGCCTCTCGAATCGGTGAGTGCCCCGCACAGCACTTACCAGCCTCAGTCGTGTTCTTCGTCAAGCGGCCGCTGTTGAGCTGACTTTAGGTGATGGTTGCGGACGACCGTGATTTCTTCATCCGTCCTTGCGGTCAACGCTCGCCGGCAGCATCCCGCAGTTTCTTCGACGTTTCGGCGGCCTTATGCACGGTCTTGCACGTCTGCAGTTGATCAAGCAGCATCCAGACCCGGCCATTGGGGTAGATGCCACCATTCGGAACCGGAGCCATTGGAGGCAACTGCGGTCCGAGTTTATAAACCAGGTGAGGCCTTTCGGTCTCCGGAGTCGCAGGTATGTCCGGCCAACGTTCGAGTAATGACGTGACTACCTCGGAGCGGTTTACTCGATGTATCCGCTGCACTCCGCCGTCCCAGCGAAATGCCAAAAAATTCGGGGGTTCGGTAGGCCAACCGCCGACGCCGTAGGGGTGAAAGTAAACCTTCTTCCGCGTCACGAAATCTAGGAATGTGTGGGCGCCACCGTTTCCCGGCTTCTGTTGGTTCAGCACGACGCAGAAGGTCCAGCTATCGGCTACCGATCGCATACGAATCACCCTCCGTAAGAAGGTGCTCACCTGGCAATCCCATCAGTCTGGGATTCGCAACGATCGCTAGAAACTGCCCGCTCTACCCGGTGATCTACCTCGACGCGATGATCGTGAAGGTCAAAGACGGCGGCCACACCCGCAACAAAGCCGCTCATATCGCCGTGGGCGTCGATATGGACGGCGTCAAGCATGTCCTGGGTATCTGGGTCCAACCGCACGAGGGAGCCTCGTTCTGGGCGTCGGTGTGCTCGGATCTGGCCAACCGCGGTATCAAGGACGTGCTCATCGTCTGCTGCGACGGGCTGACCGGGTTCCCGGAAGCGATCGCGGCGACCTGGTCGCAAGCGGCCGTGCAGACCTGTGTGGTGCACTTGATCCGCAACTCGATGCGGTTCGTGTCCTACAGCGACCGCAAAGCTGTGGCCGCGGCCCTCAAACCGATCTACACCTCGCCCAGTGCCGATCCCCGGACGCCTCGTGGAAGGACAAGTGGTACCACGTCCCCCCGTCGAGCCCCTCGGCTATCGCCGGCGGACGCGGCTACTCGGTCGCGTCGATGAAGCCGGCCAAGGTGACAGGATCGTCGAAGCCCTCTGGTGGGGTGACGGTTTTGCCGACCTCGAGCTCCCAGATCACCGACAGCTGTTCGCCGAGGCGATCCTCGTCGAGTGACTGCAGATCGACGACGTGATTCAGCTTCGCGGCTGCGTCGTCAGCTGGGCTGAGTGGTAGACCCTGGGCTTGAACATTGGCGACCGCCCACGTCGAACCGCGCACCTCAACAACCTGACCGGGCTCGGGCAGGGACGGGGCAGCTACAGGCACAGGTGGTCCTCCGGGTGGTGGCGTAGGCCGAACAGTATCGCCGTCGATACCGACAACGGCGCGGATGGTGTCTTCGGACACTCCGAAGTGCTCGGCGGAGCGCTTGACCACCTCGGCGGCGGCGGTGTGTCTGCGGGAGGGGTCGGTAGTGGAGGTCGCAGCAATGAAATCCCGTCGGATCTTGTTCCGCTGGCCCGAAGTCAGCAGCTCCTCGGGCAACGCCGCCGGCAACTCGTCACGGAGCAGGTACTCGATGGTGTCGTAGGAGATGCCGTACTTAGCTTCGAGCTGGGCGCAGGTGTTGCGCATTGCCCATTCGATGCCGTGTTGGTCTATCGCCTCTTGAACGGTTCGACGGATAGTCGAGCGCTGGCCGGGCGACAGATGGTCTGCTTCTACTTCCGGTGACACCCCCACAAGGCCACACCGTAGCTGGGCGACCGGCCTGACACGCACATTTGGGGTCCGACGTCGCGCTCAGCGGTATGCAAGGAAGCTGTGGCGGGATCGCGCCGTGAACGGCCTGCTCTCCCTTCCTGAAGTCGTCGACACGCTCTTGGATATGGACCTTGTCGACCTCGACGGTGATGGTCCGTGGCCAGTCGACCCGGCAGAGTCCGACGTTTAGGAACCCGGCTGGACTTAGATCCATTCGCGCACGGACATGGGTGAGGAGTTCGACTCACGGGCGGCGCGATCGGCGGTCATCGACGAAGTGCGCAAGCTTGGCAGCGGTGGTTTCGTAGTTCCGCCGCCCAATGTGTTGGATGCCCTCCCCTTGGTACACGCCGATTCACTATTTCGACTCGGCCATCTACGTTCGGGAGTGGCCGTCTTCGACGTCGATGCCGCCATCCTCGACCGATTGCCTGAGTCTGAGCGGGAAAAAACCGGGCGAACCGGGCGGGCGCATGACGTCACGGGACGCTATCAACCGCGACAACCACCCTGCGCTGTTACCTAGAACTTCGGCGCAAATCGGCGCATCGTGGTGCAAAATACTCATATGTAATTCTGGGGAGTTGCATCGATCGGCAGGATCGCCCTCGGCGCTCCTGGCAAGCAGTTGGTCCATGCGACGTCGGCCCCATCCATCTCACAAGTAGCGAGGACGAGTTCATGGCGGACGGCTACCAGGCGTCATCGAAGCAGCTCATGCGTCAGGCGCAGCGCGTCGCAGAGCTGGCATCGGCTCGCAAGGTCGATTCCACACGGCATAAGTGCTTCGTCTCGTACCACGTGGACGATCTGTCCGAGGTCGAAACGTTCCTGGACGACTTTGGTTCCGAGTTCATACCAAGATCGGTTGGGGTCACGGTAGAGGACGACTTCATCGACAGTGACGACGAGGACTACATCAAGCGCCGCATCCGCGAACTCTACTTGTCCGACTCAACGGTCACCATCGTGCTGCTCGGCGCGTGCACCTGGGGGCGGCAGTTCGTGGATTGGGAAATCTCGTCCTCGCTGCGCAATGACACAGTCAACAAGCGCAGTGGTCTGCTCGTCTACCCCTTGCCATCGATGAACAACAGCGCAACACTGCCAGACCGCATCAACGATAACTGGATTAAGGACGACCAAACGGCCTCGTACACCCGGTACCTGGCATACCCGGACTCACCGTCACGAGTCCGAGCCAATATTGAGGCTGCGTTCGGCGACCGCAATTCAAAAAGCAATCTCGTTGACAACAGTCGGGCATTGCGTACAACAAACTCGTGCCCGTGATACCACCGCACAATCGTTGCCAAGTACCGAAGGGATCGCGCATTGTCTGTGACCTATGAGATTCAGGTCGTGCACGCCGACCGTGATGATTGGCTGGCAGATCTTCGCCGGGCGGTCGCGTCCGAATTGCTCACGATCGGCATGCACAGGTCCGTCAGCGTCGATGTCACAGAATCCGCACCGTCACCTCTCGCTCCGTCGGTAGCCGTCGCACTAATCGGTCCAGCCTCAAGGACCAGCCCAACCTTGGCCGACACGTTGAACGATGCTATCTCGCAAGGTCGCGTCATTATCCCAGTAGTCGAAGACCTCGGTCAGTTTCAAGCGGTCGTTCCCAAAGAACTGTCGCCATTCAACGGATTTGAATGGTCCGGTGACGAACCTGAGCGCAGACTAGCTCGACTCCTCTTTGAAGAACTCGGTATCGAAGACCAGGACCGCCGTGTGTTCCTCAGCCACAAGCGCGATGACGGACTTGGTGCCGCAGAGCAACTCCACGATGCGTTGACCCACAATCGCTTCGTACCGTTCATCGACCGATTTGCGATACCCAAAGGCGCAGACGTTCAAGCCCACATTGCAGATGCCCTCGAAAGCTACGCATTCCTGCTGGTACTCGAGACGCCACTTGCTTATCTGTCCGACTGGGTTTTCGACGAAGTCGACTACGCTCTCAGCCACACCATGGGCACGCTGATCCTCCAATGGCCAGGTAATCCCCAAACTCTCCCCGGGAGTGCAGGCGTTCCGCGATTGCAGCTGATACCTGACGAAGTAACAACAGATAGTCACGGCTACGAAGTGCTCACACCTGACGCACTAGATCGAGTCATCCGCGAGGTCGAGCTCGCCCATGCCCAGGGCATCGTCAGGCGACGACGAATGCTCGTACGCAATGTCGAAGATGCCGCGCGCGCAGCTGGCGCGCGATGCATTCCACTGCGGGACTGGTCTCTTGACATCTCTCATGCGGTCGGTCGTTCAATTGTTGGTGTAACACCCCGATTGCCGAACGCCCAAGACCTCCAACGTCTTGATGAAACGCGCGCAGAGATCGACACCAGCGCGGACGCACTACTGGTTCATGCAGCGCGCCAACTGGGGCAGCCGACCCGCGGCCACTTGGAGTGGATCACCAAAGGCCGAGGTCTCGAATTGGTACCCGACAATGCGATTGGGGCACGCTGGTGATTATGCCTGACCAGCAACGACTTACGGGAAAGGCAATCTTTCTCTCCGCTAGCATCCCCGACCCTTTGCGTTGGGATGGCGCCTTTGATGCGCTCGAGATCACAGACGCGGTCGTATCTGCCGCGCGTGCGGTGTTCAGCGCGGGAGGAACACTTGTAACCGCAGCCCATCCGACTGTCGCTCCTCTGCTGCTCTACGTGGCGGCCGAGTTGGAATCGGTCGACGCTCCGCGGGTCTTGGTATATCAATCTGCTGTATTCGACGAAATTCTGCCCGAGGAAACGCTGCGATTCGAAGCCGCCGGAATCGGGACAATTATTCGGACGCCCGCGGCTGAAGGCGAACCTCCAGATCCAACGCAGGCGCCCCAGAGCCTCGATATCATGCGCAGGCAGATGATCGACGAAACACAGCCGGCCGCAGCCATATTCATCGGCGGCATGATAGGCATCCCGGTGGAGCACCAGCTGTTCAACAGTCTGCGACCTGAGAGCCCTACGTACGCTTTTGGCTTTCCAGGTGGTGAAGCGCGGTCGTTGGCCGAATCGACGCGACTGCAGTCGCCATTGCGCGAGCGTCTGGCAAGCGGAACGGTTTACCCGGCGATCGCTCGCGCAGTTGTCGACGACATCGCCAACCCCACGTAAAACACCTAGACCCTGCAACGAAAGGCGACCAACATGGCTCGACGCGCGTTCTTTAGCTTCCACTACGAGCGGGACATATGGCGGGCCAACGTTGTTCGGAACAGCTGGGTAACGCAAAACCGTGAGGCGGCAGGATATTTCGACGCCTCACTCTGGGAAGAAGCAAAGAAAAAGGGCGACGGAGCGATCAAGGCAATGATTGACTCTGCCCTGATCAATACCAGCGTGACGGTGGTTCTCGTCGGGCAGGAGACCGCTTCCCGCACCTACGTGAAGTACGAGATCGAGCGCAGTATTGCCAGAGGCAACGGACTATTGGGCATCCGCATCGAGAAAATCGAGGATCGTTTCGGCAACACCGACACCGCAGGATTGAACCCACTGCCCACGAGCTACCCGCTCTACCGTTGGAACATGGACAACGGCTACTTAAACATGGGTGCCTGGATCGAGGCGGCGGCCACCAAGGCCGGGCGATAGGTTATCGATGCTCGGCTCCTCGCTGGACTCTCTTGTCAGCGGTCACGTTACTCCCCCAGTTTAGGGTCGTCTGTGGCGTAGTTCCCGGGTCATTGGACGTCACCTCCAAAGTGACGTCCTCCACTCTCATGTCGTTCCAGATTTCTGCCGACACTCTCAGATGGTCGCGGACAAAGAGACTCAGCGCTGTCCGTGACAGTATGCGAGTACGCAGCTCAGAGAGCCCATCTACTCTCAACTAGTCCCGGATCGGACAGAGGATCTGCGCATCTTTGATCTTCCCGATGGCAGGCCACGTAAGCCGTTTGTTGCGCCGGTCTCCTGAGGCGGTACGGCGGGATGTCATCAATGGGCGGCCCCTGGGCAGGCCTCGGACCGAAGACGGACGCGCCGGCGAAGGCCGCAGCCTTCGCTCGATGCACCCGAGCCCCCGGTTCTCCCAAATGCGTCACAGTGACATATTGGTGATGTCGACGGTTGCGCCGGTCGGCCTCCGGTGTCTAGACGCTCGGGCGCCGGCTCGGCTTGCGTGTCCGTCCGCAGTGGGTCAGTTGCTCGCTGACCCTTGGCGCAATCCCCCGATATCGCGCCCCTCGAGTTCCACCGTACCGTCACTGTGACGAAACGAACGCTGATGCCGGGCCGCCTAAAGATGTTCTTGCGCAACGTCTTACGGTCAGATTTGGTGTGCTCGTCGGTGATCCCCAGGCCCCTCCCGATTCGTTTGACGCACGTCCCGGGATGAGCCCTATCGCTTTTCAAAAACAGGTCCGGCTGCAGAATGCTCGTCGATTGCTGATCGGCGACGACGTCAGCGCCGCACAGGTCGCCCAGGCCGTCGGATACACCAGCCCGACCCAGTTCAGCCGCGAGTACCGACGCGAATACGGGGCGCCGCCGCGGCAGGATGCGGCACGCATGCGTCGCCAGTGGAGCAGGTAGAGGCCAGTCGGATATCAACGCAACCAGGCTGCACTCGCGAGCCCCAAATCCCTTCCACCACTTAGGTTTCGACATCCGGGCAACCCTCGTTGGCGCGGATGGTCAGCGCCGGCTAGTTCTGGGCCCACCACTGCGCGACCAATGCCGCGTACTCGTGCGGTTGCTCCTCCCAGACGAAATGTCCGGCACCGTCGATCAGATCGACACGGGCGAACGGCAGCCGTTCAGCGAGGTAGGTCGCGTTGACCTGCGGCACCACCTGATCGGCGCTACCGGCAATCACCCGCACCGGTGTGGTGATGCTGGGTAGCACGTCGGCGAGCACCGGGAGCCAATGCCGGTAACTCTGCGCATACGGGATGGTGTCGGCGAACCGGTCGCCTGCATAGCAAGTGAGGTAATCGTCGCGGATTGCCTGCGGTGGCGTGTACCCGGAGATGGTAGCCAGCGCGGCCTCGACAATCGCCTCCCCGCCGATATCCCGATATACCTGCAGGTCCGTAGCGAATACCCAATCCTCGAGGGGGCCGGCGACATCGATGGGCACGGCAGCGCCACCGGATCCCACCACCACCGAGGCGAACCGGGCCGGTGCGCCGGCGGCGGCAAATAACGCCGCGGAGGTGCCGATGTCCGGCCCGACGAGATGCGGGCGTGCCATCCCGAACGCATCGGCGACGTGGACAACGAACTCGCCCAATGCGTTCGGGTTCAGCAGATCGGCGCGCCCCTCGGACGCACCGAAGCCGGGTGGATCGACGGCCACCAGGTGTGCATTCCCGGCCAGCGTTGCCCACACCTGATCAAACGCGTACACGGTCTCGGGCCACGGACTGAGCAGAATCGCGTCGACGCCCGCGGGACCGCTCTCCGCGTACCGGATTCGGACACCGTCGATCGTGATGAACTGCGGCGCGATGGCGGTCCCGGCCTCATCGAAGGTCATGGATCAACCTTCCCACGCGCGCGGTCGCCGGATAGGAAGAATGATGTCCTACCGCCCCGTTTGACTGCCCGTCGCTACCACTGCCCGTCAACAACCGCGACCGGGCTGTCACCAGCTAGCGCAACCACTGTCTTCGGGTCAACGGGCACAAACGGATCGTCCTCGGTGCCAACCACATCGCCGACGCTCTTGATGCCCTTCAAGACCTTCGCCGCTGCCAAGTCGCGGGCGTCGGCGTCGTAGTAGTCGAACCACGGCAACCCGGCATCCACGTAGGCGTCCCGGTCCACCGGCGTCGGCGGCGGCACCTCACCGGTGATGGCAGTCCACTGCCCGGCCGAACACAAGTGGACGAACACCCGCAGTGCGTCGCTCTCGTCGTAATCAGCAAGCGGGCGGTCATCGACATAGACCTCCTGGCGCATCCGCCCGCCGGCCCCCAGGCCCATGTCCGCCGAACCTGTCCCGGTGGGATTGCATGCCAGGACCATGTCCGCGCAGATCAGCGCCTGCCGCGCTTGTTCGGCGTGCCACGCCGCCAGCGCCTGTTCGGTCAGGCCGACGGCCCGGAGTTGCACGCCACCGTGGGTCTCCTCCCCCGTCACCTGACCTTCGACTGTGGCGCCCGAACCGAGCGGCACGGCAACGAACTGGCGGATGAAGCCATCACCGGCGTTGATCCCGTCTAGCCACGGCTGATCGGGCAACGGCACATAATTCTGTGGGTCCCCAACGAGGTGCTCGATCCACGGCAAACCGCTGACCGCACACACCTTGCCCGCGCCAATCTGGAGAGCAGCTGGTTCGGAAGCATTGAACGACAGCCACATTGCCTCCCGCTGGTAGATCGGCAGCATGACCCCACCACGAGCCAGCCATTCCGCCGGTGCGGTGTCGGGGTAGTCCGAGACCCGTCGCAGCGGAAACCGGCCCAGCCCCGGGGGCAGCGGATGCACCCCCGTCTCGGGGATTCGCAGCGTCCTCTGGAAATCCACCGTCACCGGTCCCAACACCAACTGATCCCTGACAACTTCTACCGGCGCCTTGCCCGTCATATCCTGCCCCGATCTCGCCGATCTCGGCGTGTTCGCACCTATGAGTAGCAGCAGACACCGACACGTCGGGGTTCACGCCGCCGAAATCCCCGTTTCTTACCCGGGCGGACCGACGACACCCCTACCCTGATTGTGTTGCCGCACGGCAACAGTCGATCGGCGAGGGGGGCTCGACGGTCGACTTCGCACGACGTCGCGATGGGGGGACGAAAGTGGTTGTTGTCGGATTGGCACCTCGTCTGTTGGCGGCCACGGCCTTGATGATGTCTCCGTTGTGCGTGACGTCGACGGCGACCGCGGCCGAACCGTGCCCGGACATCGGAGTGGCGTTCGCGAGGGGCACGGCCGAACAGCCCGGACCGGGTGCAGCAGGTCAACGATTCGTCGACTCGCTGAGGGCTCAGGCCTTCCCGCGAACGGTGGGTCTCTACGGCGTCAACTATCCCGCCAGCAGTAATTTCGCCGGCGGTCCAGCTTTCACGATGAACATCGTTGACGGTGTCCGGGACGAAGCCAATCACGTGCGGGGCGTGGTGTCGGTCTGTCCGCAGACCCAGATGGTGCTCGGGGGTTACTCCCAGGGGGCCGCCGTGACGGCGCTTGTCACCTCGGGAGTGGTGCCGGCCGGGGTGAGTCCCGAGGCCGTCCCCGCTCCGCTGCCGCCGGACGTCGCCGACAACGTGGTTGCGGTGGTGCTCTTCGGTAAACCGGCCGGGCCGGCGGTGCCGAAGTACGGCGTGCCTGCGCTCGATGTCGGACCCGCGTATGCGAGCAGAGCCCGGGAGCTGTGTGCACCCGGTGACACGGTGTGCTCCGGCGGCCTCGGGCCGGGCTCCGGGGCTGCGCACGGGCAGTACGCGGTCAACGGGCTGGCCGATCAGGCGGCCGCTTTCGCCGTCAGCCGGCTGGTGGCATTGCCTGCGCCGTTGTGACCTCACGGGCGGGTGTCTTGAGCTGCGGCACGGTTACGGCAGCATGATCGTCCCGATTCCGGACATCACGGTAGGCGAAGTCGGTAGCATTGCTGCACGCACCCAGCGAGCCCACTCCAGAGGCAGCCATGATGACGAAACGCAAGATCGTCGCGGTCTCCTCCCTTCTCACTGCCGCCGTCACTGTTCTCGGCACCGTTGCTGGGTCCCCCGCCCACGCCGACGATCTGGGGTTCGCGCTATACGGCGGCGTGAACGCACTGCGCCAGAGTTGCGGAGCGATCGGCAACGACGCACGGTTGACGTCGGCGGCCCAGCGCCACGCCAACGACATGCTGAAGACGGGCGTGGCCAGCCATGCCGGTTCGGACGGTTCATCACCGCGCGCCCGCATCGCCGAAGCAGGGTACGCCCGGCCCGGGTACACAGGTGAGATCGTCTACTGGGGCACCGGATCGGCTGCGACTCCGGCGGCCGCGCTGGAGTGGTGGATGAAGAGTCCGCCGCACCGGGCCATCATCGTGAATTGTGCCTTCACCGCAGGCGGCTTCGCCACCGCCTCCAACGGGAACATGATGACCGCCGTCGGTGAGTTCGGTGGCGCTTAAAACCTCGCACGAGTTGGCTGCGGAGGTCACCCGGTAGCGTTGCAGCGATGGCGCCAACCTGGACCCCGGATCGGCTCGGCGACCTGGCGGGCCAGCGCATCATCGTCACCGGTGCGACCAACGGCGTGGGGCTGGGCACCGCTGGGCTGCTGGCCCGCGCGGGCGCCCACGTCATCATGGCGGTGCGCAACACCGACCTCGGCGCCCAACGTGCCCGCGAGATCGGCGGCTCCACCGAGGTCGTGCACCTCGACCTCGCCGATCTCGCCTCGGTGCGGTCGTTTCCCGACCGGCTCACCGGGGACGTCGATGTGCTGATCAACAACGCCGGCATGATTACCCAGCGCCGTCGCGACACCGTCGACGGATTCGACATCGTCCTGGGCACCAATCTGCTGGGTCCGTTCGCCCTGACCAATCTGCTGTTCGACCGGATTCGTTCGACGATTGTCAACGTGGCCTCCAACGCGCACCGATCGGCCCGAATTCAGTTGGACGACATGCACTTCCGCTCGTCTAAATGGTCGCCGATGGGCGTCTACGCACATTCGAAGCTGGCGGTCATGCTGTGGGGACTGGAGCTGGACCGCCGGCTGCGTGCCGCGGGGTCGCCCGTGGTCGCGCAGCTGACCCACCCGGGTTGGGTGGCGTCCAACCTGTCCAACGTCTCGCAGTCACCGGTGCTCGCGCTCACGCACCGAACGGTGCGCGCCGCCGCGGGATTACTGGCCAACGACGTCGAGGCCGGCGCGGCACCGACGTTGTACTGCCTGAGCGAGCCCATCCCACCCGGCAGCTATGTCGGTGTCGAGGGTCGCCTCGGGCTGCGGGGCGCCCCGGTGCTCATCGGCAGATCGTCCGCCGCCTGTGATTACGACGCGGCCGCCGCGGTGGTCGACTTCGCCGAACGCGAGACCGCCACGGTACTGCCGGTGTAAGCGCTCCGGGGCCGTCGCGCCCGGGGTTGAAATCCACGCAATTGGATACCCCTCGGGCAGCACCCGACATTCAAGGAGCCGAACACGATGAAACTCAAGACCCTGGGCATGACGGCGGCCGCGGTGGCTGTTGCCGCCGGTGCGGGCGGCAAAGCGACCAGCGGCGACGTCAACTCCGTGTGGTACGCCCGCCAGCGCAAGCCGAGCTACCAACCGCCGGCCCAGGTCTTTCCCATCGTCTGGCCGCTGCTGTACACCGACATCGCGCTGGTCTCCGCCGACGCCATCGACGGCCTGAGCCAGGAGGGCGATCAGCAGGCAGCCCGCGGCTTCTGGGCGGCACTGGCCGTCAACCTGGGCCTCAACGCGAGCTGGTCCTGGGTGTTCTTCAACCGTCACCGGGCCGGATTGGCCGCACTGACCGCCGCGGCGCTCACCGCCAGCAGCGCCGACCTGACCCGTCGCGCGGTCGCGGTCAACGGTGGGCGCGCCGCCCCGCTGGCGGCCTACCCGGCGTGGTGCGCATTCGCCACCGTGCTGTCAACCCATATCTGGTGGCTCAACCGGCGCTGACGCGGGCGGCGACCGCGCGGATGGCCCGGGTGGCCGCGATTCCACGCATCGGCGCGCTGCCGTACCAGTAAAGCTGTCCCGCAAGTCCTTTCGGGAAGAAGACGGTACGAAGACGTAGCCGGGTGGTGTCCGTGCCGCGCGGTTCGAGCCGCCATTCGTGCCAGGCTCCGCCGGGTGCCGCGGTCTGGGTGCGCTGCCGCAGCAGGTGCGGTGCTTCGACCCGTTCGATGCGGCCGCCGTTCTCGCGGGCGAGTTGCTCCACCGTCCGCCACACCCGATCGAGTGGGGCGCGGCAGTCGATGCTGCGTTCGTCGGCGTAGCTGACGTCGCCGGCCCAACTCGGGTCCGACGGCAGCGGCTCGGCCGGCCGGTCGGTGGGAGACGCGGTGGCCCAGGTGGTTTCGTCCTGCCCATCGAGGCTACCGCGCAGGGTGAGCGCGACGGCGTCGCGGTAGGTCGTCAATCCGCCCGGCGGCGCGGCAATGATCGTGTCGATGTCGTTCTCGGTGGCGACGGCGTCGGTGCTCAGGGATTCGATGAGCGCCCGGCCGATCGACGGCGGGACGGGGGTGACCAGCCCGATCCACAGCCCGGCGAGTTTCGGCGTGAGAACCGGCAATACCAGGATTCGGCGCCGCGCCAAGCCGGCGACCTCGGCATAGATCTGCATCATCTCGCCGTAGCGCAGGACGTCGGGTCCACCGATGTCGTAGGTGCGGCTGTGCGGCAGCGGTGCCGTGGCGGCGGCGAGCAGGTAATGGAGCACATCGCGGACCGCGATGGGTTGGATGCGGTTGTTGACCCAGCGCGGCGTGGTCATCACCGGCAACCGGTTGGTGAGGTGGCGAATGAGCTCGAAGGACGCCGATCCGGACCCGATTACGGTGCCGGCCTGCAATGCCAACGTCGGAACACCGCAATTCAGCAGGATCTCCCCGACCTGACTGCGCGAGCGCAGGTGGGTGGACAGCTGATCCGATTCCGCATGCAGGCCACCGAGGTAGACGATGCGTCCGACTCCGGCGCGGTGCGCCGCGGCCGCGAGGTTCTGGGCGCTGCGGCGCTCGGCTTCGATGAACTCGCCGCGGGTGCCCATCGAGTGCACCAGGTAGTAGACGACGTCGATGTCGCGGCAGGCCTGCTCGAGCGATTCCGGGTCGGTGAGGTCACCGCGCACGACTTCGACATCCGCCGCCCAGGGCACACCACGGAACTTGTCCGGGTCGCGGGCCAGCGCCCGCACCCGATGACCGGCCTCGACCAGCATCGGCGCCAGGCGGCCACCGACATACCCGGTGGCACCGGTAACCAGCACGCGCATCGACGGTTCGGTCATCAGTTCTCCTTGTCGAGGTGTCCGAGCTGATGGCGCAGACATTGCTCGAGGGTGGGGCGACGGAATCGGTGACCCGCCTTGGTCAGTGCGCGCGGAATCACCCGTTGGCTGGCCGCGGCCAACTCACGGGCGCCCTGCTCCCCGAGCAGCAGACTGGGGCCGACGTCCGGGACCGGCAGCACCGCCGGTCTCCGCAGCACCCGGGCCAGCTCGCGGGTGTACTGCGTGTTGCGGACCGGATCGGGGGCTACGGCATTGACCGGGCCGGCCAGTGCCGGGTCGACGAGCGCGCGGTGATAGACATCGACCAGGTCCTCGAGGTCGATCCACGACAACCATTGCCGGCCGGAGTCCAACCTGCCCCCGAGACCGGCCGCGAACAAGGGCCGCAGCAGACGCAGCGTGCCCCCGCGTGAAGACTGCACGATGCCGGTACGCACGGGCACCACCCGCAGTCCCGCCGCCGACGCGGGCGCGGTGGCGCCCTCCCAGTCGGAGACCAGGTCGGCGAGAAAGCCGTCCCCCCGGGTCGCGGATTCGTCGAGCTCGACGTCCCCGCGGTCGTAGCCGTAGATGCCGATCGCCGAGGCGCACACGAACGTCGCGGGGCCGTTGGGCGCGGCCGCCGCGCATTCGGCCAGCCGCCGGGTCGGCTCGATCCGACTGTCGCGCACGGCGCTCTTGTGCGCGGCGGTGAAGCGGCCCGCGATCGAGGCGCCGGCCAGGTGGACGACCGCGTCGACGCCGTCGAGCAGCGCGGCATCCGGCGAATCCGGATCCCAGCGTCGCTCCCCCGGTCCGCTCGCCGGGCGGCGCACGAGCCGGATCACCCGGTAGCCGCCCGTCGACAGGAACGCCGTCAGGGCGGTGCCGACCAGACCGCCGGCCCCGGTCACCGCCACCGTCGTCGGGCGGTCTCCGTGCTCGCGCGCCCAGCGATGACCAGCGAGATCGTCGGCGAGCTGGCGGTGCCGGTACCGGAACATCTGCCGCAGAAAACGCTGCGGCACCACGGCGTCGACCCGGTCGGTGACCCGCGTGCGCTCGGCATCGACGGCGTCGAAGCTGTGCTCGTGTCGCCATGGACCGAACAGCGTGGCCGGCAACGACCGCAATCCGTCGCGGCCCAACGCGTCGACGAAACGCGCCGGCGGGTCGTAGGCGTCGGGCTGATGGTCGGCGATCCAACGCAGGCCGCCCGGCAGCCCCAGCACGGCGCGCCCGTCGGCCAGCGAGGTCGCCTCCGCGACGACGCTCATCGGCTGCCAGGGCGGCAGCAGTCGGTGAATCGCGCCGGGGCGGCCGTGCCAGGCGAATACCTCCGCACGCGGCGCATCCACCACACTGCTGTGCACGATTCCCACGACACCTCCCGGAGCAACTCTTGTGTGTAGTGATTCGGAGCCACCCCGCCCGCGGATGGGGGTGATCAAACCTGCGGGTAGGGCAGGAACCGCGTGTTGTAGCCGGCCTTGCGTAGTTCGAGCTGTTCAGCGCGCTGTTGCGCATCGACGAAGTAGCGCGGGTCATCCGGGTAGAACTGCGCGACCTCGCCGATCGGTACCACCTGGTAGCTGACGACCCTGGGGCCGTCCGGATTGGTCTCGTCGATGTCCTGGAATCGTGCGGCGATGATGCCCTGGTTCAGGCCACCGGTGGACACCCAGTTGTACACCCCGGGATCTGCCGGCGAGATCACGACGGTATAGGTCCCGTCCGGGTTCATCTGGGATTGCTTGTTGTTCAGGCTGGTCTGCTGGCTCCAGAAATCGGTGGTGGTGGTCCAGACGCTGTACACCGGAACGGTGAAGTAACCGGCACTGCCGGGATCGATGGTCAACACCAGCGCCTCGTCGTCGGCGAGTTGGAAGTTGCCGATGCTCTGACGTTGGTTCGCCAGGAACTCGGCATTGCTCGTGGGCTGCGGTATCACGTTCGCGGGTTTCGGCGCACCGGTGACCGGATCGGTGGTGGCCAACGCGATGTACTTGGCCTGCTCGTTGCCGCCGCGCACCACCATGATGATCGCGGTCAATGTGCCTCGCACCAAGGGGGTCTCGGCGATCGCCAGCGGCGGGATCAGGGACACCAACGACACCAGCAGCTTGTTGTCGTTGATCTGTCCCCCGAGGAAGGTGAAACCGCCGAGTTGCGCGAACAGGCTGTCGGGAGGCCCACCGACCTTCGCGATGGACAGCGTCATCGGCTCTTCGGTGTTCCAGTCGCCGAGGGTGTTGCGGGCCAGCAGCACCGTCGAGCGGGACGTGAGCTGAATGTGGTTTCGCTGCCCGGGCGCGGCCGGCGCTCCGCTCACGGTGATCACAAACGAGCCGTCCGGCGCGATCTCGAGCTGGTCGGTGGTCAGCAGCGATGAGGTCTCCCCCGATGTGCCCTCGACCACGCTGAAGCTGGTGTCGGCGGGCAACGTGCCCGCACGGTCGTCGGGATCGTAATCGTGGAAGCGGCCGGTGATGACATAGGACGCGTTCTTGTTTACCCCGACGAATCGATAGATGGTGTCGGGGTTGTCGTACAGGTAGCGCGAGTCACCGACGGTCACCCCAAACCAGTTGTGGGGCGGCGTATCCGCCCAGAAGATCGCCGGGTCCATCGGGTTGATCAGCTGCTGGGTGAACGCGGAGAACAAGGCGAACTGGTCCACGGCGGTGTCCAGCAGGGCCATGTTCTCGGCGTCGACGCCACCCACCGCGGCGAACTCCTGCTGGACGGCCGACTGGAACTGCAGCCGCAGAACGAGTTTCATCAACTTCACCGGGACAGTGTCGACCGTGCGCATCGCGGTCTTCTCGGCCGCGAGCTGCCATGGTGTCCCCAATGGGCTGACCTGGTTGACCAGTAACGTCGGGGCGGGCGGCGTGGTTGTCACCTCGGGGGCCTCGAGGGCGGCGTCGCTGCCCACCTGGCGGCGCGCGAAGGCCAGCAGTACCCACCCCGCCGGCGACTGGCCCGGGACATCGCGATCGACCGCCACGCCGGCCCGCGGCGCGAACACCGCGCTGAGGACATCGGTGACGACCTCGGCCAACGGCGCCTTGGCAGGGACGGGGGCCGGCTCGGGCGTCGACGGCGCCGGATCCCGCGGGGTCAGCGCGGTGACGATCTTCGACACGACCTGCGTCGGCTCCTGAATCACGGCGACCCGGGGCTCGCCGACCGCCGCCGGAGACGGCTGCACTTTCCGCCACGGCGCCCGCGCCTCGCTGCGCGCGGCGGGATCGGGTCGGTCCCGCAACCGCGGGAACCGCGGGTGCGGCCCCGGGTCTGCTGCGGCCGCCACCCGGTCGACACGACGGCCCAGCAGCGCCTTCTTGGTCAGTCTCGGCAGGTCCACCCGTCGATCTCGGTCGGCCGGCGCCGAGCCCGCCCGGACGGATCCGGTGGCGTCGACGGCGGCGCTGTCGGCGACCTTCTTGCGCGACAACCAGGATTTCGCCTTCGCAACCTGAGACCGTCCCGGGGTGGCCGCCGTCTGCTCACCGGACGACTCGCTGGACGATGACGACGAACCCTCGGTCTCGGCGTGAGCGATCCCGGGCACCGTGAACGGGAGCGCCACCCCGAGGAACACCGCGAGTGCCCCCACCCGGACGCCGATTCTCGGGCCGCTCCGCTCGGCGTCCCGCGCTTGCGGCCGTGACTCCCCCATGACCCCTCCGGTTGTCCTGGTTAGCGCAATCTAACGCCAACAGGCTGCGGGGCCGACCCAATTCGCCAAACGCGCCGCCGTCACAGATTCAGGTCACTCAGACCCGGATGATCCTCGGGGCGCGGCGCGCTGCTGTCCCAGTGAAAGAGTCGCTCGGAGCCGGTGATCGCGACGTCGTTGATGCTGGCGTGGCGCGTCCGCATCAGCCCGTCGTTGTCGAACTCCCAGTTCTCGTTGCCGTACGCGCGAAACCAGTGCCCGGATACGTCGTGGTACTCGTAGGCGAAGCGGACCGCGATCCGGTAGTCGCCGTAGGCCCAGAGTTCCTTGATCAGGCGGTAGTCGAGTTCGGAATTCCATTTTGCGGAGAGGAACTCGATGATGGCCTCGGTCCCCTGCAGAAAAGTCGAGCGGTTACGCCACCGGCTGTCCGCGGTGTAGCCCTGCGCCACCCGCCGCGGATCGCGGGTGTTCCAGAGGTTTTCCGCGGTGCGGACTTTCGCGGTCGCCGTCTCGAACGTGAACGGCGGAACCAGCGGCGTTTGCGTGGGCATGGTTGCTCCTCGGATTAGTGGGGCGCCAACCGGCGCCACCGGCCTGATTCAACACACGGTATCGACAAATTCCCGGTGTGGGTCTGGGTCAGCACCAGCAGCCCGTCGCGGCTTTGACCTGCTAGCGGCCGAATTTGCCTATGGTGGGTAGCGAGACAGGAAACCCGAAGAAGGAGTGACTGTGCCTCGGTACCAATTGCCCAGCGTCGCCGATCTGATCGAACTCGGACGCCAACATCAACATGCGATCACGGTCTACGCCCAGACTGCGCCCGGCGCCGACCATCGCGAAAACAATTTGCTGACGGTGAAAAGTGCCGTCGACAGAGCCCTGCGCACGGTGCGCGAGTCCGGTGCCAGCCGGGCCGTCGAGACCCAGCTGCGCCAACACTGGGACCGTATCGCCGGATCCGACCTGTGGGGCAATCTGTCCCGCTCGCTGGCGATCTTCATCGCAGACGACGTCCATGAGGTGTACGTGCTGCCCAACGCGTTGGAGACGCAGCTGCAGGTCGGCCAGTATTTCGACATCGGCCAGCTGGTTCGCGCCGTCACCACACCGCAAGAGGCCTATGCGCTCACGTTGTCCGCCGACGGCTGGAATCTCTGGCACGCGACCGCCTCCAGCCGAGCCGAGGAAATGACTCTCGGCGGCGAATACGCCGCGGACGCGGCCGAAGCGACCAACCGCGCCACCATCCGCGGTCGGGGCCAGTTGGGTCGGCTGGTCGGCGACGAAGGCAAGAAGACCCTGTTGGAGACGTACGCCAAACGGGTGGCAGATGCCGTGGATTCGGAGTTGGGGCAGGCCGATCCGGACCGGGCCCAAGATCTGTTCCTCTTCGCCACCGACCCGCTGCTCGATCTGTACCGCAACCTCGACCACAAGCGCCGGGTCGTCGCGGTTCCCGGGGCACCCGACGAGTTGCGACCCGATCAGATCGACGACGCGATCCGCAAGGCCCTGCCCAAGATCAATGCGGAACGGGTCAACTCCCGGCTCGAGGAGATCGGGGATGCGGTCAGCCGCGGACTGGTCGCCTCCGACATCGCCGATATCGCCCGCGCCGCCGTCGCGGGCGCGGTCTCCACCCTGGTCTACAACTTCACCGTCGACGTGCTGGGCCTGATGAACGATGCCACCGGCGAGGTGGACTACACCCCCGAGGGCTACGATCTGCTGTCTCGGATAGCGGTGACCGTGCTCGACAAGGGTGGTCGTGTGGTTGCCGTCCGGAACGACGAGATCAGCGCCGGGATCTGGAACGGTACCGCTATCGCGAAGTTGCGGTTCGCGTTGAGTTGACGCCGCTTCGCGCCACATAGCATTCGGCCGCGCGACGGATCGCATGCTCGGTGGGCGCCGGGGTCCAGCCCAGCTCGCGCGTCGCCTTCCCGTGGTCGGCCGGCGAGGTCAACGTCAGCAGTCGCACGCTGGTGCTGGTCAGCGGGATGTCGCGGCGGGTGAGGTAACCGACCAGGTCCAGGAGGCGTCCGACGGCGCGCACGGCCGCCATCGGGATGCCGAACCGGGGCGGTCGGGCGCCGACGGCTTCGGCTGCGGCGGTGAGCATTTCACGCTGACTCATGTACCGCTCCGAGATGATGTAGCGTTCGGCCACCCGGCCGCGCTCGGCGGCCAGCGCCATCGCCTCGGCGACGTCGTCGATGCCGACCACCTCCGCCCCCACGCCGCGTAGGTAGAACGGCATCTTGCCGAGCGCCGCGAGCTGGACGAAGGTGCCCTGCCGGGGTTGCCAGTCGGGCGGGCCGTAGGGGTTGGACACGTTCAACGCGACGGCGGGCACCCCGCGCTCGCGGGCGTAGGTCAGCACGAGTTCTTCGGCCTGGCGCCGGGATTCGATGTAGGCGCCGCCCTCGCCGGGCCAGTTGAACGGGGTGTCTTCGGTCACCGATTCGCCGTTGCGGCCCACGGCGATGGTGCCGATCGTGCTCAGGAAGACGAAACGATGCAGGTCGGCTTCGGCCGCGACATCGAGGACCCGGCGCAGGCCTTCGACATTGGTTTGAAAAAGGGGCCGCGGGTCCCGTAGTTCGGCCCGGACGTCGACCACGCAGTAGTAGACGACGTCGCAGCCCGTCATCGCGGTGGCCACCGCCTCCGAATCGAAGATGTCGCCGTAGAACTTCGCCACGTCCAGGCCGTCGATGCCTCTGGTGGAACTCGTCTTTCGCAACAGCACCCGAACGTCGTCGCCGCGGGCCACCAGATGCCGAGTGACGCTGGCACCCACGTTGCCGCTCGCACCCATGACAAGCGCTGTTCGATTGTTCATCGCGGGCCAGCCTACGGTAGGGCATGACAGACACGGCTCGGTTTGTAAGGTAGTCGCCATGTTGTCCAGCACTGCGCGCGGGCCGGCGCAGTGGCCAGGCCGAGGCACGGGTGATCGGCGCCGACGGGCAGGTCGCGCTGACCGCCCAGCTCACGGCCTACCGTTGAACGGCGACCCCCACCGACCCCCATTCCGCGGCGTGCCGCGCGGTGTCAGGATGGGTCGATGACAGACCGTGACCGGGACGAACTCGGGAAGGCGCGCAATCTGCGACCGCGCGACGAGCTGGGCCGCCCATTGCCCTACGGGGCCGACGGCGTCGCTCGCATCCCCGACGACCTGACCCTCGCGGCGGCCGACACGCTGTCCTACGCCCAGGAGTTGCTGGATCGCGGACTCGCGTTCAACGCCCACGAAGTCCTCGAGGCCGCCTGGAAGAACGCGCCGGACTCCGAGCGTGAGATGTGGCAGGGATTGGCGCAGTTGGCCGTCGGCATCACCCACATCCAGCGCGAAAACACCACCGGCGCAACGACCGTATTGCAGCGGGCGGCAGACCGATTGGCCGCCCAGAGCATGGCGGCCCCGCATGGCATCGACCTCGTCGGGCTGATCGCGCATGCCCGTGCCTTGATCGAGGATCTGGCCCAGGACACCGCGATCGCTGCCGAGCGGTTGCGGCCCGCGTTGCGGCAGGACAACCCGGACGAGGGGAATCGACGTTGAGCTATCTCGGCGAGCTGCGCACCAACTGGCGGCCCCTGGTCGCGGCGACGGCGGGGTTGAGCGCCGGCCTGAGCCTGATGGCGTACCTGAACGCAGTGATGGCACCGCAGTTCCTGGAGGTGTTCGGTTGGAGCCGCTCGGATTTCGCGCTCTCCGGCGTGATCACGCTGCTGACGTTCGTGTTCCTGCCGGTCTACGGGCGGCTCACCGACATCTTCGGGGTGCGTCGGATCGCGGCGGTCGGCGTGATCGGACTGCCCGCCTGCTGGGCCTCCTACGCGCTGATGTCCGGACCCATCTGGCAGTACCTGGCGATCACGGTCGCCATGGTCGGATTGGGGGTCGCGACCACCCCGGCCATCTACAGCCGGGTCGTCGCAACGGTTTTCGATCGGTCGCGCGGGCTCGCGTTGGCCATCGCGATTTCGGGTCCGCCGCTGCTCGGTGCCGTCGGAGCCCCGGCGGTGGACGCGGTCAACCAGGCCCATGGCTGGCGGGCGGGCTGCCTCGTCATCGCGGGCGCCATCGCCGTGATCGGGACCGCCGCCCTGGTGCTGCTGCCCGGCGAGGATCCGGAGCTGCGACGGGACCGCGGTGCGGCGAAGGCCGGCCGCGACTATCGCGCGATCGCGCGCAGCCCGGTGTTCTGGATCCTGCTGGGCGGTGTGCTGCTGTGCAACCTCTACCACTCGGTGACCACCACTCAGCTCGGCGTGGTGCTGAGCGATTCGCTGGGATCCGGCGAGGCGGTGGCGCTGCTGGTCGCGATCTTCGCGGTCGCCGTGATCGTCGGTCGCTTCTCCTGTGGCCTCGCCTTGGACCGGCTGCCGCCCCACAAGGTCGCCGCGGTGGCGATGGCGCTGCCCGGTCTGGGCTGCTTGATCATCGCCGCGCCCTGGGACAGCTTCGCGGTCCTGGTGCTGGCGGTCTGTTGCCTGGGCGCGGCCTGGGGTGCCGAAGGCGACGTCATCGCCTACCTGGTGGCGCGGCGGTTCAACCTGACGATCTACAGCACCGTGCTGAGCATATTGTCGGCCGCCATCGGGGTGTCCTCGGCGCTCGGGGCGCTGATCCTCAGCCGAACCCTGCAGGTCAGTGACAGTTTCAACGGTTTTCTGATCTTCGCCGGTGCCGCCGCGTTCATCGGCGGCGCGCTGTTCCTGCTGCTGGGCCGAGCGGCCTCGGCGGCCCAGATCGCACCGGTCGCCGGGGACCGCGCCGGCGGTACAGCTACTGCGACCAGTGCGCGGCGGTGAGCGGCGGTGCGGATCGCCACTGCTCGATGACCGGGGCCAGGGACTCCACCAGCAGCGGAAGTTCGGGCGCCATGGCCAGGGCCGCGACCGCCGCCAGCGTTGCGGCCGCCTCGGTGAGGCGCAGGACGCGCTCATCGAGCCGGCGCAATCCCAACCGCACGGCCGCCTCGTCATAGGCGGCCACCCCCGCCGGACCGGCCATCGCCAGATCGGACTCCGCCGGCGCCGAGGTGACCAGCTCAAAGTCCGACCACCTACTCCCCTCGGCGGTCCTGATCAGGTTGTAGAACGGCGCGTCGCCGTGAACCGTCTGAACTCCCACGCCGGGAAAGGCCGCGTGCCACCCCGCGCGCGACCCGATCATGGGCCGCAGCAGCGACCATTCGCGTTGCGCTCGTTGCACATCGGGCGCAGCCAGCAGGTCCGGGCGTCGCGCGAGTACGGTCAGCGCCGCGGGAATGTAAGTGTTGAACGGCCGCCAGAACCCCAGTTCGCGGTCGTCGTAGTCGCGAAGCGCCGCGTGCAACCGCGCGGTCTGCTCGCAGCCGAGCGCCACGTCGAGCCCGGCGTCCGGGACCTCCTCGACGTACTCCCAGAACGTCATCGAGAACCCCTCGCGCTGAACCGGTGCACGCGGAACCAACGGGCTGGGCGCCACCACCGGATGGCCGCGATCAGCCAGCCAGCCCGCCACCGCGAGCTCCGCGCGTTGCTGAGCCGACTGCTGCTCGGGAGATTGCGCGAACGCCGGGGGTAGCACCGTCGGCACCCGCACCACCACCGGAGCCGGCGCGAGATGGACGATCACCGAGAACACGTCGTAGAGCACTCGCGGGTCCTTGACCACCAGCCCGAACTGCCGCCCGGCGGTGGCGGCGGCGCGCACCGCGCGGGCGGTCCGGGCCGCGATCTGATCTGGGGTCAGCATTGCGGCCAGTATCGATCGGATCCGTTGCCGCGTCGAGCCAATTAGCGGTGGCGAGCAGAAACAGGTGGCCGTGGCGCCGACTACCGCCCTGATGGCAAGACGGCAAACGATTGCTGCATCGGCAACGCCACGGCCAGCCCGTGCTGAAACCGTAACAGATGAACACCTGAACAGTTGAACAGATGAGGGGACTTCCTCGGGGAGATAGTAGATTTCGCCGTCCCGGAATCGACGTGACGCCGCCACCGGGGTCCTTTGCAGCTACCCCAATCCGGCCACTCCGTGTTCGTTCACGAGGCCCAGACCGGTATCGTTCGGAGCATCAAAACTCACAAATGGCCAGGCGATGCGCCAATCGAATGACACCGGATTCGCCCCGGCACCCGCCGATGACACGCGTCATCACCGTCTGACGCTGCTGTTGGTCGAGGATGACCCGGGCGATGCCGTGTTGGTTGAGGAACTCGTCGCCGAGGCGTTGACCGACGCCACGGTGGTCTGGGTGCCGTCGATGAGCGAAGCGGAACGGCAACTCGACACGGCGCGGCCGGACTGTGTGCTGCTGGACATGAACCTGCCGGACACGCTGGGCAACGCGGCCCTGGGCCGGATGACGGCACTGGACCCGACCCTGCCCGTCGTCGTGCTCACCGGCTTGGCCGATGAGCACTTCGGCGTCTCCGCGGTGGCCTCCGGCGCGCAGGACTACCTGGTCAAGGGCCTCGTCGAACCGGACATGCTGCGCCGTGCGGTGCTCTATGCCATGGAACGCAAGCGCGCCGAATGGACCGCGGTCGAATTGCACGCCAGCGAAATGCGGGAGCGGGAGAACGCGCGACTCGAACGCGGCCTGCTGCCGTCTCCGCTGCTACTCGACGACGCCGGTGTCGACATCGTGGCTCGGTATCGCCCCAGTCGCGAGAACTCGCTGGTCGGCGGCGATTTCTACGACTTCGTCCAGACGCCGGACCGCACCGTACACGTGGTGGTCGGCGATGTCGCCGGGCACGGCCCGGACGAGGCGGCACTGGGGGTCGCGCTGCGGATCGCCTGGCGCGCCCTGACCTTCGCGGGGTTGCGAGGTACCGACCGGATGCGCGAGTTGAACCGCATCCTGCAGGTCGAGCGGGCCGGAACCGGCATCTTCGCCACGGTGATGAGCCTGGCGATCCCGCCCCAAGGCCCCATGATCAACGCGGTTCGCGCGGGCCACCCCGGCATGCTGCTCCACCACAACGGCACGGTCCAATGGGTGATGCCGCCCGGCGCGCCGGCGCTCGGAGTGCACCGCGGCGACTGGCCCGCCGACCAGGTCGAACTCCCGGCCGGTGCGGGCCTGGTGATGCTCACCGACGGGTTGTTCGAAGGCCACTCCGGCCGCGGAAATGACCGGCTGGGTGAGGACGGACTGTTGGAGTTGGCGCGGTCGGTCGCGCACCTTCCCGGCGTGGAGTTCGTCGATGCCCTCATCGACGGCGCGGAACGGCGCGCGCAGAAGCACGGCGGCATCACCGATGACATCGCGGTAGTTCGGGTGGAGCGCCATCAGTGGTGACTCCCCTGCCCCGGCGGCGACTCACCGTGCAGGGCTGGTTGGTGCTGGTGCTGTCGCTGATGGGCGTTGTGGTGCTCGTGTGCGGGGTTGCCACGGCATTGCTACTGAGTCGCGCCGACCGGGTGTCGCAGGAGCTCAGCGAGGAGATCCAACCGTCGCGCGTCGCGGCCTACCAGCTCCAGGGCGCGCTGCGCGATCAGGAGTCCGCAGTGCGCGGCTATTTGATCGCGGCGGACCGGCAGTTCCTGGACCCCTATTACGCGGGTCAGACGGCCGAAGCGGAGGCGGCAGCCGAGATCCGGCAGCGAGTCCCCGACCGACCGCAACTCATCGCGGACCTCGATGCGATCCAGAAGGCCGCCGCCGACTGGCGCGCCACCTACGCCGAACGCCAGATCGCGACGGTGACACCGGGGTCGACGGTGGTGCTCAACACCGCGGCCGCCGAGCAGGGTAGGGCTCAGTTCGATCACATCCGGACCCTTTTCGACGAGCAGAGCGGACACCTGCTCGAGGCGCGCAGCGACAGCATCGCCGATCTGGAGCGGGCGCAGTCCTGGCGCAACGGGGTGTTGATCGCGATGCTGCTGGCCTTCATGTGCACGGCGATTTTGCTCGCGGTCCTGATGCGCAACGCGGTCACCCGGCCGTTGGAGGCCCTGGCCGCCGCCTGCCGACGGATCACCGAGGGCAACTTCGACGAGCGGATCACCCCGCGCGGGCCCAAGGACATCCGCGCCATCGCCACCGATGTGGAGGACATGCGCCAGCGGATCGTCGACGAACTCGAGGTGTCGCGAGCCGGGCGGGCCGTGTTGGCGGAGCAGGCCGAAGCCCTCGACGAGCAAGCCGTGGAACTGCGCAGGTCCAACGCCGAGCTCGAACAGTTCGCCTACGTGGCCTCCCACGATCTGCAGGAACCGCTGCGCAAGATCGCCTCGTTCTGCCAGCTCCTCGAGAAGCGGTACGGCGACCAGCTCGACGATCGCGGCCACGAATACATCAAGTTCGCGGTCGACGGCGCCAAGCGGATGCAGATCCTCATCAACGATCTGCTCACGTTCTCCCGGGTGGGCCGACTCAACACGAAGCTGGCCGAGGTTCCCCTCGACGCCGCGCTCGACCACGCGTTGGACAACCTCTCCAACGTGGTCGAGGAATCCGGGGTTCAGCTCGTCCGGCCCGAGCAACCGCTGCCGACCATCGCCGGCGACCCCACCCTGCTGACCATGCTGTGGCAGAACCTCATCGGCAACGCGGTGAAGTTCCGCCGTCCGGACCTACCACCCAAGGTGGTCATCGACTGCGGACCCGCACCGGAGGAGCACGGCGACGGCTGGCTGATCTGTGTCTCCGACAACGGTATTGGGATACCCGACGAGTTCACCGAGAAGGTCTTCGTGATCTTCCAACGCTTACATGGACGTGACGTTTACACCGGCACCGGAATCGGGCTGGCGCTGTGTAAGAAAATCGTGGAGTATCACGGCGGCACCATCTGGATCGACACCTCGTACACCGACGGGACCCGATTCTGCCTCACATTGCCGTTGGCCGTGGACGACGGTGCCACGGTCGAGAAGGAAGGAATCGCCCATGCCTAGCGGCGACGGCCCCATCGATGTCCTGTTGGTCGAGGACGATCCGGGCGATGAACTCATCACGCGAGAAGCGTTCGAGCACAATAAGATCAACAACACCTTGCACGTCGCGCACGACGGCGAGGAGGGGTTGGACTTCCTCTACCGGCGGGGCAACTTCGCCGACGCACCGCGGCCCGACCTGATCCTGCTGGACCTGAATCTGCCGAAGTACGACGGCCGGCAGCTGCTGGAGACCATCAAGTCCGATCCGGACCTGTGCCACATCCCGGTGGTGGTGCTGACGACTTCCTCGGCCGAGGAAGACATCCTGCGCAGCTACAAGCTGCACGCGAACGCGTATGTCACCAAGCCGGTCGACCTCGACCAGTTCATGAGCGCGGTGCGCCAGATCGACGAGTTCTTCGTCCAGGTGGTTCGACTGCCCCAGTTCTAGATCGCGTCGATGACCGTGGCGCCGAACCGCTCCAGCGCCTCGGTCGCGGGCGCCACACCGTCACCCGGGATCTGGACGTTCACCCAGGTGACACCGGCGGCCGCCAACCGTTGCAGATCGCTCAGGTATTCGTCCGCGTTGAAGTCGTCATCGCCGGGTCCCTTGCCGTGCAGCGGCGAGAACGCGATGTCGGCCGAGCCCGGATCGCGGCCGGCCGCTTCGAGTCGGCGGTGCAGATCGGCGACGAGTTCGGCGAGTCGCTCGACCGAATCCAGCGGCGCGGTTTTCGCCGTCTGCGCCAATCCTGCCGGGGCCGGGAACGGGCACCAACCGTCGCCGTAGCGGACCACGCGGCGCCGCGCCGCGACGGTGTTGCCACCGATCC